>JACKPZ010000004.1 GCA_024233135.1 Akkermansiaceae bacterium | reverse complement strand
GAAATCCATTACACGCCCAAACACGGCAGTTGGCTCAACATGGCGGAAATCGAGATCGGCCTGCTGGCCCGAACCTGCCTCGACCGCAGAATCGGATCCGAAGAGGAATTCCGCAAGGAAGTGAAGGCATATCTCGAATGGAAGAATGCGAACTCGAAACCCATCTCCTGGCAATTCACCAACGAACAGGCCCGCATCAAACTCAAATCCCTTTACCCGCCAGTCTAAGATTTACGCGATAGTAGGTGCCGTCGATGGCCGGCTGCACGTCGTCGCCCCAGGTGATGTTCACGACGCGCTCGGCGTTCTTGTGGGCGGTGGACCAATACGACCAGTCGCCCGAAGTGCTCAGCTCGTAGGTGTGTTGCGGGCCATGGCCGTCGAAGAACACGGGTCGGTCCTTGGCGATGAACTGATAGTTGTGCGCCACACTCTGACGTTCGGACTCACCGACGAAACCCTTGAGGGCGTTGCCCGCGCCCGGCGCGCGGTAGACCGATGCGGCGGTCCAGTACGGACGGTTCTCCGCATAGGCGAGCCGGTCGCCGTCGCTGGCTTGGACGAACTCGCCACGGGCCCGCTCGGCGGAGCCCCACCAGATGGCGGCGTCCATGCCGTGTTCGGCGCCGATCATGGCCTCGGCCACGTTGTGCAGTTCGTCGTTGCAACCGACATCGCCGTTGGCCTGCACCGTGTCGTAAAACGCTGCGTAGGTGTCGAAACTGCCGGCAAGCTGGTGGGTGTTGCCTTCCTCGAGGTAGCCGAAACCGTTCAAGGTATCATACCAAGCGGCCGCCTGATCATTGTTGAGCGTGTTTCCGCCCATCAAGCGGATGCCGGCGAAATCGGCGCCGTAGGTGTTCCTGAGCTGCCAGCACACATCGCCGAAGCGGTTCACGTCGCCCTGCCACGTCGCGTAGTCCGGCTCGTTCATCGGAGAAACCGAAAGCACCTTGCGGCCCGCGTCCTCGCACTTCTGGCGGGTCACGTCGATCAACTCCGCCCACGCCGCGGCGTTCACGCCGCCGTCGCCATTATCGAACGACGAATCGAGCGTTCCCGTGTCGTTGTTGAAATACAGCGCCGTGTCGGACTCCGTCCAATTGTCGACGATCGCCATGCGCTGGTCGAACTCGGCCTGCGCTTCGGTGCCGAGCGTTCCGCCTACCAGCGGCCAGTCGCCGGTGAAGGAAAACCGGATCACATCGACCTGCGGCTGGCCCATGAACACCACGCCGCGGCGGACGTTCACCTCGCTGAGCCAGGCGGTGTCGAGTCCCCATGTCGCGATGGATTTGGCCTCTCCGGGATCCGTGGTTTCAAAAACGACATCACGGTCCTGCGCCGGCGAGGGAAACGCGCTGGCAAGGGTGAAGAGGAGGAGCGCAACGGAGTATCGGAGCGGCGTCTTTTGGGTTTCGGGTCGAAGCATCGATTCGGCGGTTTTCCGAGGGCGCGGTCCGCCCTTCATAGGAGTAGCGGGATTCCTGAGGAATTCGCGCCATCGGCGCGGCCGCCCCCTTGCCGCGCCTCAATACACGCCGAATTCCCAGAGACCGGCCACCCCCTTGAGAATCGTCAATCGCAGATAGCGTGCTTTCGCGGGCGTCTCATCGACATGCGGCGAGCGGATTCCGACCTCGGCGTTTCCGCCGTAGGTCTGCCAGGTCTTGCCGTCCACCGATGATTCGAGCCGGTAGGCGTGTCCGCTGGTCGGCTGGACGAAGAAGAGTTCGGTCCGCCGGATCTCGCGGACGGAGCCGAGGTCGACTTGGAAACGAGGGTTCGGATCGCTCTCCGTGGCCATCCAGCGGCTGCCGTTCGACCCGTCGAGGGCGTTCGCAGCCGCGAAGGTCTCAATGCGGTTGAGCGTCGGATCCGCGATTGGTGGGATCCGGTTTTCCGGCAGGGTCGAGGAAACGATGGCGCGTTTTCCGAGCGCCAGGTTGGGGGTGGAGTAGCGGGAATCCTTGCGCAGCGCGCCGACGCCCTTCGCGGACAAGACGATCGGTTGGATCGTTCCGTCCGCGTTGAAGTTCATCTTGGTGGCGACCGGCTGGCGGTTGGTCCCGCTGCGGCCGTATTCGAGGTGGATGAAATACCACTGGTCCGAGTCATCCGGGCGGAAGAAACATCCGTGTCCGGGGCCGTAGATGCCCTGCTTCCTGTCGGTGGTGGAAATGATGTCGTGCTCCGGAGCCTCCCATGGTCCCATGATGGATTCGCGGCTCATCATGTAGGCATACTGATAGGACTCGCTGCCGCCGAGGGTGTAGAGGTAGTAGTAGATGCCGTCGCGTTGGATGATCTGCGGGCCTTCAGAGTAACCGCCGCGTTTGGTGCGGATCTCGACGGGCTCTCCATCGAAGCCGCTGAAGTCATCGTTCATCTTCGCGATGAAACGCTGCGACCAAACCATGTAATACGATCCGTCATCGTCGCGAAACACCTCGGCATCGATCGGGTGGCCGACGTGGATCGGGAACTTCTCCCAGCCGGAGGTTTTCGTGATGTCCTTGCCATCGAGCGTCCGGAACGGTCCATCCGGCGAGCCGCTCACCAGGGCGGTGATGTGGTTGTCGAGCGTGGCGAACAGATAGTAGCGCCCATCCCTCTCCACGACCGCTCCGGGCGCCCAGAATTTCGCATCGAAATTCGGCGGCATGATCGATCCGTCGAAACTCCAGTGCAGGAAGTCCTTCGATTTCCATACCACCGGCAGTCCCGAAGTGGCGAGCCCCTGTCCCATGCCGTCGGTGGTGCCGTAGCAGTAGAACGTTCCGTCGAACTCCGTGATCGCCGGATCCGCGAAAAGGTCGGGGATGAGCGCGTGCGGAAACTCGCGCTGCGCGTCCTTGTCCGAGGGCTTGCTGGCGGTTTGCACCATCTTCCCGTCGAGGTAGGTGCGGACGGTGCCGCCATCGAGTTCGATCTTGAGGTCATACCAACGGCCTTGCTCGATGTGGCCGGGCACCCGTTGTTCGGGAACGCCGGGCGATTGGATGGCATGGCCGCTGTTGTCCCAGCCGCCGACGTTCCACCACGACTTGATGTGCGAATCGGCCGAGGGGACTCCGAAGAGAATCAGAAACCCTTCGTTTCCTCCGGTCTTGCGGGCCTTCAGGGTGATCGTGCAGTCGCTCCACGACGGATCGCCGATCAAAGCCCGGGCATCTTCGGCATCACCGCCCTGCGTCAGGACGCCGTCCTCCATCCGCCATTCTCCGCGATGGGTCTTCCAAGGTCCGATGTCCTTGGAGCGCTCGCTTGAGAACAGCGTCCGGCCGTTCTTGGTGACCTTGATGTCCTTGAATTCCGCCTGCGTCTTCCATGTGCCGACGCCGACCATGCCGGTGATCGGCTCCGCAGGGGATTGCGCGGTTGTGAGCGAAACGAGGAAGACAAGGAAGGGGATCAGTCTCATGTACGACGGGATGGAAAGGGAGTGGAGCTTGGTCTCTGCCGATCTTTTTTCAAACGCGATCTCATGGATATGCGAGCCGGAAGAAGCCGCGCATGATTCCTCCTTGATACATGAAGACCTCATAACTGTTCGTTTCCTCGCTGCCCGGAAGCACGGTCCAACTTCCGGGTTCAAGGTCCTCCGAGTGCTCCAGTCGCCACCCGATGTGGTTCACCGGCCAGGTAAGCGTCAAACGATCGCCGCTGATGGACATCCCGAGTTGCGGGATCCGGTCGGAAATCGTCGGCACCGTGCCGTTGGCTTCCTCCGCCGCGTTGTCGAATCCGTCATCGTCCGGATCTCCGGCGGCCGTTTGCGAGAGGTTGCGGAACCGTGCGAGTTCCCAAGTGTCCTTCAACTGATCGCCGTCCGCATCGGGATTGAAATTGAGGAAGCGGTCGGGTGTCAGCGCGCCGGCGCTGATGCGGACTTCGTCGAGGAACCCGTCCACGAGATCGGCGAGTCCTCCGTTCCACTGGCCGCGACCGATGGTCCAGATGTTGTCTTCGGCAGGATCGAAGAGTCCGTCGAAGCCGGTCGCCGTTCCTTCCAGCGCTCCGTTCAGATAGATTTTCAGCGTACCGGCGGCGGCGTCACCGACTGCCGCGACGTGATACCAGGTGTTGATCTGGAGCGTCGTCGTTCCATCGACCACCACCGGATTCCCGCTGGCGTTCGTCAGCCAGACGCGGAGTTTGTTCGCATCCGTCTCCTGCAGATAGAACAACGCATGCGGGTCGCCATCCTGGCCGCCGTTCGTGTTTCCGCCGGTATCGTCGCGGCCGACCATGGTGTTGAAACCGTCGAGGTTGGTGAAACGAACGAAGCTTTCGACCGTGAAGTCGCCGATCGCCATGGTCCGCAGCGGACCGATCGGCGAGGGATCGTCATAGAGGTCGTCCCCGCCGTCGAACTCGGCGGCCAGAAGGTTGGCAGCCACGGTTTGGGCGATCGCCGGACCGGGCACCGTCGCCGTGTAGTTCGGCGCGGAGCCGGACCACCAGGTGCTCATGTTGTCGTCCGCCCCGGCGGAATCGACCACCGAATCGGCTTGCGATGCCACGTCGGCTCCCGCGACACCTTCCTCGAAGCGGTAGTAGGCCAAGGTTTCCGGTGCGGCTCCGGCCGGCGCGATGTGTTCGAAAAGTTCCTCGATGGCCGAATCGTCCAGCGCATAGCTGTAGACGCGGAAGTCATCGAGTGCGCCGTTGAACAGCGGGTCGTTGGCATACTGGCTCTCGCCGAGGTAGTTGACGGTGGGATTGAAGTCGCCCGGGTTCACGGTGATCGTTTCCGTGTCCACGACCGCACCGTTGACATAGAGCTTACCTACATTTTCCTCGAGCACGACGGCGACGTGCACCCACTGACCGGTGGGCAGTTGCGACGTTTCAAGACGCTGCTCGCCCGGATTCCCGGTCTGGGTGATCGCGAATCGGAGTGTGTTGCTCGCGCTGCGCGGTGTGAGGAACAGGTTGTGGTTCGCATCGGTGCCGAAGTCGAAGATCCGTTGCCAGCTGTTGCCTCCGTTCCAATAGACCCATGTCGCGATGGTGATGTCGCTGCCGTTGGCGATCCCTTCGGGCAGCGTGACCAGATCGTCCGCGCCGTCGAATTTCATCGCCACGTTCACCGGACCGGACTGCCAGAGCGGCGCCCCGGCTGCCGTTCCATGGAAACCCAGGCCGGAGCTGTCCTGATGGTCGCCTTCGAATTCATAGTGCGCGATCAACAGGTCGGACCGCGGATTGGCGACCGCCTCGTTGCTGTTTCCCGATGCGTTGGCGAAGGTGTCCAACGCTTTCACCACATAGTAATAGGTCAGCCCGTTGGTGACGGACGCGTCCTGGAACTCGCTCGCCGCGATGCCCGAAGCAACCAACGAATAGCCCGATCCACTCGTCTTGGAACGGTAAACGGAATAACCGGCCAGATCCAGCTCGGTGTTGTCCGCCCAGTTCAACGTGACCACGCCGTTGCCGGCGATGGAGGTGAGTCCCGCCGGAGCGGCCGGCGGGGCTCCGCCGACTCCGCCCGCCAGCACGCCGATGTCGCCCGGGGACAAGGCCTGGTTGAGAAAATACACGTTGTCGATCAGGCCGTCGAAAAGCGGGTCATGTGCGAACTGGCTCTTGCCGAGATAACATTTGGTCGCTGCGATCGCGTCGGGATTGATCGTGATCGACTGGGTGTCTTTCACGGCTCCGTTCACGTAAAGCGTTCCCGTGTTTCCGCTCAAGGTGGCCGCGACGTGTGTCCATGCCCCGGTTGCCAGCGGGCTGGTGTTGAGCTGTTGTTCGGTGCCGTTGTTGCGGATGGTAAACCGCAGGTTCCCACCGCTGTTCGGGGTGAGGAACACGTAGTTGCTGGTGCCGGTTCCGAAATCGAAGATCCGCTGCCAGTTTCCGCCGCCGTCCCACTTGACCCATGCGGCGAAGGTGAAATCTCCGGCCGCGGCGATCTTCGGCGGCAGTCTCAGGTAGTCGTCGGAGCCGTCGAGAAACAGCGCGTCACCGGAGGGCGTTCCCGACTGGATCTTCGGCGTGCCGTACACCAGCGGGTTGTTGCCGTTTCCGGAATCGTCGCGGAAGTCACCCTCGAAAAAGAACTTCGCCGCAGCGGCGGCCCCGGAGTTCGGAACCTCCTGCTGATAGGCAATGGGGGAAACGTGGTCTTTGTACATCTGCCCCATCGGTGTGAAGCCCCCGCCGTCGTAGTAGATCTGGCGGAACCACTCGACGGCGCTGTAAACCGAGTACCGCTCGATCCAGTCCTGGCCGTCCATCATGTTGATCATCGCCTCGATGCAGTCGCGGTTCTGGGTGACGGTCGGATCGTGGGCGTTGTCGGTCCAGTTGGCTCCGTTGTTGAACTCCGTGACCCAGACCGGCAATCCGGTGGCGTTGTGGATGCTTGCGAGGAAGTTGTAGAGCTGGCTCGCCGCGCCCGCGGGATCGTTGTTCCACTGGCTGCGGTAGTAGTGGACGGGCACGTAGTCGATCCGGTGGCCGGCCGCTTTCGCCTTGTTCACGAAATCCACGATCCAGGAATAGCCTCCATCCGTCACCGCCGGCGCGCCGACCCGCAGGCCGGTGCCGAGGAGTTCGGGCAGCCGTGCCACCGCATCGTCCACCGACCCCTGCGGCGAGAGGTTCTTGTAAGCGTCCTCGACCGGGTTGTTCGGCTCGTTGTATCCGGACAAATGGGTGACCTCGAGCCAGTTCATGTAGCCGGTGTCGAGACCGGGCCACCACGGCTGCTGCTTGATCGCGACGTATTCGTAGTTTTCCGGCTGGCTCGGTTGCCAGATGTTCCAGTTGTAGTGCCAGCGGGCGTTGAGCTCGACCGGGTTGGTGTCGCAGGTCCCTTTTTTGGTCGTCCACTGCCATGGCAGGACGCGAACGAACGAAATGCTCTCGTCCAGTCCGGCGGGCATCAGGCCGACTTCGAGATCGCTGTCCTGCGCGATGTAGACCTTGCTGGTGCCTGTGCCGTTCGGCTCCGATGCGAAGGTCGCCATGTAACCCCGCTTGAGCGTGAACGAACGGATCTTGTCGTTGAAGGAACCGATGTTGTTCCAGATCGTCAGTTTGTCCGGCTGCCACGACAGTCCCGTGAAATGCGTGCCGGTGTACACCGTGAGGGGCTTGAATCCGCTCGGGTGGGGGATCACCACGGAACCGTTGTCGTAGTTCGCGATCACGACGTTGGTGGCGGAGTTCGCTGCGACTCCATTCACCTGGATGCGCGGCAGCAGCGTGGTCCGCGTGTAGGACGGCACCACCGTGGGGTGGTGGAAGAACACCCACGAGTCCTCCGAGGTCAGGTTGATCGTGGATCCGGAAATCGGGTCCGCCGCACCTGTGATGTGCAGCTCGGAGTGCCCGCTCATCGTCACGGCCGTGCCCGGCAGCGTGGAATAGGTCGCCGATTCGTTGTTCAGCGTGAGGGCGTGAGCCGATGGGACCGCCATCCAGAGGATGCCGGCGACTTCGAGGAATTTCAGGGTTTTTCCAAACATGTGGGGTTTTGGTGCTGGATCGCGGTTTTCCGGAACATCGGCCGGAAACGGTGTCCTCTCAAGGGCGCGGTCCGCCTGGGTTTCGATACAAAGAGCGAAATCCGGACCGGGAAACCGCCAGATACCCATGCGGGTGTCGAAAACGGGGGGCAGGTTCCCTGGCGAACGGCGGAGGGAATTTCAAGGGATGGTGACCCGAATCACGACCCGTTGGTATCGCGTCAAGGCCGGCGATCCGTTGTCGGTCACCTCGCAGATCATGTGAAGCTCGTCACCGTCCAGAGCGCCGGCGGGAACGGTGATGGTGGCTGTTGAGGAAGCGGTCGAAGGCAAGGCGCCTCCTGCGTAAGAGTCTGATTCGGAATCGTTCCACCAGAGGAAACCCAGCGTGTCGCCATCCGGATCACTGGTGGGAGATGCATCGAGCGTCACCACTACTCCGGGAGCGGCGTTCAGATCGATCGGGGTCTTCAGCCGGACAACGGGGTGGTGATTCGCCGATGCGTAGTCCATCACGCACCAGTCGGCGCGCGCGGCGAAGTCATTCTGCACGTCGTCCATCCAGCGCCAGATGGGTTTGAAATACTGCTCCCGGTCCGACTTCAAGTAGCCGAGCAAGGTCTTCGCCCAGCTGTTGTGGATCGACCGCCACTGGCCGGCTGCGGGGTTGGGGTAGTTCCAGGTGCCCGCGGCATCGGGCGGGGTATCCATCCAGACGTTGTTGCGGATATTCACGTAGCGGCCGCCCCAGCCGCCGAAACCCGGGGACTCCATGTTGCGTAGGCCGGTGGGGATCGTGTGGAAGAAGGCCGGTGAGTCGCCCTCCGCATTGAACGCTCCGCCATTGTTCACGTAAGCGGCACAGAGCGCGCCGTGACCCGAGACGATGTTGTTCGATGCCCACGGCGAGTTGAAGTGCGAGGCCTTCAGGGAATCGGGAAGGTCGTTCGGCCATTCGTAGGCGATGCAGTCGAACGAATCCGCGATGATGGTTTGGACGCCGAGAGCCTCCCAGGATCCGAAGATATAGTCCTTGTAGGTCTGGTCCTGTTCCCAGATCAAGTAGAGACGGATCTTCGCGGCGACTTCCGCCATCCTTTCGGGATGGTCTTCCTCGATGATCTTGAGGGCCCGCGAGATCGTGTTGCATCCGCCCCATGCCTGGAGCCAGATCGGCCGCGGGTCGCTGTCATCGAGCAGAATCTCCGCGATCAGTTTCGCGCCTTCGGTGCGGATGTCATCCTCCCCGATGCCTGCGGCGGCCCCGCTGCTGGCGGTGATGTTGCCAACCTTCCACCGGCTCTGAAGGTACTCCGGCGAAGGATAGTTGGGATCGTGCAGCAGCAGGTTGGGATACACTTGCGCGTAGAGGTCGAGGAAGTCCTTGAACCACTCGAACCGGTGATAGGCATTGAAGCCGGTTTCTGCACCCGGACCCACCCAGTGGAACTGGGACGAGCTGTTGACGATGGCTTCTACGTCGAATTCGTTGGCCGTCAGAAGAAACCTCACCATCGAGGCCTGATCGTCCGCCTCACCGTCGGTGGTCACGATCACGCGGGGTCTTTCCTTTGGTTCCGCTTTCAGACGGAGGAACTTTTTCGCTTCCGAGCCGATCGGCGCGGTGAAGCGGATTTGCTGCGCCGTGCCGTCGTCACTCAGGATCTCGCTGGTTCCGTTGGCGGGAAGCCATGGGCCGGTAAGGTCGCTTTCCTCGACGGTTAGATTCACATCCGGCAGCCAGGCCGCCTTGCGGTAGGTCAACTGCAAATCCGACGCGCTGAGACCTGGCCAGGGGAGAAGCTCCGGATCGGACTCCGTCGGGTTCATGGCAAGGTGGCGCTCGAGGGCGTTCCCGGTCCCATCGGAATCGAAATCCGCATCATCCGCTTGGTCACCGGTATCGTCGAAGCTGCCGAATTCATCCAACCTCCATTGTTGCGCGGGAGTCAGGGGCGTCGCGCTGACTTCGTCGGAGTTGTTGCTTTCACCATCGAAATTCACGGTGGCCACCACGTAGTGGTAGGTGGTTCCGCCTACCACCATGCTGTCGTGAAAGGTCGTGCCCCGGATGTTGGTCGCAATCGTCGTGTAACCCGAGCCACTGGTCGTCGAGCGCTTGATGTGGAACCGGGACGATCCTGGCTGGGCGTTCCACGTCAGGGTGACGAGGCCGTCGTTGGTGGTGGCGACCAATCCGGATGGTGTGGGCAGGGTAACCGGTTCGAGGTACCATTCCTGGTTCAAGCCCGGGCCCAAGGTCCACTGCTGGACGTTCGCACCGTTCGCAAAGGACACGCCGTTGACATCCAGCCCCTTTCCGCTGTGGACCGCTGCGAGAGTGTAGGTGTTGTAGTTGCCCCCGGTCGGCTGGATGGTCCACTTCTGGTTGTTCGCGCCGGAGTTGGTCCAGATGTGGACGTTCACGCCATTCCCGGTTGCGGTGACGCCACCGTTCACATCCAGGACCTTGCCCGGAGCGTTCTGGTTTTCGATCGAATACTGGTTGCCGCCGAGGCTCGTGAGGATCCAGTTCTGGTCGTTTCCTCCGTTCCATGGCCATTGGAGCACATTGGCTCCATCAAAGGTGCCTCCCGCATTGACCGACAACACCTGGCCGCTGTTCCGGTTGATGATTCGATAGGTGCCGTTGGAAAGGTCGGGGAAGGCGTGCGCAACGGGCGCGACGAGCAGGCAGCCGAAGGCGGCTGCGAGAGAAACGACTCGTTCGGTGCGTGGCGGGGAGGTCGTTCGACACCTGAGTCCGCGGGGCGGATTATGGAAATTCGTGGTGAAAGGCATCATCGGTCAGACTTCAGCGGACGACTTCGAGGCGCATGAAGCGCTTCCGGTGAGCGGGATCGGTGGTGGTGACGACATCGGTCACCTCCACGTTCCGCAGGGTGCCGGCGCCGGTTTCGCTCACTTGCGCTTCGGGCTCGGTGATGGCGAAGGCCGCGCCATTCTCACTGCGGGCGATTTCCGTCCAACCGCCGTCAAGTCCGTCGGATGCGGTCACGATGAGAATGACATCGGTGGCTTCGGTGTAGCGGGTGAAGGAGATCTTCAGTTTGCCGCCGGAGGTTTCACCTTGGAGGGGATGCCCGTTCGCGAGGTTGGGATTCGTTCCGGTCGCGTATTCGACGAGGTTCGAATTGCCGTCGGGCTCGACGTCAACGAGGTCGCCGGAAATCAACGGGTTGTTCCAATCCGTCCCGAAGTTCGCCTGCCGCCAGATTTCGATCGGCGTGAGGGAGGGGGTGAAGACGAGTGTGACGGAGGTCGTGTTCTGCTCAAGGGAGAGCGTACCATAGTCGGTGAGGATCCGTCCGGCGGGGTCGTTGCCGACATTGCCGAGGGTGAAGCTGCCGGTGACGCTTGGGCCGGTCAGAACCGTCCACGAACGGTCTTCTTTCCAGAAGACATCATTGAAGGCAACGCCGCTGCCGGTGGGGGTGAAAGAGACGTCCAACGTCGCTCCGGAGGTGATGGTGACGGCGCCGGAAGCGACGACCTTGTCAGCGCTTTCGGGGGAGACGCTGTTGGCGGCGAGTTCCCATTCCAGCTTCGAGGCCGCACCGTAGCCGAGCGTGCTGCCCAACGATTGGCTGCCGGCACTGGCACCCGGGGCATGGGTGCCGTTGATGGTGGTGGCGCCGGCCAGCGTGCCGTTGCCGGCGAGGGTGGCGCCGGTGGCGACGGTGACCGCCGTGTTTCCAAGCGAGCCGTTGACGAACGTGGTGCCGGCCTCGAGCGAGGTGGCGTTGGTGTAGGTATTCGCCCCGGCGAGGATCAAGGTGCCGCCGCCGGTTTTTCGCAGGTAGCTGTTACCGCCATTGGCGGTGTTGTCGACCGTGCCGGTGAAATTGAGGGTGCGCCCGGTTTGAACCTCGATCGCCGCGGAAGCATTGCCGAACTTCACCCTCGTGGCGCTGACGGTGGAGTCGGCGGTGACAAGCAGCTTGTCGGTCGAGTTGTCGAAACGCCAGGAACCCCAGTCGGTTGAATTGCTGGCGAGGGTCGCGAGCGTGCCGCCGTTGAGAGTGAGCAGGCCGACGCCGACGTCGCTGAGGAGTTCTCCGTTGGCGACGAGCGTGCCGCCGCGGTGGACGGTGACGGGTTTCTCCTGCGTGCCGTCCCAGCCGAACAGTCCGTTCGCGCCCGAACGGAGGGTGGCTCCGCTGTGAACGGTGATGCCGCTCACATAGCTGAACGCACGGTCGTTCGCGCCGTTACCAGGATCGGCGACGGTGGTGCCGGAGTTCACGTTGAGCGCGCCGGTGAAGGTGTTGGCCGCACCGAAGGTGACCGTGTGGGGGCCGGATGTGGTCAACGAACCCGCTGCGGTGCCGTCGATGACCGGCATGTTGACGGTGATGTCGGCACTGGCGGCGGTGAGGACCAGTTCACCGGTCGCGCCGACGACCAGACGACCGAAGCTGCTGGCGGTGTTCCCGGGGCCGTTCTGAGCGAAGGTCAGCGTGCCGGTGCCGGCGTTCATCAGGCCGTTGAGGGTGATGGTGGTGGTGTTGTTGTTCCCCCAGTACTGCGTCACGGTGCCACCGACATAGCGGGCGGTATTGGCGGTGCGGGCAACGCCGAGCTGGTTGCCGCCACCACCCGGGCCGGTGACGTCGTAGTTGAAGGTATCGTTGTTGGAAGAAGTCCATCCCCAGTTCGCCGAGGTGGCGGCTTGGAAGGTAACGAGTTGGTTGCTGCCGTTCTTGGTCGCGTAGGTGAAACCATTCGCCGATCCCGCCGCGGCGATGCCGGTGCTCCGCACGGCAGCCCACGGACCGGCGATGCTGTTCACGTTGCTGATGCCCGAGGCGGTCGCGGTTCCGTTATGGACGGTCTTGTCGACCACCAGTGTGGCAGCCGTGCCACGGGTGAACGTGCCGGTGGTTGCCAGAGTCCTGCCGGTGCCTACGGTCCAGGTTTGATCACCGGCTCCCAGGGTCAGTCCCGAGGCGATCGAGAGATTCTGGTTGGCGGTGCTCATGTCGATGCCGTCATTGCCAAGGGTCAGCGTGTTGCCCGCGCCGATGGTGACCGCGCCGCCGGTCGATTCGATCCGGATGCCCCCCAAGGTCATGTTCCCTCCGAGAACGGTGGTGTTCGCTCCGGCGAGGCCGGTCCATCGTGCGGTGTCGAAACCGCTGGGAACGACGCCAGCCGCCCAGCTTCCCGACAGGTTCAGGTTGGTGGTGTTGTCCGCCTTGTCGAAAGTTGTCGGCTGGTGCGGAGTTGCGGTGGATTCCGCCGACTCGTCGCCTTCGCCGAATGCGTTCACGGCGGTCACGACGTAGAAGTAGGGTGTGCCGTCGGAAACCGTCGCGTCGGTGAACGAGGTGCCGGTGATACCGCTTGCGACGATGTCATAGGGGCCGCCGCTTACGTTTGAGCGACGGACGTTGTAGCTGGTTGCGGTGGGCGTCGTGGACCAGTTGAGGGAAACGGCTCCCGGTTGGCCTAACAGGGCCAGTCCGGTCGGCGCGGCCGGCGGAGCCGAGGCGGCGGGGAAGAAGTTGAGCGTTACGCCGGTGGCGGACTGCTGGAGGCTGAACGAGCCGATGCCGGTGACTGGGTTCCCGAGCGAGTCGTTGCTGACGGTGCCGAGCGCGAACTGGCCGGTCATCGTGGTGGCGGCAAGCACCGTCCAACTGCGCGAGGTCACCCAGAACGCGTTGTTGAAATCGACACCACTGCCTAGTCCGTTGAAGACGAGATTGATCTTCGCTCCGCTGCCACCGCCGGTGACGGTGACCGCCTGGGCGGCGACCTTGTTCGTCGAACTGCTGTTGGTCGTGTTCCCCACGAGCGTCCACGCGAGGCGGGAGTTGGCGGCGTAGGCGAGTGCTCCGGTGAAGGTCTGCGTGCCCGTCGAGTTGGTGGCGTTGCCGGGCTGGTGGGTGCCGTTGATGGTGGTCGCGGCATTGCTGGAGCCGGTGCCGGCGAAGATCGTTCCAGCGGCGGTGGTCATGGTGCCGGTGGTCGTCAGGCTGCCGGTGAGGCGAAGAATTCCCTGGCTCAGGGTCGTGTCGCCGGAATGCGTGGAGGCGCCACCGAGCGTCAGCGTTCCGGCGCCGTTTTTGACGACGTTGATCTGGTCGGCGCTGCCGTTCTGGATGGCGGAGCTCACGGTGATGTCGCCGCTGCCTTGGAAGGTGAGGGTGCGGGTGCCGGTCACGCCGGACTGCAGGGCGGTGGTCATCGTCAACAAGCCGCTGTCGGACTGGATGCGGTAGTCCGAGCCGCCGGCTTCTAACAGTAGGCCCTGCATGGTGTTGTTGCCGGAGAGGTTCTGGATCGCGGGCACGCTGTTGTTGCGGCCGCTGAGATCGACCCACTTGTTGAGCGTGACGCCGCCCTCGAGCGCGAGGGTCGAAGAGCCGGCGTTGTTGTTCGTGATGAAAATCGGCGAGCGGATGCCCGCGAGCGCCACGCTGTTCACCACCTTCACCACGCCGTCGTTGCCCTGGCCGCCGCTGCCGAGCTGGAGCATCCCGTTGTAGGTGCTGTCGGTGCTGGCGATGACCAGCGTGCCGGCACCGGTTTTCCGCAGCAGGCCGACGGTGGGGTTGCCGCCGTTGTCGGGGCTGCGCAACGGGCTCGAAAGCGTGAGGGTTCCACTGGTGACGTCGAAGGTGCCGCCGTTGACGTCGAAGAGGATGCCGCGGTTCGGATCGTCGATGGCGAAGGTGCCCGAGGTCCGCAGCGTGCCGCGGTTGAAACGCAGTTGGTCGGAGACGAATGACGCAGGGTTGGGTCCGAGACGGGCTTCCGAATCGATGGCGATGGCGCTCGAACGGCCGTCGCCGACGGAAATCCTGCCGGTGAACGCGGAGTTCGACCCGCCGAGAGTGGTGGTGTTTTCCAGGAACTCCAGCGTGCTGCTGCCGGAAAGGTTCGCCGTGAGATTGATCGGGCCGGACGCCGAGCGGACCGCGATGCCGTCGTCCTTGACCGTGAGGTTGCCCGCGAGGGTGAAGGTCCCCGAGCCGGCGTGGAGCACTTCGCTGGAGCCCGCGAGCCTGAGGTCGTTGACGGTGATGTTGTTGCTGCCGGTGCCCTTCCAGGTGAGGCTGCCGCCGGTCAGCGTGAGCGACTGGCCGGCGAAGGTCCGGGACGTCGCGTCGGCCGGGGTGCGCAGTCGGAAATTGTACGTCTCGTAGGATTTCCCGACGCCGGGTGCGAGTCCGTCGCTCCAGTTGCCGGCGGCGTTGAAGGAGCTGGAGCCGAGCGCATCGGCGGCCGCGAGCGTCACGCCCGCGGCCTGGCGGTTCGCGCCGAGCGTGTAGTTGGCGAGCACTTCGTCGCGGGTCATCGCCACGTTGCTGATGCGCACCTCGGCGTATTCGCAGTGGGCGAGTTCGTCCGCGCCGTAGGCCGAGCGGCCGAGCCAGTTGTTGACGTCCTGCAACGCGGAAAGCGTGTGGGCGACATCGAGGTAAGCCACCTCGTCGCCATCGCGGAACCAGGTCCAACGGCCGCCGCCCGAACCGTTGTCATCGAAGGTGACCGCGTAGTGGTGCGGGACTCCCGCCACCGTCGGAATGCCGCTGTCGCGCGTCACCGTCGTGCCGCTCACGCGGTCCTCGAACCGCTGGAGGCCGAGGTCGGTTCCGCGCGACGACATCAGGCTGAGGTAGTTGGCGGTGCCGTTGTTGAAATCCATGATCCGCCCCCAGCTCTTTGCGGACAGGGGAGTGGCCCAGATTTCGATGGTCACATCGGTGTAGCCGGAAACGACGCCGGCCGGGAGCTGGACATAGGCCGCGCCGCTGCCGGAGGTCCCGCCGGGGATCTGCAGGCCGTCGCCGGTGAACGTGGCGCCATTTCCCTGCACGGTGGCGAGTGCGGTGCCGGACACCGAATCGGTGATGGTGGTGCCGCCAGGCGCGCTGCCGGCGGTCTGGTTGAACGACCAATGACGCACGACGTTGCCGAGGTTCGGTGCCACGGAAATCCGGGCATTTCGATCCGCCACGCCTTGGGCGCTGCCGCAGATCACGCCGGCGTTGTCGCCTCCCGCGATCCCGGCTCCCAGGCAACTGTCACCGCCTGTCAGCCGCGTGTTGTTGAGCCAGATGTTCGGGTTCGAGAACCAGCCCTGGGCACCGCCGCCGCAGTAGTTGTGCAGCATCACGGTCTTCGGGTTCGCGTGGCCGTCCCGGTGATCGCAGCCGTAGTTGTGACCGCCGAGTTCGTGGGCGACCACCGTGCTCCAGAAGGCCGATGGATCGAAGGAGGAATAACGCCCGGGTTGTCCCGCCACCGCACCGGCGCCATCGGCGGTGGACTCGCAGATGAACGTGACGAGGTCGGCGCCGCGGTTGTCGCCGGCGATGGTGACGTCAGCCAGTCGCGAGTCGTAGCTGGACATCCAGCTGACAAAGCCGCCGTTGGACGTGCGCATGTAGCTGTATTGTGCGGCCTGGTGGTAGCCGACGATGCGGACCCGCTCGGGTGTGCCGCTGCGTTCGTTGATGGCGTTCGATCCGGCGACCGCATTGGCGATGATCACGCGGGTCTGGGCGGTGCCGCCGTTCGCGGAAGCGTAGGTCTGGTCGTAGCCGACAAGCAGGTCGGCCTCGGCAATGGCGAAAGCGCTCGGGGCCAGGAGCGCGGTGGCGAGGAGTGCGAAGATGGTTGATAGAGGGCGCATGACAGGTGTCGGGAACATCATTCGTGGTCGCGATCGCCGCACTGGAAGGGCATGAACTTGTCGGGATCGAAGCTACGGACGATCAGCTCGCCGGATTCCCGGGGATCGGCCTGAAGATGAACGCCATTCTCGGGCGAAAGGATGGTGTAGGCCTCGATCCCGAACTCGAAGGCGAGGGTCACCAAGGACTGAGGGCAGCCCGCGAGGCGGCCATGAAACGTTCCTGTCTGGCCGGACGGCGCGAGGTCGGAGCTGATCACCTCGACCTCGAGTTCCTGGCCGTCGAGCCCGGGCAGGGTGAAACGGGTCACCGGTTTGCCGCTCAGGCGGGACTGTTGGAGGAGCTTGGCGACGGGTTCGGTCCGATAGACCAACTGGCGGCGGAGGATGCGGTCGTTTTCCTCAAGCATCTTGACCGCCTCTTCGGGATTGCGTGCGATCTTCTCGATCACCTTGGGGTCGGTGGCGTCGTTCGAGGTCCATTCGTGGCTTCTGCTGGTGAGAGAAACCGGCAGCGGGCGAAGGGGCACGCCGTCCGGAGCCACGGCATCGGGAGTGGCGGGTAGGGTCTTCGAAGCTGCGGATTGAGCGGCCTTGCCCGGGGTGACTGTCACTTGTGCGGAATGACCGGATGGCTGGCCGCGGAAAAACACGATCCCAAGCGTCGCGAGGAACAGCAGTCCTCCGGCGATCGCGTACATGCGTCGATTTCGTTTCATGGGCGGATTTTGGGGTTTGGGCCAGATCGACCGACGGCAGAAGGTCCGCCCAAACGCCAGTGTTCTCAATCCATTAGATGGCTGACAAACCTGTATTTTTGGGATACAGGTTCGGCGATGGAAAGGTCCCGTTCTTCCGATGTTCCGCAGCGGCTGCTGCTTTCCGATCAGGTGGTGGGAGTTCTGCGCGCCGGGTTGGAACGGAAGCGGTGGACCGGGGAGTTGCCGGGCGAATCGAAGCTCTGCCGGGAGCTGCGCGTCAGTCGGGTGACGCTGCGCAAGGCGATCGCCCAGTTGGCCCGCGAGGGATGGATCGAATTGGGCGGACAGGGGCGTCGCCACCGCGTGCTCAAGCGTGGCAGGAAAGCCTCCCGGAGGGCCACGGGCACGGTGATCCGGGTGCTCTCGCCGTTCTCGACATGGCAGATCGGGGCCGCCATCCAGACTTTGCTCAAATCCATTGCCGAGCGGGTGGGTGCGGAGGGCTTCCGGCTGGAGTTCGAGCACCATCCGCGGGTGTATGAAAAACATCTGCCGGACGAGTTGGCCCGGCTCGACGCGTTGCCCGACACCGTTGCGTGGCAGTTGTTGTTCTCCACCAAGACGATGCAGGAATGGTTCGCGGGTTGCGGTCGTCCCTGCGTGAACCTGGGGATGCTTCACGAGGGCGTCCATCTGCCGGCAGCGGTCATGTACAACGAGGTGCAATCCCGCCATGCCGCCGGCCTGTTGTTCTCGAGAGGGCATCGGGTCATGGTGTATCTGATCGCGGAGTTCACCAGCCGGGGGGATCGGGTGGGCAGCGAAGCCTTCGCCGAAGAGGGGCGGCGTCTGGGGGCCGACGTGCAGGTGTTGACCTATGATCCCAAGCCACAAGGGGTTGCCAGGGCGGTCGCGACGGTGCTTGCCAGCAAACCCCGTCCGACGGCGATCCACCTGACGTGTCCGGAAGACTGCGTGACCATCCTTTGCCAGCTTCAGCGTGCGGGGATCCGGGTGCCCGGGGAAATCGACCTGTTGTGCGGATGGGATGATCTGATCCTCGACTACACCATGCCGGTGATCAGCCGCTATCGGATGGATCCCGACAAGTATGGCAAACGGATCGGAGCGATGCTGCTCGATGTCATCCGCCATGGACCGGGAAAGCCCCGGGAATTGCGGATGATGTCCGAGTTCGTGCCGGGGGGCACGCTCAGCGAGGCGGGGGCGGTGCGTCGTCCGTGAGTCCGGTGATTTCCCGCGAAGTTCCGCTGCCTCCGGTGGACCCGTGACTGGAGTGTGGACGGATCGAATGGCTTCGCTGCCGGGAAACTGCGGAGTCGAGCGGGGGGGGGGCACTCTCTTTCAGGGTGAAAGGATCGGCGATGGCAGGACTTCTGGCAAAGTCGTCCACCTGGCCACAACTTGCAGTCGCCCTTCCCGACCGTCACCGCCTGCGGCGCAGCAGCCCGATCAGGCCAAACGCGCCGATGAATGCGCTGACGCCGGGCTCGGGAATGGCGGTGATGGTCACGAATTTGAAACCCGATCCGCCGTTTGCGCCTGCGAGCGTATCGTCGTAGTCGATCATCCAGATCCCACCCCCATCGACGAACGTGGCACCATCGGCCAGGTTGTTGGAATTCACGTCCCGGAAGGTTCCGGTGAGGGTTCCCTTGTAATCGAAGAGGGTGAACTTGTCGCCTGCCGTATAGGCGCCGAGCTGGACCAGGTCCAGGATGGTGCCAACGTTGAGGGTCAGGTCGCCTTCGACGATGCCCAAGTCGCCGAAGCCGGCATCAGGCGGTTCACCACCGGACATTTCATATACGTAACTGGAGGCGGCATCCAAGGTGAGGGAGTCTTCAAATGTGATGGTCCCCGTGGAATCGCCGATCGCGAGCCGGTCCGCCACGGTCAGCGCGCCGATCACCATTCCCGAGCCCGTGAGAACGTCCACTGTATAACCACCACTCTTGGCGCTGACATCGAAGGTGCCGCCCGTTCCCAGCGAAACCGAATCCGTGTTGTCGATCGACCCCGAAGCATCGAGAGCCAGCGTGCCATCCCCGATGATGGTGGCTCCCGTGTAGGTATTGACGCCGGAAAGCGTTGTCGTTCCCGCGCCGGTCTTCAGCACGCTGTTGATGTTGCCTCCCGAATCGGCGATCACCGAGCCAAGGCTGAAGGATTCACCGGTGCCAGGGGAAAGGGTGACGGTCTGCGTGCCCGCTGAGACCGCGCTTTGCTGAACGCGCCCGACGACCATGGAGGCACCACTGTCATCGTATGCCCAATCCCTGACCACCGCACCGGTGGTGTTGGCGGTGAACACGACGCGCATCCATCCGAAATTCGTATCGTTCAACTTGAAACCGACGTATCCCTCCTGGCCATCGGTGAACGTGGTTCCCAAATGTGTCTGCGAACCACCGTAGCCGGCACCGCCGTTTTCCGTCGAGAAGATGCTGTCGAAGTCGATGGTGCTGCCCACCACCAGATTGGCGAGCGAACTCAAATTGGTCGTGCCCGTGCGGACGGGTTGCAGAAGATCGTTGTTCGCCACGCCCACGCCGCCGAAGAATGGATTGATGGAACCACCACCCGCAAACGTGAATGTCCCTCCCGTGAAGTCGAGGGGAATGGGGGTATCCTGCAGGTTGCTGTAAATCGTTTCCGCTGCCGCGGGCACGACCAAGGTGATTGTGAGGCAAGCGGCGTGGAACCATCTCCTGGGTTTCATGATGTGAAAGTGGGGTCGTGATGCGGATGGCAGGCGTCCGGATCAGTTGCCGAGCACAGTGACCCGGAAGAAAGTCGGTTTTTCCATGCCTCGTGTAGTCGGGATGAAGAACGGATACGGAACGCTGACGGCATCCATGGTGGCGTCGGAAGCGACGACGGTCGGGGTTTCCCCGCTAGCGACCCACTCGGTGAGATCCGCACTGAATTGGACGATGTACGTCAGCCCCGCTGCCTCATAGTCCCTGCGCCGGCCGAAGACCGCCCGAAAATCGACGCCGTTTACCACGTTCGTCAGACTGAGCGTCGGCTGGCCATGGGCGCTGACAACTCCGTTGGCATAAGCGATCGCTCCGGCCGAGGGCAGGTTGGGATCCGTGTCGAAGGCGAATTCGAACAGGTTGATGCTGCCATCGTTGTCCGGATCGGCAGTGTTCGCGGCGTCACCGGTGTCGGACTTGGAGCCGAAGTTCGCGAGCCGCCAGGATTCGGCGGGCGTCAGCGGCGTGTAGAGGAAGTCCTCCGGTGCGCGTGCGCCATTGCTGAGGCGGATGTCGTCCACGTAGCCGCTGACGCGGTCGGTGTGGCCGCCGGCCCAGAGTCCGCGGGTGACGGTCCACACGCCGGGGTCCCAGTCCGCGCCGTCGCCCGCGCCGGTGCTGATGGCGGGGTTGGCGCTGGTGGAGATGTCGGTGCTGGCGACCAGAGTGTAGGTGGCGTCGCCGTCGGTGATGTTCTTGTAGTAGAGCTTGAGAGTGCTGCCGTCGGAGGTGGCGACGAGGGCCTGCCACTTGGCGGCTTGGAAGAGGGCGGCGCTGGAAATGGCGGCCCAGTTGTTGCCGGCGGCGTCGGTGAACATGATGCGGGCCGCGCCGGTGTCGGTGATGCCGAAGTAGAGTGCGGCGAGGTTGGTGTCACCGGCGTAGGCGCCCTGGCTGTCGCGACCGACAATGGTCTGCCAGCCGGTGGCGTTGTCGGGACGGACGGCGGCCTCGATGGTCCATGCGGTGGGGCTCCACGCGGTGAGCGGGGTGCCGATGGCGGACATCGCTGGCCAAACGTTGTTGTTTTGCACGCAAAGGGCGTTGGGGACCTCGTTTTGCGGCGTGACGGATGCGGCCACGTTGCTGCGGTAGGTTGCCCAACCGCCCGACCATGCGGAGAGGTGGTTGCCGTGCCCGGAAACGTCGAGCATGCTGCCGTCATACTGACCGGCGCTGCCGGGGCTGTAGGCCACGCTGGTGTCGGCCGTGCCTTCCTCGAAGTTCCAGTAGGCGACGGTGTAGGGCTGGTCCGTCGGCGCTGTCGAAACCTCGGCGGAGCTGTCCGACAGGCTGAGCCAGCCGTCGAATGCCTTCACGATGTAGTAATAGACCGTGCCGTTGACCACATCGGTATCCGTGTAATTGCTGCTGACGAGGTTGGAAGCGACGGCGGTGTAGCCGCTGCCGCTCGTCAGCGAACGATACACGGTGTAGCCGGCCAGATCTCCCTCGCCGTTGTCATCCCAATCCAGCGAAACGGAGCCGTCGCCAAAGCTGGCGCTCAGGCCTGTGGGGGCCGCCGGCGGCACTTCACCCCCGGAAACCACGCTCAGGGAAATGTCGTCGATGATGGCGTGCAAACCGGTGCCCGAGGTGACCGCAAAGCGCACACCGACATGATGGCTGATCGAGGCCGCGGCCGCTGGGATCGTGGTCTCGTAATATGTCAGTCCTGCGCCATTGAACCAGTTCAGCACCGGCGTGGTGTAGGAACCGAGATCCACGGAGGTCCCGCCGAAATCATAGTAGAGGGTCGCCGTCAATTGGGTGTTGTCGTTCCACTGGGCGGCCCAGAAGCCGACGGTGAACACATCGCCGGTCTGGATCGCATAGCCGGTGAGCTGTTTCATTCCGCTGTCACCGCCCATCAGGAAGGCCGAATAGGTGCCACGGGCGGTGAACCACGGATTGGCATCGCCAACCCCGGAATCGCCCGGCGTGCCCGCAACATCCTCCCAACCGGGAACGTCCGGATCGGCATCGAAGCCATCGGGAAAATTCACCACGCCGGCTTCGAAGCCCGGGTTGGTCAGCGCAGGGGTGGCTGTGGTGGTGTAGGTCGGCGTTGCTGAAACCTCGCTGGAGAAACCGGACTCGAGACCGGAGTCGTCGGTGGCCGTCACCTTGTAAAAGTATGGTGTGTTGAAGGCCACCAGGTTGTCGGTGAAATCGCTGTGTTTCAGACCGGAGGCGATCGCGACGTAGCCGCTGCCGCTGGAGGACGAACGGTAAACGGTATAACTGGCGAAATCGTCCTCGGTGTTGGCATCCCAGTCGAGCTTCGCCAAGCCACTGCCCGCGGTGGCGCTCAGGTTGGCGGGAGCGGCTGGGGGTGCGATGAGGCGGTAGCTGACGCTGATCGTGTGGTTTCCGACGACCGGACTGAAGGTATAACTGGAGAGCTTGCCGACGGGCAATCCGTTCAGGGTGATTTCCTCGACCTCATAGCCGGAATCCGGCGTGAAGGTGAATCCTTGCGAGGCCCATGCCGCCACGGTTGTGGCGCCGGAGGGCGAGATCGTCCCGTGTGCCCCGGTGGATGCCGTGATGGTGTGGCTCGCGGGATTGTAGTCATACCATTTTGTGTTGATATTGGCCTGTCCGGTGACACCGGAACCCATCGTCAGCCGGTAGTCGAACTTGGCCTGGCGGGTCGCGTCGTTCACATAGATGTAGTCCGTATTGCACACCACCGCGACGATGACGTTGTTCATCACGCTGCCCGCGGCAAAAGGAATCGTGCACGCGCCGCTGCCGACCGGGTCGCTGTAGTGAACCGTGCCCGAGGTGTCGCGATAGACCAACTGGCAGCTCATGTTCGAGCCGATGGGATTGAAGGTCACCGTCGCGGAGGTCGCTGAGGAATTGACCGTCAGCGGGATTTGGTTCGCGCCCGACCAGCCCGGCAGCGTAAGCGTGTCGGGGGTCAGCACGCCGCCGGAATTGGAGGTGGCGACGTAACAGGTGGCGGTCCACGGAGCGACATCGATGTTGTAGGGCGACCACTCCTCCTCGACGGAGGCACCCCAGTTGTCGTTCAGCAACTGCCGGAATGCATAGGACCACTGTCCGAAATCGCAAAACGCCTGTCGGCCCCGATACTCCTGAATCAAACGCCGGGTCTGGGCAGCGCCAATGCCGTCGGGCGCTTCCGCCAGGTCCTGCAGCATCCGACCGCTGTAATGGGCGTTGCGCCAAAGCCACGCCACGCTCTTGGCTCCAAGCATGATCTCCATCGCATGCGGGAAGCACTCGCTGTACTGGACGCCGCCGAGCAGGTTGCGCCAGGTGCAGATTTGCTGGGTGCCGTTGAACAGGTTCACGCCCTCGGCGCTCGGACCGCCGAATGAACCATCCTGCAACCATCCGGAGTAGCATTCGATCGGCATGAAGGGGGCGATCATCGACCCCGCACTCAGGAAACCCATGCCGGTGAAATCGCCGGTGCGCTGGGCGGCCATCGTGCCCAGCACCCAGTTGTCGCAGCCCTCGTGGGCCCATGCGGCGTTGAAACCGCCGGGCATGTCCGCGAGGATCGCATGAACCCCTTCGTGGATCATGCCGCCCGTCTGATACTCGCTGTATTGTGCCGGGTCGAAGGCGGCTACCGGGAAACGGGTGGCGATGACACACGGCCACCCCTCGCCGCCGTAATCGGTGGATCCCATCCAGCCGCCGGCGTCATCCCAGGTCAGATTGTCGGTGCTCAGCCCCGATCCCAGAAGATAGATCGTGCTGTAATAGCCATTCTTGGCCCGCTTGTCGCGGGGATACCCCATCACGTCGGTGATGTAGTTGAAGTCGTCCTCGTAGCGCTGGAGCATCGGCTCCCAGGCGGCCGCCGTGACCGAAGGATGCGTGTTGGTTCCCCGGACAAAACACCACCATTCGCTCGTATAGGTTCCCTCCACTCCGGTCACGCCGGGCAGCACCTTGGTGGGCGGCTCAATGCCGGGATATTCGTCGCGGAAATCATAGGCCACCGTCGGGCTGTAGGCCGGCCACGTGTATTCCGCCGCGCGCACAGGGTTGGCCCCGAGCAGGATGGAAACAAGGACGAGCGAGTGGAGGCCGCTTAGGGCAGCGCGATGCCGCGAAGTTGCAACGGGTTTGATCATGGAAGGGGCTGGGCTTTCCGTTATTCACACGAAGGAGCGGAATTCGTGAACAGAATGCGCCATCGGCGCGCGGATTCGCCCACACGCGCGGATTCGCCACTGGAGAACGGCTCGAAAACCCGGCAAACACAACCAAGGTCACGCCGCTAATGGGCCACCTCCAACCGCATGAAGCGTTTCGAGTGGGCGGGATCAGTGAGCAGATACAGGTCGATCGCCTCGATGTTCTTGGTGGTCCCGGCCCCCGTTTCGTTGACGACAGCGCCGGGCTCGATCACGACGAAGGCCGCACCATTGGTGCTGCGGGCGAGTTCGGTCCACGGGCCTGACGGATCGTCGGCGGCCATCACCGAAGCGGTCACCTCGGTCGCGGCGGTGTTGCGGGTGAAGGTGAGGGTCAGTTTGCCGCCGATGGAGGAAGCACCGGGAGCTGCGGTGAAGGAATTCGGATCGGTGCCGAGGAAGTATTCGACGACGGTGGAGAGGCCGTCGAATTCGCCATCCACACCATCCCCGGCGATGGCGGGGATGTTCCAGTTGGCGCCGAAGTTCGCCCACTTCCACGCCTCGTAAGGGGTGGCGACGGTGAGGGTGACATCGTTGCCGTCGCCGCCCGTGTAGCTGACGATCCAGGTGTTCCCGCTTTCGGTGAACAGGCTGTTCTGCGGTTTCCCGGTGAAGGTCCCGGTCACGGCGCCACCGCTGGTCTTGTTGATGAGGGTGAATGCGGTACCCGCCGGCAGTCCGGCGGGTGCGGTGACGGTGAGCGGACCGCCGAGGGTCAGGCTGCCGCCGACGTTGAGCTGGTCCGCGCTGACGGCGCTCGCCACTTCGATGGCCAGCGTGCCGGTGAGCGTGGTGTTTCCCGTGGTGAAGGTGCCGACGCTCGTTCCCGGAGCGAGTTTTCCGCCGCTCTGGATGGTGACGGCCCCCGCCGTGCCCGTGCCGCCGAGCGTCGCGCCGCTGGCCACGGTGATGGCGCTGGCGGTTGTACTGCCGGTGACGAGGAGAGTCCCGGCGCTGACGGTGGTCGGGCCGGTGTAGCTGCTGGCGGCTGATAGAGTCATCGTGCCGACGCCGGTCTTGGTGAGGCCGCTGGCCGTGAGGGCGGCGGAGGTGTTGAGCAGGCGGGTCGAGACGGTGAGGTCGGTGTTGGCATTGCCGGTGACGTCCGCGACGTCGAAGGTCACGACCTGCCCGCCGTCGGCGTTCTGGCCGAGGTGGACACCGTTGGTGGTGGCACTCGATGCGGCGAGCGGCGCGATCGTCGAAGCGGACGTGCCGCCGACGGTGACGTCTCCGACGAGTGCCAGGCCTTGGAAATTCGTGTCATTGGCACCGCTGCCGACGCGGACGGCGCCGCCGTTGAGAGCGATGTCGCCCATCTTGTTCCACCAACCGCTGCCCGCGCCGTCGAGGCCGGTTTGGAAGGTGCCGCCGGTTTCGATGGCAAGCGTGATGTTGGCAAGCGCGCTGGGGCTGCCGCCGGTGCCGAGCACGTTGCCGGCGGTGAGCAACAGCGTGCCACCATTGTGGAGGGTGATCGTGCGGGAGGTGGCGAGGTTGCCGAGGTTGGTGGCAAGCTCGGCGATGCTGTCGCCTTGGTTGTAGGTGCCGGCTGCGAGCGTGGCGTTGGTGACGCTGATGTTGCCGGTGAACGGATTGTTGCCGGTGAGCGTGAGCGTGGCGGCGGAGCCGTTGCCCGAGTTCACGTCCAGGTCGCCGGTGCCGGAGATCGCGCCGGAGACGGTGCCGCTGTGGCTGTTGGAGCGGTTGTACCAGTCGCGAAGGCCGACGGTGAGGTCGGCGTTGAGCTGGATCGGACCCGAATAGATGCCGGTGTTGTCGTTTTCGAAGCTGAGCACGCTGCTGGTGCCGCCGCTGACGGTGAGCGTGTTGGGCACGGAGATGGCTCCGATGCCTTGGACAGCGAATTCGCTCTCGTTGTCCAGTGTGACGGTGGCCGCGCCGTCGATCGCACCGACGTTCCCGTATTCGAGGATGCCGCCCTGCGCGATCGTGATTGCGCCGCTGTAGGTGTTGGCCTGGTTCAACCGGAGGTTGCCGACGTTTTCGGTGAGGGTTCCGTTGCCGATCAGAGCGAGTGGTCCGCTGCCGCGCAGCAGGTCGTAGATGTTGAAGAAATACTGGCCGTTGGTGGTGACTTGGATCGTCCCACCGCCGGTGCCGATGGTGATCGGGTGGGTGTTGTAGACGCCCGCCGTCGTTTTCAGGGTGCCGCCGTCGATCGTGATCGCGGATCCGTTGGCGCCGATGTGGGCGTCGTCCGCGATGGAAACCGTGCCGGCGCTGATCGTCGATCCACCGCTGTAGGTGTTGGTGCCGGAAAGAACGAGCGTGCCGGTGCCGCCACTCTTGACCAGCGAACACACGCCCTCGCTGTTGCCGTTGGTGATCGTGCCGCTGACCGTCAGGGTCTTGCCGGAGGCGACATCGATGAACGCGCCGTTGTTGAAGAACAGGTTGGTGGCGGTGACGAGGGAGTTGTCGGTGGCGACGAGCTTGCCGGTTCCGGGATTCACGCCTGCCGCCCGGCCGAAATTCCATGATCCCCAGTCGACGCTCGGTCCGCCCGCGAGCGTGCCGCCGTTGAGGGTGACGGTGCCGACGTTCACGTCGTTGCCGGTGCCGTCGATGGTGAGCGTGCCGCCAGAGTGGACGGTGATGGGTTTCGCCTGAGTGCCGTCCCAGCCGAAGAGGCCGTTCGCACCGGCTTTCAGCGTCCCGCTGTTCACGGTGATGTCACTGACGAAGCTGAAGGCCCGGTTGTTCGGGTCGTTGCCGGGATTCACGAACAGCGTGCCGCCATCGACGATGACGCTGCCGGTGAAGGTGTTCGCGGTGTTGAGGTTCACCGTGCCGGTGCCGCTCTTGACGAAGTTGCCCGGTCCGCCGATGCCGAATCCACCGCTGCTGGTGAAGGTGTAGGTTTTCGTCGTGTCGAAATTCGTCGCCGCCGGTGTGACGTTCGCGGCGATGTTGACGCCGATCGTCGAGCCCGCGGGCGTGTCGTTGAACAGGACGTTGTCGGTCTCGATGTAGTCGGTGGCGGTGCCGGCGGTCTGGAGTTTCCAGTTCTTGTTCGCGCCGGTCGCGCCCACCTGCCAGTTCGTGTTGTCGAGTCCGGTCCACACCGGGCGGTCGCCACCGGTGACATTCAGGATGAGGGCGTTGACGCCGTTGTTGGTGACCGTGCCGGTGCTGCGCGCGCCGACGGCGAACGGCGACCCGGGGAAGCTGCCGCCGCCGCCGAACGAGGTGTAGCTGACGAGGGTGTGGTTTCCGGCGGACAGCAGCGATCCGTTCTGGAAACTCAGGTTCACCGTGCCGGTGGCCGTGAACGCGCCGGTGGATACCAGCGGAGCGGAGGGGTTCTGGAAATTGAAATCGAAGCCCAACGAAGTCGATCCGCCTGTGCCGACGCTCAGCGCCGTGCTTGTGAGGGTGGTGGACGACGGATCCGTTGCCTGGACCTGCAGGCCGGCGCCGTTGGCGACCGTCACGTTTCCGATGTTCGACGGCGAGGTGCGGAAGGCGAGGGTGCCCGCGTTCACGGTGGTCGCGCCGGTGTAGGTGTTGGCACCGCCGAGCGCGAGCAGACCGGCGCCCGCCTTGGTGATGCCGGCCGGGCCGTCGCCCTGGCTGATGGCGCCGGAAATCAGCAGGTCGGTGGCGGCGGCGCCGTCGGCCACGGTGACGGTCGGCGAGTTGCCGCTGCGGAGCACGACGTAGCCGCTGATGGTCGATGTCGTCGCGCTGGCGTTGGAAGTGATCGTGTTCGCGCCCTGATAGCCGATGTGGAAGGAACCGCCGCCGGTGGAGGTCATGTTCCCGCCGGTGAGCGTCCAGTTCGCCCGCGCGCTGTTGTTGCCGGCCACGGCATTGTCGAGAGTGCCACCGTTGAGGTTGATCTGGGTGACCGAGGTGCCGCTGTCGTAGCCAAGCGCGTCCACGGCGTCCAATTCCACCCTCGCGCCGGACCCGATGGTGAGCGTTCCGCGAACGCAGCCGGCGCCGCCGCCATTGGCAAGCACAAGGGTTCCGGAGCTGACCGTGGTGCCACCGGAGTGCGTGTTGGTGGCCGACAGGGTGGTCGGATACGGCCCCACGGTGGTGAGTCCGCCGCTGCCACTGATCGGCGCCAGCACGATGACCGGTCCGTTGGCGGCCTCGATCGTCGAGGTGGAGGTGAGCGACACGTTTCCGGCGAGCTGGAAAGTATCCTGCGGGTTCTGGTCGTGTCGGACCGTGCCGCCGCTGAGAATCAGGTTGTTGATGGTGACCGCGTTGTCCGTTCCCCAGCCGTTGAACAGGAGCTGGCCTCCGGCATTCACCGTCAGGGAATCGCCGCCGAAGGTCCATCCGGGATAGCCTTGGGGAGTGCGAATCGCGAAGGCGCCGGTAGAGTACGCCGCCCCGGTGTGGGGAAAGTAATTGTCACTCCATCCCGGATAGCTGCCGCTGTAGCCGCCGCCGAACCAGTTGAACGCCGAGGTGCCCCACGGATCCGAAGCCGTCAGGGTGACGGTGGACGTGGACCACGGGGGATTGGCGGTGTGGATCCCCATGTCCTGGCGCATGGCGTACATGATGGCGACATTGCGCATGTAGGTGGCGTTGTCCGTGACCTCCGAGTCGTAATTCAGCCCGTAGGGATAGAAGTGATAGCCGGCTGGCCAGAGGCGGGCTCCGTCGCCGTCGAACTGTTGGATCAATTTGCTGACGTTCGTGCCGCTCCAATAACCGCTGGGAAACATGTTGTACCAGTTCCAGTAGGTGCCGGAGCCGAGGTAGTGGTTCAACTCGTGCTGCGTGACGCGGTCGTTGGGATACGTGCCGCCGAAGCCGAGGGATCCTTCGTAGCTCGCCTCCGCCGTGGGAATCCCCGCGTTGTAGTAAACGTAGACGTTGTAGCCGCCGAAATCACCGTAGATGTTGTGGCGGTTTACCACATTCTGGATCGCTGTGACCGCGGCGTCCCGATGCGCCGTGTTCGGCCAGCCGTTCACTTCGACGTTGTGAGATAGGGGCGCCGCGTTCGCTCCGGACGTGAAGGTCGCGACCATCAAAGACGGAAAGAGGCCGGGGGGAGTCATTCGGAAGCGTGGTTTCATCGGGGTTTTGAGATTCGGGGTCTGGGTTGAGGTGCGGGGGGGCGCGGATCCTGCAACGGTGGGATCGGGAAGAAGGGTTTTCAATCGGTAGTTCGGGCGGGAATTCCGATCGTTTCAGGGAAAAGCGGTATTCTGGAATGTGATCCGCCATGCAGTTTCAACCCTTCGTCGGCCGGGACCTGCTGGCGGGCCATGGGAGGTCGTGTCCATCCCGCGGGGCATCGCCGCGGCCGCGGCGGGCGGATCGATCACGGGGGTGAATCTGTGGAGTGTGGGAGGATGACGGTCATCTCCGATTTTGACGTGATGAGGAGAAGAATTCCGCTGTTTCGATGGTAGAGGGTCGCGTTAGGTTTCCATTTTCGGCGATTGGCCCCATGTTTCCTGTTCCCATCGATTCAACCCACCGCTCATGAAATCCACTGCCGTCTCCGGCTTTCTATCCGCCTGTGTTTCCCTCGTCTGCGCGTCCCACGCGGCGGATTCTTTGCAATGGACCTGCTCGACGGAAGGCAGCCGATGGCTCGACAAAGCGCCGGTTTCCCTCGGTGGAACCGAGGTGTTTTCCGACGCGCAGGCCCTGCGCGTGCTGGTGAACACCTCGACCAAACTCCAACAGATCGACGGCTGGGGCGGCTGCTTCAACGAACGCGGCTGGAAGGCGATCATGGAACTGTCTCCATCCGACCGAAAGACGCTGATGGACGAGTTGTTCCACCCGACCGAGGGACTGCGGCTCGGGCTGTGCCGCACGCCCATCGGCGCGGGCGACTACGCGGTCGAGCTCTACTCGCTCAATGAAACGGCAGGGGACCACGCGATGGAGAAGTTCAGCCTCGAGCAGGACCGCAAGTGGCTGATCCCCTACATCAAGGCCGCGCAGTCCATCCGTCCGGACCTGAAACTGTGGGGCTCGCCGTGGTCGCCGCCGTCGTGGATGAAACACAACGGCAGCCTGCACGGCCCGGGACCGGAGAACCGCATCAAGGACGATGCGCAGACACTCGACGCCCTGGCGCTCTACTTCGCTCGATACGTCGAGGAATACAAGAAAGAGGGCATCGAGATCAGCATGGTGATGCCGCAGAACGAGCCGAACATGACGACCAACTACACGTCGTGCCTGTGGACCGGCGAACAGTTGTCGAAATTCATCGGCCACCATCTGGGCCCGGTGTTCGAAAAGCGCGGACTCTCCACCGAGATCCATCTGGGAACCATCAACGACGACGACGACCGCGGCGGCTACGCGTATTGGGTCGAGCCGTCGATCCAGGATCCGCAAACCCGCAAGCATCTCGACGGCCTTGGCTGCCAGTGGGACTCGGCTCCGACGATGGAGGAAACCCATCTGCTGCATCCCGACATGAAGTTGATGCAGACCGAGGCCGAGTGCGGCAACCACGAGAACAACTGGGGATTCGCCGAGTATCAGTTCGGCCTCGCCATGAAGTGGTTCCATGCCGGCGCCGGCTCGAACATGATCTGGAACATCGTGCTTGATGAAACCGGCCTCAGCACCGGCGGCTGGGCGCAGTGTTCGCCGGTGGTGGTCGATACGAAGAAACGCGAGATCATCCGCACGCCGTATTTCCACCTCTATCAGCACTTTTCCCACTTCATCGAACCCGGCGCCCACCTCGTCGCATCGACCGGCGCGTGGGGCGACAAGCTCGCCTTCGTGAACCCGAACGGCGGCGCCGTCATCGTCCTCGCCAACCGCTCGGACCAGGAACACCCGCTCACCATCAACATCGACGGCAAGCGCAGCGGGATCGTGAAGATCCCGGCGCGTTCGTTCAACACGTTCGTCGCGGCTTCCAAGTGAGGTTTCGCATCGCGTGACACTTTGCTTTCGATGGCAAACCGCGGGCTTCGGAGAGACGAAGGAATTTTTTTGGCGCAGTGGGGGAAGGGAACCCGCTTTTCCTGATGAAACCCACGGGAGCGGAGATTCCCAACCTCCGGATTCAACCAACGAACCGGTGGGTCCGCCAGACAGGCGATTTCCCGCATCCCGTCTTTCGTGACCAATGAAGACCAACCGAACCAATCCCGTCCCTCGCGCCGGCGGTTTCACACTGACCGAACTGCTCGTCGTGATCATTCTCGTCGTCGGCCTCGCCGCGCTGGCGATCATGGGAACGAAGCGCGCGCTCCACGCCGCCCGCGTCGCCGCGGATATCAACAACCTCCGGAACTGCGGCACGGTGCTCATCGCCTACGCCGCGGATGTCGGATACTTTCCGCCCGGCTACAACTGGAGCAGCGGCCAGTCGTGGGCGGACGTGATTCTTGAGGAACAGGTGGGCGAGGAATCCAAGGTCACCCAGTCCGAGATGTTCCAATCCCCGCTTTTGGAGCGCAACATCCCGGCGGCCATCGAGACCGGAGCCGTGCTTCATTTTTCCGGAAACCCGTACATTTTTTCGGACTCCGGGGCTCCCGATCCCAACACCGGAATCGCGATGCCCAAGTGGCCGGTCCGCTTGTCCAACCTGATGCGGCCCAACGAGCAGTTCCTCGTTTGCAGCGCGCCTCCCCAATACGAGGCCATGGCCTACAAGGCCTGCCACCCGATCATGTGGGCGATGCGCAACTTGGCGGGTGGGGGATATCCGGCGAACTCGATCCCGCAGAGTGACGAGGATCTCGCCAATCGTTCGATCCGTCTCTCTCCGAAGCTGGCCGAGCAGCAGCAATACAACGACCTGCCGGATTTCTTCCGCTACGGAAACGGCAAGGGCCAGTTCCTGTTCGCGGACGGGCATGTGGCGCCGATGGCCCCCTCCGACATGAAGCAGAAACACCTCGCGGTTTCCTACTGAACCGCGCGGCGGAACACGCCGGAATCGATCACCCGACGGCATCGCCTTGATCCGAGGCGATGCCGTTTTTCGTTTCTGACGGCAGGGGAAAGCCGTCCCGGCGTTGGTCAGGATCCCATCTCCGCCTCCGCCTCGCGGAGCAACAAACGTGCGATCAGCCAGTCGAACCAGAATCCGCCGTCGGACCAGAGTTTGTCCGCTTCGATGGGTTCCGTGAAATACCCGTCCACCGCGCGTTTCGCCTGCTCCAATTCACCGGACGCCTCCTCATGGTGCGCCAGTTGATGGGAGGCCATCGCGAGGATGGCATGGGCCGCCGCGTTGCGGGGCGGACTTTCGTGCGGATGGTTCACCGAACGTTTCGCCCATCGTTCGGCCTCGGCGTAGTCTCCCTTCCGATACATCGCCAGCGCCATGCTCAGGGTTTGCCACGCCTCCATCAGTTCGCCGGCGGCATCCTCACGGTCCCACGGGACGTTCCGCTGGATCACCTGGATCAGCGGTTCGAGCTTGGCCAGCAGTTCGGGGTCCGCGGGTTTGATCAGGCAGGCCTTCACGACCTCGTCGGCCACCTGTGGATATGATGTTCCGGAAAACCTCTCGGCAGCCATCTGCCGGAGTTCCTCGTAGTGTTCAATATCGCCCGCGTCGGCGACGGCGGCGGCCGCTGCCACGAAATGGATCGAGACCGACTCGGCGTCGGACTTGTCCACCCGCGAGATCGCCTGCGCGACGGCGGCGAAACGTCTGGCCGCCTCGTCCCAACGGCCTTCGCGAAGATGCCATTCCGCGATGGTGCGGTAGGTGCTGGCGGACTCGAGGGTCGAGGGGATCTTGTCCATCTCCACCGAGGCGAGGATCCGATCGGCCTGTTCGGTTTCCCCGCGGTTGAGCAGCACGGCCGCGTGCGCCACGAGTTCGCCCGCTTGCGCTTTTTCACGGAGCTTCGCTTCGTTCGCCAGCGCCTGCTCCGCCACCTGCCGGAGCCTCGCTTGTTCGAGGCGCGCGAGATTCTCCCGATAGAGAAGCCAGGTGGTGGTGCCGAAGGCCGCCACCAGCGCGAGGAACACCATGGTGCCCGCGGCGAAGACGATGCGGTTGCGGCGGACGAGTTTGCGGAACCGGTATTTCCGGCCGCCATGGCAGGCGTTGACGGGTTCCTCGTGAAGGTAGTGGTGGAGATCCGTGGCGAGTTCGCTGGCGGTGCCGTAACGGTCGCGGCGTTCCGGACGCATCGCCTTCATCACGATGGCGTCGAGGTCGCCTTTCAGTTTCTTCGCGAAATGAAGCGGCTCGACGCGCCGCGCGGCGGCCAGTTCTTCGAGTTCCTCCATCGGGCAGGCGCGGAGCCGCTCCGACGGCGGGACCGGCGGCTCGCTCTGCGCCACCGCGCGCATCTCCTCGGTCCGCACGTCGGTATAGCGCTCCGGATCGCGCGGCGGCTTGCCGGAGAGCAGTTCGTAGAGCAACGCTCCGAGGCTGTAGATGTCGCTCCGCGTGTCGATCTCCTTGCCGCTTCCGGTGAATTGCTCCGGACTCATGTAGGCGGGCGTGCCGATGATCTGCGCTCCCGCGATCGAGCCGTCTGTTAGAGTCTCGCCTTCCGTCGCGCGCGCGATTCCGAAATCGATGACCTTCGGCACAGCGTTGCCGTCGAGCATCGACACCAGCACGTTGGACGGCTTGATGTCGCAGTGGATGATGCCTTTCTGGTGCGCGTGCTGGATCGCCCGGCAGACGGAGATGAAAAGGTGGATCCGCTCGATGATGCCGAGCCGGTTGCGGTTGCAGAAGTCGGTGATCCGGTCGCCATCCACCAACTGCATCACGAAAAACGGCCGGCCCGACGAGGTGGTCCCCGCGTCATAGACCCGCGCGATGTTCGGGTGGTCCATCAGCGCGATCGCCTGCCGCTCCTGCTCGAAACGCTGGATCACATGCGCCGTGCCGAATCCCACCCGGATGATCTTCAGCGCCACCTTGCGCCGCACCGGTTCGCTCTGCTCCGCCAGATAGACCGCGCCGCAGCCGCCCTCGCCGAGGCGCTCGATCAGCCGGTAGCGGCCGATCATCGTGCCGAGTCCCTCGTCGCCCGTCGTTTCCAGCGCCTCGCCCGTCCCGCTGAAATCCGCCGGCCCGACCGCGAAGCTCGTGGTGAAGAAACGTTCCGCCCGGTCCTGGACGTCCACCAGTTTCTCCAGCCGCGCCCTCAGCTCCGGATTTCCCTGGCAGGTCTGGTCGAGAAACTCGGCGCGCTGGCGCGGGTCATCGATCCCGAGCAGGCTGTCGTAGAGGATCTCTTCGATCACGGAGGATGGGGCGGGCATGATGGCGGGTTTTCAGCAAGGACAAGCGGGTTTCAGGAGTCGTTCGCGCCGCAGCGCCGTCAGAGTTCCTCTTCAAGCATGCGGAACAGGTTGGCTTTCGCGAAATTCCAGCGGCGGTCGACGGTGCGGCTGGAAATTCCCAGAGACTCGGAGATCTCCTGGTTGGTCAGCCCGCCGAAAAACTTCATCGTGATGATCTGGGCCGCCTCCGGATCCTCTTTTTCCAGCCGGTCCAGTGCCTCGTTCACCAGCAGGATCCGATCGTCCGGCGCCGAATCCGCCAGATTGAGGTCCTCGATGTCCACCCGCGAGTGGGTCCCGCCGTGTTTGACCGTCGATTTCTGGCGCGCGCGGTCGACGAGGATCCGGCGCATCACCTGGGCCGCCGTGCGGAAAAATGGGCCCGGTCGTTCCAGCGCTTCTCGTCCGTGCCGGCGAGCCGCAGCCACGCCTCATGGACCAGGGCGGTCGCCTGCAGCGTGTGCCCGGGGTTCTCCCGGCTCATGCCCGCCGCCGCCAGCGAGCGCAGCTCGTCATAGACCAGCGGCAGGAGGTCCGAAGACGGCAACCGGCCGTTGCCGCTCGCCGCTTTCAGCATTCGGGTGATGTCTCCTTTCATCGGGTGGGTTTCCGCAGGGACGGCCTTTCTACCAGAATCCGCCCGGGCCAACCTAGCCGAAAATCCTCGTTTGGCGAAGGATTCCGCCGCCGCTCGGGCGGGCCGGAAACACACGAATCCGGAAGATCAAAAAAAAAGAATCTGAAAAAATGTGGCGCAGTTCCGGCGGGCATCTCGCTCATCCCTACAAGGACCGTTCTAGGGGTGCATTGTGCACCCCCGGCGCGCCCTCCAAATCCACAGAAAAGCCCCACCCATCCCGTATGAAACCAAAATTCCGGTCCTCCCGGTTGTTTGTTGGATCCGTTCGGACGATTGATTCGTCGTCCTTCGCCGCCACCCGCCCCTTTGCCGTCAGCCTTGCGGTTGCGGTCTCGGGACTCCTCGCGCCATCCGCTCTGGCGGACTACCTTTGGAACAACGGCGGCGGTGACTCCCTGTACTCCAATCCCGCCAACTGGACGGGAACGAATACCGACAACAATCTCATCGAAAACGGCGATGCCGTCGTCGTCAACAGTGTGATCAGTTGGAACCCGAACGACCTCCTTCTCGGCGTCACGGGCGGAAGTCTCGCCAATCCGACGTCCGGCACGTTGAGCATCATCTCGGGGTCTCTGAGCACGAACTATTGGACCAAAGTGGGCGACTGGGGCGGAAATGCCACCTTCAACATCGCCGCATCCACCACCTCCTCTCCCGGCACCTATACGGGCTTGGACCTTGGCTCCGGAAGCTACACGTCGGGAGCGCTCAACGGCAACGGCAACATCCTTGTCGGCCTCTACGGCTCGACGGGCGTCCTCAACGTCAACACGAGCGGCACTCTCACCGCGTCCGGCATCTATGTCGCACCCAACAACGTAACCGATGGCGGGAATCTGCCGAATTCGGGCGGAACCTTCAATCTTGATGCCGGCACCGTGAACGTCAGCGGTGACGTCCAGATCGGTTCCGATTTCTTCGGCCAGGGATCCTTCTCGAACGGCAAGATGAACATGAGTGGCGGCACGATGAACGTCGGCGGCCTCTTCGAAGTCGGCCACCTCGGGCTGGGAGTGACGTCCGGCACCAGCATCGCCACCATTTCCGGCGGCACTCTGAACGTCGAGAACGACCTCAAGCTCGGCTTCGCCGGCAACACCGGAACAACGGCCAAGATGGTCATCGAAAACAGCGCGGTCGTAAACGTCGGTTCTTCTGCGGTTCGCTGGGTCATCATCGGCCAGTACGATCCTCAGGCCGTCACCATGGAGGTGAGCAACGGCGGCACTCTGAATCTCAACGCCGGCACCGACATCCAGTTTGGAATCAATGGCAACAGCGGCACCCGCACGCTGACCGTGGATGGAGGAACGCTGCAAGGCACCGCAAGCGGCGGTTCCTACATCAACCTTCAGAACAATACCGGCGGAGGTACCAGCACGATGAACATCCAAGGCGGCGGCATCGTCGCGGTGGATGCGATCGTTGGCGGTTCGGTTTCCACCCTGAATTTCGACGATGGCACGCTCAAGGCCACAGCCAGTGACGGTTTCTTCATCGGCGATGGTTTCACGGTCAACATCAACGCCGGCGGTGCCACCCTGGACACCAACGGGCACGATGTCACGGACCGTGCCAACATGGCCGGCGCTGGAGCCCTTGCCAAAACCGGCTCCGGGACACTCACGCTTTCCGGCGCCAGCACCTACACCGGCGACACCACGGTTTCCGCCGGCACCCTGCTCGTCACCGGATCGCTCGGAGCCACGGATGTGACGGTTGAGTCCGGTGCGACCATCGGCGGCCCCGGATCGCTCTCCGGGAACCTCTTCCTGAATGCCGGAGCAGGATTCCTGTTCAGCGAAACCGATACCCTCAGCGTCACCGGCACGGTGTCTCTCGACACCAGCTTCGGTGTTGACGATCTCGTCGGATTGTCGGCCGCCACCGCCGACGGCACCTACACGCTGATCGATGGCACCAGCACCGACTTCTCGGTACTCGGTATTCAAAACTGGGGCGAGGCGAACAAATTCACCTTGGGCGCCAACAAGTTCGCCTGGTTCGAATCGGGAAGCCTCGATCTGGTCGTCGTCCCCGAGCCCGGCGCGGCCGTCATCGGTAGCCTCGGCATGTTCTGCCTGCTGCGCCGCCGGCGCCGCGCGTGACGAGATCTCCGGATCCGATGATTTGAAATCCATAGCGCGGCGGGGAGACCACCCCGCCGCGTTTTTCGTTTCTGCGTGGTGACGCCGACCGGGGCGGAAAGCCTCATCGGGCGTTCTTTGATGCCGGCGAAATTTTTTTTTCGAGCGTGTGGCGCAGTCCGCGTGGCGAACCCGCTTCTCCGTATGAACGACCGCGGATCCGATTCGCCGTTTTCCGGAACCCATCCGAACCCCGATTCCGCCGCGACCGAGACGTCGAAACAAAACTCCCAACTACAAACATCCCCATGAAACCCAAATTCCGCACATCCCGCCTCCTGGCCGGTGCCTCCCTGTCCTTCACCATGGCGGCGCTTCTCACCCAATCCGCTCTGGCGGACTACCTTTGGAACAACGGCGGCGGTGACTCCCTGTATTCCAATCCCGCCAACTGGACGGGAACGAATACCGACAACAATCTGATCGAGAACGGCGATACCGTCGTCGTCAACACTGTGATCAGTTGGAACCCGAACGACCTCCTTCTCGGCGTCACGGGCGGAAGTCTCACCAATCCGACGTCCGGCACGTTGAACATCACCTCGGGGTCTCTGAGCGCGAACTATTGGACCAAAGTGGGCGACTGGGCCGGCAACGCCACCTTGAACATCACCGGCAGCGGTAGCTACACCTCGGGAGCGCTCAACGGCAACGGCAACATCCTCGTCGGCCTCTATGGCTCGACCGGCGTCCTCAACGTCAATACGACCGGCTCGCTCACCGCGTCCGGCATCTATGTCGCCCCCAACAACGTCACCGATGGCGGGAACCTGCCGACTTCGGGCGGAACCTTCAATCTCGACGCCGGAACCGTGAACGTCAGTGGTGACGTCCAGATCGGATCCGATTTCTTCGGCCAGGGCACGGTTGCAGCTGGCGACTTCAACATGACCGGCGGCGAAATGAATGTCGGAAACTTGTTTGAAGTCGGCCACCTCGGGTTGGCTGTCACCTCGGGCACCAGCAGCGCGACCATTTCCGGCGGCACGCTGAACATCGAAAACGACCTCAAACTCGGCTTCGCCGGCAACACGGGAACCGCCGCCGAAATGACCATCACCGGTGCCGGAACGGAAGTGAACGTCGCTTCGGGCACCACCCGCTGGGTGATCCTCGGTCAATACGACCCCATCGACGTGACGATGACGATCAGCAACGGCGCCACGCTCAACCTCGATGCGGGCACCGACATCCGCTTCGGCATCGATGGCAACAGCGGTACCCGTTTGCTCGATATCGACAACGCCACCGTCAACTCGCTCGTCGGCGGCACGGCGATCGTCATGCACCAGGGCTCCGCGGGCGTCAGCACCACCAACATCACCGGCGGCAGCCTGGTCCAGGTGGACGAGATCTCCGGTTCGGCGGCCGATACCTTGAATCTCGACGACGCCACGCTTGAGTGCACGGCGGACAACGCGAATTTCATCAATGTCGTTGGTGGCGCGGTGAACGTCGGTTCCGGCGGCCTCACCATCGATACCGACTTCTGGAACGTCACCGTCAAAAACACCCTGCTCGAAGCGCCCACGACCGGTGGTGATCTCAATGTGATCGGCGAGGGCAAGGTCACGCTTGCCGCCGGAGCCAACATCACCGGCACCACCACGGTGGCGGCCTTCACCAAGCTCGGTGGCACCGGAACGCTCGCCGGTCCGCTGGTCATCGAGGACGATGCGGAACTGCATTTCGTCAACAACCTCTCGACCGGGCTCCTCACCGTCCCGAGCCTGACGCTCGGCACGGGCAACACCATGACTTTTGAAGTCGGCGGTGGAAACGCCGACCAGGTCGCCGTCACCGGAACCTACAACGCTCCGACCGGCCTCGTTACCGTGGAAGTCGAACCCGTCGGATCCATTTCCGTGGGCACCCGCACGCTCATCAGCGGCGCGGCGGGAATCGACGTCAACGACTTCGACCTCGTCAGTTCCGCCCCCATCGGCTACGACTGGGAACTCCAGGTTTCCGGAAACGACCTGCAACTGGTGATCAGTTCGCTCTCGCCCGCCGCCGCCTTCTGGAAGGGTGGTGTGGACGCATACTGGAGCTCCGCCGACAGCGGTGGAAACTTCAACTGGGCGCAGGACGACAGCGGCGCGGCCAGCACGGTCACCGGCCCCGGCATCTCCACCGACGTGACCTTCTCCGCCGATGGATCTTCCAATGAGGCCACCCTTCTCGGTGACTACTTCGAGATCAACAGCCTCACCTACGACGCCTCGGCCGGCAACGTGACGATCAGCGAGGACGGTGGTGAGGATCTCACCATCAACTACGGCATCACCAACAACTCGTCGAACGAGCAGGTGATCAACGTTCCGCTGTTCCTCACCTTCGACCAGTCCATCGCCGGCGCCGCGGACATCACGCTGAATTCCACCGTGGATGCGGGTGCCGGGCTCACCAAGACCGGTGCCGGAACCCTCGCGGTCAACGGCGACATGTCCGTGACGAACGCGTTGCAGGTGAACGGCGGAATCCTCGATGCCGCGGCCGGTGTGAGCGCCTCCTCCGTCGCGATCGCCGCAGGTTCGACCACCGCCACCATGAACGTTCCCACCGGTGCGACCGTCGATGTGTCGGGTGTCACCGCGGTGGGTGCGGGCGGCGATGTCGCGGACACCCAATCCGGAACCCTCAACATCACCGGCGGCATCTGGAACAACGAAAACGACGTCACGGTCGGCGGCTACGGAGCCGCGGGCGCCAGCGGCGTGGTCAACGTTTCCGCCGGAACCCTGAACGTCGGAACGAGCACCCTGCGCTGGCTCAAGGTCGGTGATTGGAACACCGCCGCGGACGCGCAACTCAACGTGACCGGCACCGGCGTGGTGAACTTCCAAGGCGGTTCGAACATCCAGTTCCGCGGCGCGTCCGGAGCCCACGTGGTCAACGTGGACGGAGGCACGATCGACGGTGCCTTCGACGTTTCCGCTGCCGACTACTACATGTGGATGGGCATCGGAACCGTGAACGTGAAGAACAGCGGCCAGATCACCGACTGGGGCCGGATCGACCTCGGCACCGGCACGCTCAACGTCGAGACCAACGGCTCGATCGAGGCTCTTGGCGGCGTGGATGCATGGGAGGGCGTGGTGAACGTCAACACGGGCGGTGTGCTTGAGACCGCCTGGCTCGCCTCGGGCACCGGCACGGCCGCTACGGGAGTCGTCAATGTTGACAATGGCACAATCCGCGCAACCGGAGACAACGCGACGTTCTTCAATTTCTGGAACAATGCGGCTGGAATCACCATCGGAGCCGGTGGCGCCACGATCGACACCAACGGGTTTGCCATCGGTTACTCGCCCACAGGCAACAATCCCATCACGGGCACCGGCAACCTGACCAAGACCGGTCTGGGCACCTTGTCTTTGGCGAACGCCGTCCACACCTACACCGGTGACACCATCGTCAGCGCCGGAACGCTCGCGGTTGACGGATCCTCACTGCCGGACACCGGCACGCTCACCATCGGGGCTACCGCCCTCGTCGATGTCACCGGCACCGAAGTGGTCGCCGGCATCGACCTCGGCAGCGGCGTGATCACCACCCCGGGCACCTTCGGTCCGGTCGGCTCGGGCGCTGGCACCGAAAGCGCCCTGATCACCGGCACCGGCCTGATCCAGGTGGGCGCCGCGGCCGGCGGCTTCGACGACTGGATCGCCGGCTTCGGCCTCGACCCGGCCGATCAGGATCCGACCGACGATCCGGACAACGACGGCGTTTCCAACATCGTCGAGTATGTCCTCGGCCGTGATCCGAGCGTCGGCGAAGGAGCCGCCTCCACCGGCGTCAAGAACGGCGCGAACTTCGAACTCAGCTTCGAACGCAGCGACCTCTCGCTCACCTCGGCGGACGTGACGATCCTCATCGAATACGGCAACGACCTTGCCGGTTGGACCGAAGTCGAGGTTCCCGCGACCAGCGGCACCGTCGGCGGTGTGGTCTTCACCATCACCGATGGCGATCCGACCGACTCCATCGTGGCCAGCATCCCCACCTCCAGCGCGACCGAGTTCTTCGCCCGCGTGAAAGTGGTGAAATGACCCCGCGGCCTCCGGGCCCTGAAATTCCACTCCCGTCTCCGCTCTCCGCGGGGGCGGGAGTTTTTTCGTTTCCGGGGAAACGAAACGGCCGCCGCGACACTCAGCCTTCCACCCAGGCGCGGGCTTCCTCGACCGTTTCGAACATCCGCGGAGCCCACTCGCGGTCCATCTTCTCCATGACGGAAAGGTAGTATTCGGTCATCCGCACCACCTGCGGATCGGTGGCCACGATGGCGAGTTTCATGTCCCGGTGCTCAAAGGTCGACTCGAAGGTGTGGGTGATGACCATGCTGATGTCCCGCTCGGAAATCAGCGAGTAGTCCGCGTCCAGCAGGTCCACGATCATGTAGTCCCCTGTGTCCTCCATGTCGTCGCCGGTCTGCCGGAGCGCGAGACGGCGCATGTCCTCTTTTTCAATCCGGCCCTGGATCTTGAACATGCATCCGGATGCTTCTCGGGTGAACTGGAATGTTTCCTCCATGTGGTTGCTTCCTCCTCGATCCGCTCCTTCCCGCGGGCGGGGCGGGGGGGGACCGGGCCCATCGCGGGCGGATCGAAGGGGAATACGCTCGGAGCCGGGAGAATGCAACCAGCCAGTCGAATCGAGCGATTCGCGGGGTTCCGGGCCGGGTGGGCCTCCCGTTTCGCCGGGAGTTTTCCGCACGAGAAACTGGTTTCCGGAGCTGGCTATCCCACATTCTTTCCCGGTCGATGAAAAAAATGTCGGATTCGTGCCGGGTTTCTCGATGGTTTTCCGCTTTTTACGTTCGAGGCCCGGATTTCGTGCGTTCAACGCCTTCCGATTCCGAATCCTTATATCCCCAAAAACCCACATACCACCCCATGAAGCCAAGAATCGGATTTCTCCGGTCGTCCATGTCTCGTCCGCTGGCAATCGTCAGCGCGTTCACCGTCACCGCCATTCCATTTTCCGCCTCCGCGGACACCGCATGGACGGGCGCCAACAGCTCCGACATGACGGATGTCGGTAACTTCGACAATGGCTTGCCCGGCACCGGGAACGGATCGCTGTTCATCAACAACGTTTCGTCGAACGTGCCGGTCCTGACTTCCGACCTCAGCATTGGCTGGGACCTCAACATCAGCACCGGCGCCAACACCACGGGCCGGCTGGACCACCATTCGGGCACGTTCTCGACCGGGAACAACAACTGGATCATCATGGGCTTCAACAACGGCACCGGCCCGGCCAACGCGACCTACAACCTCGCGCTGACCTCCGGCACCGGCGGCACGTTCACGGGTTTCGCCCAAGGCAGCGGCAGCATCGCGAACTTCGGCAAGATCAACCTCGGCTGGGATGCCAACACGACGTCCACGATGAACGTCAACACCTCCGGGACCATCACCGGCGGTGAGATCGAGATCGGTTCCACCGGTGGCGGCCCGACCTCCACCTTCAACATCGACAACGGCGCGGTGAACCTCACCGGCAGCTTCGAGGTTGGCGGCAACCAGTGGAGCAACCAGGGCGGCAGCAGCTTCTTCAACATGAGCGGCGGCTCGATCACCACCGGTGGCGAGTTCTGGGGCGGTGGAAACGGTGCGACAACGGCGGTGCAGTCGGGTGGCTCGATCACGAGCGGCGCGTGGTTCGTGGTCGGCCGGGGCGGCACCAACGTGGCCACCTACACGATGTCGGGCAACGCTTCGGTGACCGCCGCGACGAGCACCGTGGGTTCCTTCGCCGTGGTCGGTTCCTTCGCGGGTTCGCAGGGAACTCTCGAGGTTGGCGGCAACGCGACGTTCCAGACCGGTGGCAACCGGAAGATGTTCATCGGGGAGGGCGGCACCGGAACGCTCGACCTCGTGGACAACGGCCACGTCACGGTGAACAACAACGTCACGGGTGACGGTTTCCGTCTGGGCGTTCTTGCGGGATCCTCCGGCACCGTCAACCTGGATGGGGGAACGCTGGAAGTCGGCTACATCGCGAAGGGCGCGGGGAGCGGCACCTTCAACTTCAACGGCGGCACCCTCAAGGTTGCGGGCAATCACAACGGATCCAACACCTTCATGTCGGGCCTTACCGCGGCCAATGTCGAAAGCGGCGGCGCGGTCGTCGACACCAACGGCAGCGCGGCCGACGTCGTGATCTCTCAGAACCTGCTCGATGCGGGTGGCGGCGGCGGCCTCACCAAGCAAGGCACCGGCACTCTGGTTCTCGGCGGTGCGAACACCTACACCGGCGCCACCGTGGTTTCCGCCGGCAGCTTGTTTGTGACCGGTTCCCTCGGCGGCGGTGCGGTGAGCGTGGCGAACGGCGCCACCATCGGCGGTGGCGGGGCGCTCGACGGCAACCTGTCCCTCGACGCCGGCGCCAAGTTCGCGTTCAGCGAAACCGACACCCTCAGCGTGACCGGAACCGTCTCGCTCGATCCCTCCTTCGGCGTGGACGATCTGGTGGGACTTTCCGCCGCCACGGCCGATGGCACCTACACCTTGATCGACACCACCGCCACGGACTTCTCCGCGCTCAACATCCAGAACTGGGGTGAGGCGAACAAATACACGCTCGGTGCGAACAAGTTCGCATGGTTCGAGCAAGGAAGCCTCGACCTGGTTGTGATTCCCGAACCGGGAGCCGCGCTTCTCGGCAGCATCGGCCTGCTCACCCTGCTGCGCCGCCGCCGAAGCGCCTGAACATCCCCTTCAATTTGATTCCCAAACCGGCTGCGAGGGGACCGTGATCCATGGTTTCAACGCAGCCGGTTTCTTTGTTCCCCCGCTTCCCGTCGGTCAAGAGACGCCTTCGTGATCCGCGGGACAACCGCGCCTGATTTCACAAACAAACCCAATACCCAAACCCATGAAACCCAAATTCCAGAAATTCCGGCTGATGGCCGGCACCACGTTGTCGTCCATCGTGGTCATCTCATTCGCTTCGCTCGCATCCGTCGAAGCGGACACCGCGTGGACAGGAAACGCCCTGTCATCGGACATGACGAATCCCGCCAACTTCGACAACGGCCTGCCGGGGCCCGGAAACGGATCGCTGTTCATCAACAACATCTCCAACGCGATTCCGGTTCTCACAGCGGACCTCACGCTGGGCTGGGACCTCAACATCAGCACCGGCGCCAACACCACGGGCCGGCTGGACCACCATTCGGGCACGTTCTCGACCGGGAACAACAACTGGATCATCATGGGCTTCAACAACGGCACCGGCCCGGCCAACGCGACCTACAACCTCGCGCTGACCTCCGGCACCGGCGGCACGTTCACGGGTTTCGCCCAAGGCAGCGGCAGCATCGCGAACTTCGGCAAGATCAACCTCGGCTGGGATGCCAACACGACGTCCACGATGAACGTCAACACCTCCGGGACCATCACCGGCGGTGAGATCGAGATCGGTTCCACCGGTGGCGGCCCGACCTCCACCTTCAACATCGACAACGGCGCGGTGAACCTCACCGGCAGCTTCGAGGTTGGCGGCAACCAGTGGAGCAACCAGGGCGGCAGCAGCTTCTTCAACATGAGCGGCGGCTCGATCACCACCGGTGGCGAGTTCTGGGGCGGTGGAAACGGTGCGACAACGGCGGTGCAGTCGGGTGGCTCGATCACGAGCGGCGCGTGGTTCGTGGTCGGCCGGGGCGGCACCAACGTGGCCACCTACACGATGTCGGGCAACGCTTCGGTGACCGCCGCGACAAGCACCGTGGGTTCCTTCGCCGTGGTCGGTTCCTTCGCGGGTTCGCAGGGAACTCTCGAGGTTGGCGGCAACGCGACGTTCCAGACCGGTGGCGATCGGAAGATGTTCATCGGGGAGGGCGGCACCGGAACGCTCGACCTCGTGGACAACGGCCACGTCACGGTGAACAACAACGTCACGGGTGACGGTTTCCGTTTGGGCGTTCTTGCGGGATCCTCCGGCACCGTCAACCTGGATGGGGGAACGCTGGAAGTCGGCTACATCGCGAAGGGCGCGGGGAGCGGCACCTTCAACTTCAACGGCGGCACCCTCAAGATTGCGGGCAATCACGACGGATCCAACACCTTCATGTCCGGCCTCACCGCGGCCAATGTCAAATCCGCCGGCGCGGTCATCGATCCCAACGGCCGCGACGGCACCATCAACCAACCGCTGTTGGAGGATGGCATTTCCACCGGTGGTGGACTCACCGTGCAGGGCGCCTCCGGCGGTTCGGTCACCCTTGGCGGCGTCAATACCTACACCGGCGCGACATCCATCGACGGCGCGACGTTGGCTGTCGATTTCAGCGGGTCCATCGACAACACGCCCAGCGTCACCGTCACCGGCGGCGGTGGTTTCGCCATGTCGGGCACCCTGCCATCCTCCATTCCGGTGGCGATCAACGACGGCTCCGTCGATGGTGCGGGCCAAATCTCCGGCACCGTGACGGTGGCGGACCTTTCGACCAACACGGTCTCCGCGGGCAACGGCGGACTCGGCGACCTCACGGTCGACACCCTGGTCTTCGACGGGGACGCGAAACTCGATCTGCAGGCCACCGGTGACACGATGGACCAGGTCGTCCTCATCAACACAGCCCTCACGACCACTCCTGCCAACGGTGTGATTTCCGTGGATGTCACCAACACCGCCGGCCTCTGGACGGGCGATCCGGGCGGCTGGCAATACGATCTCATCGATCACGCCGGCGGATATTCAGGCACTGTCGCCACCGACTTCGTGATTGGGACTCTCACGCCCGCCCTGGCACCGGGGCAGACGGCCTCGATCGAAGACATCGGCGGCACCATCGTGCTCGTCATCACGGGCGATCCACTCGAATGGACCGGCGGCGTGAGCGCGGATTGGAACACGAGCGAAAACAACTGGCAGAACACCGGTGGTGCCACCAGCTATTCGGTGGGTCAGTCGGTGCTGTTCGATGATGGGGCTTCCGAGTTGATCGTGAATCTCGCCGAAAACGTGGAACCCGGTCTGGTACAGTTCAGCAACTTCCTTGATGACTATGTCATTTCCAGCAGCGGTGGTTTCGGCATCAACGGCGGTGCCTCGCTGGTCATCGACAACGGCGGGAAAGTGACCATCGAGACCGACAACTCCTACACCGGCTCGACGACGATCACCGACGGTGCGCTCGTTCTCACCGGCAACGGCTCGATCAACGACAGTTCCTCCATCAATGTCGGTCTGCTTGGCGAGTTGGTCTTCGAGTCCACCGGCAGCGTCGAGTATGGGAACCCGATCACGGGAGCCGGCAATGTCAGTCCGTTCGTCGGCAGCGCCGCCATCACGAAGCGGGGGACCGGAACGCTCACGCTTTCCGGCGCCAACACCTTCACCGCTGATTTCGCACTCGAGGCCGGCCAGTTGAATCTCAACAGCGCCGGCGCCCTCGGTGCGGGTCCGGGGATCTTCATCATCACCGGTGGCATCCTCGACAACACCAGCGGCGGCACCGTCAACCTGGCCCCGAACAAGGCGGTGGATCTGAATGCGGATCTCTCGTTCATCGGCACCAACGACCTCTACCTGAGCAATGGTGTGGTGACTCCCGATGCCGACCGGACCATCGAAATCCAGAGCGGAATCTTCGGGATGGGGGCTATCAATGACGCCGGAGCCGGATACAGCCTCACCAAGACGGGGGCCGGGAAACTGGTTCTCAACGGTTCCAACATCGCCGGCAACCTCGACATCCAAACCGGAATCGTGGGCATCAACCAGGATCTGCTTTGCGCCGCGCCGATTGGTGCCGGCATCCTGCAGAATGAAGGTACCGTCGGCAACAAGTGGGCCTTTTTCACCGGGAACACGGACGTCACTTCCGCCGTGCAACTCCGGGATAAAGATCCTTTGGCCGCGCACACCTTCAAACTCGGCCTCGTGAAACAGGGAACCGGCAGTCTCACGCTCACCAACGCGGCGAACAGCACCTCCGGCCAGCTCCAGGTGGAAAGCGGCACGTTGGTTCTCAACGCGGGAGTCTACGCACGCAACGCCGCGGGCGGTGGAACCTTTGTGAACGCGCCGGCCGCCTCGCTCGTCGGCTCGGTCGCCGCCCGGGACGGCGTGCTCGTCATCGACGGCGCGACGGTGGACTACGACTGCTCCCAGAACGACGGCACCCAGGCATGGCACCAGACCTTGAGCGTCGGCACCAACGCCACCGCCGCGGGCGCCGTGAAACTGGTGTCCGGAAGCTTGGACACCTTCCGCGCGCTCGACATCGGTTACGCCGCCGGTTCCTACGGCGGCTACACGCAGACCGGCGGCACGGCCACTGTCGGTGGTTTCGTGGTGATGGGAGGGTTCGGATCAAACGCGGTGTTCAACCAGAGTTCCGGAACGTTCATCCACAACGGTCCGATGACGGCGAGTGCCAACAACGCCGCCGGCGTCGGTATCATTCGCCTGAGCGGGGACGCCGTCTACAACTGCAACAACACTTCGCCGTTCCCGTTCTGGATCGGTGAAAACGGACGCGGCGAACTCAACATCGAGGATGGCGCCGCGCTCACCCTGGCGAACACCGGAAGCGGAGTGACCATTGGTGGTTTCGCCGGAAGTTCCGGGGTGGTGAACCTTCTCGGCGGAAGCCTCACCGCCAAGCAGGTCGTCAAGGGGGCTGGTGCCGGAAGACTGAACTTCAACGGCGGCAGCCTGGTGGCCAACGCGGGCAGCGGAGCGTTCCTGTCGGGTCTCGATGTCGCCTATGTCCATTCCGGCGGCGGCACCATCGACAACGGTGGAAATGCCATCACCATCGGCCAGGGTCTCCAAGCTCCGACGGGAAATGGCGTCAGCGCCACCGGCCTCACGGTCAGCGGCGGTGGATACATCGACACCCCGGTCGTGACCATCACCGGCGGTGGCGGCACCGGTGCCACCGCGGTGGCCGAGATCGACGCCAACGGCGATCTCAGTGCCATCGTGATCACCAACCCCGGTGTCAACTACACATCCGCGCCGACCTTCACCCTGACGGGCGGCGGTGCCAACGCCACAGGTGCGGTCGGCGGCACCGCTACCTTGGTGCCCAACGTCAGCGGCGGCATGCTCTTCACCGGCGGTGGGACCACGACCCTCACCGGCGTGAACCGCTACAAGGGTGGCAGCGTGGTCGATGCGGGCACCTCCGTCACGGTGACGTTCGGCGGTGAGATCACCGTGGCCCCGACCGCGAACACGGTCACCAGCAAGGTCGCCGGCGCGGGCAACGTGACGTTCCAAGGAAAGCTCCGCGTCGATGCCACCGGCGCCGACATCACGGATGGAAACTCCTGGCACGTCGTGGACGTGGCGGGCACGACCTACGACTCGTCCTTCGGGGTCTCCATCGCCGGCGTGCTCGACCTGACTCCACAGGGGGACGGTGTCACCCACATCGGCGTCGATGGCGCCAACACGTGGACCTACAGCGAAACGACCGGCGTGCTCAGCCTCTCGATCGCCGCAGGCGGTGGATACGGAACCTGGATCACCGGATTCGGCCTCGATCCGGCTGATCAGGATCCGACCGACAACCCGGACAACGACACGCTCTCGAACCTCGGCGAATACTACATCGGCCGGGATCCGAGCCAGTCCGACGGAGCGGCCTCCACCGTTTCCAAGATCGGCACGGACCTGATCGTCACCTTCACCCGCAGCGATCTCGCGGTTGCGAACGGTGATGTGACCGGCATCCTCTCCTACGGCAGCGACCTTGCCGGATGGACCGATGTCGTGGTCCCCGCCGCCAGTGGAACGGTGGGCGGAGTCTCCTTCGTGATCACGGACGGAAGCCCGAACGACACCGTCGTGGCCACCATCCCCACCGGCGGCGCTCCCGAGTTCTTCGGCCGCGTCAAGGTGGAGAACTAACCACTCCCGCAGGTTCCTCTTCCCCCCGCCGGATCATCCGGCGGGGGGATTTTGCTTTGGTTCCGGATTGAACTCGGCCGCAAGCGGTTCGATGCTCGCGCGAGGCGTCCGGGACCTTCCCGGGCGACGAAACGTGTCGTTTTCCTGCCATGATCCGCGCCATTCTCGCCCTTGTCATTCTGACCACCGTTCCGCTCTGGGCTGCTCCCGATGGGATGACCGCGGTGACCATCCGCTCGGACGTGACGGCCACCGACATGACCGGCCGGATGGCGACGCTGACGGGCAGCGCGAAAGTGACGCTGACCGGTGAGGGGGATCCGATCGCCAACAGCGCGATCAATTTCGGATCTCCCGACACCTGGTTGATCCTTGAGAACGTCCAACCTTCGAAGGTGACCGAGGGGTTTCTCGACCGCTTCTTCGTCGATGCCGTGGAGGCGCGGCTCGAGCACAACCTGCGCATCGAGGCCTACGGCCAAGGCACGGTTGTGATGCCGCACGGTCCGGATTACGCGCCGCTCACGGTGTTTTCGGGTCGCTCGATGGCGGGCAAGTCGGTGTCGCTCCGCTGTTACGAGAAATACAAGGCGTCGGACTTCGGCGAGGTCGGTCCGGCGATCCGTTCGTTCCGGTTGAAACGCGGCTACATGGCGACGTTGGCGCAGAATTCGAACGGCACCGGGATCAGCCGCAACTACGTGGCGCAGGACAATGACGTCGAGGTGCGCTCGCTGCCGTCGGGGCTCGATGGATCGGTGAATTTCATCCGTATTTTCCCATGGCGCTGGACCTGCAAGAAGGGGATCGCCGGCGGGATCTGGCAGGATCTCGACGTGTCGTGGTTCTACGATTGGAACATCGGCGCCGAATCGTCGCCGGACATCGAATACGTGCCGATCCGCCAGAACCGCTGGTGGCCGGGGCTCGATCAGAATTGGCGGCAGAAGGGCAGCCTGCACCTGCTCGGCTACAACGAGCCGGACCGCCCGGACCAGGCGAACATGAAACCCGGCGACGCGATCCATTCATGGCCGGATCTGCTGGCGACCGGGCTGCGGCTCGGCTCGCCCGCCGTGTCCGATGGCGGTCTCGGCTGGCTCTACGATTTCATGGACCGCGCGGAAAAGGCGAAGCTGAGAGTGGATTTCATCGCCGTGCACTACTACCGGGCGGTTGGCGATCCGGGCGACGGCCGGGCGGCGGCTTCGCAGTTCCAAGGGTTTCTCAAGGGCATTCACGACCGCACGAAACGTCCGATCTGGATCACCGAGTGGAACAACGGCGCGAACTGGACGAAGGCCCGCGACCCCGATCCGAAGGAGCAGGAGAAGGCCATCGCCGAGATGATCAAGATGCTCGACAAGACGCCGTATGTGGAGCGCTACGCCCTCTACAACTGGGTGGAGCCATCGCGCGAACTCAAGCGCAAGGACGGCAGCCTCACACCCGCCGGCATCGTCTATCGGGATCAGAAATCTCCGCTCGCTTACAAGCAGGAGAAATACTGAGCGATCCGGCGTTTCCGATGGATTTCCCGCCGTTTTCCGGCGGGTTTTCCGGCTGGATTCCGCTACTCCCTGTGGAGTCCCCGTCTGTCCCGGACTCGGGAAAACCCACGATCTCCTGATGACACGAAATCCAAGAAACCTTCTTCCGTTGGCGTTGGCCGCGATCGGCTTGGCCGTCTCCTCTCCATCGCTCGATGCCGCCTATCTGTTCACCTCGTTCCGCGGCAGCGGCGACGGCCTGCACCTCGCCTACAGTCCCGACGCCCGCGACTGGACCGAGCTGAAACGCGTTTTCCTGAAACCCGGGGTCGGTTCGAAGCTGATGCGGGATCCGCACATCCTTCGCGGGCCCGACGGACTCTATCACATGGTCTGGACCAGCGGATGGAACGACAAAGGCATCGGCTACGCGAACTCGAAGGACCTCCTCCACTGGTCGGAGCAGAAGTTCCTTCCGGTTTCCGACAAGATCCGCGACGTGAAGACCACCTGGGCGCCGGAAGTCTACTGGTTGGAGGAAAAGGAGAGTTATCTCATCGTCTGGTCGTCGTCCGCGCCGATGATCGGCGAGAAGGGCGAGCCGTTCCGCGCATACTACTCGCTCACCAAGGACTTCGAGACCTTCACGGATCCGAAGATCTTCTTCGACCCCGGATTCAACAACATCGACACCACGATGGTCCGCATGCGGGGGAAGAGCGTGATCTTCTTCAAGGAGACCGACGACCAGAAGAAGAACATCTGGGGCGCCATACGGACGGCGGTCGCCGATGATCCGCTCGGTCCCTATCGCCTGCTGCCGGATCCGGTGCTCGAGAAAGAACGCGCCGAGGGTCCCGCCGCGGTGGTCATCAATGACGTCGCGACCGTGTATTTCGACTACTACGTGAACAACCGCTACGGCCTGCGGGAGTCGTCCGACCTGAAGGACTGGAAGGATGTCACCCCCTTCGCAAATGTCGTCAACGGCCAGCGCCACGGATCGATCCTCGAAGTCCCCGATGACATCCTCGCGGGGCTGCGCGAAGAGGAGAAGGAAATCATCGCCTCGGTTCCGAAACCCGCGCTCGATGGCTTCACCGCGGATCCCGCGATCCGCGCCTTCGGTGATCAATATTACATCTATCCAACCTCCGACCGCCCGAACTGGAATACCTACGAGTTCGCCGTCTGGTCATCGGACAATCTGGTCGATTGGAAGAAGGAGAACGTGTTTCTCGACCTCCGCAACGACATCGAGTGGGCGGATGTGAGGGCCTGGGCGCCCGATTGCATCGAGCGGAACGGGAAATATTACTTCTATTTCTGCGGCGACGGGAAAATCGGCGTGGCGGTGGGTGATTCGCCGACCGGTCCGTTCAAGGACGCCCTCGGCAAGCCGCTGCTGGTCCGCGAGGGCAAGATCCAGACGAACACGATCGACCCCCACGCGTTCATCGACGACGACGGCCAGGCGTATCTCTATTTCGGAAACGGCGGGAACTGCCATGTCTTCAAGCTCAAGGAGGACATGATCACGCTCGATGGTGACCCGGTGCAGATCCCGCTCCGCGATTTCCGCGAGGGGATCGTCGTCTTCAAACGCGATGGGAAATACTACTTCATGTGGTCCATCGACGACGCCCGCTCGCCGAACTACCGCGTCGGATGGGCGTGGTCGGACTCGCCGACCGGACCTGTCGAATACGCCGGGGATTTCATCGTCCTGCAGAAGAACGGCAACGCTGTGGCCACCGCCCACCACGGCGTGGTGAACGTGCCGGGCACGGATCACTGGTATGTCGCCTACCACCGCCACGCCGTTCCGGGCGGCAGCGGCTACAAACGCGAGGTCTGCATCGCCCGCATGGAATTCAACGCGGACGGCACCATCCAGCCGATGGATCCGCTCGTCGCGCCCTTCCAACCCGGCGACAAGGGGGAGCCGATCCCGACGAAATGACGACCATGAAGCCGCTGCTCGCCGCGCTTTGTTTTCTCGCCGCCGCACATGTGGGCGCTGCGGACGCGCCGTCCGAGAAGGACATGGCCGCCTATCTGCTCGTCTATTTCAAGGATCCGACCCACAGCCTGTATTTCGCCCTCAGTTCGGACGGCTATCGGTTCACCGACGTGAACCGCGGCCAACCGGTGCTGGAAGGGGCCAAGGTGGCGGAACAAAAGGGCATCCGCGACCCGCACATCGCCCGCGGACCGGACGGCGCGTTCTATCTGGCGATGACCGACCTCCACATCTTCGCGCAGCGCGAGGGGCTCCGGGACACCGAGTGGCAGCGCGACGGAAAGGCCTACGGCTGGGGCAACAACCGCGCCCTCGTCCTGATGAAGTCACCGGACCTCATCGAGTGGTCGCGGTCGAACCTGCGTGTCGATCTCTCGTATCCCGGGCTCGACGACATCGGTTGCGCATGGGCGCCGGAGACGATCTACGACGCCGAGGCAGGCAGGATGATGATCTATTTCACGATGCGCTTCGGCAACGGCAACAACCGCGTCTACTACGCGCACACCGACGACGATTTCACGAAACTCGTCAGCAAACCCGAGCTCCTGTTCTGGTATCCGAAGGAGGTTTCCTACATCGACGCCGACATCACGAGGGTGGGGGACAAGTTCCACCTCTTCTACGATCCCCACGATGGCGGGGCGGGCATCAAGCACATGGTGTCCGACACCCTCACTCGTGGTTACATCTACGAACCGGACTGGGTGGACCCCGAGCCCGCGGCCTGCGAGGCGCCGAATCTATGGAAGCGGATCGGAGAGGAGAAATGGGTGCTGATGTACGACATCTACGGCATCAATCCCCACAACTTCGGCTTCAGTGAAACCAGCGACTTCAAGACCTACCGCAATCTAGGGCGTTTCAACGAGGGAGTGATGAAAGCGGCCAACTTCAGTTCGCCCAAACACGGTTCGGTGATCCATCTGACCAAAGCGGAGGCCGACCGTCTTGCGGCGCGCTGGAAACTCGACCAGTACTGAGTCTCGATGACCCGGATGATCCGGCGTCAGGATCCCGGGAGAGCGATGATCCGCGCGGACGTCACTTCGCGGCCCCTTCGATCCACCGGATGATCTCGGACGGCGGATTTCCACCATAACCTCGCCATGATTCGCCTTGTTGTTTTCCTTCGGAATCCAGCAGGTGCATCGAGGGGAAACCTCCCTTGTAGGTCTTCTTCAGCTTCTCGTTCTGCTGGGTGATCGAGGCGCGCTGCCGTCCCTGCGGCAGATCGGCCTTCATCAGCACGAGTTTGCGGTTGGCGAACTCCATGAACTCCTTCTTGTCCAGAACCTCCTTCTCCAGCTTGATGCAGTAGCTGCACCAGTCGCTGCCCGAAAACACGAGGAGGACGGGCAGGCCGAGCTTCTTCGCCTCGGCGAGCGATTCGTCAAAGTCCTCGTGCCACTTCGCCTTGCGCGAGCCCAGCGCGGCATCGTTCCGGGTCTTTTCCTCGGCTTCCGACCGCTCGGCCTCCTGCTTGAGAAATTCACGGTCCGCCTCGCTCAACTGGGACAGCTTGTAGGGAAACTTCCTGCCGTTGCGGGTCTGCAGCATGACGGTGTCCCCATCGCGGGAAACCAACTCCGCCTCCACGGTTTTTCCTTCCGTGTTGGTCCAAGTACGGGTGGCCGCCGAGACCGATGCGATGGCGGCCAGGAAAATCGCGGTTGCGGCGCGCTTCATGGAAATCAAGGTTGGCTTCGTCCGCAGCATGATACGAAAGCCGCGGCGATGGAATTCTTTTCGCTTGGAAAGATCATTCCTCCGCGGTGAGCACGCCGAATTCCGCGATGGCGGCGTAGGGTTTCCCCGCGGCGCCGGCGGTGGAGACGAGGCGCACATGCCGCGCCCGCACGGGCTGCGGAAACTCATGCGTGCGCTCGACGGGATCGTTCACCAGGTTTCCAAAGACGAACGATCCGGCATCGTGCCAGGTGCCTCCGTCGAGGCTCGTCTCGACGCGTCCGGTCTCGATCATGCCGTCCGGCACGGCCCGGTCCTGCCGCGGCAGATAGGTGATGGCCGTGAGGGTGGACTCCTGCCCGAGGTCGACATGAAACGTGTGCGGGTGCCCGGGCGCCGGGGCGCTCCAGCGGCTGTGCCACATGGTCGCCGGATCGCCGTCGATCGCCTTGTCCGGGCCGTATTCCGCGTTTTCGCTGCCGCTGGCCTCCGCCTTCCACCCTGCCTTCGCCGGGCCGAAACGGAAGGTCAAGAAATTGCCGGGCCGTTTGGTCGAGGCGATGCTGCAGGCCTTGACGACGCCGCCTTTCGCCATGTCGATCGGCTTCTGATAGAGCGGCGACCCGTGCGTCGGTTCGGTGCCATCGGTGGTGTAGCGGATGTCCAGCCCTCGCGTTTGGAAACCAGCTCCCTTGCCGTCGAAAGCCGGTTCCTTCAGAGAGAGTTCGACCTCTCCGGTCAGCGACTGGCGTGCCGTCACCGGCAGCGGCGGCTGGTCGTAAAAATGCACCGAAATCCTCGCCACGGTCGGTTCGAGCCGGCTCTCCAGAATGCGCAAGCGCAGCTTGTCCGTCTGCACCGTGGGAAAACGAAGGATCTTCTTGAAGCCCACCGTGGTTCCCGTCGCGACTTCCTTCCATGCGCCGTCGATCCACGCGTCGAGCGCGTGTTTCTCGATCCGCTGGCCACTTGTGGCCGTCGCCTCCTGGATCACGAACCGGTTCACCAGTTCCTGCACGGGCAGGGTGACGACCAGTTCTCCGCTCGTGCCCTCGGGTTGCCACAAGATGTTCGGACTGCTGACCCGCGGCTCGCCGTCCACGGAAATCGAGGCATACCGCGCGAGATCCGAGCCATAGGTTTCGCGGATCCTCCGGCCCGCCTCGACCAGGCTCTTCACGTCGCGCGGCGAGAGCCGTCCGTCACGGTTCGGCGGCACGTTGAGCATGAAGACCGAGTTTCCTCCCACCGCCCGTTCGTAGATGTCGAAGACATCGTCCGCCGTGCGCACCGACTGCGTCGTATCGTCCCGCCAGAACCAACCATGGCGGATGGATGTGTTTGTCTCGCAGGGGACGTAGTAGAGATATCTGGCGTCTTTCAGTTTCTCGCGGGACCCGAGGTCGTCGGCCATGCGGTCGGGCCAGTCGTTTTCCGCGGGCGCGGTCTCCAGCGGGATCACGTTCCACTCGGTCTCCCGCGTGCGGCCGGCCTCGTTTCCGCACCAGCGGACGTCCGGCCCCTTGCCGAAGATCACCGCCTGCGGCGCCAGGGTGCGGATCAGCTCGTACCACGCCGCGTAGGCGTAGGTCTGGCCGCCCTTGCGCTTCGGATGCGCGCCGTCGAACCACACCTCGTGCACCGGTCCATACTCGGTGAGCATCTCATAGAGCTGGTTGAGCATGTAGCGGTTGTAGTCGTCGCATTCGTAGGTGAAAACCGGCGCGTCCTGCGGCCGGTCCGTGCGCGGCTTGGCGGGCTCGCTCAGAAACGTGTCGGGATCAGTCGGGATCACGGACCTCACCGGCTTGCTGCCGTTGCCGTAGAGCCCGTTGGGCGACTCGATCTGATAGAGATCCGCCGGCGACAGGTAGATGCCGAAGCGCAGTCCGTATTTCGCGCACGACTTCGAGAGTTCCCTCGCGATGTCCGCCCGGCCGTTCTGGAACGGCGAGTTCCGGATCGTTTGGTGCTTTTCATAGCGCGACGGCCACAACACGTAGCCGTCGTGGTGTTTGAACGTCATCACCACCTGCCGCATGCCGGCGGCTTTGAATGTTTCGCACCACTGGTCGGTATCCAGACCCGTCGGCGCGAACACCGCCGGGTCCTCCATCCCGCTTCCCCATTCGCGGCCCGTGAACGTGTTCGGCCCGAAGTGCACGAACGCGATGTATTCCTGCTCCAGATAGTCGATCTGCCGCGGCGTCGGCACCACGTGCGCGGCCTTCGCGACGATCGAGTCCAGTGTCTCGCCGGGTTTGATCTTTTTCACAAGTTCGAAGTCCCCGGCGTGGACTCCGGAAACCATCAGCAGGACGGGCAGGAAACGCGTTTTCATGAAAACGGAGGCAAAAGGAACGCAACCGATACTTTGCAGCCCAGGCGCTTCTCACACACAAATCCGCACCCGGCCGCAATTTTCCGGCGCTCGGTGGCACGGGACTTCCCACCGCACCCGTTTGTCGCCGAGCAATCGGTTTGACGAAGCTGCGGAAACCTCGCTAAGGTGCCGGAATCGTGAAAAAACTCTCAAGCTCCCTGCTCCCCACCATCCTGTGCGTTTCGCTGCTGGCTCCTCTTGCCGGGGCGTTCACTCCCTATCGGGGCAAACACAAAGCGCCCGTCACGTGGATCGACAATGTCCTGCTGGAGCGGGACATGAAGCCGAAGGAGCGCTTGAAGATCCTGGGCCTCGGCGGACGGATCAAAATCACCAGCGACGGAGACCCCTACCACGCGGAAGTGCGTTCCCAGATCAACATCCGCAACAACACCAGGACCTTCCTCATGATCCTGAATCCCGACGGCTCGGGCCGGATCAAGATCTCAGCCATCAGCCGCAAGGTCGGCCGCTCGAAATCCGCTTCGTTTGCCACCAAACCCGGAAGCACACTCAAGTTCAAGACCCAGGGGAGTGGAACATGGGAGATCCAGGAGGGGGTAAAAACCAAACTCAAGTTCCGCGGCAAAACCAACGGCATCCCCACCCGCATCACCGGCTACATGGACCTGACAGAGGACGGGAAATTCGTTCTCGATCTGAAAGCCAAATACAAGAAGGGCAACGAGTTGTTCTCCAAGCCGTCCACCATCCGGTTCGGCCCCTGAGCGGATGGCTGAAACCTCCCGGCCGTACCGATACCGGGGAATTTGTGTCGTGGGTCAAGCGGGAACCCGGATGCCTACTGCGATCCAGGCTACGCGGCATCATGGCACTAGCCGTCACTTCGATCGTCGAATGGTGGTCGCGGCCTTTCCATCTAATCCCTTAACCACACCGCTGTCCTCTGATTCCATCGAAATCGTGAAGCGAATTCCTGTGTCCGATTCCAAGTCGATTTCTCCCTTCGAATTCTTCTTCCACTTGCCGGGACTGTTCCATTTCGAGTGTATGGCGATTCCACGGTCCTTAATCGTCAGCGTTCCTCCGCTTCCCCACTTCCAAACTCCGATCTCGGGATCCTCCTTGAATGGGTTCGGCACCACTCGCGCAATCTCCGTCTCTATCTCGTTCGCCGCCTTGAGGTTCCCGGCCTGCATCAGCCGTTTTTGGAGCTTTTCGAGTTCCGCTGCATAGACCCGATCGATCTCGGCGACCTTGGCATCCCGCTTTGCCCTCAGGGCTGCCGCTTCGGCCGGCAAGTCGGCAAGGGCAAGCGACGGAAGGAAGGTGATGAGCAACAGCAGGTGGTTGATCTTCATGTGCTACCGATAGCAGGACGGGCGGTTCGATTTCAAGGGGAATCAGGAACGCCCGCCGAGCCCTCACAATCTCGGGAGCGAGGAGAAGAACTCTGTGTAAGCTTCCCCGTCAACGGGACATTTCAAAACGAGAGTTTCGGGCGGTGGGTTGTTGGTTCGGGTTGGTTTGCAGCCTCTCTTTGAAACGGCGCGGCGGGAGGTTTCCCAGCGCGTCGTGGGGGCGTTCCTCGTTGTAGGAGATCATCCATTCATGGACCATCTCTCGCACTTGGGTGAGGGAGTCGAAAAGATGAGCGTCGAGCACCTCGTTGCGGAAGGTGCGGTTGAAGCGTTCGATGTAGGCGTTCTGGGTTGGTTTGCCGGGTTGGATGTGGTGGAGCAGCACGCCGTGCCGCTCGCACCAGGCGACGAGTTTGGCCGAAATGAGTTCGGGACCGTTGTCGACGCGGATCTGGAGCGGAAGCGGACGGCTTTCGCGAAGTTGGTCGAGAACCCGGACGACCCGCTCGGCTGGCAGCGAGCTGTCGACCTCGATGGCCAGGGCCTCGCGCACCCCCTCGTCGAAGACATTGAAGGTCCGGAAGCGTTTGCCGCAGTATAGGGTGTCGTGCATGAAGTCCATCGACCACATGAACATTGAGCCGGGCAGCCGCGTGAAGCTGTGGATGATGGACGAAGCCCGCTTCGGCCTGCACACCGAGATGCGCCGGTTGTGGGCGAGAAAGGGGCGAAGGCCGGTGGTCAGCCGGCAGATCAAATACGAATGGGACTATCTCTACGGGTCGGTGGACATCGTCAGCGGCCAGGCCCACTTCTGCCAGATTCCCGCGGTCAACCAGCAATGGGACCGAACCTACCTTCAGGACCTGGCGGACACCGACACGGGGGCGGTCCACGTGGTCATCCGGGACCAGGCGGGCTTCCATCTGCGCGACGGTGACGGGCGCTTGCCGGCAAACATCCGGATCGTCGATCTTCCGCCCTACAGTCCCGAACTGAACCCTTGCGAACAACTGTGGGACCTCATCAAGGACGAGATCGGCAACCGGGTATTCGAGACCATCGAGGCTCTACGCGAGGCGATGCTCCCAGCCCTGCGAAGATGGTGGAGCGACGCCGAGGCCGTCCTCCGGCTCATCGGTCGCAGTTGGCTGCTCGACCAAGCAAACGCTTCGCGTCCAACTCGAGAGTCATATTAATTTAGCGAGATGGTATGAGGAGATTTCCTAGCCAGATGATTCCAACCACCGAAAAGGCACCAAATGCCACCTGCTTTGCTGTCCACTGTGGCGGCTTGGAATCGGCTCCCTTTTCGCTTACCTCGGAAGGGTCTTCGTTCATAGCTCGCAGGCAGGGCTGAAACCGATGGGGCGCGGTTTAGGGCACAGTGGCCGCGCTCGAAAAACATAAACCATTCATTTCCTGAATGGTGGAGCGTAGCGGATTCGAACCGCTGACCCCTTGCATGCCATGCAAGTGCTCTACCAACTGAGCTAACGCCCCTTTCGCGGGTGGGGCGGAGGTGTATCGGCGGACTTCCGGGCGGGCAAGAGGATTTTTCGGAAATCCGCGGGGTTTTTTCAACGGCGGCGGCGCAGGGCGAGGAGCGCGCCGCCGAAGGTGAGGAGGAACGTCGAGGGTTCCGGCACACCGGTGAGGCCGAAGGGGTTGGTGGTGAAGCGGCCGAGGAGCACGGCGCCGCCTTGGCCGCCCTCGAAGACGCGGAACTGGTCCTGCGTCGAGAGCGTGCCGTCCATGGTGTCCTCATCGACCTGGAAGCTCAGCTCGAAGAAATACAGGTTGCCGTAGGCGTCGGTGAACTCGATCGGAGCGAACGCGTCGTCGAGGGTCACGATGTCGGCGCTGGCGTAGGGGTCGCTGTTGTTGACGGTGTTGATGAGGCTGCTCTGGAACGTGAGGTTCATCGGGTCCACGCCCGCGGGGGCGGTGAAGGTCATCTCAAGCTGGAGGTCCACGGACGAGGCGCCGGTCGAGACGTTCGATTTCGGGTTTCCGGAGATCGTGCCGTTGCGGTAGTAGAGAAAGCCGACTTCGAAGTATTGCTCCGGATTCATCGGACCGATCGCCGCCGGTTCGAACCACAGGGCGCTGGCATGCGGATAGGCCGAAGAGGTCGCCGCCTCGCCCCACTGGAATGCGGCGGAACCCTCCGGGCCGGCGGTCGCCAATGTGACCGGCGCGTCGTGGAGGTCGAAACCCGCGACATAACCGTTGGTCAGGTCGTTGTCCGAAATCAGGATGCTGTTGCTCGATTCCGCCACGCCATTGACGAATGCCCCCTTGAGCGACACCTCGACCGGATTGGGAAGCTGTTGGGCTTCCGAAGTCGCCGCGGCGACCGCGCCGATGAGGGCGAGATACGCGATGGTACGGAACGAACGGTTCATGGCGGGGGGAGGGCGGGGGTGCCCGGTGGGGGTTTGCTTGGGGGAGCGGGGGATGTCGTGGCCGGGGGTGGCTGACGAGACCTAGAGTGTCACATTTTCGGCCGGTAAACATCACGTGATCACGTATAGTTCAGCTTTTTGAACAAAACGAACCGCGCTGGATGGGGCTTGGCGGACCGGTCGCCGACGCTATCCTCCCCGCATGTCGAAATACGCTGGTGAGCAGGTGTTGGTGGTGCCCCGTGCGCTGTTGGAGGAGATCGGAGCGTTCCAAGGGATCCGCACGGAAGGGCTCGATGCCGCCTTGGCTCGACTGCTGGATGCCGACAGCCATTTTTTCCTCGATCGTGCGGCCGCGGAGGACGATCCGTCGCACAAGCAACTCATCCCGTACTGTGTGTTTCGCTGTGGCGACCGCATTCTGCACTACACGCGCGGCAAATCCGGTGGCGAGAGTCGGCTCCACGCCAAGCTCTCGGTGGGCGTCGGTGGTCACGTGAATCCGGTCGACATGGAGGACGGCAAAACCGGAGCCGCCGCCTATCATGCCGCCGTCAGCCGGGAGATCGACGAGGAGCTTGAGCTGAAAGGTGGGCACCCTCACCGGATCATCGCCCTCCTCAACGACGATTCGAATCCCGTCGGCCAGGTGCATCTCGGGGTCGTCCATCTCGTCGAGCTTTCCAACGACGAGGTGAGCTCGCGGGAGGAGGCGCTGGCGGACGTGGCGTTCAGCACGCTCGCGGATCTATCGGGGCCGATGTTCGACCGGCTCGAGACCTGGTCGCAGTTCTGCATCCGCCATCTGGCGGACGAGGCGGCGGAGGTGGCCGCCGCGCGCCAAGAAATCTGAGATTGGAGTGGAAAATGGCGAATCAGGCACGCAAAATGCGCTCCTAGTCGTGGCAAGGCGGGACACCCACACCGGCTTGCCCTACGGATGGATCCCATCGTTTTCCCACCTCCGTCATGTCAGCAAGAGCCAAGACCGCGAAACCCCGCATCCTCATCGTCACGCCCGAGATCACCTACCTGCCCGCGGGCATGGGCAACATGGCGCAGAGGATGACCGCGAAGGCGGGCGGGATGGCGGACGTTTCCGCCTCGCTGGTCTCGGCGCTGTTCGAACTCGGGGCGGACGTGCATGTGGCGCTGCCGAACTACCGGCGGATGTTCCAGGGTGACGTGTTCAACCTCCACGAGAAGGAGCTGCGGAAATACCACGAGATTCTGCCGGACACCCACATCCACCTCGCGGAGGACCGGATTTTCTACTACCGGGACCAAGTTTACTCGAACCACAACGAGGAGGCGATGCGCATCGCGCTCGTCTTCCAACGTGAGGTGATCAACCACATCATCCCGCACGTCCGTCCGGACCTGATCCATTGCAACGACTGGATGACCGCGCTGATCCCGGCGATGGCGCGCCGCCGCGGGATCAAGAGCCTGTTCACGGTGCACAACATCCACACCCGCCAGGTGTCGCTGGCGCAGGTCGAGGAGTCGGGCATCGACGCCGCGGAGTTCTGGATGAACCTGTATTTCTGCGGTTGCCCGGACAACTACTATCAGGCGCGCGCGAACTTCGCCGTCGACCTGCTCACCTCCGGGATCTTCGCCGCCCACTACATCAACACCGTCAGCCCGCGCTTCCTGTGGGAGGTGGTCGAGGGTTGGCACAGCGCGGTGCCCGACTCGGTCCGCGCCGAGCTCCGGAACAAATACCACGCCGGTTGCTCGGCGGGCATCCTCAACGCTCCGGATCCCTCGAACGACCCGGCCATCGACGGCGCGCTGGTCCGCAACTTCACCAGCGAGGACGCGATGGAGGCGAAGGTGGCCAACAAGCTCGCCCTCCAGCGCGAGTTGATGCTCAACGAAAACCCGGATGCCGCCCTGTTCTTCTGGCCCTCACGTCTGGATCCCGTCCAGAAGGGACCGCAGCTCCTCACCGACATCCTCTATCAGGTGGTGTCCGACTACTGGGACCGCGACCTCCAGATCGCGATCATCGCCAACGGCCCGCACCAGCAGTGGTTCGACAAGATCGTCACCGCCTTCAATCTTCGCGACCGCGTGGCGGTGGTGGATTTCGACGAAAACCTCTCGCGCCTCGGCTACGCGGCCTCGGATTTCATGCTGATGCCCTCGTTGTTCGAACCCTGCGGCCTGCCGCAGATGACCGCGCCGATGTACGGCTCGCTGCCGGTGGTGCACTCGACCGGCGGTCTCTACGACACGGTGCGGCAGCTCGACGTCGGCCGTTCCGAGGGCAATGGGTTCTGCTTCGACTACTATGGTCCCGATGGCCTGCGCTGGGCGATCGACCGTGCGATGGACTTCCACGCGTTGCCACCGGAGGTGCGCGAGCGCGAGATCCGGCGGATCATGGACCAGAGCAAGACCGAGTTCAGCCACAAGGAGGTGGCCCGCCGCTACATCGAGATGTATGAGGAAATGCTGGAGCGTCCGCTGGTCGAGACGGTGTCCGGCGAATACATCAAGACGATCGCCGGACAGCAGGCCGAAGGCGGCGTGGTCGGTTGATGCGCGCTTTCCAAGGCATCCGGGCTTGAGGGCCGCGGTTCCTGCGGTTACCGACACGGCGTGATGTCGCGAGATCCGGTGTCTTGGAACTACCCGGGGGAACTTCCGGTGGTCGAACACCGGGAGGAAATCCTCGCGGCCGTGCGTGACCATCCGGTGGTCGTCGTGGTCAGCGACACCGGCTCCGGAAAGACGACGCAGCTTCCGAAAATGGTCGCCGAAGCGCTCGGCGGCGATTCCGGCCGGATCGGTTGCACCCAGCCGCGGCGCATCGCCGCCACCAGCGTGGCCGAACGGGTGGCCGAGGAACTTCGCTGCCCGCTCGGCGGCTTCGTCGGCTATCAGGTGCGCTTCGACGAGAAACTCTCGCAGGAAACCGTCATCAAGTTCATGACCGACGGCATCCTGTTGGCCGAGACCCAGGGGGATCCGGACCTCCGCCAGTATCGCGCGCTGATCATCGACGAGGCGCACGAGCGTTCGCTCAACATCGACTTCCTGTTAGGCTATCTCCGCAACCTGCTGGACCGCCGGCCGGATCTGAAGATCGTCATTTCCTCCGCCACGCTGGACGCGGGATCCTTCGCCGCGTTCTTCGGGTCCGGGGAGAACCCCGCTCCGGTGATCGAGGCACCCGGCCGGATGTTTCCGGTGACGGAGTTCTTCCTGCCACCGCAGGATGACGAGGAACTGCCGCAGCAGGTCGCGCGGGCGGTAGATTGGCTCGGAAACGTCGAGCCCCGAGGCGACGTGCTGGTTTTCCTGCCCGGCGAGCGTGAGATCCGCGAGTGTGCCGACGCGCTGGACGGCCGGCGATACCCCGGGACGGAAGTGCTTCCGCTCTTCGCGAGGCTCGGGCTGGGAGACCAGCAGCGGGTGTTTCACCCGGGAAACAAGCGCCGGCTCATCCTCGCCACCAACGTCGCGGAGACATCCCTAACGATCCCGCGCATCGCCTGCGTGATCGACTCCGGAGTCGCGCGTGTCTCGCGCTGGAGTCCGGGCCGTGGGGTGCAGCGGCTGCAGATCGAGCCGGTGAGCCAGGCGAGCGCCCGCCAGCGCAAAGGGCGCTGCGGCCGCGTGCGCGACGGCGTTTGCGTCCGTCTCTACGAAGAGGAGGAACTAACGGAACGCCCGGAGTTCACCGATCCGGAAATCCGCCGCAGTTCGCTCGCCGGCGTGATCCTGCGGATGAAATCGCTGGGCCTCCCGGAGATCGACGAGTTTCCTTTCCTCGATCCACCCGCGCCCAAGGCGGTGTCCGAAGGATACCGGACTTTGCGCGAGGTCGGCGCGCTCGATCGCGACAAGAAACTAACCGAATACGGCCGCCGGATGGCGCGCCTGCCGGTGGACCCGCGGCTCGGCCGCATGCTCATCGAGGCACGTCGAGAGAACTGCCTGGCCGAGTTGCTGCCGATCATCGCCGCACTCGAGAGCAACGACCCTCGCGAGCGCCCGGCCGAGAAAACCCGCGAGGCCGATGAAGCCCACGCCCGCTGGAAAGACAGCGAGAGCGACTTCATAGGGATCCTGCGCCTGTGGCGGGACGTGACGAAACACCGCGACGGCCGCGGCCGCTGGCAGCGCAACGCGCTCCGCAAAACGTGCAAGTCTGGCTACCTGAATTTCCGCCGCGTCACCGAGTGGGCGAACGTCTGCGACGAACTCACCGAACTCATCGAACGCGAGTGGCGTCTCAAGGTGCCGGGGACCGTGGGCGACAAGTTTCCCTACACCGAGATCCACCGCAGCCTGCTCGCGGGCGCCCCGCGGCAGTTCGGACTGTGGGACCGTGAGAACAAGGCTTACCGCAGCGCGTCCGGCGGATTCTTCGCCGTGTTTCCCGCGTCCGGCTTGTTCGGAATCTCAAAGCGCTGGGAGTGGGTGATGGCGATGGAGCTCGTCGAAACGTCCCGCCTGTGGGCGCGTCGCGTCGCGCGCATCGATCCGGAATGGGTCGAGCAGGTCGCGCCCCACCTTTGCCACAGCCGTTACGGCGAGGCGCATTGGGATGTCGCGCAGGGGGCGGTCTATGGCAAGGAAACGGTCACTTGCGGCGGTCTGCCGGTCGTCGCCGGACGCCGTGTGCACTACGGCCGTGTCGATGCGAAGGCCGCCCATTCCGTGTTTCTCCGCGAAGGGCTGTTAGGCGGTGGCATCCGCAAGCGCTGCCGCTTTCTCGACCGCATCGACGGGATGCGCGAGGAGGTCGAGGCCATCGAACACAAGCTGCGCCGTCCGGGCGGCCTGTGGGGCGACGAGTCGGTGCTGCGTTTCCTCGAAACACGCGTGCCAGGCGAGATCCACACCGCCGCCGCATTCCACAAGTGGCTGGCGCAGCACGAGGACGAGATGATGCCGACGCTCGGCGACGTGCTCTACGAGGATCTCGAAACCCTCGGTCTAGACGGGTTTCCCGACACACTCCACCACGGCGGAAACGAATACGCCGTCTACTATCACACCGCGCCCGGCGAGCGCGACGACGGCGTGACGCTCGGCGTGCACGTCGACCAACTGCCCGGCCTGCCGCCATGGCTGCCCGGATGGGGCGTCGATGGTGACCTTCGCGAGCGGACCGAGCTTCTGCTGCGCTCGCTGCCGAAGGACTACCGCCGCATCTGCCAGCCGATCGGCGCGTTGGCCGATGGATTTGCGGAACGCTGGTCCCTCGCGCCGAAGGAGGGTGCGATCGAGCACGCGCTGGCGGATTACATCAAGGAAACCGTCGGCGCCGTCGTGCCGGTGGGCGAGTTCAACCCATCCGCGCTGCCGCCTCATCTCGTCACCAAGATCTGGGTCTGCGATGACGAGGGCGGGGAGCTCGCCATGGGCGATGACATCGCCGTGCTGAAACTCCAGCTCGCCGACCGCATGAAGGCGCGCTTCGAAGCGGCGGCGAACGCCGACGTCGAACGCAGCGGCATCAGCTCGTGGGATGGCGAGGCGCTTCCCGACCGCGTGGAAACCCCGGGCGGTCCCGCGTTTCCCGCGCTGGTGGACGAGGGGAAAAGCGTCGGCGTCAAGGCCTTCACCAACGAGGCCGAGGCGCGCGAGGCGCATCGTGCCGGTGGCGCGCGTTTGCTCATGCTGGCGCATCCGGATCCGGTGAACCACCTCAAGAAACGTTATCCGCTCGGCATGATGGCCAAGGTCGAGATGGCGCGGCTCGGCACCGGCGGAACAAGCTTGGACGATCTGATTCTGTTAGCCGCGGAAGGTATCGCGCGTGGGACCTTTCCGAAATCGCCCGCCGATTTCCAACAACTCGCCGCGAAGGTGAGGGGAGACTGGCATGCCGCCGCGTCGGCCGTCGGCAAGAGCCTCGATGAGATCCTCGACCTGCTTCCCGCCACCCGGGACTCGATCGCCGCCAACCGCGCCGACCGAAACCTCGGTGAGATCGCCGAGGACCTTGAGGAACAGCTCGCGTGGCTCTTCCGCCCGCGCTTCGCATGGCATGCCGGTTTCCAGCGTCTTCGCGACTACCCGCGCCGCCTCACCGCCATTCGCTCGCGCCTCGGCCGCGTTTCCTCGCTACCGATCGTCAAGGATCTCGAGAAAATGGAGCGCCTCCGCGAGCTGTGGGTGCCGTGGTTCCGGAAATGGACGGCCGATCCCGGAAATCCGCAGCTCTGGGAGACCGGTTGGATGCTGGAGGAATACCGTGTTTCCCTCTTCGCGCCGGACGTTCCGACCCAGGCGAAGGTGTCGGAAAAACGGATCGCCGCGATGCTGGGCGGGCTCTGAAACACGGAAAGCGGTCTTGGCAAGAAGGGCCGGTTCCATAGTCTCGCGGCGCATGTCCGCCGCGGTAGTCATCACACGTTACGATGTCGCTCCATCCGAGTTGCAGACCCTGCTTTCCGGAAACAAGGAAGGCGGAGGCATCCGTTTCGTGCATGTTTCCCACGGCGAAGGAGCTCCGGAGGACACCAACCTCGTGTTGATGGCCCGCAAGGACGCGGATGCGCGGCGTTGTCTCGTCGAGCTATCGAAGTCCGGCTACTACGCGTATTGCACGATGGAGGGATGCACCCGCTTCGTCCGCAGCGACCGGGTCGAAACGCTCTGGCTGAAGGTGAAGTCGGGGGACTTCATCATGACGAAAGACGAACTCGTATACACGGTCACGCCGCCCGCGGACGGGCGGAAGCCGGCGCGCCTGCTCGTCGTGTTCTCATCGATCCACGAGAATCCGAACTCCGCGAGCCTGCACCGCTATTTCACCCAGAACTTCCCATCCATCCAGAAATACATCCCGCAGGACACCGCGGTTCTGCGGATCGGCGATCTCGGTGGCGTGCTCGGAGCGTTCTATCTGAACACGGCGCACCGTCCCGGAAACGCGGCGGCCGTCCAGAAACTCATCGTTTCGATGCGGATCCAACTCCGGGTCGATCCGGACGCGATGGTCCTCTACGGCGCGTCCAAAGGCGGGACCGCGGCGTTTTATCATGGGATGACCGGCGGCCACCGTTTCGTCGCGGTGGATCCCATCGTCGCGGACGAGCACTACGTGAAGAACATCCAGGATTTCCATTTCACCGTCGGAGGCGTTTTTCCGGAAACCAAGGAAGAGGTCTTCGAACGTCTCGTCCGGGAGATCCGGAGCAGGAAAGGCAGGATTCCTCCGTCCACGAGGTATGCGGTCATCTGCTCGGAACGGTCGCCGCAGTTCCGTTACATCTCGCGGACGTTGATCGACCCCCTGCGGGATCAGGTCGCGTTCTTCAATTCGAGGAACCCCGCGATCCACGACCACCCCGACGTCGGGAAACACACGGTGAACACCGCCACCATGTTGCTGAACATGCAGCTCTACGGTCTCCAGATCCTGCCGGGCGTCACTGATATCGACTGAGCGGCCTCCGGGCCTCAGCGCTCCATCAGCACGAACTTGAGCTCGGCTTCGGAAACGACCTCGCCGTTGACGAGGCAGCGGGCGCTCGTCTGGCCGATCGAGCCGCGCATCTTGATGATCTCGGTGTCGATGAAGAGCGTGTCGCCGGGCAGCACGGGGCGGCGCCACTTGACGTTGTCGGCACTCATGAAATAGCCGATTTTCCCGGTGTTTTCAGGCTTGCGCAGCATCAGGACGGAGGAAACCTGGGCCATCGCCTCGAGTTGGAGCACGCCAGGCATGATCGGGTGGCCGGGGAAGTGGCCGGGGAAGAACGGCTCGTTGATGGTGACGTTCTTGACCGCGGTGCACTTGTTGTCGCCGACCATGTCGACGATGCGGTCCACCATCAGGAACGGATAGCGGTGCGGCAGGATGCGGAGCACCTCGTTGATGTCGAGCACGCTCTCGCCATCAGGCAGGACGACGTCGGCGGGGACCATCGAGCGCATCCGGAGGTATTCGGACTTGAGCTTGGCGGCCATCTGGGTGTTCGGCCCGTGGCCGGGTTTCACGGCGATGACGTGGCCGAGGATGCGCACGCCGGCGAGCATCAGGTCGCCGATGATGTCGAGCGCCTTGTGGCGGGCGAACTCGTTGTCGAAGCGCATCGGCTCCTTGGACATGATCTCGTTGCCACGGATCACCACGGCGCTTTCGAGCGAGCCGCCCTTGATGAGGCCCTTCTCGAGCAGCGGCTTGACGTCCTCATAGTAGACGAAGGTCCGCGCGGCGGCGATTTCCTTCTCGTAGGTCTCCGGGGTGACTTCCGAGGAGAAATACTGCGTGAAGCGCCCGTCCGGGCCGACGTTGGTGACGGAAACCTTGAAGGTCTTGCTCGGGACGATGGTGACGATGGTGCCGTCGCGCGTCTCCTGATGGATCGGCTCGCGGATTTCCCAGACACGGCGGTAGGCGCCCTGCTCGACCACGCCGGCCTGCTTGATGAGCTCGACGAAGGGCCGGGAGGATCCGTCGCCGATGGGCGGCTCGTTGGCGTCCATCTCGATGATCGCGTTGTCCACCCCCATGCCGGTGAGGGCGGAGATGATGTGCTCGACGGTGTGCACCTTCACCGATCCCTCGGCCAGCGTGGTCGCCCGCTCGACGGTCTGCACCTTGTCCACGCTCGCCGCGATGAACGGCTGGTCGGGCAGGTCGATGCGGCGGAACTTGAAGCCATGACCCTCGGGCGCCGGGCGCAGGGTGAGGGTGACTTTTTCCCCGGTGTGGAGCGAGGTGCCTTCCAAGGTGGCGGGCGCGGCGAGGGTGTGTTGCTTGGCGGACATCTGGATGGAGGTTCTGTGCTGCCGATGCGGGGATCAAGCGCAATGCACCTTGCATGCTGGGGCGTTTCAGCGGTCGTAGATCACCGTGCGGGCGCCGAAATCCGGGTGGCTGACGAGGACCGCCAGCCGCCGGATGCCGGCCGGGCTCTCGCCGGTGTGGCTGAGGTAGTCGAACTTCCCGCGGAGGTCGGTGTAGCCGTCCTTGTGGAACGACACCTCGCCGCCGGCCCGCTCGGCGTAGACCTTGACGTAGGCTTTCGGCAGCGGCCGCGAACTCGCCCGCGAGAACACCTGCACGGTGCGCTCCGCCGGGTCGTTGCGGAGGTCGAGCGAGCGGGATTCGAGCACGCGCAGGAGTTTCAGGTCGCCCGCCTCGGCGGAAACCAGCAGGTTGCCCTTGCGCAGGGATTCCGGCAGGGAGATCTCGGTTTCGCCCGTCGCGGCGGGCAAGGGGACATCGAGCGTTTCGTTCGGCCGGATCGAGGGCAGCGACGCGCCGGCCCCGCTTTCGAGGAACGGGTTTTTCGAGAACAACATCTCGAGGTCCACCGGGAAGAGCCGCAGTTTCGCCTCGCCGATGCCGCTGTGGCGGATGGCGATCCGGTCTTCGCCGGCGGGTTCGATTTCCAGTCGCGGCGCCTCCGCGGCCGCCTTGCCCGGGCCGGAACCGTCCGGCTTGTTCGCGGCTGTGATCTCATCCGCCTGCGAGACGACCGATTCGAAACGCTCGCTCCACAATCCGGGCGGCAGGGATTCGAGGCGTTTCGCCGCGATCCCGCGCGCTTCCGCCGCCTGCTCGCGAAGGAACAGCACGACGCAATGCAGATAGTCGTAGGGCAGGGTGGACGGCAGATCCGCGGGATCGACGAGGTCGAAACGTGCGAGCGCTTCCTCGATGCGGTCCTGCAACAAGAGCAGCGCCGCCCAGGAAAACTGGTCCGCGGAGTCGAGTTTGGGTTTCCAGCCGAGTTGTTCGAGAAACTCGAGATATCTCTCGTGGGCGAACTCGTGGGTCATCCGCGGATGATCCGCCAGATCGTGGGCGCGCGGGTTGACCAGCGGATCGAACTCGATGGTCCGCCAGTCGAGGTGCACGGTTGGCCGGATCTCCAGCAAGGGGCTGTCGAGCCAGGAACCGAGCTGCGTGACGGCCTCTGAGTTTTCGAGGTAGTCGCGCATCGTCCGGACGTCGTTGTGGTGGAAACCATAGGCGAAGACGCCCGGATGGAAAGCGAGCCGCTTGCGAAGGATCTCCGAGACCTTGCGGAACAACGCACGATCCTTCAGACGCCACTGGATGAGAGATAAGTCCACGTTCGCCAGGTTCTCCGTGCGCAGGCGGGCGAGCACTTCGTCGTCCGTGCCGTCCAAGGCCACCGCCGCCCATGTGCGGTCGTCCGCCTTGTCCGGATCCGTGCTCACACGGAGCGTGCGCGGCGCGGTATGGGCGAGGACCTTTCCGTTTTCGCTCACATGCAGCGGATAGACCGCGAAATCCCCCGGCGCGGGGAAATAAAACGCGAGTTCCTCCATCACCACGCCATGAGGTTCGATGTCCTTGGTGACCGACAGCGTCGCCGGGTGGCCCGCCAGCGGAATCGCCCCGGCGGGAATCTGCGCGAGCAGATCGATGCGGCGGCCGATCCCCGTCGGATTCGTCACCACCAGTAGGCAGGTGTAGGCGTTGCCCGGTTGGAAATCCCCGGTCACCGCGTTTTCCACCTGCCGGCCCTCGACGGTGCGGTAGGGCTCTCCGGACGGAAGATAGGTCTGGCGGACGAGCAAGGGCGATTCCGCGGCGACGTCCTCGGTGCGGCGCGTGTCCTTGTAGAAAAGCAGCATCGGTTCCCGCGCCTTCACCCGCAGCGTGCTGCCTTCGGTGTTCACCTCCGGACGTTCGGCGTGGAAAGGAAGATCCAGCAGTGCGAGGCACATCAGCGCCTCGTTCGCGTTGTTCGCGCACTCGTTGAAATGCGCCGACCGGAATCCGCCCTCGCCATCCCACGCGGCGAGGTCGAGCCAGAACCGGTTGAGCGGAATGAACGACTCGCCGGTGCTTCCAAGCCACCGCAGATAGTTCGCCTCGTGCCAGACGCGGGTGCGTTCCGGGAAGGTCGGGAGCACACCCGGCCTCATTCTCAATGTGGCTGCTCCACCTTCGGTCGGAGCCGCGAAGGGATCCATGGCGACGGAATTTGGAAGTTCCGGAAGATCTTCCTCCTCGGTCGGGATCGATCCCGCTCCGGCGAATCCACGCGCCGAGGGGATGCCGTCCGAGGGGCCGGAACGCAGTACCTGAGTGAGCTGCTCCACCTTGTCGAGTTCCATGGCATTGCTGGTGACGAGAAGTTTCCCGTTCGCACTGAGCGTCGCGGATGAGCCTTCGGGAAAGTTGACGCCAGCACGTTTCAACAACTCGCCGATCGGAACCCGCGCCTTCAACACACTTCCGGATGAAGGAGAAGGCTCCGCGAATGGATCACCGGACGCGGAGCCTCCGGAGCTGTCCATGCTCGCGGCGAAATCCGGCGGCACATCGAAGACCCGGGTGAACAGATCCTCGCCCGTTTCCGTCTGGGGAACGAGCTGGATGGAATCCCCGTCGTTTTTGATCCGCAGCTTGGTCGCGTCGGCGATGTATTTCAGCGCCTGACCGAGGGGGACGTTTTCGACCTGAAGCTTCCGGATCTTGAGTTCTTCGACGCGGGGATGTCGCAAGTTGATGTTCACGCCTCGGCTGGACGGATCCAGTTCGAGCGTGTCCAGCTCCTTGGCGCGCAGAAGGAGGAAGTCGACGGCCTCTTCGACCGTTGTGTCCTTGAAGTCGATGCGCGGGATGATGATGCGCTTCAGTTTCTCGGACATGAAGGCCATCCGGTCCGCGTCCGCCGCCTGCTGCCGCAGTTCACGCCGCGCCATGCCGAGCGTGTCGGTGAGCGAAAGGTCGCTGCCGCGCAGCACCTGGGCGAACAAGCGTGCCTCTTCTTCCGGCGGCGGCGATTCGTTTTCCCACCGCAGCGAAAGCTCGCGGGCGATCGTATCGCGCGAATCCGGCAGCGCCCGTGCGAGCAGCGCCTTTTCCGCCGCGTTCAGGCGCGACCACGCGAAGGGCCGCAGATACGGAGCGAGGTCGCGCCCTAACAGATAGTCGTCGAGGAACGTGGGCTCGGGTTTCGCAGCGAGGAAAGGTTTCACGTGGCGTTCGAAAAACTCCGGATCCTTCCGCGCGAGGAACAGATGCAGTTCGTGGCAGTGATGGGTCTCCAACAACTCCAGCTTGCGCTCCTCCGTCAGGTCCGGCCACTCGGTGAGAAACACGAAGTCGCGCATCCGCTCGTCCGCCGTCTGGCCGTAGAGGAACTGATGCACATCCGCCAGCGTCGTGAAGGCGCGCCAATCGGCATCCAACAGGTTCTCGATGGTGGCGGTGGCGCCTTTTTCCAACACCGCCGCCGCGCGGGTGGCGACATGGTGGCTCTTTGGATCGAAGGGCCGGGCGATCCGACGGTCGCGCCGCGGCGTGTCGGACGCCGGCAGGGCGACGACCTTCGTGTCGCTCGCGAACGGAGCGCTGGCGATCACCTCCAGAAACTGGCAGCCCTCGAAATGTTCCATCGGGATCTCCAGCGTGCCGTCCGCAGCGGGTTTCAGGTCGAACCGGATCGCCGCGGGAAACGCGAGGAAATCGCAGGCTTCCGGTGTGCTCGTGCGCTTGTCGTGATCCCTCTTGTCGGATGCTTCCTCGGAAACCGTTCCGAAGGTTCCGTCGCCCCGCGAACTCTCTCCGCCGGACCCGGAGTCCGTCTCGTAACTCACTTGATCGGCATCCTCCTCGGACCATCGATAGATCAGCCGTCCCGGCCGCGGCAGCATCGACCCGGGAAACACGCGGGCCGCGCGGCGGTCGAGGATGTAGCGGGTTTCGTCGGACAGACGCTCGCCCGTTCGATACGAGCACATGCGGTATCCGGTGGTCCATGGCCGCGGGCGCTCCGGCTGGAAGACCTCCAGTCCGGAACCGGGGTCCCAGTTTGCGAAACGATAGCGCCGTCCGACGACCGACACCCGGGTCTCCGCGTCACTCCCTAACAGGCGGACGCGCAGGCTCTTTCCATCGACCCCGGCCTCGGCGACGACCGGTTGCGCGGGTTCGTGAAGTGGTGAAATCCGCAGCGGCGAAACAATCCACCCGCCCTGTGTCTCTCCGGCCGCGATCGTGATCCGTGTGGTGTCATCCTCCTGGCGGAACTCGTAGTCGCCCGCCTCAAGCCCGCGGATGACGAAATGACGGCCGTCGATCGCGACCTTGTCGAAGTGGTCCCGCAGCGGCTTGCCGTCGATGGTTTCCAACAGGGAGACCCGCGCGTGGTCGGGTGTCTCCATCGGCTCGGCCATCGGGATCCGCACCTCGCGTCCTTCCGGCACCGAGAGATTCGCAGCCGTCCACATCGTGCGGAGCGAGAGGTCGCAGAGCATTTCCTCCAGCCCGCCGCCCGAGGCGTTGAGATAGTAGATTCCATCGAGCGGGCCGAGATCGACGCGGCCATTTTCATCCGTGCGCACCTCGACGAGGACCGGTTCGTCATAGTCGTCGCGGTAGAACTCGAGGTTCAGCGCGCGCGACGGCAGCGGCTCGCCATTGCGGCCGCGCGCCTCAAGGCGGTATCCGCCGGCGACGGGCGAGAAAAAGAGCGCGCCGATGCCGGGTTTGTCCGCGGCTTCGTTGATCTGATAGGTCGCGCTGTCCTGGAGCTTCACCGGTTCGCCGCCGGTCTCCGGAGTATAACTCCCGCGCAGCGTGACGGTGATTTTCCGCAAGTCCGCCGGAACTTGGAACGGGATTTCCATCGCGGAATCGAGTTTCAGATCCTCCGCGATGATCCGCTCGGTGGTGGTGTCGCCCGCTAGACGCGCCTGCAGGACAAGCGCCGGGTTCTTCAATCGATCGAGCGGGATTTCCCGGCCGTGGTTCGTGAGCCGAACGCGGAAGGGCAGGGTGGTCTTGAGATCGGCGAGGAGTTGCTCGCGCTCGAGGTGAAACCCGACGTCCAGCTCCGGTTCGTCGGTGCGGGATCCGAGGTGGAGCGGCACCACCAGCTTGCCCGCGGCCACGACGCCGGACCGCGGCGCCTGATGCGGCGTGTCGGGCACGCGGATCGCACCCGATTCGTCCGCCTTCAACACCTCGCGGCCGAGACGGACCTCGGCGTCCATCACCGGCTTGCCGGCCTCGTCGAAGACCCGGACGATCTGCGCCCCGGCCTCGCGTTCGACCACCGGCGTGATCACGCCCTTGCGCACCAGCGCGCGGGCGGACTGCCCGGCGCTCACGAATTCCACCACCCAGCGGCCGGGCCCGGCGAGTTCCGGCAGGTCGATCGTTTCCCGATGCAGGATGATCGGCGCCTGCGCGAACCGCAGCGTGCGCTCGTGGTGCGGAAACAATCCGCCGAGATCCACGCCGACGTCCGCCTCGCGGCCGTGGGTGGCGTCGAGCTCGAAGATTCGGACGAGCAGCTCCGGCGTGTTCTTCAGATCGAGCGTGAGGCTCACCTCGTCATCCGCTCCTAACAAATCCGGCGCGCCCGGTGCGAAGTCGAGCCACGACGTCTCCTGCAGGTCGCGGAAATCCGTGGGCTCCAGCCAGACGCCCCACTTGCTGACGTCGCCACCCGCCATCAGCCGCGCGCGGGCCTGGATGGTCCGCAGCTCGTCGGCCTCGAAGAAGGGCGTGAAGTCGTCGCGGTCGTCGGACCGGGCGAGGAAATGGTCGAGGTATGCGTCCACGATTTCCCGGTCGCTCCCGATGGGCGGGCAGCCGGTCACCTCCGCGAAGTCCGCGTTCAAGAATCCGGGATCCACGACCGGCTTCGGAAGTGTCGTGTCCTTGGACCTGCGGCCGGCTGCGGTGAGGTATTCGAGGAAATCCCGCTTCGGAAGATTTCCCAGGTCCCGCTGCATGCGGAGATGGTGAAACAGAATGTGTGCCTTCAGGTTTCCCATCGCCGGCGGCAGGGTGATCGCGAAGTCCTTGCATTCCGCCAGATACGCCGCATGCGCCGCGCGGTCGCGGCGGAAGTCGACCAGCGCGCCGGGACGCATCTTCGCCAGCAGGGCGAGGCAGAACTTCCGGCTCGATCGCAGCTCCGGGTGCAGTTCCAGCAGTGCGCGGAGCTGGTCCTCCAGCAACAATCGGTGGAGTTCGTTGCCGAAGGAAACCGGCCGCGACATCGACAGCCCGCGGTCCACCAGCGGCACCACACCCGGCAGGTCGGCGCGTTTCAGGTGCTGGAGAAACCAACGCACCTTGTCGTCGTCGAATTCCTCGATCCGGGACAACTCGCGCAGCAGGCGCGTGCCCTCGTAGTTCTGATAGGGCGCGTCCGGTTCGTCCTGCGCGGCCGCTTTCTCGAAGGCCTGCTCGTTGATCCACTCCGGATCCACGCGCGTCGGCAGCTTGCGGTTGGCCGCCACCGCGTCCGGCCGCTCGTCGGTGAATTCCATGCCGAGTTTCCGCGCCAGTTCCGCCGCCGTCTCGCGCGGGGCGTCTCCATGGTTCAGCAGGAGCTGGCGGTTCTCCAACATCTCGAGGCCCTTGTCCGAAACATTCGACTCCGGCCGGTCCGCCGCCGTTTTCCACTCTTCGATCACCTGCCGGAACTGCGCGTCGCGCCCGGCGAGCTGGTGGTGCAGCGCCTGGTGGAAATACCAACGCGTCGTGCCCGGCACGAGGGCGGTGAGCGCCTCCGCCCGCGTCGCCGGATCCGCGAACTTCTCCCGAAACCATTCCTCATCCGCATTCGCAAGCGTGACGGCGGCGAGCAGCGCCGCGGCGATCCATGGGTTTTTCATGACTCCGACGCTATCGGCGCCTGCTAGAGCGAGAAAGGTCAAAATCGAGCGGGGCCAGGGTGGAACATGTCCGCCGATGCCCATGGGAGGCAAATGCGAGGAAGCTGCTTGCAAAGCGTGCGCTCCCGCCGGCTATTGGAAGTGTGAAACAATGGTTCTACAGCGAGGACGGGCAGCAGAAGGGGCCGGTGCCCGAGGAAACGCTGCGCGAGATGCACCGCAACGGCGCGCTCAAGGACGATTCGCTGGTTTGGTGCGACGGCATGGCCGAGTGGCGGAAAATCAGCAGCCTGCCCGGTTGGGACGTTTCGCCCTATGCCACACCCGCGATGCCGGCTCAGGACGATCCCGTGCCCGTGAACTGGGACGGCTACGAAGCGACCGGCCCGCAGGCGCGGCCGTGGGTGCGCTACTGGGCGCGCACCGTAGACACCCTGCTGTCCGGCTTTCTCATCGGCATCCCGCTTTTCATCATCTTCCCCGCTCTCGCGATGGCACCGAGCATTGTGGTCGGCATGATCGTGCTCGCCTGCACGCTGGTCAGCGAGCCGTTGCTGTTCGTCCTCTTCGGCACCACGCCGGGCAAGGCGCTGTTTCTCGTCCGCGTGCGCAACCGCGACGGCAGCCGCCTCTCCTTCAGCCATGCCTTCGGCCGCAGGCTCGGCGTCCTCATCCGCGGCGAGGGCCTGGGCATCCCGATCGTCGCGCTCGTCACACAGATCATGTCCTACTCGCGCCTCAGCAACCAGGGCATCACCTCGTGGGACGAGCAATCCGGCTTCGTCGTCAGCCACCGCCAGGTCGAATGGTGGCGCTGGCTCGCCTTCATCGGGATCATCATCGGCTTCATCGCCCTGATCGTCCGCAGCTTCGAGGTCTGAGCGCAGCCTCATCGGGGAAATCCGCCCCGCGTTTCCCGCCGGACGCATGCCGCATCCCACTGCGGGCTTGCCTCCGCCGCGGCCCCGGAGGCAGCTTTCCCGCGTGAGCGAAAAAGCCCCTTGGATCACCTATCGGCCGGAACTGAAAGTGCTCGACTGCACCATCCGTGACGGCGGCCTCATCAACCACTCGAATTTCACCGACGAGCAGGTCCGCGCCGTCTACGACACCTGCATCGCCGCCGGCGTCGATTACATGGAGATCGGCTACAAGAACGATCCCAAGTCCTTCCCCACCGACACATACGGCCCATGGCGCCACTGCGAGGAGGAGGACATGCGCCGCGTCGTCGGCGATCACAACTCCGAGGCCACCGGATTGAAACTCGCCGCCATGGCCGACGCCGGCGGCAAGAGCGACTGGAAACACCAGATCATCCCCGCCAAGGACAGCGTGCTCGATGTCATCCGCGTCGCCTGTTACGTCCACCAGATCTCCGAGGCCGTCGAGATGATCGAGCACTGCACCGCGCTCGGTTACGAAACCACCCTCAACATCATGGCCATCTCCGTCGTCGCCGATGCCGAGATCGACCAGGCGCTCGAGATCGGCGCCAAGTCCGCCGCCGGCACCGTCGTCGTCGTCGATAGTTATGGAAACCTCTACCGCGAGCAGATCGACCACCTCGTGCGGAAATACATGAAAGCCGTCGAGGGGACCGGCAAAGACGTCGGCATGCACGCCCACAACAACCTCCAGCTCGCCTTCGCCAACACCATCGAGGCCATCATCCTCGGCGCCAACCGCGTCGACGCCACCTTGCTCGGTCTCGGCCGCGGCGCCGGCAACTGCCCGATGGAGATCCTGCTCGGCTTCCTCCGCAATCCGAAGTTCAAGCTCCGCCCCGTGCTCGACTGCATCCAGAACACCATCCTGCCGATGAAACAGCAGTTCGACTGGGGCCCCTCCATCCCCTACAACCTCACCGGCCAGATGAACCTCCACCCCCGCAGCGCCATGGCCTGGCGGGAAGGGGACACCCCCGACGACTACCTCAGCTTCTACGACCAGACGATGGCCGACGTGTGAGGGGCGGAAGCGGTCGGTCCGGGTTGATCGACTCCGACCCATCGAGAGAATCGATCACCTTCGGATCACCGTCCGCGCTCCGGCAGATAGGATGCCAAACCGGTGTCGTCGGGTTCGGCTCCCCATCCCTCGCGCCAACGCCCGCGGTCCGCTATCGGGAACGCTCCTCTCGTTTCAACTCCGGAGCGGTGGCGGGTTGGTCAGGGCCGCCTTCTTCGGCTCTTTCGATACGGGTTATCACAAACTCATCGGCTTCCTTCTCGAAAACGCTGTTTGAAAGGTATTTGATGACGTTCATCACGCTCTCGAGATCGTCGTCAATGTGTGCGGAGAAGAACGCGAAGTGACCTTCGATCCCCCATGCTCCTTCCGCCTGAAAGAATGCGAACTCGTGCTTCAGCGGAATACTTGCCGCCCACTTGGCCAGTTCTTCCCGTTTCTCGACTGGAACAAAAATCGTCCGCGGTAGATTCGTCTTGGGCTCTTCGGTTCTGTAACTGTAGGTCAGGTTGGGGCTCTGTTCTTTGGCTCGACCTTCCTCCAAGTTCACTTGAACCGAAATGCGTTTGTTCGTGCGGGTCAGTTGAATGCTGGTTGGCCAGCCACTCGCCATGATCGAGCAAGAATCCATTTCTTCGGGGGATTTCGCAAACTGCTCGACCCTTTTCTGCAAGGACGTCATCCCCTTGAGCTTGGTTTCCTTTCGAACGTAGTTCTTCCGTCGATTGGCAGCCTCTTTCTCGGCTCGGGCTCTTGCCAACCCTTCGAGATCCTCTGGCTCGTTTTCATCCATGAGAAAGAACTTCTGGGGCTCATGCCCTGGAAGTTTCAGTTTTCCGATCTTCGGGTCATCCGTTGGCTCGAAGGTGAAAGTGGGGTTCTCCGGCGGGGCCGCGATCGTCATCCGGATGGCCTCGCCATCCTTCTTCCAGCGCGCCACGGTCGTCAGTTGGGACATGCACGCCGAGTAATATCCGGCACCATCGGATCGCAGTCCGAAGGTGACAACGTTGAATCCCTCTTGCTTGTTGCTCCAGTGTCCGACTGGAAATTCAGCAAAGACGCTGGAAATCGCGATCCCGAGGACCGCCGGAACGATGGAAGCCCGTGTCATTGGTTGGGCGAACGACTATCCGGTTGCGAAGGCGAAGGCAAGAAGCTACGTAAAAGACGCCCGTCGTACGAATCCACAGGCTTCGTTTGATCTCTTCATGGGTGGGAAAGCAATGACGGTGCGCCTGGAATCCATGGCATGACGATGCCCAAGAGAAACCAAGCCAAGAAGATCAAGGAGACACTCAATGTTGTCGTAATGAGAAGGATTCCATGTCCGGCGTCGACCTTGTGCACATGGCATCGCGGAGCCGCAAGGGCTACTGGCGGATGAGCCAGACCGAGATTGTGCGATTCGCGCTGAACAACCGTTGGTTGGAGGAACAAGGAGTTCCGGACATGAGAGCCATCTGGATGGTTCTTCACTACGGGCCAGCGGCCCGAGTCTGATTGGAACCGCCCTGTACGGAGCCGTACGCAGGGTGGTGTGGGACCGGGGAGCTAACTACTCCCCGGGACCCGATTCGCCTTTGTTCTCCTGCTCAAGCAAGGGGTCATTTACCGGCAGCAACTGAAGCGTCTGCGGGTCCAATCTTATCACCTTCAGATGGGTTCCAATCGGCTTCCGCAGGATCTGGAGAAATCGCGAATCTTGCGACCCCTCATGCCGTCCTCACTCACTCGTATGACGACTTCAGACCCAACCCCGATCAGTCCATTCGCAACTGCTGTGGCAAGGTTCGAAGGCAAGTCGATCTCAACGTAATCTCCATGCTTGGAACGCAAACCACCGGCGCAGCTCCTTAGTGAGCCCCTTCCGCCGAAAAAGAGGTCAATCAAAGGCCCACACTGCGCCTAATGCCATCAACAGCAACAGAACCGTCGTCAATGAGATCATTTAATGGCGAAAACGTCAAAGCACACAAACCGCCTGACGGCATCCGCGCGTTGACTTTGGATTGAGGGTTGTATCCACGTTGAAAATCGGAGCGGGTTCGAGGGCGGTTGTCGTGCCGCGCACTTGTTCGGCTTGTTTGTATTCGCGCTACGCTTGGCAATATCAGACGGATGAAGGTCTCGGCAATGCAAGGGGCTGGAATGTGTGCAGTGGTGGAAACCATCTATCCCGTAGATTTAGCTGGTGCCCGGCCAACCACCCACCCGAATCCAGACTACTGCCAATCACAAAGAAAGTAAACGCCATAGATAATCCACACGGAAGGAGATCCATCCAATTCACGGGCAGTCTTCTCGCCAGCGTGGATCTGACCACATGCCTTCGAGTATCGCGAAAGGGATGGCGGCGGGAACCATACATGCCCAGGTCTTCCCCAAAAAGGTTCCCATTGGTTTTAGGGGACTGCAGCCCATTGCGTGATTTTTCTGCCGAAACGTTTGATGTGCGCCCACCGGCGTGGCGGTTGAAGGATATTGAAATGAAATTGGAAAAGATTTTGGCCTGTTGCCGCGTCACGACTTGTTCTGCCTGACGATTCTCTCAGGTGGTGGGCGCGCGAGGCCGGGTGAGAGATAGCAGGTTATTGCCGCTCCAATGCTGATCGGCCGCCACTGAAATAGAAGGCTCCTCGGAACAGGAGCATGATCGATATAAGCGTCGCCTGTGCATCAAGCTCACCCAGAACTAGGAGCCAGTAGATGCCTACAAACACGAGAGAACGAGTCTCCAAAACCAGCGCGGCGATCAAGACATCCGGTCTTTGGCCGCTTTCTTACGTCATCACCGCTGAGAGATACCGATCCGAGAGGATAGAGTTCGAAATGATAGCCGTCAGCCATAAACGTGGGATCAGCTCTTCCCAACGATAGCTTCTCACGATCCGTCCCGTGCATGCCTCAATTCCGATTCTGTCGATAGGCGGTCACGTTGATTCCTCCCCCAAACGCTCGCGGCCGAAGCAATCAATAGCGTGGTTCAAGATGCTTTGATGCATGGTCATTTTTGGCAGACGATAGAGCGGTGGCAGCGGCGGTGTCGAGCATCCTGAGCGCAGCGAACAGCGAGCTTGTCGCCGCTTGCCACCACGGCTTCTCCGTTCTGCCCGACGGTTTTCTCAGGTCTCGCTAATCGAATCCGTTCATCTCGCCATCCGCGCGGTTACATCAGTTCCTTGAAGGCAACGCCTCGTCGCCGCTGACGCACTGTGAGAATAATCGTCTGGAGGAACCCGCGTCAAGACGCCGGAGAAGGTCGATCTGGCACCGCTTTTGCCACCTGGGTGGAAGTAAGCATCCGCTCAATCGTCGGAGATAGCGGCAGCGTCTGCAATCCGATACTTGGTCGCTGTCGCGCCCAGTCTCGCTGAATGGCCGCGCCACTTGAAGATCCTCGAAATGTCCACAATCGGCTCCTTCTCGTGCATCGACTCCGGAAAGAAGCTGATCACTAAAACGGGTTTCTCAGTAATTCGCGCAGCAATCTTCCGGTCTTGATACTGGCGATTGAGGCACACCCCAATGATTGCAGCATACGCTGGTGGCCAAAGCGATCTGATACGAAAAGCCATGGTCATTTTTGGGAACGATTGAGTGCCTCCTACGGGAGCGGTTGAAAGAAAAAATGAGATGAATTTGAAAGACTTACGGCCCGTTAGGAGGCACGGATTGTTCTGCTTTGGGTTTCGGTGAAGCGGCAAATGCTATCCAGAACCCACCTATCGTCATACACGCCATCACAGGAAGCAATATGGCGACGGGAACCTTCTGGGCGACGGAATAGGCCGCGAATCCAGAACGAACCTGCTGCCATCCTCCTCCAATACCGCTCTAGAAGGATGACCAGCAACGGAAGTGATCCGGATAGCCCCATCATCCAGCCAATACCTCTCCAGTCACGAGAGTCCATAAGGCTCCAAGATAGATAATCAGTCCCGTCATCAATCCGATGCCGAATCCAACATTGGCCATGCGAACGACTCCTTCTTCTGTCGTCCCGCCAGCTCATTCTGTTTGGCGCGACTATTCGCGTGTGGAAGTCGTCCGGACAACTTCACTGCCAGCCATCCTGCAGTGATGGCCGCCCCAACAAGGCCAGAGATCACGGGTCTAATGGTGTCGAAATCCATTTCTTTGCAGAACGTTCAAATCCACCGATGACCGGCGATTTGACTGTGGTTGGTTTGGCGATTGTGGAGCTTATCGGTCATTCGGTGCGATGCCTTGTTCGACTTTGTTCGGGACTGAGCGGAACACTTCATTGCCAGACTTCGTAGGGAATGATGACTCGCCTCAAAGTGTTCGCGAGGTTGCGGCTTTGTGGGGACCTGCGGCAGCCCGTTCAGGGTAACATTGGCTGTTTGTGCAGTGAACTCCCTTGTCGGCAAGCCCCCTATCGGCTTAATCCTGAAATACCCGAGTCGTATGCGTAAACCGTCAGGCCTGTGGGTGTTTCCATGTTCCACGAAGGTAGAGGTTCCGGCCCGAAGACCACCATTGCTGCGATCGCTTTCAATCTTCGATAGTGCCAGTTTTCGCACAAGTGCTGACCGGAAACCGGATATTTATCGATTGAGACGCTCTTTCGATCACAGACCTTCTGATCTGGGAGTCATTGAGTCACATCCCACCACGAGCAGAACGGCAACGAGGCACATGGCAACCGGGAAAGTGGACTCATTTTGAGTCGAACAGTATGTTGATTAGTCACCTCTCTCTCTCAGATCTAGAGAGGCTCACTAGATGTAGAGAGGTCCTCACCAGATCTAGAGAGCTAGAGAGAGAGTGAGGGGGAAGTTACGAAGGGGCGGAGGGGTGTCGAGGCGGTTTTGCGCCGCCTTTGGCGGCAGTGCCTAGTGAGCAGTGAGCAGTGGCGCAGGAGCGGCGGCCCGCTGGGAAGATGGGCAGCCGCTGCGGGTGGGGTAGGGATCAGCGGCGGCGGGTGCGGTTCCGGTTCTGGTTCGGACCGCCGGCGGCGAGGTGGTGGCGACGAGGCGGGATGATGTGGAGCGGTCCATGCTCAGACCGGGTGCCGGAAATGAGATGCGGAGGACGAGGCGGTCCATCTTGCGGAGGTGCCGACCTCGCGGAAGCCGGGCCGCAAGGTCGCGTAAAAGGTCGCGTAAAAGGTCGCGTGTTGGCTGCGCCTCACGCGATCTGGGATGCTGGTGGCGGGATCAAGGGCGGTTCTTTGCGTGTTTTCGGTGGCTTCCGTGGTGGGTCTCTTCCGTTTCTGATCTTTTCGTTCGTTTCGTTGTTCCCTTGATCGAAGGGGCGGGGGGCTGGAGCCAGTCATTGTCCACGCATTCGCATGCGGTCTGAGCCAGACCGCGCTACTGGGGACGCTGCGCATTGTCCGCGGTCTGAGCCAGATCGCGCTACCGGGATGAGGTTTCCGCATTGGCGCTGGCACGTGTCAGCAGCAGGGCCGACACCTTCGGGGAACAACTGTTGGGCCCTGTGCGGTGGGACCGCGGAGGCAGGGCGAAGGGCCTCGTGGAAAGCGCCGTCGCGGCCGGCGCACTCCGACACATGCGCTTTGATTGACGCGGGAACCGATCGGTAGGCGCGCCGGTGACGGCGCGTTGGAATGGGACGACTCCCCGGCCGCGGGATCTCAAGCCTTGAGGATCTTCGGCACGGCGGGGGCGCGGAAGCGGTGGGCCTGGGGCATGTCCGAGCCGAGCAGCGGGCGGCACCAGTCGCGGAAGGCGGGGGTGACGTGGTTGCCGGCGGCGTTGATGAAGGCGTCGGGCATGTGGCGGGTCTTGCCGGCGACGTTCTGGAGCGGGACGAGGTCGTAGGAGGCGCGGTAGTCGGGCACCGGGCGGCGGATGGCGACGGAGCCGTCGGCATCGCCGAGCATGGCGAAGCGCACGGCGGCCTCGCCGACCTCGCGGGCCTCGGCCTGGTCGACATCGGAGGCGGAGCCGATGAGGCAGCGCTGGAGGTAGCCGAAGGTGTCGGCGCGGACGCGTTTGATGCCGAGTTTCTCCTTGATGGTATCGGCGAGCAGGTCGCCGAGGGCGCCGGTGCCGGAGAGCTGGACATTGCCGTGGGCGTCGCGTTCCTCGCCCATGAGCTTGGTGATGACCGGCGTGCCGGAGCTGTCGGAGATGCCTTCGGAAACGGCGATGACGCAGCAGCCGTGTTTCTGATAGACCGACCGGACGTCGGCGAGGAACTTGTCGGTATCGAACGCGCGCTCGGGCAGATAGATGAGGTGCGGGCCGTCGTCGTCGTAGGTGTTGGCCATGGCGGCGGCGGCGGTGAGGAAGCCGGCGTGGCGGCCCATGACGATGCCGATGTAGATGCCGCCGAGCGCGCGGTTGTCGAGCGAGGCTCCGGTGAAGGCGTTGGCGACGTACCGCGCGGCGGAGCCGAAGCCGGGGCAGTGGTCGTTTTCCTCCAGGTCGTTGTCGATCGTCTTGGGGATGTGGATGGCGCGGAGGTCGTAGTTGGCGGCCTTGGCGTGCTCGGAGACGATGCGCACGGTGTCGGACGAGTCGTTTCCGCCGACGTAGAAGAAGAAGCGGATGTCGTGGGCCTTCATCACCTCGAACATTCTGCCGCAGTATTCGGCGTCGGGTTTGTCGCGGGTGGAGAGCAGGCCGGACGACGGGGTGGCGCCGACAAGGTCGAGGTTGCGGGTGGTTTCGCGGGTGAGATCGAGGAAATCCTCCTCGATGATGCCGCGCACGCCGTGGACGGCGCCGTAGAGCGCGTGGATGCGGCTGTGGCGGCGGGCTTCGAGGGCGACGCCGACGACGCTTTGGTTGATGACGTGGGTGGGGCCGCCCCCTTGGGCGACGAGTGCTTTTCCTTCGAGGCGGCTCATGGGTGACGGGAGGGTGAAAAATCGCCCGCCCGATGCAAGGACCGAACCGTATGACGGTGAAGCGGCGGGAAATGGGGCTGACAGGTCCGCCGCGGCGTCCGATGCTCCCGGCGATGGAAGAACCCGTGACGCCGCCCGCGTGCCCGTGGCTGCCCGAGGTGGGCGAGCTGCTCGGGTTCGACCGGACGCGGCGGCACGGACGCACGCGGGGCGCGGAGTTTTATCTGGATGCGCTGCAGCTCGCGCAGGAGCTGTGGCTCGCCGGCAAGCCGGCCCAGGCGATCCTCCAGTTGAACAAAGCGTGGATGGCGGATCTGCCGGCGGAAGATCCGGTCCTGGCTCGTTTCCCGCCCCCATATGCCGCGCTGCGTTGGATTCTCGAAGGCTCGGCGGACGGTGGCCGCGGCTTTCTCGGCGATCCGGTGCGGCACTTCCAACATCTCGCCAGCCGGATGAGCGGAGAGGATCGCGAGCGGCGCGCGTGGCGTGCCTGGTGCTGCATGCATCTGTCCGAACGCGTGCTGGCGGGTCGCGGGATGTCGCGGGACGGCCGTCAGCTCGTCCGCGAGGGGCTGTGGATCCCGGGCCGGGGGCGCGCGATCGAGGCATTGCACCGCTGCGGATGGGCGGGCGAGGGGGACCATGCCGAGGCCGCGTTCCGCCCCGGATTTTGAAACCCGGGACCTTTCCGAAAAACCGGAAACAATTCCCGAGGCCGGCGGTTTCCCTAAGATAACGCCTCCAACCTATGAAAAATCCCTGGATCTTCCCAGCCGCGGCCCTCGTTGTGGGTGCCGTCGGTGGTTTCATCTCCGGTAAAAACGTCTCCGGCAGCGACACTGCCGACAGCGCTCAATCGGAATCCGCCATCCGCACCCGCGCCACCAGCCGCGCCGATGGCGCCTCGGCGGCCGCGAACGCGACCCGCCGCGCGCAACGGCCCACCAGCCCCGGCGAAATCTCGCGCATGCCCGGTGCCTCCAACCGCATCCAGGCGCTGATGGAATACTACGCGGGACTGAGCCCCGACGAACTCGAGGATGCCGCCGGGAAACTCGACAACCTGGCGATGAACGAGCGCATCATGGCTTCGTTCCTCCTCTTCAGCCGCTGGGCGGAGGTGGATCCCAACGCAGCGATGGCCTACTCGAACTCGATGGGCTTCGGCGGCGCGTTCGTCCGTCCGACGATCCTCCAGAGCTGGGCGGGCGTCGATCCCCAGAGCGCCGCGAAATACTATGCGGACAATCCGCGTGAATTCGCCATGATGGGCCGATTCGGCCGCGGGCCGATGGGCAACGAGGGCGCGCCCTCGATCATCGCCAGCGAGTGGGCCCGTCAGGACCCGGCGGCGGCGATGGCATGGGCCAGCAGCCTGACGACCGACAAAGAAGAGGCGATGTCCGCGGTGATCGGCGAGGTCGCGAAAAACGATCCGGCGGAAGCCGCCTCGATGCTCGCCTCGATGGACGGCGACAAGGGCGACGCCTACCGCACGGTGGCCATGCAGTATGGCGCGAAGAGTTTCAGCGAAGCCGCCGCATGGGTGCGCACGCTTCCGGCGGACGAACAGAACGACGCTCTCGGCGCCGCCATCCGCGGGCTTTCGAACGTCGATCCCGACGCCGCGGTCAGCGAAGTGGCCAAAATGGAGGAGGGCGACGCCAAGAACCGCGCGGTTCGCGATGTTGTGGAGGATCTGGCTCGCATCGATCCGCAGTCGGCCGGGGATTTCCTCAAGACCCAGACCGACGAAGGGGTGCTGCGTGACGGCATGCGCGAACTGATGTCGAGCTGGGTGAACCAGAACGCCAACGCCGCCTTGACCTATGCCAACTCGTTCGGCGAAGGGAACGTCCGCGACAGCGCTCTGCAATCGTTCGTCTGGACGAACAACAGCTCGAATCCCTCCGAGCTTGTGAAGGTCGCCGAGAGCATCGGTGACGAGCGCGATCGCGAACGCACCGTCGGTGTCGCCGTCAGCAAGTGGCTGCGCGAGGACGAGAGCGCGGCCAAGGCCTATGCCGCACAATCGACCGTCCTTTCCGACGACGCGAAAGAACGCATCGCGGAAGGGCGCGACATGTTCGACCGTGGTGGTCGCGGTGGACGCGGCCGTGGTCGATGAAGGTTTTTTCATGGGTATAACTGGCAAAGCCGCGGCGCTCCGGGAGGGGGCCGCGGCTTTTGTCATACCCGGAGGTATCAGTCCCGGCGTGCGGGTTCCTGTTCGAGGGTGAGGAACGCGCCGCCGGCTCCGTCCTCGTCGAACAGCGGGGAGGTGGGGGCTGTTGCGTCCGCCAGTTGTTCGCTGAGGAACGAGGCGAACGACGTGAGCCGGAGAGTCCGCGCCGAAGCTTCCGTCCAGCGGATGACGTCGGCGAAATTCACATCCGCCGTGATGTCCTGACGTCCCGGGTTCTCATACAAGGCGGGCCCCTCAAGCCGCTGGTGAAACAGATAGGCGCGCAGCGTTCCGCGCGGCCGGCGTTGATAGAGCTGCGCTGCGTCGGCAGCGCCATAGTCGATGCTGAGCATGCGGCCGGATTTCCAGCCACCCAGCCAGGTGGGGAACCATGCGCGCAGCGAGTCGTGCACCTCCACCCGTTGGCCGGTGGCGAAGGGTTCCATGAAAACCGACGAGTCGGGGAGCGGCCCGGGTGGCAGCAGGGACTCGACGGTCGCGCCGGTGCCGTCGGTCGCCACCGCGATCTCCCGCCAGTCATCCGCAGTCCGCTCGAAGAGGCGCACGGGGAACGCGTCGAGCAGTTCGTTGGAATAGATCACCGCGTTTCCTCCGCAGGCTTCGAGCGCGGCGGCCGGGTGCTCGTGCCAGCGGGCGGTCTTTCCGAGCAGCGATTTCTGATGCCGGGCGAGCGGTTCGGACGACTCGACGAGATGCAGGCGTGTCCGCCAGCGCAGCAGGCGAGGAAGGAATTTCCAGACCGCCAGCGCGAGCCGTCCTTCACCCGGGCCGATCTCGATGAGGTCGCGGCATCCGGTTTCCCGCAGCGCGGTGGCCGCCCAGCGGGCGATCGCCCGGGCGGGAAGCTCCGAGAGCATCGGCGCGGTGGTGAAATCGCCGCCTCGGCCGATGCCGGCGATCCGCCGCGCGTAGTAACCGCGCTCGGGATCGTGCAGCGCCCGCCGCATGAATTCCTCGAAGGGGACGGGGTTCCGCATGGCTGGAAACGAAACAACCGCGGTCCGGATGGAGCGCGGTTGCCAGTGATTGCGGCGCGGTCGCGCCATGGGTGCCGGTGCGGACGATCAGCCTTTGGCAGCCGCGGTGCGGGCCTTGCGGATCATGCTGTTGACGGTGTCCGAGGGCTTGGCGCCCACGGAGAGCCACTTCTCGGCTTTCTCAAGATCCAACTCGTAGTTTTGTCCTTCCTTGAGCGGATCGTAGGTGCCGAGTTGCTCGATGTAACGGCCGTCGCGACGCTTGCGGCTGTCCACAGCGACGATTTTGTAATACGGGCGATCCTTGGTGCCCCGGCGGGTAAGACGGATGGAAACGGACATGATGAAACTCGATTTCGATGGCCCGCCGACGCGGGCGGGCGCGGAAGTTGGAAGATCCCGGGCGGCTTGCCAAGCAGAATCTTGGGATTTGTGGGAAAGTATTTCGGATTTCCTGACAAACACTTCTCACTCCGGCTGCTCCCGCCGGCCGATGAGTTCGGTGAACTCCTGCTCAAGCTGCTTCAGCAGGGCGGGATCGCTCACTTTGCCGTTGTTCGCTTCGGTGATGTAGAGGGTGTCCATCGCCACCCCCTTCTCGGTGCTGATGCGGGCGTGGACGGTCTCCAGGTCGTGCGAGTTGATGGTATGGAACAGGTCGTGCAGGAGCCCGATGCGGTCGAGCGCCTGGATCTCGACGGTGGTGCAGGTGGGGTGGAGCTCGTTGCTGACGTAGGCGCGGACGGGGACCGGGATGTCGTGGTCGTTGCGCGCCTTGAGGAAGTTCGCGCGGCGCTTGAGATACTTCTCGGGCTCGAATTTCTCCGCGTGGAGGATCTTGTCGAAGGTCTGGAGGAAGCGCTTGCGGGTCTCGGCGCTGGAGACCGGCTCGAAGTTTGTCGTGCAGATCCGGAAGATGTTGACGACGACTCCGTCGCTGCGGGTGAAGAAGTCGGCGGAGAGGATGTTGATCTGTTCGGACGCGAGGGCGCAGCAGATCTTCTCCAGCAACAGAGGACGATCGCGCGTGGCGATGACCATCTCGGTGTTGCCGCGGTCCGGGTGGTCGATCCACTTCACGTTGAACGCGATGCCGTCCTTGTTTTCGGACTCGCGCTGGAGGAAGTGACGCACGGTGCGCACCTGGGTGACGATGTGAGCCGCCTGGCGGAAGTGGAACGCGGCGGCCGGCATCCGGTCGAAGTGCTTGCGGACGTCGGCGTGGTAGTCCTCGCGCATCAGTCCGGTGACTTCCTTGCGCAACGCGAGGCGGTCGGCGTTGAGTTTCTTCTCATACTGCTCGCGGCCGCTGTCGAGGAAGGCATGGGTGGCCGTGTGGAGCTGGAGCATCAGGCTTTCCTTCCAACCGTTCCATGCGTCGGGCGCGGTGCCGTTCGAGTCGATGTAGGTGAAAAGCAGCAGCGCGTCGAGATTGGCCGGGGTTTTGACGATGGCGGCGAACTCGGCGATCACCTCGGGGTCGTCGAGATTGCGCGAGGTGGCCGTGCGCCAGAACGTCAGATGGTTGTCCACCAGGAACATGATGAGCCGGCGGCGCGCGCCCTGGATCTGCAGGCGGTTGCAAAGCCGCGCCGCGAGGATGGCGGACCCGTCGGTGTGCTCGCGCACGTTCTCGGCCCGGCCGGTGTCGTGCAGGATCACCGCCAGATAGAAACCGTAGGGGTCCTGCACGGCGCGGAAGAGCCGGCGGTAGAGCCCGTGGCGCGGGCTGTCGTCGTGCACCAGCTTGTCGAGCTGGTCGATGCAGCGCAGCGTGTGTTCGTCCGCGGTGTAGCGGTGGAAAAACTCGTGCTGGACGAGGCAGTCGAGCGCGCCGAACTCCGGCAGATAGCGGCCGAGGAAGCCGATGCGGTGCATCAGGCGCAGCGTGCGGCCGACCTCGCCCTTGCGCTCGAGGATCGCCTGGAACACCTCGCGGTTGGCCTTCGAGTAACGGAACGGCCGGTCGATGTCCTCCCAGTGCTGCGCGATCAGCCGGCGGAGCTGCGGGCTGAGCTTGAGGTTTCGCACCTGGCAGTGCTGGAACAGCCGCATCAGCCGCTGCGGGTCCTCGCGGAAGATGTCCTGGCCGGCGGGAAACAAACGTCCGGACCGCGCGACGAACCCGTCGAACTCCTCGCGGCTCTTGCGGCGGAAGGTAAGGAACGAATGGATGGCGGACTCGGCCTTCGTTTCCTGCTCGATCTGGAACGCCTCCATCAGCGAGGTCGAGTGCTGATAGATATGCCGGGTGTGGCGGTAATAGTCCCGCATGAACGCCTCGGTGCTGCGCAGGATGTTGCGCTGCGGGTAGTTGAACGCGGTGGCCACCACGCCCTGCAGGAACAAGGTGAGCTGATCGGTCGCCTTGCCGCTGTGGTAGTGCAGTTCGTTGCGCACCCGGTGGAGGAAATCGTAGGCCTCCTTCATCTCCCGGTAGGCGCCGTTCGTCAGGATCCGCTTCTCGACGAGCTCGCCGAGGTCCGGGCTGCCCTCCTTGACGTGCGCGACCCATTGGACGTTCTGATAGTCGCGCATCCCGCCGCAGCTTTCCTTCACGTTCGGCTCCTGCAGGAACACGGTGTGCGAATACTTCTCATGCCGCGTGCGGAGGTCGTCGCGCCGTTGTTCGAAAAACGCCGCCTGGCCCTTGTTGATGCAGTCTTTCGCGAAGCGGACCCGCAGGTCGCCGAAGAGCTTGCGGTCGCCGGTGATCAGCCTCGAGTCCATCAACGCCGTCTTGTTGTCACCGTTGATCTTCGCCTGCTGCACGCACTCGACGATCGACCGGCACGCGTGCCCGACCTTGAAACCGACGTCCCACAGCAGATAGAGCACGTCCTGCACCTGCTCCTGGACGGCGGCGGGCAGCTTGTTCGAGGCGCGCGGCAACAGGAAAAGCACGTCGATGTCGGACCCGGGATTGAGCAGGCCGCGGCCGTATCCGCCGGTGGCCACCAGCGCGTACGGCAGCTCGTTGAGGTTGCGCGGTGCCTTCGGCGAGGTCGCGACCATCGAGGTGAGCACCGTATCGATCATCAGCGAGCGGTTTCCCGCCACTTCCAGACCGCCGGCGCCCTGGCGGTGGAGTTTGAGAATCCGGTCTTCCTCGACCTTGAGGAACTGCTTGAAGAGGGCGATCCGTTCGGAAGGCGAGAGGACTCCGTCGACGGCCGGCCGGAGGGCGTCCTTGGCATGCTGTTGGAGGGCTTTGGCGTAGTCGGGCATGAATGCGATGCGATGGGAGCTTGTTCCGATCCGGGCGCGGGTCAAGCGGCGCCGCCCATCCGGTCGCCCATCCGGGCGTAGAGTTCCGTGCGGTCCGCGGATCGGGCGAGCAGATCCTCGGCCAAGCGCACGCGGCCGGGTTCGAAAATCGTGATCGTCGACGAGCCGCCGAACGCGAAACAGCCTTTTTCGGCTCCTTTCTCCACCGCTTCGCCGGCGGAATGCGTCTGGATGATGCTGCCCACGCAGGTCGCGCCGATCTCCAACAACGCGACGCGGCCGAAACGTTCCGTTTCCAGGACCGTCACCGCGCGTTTGTTCGTCCACAGATAACCGAGGCGGCGGCGCAGGGCGATGGGCGACACGGAATAAAGCGGACCGTCGATGGAACGCACCGGCCCGGGCACCCCGGCCGCGGGAAAGTGGAAGCGGTGGTAGTCCACCGGACAGAGCCGCGAGAGCACCAGCGCGCCATCGCGGAAACGATCCGCCAGCCGGGCGTCGCCCAGCAGCTCCGGCAGCTCGAACCGCTGGCCCTTCACAAAGACCGAGGAAATCTCCGACGCCTTCTCGAATCCGAGATGCCGACCGTCCGCCGGGAACACCACCGAGTCCGGATCCGGATCGACCGGCCGCGCCTCCGGCTTCAGCTTGCGGTAGAAGAACTCGTTGAAACTCGCGAAGGACGACGGCTCGTCCGCCATTTCCGACACGTCGATCCCGTACAGCTTGATGAACGGTGCGATGCGGGCCGCCGAGGCGCGCCCGCTCATCCGCCGGCCATACCAACTCGAGAAAAACGGGCGTTTCACGAACGATTCGAGGGCGATCCGGCCCAGCGGATTCGCATACGTCCACTTGAGAAACCCCTCGCCGTAGACCTTCTCGGTCTCGACCTGTCCGGTGTAGCGGTTGAAAAAACGAATCGGCTCCACCGCCTTTTTGTAGGGGCCGGAACGGGCCCGCGCAAGGGTGGGGGACGCCTCGCGGGCGGGAAAATCGCGACCGATGAGATTGTTAGGATGAATTTACATTTCCGCTCCCGCTCCGGTGTGCTATGACGGCTCCGTGTTTCTTCCCCGCAAGCTTGCCATTGCCCTGCCCATCGCTATCGCGGTGGCCGCCGCCTGCACGCCGATCGGTCCGCCCGGCGGCGGCCGGGACCGCTACCACCGCACGGAGGTCCGCAGCACCTCGTCCGGCGGCGGCGTCGCTCCGGCGGTGGGCATGACGAAGATGAAACGCGAGGTGAACCTCCGGGTCGACATGGTCCCCAAGGGCACCCACGGCCGGAAGGTGATCCGGCCGATGCGCCCGCGTTACATCACCATCCACAGCACCCAGAACTACAGCGCCGACGCGTCCCGCCACTCGCTGGCGCTCAAACGCGGCGCGCTGCGGTCCCCCAAGACCCGCTACGGCAACCGCATCGGCTACCTGATCTGGCACTTCACTGTGGACGACAAGGTCGCCATCCAGCACATGCCGACCAACGAACAGGGCGAGCACGCCGACTTCCACGGCCCGGGCAACCGCCTGTCCATCGGCATCGAGATGTGCGAGCAGCGCGGCAGCAACCGCTCCGTCACCATCGACCGTACCGCCAAGCTCACGGCGCTTCTCATGAAACAGCACGGCATTCCGATCCAGAACGTCGTGCCCCACTACCACTGGCCGCGGCGCGGCAAGACCCCGCCGAACAAGAACTGCCCGCACTTCCTGCTCGACAACGGTCGGCCCGGCGCGAAGTGGCGCTGGTTCCAAGGCAAGGTGAACGCCTACTACCGCCAGATCCAGTGAACGGCGGTCCGTCCAAGGACTTCGGCAGCCCGGGAAACCGCGATGTCGTTCTCGATCCCGGCGTGTTCTACGTCTGCCAGCGCTGCAATGCTTGTTGCAAATGGCCGGGCGACGTCCGCATCGAGGACGACGAGATCGCGCCCATCGCCGCTCATCTCGGTCTTGCGGAAGACGAATTCATCCAGCGCTACACCCGCCTCCGCACGAACCGCACCGGCCTTTCCCTCATCGAGCGGGAAAACCACGAGTGCGTCATGCTCGAAAACGGCGGCTGCCGCATCCACGACGTGAAACCCGAACAATGCCGCGGTTTCCCCAACAAGTGGAATTTCCCCGGCTGGCGCGACGTCTGCGAGGCGGTTCCGGTGAAGGTGGACTGACGCACCTCACTCGGCCACCGCCGCCTCGACGGGTCCCGGTTCGCTGCCCGGCACCTTCGGTTTCATCGCCAGCGCCGGTTTCTCCACGAAACGCCAGCTCAGCACCGCGAGCGCGAGCGTGATCCCATACACCGCGGCCACGGAGACGAATGATTCCATCCTGCCGCTCTCGACGAGCACGTTGATCACCACCGAGTGATAGAGGTAACTGCCGTAGGAAATGTCGTTGCCGCGGAGGATCTTGCGCGAGAGCCAGCGGGCGGAATAGGCCGCCGAAATCGTCACGCCCGCCAGGATCACGCGGGTGGGCAGATACGAGAGATACCAAGGGAGGCTGCGCCACGGCAGAAGGAAGTGCACGGCCGCCAGCGCCACCGCATAGAGCGCCGCCCAGACGAGGAAGCGGCCCTCGAACCAGCCGCGGATCCGGTCGAAGTGCCGGTGGATCGTCGCGCCCAGCAGGAACATCCACAGGTGCGGGACCAGCGAGACGAAGAGGAGCTTATACACGGTCGGCGCCGCGCCGTATCCGCCCGGGCCGTTCACCTTGTCGTCCATCACGCAGAACGCGCCGAAGGAAACGAGGAACAACACGGCCGTGATCGCCACGCCCGCCCGGCCGCCCGGCCGTGGACGGGTGAGGAAATGATAGATCGGGACGAAGAGGTAGAACTGCAGCTCCACCGTGATCGTCCACAACGCGCCGTTCGCCACGCCGATGCCGAACCCACGGAACTGCTCCGGGTTGAAAAACTGCACGAAGCTCACCTGTCCGGCGATCCACGCCGCGAAGGTGCCGGAAAACACGAAATCCGCCCCGAGGAACCCGAACGCGCCCAGCGCGCCGATGGTCACCGCCAGGCACACCCACAGTGCGGGGAAGATCCGCAGCCCGCGCCGCCACAGGTATCCTTTCACGTCCGCCGGGTTCTTTTCGAACGATCGCAGGATCAGAAACCCGCTGATCACGAAGAAGATCGGCACCCCCGGGATCATCAGCAGGATGTCGAACAAGCCCACTCCCAAGGGCGACAGTTTTTCCTTCAGCGGCGTGTGGCCGATGGCGTGCGCGGCCACGACCTGTGCGGCCGCCAGCAGGCGGATCAGGTCGAAGTTGTTGTCGCGGCGGGAGGAAGGGGAGGACATGCCGGGTGCACGGATACTGCTCCCGCAGCCCCTCGGATGCAATCCCCCTCATCGCGTGGGGAAGGGGACCTGCCATCGGGCGAAACCGGAGAGGTCACCCTTTTCTCGACAGTGCGGCGCGCCGTTTTCTACCTTCCGCGATCATTTGTTGAAAAAACCAACCCACAACCCGACCCGGACCATGAAACTCCCTTGGACAGCCGCCTTCTGCCTCGCCCTTCTTCTGGCTCTCACCGCATGTCGGGAAAACAAGACCGCCGTCGAAACGGATCCACCCACGGATGGAGACTTCGTCAGGTATCTCGAGGGCCGGGCGACCGCCAGGGTCTGGGGCATCCACTTCGATGTCGCGGAGCCCAAGGGGCATGCCTCCGGATCGGAATTCGACGGGGGAATCCATTCGGACCCGGAACAAACGGACGCCCGGATCAAGATCACCATGGGCGACGACGTCGAGATCCGCCTTGAGAAAGTTCCCGGCAGTCCGATCCGCTTCCAGATGAACGGCAGGCCGTATGGCGGTCTGGAGGTCGGTGACAAAGTCCGCATCGACAAGGGCCGGAACGTGGAGGTCAACGACAGCGCCCGACAAGCGGATGGCGGAGATCCGGAGTGACTCCCGTTCCTCCATCCTGCATTCCCGTCGATCCGATTCTCAAACCCCGCATGCAGCGAATGGCCCGATTGTAGCGGCGGACTGTGTCCGTCGATGTCGATGAAACTGTCGGAACGGCACGCTCTTCCGCTTCCTCAATACCAAAGCCGGCCGCATCGATCTCGCACCCGAATCCCATCCGACGACCGCCATGCCCCGTCCATGGCATCCTTCCCGCGCAACTCCGGATCCACACGCTCAAGCCCGAAAAGCCCTTGAGAAATCAACCAATCCGCCCATTATCCCTACCGATTGGCCGGGGCGGATATCACTCGCTCAAGTCATGTGAAAACCAACTGTTCGGAAAAATGAGGACACTGCAAATCATCGGCTGTTTCGTTGTCCTTCTCATGGGCGCAAATGGGGATGTGCTCCCACGGACGATGACTGCCCAAATCGAGGGGTGGGTGCTGGAGTTTTCCTACACGGATCCCGATACCTTAGGTCCTGATGCGAAGCCGAAAACTCTGGTCATGCTATCGCGTCCCGGGTTTCGGAATCGCGCAGAGATGGAGGCGCCGTTCTCCGCCTTTTTTACTCTTTGGGATCATCTGAACTGGTTGGCACCGGGTGAAGCTTCGGATGAACCTTTGAAGCTTATTTCGGGGCGGAACGGAGTCATTCTAAGGGAGGGAGATCGGTGGTTTAAAGCCATCTACTCGAAGGAAGCGACAATGCTGCTTAGACTCTGGCTCGATCTCTATCGGTTTAATTGGAACGTGCTACGCGATGGATTCGATAAAGACGTTTCTGGAGCGCTCGATGGCTTTGGCTATTGCCTGAGGAATTCCCCGTTTCCTTGGGTTCCTAAAGGACTATTGATGCCTCAGAATAGGACCGAACAAGCCAGCGCTCGACAACCCGCTACCAACTCCGAGTCGAATTCGGAAGGTCGCGACAAACTTCAAACTGAATCGGAAGGGCGCTCGCGGTAGCGGGTGCCAAGTCTCAAACGTTCTGCAAGAAATGGCGCACGTGACGAAGCTTGAGATCATCCTCACACTGGAAGACGGCGAGGTGATCGGCGACGTGGTCTCCGAATTGCCCAACTACTCAGCATCGAGCTTTTCCCAGATGGCGGACGGGCGATGGCGGGGTGACTTTATTATCTCATGCCCGGTAGCTCCGGAATTGGCAGAGGGTGATTTCATTGATGATTTCGCGCCCTACTTCCGGGCTCTATTGGAGTTGCGAAGCTTCAATTCGGCCGAATACGAATTTCAGATCGCAGTGGGTTCTCCCGCTGCTGACACATTTACGCTGGATGCACCGAGCGTCGCACTGATTGCTGCCCTCGGTGCGCCGATCAAAGTTCGGATAAACGAAGCCTAACAAGTCGGCGCTGGACAACCCGCTACCAACTCCGAGTGGAAGTCGGAAGGTCGCGACAAACTTCAACCTGAATCGGAAGGGCTCTCCCGGTAGCTGCTGCCAGACCTTCGACGTTGCTCAACAATATGAAGGCTCTCCCGCCGCTCCTTCGTTCGTGAACCGGGCGAGGAATCGAAGAGGCAGAGCAACAAAGGGTGTCGCGAAGGCCGAGGCACGAAACCTTCGGCTGCTCCGTTTGGTGGAAGATGCTGGAGCGCCGTCTCGATGGCAGACGGGCCTCAATCCGCCGGGACGTGGGGTTCGAAGGTCATGGCGCGCTCGTGTTCGCGGGCTTTGGCGGCGCGGCGGGCTTGTTGATAGAGGGCTTCCTGGACGCGGAAGGCTTTTTCTCCCTTGGCGCGGACGATGCGTGCGGAGCTCCCGTCCGGAAGGATGCGGGAGGCCTGGACGTTGTCCTGGAAGAAGGTGTCGAGGAGGCGGATGAGCCGGCGTTTCGGCGCGGCCTCCTCAATGGGCACCATGAGTTCGACGCGCTTTTCGAGGTTGCGGGTCATCCAGTCGGCGGAGGCGATGTAGACCTTGGCGTCGCCGCCCTGGTGGAAGTGGAAGATGCGGGCGTGCTCGAGGAAGCGGTCGATGATGGAGACGACCTCGATGTTTTTGGAGAGTTTCGGCACGCCGGGTTTGAGGCAGCAGATGCCGCGGACGTTGAGTTTGATTTCGACGCCGGCCTTGGACGCCTTGTAGAGAGCGGCGATGATGTCGGGGTCCTGGAGCGAGTTCATCTTGGCGACGATGCGGGCGGGCAGGCCCTGCTTGGCGCGCTCGGCCTCGCCGGTGATGAGGTCCAGGAGCATCGGCTTCATCGCGGTGGGGGCGGGAACGAGGCGTTGGAAACGCAGGAGTTTCGATCGGCCGATGACGGCGTTGAAGAACAGTGAGGCGTCGTTGCCGTAGTCCGGCTTGCAGGTGAGGTAGGAGATGTCGGTGTAGAGGCGGGAGGTGGCCTCGTTGTAGTTGCCGGTGCCGAGGTGCACGTAGCGGCGGAGATTTCCGGCCTCGCGGCGGACGATCATGCAGATCTTGGCGTGGGTTTTGAGTCCCTTGACGCCATAGACGATTTGCGCGCCGGCGCGCTGGAGTTCGTCGGCGCGGGTGAGATTGCGGGCTTCGTCGAAGCGGGCCTTGAGCTCGACGAGCACGGTGACGTTCTTGCCGTTCTCCGCGGCCTTGATGAGGGCGTCGATGACGCGCGACTTGCGCGCGGTGCGGTAGAGGACCTGCTTGATCGCGATGACGTTGGGGTCGGCCGCGGCCTCCTCGAGCAGACGGAGCACGGGCTCGAAAGTTTCGTATGGGTGGTGCAGCAGGACGTCGCCCTTGGCGATCGTTTCGAACATCGATGCGCCGGGCGTGACGGCGGGGGAGTTCTGGCCCGGCCAGTCGGAGTCGCGGAGGTGGTCGAAGTCGCGCAGGAAGGCGAGCTCCATGAACGAGGCGAGGCCGATGGGTCCGTGGATCTTTTGTGTTTCCTTGGTTCCGGCGGCGGTGACGTCATGAACCATCCGCGCGAGATCGCGCGGGGCGCCCGCGCGGATTTCGAGCCGCACGGTATCGGCGAAACGGCGGGCGGTGAGCACGTCCTCCATTTCCCCGGCGAGGTCGATGGCGTCCTCTTCCTGCACGGCGATGTCGCCATTGCGGGTGACGCGGAAGACGGTGGTCGCGGTGACTTTCTCGCCGGGAAACAAACGGCCGGCATGAGCGGAAACGAGATCCTCCACCAGCACGAAGGCGTGTTCCTCGCTCTCGGCGGATACCTCGATGCGGCGTCCACAGTTGTCCGGAATGGGCACCAGCGCGTGGCGGGTCGATTGCTGCTCGGGATCGAGCAGCCGGCAGGCGACAACGAGCTGCAGCGCGGGCACGACCGGAGGCTCGACATCCGGCTCCACCGCCAGCGGGGTGAGCAACGGATAGATCTGCTCGTCGAAGGTGGTGGCGGCGCGGGTGGCCTGGTCGATGGTGAGATCGGACATCGGGAGCAGACGGATGCCGGCTTTCGCGAGACCGGGCAGCAGCACTTCGTCGAGCAGCGCGTACTGGTCCACCGTCATCCGGTGGATGCGCTGGCGGATGGCGGCGAGCGTGCGCTGCGGCGTGAGGCCGGAGGCGTCCTGGGACTTGAGTCCGCCGCGCATCATCATCATCAGGCCTCCGACGCGGACTTGGAAAAACTCGTCGAGATTGGACGCGGTGATGGCGAGGAACTTGAGTCGCTCGAGCAGCGGCAGGTCGTCGCGCGACGCCTCGTTGAGCACCCGCTGGTTGAACTCGATCCAGGACAGCTCGCGATTGATGATGGGAGTCGGCATGGGTGTGAAGCTGGCGTGGTTGTTTCTGTATCTCAGCGTTTCAGTTTCTGTTTCCTCAGCGGTCTTCGTCGATGGTCACGGTGAGGCCGAAGACTTTCTCGAACAGATCGCCCTTGGAGGCCATGGCGAGGCGCTCGACGGCGGTGTCGCCGAGTCCCGGGAGACGCAGGCGGAGGCGGTCGCGCTCGCGGCGGAAGACGATTTCGGAAACCCGTTGTTCGTGGGTGCGCTCGAGCGCGTCGGCGACGCGGAGCAGGGCCGCGAGTTTGCTGACGCGGATGCGGTTCCTGACGTCGAGGTTGGCGTAGGCCCGGTGTTCGAGCACCGGCCCCGAGTGGCGGTGGTAGCGGGCGACGAGCGCGACGATCGTGACGTCGAGGCGGTCGAGGCCGAAGATCTCGGAGTTGAGAATGAGGTATTCGGAGTGTTTGTGGTGCGCCCGCGGGCTCACGTAGGTGCCGACCTCATGGAGGATGGCGGCGACCTGGAGAAGCAGCTCGTCGTGCTCGTCGAGCAGGTGGATGTCGGCGAGTTCGTCGAACAAGCGCTTGCACAGGCTGCCGACGTGGTTGCCGTGGCGCGGGTCGGACTGGTAGCGGTTGGCGAGGATGCGGGCGGAGCGCAGCACCTCCTCGGCGAGGGTGCCTCTGAGCTCGCGCTCGCCGGAAACGAGGATGTCGTGCAGCAGCCCCTGCTCGTATTCGCTTCGCGGAATGTGGATGTCGTCGAGGTTCAGGATCTCGGCGATGGCCAGGTTGATCTCGAGAGCGGGCAGGATCGCCTCGGCGGTCTGGTAGTCGAGCTGGAAACGCTTCACCAGTTCCACATCGCTCGATTCCGAGGCGGCGGTGGTGAACTGGCGGAGCTTGGGCAGCGTGCAGGATGACGAGCCGCCCACCAGTTCCTCCGCAACGGCCTGCACCTCGTAGCCGATGACGACCATCCCGTTGATCTCCACGTCGGCGTAGTCGAGGCGCACCTGTTCGATGTTGCCAAGCGCGTGCTGGCGGATGACGCGCAGCAGCGAGGGCCCTTCCGCGTGCGACCCCTCGACCGCCTCGCGCGTCCGGTAGGCGCCCATGCGGTAGCTTGTGTAGCGGGTGATGCCGCCGTTGGTGAAAAGCAGGACGCGCGTGTTCCCCGGACCCACATGGACGACGAGGGTGTTCTCCCTGCGCATCGCGGGCAGGTGCTGGAGGCGCCGGCGGGTCTTCAGATAGATCAACCGCGTCATCTCGCCGTCGTCGATGATGTTGACGTCGAGTCCGCATGCGACGCGGATCCGGTTGGTCACCGTCTCGTGATTCCGCGCCTCGCTGAGGATGTTGGTGCCGACGGTGCGGGTCACCGCGCAGGGTTCGAGACCGAGTTCGGCGAGCGATTCCTGGAAGCCGCGTACGATCTCCACGATCCGCTCGGTGGTGCCCAGGCTGATGTTTCCGGTGCGGAAGATGTCGCGCGCCACCGGCGCCGGTTGTTCGAGGAAATCAAGCGGCCGCAACTGGCCGTCCGGACGCTGGTCCGCCACCAGCATCGACACCGACCCGGCGCCGATGTGGATCGTCGTGGAGATCCTGACGGATTCGGCTTGGGGTTCCGGTTTTTTCGGCGGACGAGGCATCGCGCAACAACAACGCGGGCGGATGCCGGATTCAACTCCGAATGTGTGAATTCCCCCCGGGCGCGAGAGCGTGCTTGTCACCCTTCGCGGGCGGGGTTCATAACTGGACCATGCCGGTCAGCGGAGCCATGGAACGATATTGGGTGAAACCCGGGTCCAAAGTGGATCTGGGAGCGATCGATCCCAACGAGAAGACGCTCTACGATGGAGTGGGAAAGGAGGATTCGGAATCGAGTTTCCGGGCGCTCCAGTATGAGCTGCAGGAGCAGCAGAAGATGCTCTACGCGCAGGGGAAACACCGGATCCTCCTGGTCATGCAGGCGATGGACACCGGCGGCAAGGACGGCTGCATCAAGCACGTCTTCTCACACATCGACCCGCAGGGCATCCACGTCCGCTCGTTCAAGAAACCGACCGAGGAGGAGATGGGATACGATTTCCTCTGGCGTGTCCATGCGAAGGTCCCGCACAACGGCCAGTTCGTCATTTTCAACCGCAGCCACTACGAGGACATCATCGCCGTGAGGGTGAAGAAGTTGTTTCCCGACGAGGTCTGGAAACGCCGGCAGCGGCACGTCGTCGACTTCGAGCGCATGCTCGCGGAGGAGGGGACCACGATCGTGAAGATCTTCCTCCACATCTCGAAGGAGGAGCAGAAACAACGGCTCGAGGCGCGACTGGAGAATCCGCACAAGCACTGGAAATTCAACCCTGACGATCTCGCCGACCGCGCCCGCTGGGACGATTTCATGAAGGCGTATGAGGACATCATCGCCAAAACATCCACCGAGCACGCGCCCTGGTTCGTCGTGCCCGCGGACCGCAAGTGGTATCGGAACCTCTGCGTCGCCCGCATCATGCTCGACACGATGAAACGCCTCGACCTGCGGCTGCCGAAGGTCGATTGGGATCCGAAGCAGATCCGGATCGGCGACTGAGCGGCGGGCGATTGTCCTTGCCGCGTGCCGCCGCGCCCTCCGATGGTCCGCGGCGGATGACGTGGGATTACGGACTCGCGCTGCTGGCGGCGCTCTGCATCGGTCTGGCAAAGGCGGGTTTCAGCGGGATCTCGCTGGTTTCCGTGTTTCTCCTGGCCGATCTCTACGGCGCGAAGCCGTCCATCGGCCTCGCCCTGCCGCTGCTCATCCTCGCCGACATGATGGCATGGCCGGCGTTCCGGAAACACGGATCGTGGCGCCCGGTGTGGCGGTTGCTGGGACCGGCGCTGGTGGGCATCGGCATTGGATACGGGCTTCTCCACACCATGCCGGACCACGCCGCGCGCAAGGTCATCGGCGGCTGCATCCTGCTGATGGTGGTGCTCCAGGCCTTCAAGAAACTCCATCCCGAGGTGACCGGACGCTGGGTAGAAATGCGGTGTTTCGGTTTTTCCGCCGGCGTGCTTGGCGGCTTCGCGACGATGATCGCCAACGCGGCCGGTCCGGTCATCCAGCTCTATCTGAACGCCCGCCGGGTTCCGAAAATGGAGCTCATCGGCATCGGCGCGCGGTTTTTCCTGCTCATCAATCTGCTCAAGGTCCCGCTCAGCGCGAATCTGAACCTCATCAACCATGACAGCCTGTTGGAGAACGCCAGACTCGCGCCGGGTGTGGTGCTCGGCGTGTTCGGCGGGCGCTGGCTGATCGGCCACGTGCCTCAGGCGGTCTTCGAGTGGATGATCGTCGGTTTCTCCGTGGTCGCGGCTTTGAGGCTGTTGGTTTGGTGACGGTCGCCGTCCTTGTTTGAAGTCCGCGGGGCTTTTTTCTCGCCTCGCTTCCGTGACTTTCGTAACCGCGTAGCGTATTCGTAATGAATTAGTTATGTTTCCGCGCAGTTCCTTTCGATTTCCCGCAATCGCGCTTCATCTGCTGGCCCTTGCCGGTCTCCTTCATGGGGCCGGCGTGACGTCCGACCTTCAGGTCTTCGAAGGTGTTTCGGATCAAACGAGCGCTGGTTTCACCTACAACAGCAGCATGGGAACGGTGGAACTCACCGATCCGGACCACCGCTGGATCTGGTTCACGCATTTCTCCAGGCCGGGCACCTACACCGTGTCGGCGCAGGTGGCGGTCGCGTACGCGCATGCCGGTGCCACACTCTCACTGGGCGAGTGGATCTCGGCACGGGGCGAGGGATCGACAGCAAGCACGGCGCTCGCCGCGACGGATCCGGCGGCCGATGCGAATCCGACCTGGCAGACCGTGGGCGAGATTCGGATCACGGAGCCCGGCCGCCACGAATTGTTCGCCCGGATGAGCGATTCGCCGGGAAATTCCCCGGGTTTGCTCAGCGCGATCCGCCTCGAAGGGCCGGGCGATGTCGACGCGCTTCCTTCCTGGTCGGCCCGCACTTCGGCCTGCGATCCTCAGACCAACGGCGCCACCTCGAACCGGCAGGCGAGATACGCGGAGATCATCCCCACGCCATGGCCGCAGAGATATTTCCGGGGAACCTTCAGCACCTGCCAAGGGCCCGGGGGCTACGTCGGATGCCAGGAGTCGTTTTTCTGGTCGTCGTGGGAAAGCGGCGGCGTGTTTCCGGAAATCCTCGCCGCGTTCGGCGGCACCCGGGCCTACGATCACGAAGGCAGCGGCAGGACGATCTCGTTCGAGGATTTCCAACTCCCGCTCGATCGCCGGCGTCAGGTGCTGGTGATGACCAAGCCGGATGGCTCGGGCGGAACCATCGCCACCGTGCTCGTCGGCGAGGCCCGCCAGGCGTGGTATCTCCTCGGGCGGATGCGCACGCCTCCCGGAGCGACCGGGATATCGAGCGCCCTCGGATTTCTTGAGAACCCGGGTGTTTTCGACAGCCATCTCGTGCGGCGTTCGAGCGGCTGGGCGAATCCATGGTTCTACTCGGGGAGCGCGCACACGTGGGGACGTCCGAGTTCGCTCAAAGCCCACTTGCGTGGCCCGAGCCCGACCGATCCCGAGCCGCTCGCCACCGGCACCTACCCGTGGGGCGAGTCGCGCATGCGCCAGGATCTGATGGAGATGGTCATCGGCGGGCGGATCGTGATCGCACAAAACGACACGAACCATCCGATGCCCGCCGCCGCGCAGCCGGCGATGCCGACGCTCCAGATCGCCATCCAACTGCCCGCGGAGGACGAGGTGATCCAGGCGGCCGACGCCACCGCGGGCGGCGCGTATGTGGGTGAGCTTGCAGCGCTCATCGCGGACCCGTTCAGTTCGGTGCCGTTCCAGTTCGCGAAAGCCGGAGGCCCGGCATGGCTCGCGGTGAACAACGACGGATCTCTATCAGGAAATCCGTCCGCGGCCGAGGTGGGACAGAACCTTTTCTCCATCATCGCCACCGACGAGGAGTCCGGCCTCGTCGGCACGTTCACCGTGGGTCTGCTGGTGAAATCCGGAGGAAACAACGCGCCGGTGTTCTCCGGAAACCCGGCCGAAGTCCGGATCGCCGCGGCGACGCTGCCGGTTTCCGTCCTGCCCATCCGCTATCACGAGGGTGATGCCGGCGATGCGGTTGCTCTGTCGATCGATTCGGGAAATGCCGGCGGCCTGTTCGCCATCGATCCCGCGACGGATACGCTCCTGACCAGCGGGGCGGTTCCAGCCGACACGACATGGAATCTCGGCATCTCCGCGACCGATGACGGCACTCCGGCGAAAAGCGACACCTTGGCTCTAACGGTGGTCTCCGGCCCGGCGGATCTGACGGGCGGCCTGTTTCGAGAGAATTGGTTTCTGCTCGAAGGCTCCACACCGGTCGATCTAACAAGCAGCCCTCGCTATCCCGGCGATGCCGACCAGGAATCGCTCGTCGGCGCGATGGAGGACGAGGCGACCGGGAAAAACACCGGCACCCGCCTGCGCGGCTGGATCCATCCGCCGGTTTCCGGAGATTATACGTTTTGGATCAGCGGCGATGACGAGGCGCGCTTGTTGCTAAGCGACGACGACTCCGCGACCGCTGTGCAGATCTGTGAGGCGACGAATTCCTCGGGTTTCCGCCAATACGACGCATCCGCATCGCAGCAGTCCTCACCGATCTCACTCATTGGCGGGCAGCGCTACTACATCGAACTGCTTCACAAACGTGCGGGCGCGTCCGGAGGAACGGCGGGCAGTTTCTCCGTGGCATGGGAAGGCCCCGGTTTCACGCGTGAACCGGTCGCCGCGAGTTTCCTCAGCCCATGGAAACACCTCTCGCCTCGGTTTTTCTCGGACGCCATCGAGCCGCGCCCGGTGCTCGCGGGCGAGTCGTATCGGGAGTATCTCCGGACGAAACTCCGCAGCATCCACCTGCATCCGGGCTTGGAATACAGCAAGGTTTCCGGCCCATCGTGGCTGCAGGTTTCGGCGGATGGCGAACTCACCGGCACACCCTCAGCGGGCGATGCGGGCACCAATGTCTTCGTTCTTCGCACCACCGCTCCCGGCGGCCTCTGCGATGAAACGACCGCCACCATCGCCGTCTCGGAAAACCACGTTCCCACGTGGCCGGCGGGAACGCTCGACCTCGGCAGCTACGACGAAGGCACATCCCTCGACATCGACGTCGCACCGTTCGCGACCGATCCGGATCGAACCACCGTGTTCGATCTCGGCGATCGGCTTTCGTTCCGTTTGTCCGGTGCGCCGCCCTGGCTGTTCATTGATGAAACCGGCCGCCTCTACGGCAAACCCGGAGCCGACGAGGTGGGAAGCGTCACGTTCCAGATCATCGTCACCGACCTAACAGGCGCTGAGGCGGTCACCGACGCGTCGATGGAAATCATCGACATCGAGACCGCTCCGGTCTGGGTCGGCGATCCTCTTGTCATTCCGGCCGCGGTCCAGACGTCGTTGTCCCATGATCTCGGTCTCGACGTTTACGACGGAGATCCGGAGGAAACCTTCGTCTATCAGAAATTGAGCGGCGATCCGTGGTTTTCCATCAGCCCGTCCGGCTTGCTGACCGGTCTGCCGGGGCTTTCGGAAATCGGTGTGCACGAGGGCGGCGTGAAGGTGACGGACTCCACCGGACGCACGGCCACGACGACCCTGCGGGTGGTGGTGAAAGATCCGGACCCGACGTTGTATGAAGGTTTCGAAGGGATATCCGGCGCGCCGTTGCAGAACTTCGGTTCCGGAGTCGGATGGGGTTCCGCCTCGTCATGGACGGCTTCGTCGGGCTCGGTGTCGGTGCTCGGAACCGGCAATTCGTTTCCCGGTCTCACGTCCCTCGGCCAATCCGCCGCGATGGGCGGGGGTGAGGACTATTCGAGAGCGCTCGGGCGGACCTATCACATTGGGAGCGGCCCCGATGCGGAGACGGAGCTTTGGATTTCATGGTCGATCGACAATCCCGGACCGATCGCGATCGGCCATTCGTTTCTCCTTGGTCTGACCCATGGCGGCGTTCCCGTCCTGACCTGCGGCAAGGAAATCAACGGCACATGGGGCCTCGCCGGCGGCGGCCAGGATTCCGTCCTCGTGGCCAGTTCCTCCAGCGGCAACCTCGGAAACTGGCGGGCCCTGCTTCATTTGGAATCTGTGGGCGGCGACACCGTGGTCACCGCATATCTCGCGAAGGAAGGAGATGCGGGTCTCGATCCGCTGGATCCCGGCACCTATCCGCGCACGGCCTCCGTGGCCATTGCCGGGACGCTCTCTTTCGACTCGGTGGCGATCACCACCCACAACACGGTGTCGGCGCGCTTCGATGAGATCGCCTTCGGAAACACCGCGGAACGCGCGCTTTCCCAAGCCGCCGACACTGATGCCGACGGCACTCCGAACTACCTCGATGAGGACGACGATGACGACGGTGTGAACGACAAATGGGAGGCCCTGCTCGGGCTCGACCCACTGGTGGCCGATGCCTCGCTCGCGCCGGAGCCGGTCGCCCCGGGTTCGTCGGATTTCGGAGCGCTGGATCCCGATGCCGGTCCCTACGAGTTTTCCATCCCCGTGCAAAACATCGGGGTGGGGGAAATCGATCTGGAACTACATTCCGATCTAACCGCTCCGCCCGGGTGGGAGCTTCTTACGCCGAACGTCACCGTCGCGTCCCAGCAAACCGGGGAAATCCGGGTGCGGATCGTGCCCGGCGGGACTCCGGGAACCCAAGGCGGGGACTTGCAGGTGATGACCAATTCGCCCGCGGTGCCGTCGTTCACCGTAGGTCTCAAGGCATTCATCCTTCCGGCCGGAACCCTGCTGGCGCATTACGATTTCGATCCGGATAACAGCGCGGGCGCCCTTTTGGATTCGAACAACCTGACACCCGGAAACGTGGGGGCGGGTGATCTAACGGATCAGGCGACGGGCAACGGCGCCCTTTCCTCACCGAACCAAGGCACAAGCAACCGGGCGGTCCAGCCGCTTGATGGCACCAACGTCCTTTGGTTTTCATCGAACCGTGAAGGTGACGGGGAAACTCCGCTGGCCTCCGGAGGAAATGACGAGTCCACCTGGATCACCTTCGACGTCACTCCGTCGCCCGGCCATGAAATCGATTTCACCGACGGCACGTTGTTCCTCCGCAGCTTCGCCCGCACCACCCTCGGCAGCGCGACCTCCGCGGATTGGAAACTCCACGCATCGTCCGACGGTGGCGCGACCTATCAGTTTGTCGATGGGGCTGCCGGCGCATCGACGTCGGATGGCTCGGTTGCCGCGCTGGAACTCGCTCTCGATTTGTCATCCCTCGGTGTCCGCTCGGGCTCGATCCGATTCGCCATCGACCCGGTGAGCACCGGCGGCTTGAACGGCAACGTCGTCCAACGCGGAGTGGGCGTCGATGATATCATGCTGGCCGCGACGGTCGTTGAACCCGGAGGATTCGCGGCCTGGGCGGGCGGCCACGGACAGGCGGCGGATCCCGCCGGAGATGACGATCACGACGTTATTCCGCTGCTCGTCGAATACGCGCTGGGTCTGAACCCCGGCGCATCGGATGGCTCGCCCGGCGTGCTCGCGGACGGGGCGGTTTCCTATTCCAAAGGACCGGATGCCATTGCCAACGGCGACGTCGCCTTCGGAATCCAGGTTTCCAGCGACCTCGGAGTCAATGATCCCTGGCACCCGCCCGCGGGCGGTGTGACGGAAAACGCCAACTCGATTTCCTATCACTTCTCCTCCGGGCCCGGTCCTGAGTTCGTCCGGTTGGTAGTGACCCTCCCGCCGTAGTCCTCGCCGATCTAACGTTTCGACGGCGCGGGGGCGATGATGCCCTCCTCCGTTTCCTGTTTCAGCCGGAGTTGGCCGCAGGCGGCGTCGATGTCGTGACCCTTTTCCAACCGCAGCGTCGCGCTGACACCGGCGTTCTTCAGGATGTCACGGAACGCGCGGCACTGGTCCTCGGACGGGCGTTTCCAGTCGAGTCCGTCGACGGTGTTGTAGGGAATGAGGTTCACCTTCGCCTTCAGACTGCGGGCGTGGCCGGCGAGGATGCGCGCCTGCTCGAGCATGTCGTTGACGCCTTCGATGAGGATGTATTCCAGCGTGAGGTGTTGTTTCTTGCGCGAGTTCCAGTAGTCGAGCGCCTCGAAGAGTTTCGCGGTGTTCCATTTGCGGTTCACCGGCATGATCTGGTCGCGCACCTCATCGGTGGCTCCGTGCAGCGAGATCGCGAGGCGGATCTGCTGCGGGTGTTCGGCGAGTTGCTGGATCTGTGGGACGAGTCCGGACGTGGAGATGGTGAGATGGCGCGCGCCGAGGTGCAGGCCCTTCTCGCCGGTGATCAACTCGATGGCCGCCATCAGGTTGTCGAAGTTGGCGAATGGTTCGCCCATGCCCATGAATACGAGGTTGTCGACGCGTTCGCCCGACAGTTGTTCCGCGGCGAGCACCTGCCCGGCGATCTCGGACGGCTCGAGGTTCCGCGTGAAACCCGCGAGTCCGGAGGCGCAGAATCTGCAGCCGTAGGCGCAGCCGACCTGCGAGGAAACACAAAGCGTGCGGCGGTCGGATTTCTCGCCATACAAAGCCGGGTTCGCCGGAATCAGCACGCTCTCGACATAGCGGTGGTCGTGCAGGCGGAAGAGAAACTTGCGGGTCGTGTCCTCGGAACCCTGCGTGTGCGTGTGCTCAAGAGCGCTCAGGCGGAACGAGGCCTCGAGTTTCTCCCGCAGCACGGCGGGCAGGTTGCTCATGTCGTCGATCGACAGCGCCTTTTTCTTCCACACCCAGTCAAGAATCTGCGCGGCGCGGAACGACGGCTCGCCACGTTCCTTCAACCATGCGGCGAGGGCGTCAGGCGTGAGTCCGGTGAGGGCGGGGGAAGGCATGGGATCAGTGCGTCAACGTTGGAATCGGTTCCTCCAATAGTCCGGGTGGCGGGAATGATGGGCGACTGCGTAGATGATGATCGACTCGGAAGATTCGTTCCAGTGGTAGAAGAGGTGAAACGGAAATCGCCGGAGCCGGTAGATCCGGACGTCGTTTCGCACGGGTTGGAACCGCCCTGGTGAACGTGATATCTCGGCGGTGGCATGCCGAACGGCATTCACAAACTCGACTCCAAGCCCGAACCGCCGTTCTGAGTATCGGGCGGCGTCGCGGTATTCTTCGAGAGCTTCCTGTTCGAAAACCACCTTCATCCGGCGGATCGGAGCGAATCGAGGACTTGTTGGTGGGCGGCTTCTTCAGGAACGAGTTCGGAGGTCCCGTCCGCAATGTTTCCGATGCGGATTTCCACGGTCCGCATCTGCTCTTCGATCAGGGGATCTGCACAGGGGCTGTTTTCCAGCAATGCCTCGATCAGTTCGTTCCGCTCTTCCCGCGGGAGAAGCTGCGCGAGTTCAACGAGTTGGGCGACGCTCTTGGTCATTGGATGGAGTCTACGGCCGCCGGTGGGGCCGGGCAAGAAGAGGATTCGCTGTGAACTGGGGATCACTCGAGCGCCGACCTCAGATCCGAAGCCGCGCTTTTCGCGCTTTCCGGCGGATTCGGGACGAAGGTGAAATCGTCTTCCATGCCGGCCGAGGTGAGGGATTCGGCGTCCGTTTGCGAAAGCGTGATCGGTCCCTGGTGTTTGGCGCTCATTTCGCTGGCCTTCGCGAGACTGGCGATGACCGAAGCCGGGGCGGATTGCAGCGCGCGTGGCGTTCGGTCGACCGGGTCGAGGTTCGGCAGGTTGGCGGCTTCGGGTGCCGCCTTGAGGTCCTCGAACTTGCGGGCGGTCGTGAGAACCCGCGTTTCAAAGGAGCCCACGGCGTTGTTGTAATGATCCACGGCACTGCCGAGCGACTTGCCGAGCTTGGTGAAATGATCGGTTAGTTTCCCAAGGCGTTCGTGCAGCGTGCGGCCGAGCATCGAAATCTCGCGGGCGTTTTCGGCGATCGCCTCCTGCCGCCAGCCGTAGGCCACGGCACGCAGCAGGGCGATCAACGTCGTCGGTGTGGCGAGGATCACGCCCTGATCGACACCGCGTTCGATCAGTCCCGGATCGCTCTGCAGGGCGGCGGAAAAGAACGACTCGCTCGGCAGGAACAGCACGGTGAACTCCGGCACATGCTCGAACTGCGCGGTGTAGTTCTTCGACGAAAGCTGTTGGATATGCGTGCGGACCTGCCGCGCGTGACGGTGGAGGGCATCCTCCCGTTGGTGATCGTCGGTCGCCTCCAGCGCGTCGAGATAGGCGTCCATCGGGGTCTTCGAGTCGACCACGATCGTCTTGCCGCCGGGCAAACGGACGATGAGATCCGGACGCAGTCGTTTCCCTTCGTCGGTGGTGGTCGAGTGCTGGGTTTCGAAATCGCAGTATTCCTGCATGCCCGCGAGTTCGACGACGCGGCGGAGCTGGATCTCCCCCCACTGGCCGCGGCCGGTGGGCTGCCGCAGCGCCTTGACGAGCGAGGCGGTCTCGCGTTGCAGGCCGAGCTGGCCCTCGCCCAACGCGCGGACCTGCTCCTTGAGTTCGGCATAGGCGCCTTCGCGGGCCTTCTCGATCTCGCCGATGCGGCTCTCGAATTTGCCGAGTGATTCGGCAACGGGTTTCACCAGCGTTTCGATGGCGACCCGGCGTTTGTCGAGGTCGCCCTTGGCTTCCTCGGTGTGGGCCGAGAGCGAGCTCTTCGCGAGATGCAGGAACTGCTCGGCGGACGAACGCAGCGCCTCGGCGGAGAGTGCTTTGAACGTGTCGCCGAGTTTCAACTCCGCTCGCTCCAGCAGCGCCTGTTTCTCGGCGGCCGACTTGCGCTCCGCTTCCAGCAGCGTGCGGAGTTCCGCCATCTGGCTCCGCAAGGCCTGGGAATCCTTCTCGTTCCGCTCGTGTTCGGCGCTCGTCCGCGCGAGCCGGGCCTCGATGTCCGCCGAGCGGCGCTCCTCGGCCTTGAGTTTCTCGGCGGCGGCGGATGCCTTGCCCGACGCGATCAGGTGGGTGAACAACCACCCGAAAAACAGGCCCGCCAGCACCGCAATCGTTTCTGGCAGATAGGGTTGCAAACGCTCGGGCAGGGTGGCTCCCAGAAACTCCGTGGACAGGGTGGAAAAGATGTTTGCTGGATTCATCGGGATTTCGCTTGCGGGGCCGCGGATGCTTGGTTTCGTAAGGACTTGCGCCGCTGAGCGACGGTCCTACCGGAGCCCGGCGCGATACGCAAACCAAACTCCCCACACCACCATGGCACACACTCTTCCCGACCTCGGATACGCCTACGACGCCCTCGAACCGCACATCGACGCGCGGACGATGGAGATCCACCACTCGAAGCACCATCAGGCCTACATCACCAACCTGAACAACGCGATCTCCGGCAAACCCGAGCTCGAAGGCAAGTCGATCTGCGAACTCGTCGGCGACCTCGCGTCCGTGCCCGACGACATCCGCGGCGCGGTCCGCAACAACGGCGGCGGCCACGCCAACCACTCGCTTTTCTGGCAGGTCATCGCGCCCGGCGGCGCCTCCGCACCCTCCGGTGATCTCGCCGCGGCCATTGACAAGGCCTTCGGCTCCTACGACGCGTTCAAGGAAGCGTTCGCGAAGGCGGGTGCCACCCGTTTCGGTTCCGGCTGGGCGTGGCTGGTGAAAAAGGACGACGGATCACTCGCCGTCTGCTCGACCGCCAATCAGGACACCCCGTGCATGGGCGAGGCGGTCGCCGGCTGCTCCGGCAAGCCGCTCCTCGGCCTCGATGTCTGGGAGCACGCCTACTACCTCAACTATCAGAACCGCCGTCCCGACTACATCGCCGCCTTCTGGAACGTGGTGAACTGGGACGCCGTCGCCGAGCGCTTCGCGGGTTGAACCCCACCCACAACGAAATCCACGGACGGCCGCGGAGGGGAAACCCCGCGGCCGTTTTGTTTTCCAATCGCCGCCGCCCGGGTGCTAGAAACCCGGTGTGAGCAAACCCAAGTGTCCGCCCGAGCCCCACGTTTCCGAAGAACACCGCATCACCGACGAGGAGATCCGCCAGCAGGAACTCTTCGAACTGGAAAGCGCCGATCGCACGCTGCTCTCCGGTCCCAGTTCGCGCCTTCACAACCTCGCCACCTTGTTCCGCGTCGGTCGTGACCTGTTCTATGGGTTCCGCGCCCTGCATTTCGCCGGCCCCTGCGTCACGATTTTCGGCTCCGCGCGCACCAGGGAGGGCACCACCTACTACGAACTCGCACGCCGGATGGGCGAGGCGGCGGCGCGGCTCGGATTCACCGTGGTCACCGGCGGCGGCCCCGGCATCATGCAGGCCGGCAACCGCGGCGCCTACGAGATCGGCGGCCGCTCCGTCGGCGTGAACATCGAGCTGCCCTTCGAGCAGAACCTCAATCCCTACGTGCACCACTCGGTCACCATGCGCTACTTCTTCACGCGCAAGGTGATCCTCGTGAAATACTCCTACGCGTTCATCGTCCTGCCCGGCGGAGCCGGCACCCTCGACGAGATGTTCGAAACGATGACCCTCATCCAGACCGGCAAGCTCAAGGGCTTCCCGATCATCCTCATGGGCAAGGACTACTGGCAGCCGCTCATGGATTTCGTCTACCGGATGGCCGAGGCGGGCACCATCAGCCCCGACGATCCCGAACTCATCTTCTTCACCGACGACGTCGAGGACGCCGTCGCCCACCTGCAGCGCCACGCCGTCCGCCAGTTCGGCCTCCGCAGGAAGCGCATGCCCAAGCCGATCCGCGTGCTCGGCGAGAAATCCCCGGTGACAGGCTGATCCTTGGGATTGACCGGGGCGGCGCCCGCACCTACCCATCCCCGCCATGGATCTGACCACGACCGCCTACGGCACCTGGAGCGGAGGACGCTTCATGCACTTCGGGGAAACCCTCAGCGAGGAGCGCTTCATCGGCTGCATCGAGACCGCCTACCTAGCCGGCATCCGGACATTCGTGACCTCCGATGTCTACGGCAACGGCAAGGCGGACGATCTGCTCGGACGTGCGCTGAAAGGCATCGACCGCTCGACCTACAGTCTCGTCGGCATGATCGGCCACGATTTCTACGAAGGCCAGCGTCAGGGCGCGCGCGGCTATCCGCGTTTCACCGATCCCGAACTGCGCGGCCCCGAGGGCTACGTCGACTTCGTCCGCATGGCCGCCGGCAAGGAACTCGAACGCTGCGGCGCGGACCGCTTCGACCTGCTCATGCTCCACAATCCCGACGAACTCGGCTACACCAGCGAGGCGGTTTGGGAAGCGATGGCCCAGGCGAAAACCGAAGGCCTCACCGACCGGCTCGGCATCGCGCCGGGACCGGCCAACGGCTTCTCCCTCGACTTGATCGGTTGTTTCGAACGTTTCGGCGAGATCATTGACTGGTCGATGCTGATCCTCAATCCGCTCGAACCATGGCCGGTGGGACTGACCCTGCCCGCCTGCGAGAAACACGGCGTCAAGGTGATCACCCGGGTGGTCGATCACGGTGGCGTGTTTCACGGTGACCTGACCCGCCCGGGCCACGAATTCAAGTCCGGTGACCACCGGACCTACCGCCCGGAAGGCTGGGTGCAGCACGGGATGGAAAAAGCGGAAAAGATGATGCCGGTGGCCGAGAAATATGGGCTTACGATGCTCCAGTTCGCCTCGATTTGGAACCTCAGCCACCCCGCGGTCGAAAGCGTGGTCCCGACCTTCATCCAGGAGTCCGGAGACGATGCCCGCCCCATCGAAGACAAGATCCGCGAGTTCGCCGCTCTGCCCGATGTGCGCCTCACGCCGGACGAAGTCGATCAGGTGCGCGCCATTGGCGACAACACCGGCTGCATGATGCTCAAGGGTGCCAGCAAGCGCCACGAAACGAGCGAGCGTCCGGACGAGTGGCCGATGCGCGAGGACCTGTTGGAACTCGCCGGCCGCTACGAACTCGGAACCGACTGGTGAGTTCCCCGAAAAGTGCCGGCCGGTGGATCGGATGGTCGTATGAGTGGGGGGCGTGGCCTCCGACCTCACCGACCGGCTGGTTCGGGGGGGAGTGTGCTCAAGGCGCGGGACCTCGACGGCCGCGCGTGGTGTCCGCGCTCGCCTGAAGGTTCCGTCGGACTTGGAAAGTGATCGGATCGGCCAGCAGCTCGCGGCCGTAAACGGTATCGGAAATCAGTGCGAGCGTGTAGGTGCCGTCACCAGAGAGGTGGCGGTCGAGGGTTTTGAAGGAGAACGAAACGTTCGCGCAGTTCTCGGCGTCGATGGTCCTCAGTCGCAGCGTTTTGCCGGATCTTCCGTTCACCGAACTTCCCGGAAACAACATCAGGCGGTTCGCACTCGTCGGATACAGATCGGTCATCACGATCTTGAGCTGCGGCGCGTGATCGATCGTGTCTCCGCTGCGAATCCCCACGATGCGACCTGAGGCGACAGGAAGCACGAGGACTCGGGCGCCACCGATGCGGGTCGGCGTCCGGCCGTCGCCGGCCAACGTGTGGACGATGAATTCCTCCTCGCCGCGGGCCCTGGTCGGATCGTCCGCGGTGAGGCCGGAGGCCGGAAACCGCAAGCGGTTCAGACCGTTCGAACCGAGAAGGATGCGGCGGGACTCGGGATCTTCTTCCGCGGATTCCAGCCTTCGCTCGAGCAGAACCTTGGAAACGGATTCCGGAAAATCCATGCCGCTCAGCAGGCCGCCGATCTCGACCTCAACGACGAACGGTTGGTCGACCCTGGTTCTCGGCATCTTCCCCTTGGGGTCGAGCGTGCGCACCGTGACCGCGGCCGTGGGCACCGCCGGACCGCGCAGACACGCATCGGACCAAGGTGATTCCATGCGCCCGGAGTCCAAGCGCCAGGTCCGCTGCCAGAAAACACGCGCCACCGCCGGTGACGGATCGGTTTCGCAGGGTGCGTCCCAAACGATCCCTTGGCCAGGCACTTCCACCCGTCGGAAATCGACGGCGGACTCGCTGGCGTGCAACAGCGGCGCCGCAAGCGCCAGAATGACCGCTTGTCGGATCATTTCTGCGAAAGTTCGGGTTCCGCCATGGAGAGTTTCATGCGGATCGGGCCCTTCTGATGGACCGCGATGACGATTTTCTCGCCTTCCCGCCATTCGGCGAGCTGCGACGAGGAAACCTTCTCGTTGCCCGCCGCCTGGTCGAAGCTGATGTCGCGGGTGCTGAGCCACGCGCTGTTCTTGGCGAGGAAATCCCGCCACGACATCAGGTTGCCGACCGGCCGTGCGTTGATGTGCCCGCGCTGTGACTCCGGCAAGTGGATCACCGCTCCATTCGGGACCATCGTCCAGTTGGTGCCATCGTGCAGGATGGTGGACTCCTCGGTGAGCGCCGTTGCCTTTGGCCGCACGATCGGCGGGGTCGAGGTGGACGGCTTCTCCATGCGGACCATCGGATCGTTCTGACGAAGACGGGCGATGGTCTCCGAGGTAACCCGGACGAGGACCGGTTGGGCGGCGGCGGCTCCGGCCGCGACGGCGAGGATGCCAATGGTGCAATAGGACAAACGGGGCGCTTTCATTTCGAATCGGGGGGTATTCGATTGCCTTCCGGAAACGGGTGACCTCTCCGCCGTCGTCACGGACGAAACCTTTGCCGGAAGCCTTGGCTGGATCGTTCGGGGGCGATCCGACAATGTGGCGTTCCGGGGGACTCGCAGGATGTGGGGGGAGATCAACCGTTGCGGCTGACGTGACGAACATACTTTCTGGCAGTCCGAAATTTCAAGGCCCGGCGGTGAATCTTACGCGATCATGTGGGAGGCGCCGAAGGGGTTGTTGTTTCTGTAACGTTTTGGTTTTGAGTTTGTAATCTCCTTCAAAAGCAAGAATCCCCGACCGCTTCTCAGGCGGCCGGGGATGTGCTTGAAAACAAAGATATGTGAAACAATCCGCTTTTCGATCAGCGATCGAGCACCGAGTTCCAGTGCTCGACGTGGTCTTTCTGCGACTCGAAAAGCTCGCTCGGATCGTCGTGGATGGTGATCGAGGTGATCTTGTCGCCGACACCGTTGTGTTTGCAGCCGCGCTCGCCGGTGTTGTTCTTGCCGGTGATCTTCATGACCACATCCATGCCGTTGGTAACCTGTCCGAAGACCGAGTGGCGGTTGTCGAGAAAGGGCGTGGGCACGTGGGTGATGAAAAACTGCGATCCGTTCGTTCCCGGTCCCGCGTTGGCCATCGAGAACACGCCCGGCGCGCGATGGCGGAGGTCGGGATGGAACTCATCGGCGAACTTGTAGCCCGGACCGCCGCGGCCGCTCTCGGTGGGGTCTCCGCCCTGCAGCATGAAACCCTCGATCACCCGGTGGAACGCGACACCGTCGTAGTAGCCGCGTTTCGCAAGATTGAGGAAGTTCGCGCAGGTGAGCGGCGCCTTGTCGGAAAACATGGTCGCGTCGATGTCGCCGGCGGTGGTGTGGAGCGTGATCTTGATGTCGGACATGCGGGAAAGAGAACCCGGATGCCGGGGCTTGGCAATCCCGCACGTCCATCAGGGGCGACTACGGTGAAACGGGAACCAAACGCACGTTGTCGAACACCAGATCGATGCCGTCGGTGAGATACGAGTTGTCGTGGAAGGTGAAGATCGCATTGTCGGCGGGATCCTTTTCAAATCCGCCGTTGGTTAGGGCGGGGAACAAGGACGGCAGACCGGACGTCCTGCCCTCGCGTGTTCACTCAACGTCCGCCGATGACACGAAACGAGCCTGCTTCCAGCGGGATTTGTAATGTCGCGAGCCTTAGCTCGTTGCAAGGACCCACCGGTATTCCCCGGCGATCTGGGCGGCCACCGGGCGGCGCATTTCCGCGGGGAGGACTCCCCATGTGTAGGTTTCGATCTCGTAGTGTCGGCAGACGTCGGGATTCGCGCGTTTCCAAGCGAGAACCTCCTCGACGTGATCAATGGTCGAAAGCAACGGTTGCGCGGGCTCGGCATCGAGCGGGATGTGGAAGTGAACACGAGCTTCCAGCAGTCCGGAACGGGCGGCCGTGAGGAAATCCGGCAGGTCGGTGAAGCGGCGGAGCGCGCCCGCCTCGTCGAGAGCGATCACCTGGTGGAAATACGTCGGCTCGTCGAAGCCGCGGATGGCAGCCACCGCCGCGGGATCGCGCGGATCGAGCGCGAGGGCGCTGGATAGGTGGATCTTGGAAATCCGCACACCCGTGTTTCGCAAGACATCAAGCGATGGCCCGGCGGGATTGAATTCGATGGCGAAGTGGCAGGCGTCGTAGTTCACGCCGACCCGGCGGTGGACCGCGTCACTGTCCGGCGCGGCATCGTGCAGCCGCTCGAAGAACGAGAGCGTTTCCAACGTGTCTTCGAAGTGTCCGAGCGGCTCGGGTTCCAAGCCGAGGTGGAAATCGATGCCGGATTTTTCGGCAAGATCGTCGATCCAGATCGCGGTCTCCGCGAGGTGGCGAAGCATCACCGGTTCGTCGGCGCCGAACGACTTGTGCGATCCGGGGAGCGTGGAAACCGAGGCACCGGTGCCGGGTTTCGCGATTCGCGCGAGGATGCGGAACAAATCCATCGTGTATTCCACCCGGCGCGGATCGGTCCAATCCGGCTGGAACACCTTCTCCTTCACCCGGGTGCCGTGAAAGTCGCCATAAGGAAACCCGTTGATGGTGAAGACATACGTGTTCGTTTCCTCCAACCAGCCGCGGAAGCGGTCGATGTGACCGTGCTCTAACAACTCCCGCGCCGCCCGGGCGGACAACCGCAGGCCGATCGCGAACGGCTCGTCCGCGCCGAGATCGCCGGACGCCCGCAGTTCGTCGCGCACCGCGAGCACGTCGGCACGAAGCACGCGCCCGGTTTCCTCCCATGTTTCGGCGGGATGGATGTTCGTGCAGTAGGCGAGGTGGGCGTTGTCGAATTTCACGGCGGCGCGAGCCTCCCGCCGCCGGACTTTGTTGTCGAGGGTGGACATCACCGCTGGCGCGGATCGATTCCGGGAATACATTGGCGTTTCCAGACTCCCATCCGGGAAACCCACAGCCGCGCCATGCAATTCACCTTCCCGCTCGTATCACTGCTCAGCCTATCGCTCCTTGCATCCTGCTCCGCGGGCAACGACAAGAAAGCCATGATGGAAACCCAACAGGAGAAGCCCGCCGATCCCGCCGCCAAGGTGGAGAAATCGGATGCCGAGTGGAAAAAGGAACTCACTCCGGAGCAATACCGCATCCTCCGCAAGGCGGGGACCGAGGCTCCGAACGGAGCGGTCTACGAACAGTTCAAGAAACAAGGCGAGGGGACCTATCACTGCGCCGGTTGCGGCGCCCTGCTTTTCTCCTCGAAGGAGAAATTCGATTCCCACTGCGGCTGGCCGTCGTTCTACGATCCCGCCAAGGCGCAGAACGTCACCACCAAGAAGGACATCAGCATGGGCATGGTTCGCACCGAGGTGAACTGTGCGAAATGCGGCGGCCACCTCGGTCATGTGTTCGAGGGCGAGGGTTTCGACACGCCCACCGACAAGCGCTACTGCATCAACGGTGTGGGCCTCGTTTTCGTGCCCGCTGGCGGAGAAAAGCCGGAAGTGAAGAAGGACGCCAAGGAGTGAGTCATTCGGTGCCCGTCACTTCAGAAACGCGCCGATGAGCTCGTCGATCACCTCGTCGCCCATCGGCGTCACCTCGCCGATCGAGCGGCTCAGGATCACCGCCTCGGCCGTGGATTCCAGCACCTCGAGACGGTCGAAGGCGTCGAGGATCGATGTGCCGAGGACCAGCGCGCCGTCGTTGTCCAATAGCGCGATCGGAAACTCCGGCGTCATCTCCGCGGCGATCGTCGCCGGGTTCTGATAGGCGGCGTCATAGGGAAAGCGGACAACGTCCCGCAGGAAGATGTAACTCTCCGGAATCGTGCGGGTGTCCAGTTTCGCCGCGGATGCGGAAAACGCGGTGGCATTCACCGGCGTGGCGTTGACGATGGCGTGGATGTCCGGGTGTTTCTGATAGATGAGCCGGTGCAGCTCGCAGGCGCGGCTCGGCCGCGGACCCGCCTCGCACTTCCCACCGCGGATGAGGGCGAGTTGTGAGGGCTCGATGGTCGCCCGGTCGGTGAATCGCGTGCTGATGAGAAACTCGTCATCGCCAAGGCGCGCCGAGAAACTGCCGGCGTTGGCCGTGAGCAGGCGCTGGTGGTAGCCACGGCGGATGAACTTGCAGAGCTCGCGGCGAAGCTCGCGTTCGCGGCTGGTCGCGGGCGCGGGATCGAATCGCTCCATCTCGAGATCGCCCTGGTCGATCCGTGCCACCTCCGCATCGCTCAGATACCGCACCTCGCCGAGCGCACGCGCCTTGATGATCGTCTTCGCGACGAATTCCAACGTTTCGAACTTGCGGAACGCCTCGTCGAAATCCGCGCCGCCGATGACCACTCCGTGGTTCTCGAGCATCACGCAGTCGTGCCCCTCGGCGAACACGCCGGCGATGTGTTCTCCAAGTTTCCGGCTGCCCGGAAGCGCGTAGGGTGCGAAACCGACCTCGCCACAAACATCGCGCGCCTTCGCGAACAGCCGGGTGTCCGGCACCGCGCCGCAGATGCTGAAGGCCACCAGCGCCACCGGGTGGGCGTGGACGATCGCCCTCAGATCCGGGCGCGCCTGATAGATCAACTCGTGGAAGGGAAACTCGGACGACGGACGGTGCCGGCCCTCGACGTTGCCGTCCGGGCGAACCCGCACGATGTCCGCGGCGTCGAGCGCCCCTTTGTCGACGCGGGCGGGGGTGATCCAGATCGATCCGTCGTCATCGCGGATCGAGAGGTTGCCGCCGGACGTGGTGGTCATCCGGTATTGGTAAATCCGGGCCATCGCCCGGACGAGGTTGTCCGCGGGGTGGACGAGGTCGCGCATGAAGGGACGTTGAGGATCGGGGCCGCCGCGGTCAAGCGGACCGGACTTCGCGCGCCTCATTTCAATTTGCCTGCCGGCGGGGGATGGCGGAGTTTGTCCACCGGAGAATACGATGAGTGCGACCAAGGAAAAGAACCCGCCGGTCTACGATCTTCCGGTGGGCATCGATGCGATGGGAACGCGGGTGGAGTTCGACAGCCTCGGAGAAGTCGAGGTGCCGGCCGCCCATTACTGGGGCGCGCAGACCCAGCGCAGCCTCGAACATTTCCACATCGGTGGCGACCGGATGCCGAAGGAGGTCTACCATGCCTTCGGCCACGTCAAAAAAGCGGCGGCGCTGGTGAATGCGAAGCACGGGTTGATCCCCGGTTGGATGGCGGACCTCATCGGGCGGGTGTGCGACGAAATCACCAGTGGCGAGCTCGACACCGAGTTTCCACTGTTCGTCTGGCAGACCGGATCCGGCACGCAGACGAACATGAACGTCAACGAAGTGATCTCCAACCGCTGCATCCAGTTGCTGGGAGGCGACATCGGATCGCAGGCGCCCGTGCATCCGAACGATCACGTGAACCGCTCGCAATCGAGCAACGACACGTTTCCCACCGCGATGCACGTGTGCGGCCACATCCTCGTTTCCGAGGAAACCCTGCCCGCACTGAAACGCCTGCGCGATGCCCTGAACGTGCGCGCGAAACGCTGGACGGACGTCGTGCGGATCGGCCGCACCCACCTGCAGGACGCCACTCCGCTCACGGTGGGCCAACAATGGTCCGGCTATGTCGCCTCGCTTGATGACGCCATCCAGGTGCTTGAAGTCGCCAACCGGGGCTTGCTTTCCATCGCCCTCGGCGGCACGGCCGTGGGCACCGGGCTCAACACGCCGCCGGCATTCGACGAGGACGCCTCCGCGGAAATCGCGAGACTCACCGGTTTCGCATTCCGTCCGGCCTCCAACAAGTTCGCCGCGCAGGCGACGCTCGGCCGCATGGCCCGCGCCCACGCCGCGCTGAAAGGTGTGGCGGTTTCACTCTTCAAGATCGCCAACGACATCCGCTGGCTCGGCTCCGGCCCGCGGGCCGGCATCGGCGAACTCATCCTTCCATCGAACGAGCCGGGCTCCTCCATCATGCCAGGAAAAGTGAATCCGACCCAGTGCGAGGCGGCGCTGATGGTTTGCATCGAGGTGATGTCCTCGGATGTCGGCGTGCAGATGGCGGCCGCCGAGGGAAACTTCGAACTCAACACTTTCCGGCCGATGGTGATCCGCTCGTTCCTCCACTCCGCCCGCCTGCTCGCCGACACCGCCGATCACTTCCGCCGCTTCACGATCGAAGGCATCGAACTCAATCTCGACCGCATCCGCGCCAACGTCGACCGCTCGGCCATGCTCGTCACCGCCCTCACGCCGGAGATCGGCTATCAGAAAGCCGCCCGCATCGCCCATGACGCCGTCGAAAAAGACATCACCCTCCGCGAGGCCGCCCTGGACCATGGCGTCGATCCCGAAACCTACGACCGCTGCGTCGTCCCCCTCCGCATGACCCGCCCGGGCTGAGTTCGCAGGAATCCAGCCGAAACGGACGGACACGCCCCGCTGTGCTCGCAACGACACCTCTACAAGCAATTCCCATCATTCGATTTGTTAGCAAAAGATCGATGCGGCCGCATGGACTTTTTGTCAGCGCCTTCAGATTCATCACGCTTCGGTGCGACTGAAAATCGGATGGGTCTTCCCGTCCCATCCGGGGCTTCTTCCGAGGCGGAAGGACTGGTGAAGTGAGGCAGTCCGATTGGCTGGATGACGAGTTCTTGATCCCGGCAATTTGTTTCTGATAGGGCTCAAGCATGAAACCGTGCTGTCCCGCCTGCCGCTCGGGGGATGTGGAGGACCTCGGCCGCAAATACCCGGTCTATCCGGCGGGGTGTGTGAGCACCCTCGGGTTCCCGCTGGTGTTCCTCCATCAGGGGCAGATCCCGCACGACCTCCGCTGCCGCGAATGTGGCAGGGAGTTCAGGTGGCGCTCGCGACTGGCGAAGCTGAACCTCGCGGCGGTCGTGGGGCTTCTGCTGTTGTTCGTGTTCGGGATTCTCACGTTCTTCGTTTCCGGTTGGTGACCGGGCCCCAAGAACGAAAAAGCCGCTCCCCGGGTAACGGAGAGCGGCTTGGGGATGGGATTTCCGGAACGGAGTTCCGGGGAAACGATCACTTGGTCGGAACTTCCGAGATCGTCTTGAGAATCCGGGAGGCGATCGCGTAGGGGTCGCCTTGGGAGTTCGGACGGCGGTCTTCGAGGTAGCCCTTGTAGCCGTTGTTCACGAAGGCGTGGGGCACGCGGATCGAGGAACCGCGGTCGGCGACGCCGTAGGTGAACTTGTCGATCGACTGGGTCTCGTGCAGACCGGTGAGGCGCATGTGGTTGTCCGGGCCGTACACGGCGATGTGCTCTTCCATGTTCTTCGCGAACTGGGCCATGAGGGCTTCGAAGTATTCCTTGCCGCCGGTTTCGCGGAGATACTTGGTCGAGAAGTTCGAGTGCATGCCGGAGCCGTTCCAGTCGCCGCGGATCGGCTTGCAATGGAACTCGACATCGACGCCGTATTTCTCGCACAAGCGCATCAGGATGTAGCGGGCCACCCAGATCTGGTCGGCGGCGTTCTTGGAACCCTTGCCGAAGATTTGGAACTCCCACTGGCCCTTGGCGACCTCGGCGTTGATGCCTTCGTGGTTGATGCCGGCGTCAAGGCAGAGATCGAGGTGTTCGTCGACGATCTGGCGGGCGATTTCGCCGACGGCTTGGTAGCCGACGCCGCAGTAGTACGGTCCTTGCGGGGCGGGGTAGCCGTCCGAGGGGAAGCCGAGAGGCTTGCCGTCCTGATAGAGGAAATATTCCTGCTCGAAGCCGAACCAGGCGTCCGGATCGTCGAGGATCGTGGCGCGGGAGTTCGTCGGGTGGGGGGTGGTGCCGTCCGGCATCATGACCTCGCACATGACAAGCACGCCGTTGAGGCGGGTGGTGTCCGGGTAACAGGCGACGGGCTTCAGCATGCAGTCCGAGCTACGGCCTTCCGCCTGCATCGTCGAGCTGCCGTCGAATCCCCACATCGGGAGCTGGTCGAGGGTCGGCATGCTGTCGAACTCCTTGATCTGGGTCTTCGCGCGAAGGTTCGGCACCGGTGTGTAGCCGTCGAGCCAGATGTATTCCAATTTGTATTTGGCCATGGTGGTCGTGTTAGTCAGTTTGGTTTGGGGTGAGTTTTTCCGGTCCGGGCCCGGAGTGTCGGAACCGGATCGACCGGCCCGGCTGGAAGCATTCGGGATGCCAGATTCGGGCGAACATGAAAATTCCTCATGAGACGGCTTCCTGATGATCTTCCGGCTGATGAATCCGGACGACGACCAGCGTTGTATCGTCGATTCCGGAGTTGTCGATGGCGCGTTTGAGCAGGTGGGAGCAAATTTCGGCGGGTGGGGCGTCCTCGGCGAGCGCTTCGGAAATGTGGCGCTCCCAGAGGCCGTCGATGAGACCGTCGGAGCAGATCAGAATGCGGTCGTCGTGCTGGTAGGGCGCGGTTGCGAAATGCGGGCAGATCTGGGCGTGGCCACCGCCGATGACTTCGTAGAGGGCCGAGCGCCGGGGATGGCTGCGGTATTGGAACTCGTTGATTTCCCCGCGTTTCCACTGGCCGAAGGCGGCGGTGTGGTCGCGGGTGAGTTGCTCGGTGCGTCCGCCGCGGCTGAGGTAGACCCGCGAGTCGCCGGCATTTGCGATGTAGAGGTTTTCCGGGGTGAACCATGCGAGCGCGAGGGTGGCGGCCATGCCGCGGGTGTGCTCGCTGTCGGCGGTCTCGTTGATGTGTTCGTGCACCGAGCGGATGGCCTCGCCGAGGTGTTCGAGGCAATCGGGGTCGAATCCGGAGGCTGCGATCTTGAAGGTCTCCGGGATGATCTCGCTCATCTTTCGCAGCAGCAGCGAGGATGCGAGGTCGCCGGCATTGCCGCCGCCCATGCCGTCGGAGACGGCGAAAACGAGGTCGTGGCGGTGAAGGGAAATCGAACCCGCTTCCTCCAGTGTGGCGGCGCCTTCAGGCCCGGAGGCGAAGGCGATCCAGGAATCGTCGTTGCGTGGTTTGCGGGAGCCGCTGTGAGTCTGGGCGGCCCAGTGCAGGGTGGCGGCGGATGACACGGTGGGCGTCAAGCGGGTGGGTTTTCACCGGCCATCTCCAGGCCGGGTGGCGGGGGGAGGATCTCGGCGAGTTCGAAATCGATGATGCAGAAGCAGCCGAGCTTCGGTGAGTAGGTGATGTTGCGCGGTTCGGCGTCGAGGTGGCGGATGCCGTATTCCTCCTCGAGTTTGGCGAAGAGGGCGTCGGATTTCTCCTTGGAAATCTGGTCGGCGAGTTTGCCGCAGTTGGTGGAGACGAAATACAGTTCTTCCGGATGCTCCTCCAGCAGGCGGGGGACGTAGGGGCAACCGCGCCGCTCAAGTTCCTTCAGGACCGCGACCTCGGTGGCGTAGCGCTTGTCCGCGTCGGTGCCGCGCAGTCGTTTGTGGACGTTTCCGTAGAAATCGATCCTCACGTGCGAGCGAATGCCGTCTTTGAGCGGTTCCAAGGCCATCGCGGGTTCCGGAGCGAGGAAAACCCGCGCTCCTCGCCCGTGTCACGCCATTTCCGGCGGCGGACCCGAATCACCGCTCGTAGGCTTCGACTTCGGACAAAAACCCGAAGTTCTCGTTGAAGCCGTCCTGCTTGGGATGGTGGTCGAGGAAGCTGGCGCGCACGTACCGTGCCGACCGTGGTGCGAACCGGATCGTGGTCCGTCCGGCCCGTTTCGGCGGGAATTCGTGGCGTCCGACCTCGGAGAATTCCTTGCCGTCGGCGCTGAGGGAAACGGCGACGTCTTTGGTCGATCCGATGGCCGGCGTGCCGTAGCGGATCGCGTGGAGATCGTGGGTTTTCCCGAGATCGATGGTGACAGTTTTGGGAAAATCCGCCGCATCGTTGGTGGCGTAGCAGGTTCCCGCCTTGGCTCCCCATTCTCCGTCGGTGAGGCCGCTGTTCCAGTTGTGGGTGTTCGGATGGCTGGAAACGATCGGTTTGCCGTCACTGACCATGGTGCCGAGCGAGGGGTCGTCGGGCCAGTGGCTGTGCCATGCGGCGGCCGGGAGCCCTTCCTTGTTCATCAGGTTCGGGGATGCGGTTTGGGACCACGCGAACCGGAACCGGTCGGGCTGGGGAACTTCCGAACTGCTCAGGATGACGGCGTCGCCGTTTGCGGTGATCTTCGCATCGGCGGGATGGAAAACGTCGTCGCTTCCGGCGATCTCAAACGAGTCGGGCGCCTTGCCGTCGCGCGTCGCCAAGCCGCTCCCGACATGCTCAAAGCGGACGGCGATCGATCCGTCGGTCGCCTTCCAATCGCTCACCAAGGGGCCGGATTTCACGAGATCCGTCTGGCCGTAGGTATCCGCGAGCGCCCACAACGCGAGTCGCCGGGCGACCTCGGATTTGTTGCGCGGGTGGATGTCCTTCGGGTTTCCGATGTCATTGATGACAGCCATCCCGGTGTGCGGGATTTCAAGAACCGCCTGCTGGGCTTTCCAGATGCCCGGGAGTCCGCCCGCGCGGTCCGCGGGGTAACCGAACGGAGCGAGTTGGACGTAGAGAAAGGGTGCCTCGGGGACGCGGAATTGCTTTCTCCATCCTTGGATGAGAGCCCGCATCTTGCTCGCATAGAGCATTCCCTCGCCGTTGTTCGACTCGCCTTGATACCAGAGAAATCCCCGCAGCGCGTAGGGAACCAGTGGGTGGATCATCGCTTGATAGGTGCCGGTCTGTTGGTTGTGCCCGAGCGCGAGCAGGGCAGGGGCCTTGGGTTGGTCCGGAACCTGGCGGCCCGCCTCGAGGGCGGCTTCCGCATCGTCCGTCCACGCCCGCATGTTCCCGATGTGGGCGAGAAGCGACTTGTCGTATTCGGGAAACCCGGGGCTGCGCTGAAGACGGGATTTCCGCAGGTCCGCCAATTCATCGATGCCATCCAGCCCTTCTTCCGCCCACCATGGCTCGATCCGAGATCCGCCCCACGAGCTGTGGATGATGCCGACCGGGATCTTCAGTTCTTCCGCGAGCTTCCGGCCGAAGAAGTACCCGACCGCGGAGAAATCCTTCGCCGTTTCCGGCGTCGCGTGGGTCCACTTCGCGTCCATCGTTTCGAGCCGCGTGTGGCTCAGCGTCCGCGGCGCTTGGAACAGGCGCAGCATCGGCACGGGGCCTTCCGCCGCCATCTGCTGGTCCTCCTTGCGGGTCTGGGAAACCACCCACTGCATGTTGGATTGTCCGCTCGCCAGCCACACTTCGCCGACGAGGACGTCGTTGCACACGATCTCGGTGGTTTCTCCCGTGCTGGCCACGAGCCGGCCACCCTCGGCATCCGTTTCCAGAGGGTCGAGCAGGAGCATCCATCGGCCGGATGCGTCCGCCTTGGTCTCCTTGATCTGTCCGGCGAACGACACCTTCACCGTATTGCCGGCATCGGCATGGCCCCAGACGGGCACCGGCTTGTCACGCTGGAGCACCGCGCCGCTCTGGAACAACGGCGCGAGGGTGAATTCTGCCGATGCGCTGCCAATCAGCACCAGCGTGGGCAGGAGGCGGAGGGAGGTCGTAAACATGGTTCTTCGCTACGGGTTCAACTTGGCGTTTCTGACAAGTTCTCCCATCGTCGGCCGGCCGGAGCCAACACGAAAAATCCAGAGGAAATGTGTTGCGCGTCCGGGAGTTCGGTTTCACAGTCGCTGCGAAACCTCATAAAACAAAGCAAAGAACTAAGGTTTATGCTCCCGGAGCACGCTCCCTTCTCACCCGATCAACGCCTCGCCCTCGACGCCCTCGTCACCAGCCTTGACGATGTCCAGCGCGCGTGGCTCAGCGGCTATCTCGCCACCGGCGGCACACCTTCCGCCGCGGCTTCCACCGTTCCAACTGCCGCGGCGGGTGCGAAGTTGACGGTCCTTTACGGCACCGAGTCCGGGAACTCCGAAACTCTCGCCGACCGCAGCGTCAAGGAAGCCCGCAAGCGCGGCTTTCAAGCGAGCATGGTCAATATGGCGGATCTCGATCCCGCCCGCCTCGCCACACTCGGCAACCTGCTGGTGATCGTTTCCACATGGGGCGATGGGGAACCGCCCGAGACCGCAGCGACTTTCTACCATGAGCTGATGGGCTCCGAGCTGGATCTCTCCAAGCTCAGCTACTCGGTGTGCGCTCTGGGAGACACTTCGTATGAGAAATTCTGCGAAACCGGCCGCAGCATCGACGCCAAGCTGGCCGCGCTCGGTGCCAACCGCGTGACGGAACGCCAGGACTGCGATGTCGATTACGAGGAAGCATACGGCGGATGGCTCAAGTCCTCGCTCGATGCCATTGGCCCGGCGGGTGGCACCGCTACCACAGCTATGGCTGTCTCCGCGCCGGCATCGGCGGGCTTCGGGAAATCGAACCCGTTTCCTGCGGAGATCAACGACAAGGTGCTGCTCAGCGGAACGGGTTCCGCCAAGGAGAACCTTCACATCGAGTTCAGTCTCGCCGGCTCCGGCATGGACTACGAACCGGGCGATACCCTCGCCGTCCTCGCGGTGAACGCGCCGGATGTGGTCGAGTCCGTCCTGAAGGCCGCGAAACTCACTGGCACCGAAGAAATCGACACCAAGATCAGCGGGCGGAAGCCGCTCGCCGATGCCCTGCGAGACGACTTTGACATCACCGCGCTGTCCCGCAACGTGCTCAAGAAGCTCGCGGCGATCACGACGTCGGGTGACCTTGAAGCGCTCCTTGCCGACGACGCGAAGGAAAAACTCCACGCCTACCTCGTGGGCCGCGAGATCGTCGATGCGATCGAGGACTTCGCCCCGGGCGGTCTCTCCGCGGACGCGCTTGCCTGTATCTTCCGGAAACTGCCGCCGCGTTTGTATTCCATCGCCTCCAGTCCGCTGGCGCATCCCGGTGAGGTGCATCTCACTGTCGCCGCCGTGCGCTACGAGACATGGGGTCGCAAGCGCAAGGGCGTCTGCTCGACCTATCTCGCCGATCTGGTGAAAGCCGGCGACAAGGTCCGCGTCTTCACCCAGCCGAACAAGAACTTCCGCCTGCCCGCCAACCCGGACACGCCGGTCATCATGATCGGTCCCGGCACCGGCGTCGCGCCGTTCCGTGCTTTCGTGGAACACCGTGCAGCCACCGGAGCGAAGGGCCGCAACTGGCTCATCATGGGCGACCAGCACTACCTATTCGATTTCTCCTATCAGCTCGAATGGCAGGAGCACTTGAAAAACGGCGTGCTCACCCGCCTCGACGTCGCGTTTTCCCGCGACCAACCGGAGAAGATCTACGTCCAGCAGCGCATGCTCCAACACGGCGCGGAAATCTGGAAGTGGCTCGAGGATGGCGCCCACTTCTACGTCTGCGGCGATGCCTCGCGCATGGCCCATGACGTCCACGAGGCGCTCCTCTCCATCGTCCAATCCGCCGGCAAGACCCACAGCCAGGCCGAAGCTTATCTCGAAGACCTCAAAAAGTCGAAACGCTACCAACGCGACGTTTACTAATTTCAAATCTCCCATCTCAAATCTCCATCCCCATGTCCGAGGAAAAGAAACTCGCCGCCAACGAATACATCAAGATCGACAGCAACTACCTCCGCGGAACCATCGCCGAGGCGCTGGAAGACAGCTCGACCGGCTCGATGCCCGAGAACGACCAGCAGTTGCTCAAGTTCCACGGCACCTATCAGCAGGACGACCGCGACCTCCGCGCCGAGCGCCGCAAGCACAAGCTGGAAAAGGCGTATTCGTTCATGATCCGCATCCGCGTGCCCGGCGGTGTCGCGACCTCCGAGCAATGGTTGCAGACCGATCGCCTCGCCGGTGATTTCGCCAACGGCACGATCAAGCTCACCACCCGCCAGGCCTTCCAGTTCCACGGTGTCATCAAGGGCAACCTGAAACGCACCATCAAGGAGATCAACCAGGCCGCCATGGACACCATCGCCGCCTGCGGTGATGTGAACCGCAACGTGATGTGCAATCCGAATCCGTATCTCTCGGAAGTGCACGCCGACGTGCTTCAGGTCGCCAAGGACATCTCCGCGCACCTCACGCCGCAGACGCCCGCCTACCACGAGATCTGGCTCGACGGCGAGAAGGTCGAATCCACCGAGAAGGAGATCGAGCCGATCTACGGCAAAACCTACCTGCCGCGGAAATTCAAGATCACCATCGCCGTGCCGCCGTCCAACGACGTCGACATCTTCGCGAACTGCCTGTCGTTCATCGCCATTGTCGAGGACGGGAAACTCGTCGGTTTCAACGTCGCCGTCGGCGGCGGCATGGGTTCCACGCACAACAACGAAAAAACCTATCCGCGCCTCGCCGACGTGATCGGTTTCTGCACGGTCGACCAGGTGGTGGACGTCGCAGAGAAGGTCGTGCTCGTGCAGCGCGACTTCGGCGACCGCACCGACCGCAAACACTCGCGGTTCAAATACACCGTCGATGACCACGGCCCGGACTGGATCCTCGCCAAACTCAACGAATATCTCGGCTACGATCTCGGCCCGGTGCGTCCGTATGTCTTCGAGGACAACGGCGACCGCTTCGGCTGGACCGAGGGCACCAACGGCAACTCGCACTTCACCCTCTTCGTCCAGGGCGGACGCGTGCTCGACACGGCGGACTATCCGCTCCGCACCGGTCTGCGCGAGATCGCCAAGGTTCACACCGGAGATTTCCGCCTCACCGCGAACCAGAACCTCGTCATTGCGAATGTCTCTCCGGAGAAACGCGCGGAAATCGAATCACTCATCAAGAAATACGGCATCAAGGACAGCCTCGAAACGAGCGGTCTGCGCCTCAATTCGCTCGCCTGCGTCGCCCTGCCGACCTGCGGGCTCGCGCTCGCCGAGGCCGAGCGTTACCTGCCCGACCTGATCACCGAGATCGAGGACCTGGTCGAGGAGAACGGACTCCGCCACGATGCCATCGTCATCCGCATGACCGGCTGCCCGAACGGCTGCGGCCGCCCGTTCCTCGCCGAGATCGGGTTCGTCGGCCGCGCTCCCGGAAAATACAATCTCTATCTCGGCGGCGGCTTCGCCGGCCAGCGCCTGTCGAAGCTCTATCGGGAAAGCGTTCCCGCCACCGAGATCAAGGCCACCCTCGCACCGATCATCGCCCGATACGCCAAAGAGCGCGAAAGCGGCGAGCGCTTCGGTGACTTCTGCATCCGCGCCGGATACGTCGAGGCCACAACCCAGGGCCGTGACTTCCATCTCAACATCAAACCGGAGGCGTTCGTGAAACGCTGAGCAATCCCATGCAAGCCCTCAAGTTCCATGCGGAGCCGGATTTCGATCCGGTGCGGCTCTCCGCCGAGATCGCGCCGCTGCGCGCCGGCGAGCGCATCCGCCAGCTCTACGAGCAGCTCGGCGATCACCTCGTCGCCACCACCAGCTTCGGCGTGCAGGCGGCGGTGATGCTCCACCTCATCCACGAGAACGCGCCGAAGATCCCCGTGGTCTTCATCGACACCGGCTTCCTGTTTCCGGAAACGTATCGTTACGCCGAGGATCTCACCAAGCGGTTCGACATCGACCTCCGCGTCTATCAGCCCACGGTCTCCGCCGCCCGCATGCAGGCGCTCTGGGGCGAGATCTGGGCCGGTGACAAGCCGGACCAGGACCGCTACGCCATGCTCACCAAGATCGAGCCGATGAACCGTGCGCTCCAGGATCTCGGCGCCGATGTCTGGCTCAGCGGACTCCGCCGCTCGCAGTCGAAGACGCGGACCGACCGCCCCTTCGTCGAACAGCAGAAGAAGACCCTCAAGGCCTATCCGATCCTCGACTGGGCCGACGCCCAGGTGGACCTTTATTTCCATCAGAACGACCTGCCGCGCCATCCGCTCGCTTCGCAAGGATACGTCACCATGGGCGACTGGCACAGCACCCAGCCGGTGCTCGACGGCGACGCCGAGTCCACCCGCTTCAACGGCCAGAAATACGAATGCGGACTCCACCTTGACTCCGGAGCCTCCGACTTCCAAATCTAAGGCGTTCTCTTGAAATTTCGCAAACGGCGCTCCCCGCTGGAAACCGAACACTGAAACCTAACAAACTCACGACCATGCCCATCGCAGACAACATGGTTGCCACCGTCGGCAACACCCCGCTCATCCGCCTCAACCACGTCACCGCGGGTCTCGATGCCGAGATCTGCGTCAAGGCGGAGTTCTTCAATCCGCTCTTCAGCGTCAAGGACCGCATCGGCAAGTCGATGATCGAAGCCGCCGAGAAGGACGGCACCTTGAAACCCGGCGGACTCATCATCGAGCCGACCTCCGGCAACACCGGCATCGCGCTCGCCTTCGTCGCCCGCGCGAAAGGCTACCGCTGCATCCTCACCATGCCCGAGAGCATGTCGATCGAGCGTCGTGTCCTGCTCCGCCTGCTCGGCGCCGAGATCGTGCTCACCCCGCGCGCCCGCGGCATGGGCGGAGCCATTGCGATGGCCAAGAAGCTTCTCGAACAAACACCTGGAGCCTTCGGTCCCGGCCAGTTCGACAACCCGGCCAACCCGCAGGTCCACCGCGAAACCACCGCCGAGGAAATCTGGGCTGCCACCGAGGGCAACATCGACGTCTTCGTCGCCGGTGTCGGCACCGGCGGCACCATCACCGGCGTTTCCGAAGTGATCAAATCGCGCCGCGAATTGAAAACCTTCGCCGTCGAACCCGTCGGCAGCCCGGTCATCACCCAGGCCAAGGCCGGTGAGGAACTCAAACCCGGCCCGCACATGATCCAGGGCATCGGCGCCGGATTCATCCCCGGAAACCTCAACCTCGACATCGTCGACGACACCATCCAGGTCACCAACGAGGACGCCTTCGCCACCGCGCAGGCGCTCGCCCAACTCGAAGGCCTGCCGGCCGGCATCTCCACCGGTGCCAACGTCTGGGCCGCCATGCAGATCGCCAAGCGCCCCGAGTTCAAAGGCAAGCGCATCGTCACCGTTGGTTGCTCGTCCACCGAGCGCTACCTCTCGACCCCGCTCGCCGAATCCGTCCGCGAGGAAGTCACCAACCTTCCGGTCCAGGAGATCTAACCGTGGCGCGGTTTCCAACCGGCTTGCCGGTCCCATTATCCAACGGGCGGTCCTTCGGGCCCGCCCGTTTCAACGTCGAGTCGGGCACGGAAGCGAAGGATGGCGGAGAGGGTGGGATTCGAACCCACGGACGGTTGCCCGTCTCCGGTTTTCAAGACCGGCGCATTCGACCACTCTGCCACCTCTCCCGGTGCGTGTGCGACGCGCGAGCGATATGGCCGCCCGGGGCCGCGGATTCAAGAAAAACCCGGAGCTATGGACGCTTTGGCGAGTGCAGGGCGTCGTGGCTCAGCGGGCTGGGTGAGAGGACCGGTGTTCGAGTCGAATGCGGGCACTCCAATCTCGAGGAGCCATAGCGGCAGGAATCAGCCTAGATTCCGAAATGGAAACCACGAAAGGCAGGAAATAACACGAAAGAAGGGTGACCCAGCGGGATCAGGGCCATCACCTACAAGGTGAGACCCTCGCGGTTTCCAACTCTTTCGTTTTCGTGAACTTTGGTGTTTTTCGTGGTTTCTGTTTTCCTTTTTAGGATCAGACGACGATGTCGGCTCGAGCGGTGCCATGCCGCGGTTTCCGGGGTGGGATGTCGGACGGGTGGGGAGCTTCACGGGGTGACGCTTCGGTTTTGGGGATGTGCGACGGGGCGCGTGCTTCGAGCGTCATCGTTGTAGCCTCATTCTGGCCGATTTGACATTACGTCATCGTGTATGATTCACGATGGTTGAATATTTCGTTCGGCAAGAAACGTGGCGGTCCGCCCGCGAGGCGGAAATGCGTTTGGGAATCCTTGCTCAGGGCACTTCGTATTTCGTCCGCATCTCCTGATAGAGCGCTTTCATGCGTTCCAGCGTTTCCGCGTTGGCGGGGTCTCCGGAGATGTCATGCATTTCATCGGGATCGTTCTTTAGGTCGAAAAGCTGCCACTCGCCGGTCTTGGTGAAACGGAAGAGTTTGTATCGATCGTCGCGCACGCCGTCGTGAGCGGCGACGTGGTGGGTGCGTTCGCCGTAGTAGGCGTAGTAGATCGCCTTGCGCCAGTCGTTGGGTGCTTCGCCGTCGATCTTGAGCACGGGCAACAGGCTGCGGCCCTGGATGTCGGAGGGGATCGGCGCGCCGGCGGCCTCGAGGAAGGTGGGCGCGTAGTCGATGTTCTGGATGAGCGCCTGCGAGCGGATGCCGGGTTTCACCACACCGGGCCAGCGGATGAGGAAGGGCATCGAGAGCGACTGCTCGAACATCCAGCGCTTGTCATACCATCCGTGCTCTCCCAGATAGAAACCCTGGTCCGAGGAATAGATGACGATGGTGTCCTTCGCGAGGCCGGACTTGTCGAGGTAGTCGAGCATGCGGCCGATGTTTTCGTCGAGCGCGCGCACGCAGCGCAGATAGTTCTTCATGTAGCGCTGGTATTTCCACTGCGTCAGTTCCTTGTCGGACATGCCGGCCGCCAATTTCTGATAGAGCGCTTCGTTCTTCGGTCCGTAGGCTGCGTCGAAGGCTGACTTCTGCTCCTTTTTCATGCGGCGGCGGTCGCCGAGCGCCATGTCGAGGAAACGTGGGTCCTCGGGTTTGCGTGGCAGAAACATGTCGTGTCCCCATGAAAAGTGGTCCGCCACGGTCATCTGCTGCTTCTTGAGTTCGTCACTGCGGTCCGAGTAGTCGTCGAACAGGCTGTCGGGCTCCGGAATGGTGACGTCGTCGAAGAGCGTGTAGTGGCGCTCCGCCGGGACCCATGGCCGGTGCGGCGCCTTGTGCTGGCACATCAGGACGAACGGTTTGTCTTTGGGACGGTTCTCGAGCCAGTCGATCGCCTTGTCGGTGATGATGTCGGTGCAATAGCCCTCGACGCGTTCCTTGCCGTTCTCGCTGATGAAGTCCGGGTTGTAGTAGCTGCCCTGGCCGGGAAGGATGTCCCAGTGGTCGAAGCCGGTCGGTTGCGTGACGAGATGCCACTTGCCGATCATCGCGGTGGTGTATCCCGCCTTTTGCAGCAGCTTGGGAAAGGTCTGCTGCGTGCCGTCGAACTTGTCGCTGTCGTTGTTGCGGAAGCCGTTCAGGTGCGAGTGCTTGCCGGTGATGATCGAGGCCCGCGAGGGACCGCAGATCGAGTTCGTGCAATACGAGCGTTCGAAAATCATGCCCTCGCGCGCGATGCGGTCGATGTTCGGAGTCGGCGCGACGTCCTTGAGCCGGCCGCCGTACGCGGAGATCGCGTTCAACGCGTGGTCGTCCGAAAACAGGAAGACGATGTTCGGTGCGGCGGAGGCGGACAAACAACAGGCGGCGAGAAACGTGAGGATGCGCATGGTAAATGGAACGTGTGGGTCTCGGAAACGGCTGAGAGCAAATACGAAAACGAATGCGTTGCCAAGCCGCCCGGTCTTTCAGCCCAGCGCGGTTCCTGATCTTGGCCAGGGGCAACACCGCCCGCAACGAGACACGGAGTGGCTGTTAGCAGGAAATCGGTGCGGCCGCACCAATGATTTGTAGGAGCAGATCCGTATGGAGGTGGCTGTGTCCGGCCGGGGGAAGGGACTCAGTGGAAATCGTGCGAGGCGGCGGCGTGGGTGGCGCTGGAGCCGGGCAGGGGTTCGAGTTCCGTGACGTAGACGGTCGGTTGGTCGCCTTCGGAACGTTGCAGACGGCCGTGGGCGAGCAGGAACGGCTCGCTGGTGATGAGCAGGCGCAGGCGCTGGAAGGTGTCACGCGGGACGAACAGGTTGGCGATGCCGGTCTCGTCCTCCAGCGAGATGAAACAATGGCCTTTCGCGGTGCCCGGTCGCTGCCGGCAGATCGCCATGCCAGCCACGGTCACCGGCAAGCCGTGGGGAAGAGGGTGGAGTTGCCGGGCGGTGAGCGGCATGCCGGAGGGCGGGGGCTCCGTGTTTCTCCGCCACAGACGCATCGGGTGCGGACCGGTGGTGGCGCCCTGCGAGGCGAAGTCGGCGGCGAGGCGTTCGGGCAGGGTCATCGGGGGCAGGATGTCGCTCTCCGCTCTTTGCTCATTGCTCCCAGCTTCCAGCAGGTCATCGTGCAGCGGAAGTTCGACCTGCCACATCGCTTCGCGTCGATGCGGGGCTTCGGGCAGCGAGTGCAGCGCGCCGGCGCGGGCGAGCAGGCGTTTTTCCTTCGGTGCCGGGCGGACGCGGCGGAGGAAGTCGTCCAGCGAGGTGAATGGAACGTGCGAGCGTTCTTCTAGAAGGCGTGCGATGGTGGTTTCTGATAGACCCTTGAGGCGGTGGAAACCGAGGCGCAGGGTGGCGTCGTCGAGCACCTTGGTGGCGGCCTCGCTGGCCATGCAGCACACCGGTTTCACGCGGATGCCGTGGCGGCGGGCGTCCTGGATGAGTGTGTTGACCGAGTAGAAACCCATCGGTTGGTGGTTGATGAGGCCGCAGTAGAACTCGGCGGGGTGGTGCACCTTGAGCCAGCAACTCGCGTAGGCGATGAGCGCGAACGAGATCGCGTGGCTTTCGGGAAACCCGTAGAGCGCGAACGAACCGATGGACGCCACGAGTTTCTCCTGGGTTTCCGCGTCGATGCCGCGGGCGGTCATGCGGTCGCGCAGTTTCGCGGTGACGCGTTCCATGCGCTCGTCATTGCGTTTGAATGCCATCGCGCGCCGCAGTTCGTCGGCCTCGGCGCCGGTGAAGCCCGCGACGTCCATGGCCATGCGCAGCACCTGTTCCTGGAAAAGCGGCACGCCGAGCGTGCGCTTCAGCGTTTCCTCGCAGGACGGGTGGATATAGTCGATGGCCTCGCGACCGTTGCGGCGGTTCAGATACGGATGCACGAGGTCGCCGACGATCGGCCCCGGGCGGATGATCGCCACCTCGATGGCAAGGTCGTAAAACGTCCGCGGCCGCAGGATCGGCAGGGTGGCCATCTGCGCGCGGCTCTCGACCTGGAAGGTGCCGACGGTGTCCGCGCGGCACAGCAGGTCGAACACGGCGGGATCGTCCTTCGGGATCAACGCGAGGTCGACCGGTTGCCCGCGGCGTTTCCGGATCTCGAGCGCGTGTTCCATCGCGGCGAGCATGCCGAGGCCTAACAAATCGATCTTCACGATGCCCATGTCCTCGCAATCGTCCTTGTCCCACTGCACCACGTTGCGGCCGGGCATGGCGGCCGGCTGCAGCGGGACCACGGCGTCGAGCCCGTGGTCGCAGACGATCATGCCGCCCGAGTGCTGGCCGAGGTGGCGCGGCAGCCCGAGTACGGCGTGGTAGAGGTGCGACAACGCAGGCAGCCGCGGGTGCGACGGCGGCAAGATGGCGGCGATGCGGTCGTCGAAGTCGGTTTCCTCCGTGGGTTTCGCCGAGCCCTCTCCGCGGAAACCGCCGGGCGCGCGTGAAAACCGATCCGCCGCCTCGGGCGGAAACCCGAGCACCTTGCTCATCTCGCGGAACGCCGACTTCGGCTGGTAGGTGATGACGTTGGCGGTCATCGCCGCGTTGCGCGCGCCGTATGTGCGGAACACGTGCTGGATCACCTCCTCGCGGCGCTCGCCGGAGGGAAAATCGATGTCGATGTCCGGCCAGCTCTTGCGGTTTTCGGAAAGGAAACGCTCGAACAACAGCCCGCTGCCGACCGGATCGACAGCGGTGATGCCGAGCGCGTAACAGACCGCCGAGTTCGCCGCCGAGCCACGCCCTTGGCACAGGATGCCGCGGCCGCGGGCGAACCCGACGAGTTCGTGGACGATGAGAAAATACCCCGGAAACCCGAGTCGCTGGATCATCGCCAACTCATGCTCGATCTGGCGTTTCACCCGGCCGCGGCAAACTCCATAACGCCCCGCCGCTCCTTCGTAGGTGAGTTCCCGCAGCAGTTTGCCCTGCTCGGCGAGCGACAGGGGATTGCCCCGGCTGTCCGGGAAGTCGGGAAACCGGTAGCCGAGGTTTTCCAGCGTGAATTCGACCCGCTCCGCCACCCGCCGCGCGTTATCGAGCGCCTCGGGGAGGTCGGAAAACAGCGCGCCCATCTCGGCCGGGGATTTCACGTGCCGCTCGCCGTTCGGGGCCAGCAGCCGGCCGGCCTGGTCGAGCGGGACATGGTGGCGCAGGCAGGTGAACGCGTCGGCCAGCCGCCGGTCGCCGCGGGTCGCGTGCAGCGGCGCGTTGCTCGCCACCACCGGCAGCCGCAGGTGCGCGGCCAGATCGCGCAGGTGGTGGATCAGCCGCCCGTCGTCCCGCAGGCCGTGGCGATGGAGCTCGACGAACACGTTGTCCCGGCCGAACACCTCGACCAACCGTTCGGCCGCCCGCAGGGCGTTTTCCCGGTCGTCCCGCAGCAGGGGACGGCAGACCGGCCCGCCGCGGTCGCCGGTGAGCGCGATCAGCCCCCGGGTTTCCTCCGGCAGGGTCGCGATTCCATGCAGGTGCCGGTCGGTGAGGTGGCGGGACATCGCCCGGTAGCCGTCGCGGGTGGCGCACAGGACCGGAAACGAGGTGCCGTCCGGCAGGTCCAGCGTGCAGCCGACCAAGGCCCGGATCCCCGCTTCGCGGGCGGCATGGTGAGCGCGCGCCGAGCCGTAAAATCCGCCACGGTCGGTGATCGCGATCGATTCGTAACCCAGCCGCGCCGCCTGGCGGACAAGTTCCTCCGGCGGACTCGCGCCTTCCAAAAACGAGAAGGCCGAGCGGGCGTGCAGCTCTGTGAATAACTTGGGCATGACTTTCAAAAGGCTCCAACAAAAGTTTGAAAACAACGATCGATGGAGGGCGGTCGGCGATGATGAGCGGGATTCCTTAAGAGGCCGGAAACAGTTTCCTCAGCCATAGCTTCCTTCGAGTTGCCAGCGGTCGCCGGGGTGTTGGGAGAGGCGCATCAAACGACCGTTTTCCAGTTGGATGTCCCATTCGAGTTGCTGCCAGGACAGCTCCGGATCCCACCACGATCCAGAGGCGGAAAAGGGGCCGCGGCAGTCGAGAATGCGCCCGGCGAAAGGACCGTTTAAAATCGCCAGTGGCCACGGTCGCTTGCCTCGGAGTTCGTGGGCCACAGCGATGATCCGCGGCGGACGGTATCGAAACAATGGAACCGAGTTTTCCGGAAAAAAAGACGCAGTTGGTTTTATTTCAGATAATTCAGAACATGAAAGTACACCGAAATCAGAAGATTGAAACGAATTCTTCAATCGGCCGATTCCGACTTGTCCGACTCCCAGCAGGGCATCGAGTTGGGCGAGGGTTTCGGTCCATCGTTCTGGTTGCGGGAGTTGTCGGCCGAACCATTCGCGCTGGGCGGCGGTGGCGAACGTGGTGCGGGCATCGAGGCGGATTCCGGTGATCGGAGCATCCGGCCGGAGGGCTTCGAGGGCGGTCTGCAAGGGGGGCAGGATGGTCTCGGGAGAGCACTGCGGTTCGGGCAGGCGGAGGGAGCGGCGGAGGGTGTTTCCGGACTCCAGGCGGAGTTGGAGGTCGAGCTCGCGGGCGGCGAGGTGGCGGGCGGCGAGGCGCGTGGAAAGGGTGTGAATAAGTCGCCGCAGGACGAAAACGATCGTTTCGAGCGAAACGACGAATTCTTCGAAATCGAAGTCCTGAACGAACGATTCGGGCGGGCGGAACAGATGGAGCAGGCGGCGGTGGCGGGCATGGAGCAGGTCGTGCCAGCGTCCGGCGTCCGGTCCGAGTCGCTCGGCGAGGGCCTGGCGCGGCAGTTTCATGAAATCGCCGAGGGTGGAGAGCCCCCACAGCCGGAGGAGATCGAGCGCCGGGTGGCCGGGGGCGAGCGAGTCGAGCAGGGCGAGCGGGAGCGGTTGCAGCGAGTCCGGGTTTGCCTCGCGGCCGTGGGTGAGCGGATGGCGGGCGGCGAGGTGGGCGAGGTCCGGGGTTTCCGCCCATGCGTGCCACAGCCGGCAGCGCGGCAGGCGCTGGGCGCGCAGCAGCGGGCCGGGATCGTCCGGGCGGGTCGAGAGGTCGATGATCAGCGAGTCCGGCGCGGTGAGTTCGAGGTCGGGGCCAAGTGAGTCGCCAAGCCGGACGAGTTCCGCGGCGAGCGCGGCTTCCGCCGCCGGATCGCGCGGCAGCACGAGCAAATCCGGGCAGCGGACGAGCGCGCGGTTGAGCGCCCAGCCGGCGGCGATCCCGGTGCCGCGGGCGGCTTCGTTGAGGGCGAGCAGCGGGAGCTTTTCCTCGATCTCATGGCCCGGCCGGCGCTCGATGACGGCGCAGGGGCGCTCCACCGGCGTCGTGCGCAACAGCGCGGCGGCGGGAAAGTCCGGGATGTGGAGGGAAGCGAACAAGGAAGTGCCGAGTGAGCGGTGATCCGTGGAAGAGGTGCTTGGAGCGGCGCTCTGTGAGCGTCGGAGCGAATGAGATGTCATGCCCCCGCGCTCCGCCGTTGCTCCTGCCTGCGCACTTTTCCGAGAAGCTCCTCCCTGGGCCGGTCCAGATCGTCGAGGCTGAGGCGGGCGGTGAGGGGCAGGCGGAGGGCTGCGCAGGGGACGAGCGGGAAACGACTGAGCACGACGAGCCGGCAGCCGCTGCGGCCGGCGCCGTGTTTGAGCCGCCACCAGGAGGACTTCGGCAGGGCGTCGAGATCGCGGCGGGGCAGGGCGGCGGCATCGAGCAGGACGAGCGGGATGTTGCCGTCGCGGACCAACAGGTCGGCCGCCTTGAGCATGTCCGGCGCGCGCCGGCAGCGGACCCACAACATGCGCGAGCAGGCGGCGGGCGTGAACGACGCGGGGTCGAATCGGTCCGCGCCATCAACCCAGACGAGTTCCGGGTGCGGCGCGGGCGCGTCCGGATTTCCCAGCAGGCCGGCGAGCAGCAGGGACAGCGCCGAGCCTCCGGCGAGTACCTCGGAAATCTCCCCGGCGGGGAAAAACCGGGGCGAAAACAGGTTTTCCACCGGGGTTTCCGGCTCCGGCGGCGGGCGCACGGCATGCGCCTCCGGGAATTTCTCCCGGAGTTGGCGGCGCAGCAGTTCCACGACGTTCGAAGGCACGCCGGGGAGAATACGGCACCCTCTTAAATGTTCAAGAGAACAGTTTCGTGGTGTTTTCGCGGATGCGCGGGGAAACGGAAGGGAGCGCTGGAAACCCGTCCGGAGTCCACGGTTCACCGTGCCGCGGAGCGTGGGGAGGAGGAGACAAGCTGAAGCTTGGACTCCGGACCGTCGATGAGATTGCCACGGTGGTTTTGATGTTCCAACATTCCTTCCGCGATGCAAAGCCATCCCCAGCCACCGCCGGATGTGCCGGTGCCAGTGCCGTCGGAGCAGGCGAAGAGGTCTCGGAGATGGATGGTGGGAATCTGGCTAGTGGGAATGCTATCGGTGGTGGGCGTGGTGGTAATGGCATCATTGCCGCTTATGGCTCGAAAATCCAAGTGCCGGGGGGTGACTCCAGAGTTAAACAATTCCCGTCAGATCGGATTGGCTCTGCTCGATTTCGAAACGGAGTTCGGTTCGATGCCGAACGCCGATACACTTGCCAAGCTAAGGACGAAACACCCTGCCTCCACGGTTCCCATGGGCACTGCGACTTCCAACGATTTCTTCCGGCAGTTGATCGTGACGGGGTGCGCCCAAAGTGAAGGCATATTTTTCGCCCGAAGCGTGCAAACTCCGAAATGGCCGGATGATTTCACCCATGGAAACCATGCTTTGGAGAAAGGGGAGTGCTCCTTCTCATACATTCTAGATGGCTCATCCTCGGCGGATCCTCCTGTGCCCGTGGCTATCGCACCATTGGCAAGAGGGAAGAAACTCGCGGATATGAAAACGCTGAGAAAATACGATTCCTATGAGCGCAAGGTGGTAGCTCTCATGTCCGACAACAGCGCGAGAACCTTTCCCGTCGATATGAAAACCGGCCGGATCCTCCACGGCGCCAAGGACCTCTTCGACCCTTCCCAGCCGTTTTGGCACGGCAAGGCGCCGGTCGTGGTGTGGCCGGAGTGATGGTTTCAGGCGTTGCGGGCACTCACTTCGCGGCACTCAGGACGAAGCTCCAGCGGTAGCTCTTGTCCGGCTTCAGGATGTGTTGGTCCATCGGGCGGGCGCCCCAGGAGTTCACGCCGCCGACGCCCATCTGGGCGTGGTCGATGTGGACGGTGAGGAAATCGCGCTGCGGGATGTCGCAGGGGTGGCGGGGGCCTTCGAGGTCGCGGGTTTCGAAGGGATGGGCGGTGACTTCAAGTGCCTCGCCGACGGCCTGGATGGAGAGCCCCTTGCCGGACGCGTCGGTGAAGGAGGCGTGGCGGACATCGGTGCGGTTGCCGGTTTCCTGCGGTTCGACGTAGGGGAACCAAGCGTCGGCCACCTTGACCCGCCAGTTTCCGAAGCGGCCGCCGGCCTTGCGGTCGAGCATCGTCTCGTGCGGGCCGCGGCCGTACCACGACCAGGTGTCGAGGTCCTTGGGCAGGCGCACGGACATGCCGACGCGCGGGATCGGGCCGAGGCCTCCGCCCTGCGGCTTGAGTTCCGCCTCCACGGTGATGTGGCCGGCGGGGTCGATCCGATAGGAAACGGCGGCCGTGGAGGAGCCGGCGGACAGGGAGAGCGCGGCATCGATGACGACGGCGCCGTCCCTCGCGCCGGTCTGATAGGATGTGGCCTTGGCGTTTCCGCCCGCGTCGCGCCACATGCCGGAGCGGTTGGTGAAGCCGTTGGCGCGGTCGTTATCGACGGGCGCTCGCCAGAAGTCGAGGTGGAGCGGGCCGGCGAGGTGTTGGCGGCCGCCGGCTTCGTATTTCACGAGCGTGGCGGTGGCTTCGTCGAAGGTGGCGGTGAAACCAGCGCCGCGGACGGTGGTGAGGCCGTTGTCGCGGACGACTTCGGGAGCGGTGCCGGCGGCGGGTTGCGGGGCGGTGACCGCGTCGCCGCCGATCGGGATCTGCCCCCATGCGACGACGTGGCCGGCCTTGGCCCATGCGGTGTCGTGTTTCAGGCGGAGTTCGGCGCTGAGGATGACCTCCTTGCCGGGGCCGGCGGCGGGTGGTGCGCCGGGGTCGATCTCCATGGATTGGCCGGGGGCGATTTCCGGAGTTTCGGAAACGGTTTTCAGTTCGCCGCTGCCGTTCACGAGGTATCCGGTGGCGAGTTCGAGGTCCGCGGTGCCGGTGAAGAACCTCTCGCTGGAGATCTTGAGTTTCTTGTCGCCGGTGAGGGAGAACGCGAAGTCCTGATAGACCTTCTTCACCTCGGGCAGTTGCGGGGTCGGCCGACGGTCGGATGCGAGGATGCCATTGCAGCAGAAGTTGCCGTCGTTCGGCACGTCGCCGAAGTCGCCGCCCCACGCGAAGTATTCGACCTCGCCGCCGCTGCGGGTGAAACGGGTGAAATCGACGTCGAGCAGGACGCGTTTGTCCGCGCCGCTGACCTGCACGCGGGCGATCGCGCCGTGGAACGCGCGCTCGGGGTAGTCGGCGTTGTGACCGATGCCGAGCGGTTGTTGGTTGGTGGCGGGCTTGCCGGTGAAGTCCTTGCGGGCGAGTTCGCGGCCGTCGGCTTCGAGGATCATGCGGCGGCCGTCGTAGCTGGCGCGGAGGTTGTGCCACTTGCCTTCCCAATCGCCGGGCAAGGGGGCGGTGGCGGCTTTCCAACCGTTCTGATAGAGAAAGAACTCGAGCTCACCCTTGCCGTTGATCTTGAGCGCCCATGACCGGTCGCCCTTGGTGACGATCGGGTTGTCGCCGCCGTTCGCGCCGGGGCGGACGCGGGCGAGGACGGAGAAACCACCGTCCGGATCGAAGTCCGGATCCGCCGGGACGGTCGCGTAGCCGGAGACGAGGCCGTTTTCCGCATCGACCTCGCCGGCAAGGCGGACGGCGCGTTTCGCTGCGGAGGTATCCGTGACGCTCGCGGGTGCCGGGCGTTTCCTGCGCAGTCCCTGGTCGATGTAGTCCCAGATGAATCCGCCCTGGAGCAGTCGCTCGCGGCGGAAGATCTCCCAGTAGTCGGCGAGGCCTCCGGACGAGTTGCCCATGGCGTGGGAATACTCGCATTGGATCAACGGTTTCTGACGGGCGAGGGGTTTCTTCTCCTCGTTGCGGGCGTAGCGGATGCAGCCGTCGTGGCTGGCATACATCGGCGAGTAGAGGTCGACGTGGGACGCTTGGCCGGCGCGTTCGTAGTGGATCGGGCGGGTCGGTTCGTGATCGCGGACCCACTTCGAGCAGGCGACGAAGTTCACGCCGTCTCCGGCCTCGTTGCCGAGCGACCAGAGGATGATGGACGGGTGGTTCTTGAATGCCTCGACCATGTTGCGGACGCGGTCGACGTGGGCGGCTTCCCATGACGAGTCCTTGGCGAGCGACTCCTTGCCGTAGCCCATGCCGTGGGACTCGATGTTGGCCTCGGAGCAAACGTAGAGGCCGAGTTCGTCGCAGAGTTCGAGAAAACGCGGATCGTTCGGATAGTGGCAGGTGCGGATCGCGTTGATGTTGTTTTGTTTCGCGATGACGAGGTCCTCGCGCATCTGTTCCTCGGTGAGGTAGTGGCCGAGGTCCGGATGGTGGTCGTGGCGGTTGACGCCCTTGATGAGGACCGGCCTGCCGTTGACGAGGAGCTGGCCCTCATGGATCTCGCTGCGCGAGAAACCGATCTTCGTGGCGACGTGATCGACCGCCTCGCCGGCGCGGTTGCGGATGGTGAGCAGAAGCTGATAGAGGGTGGGGGACTCGGCGGACCATGGCTGGATGTCGAGATCCTTGAGGTGGGTCGCCGCTTTTCCATCGGCACCCGGTTTCAAGGTCGTGGCCACGAGTTCCGAGCCATCCGGAGCGAACACCTTGGCATCGACGGAGGAGCCGGACACCAGACCGGCGCCGACGACGTCGCGCAGTTCCACCCGCAGGTCGAGCGTGCCCTTCGAGTAGTCATCGGACAATCCGCCGCGGGCGAGGAAATCGCGGAGTTGGAGAGGCGCGCACGACCGCAGGTAGACGTCGCGGAAGATGCCGGAGAGGCGCCAGAAGTCCTGGCACTCCAGATACGAGCCGTCCGAGTACCGATAGACCTCGACGGCCAGCGTGTTTTCGCCGCGGCGGAGGTGGTCGGTGATGTCGAACTCGGCCGGTGTCCGCGAGTCCTGCGAGTAGCCGACTTTCCGTCCGTTGATCCACAGGTAGAATGCGGAGGAAACGCCGTTGAAAGTGAGGAACGTGTGGCGGCCGGTCCATGAGTCCGGCAGGGTGAAGGTCCGTCGGTAGGAGGAAACCGGGTTGCGCTCGGTGAAGGTGGTGAAGTTCTTCGGCGGCTCGCCCATCACCCGCGGCGGATCCTTTTGGAACGGGTAGGGCTGGTTGCAGTAGATCGGCGTGCCGTAGCCGTGCAGCTCGACGTTCGACGGCACGGGAATCGTTTTCCACGCCGAGTCATCGAAGTCCGTGCGGAAGAAGTCGGCGGGACGTTTGTCCGGGTGATTCACCCAGTGGAACTTCCAGTCGCCGTTGAGCATCATGCACCAGGGCGACTCGAGGCGTTTCTTCGAGAGCGCTCCATCCGCAGTCGGGAACGGCATGGAAACCGCCCGGGGCTCCTCCTTTTGAATGCGGAACACCGCCTGGTTTTCCCAATCCGGGGCGGCATGGACGATGGCGGAGGAGATCAAGGCGGCGGAAACGGCGAATGCTTTCATGACACGGACATCGCCATCCAAAAGCCGGCCCCGCCGCCATGCAAGGGGGAATGATCCCGCCCCGGCGTCCGTCTCCGCATCCCTTCGCTTGCCACGGGCGCGCGGGGACCTATGGTCGCGCTCCGTCGCGCGATGACGCCGTTTCTCAAGAAACTCCTCGGCATGAACTGGGTGCTCGTACTGGTGATGTACGGGCTGCTCGTTTTCGGCGTGTTCATGATCGAGAGCGCGGCGCGCCACCTGTCCGTTTCCTCCGACATCATCGACCAGTTCGGCAGCGCGGGGAAATACTTCGCGTGGATGCAGAAGCGGTGGATCCTGCTCGGCAGCGTGGTGTATTTCGCCGCGGCGCTGATCGACTACCGCTGGCTGCGCTGGCTCGCCCTGCCATACTACCTCGTGAGCCTCGGTCTGATGGCGATGGCGATGCAGCAGGACGACACCGTGCACCGTCTGACGTTCGGCGGCTTCAGTTTCCAGCCGGCGCAGATGGGGATTTCCTCGGGCATCATCCTGATGGCCTGCCTGATCCAGGACCTGCCGCGTCTCCACCGGTGGTTCGGGGCGCCCTTCGTGAGGTTGCTGATCATCGCCGCGACGGGTGCCGTCCCGTTCCTGATGGTCGTGAAAATGGGCGACATGGGCTCGGCGCTCGTGTGGGTGCCGGTGATGGTGGTGGCGCTGCTGATCGGCGGGCTGCCGTTTCGTTACCTCTCGTTTCTCACCTTCATCGGCGCGGGTCTGCTGCCGCTGGTGTATTTCGTGGCGCTGCCGCTGCTTTCGGACCGGGGGCCGGAGCGGATCGACACCTGGCTTAAGATGCTGCGCGGGCAGGAGGTCGATACCCAGGCCGAGGCGTGGGCGCCCCACAACATCTCGATGGCCGTCGGCAAGGCCGGTTGGAAAGGTGTCGGCTGGATGGCCACCGCAGCCGACAACTCGCTGCACGCCAAGGCCTTCATCCCGAGCGACACCGCCCACAACGACTACATTTTCGCCGTGATCGCCGAGGAACTCGGGTTCCGCGGCAGCCTGCTGCTGGTCACCACCTTCGCTCTGCTGCTGATCCAGGGGCTGTTCATCGCGTTTTACAGCCGCGACATGTCCGGACGGCTGCTCGTCAGCCTGGTGGTGGCGCTGATTTTCGCCCATGTCTTCGAGAGCATCGGGATGTGCGTGCTGCTGCTGCCGATCACCGGCATCCCGCTGCCGCTGGTGAGCTACTCGGGCACCTTCGTGGTGATCTGCATGATGCTGCTGGGGCTGGTGCAGAGCGTTTGGATCCACCGCAACGCGCGTCCCGAGCTGAAACTCAAGGCAAAGCCCGAGGAGGACTGAGGCATCGGCCGCCGTGGCAGGATCCGCGGGGAAAAGAGGAGAATCGGTTGGTTTTCAGGGCTTGCCCGGCGGGACGGGCACGGGTACAGGCCCACGCATGGCCAAGAAACCAGTAGTTCTCATCATCCGCGACGGTTGGGGCTTGAACCCGGGAGGAAAGGAAACCGCCGAAAAGGACGGCAACGCCGTGTTGCTCGCCAACACCCCGTTTCATGACGAGGTTCTCTCGTCGTATCCCCGCGGCCATCTGAGCGCGTCGGGCATGGACGTCGGCCTGCCGGACGGCCAGATGGGCAACTCCGAGGTTGGCCACCTCAACCTCGGCGCCGGCCGCATCGTCTATCAGGACCTCACCCGCATCAACAAGGCGATCGCCGAAGGCACCCTCGCCGACAACCCCGTCTTCAAGGAAACCATGGAGAAGGCCAAGGGCTCGCGACTGCACTTCATCGGCCTCGTTTCCGACGGCGGCGTGCACAGCCACCAGGACCAGCTCATCGCGATGGTCAAGCTGGCCGGCGAAGCGGGTGTGAAGGACATCATGATCCACGCCATCACCGACGGCCGCGACACCTCGCCGACGGGCGGTGAGAAATACCTCGCCAAGGTCGAGGACGAGGCCGCCAAGTCCGGCGCGCGGATCTCCACCGTGGTCGGCCGCTATTTCGCGATGGACCGGGACAAACGCTGGGATCGCGTGAAACTGGCATGGGACGCGATCGTGCTCGGCAAGGGCGAGAAGCGCGAGATCCTCGCCAGCGAGGCCGTCGGCGATTTCTACCGCCAGGACAAGACCGACGAGTTCATGCCGGCCATGGTCTTCGGCGATTGGGAGACCCAGCGCGTGCGCGATGGCGACGTGGTGTTGTTTTTCAACTTCCGCGCCGACCGCGCCCGCGAGCTTTCCGAAGCGTTTCTCAAGCCGGACTTCGATGGTTTCGACCGCACGTCGGTTCCGAAGGTCGAATACGTCACACTCACCGAGTATGACGAGACCTACGGCTGCCCGGTGTTGTTCGGGCCGGAGAAACTCGAGATGACGCTCGGCGAGACCGTCGCCGCGGCCGGCCGCAACCAGATGCGCATCGCCGAAACGGAGAAATACCCGCACGTGACGTATTTCTTCAACGGCGGCGTCGAGGTTTCCAACGAGGGTGAGGACCGCTTCATCATCCCATCGCCGAAGGACGTGCCCACCTACGACTTCAAGCCTCAGATGAGCGCGCCGGAGGTCACCGACACCGTGGTTTCCAAACTCAAGGACTACGATCTCGTCATCCTCAACTACGCCAACCCTGACATGGTCGGCCACACCGGCGTCGTCGAAGCGGCGATCAAGGCGGTGGAAACCATCGACGCCGCCGTGAAAGCGGTGGTCGAGGAAACCCTGCGTCTCGGTGGCAAGCTGCTCATCACCGCGGACCATGGAAACTGCGAGTTCATGCGCAATGCCGACGGCTCGCCCAACACCGCGCACACCACGAATCTCGTCGAGATCCTCTACGTCGCCGATGACGCCGAGGGTCGCACCGTGCGCGACGGCATCCTCGCCGATGTCGCGCCGACCCTGCTCGACATGCTCGGGTTGGAAAAACCCGCGCAGATGACCGGCACCAGCCTGTTGGAAACCAAGTGACCGGGTTTCCGGAACCGCCGCTCAATCTCCCCGCAGGCGGGAGATCCGGGCGGCGGTGTCCTCCACGCCCGCGGTGTCGCCGAGCGCTTCGCAGGCTTGTTGTTTGCCGACGAGCGAGCGGATCTCGTTCGGAAACGTGGCGAGCGCCCGGTTGAAATCCTCCAGCGCCTCTTTCGGTTCGCCCTTCGCGAGATGGTAGTTGCCGAGGCGCACCGCCATCGGTGTCAGCACCATCGGCGGGAACATCATCGGCTCCGGACGCTGACGGTCGGCGGCGGAGGAAAACCAGTTGAACGCCGTGTCCCGCGTTTCCTTCGGGCCCTTCATCGCGATCAATCCGCGCAGGTCGCTGGCGAGCACCTCCAGCGCGCGGAACGAGCGCAGCCATGGTGACCCTTCGCCGCCGGCGACGGCCTGGGGGCGAGTCTTGACCATCGTTTCGCCGTGCTGGGTCAGCGCGGCGACCACGTTGCGGGCCTCATCAAGGTCGCCGTTGTCGATCTGCTTCCGCGCGTCGAGGCAGAACCGCAGTCCGTCGATCCACCAATACGCCAGCGAGTGTTTGTGGAACTTTTTGATCTCCTCCGGCGACGGCAGCGAGGCGGCGGCCTCGGCCGCGTTGCCGGTGAGTCCGCGGTTGAGCAAAATGCGGGCCGGCAGGGTCTTCGCGTCCCATAACAACAAGCGGGCGCCCGGTGACGACGGCCGGTCTTCCGGCACCGGCGTGGACGCGAGTTGCCGCGAGGCCGCGTAGGCGGTGTCGAAGTCTCCTTTCGATCCGAGCGCCACGATCCGGTAGCACTCGGCCTTGATCCATTCCGGGCAATCCGCCACGCCCACCTTGTTCTCCTTCATCCAGTTCTGATAGAACGAGGCCGCCCGGCCGAACGCGGTGATCGCTTCCCCGTGATCGCCGCAGCGCCATTCGTAGTGGCCCAGCAGGTGGAAATACGGCGGGTATTCCGGCGCCATCCGGCACAGCTTGCGGGCCAGCGGCAGATCCTTAGTCAGGTCGGGTGCCTCCGCCCGCACGAAGAGCAGGGCGTTCAAAGGGATCGGCGAGTCCGGGAAGCGTTTCACCAATTCCTCGAGCTCCGCGTGGGCGCGCTCCTCGTCCGGAGTCGGAGCGCCCGAGGGATCGTAGCCGCCGCGACCGAAGAGGGCGGCGAACACCGGCGACTGCAGATCGTTTGGAAATTGTTTCGCCACCTTGTGAAACGCGTTGGCCGCTTCCTTCGGGCCTCCCTCGATGTATTTGATGAGGCCATAGACATAGCCGCGTTCGAGATCGGTGCCCTGGCCCTGGTCGAGCAGTTCGAGCATCCGGACGGAGGCCGCGGTGCGCGCCTCGCTGGTTTCAGGCGACGGTGTGAGGGTCGCCATGGCCATGCCCCAGTGGGCGAGCAGGCAGTTCGGGTCCAGTTTCATCGCCGCTCCGAAGTGCCGGGCCGCTTCAAACTCCCAACCGCCGTGCAGATGGTTGAGCCCTTGGTTCACATGTTTCTGCGCCTCGGCGCTTGTCGTGGTCACGGCGATCTGCAGACCGCCCGGAAACCTCATCTCGGCCGGTGCCCCGAGGGCTTTCACAGGCGGCGGGATGGCGTCTTCCACCGGCGGCACCTTGTCTTCCATCGGTGGAATCACGTCCTCCGCCCGGGCGCAGACGCAGCCCATTCCCAATGCCAGAAGTCCGGCCGCCAGTCGCATCGTCATGCGCGGAAGATGGTTGGGACTCTCCGGTTTCACCACCAAAAATGACACTGGCCTCCCGCCCGGGGCGGCGCGTAGTCTCCCGGCCATGAAGCTCGGAGTCATCGGATGCGGAAAAATGGGAACCGCCCTTGTCGAAGGGGCCATCCGCTCCGGCGCGGTGGATCCGAAGAACGTCACCGGTGTCGATCCCGTGGCCGCCGCCCGCGAGGCATTCGCGAAGGGAACCGGAGCCACCGTCGATGCGTCCGTTTCCGCCGTCTCCCCGTGCGACGTCCTGCTCCTCTGCACCAAGCCCCACGACATCCGCGACGCGCTCGCGGCGGCCGTTTCCACCGGCGGGGAGAAACTCGTCATCTCCGTCGCCGCCGGCGTCACCCTGGCGTCGCTCGGCGAGTCGGCCGGCCCGTCCGCCCGAGTCATCCGCGCCATGCCCAACACCCCTGCGCTCGTCGGCAAGGGTGCAGCCGCGTTCTGCCTCGGACCCACCGCCACCGCGGCGGATGCGGACACCGCGCGCCTTCTGCTTGGTTCCGTGGGGGTGGCCAGCGAGGTTCCCGAGCGCCTGATGGATGCCGTCACCGGTCTTTCCGGCAGCGGCCCCGCCTATGTCTATCTGATCATCGAGGCTCTATCCGACGGCGGCGTGCGCAACGGCCTGCCACGGGCCGAGGCACTGAAACTCGCCGCCCAGACCGTGCTCGGCGGCGCCGCGATGGTCCTCGAAACCGGCAAGCACCCCGGCGAACTCAAGGACATGGTCACTTCGCCCGGAGGCACCACCATCGCCGGCCTGGCCGAGCTCGAGCGCGCCGGCCTCCGCTCCGCGCTCATCGAGGCGGTCACCGCCGCCACCCGCCGCGCCACCGAACTCGGTTGACCCGCTCCGCGTTTTTCCTCTTTCCGCCATCCCGCCCCGTCCTATGCTCCACCGCATGAACTTCCGTCCGGTCCTGACCGCGTCAGCCCTTTGTCTCTTCCTGGCTTCCTGCGGAAACGACGACGTTCCGATCCTCGCCGGCAACACCCAGGCCGTCGCCGAGAAGGGCGAGGCGATCTATCAGGAGGCCCGCGCCGCCGATGATGCGGGCAAGTCCGGCAAGGCGGTCAAACTCTACGACAAGGTCGCCACCAAGTATCCCTTCGCTCCGTCCGCCCCGCAGGCGCGATTCCGCCAGGCGGAGATGCTCGAGCAGCAGGGCGACGTCGAGGATGCCTTCGAGGCTTACGACCAGTTTCTCGACCGCTTCCAGGGCAGCGGCCTCTACTCGACCGCTTTGAACCGCCAGGCGTCCATGGCCCAGGCCGCCGCCGAGGGCGATGTGAAGTCCAGTTTCCTCGGGCTGAAAACCAAGTTCTCGCTCGAAAAGACCGTCGAGATGCTCGGCAAGGTCCGTGACCACGCGCCGCGTTCGCGCGCCGCCGCCAAAGCCCAGTTCACGATGGGCGAGCTCTATCAGTCCAAGAAGAAGTCCAAGGAGGCCATCGCCGCCTTCCGCCAACTCGTGCGCGACCAACCCGACGCTCCGGAAGCGCCCGAGGCCCTCTTCCGCGTCGGCATGCTCTTCATCGAGGAGGCCGACCGTGGAAACCAGAACCAGGCCAACCTCGACCTCGCCCGCGAGGCCTTCAACGACTACCTGCTCCAGTATCCCGGGCACTCGCGCAACGCCGAGGCCCGCCGCATGATCGCAAACCTCGGCGGGCGTGACCTCCAGCGCTCGTACGACATCGCCGAGTTCTATCAGAAGACCGGCAACATCGAATCCGCGAAGGTCTACTACCGCGACATCATCAAGCGCTCCTCCTCCGGCAAGATCCACGATGCCGCCAAGGCCCGTCTCAAGGAACTCGGCGAATGAAAACCCTGCTCCGCATTCCTGTGGCGGCCGCAGCCGTCCTGCTCGCCTCCTGCGCCGGCTATCAACTCGGCGGTGTGAAACCGGCGTCGCTCTCGCGCATCCAGCGGATCAACGTGCCGATGTTCGGCAACGACACGCAGCACCCGCGCGCCGAGGCGCTCGCCACCTCCGCCGTCGCCAACGCCATTGTGCAGGACGGCACCTATCGGATCAGCGGCATCGATGACGCCGACGCCGTGCTCGAAGGCAAGATCGCCTCCATCCGCTACTCCACCATCCGCGGTTCGCGTCTCGACACCCTGTTTCCCGAGGAACTCGCCAACACCGTGACGCTCGAGTGGACGCTCCGCGACGCGCGCGATCCCACCAAGGTCCTCGCCTCCGGCACATCTGCGGGCACCAGCCAGCTTTTCGTTTCCGCAAATCTCCAGACCGCGAGAAACAACGCGCTGCCCGAGGCGCTCGAACGTGCCGGCGAGTCACTTGTTTCGAAACTCGCCACCGGATACTGAGCCCGGTTGACGACCGGCGGCGGCGGTGCGATAGATCGCGGAGTTTTCAAACACCTCCGCATCATGAGCACTCCACAGACACGCGCCTATGCGGCGCTTTCCGTCGGTTCCACCCCCGAGCCATGGCAATACGAACCGCGCCAGCCGCGGCCGGACGATGTCTCGATCGAGATCCTCTACTGCGGCGTCTGCCACACGGACATCCACTTCGTCGAAAACGACTGGGGGTTCACGCAATACCCCGTGGTTCCCGGGCATGAGATCATCGGCCGTGTCACTTCCGTGGGCGGCGAGGTCACCCGATTCAAAGAGGGCGACTTGGTCGGCGTCGGTTGCATGGTCGACTCGTGCCGCGAGTGCGATTGCTGCGAAAAGGGCCTCGAACAATACTGCGCCGGCGGCGTCTGGACCTACAACGGAGTCGACCGCCACGACGGCCGTGTCACCTACGGCGGTTACTCGGAGCGTGTCATCGTGAGCGATCGTTTCGTCGTCCGCGTGCCGGACGCGCTCGATCCCGCGGCCGCCGCGCCGATCCTCTGCGCGGGCATCACGACGTATTCGCCGCTGCGCCACGTCGGCGTGAAACCCGGCGACAAGGTCGGTGTCGTCGGTATGGGCGGGCTCGGACACATGGGCATCAAGTTCGCCAAAGCGATGGGTGCCGAGGTCACGCTCTTCACCCGTTCCGCGGACAAGGTGGAGGAGGGGAAACGCAACGGCGCGGACCACGTGGTGATCAGCACCGACGAGGAGCAGATGAAACAAGCCGCGGGTTCCCTGAACTACATCCTCGACACCGTGCCTGTGGAGCACGACCTGAACCCCTACATCGCCTGCCTCGCCGTGGACGGCACCTGTTTGCTGGTCGGCCAGCTCACTCCGCTGAACCCTCCGATCGAGGCGTTTCCGCTCGTGCTCGGACGCCGCTCGATCCTCGGCTCCGCCATCGGCGGCATGCCGGAAACCCAGGAGGTCCTCGATTTCTGCGCGGAACACGGAATCTCTTGCGACATCGAGATGCTCGACATCCGCAACATCGGCGACGCTTACGAGCGCATGAAACGCGGTGACGTCCGCTACCGCTTCGTGATCGACATGGCGACGCTCAAGGAAGGATGAGCGGCTCTCCACGCGTGATCGTTCTGATGGGCGTGGCCGGATCCGGCAAGAGCACCGTCGGCCTCGCGCTCGCGGAGAAACTCGGCGCCCGCTTCGTGGACGCGGACGACTTCCATCCTCCGGCCAACGTGGAGAAGATGTCATCCGGCGTTCCGCTGGACGATGCGGACCGCCGGCCCTGGCTCGATGCGATGCGCCGCGAGGTGATCGAAGCCGCCACGGAGAAAACCGTGCTCGCATGTTCCGCCTTGAAACGCACCTACCGAAAGCGGTTGGGAGTCGACGGTCCGGATGTCGGCTTGGTCTATCTAGCAGGATCGAGGGAGCTCCTGTGGAAACGGATCAGCGGTAGGGACGGCCATTTCATGAAGCCCGAGATGCTCGACAGCCAGCTCGACACGCTCGAGGAACCCGACGCGGACGAAGGCACCGCTGTTTCCATCGACGCGCCGGTGGCCGAAATCGTGGCGACGATCGTGAACGCGCTGGATAAACCGGGCTGAAGTCCGCGGCTACTTTTCCTCCGGCTTGATCGTGATGAGGAGGGCGTTTTCCGCCGCCATGTATTTCTTCGCAAGCGCGTTGATCTCGGAAAGCGTGATCGACTGATAGTCCTCGTCGCGGTTGCGGGCAAGGTCGAGGCGCTCGGGATCGGACTGGGACTTGGACATCACGGTGTTGAGCCAGTAGCTGTTGTCTCGCAGCGATTTTTTCAACATGCCGAGCGTCGGTTTGAGCGCGCGGTCGAGCTCGTCGTCGCTGGCACCCTCGGTGGCGAGTTTGTCGGCGAGGTCGCGCATCGTATCGAGCAGCTTCTGCATGTCCTCCGGCTTGCCGACGCTCTGGCTGACCATGTAACCGAAGCCGTCGAGCGCGTCGGATCCGTCGGCTCCGGCAAACGGGCTGTACGAGGCGCCGAGTTTCTCGCGGATCTCCTCGCGCAGACGGTCGCCGAGAATCTCGCCGAGGATGTTGAGGCGGCGAAACTCCTTCTGGTTGTTGCGCAGGCCGTCGGTCTGCCAGATCGCCAATGCGATCCCCTGCGGGATCTTCGAGTCGTAGGTGAAGGTCTTGAGCGAGGGCGCGTTCGGGAATGTCACCTTGCGGGACTTCGGCAGCTCGGCAGGCTCCTTGGCGCGGGTGGAAAGCGCGCCGAAGGTGGCGAGCAGGTCGGGCAGCACATTGTCGACCTCGAAGTCGCCGACGATCGAGAGCTCCATGTATCCCTTGGAAAGCTCCGGCATGAGCCACTTCTTCGCGTCGGCGATCGTGTAGCCGGCGAGTTTCTCCATCGGCGCGATCGCCCAGCGGCTGTCGCCGCCATGGAGCCACGCGTCCATCTCCGCCTGCGGTCCGGCGGGCGTGTGCTTGAGTTGCTGATAGAGCATCGGCACCGACTTCTGGAACTGCCACAGCGCTTCATCGCGCCAGCCGGGATCGGTGAGCGACGCGCACATGAGCTGGCATTGGAGCTGGAAGTCGGCGGGCGTGGTCGATCCGCCGAGCGTGAAGGAGTCCTCGGCGATGCCCAGCGTGCTCGATACGTTGCGTCCAGCGAGGATCTGCTGGAGCTCGTCGATCGAGTGTTTGCGGAGACCTCCACCCTCGAAGATCGCGGAGGCGAATCCGTCGAGCATCGGCGAGTCGGCGGGCTGGCTGAGTTTTCCAGAGCCGATGTGGCTGGTGAGACGGATGCGTCCTTGTTCGAACTCGGTGGGCTTCAGGTTCACCCGCACGTTGTTGGAGAGAACGATCTGGGTGATGCCGAGATCGGAAACCTCCTTGCGGCTCGCGACCTTGCCGGGTTTCCCGAAATCGGTGTAGCCGAAGGGAATCGCCTCGCGCGCCGCCGGCGGCTCGACGGGCGTACCGCGCGATTCCTCATACATCGCGGCGAGCTCGATCTTGCCGTTCTCCGGCGCTTCCTTGGTGGTGAGGATGAGATGATAGCCGGAAACCGACTCCCAGAACGTCGTGAACGCCTTGTGGCAGGTCTCCGCGGTGATGCCGTCGAGCGCTTCCTTCGCAATCTCAAGATCCGTCTCCGGCGTGGAAACGACATCCTCGTCGTTGATCGATCCCACGAAGGCCATCGCGATGCCCTCGGACTTGCGGGTGTCCTTTTGCTTCACCTGTTGTTCGTAGGCGTTGAGGATGTTCGATTTCGCCTCCGCGAGTTCGTCCTCGGTGAAACCATGCTCGCGCGCGCGGCGGAACTCCTTTTCGAGGATCGGCACGACTTCCTGCCAGCGGTCGTCGGCGGACGTGATGTCGATCGAGCCGATCTCGGACTGGTTGAACAAGGGATACCGCGATGCCGACGCGCTCGCGACCGGCGAGTCCTTCTGCTTCGAAATTCGCTCGAAACGCCGGTCGAGGATCGAGTGGGCGATCGACAGCGGAAGCTGCTCCGCCCGGTTCTCCCGCGTGTCGGGTTTCATCTCGTACGGGCGCACCAGCACGAGCGACACATCGGAGGAGGTGACCTCCTTGTCGGCGAACACCGCGGGCACGATGCCTTCGGTCTTGGTGACGCTCCCGAGATCCGGGTTTTCACCCGGATTCTCCGGGTTGCTCATCGAGCCGAAGGCGGCTTCGATCCGCTCTTTCATCGCCGCCGGATCGACGTCGCCCACGACGATGAACGTCATGCGCTCCGGTGTGTAATAGCGCGTGTAAAAATCGACGAAACGCTCGCGCGGCGCCTTGGAAATGACCTGCTCCTCACCGATCGGAAACCGTTTCGTCACCAGCGAGTCGGGGAGCAGTTCGGCGAATTGTTTCTCCATCAGCCGGTAGCCCACCGAGTCGCGGCTGATCTTTTCGGATAGAATGACGCCCCGTTCATTGTCGATCTCCTCGGCCTCCAGGAGAGCGCCGTCGCCGAAGTCGCGCATCACGGTGAACCCGAGGTCGAGCGTGTCATCCGAGAGGTCCGGAAGGTCGAGCATGTACACGGTCTCGTCGAACGATGTGTAGGCGTTCGCGTGTGCGCCGAACGCGATGCCGAGCCGCTGCATCTTCGGGATCAGATCGGAGGCGGAGTAGTGCTTCGTGCCGTTGAACACCATGTGCTCCAGGAAATGCGCGAGGCCGCGCTGGTCGTCCGCCTCCATCAGCGAACCCGCGGAGATATGCAGCCGTAGGGAAACCCGCTTCGGCGGCTCGCCGTTCGGATAGATCACGTAGCGCATGCCGTTGTCGAGGTGGCCGAAGACGGCCTGCGGGTCCGCCGGGATGTCGGACTCCGCCTGCGGCCACGGCCGGGGCTCCGCCTCCGCGACGGAAGCGTCGGTTTTCTCCGTCTCGACAGCTTCGCCAGCCGCCGGGATCTCCCGTGCCTCCGTCTGCGGCGCGGTTGCCTTCGGTTCCGGTCTTTTCTCGCGCAGCGACAGGAAAGTCGCCATGACGGCGAGAACCAGGACCAGAAGCAAGGGGGCGGATTTCTGCATGAATCGAGGCTGTTCGAGGCGGGTCGGGCTTGCAACGTGGAAAATCGCCGCCGCCCGTCCGATCCGTCCCGAAACTTTGTGAAATCGGTATTGCAATCCTCCTCCCGGCGTGGTGTTTTCCCCGCCCGGACGCGCGCGTGGCGGAATTGGTAGACGCGCTAGATTCAGGTTCTAGTGGGGGCAACCCCGTGGAGGTTCGAGTCCTCTCGCGCGCACCATCTGGATTCCCTCACCCGATTGTTTTGCGGGGCCGCTGACGGCCTTCGTGGTGGGAAGCCGGGCAGTTTGTGCTCCGGCGAAACGGTGGGAAATGAGCGCTTTCGAAAAGCCCTGAACGTATCCGTCGATCACATCGGTTCGCGCGATCCGAGATCGCCCGCTTCGTGCGTCATTCCGAGCCTGCGCCGGCCGGCGGGCCTTTGAGGACGGTATTGCGCGAGTTCGGCCGCGTAGGCGTGGTGATCGGGTCGCGGGTGAGCAGGAAACCGGTGGGCAGCACCAGATTCGATCCGAGGCTGAAGTCGAACGAGTCCGCCAGTTCCTTGTCGCTTACCGGCAGGGTGCCTACGAAGATCGGGGCGTTGCCGTTTTCGGTGGTGACCCACAGGTTGTAGGCCTCGTCGCGCGGGGCGGGCGGCAGCTTGGTGACCACCAGCGTGCCGGTGTCGCGGGCGGCGTCGTAGATTGGAATCGCGGAGGGATATTGTGGCGCCGCGGCTTCCGCCGCAGCAGGGTCCTGGGGGATCATCGCGCCGGTCAGCCCTTGTTCGCGCGCGGTTGGATCCAGTGCGGATGCCGCGCCCATGGTTGTACGGTGCTGGCCCGCGAGCGCATCGCCCAGCATGTTGGTGATCCGCGAGGGATCCTCCGCCAGCGCCGGTCCCTGGGTCTCGTCAAAGGAGATATTCGGCGGGGCCATCGTCATCACGATCGGCCACGCACGTCCGGGCACGGTTTCGAACACGGCGCGGTCGCGTTGCTGGAAACGCTCGAGGTTGTCGCGCAGCGTCTCGATTTCCTGAACCAGTCGTTTGGTCTCCGCGCGGGTGGTGGTGCGCGTCTGGGCCAGACCGGTCGCCACGTCCGGTGCCTTCTCCACCGGCGCGGAGGACGCGGTGCGATCCTCCGCCGGGGCATCCGGAATCTTCGTCTCCACGGGCGCCGGTCGCTCGACAGCCGTTGCCGGCTCGTTCCGTGCCGGAGCATCCGCCGTGGCGGCGTCTTCCGATGAAGTGGCATGGTTTCCGCCGCGCAAGGCGAGCACGAGTGCCAGAACAGCCGCCACGCCCCATCCGGCGTAGGCGAAAATCGGCGGGATCCGGCGCGGCGGGCGGCGTCCCTCGGCCAAGCGGGCGTGAATCCGCTCGAGTTGGCCGGACTTCGGCAGCAAAGGCGTCGCGCAGGCGGCTGCGACGGCCGCGCCCATGCAATTCATCTCGCGCGCCGCGGCACCCAGTCGGGCATCCGTGCGCGTCGCTTCGTCGAACAACTCGGATTCGTCCGAGTCGAGCATCCCGAAGGCCCTCCAGGCCGCGCTGTCGTACGGGTCAGAGTTCATAGCGGGAGAGGTGGCCGCGCACCTTGTCGAGCGCGCGCCGAAGCCGGTGTTTCACCGTGCCGAGAGGGGTTCCGAGTTCCGTTGAGATTTCCGAGTGCGTGTATTCGAGAAAGACCGCCAGTTCCAGGCAGCTCCGCTCGTCCGGGTCCAGCAGATCGAGCGCGCCGCGCACCCGCCGCCAGTCGTCCAACGCCATCACCCGCGGGTTTTCCGAGCGCTCCGGTGGCGTGGCCACGTGGATCGATACCACCCGCGAGCTGTCCCGCCGGGCCCGGTGACGGTAGCGCAGGCGGTCGATGCAATACCCTCGCATCACCGCGAAGGCCCACACGAAGGGGGGCGACTTGTGCGGATCGAACTCCGCCGAGCGGTGCCACAGGCGCACGAAGGTGTCCTGCACCACTTCCTCCGCTTCGCGGCGGTCGCCCAGCATCCGTGCCGCAATGCCCAGCAGGATGGGGGACCAGGCGGCGTGCAGTTCGTCCAGCGCCGCCGTTTCTCCCTTCGCCATCCGGGCGATGAGCGCGACCGACTCCCCACCCGGGTCCTCGCAGAGGCCGGATGGCATCGGTTGGACCGGAATGGAGTCGGGTTCGATCATGTACGCATACATGAAACATCAAAGGGGCAGGGGTTGGCAATTCTTCTTCGTTGCCTTGATGATCCGTCATTCCTCGGAAATTGGATCACCCGGGAGAAAATCGACGTTCGACGTTGAATCTTCGCGGTCCGGTGTTCACCTTGCGCGCGTCCATGCAACAGGAGATCCAACTCACCCGCGAGGTGAACGCCATCCAGATCCCCAGCGGCGACTCCGTCGTCCTGCCGGCCGGCACCGCCGTGTTCATCACCCAGCGCCTCGGCGGCACCTTCACCGTCGCCACCTCCCAAGGCCTCGCCCGCATTTCCTCGTCCGATTCCGACGCCCTCGGTATCGACATGGAGGAGGAAGCGAAGAAGCGGGTGGAGGCGGAGAAACTCAAGGACGCCCCGGTCGAGGACCAGGTGTGGGCCCAGCTCAAGAGCGTCTATGATCCGGAGATCCCCGTCGACATCGTCAATCTCGGCCTCGTCTATGACTGCATCATCGAGGACGAGGACGGAAAGAACGTCGTCTCCGTCAAGATGACCCTCACCGCCCCCGGTTGCGGCATGGGCCCTGTCATCGCCGCCGACGCACAGGCGAAGATCATGACCATCGACGGCATCGACGACGCCCGCGTCGAGCTTGTCTGGGATCCCCCGTGGAACCAGGAGATGATCTCCGAGGAAGGGAAGATGAAGCTCGGCATGATCTGATCGCGCGAGCGCGGCAGATCAGATGATGGATGGTAGATGGCAGATTGGAGCTTCGCGCGAAGCATCCGCGATCTTCCATCCCCCATCTACCATCTCATTCCACCGAATCGACGTAAGCGATGATCCTTGGCATCGCCGCTTCGAGAATCTTCGCCACTTCCTCGTAGGCCGCCATTCCCATGCCGATCGGGTCCGGAATATCCGGGTCGCCGCCGGGGCCGAGCGAACCGGAAAACTCTCGGGCGAGATAGAACTTCTCCGCATGCCCCGGAAACCGCGCTTCCAGATGCGCCAGATGGTTCTGCGTCATCGCGAACACATGGGTCGCCTGGTCCAGCAGTTGCGCCGTCACCGGCTGGCTGCGGAAGTCTCCGAGATCCGCTCCCAGTTTCCTCAGCACCGCCATCGTCTCGCGGCTCGCGAAGGATCCCTTTGACGCCGCCACTCCCGCCGAGCCGACCAACAAATCGTTCCGGCCGGCCGCCGCCTTGCGAAGCAATCCCTCCGCCATAGGGCTGCGGCAGGTGTTGCCGGTGCAGACAAAAAGCACGTGCTTGGACATCGCCGCGGAGCTTGATCCCTCCGCTCCCGAGCGTCAAACCGCAATGGGGCGGGAGACGAAGAGAGGTGCCTCAAATGACTCGAAACCGCACGAAAGAGAAGCGAGTAGGCGGCATCGGGTCAGCGCTGGATGCGCATGAGTTCGATGACGGCGCGGGAGTGGAGGCCGCGGACTTGGAAGCGGCCGTCCTTGCGGCGGTGGCAGGTGAGGCGGCGCTGGAAAAAGATGGAGAAGGCGAGGCAGAGGACCCAGGTGCCGAAGAGGATGGCGGGGACGTTCTGGAGCCATGCGGGGCCGAGGGACATGGGGATGCCTCCGAGGAGCCAGGAAAGGAGGAGAAGGGACATCGCCCGGTCGAAGATGGTCCGGAAGCGGATGGTGTGCGGCTGGAAGAAGAGGAAGAGCGTGCACTTCGGCAGGAACAACGAGGGGACGAGGGTGACCAGATAGCCTATGAGCGCGCCCCAGCAAAGGGGGGCGAGAATGGTGATCCAACTGTCGGCCGCGCCGAGGAGGACGAAGATCAGCGCGGTGACCAGCGGCAGGAATCGCAACCACGGCAGGCGGTTGGGAAGGAGCACCTCGCGGAGTTGCATGGTCTCGGAGGCGCGGCCGGTGTAAGGATCGACCATCGGCAGGCGGGCTCCGGTTTCGACGACGAGCCGGCGGTTTTCAATGGCCCAGCCGAAGTCCGGCGGGGCTACGGGAATGGCGGCGGGATCCGCGGTGGCCGGAGTTGCGTAGGGATTGGCGGGGGAGTCCATGGTCGCGGGCGGGGTGCCGCTATCAAAGCAGTTCTTCGATGCCGTGGACGAGCCGGTCGATGTTCTGGTTCTGCGACATCAAGCTGGCCCCATTTCATCATGACATTCCCGATTCATATCCATTGCGGCGGGATTTCCCGCTTGGTCTATCTCGAGAGCATCTGCAGGAGCTGGATGGCTTCGGGGAAATCGGGACGCAGCGAGATCGCCTTCTGCGTCGCCTGGATCGCCTCGCCGGTGCGCTGGAGGCGGGCAAGAATGGTGGCGCGGGCGTAGGGAATCATCGGATCCGATGGCTCGTGTTTCTCCGCCTCGACGAGCGCCTTCACGGCATCTTCGGGCTGGTTGGTCGAGTTGTAGGCAAGTCCGAGGTTGTACCAGGCGCGGCCGCGGGTGGGATCGAGTTTCAACGAGGTCTGGAGTTCCCCGATGGTCTTCGGCAGGTCGCCGGTTTCGTTGTAGGCGAGGGCGAGCTTGTAGTGGAACTCGGCTTCCTGCGGAGCGAGCTTGATGGCGTCCTGGAGCGACTTGATGGCGCCCGGAATGTCCCCGGTGGTGGAGAGCAGGATGGCGAGGTCGTGATGGAAGGGCGGGGAGTTCGGGTCCCACTCGATGGCCTTCTTGATCTGGCGAATGGCGCCGGGCGTGTCGCCGCGGCGGAAGGCGAACTGGCTGAGCTGCATGCGCCCGGTCGGTTGGTCGGAATCAAGGTCGAGCTTGTGGACGAGCTCCTTGCCGGCGCGGGACTTGAGATCGAGCGTGTCGCAGAGCGCCCATGCGGCGGCGATGCGGACCGAGCGGCTCTCGTCCTCCAACATCGGCTCGACCGCCTTGCGCATGGGGGATTCGCTGTTGCGGCAGAGTTCGATGACCGAGCGGACGGCGGCTTCGCGGACCAGCGGGCTCTCGTCCTTGAAACGATCCTGCAAGGCACGGGCGACCTTCTGTTCATAGACCCAGCGTTCGAGCAGGTGGCACATGGTGGCGCGCCAGGTGTCGATCTCCTCGGTCTTGAGCCATTCGATGGCGCGGTCGCGGGCGCTCGGTTGGCCGAGGCGGGCGTCGGCGACGATCATGGCGCGCTCGCGTGCCGGACGCTTGAGTTTGTCGCCATACCATTTCTCCGAATGTTCGAGCGCCCATTCGGGCGACTGGTCGGTGTGGCAGCGGCTGCACGCGTTCGGAATGCCGTATTTCACGGTGAGCAGCGGATCGGGCGAGGTGAACCCGTGGTCGCGGCGCGGGTGGCGCTGCATGTAGGTGGTTTGCGGCATGTGGCAGTTGGTGCAGTCGTTGCCGGTGCTGCCTTCCGCATGGTGGCTGTGGGCGAGGGGGTCGATGATCGGAGCGGGCGGCTCGGTTCCGCCGCCATGGCAGCGCATGCAGAGCAGGTTGCCCGGGATGAGTCGCTTGTTCGTGTGGGGATCGTGGCAATCGACGCAGCGGATGCCCGCGTGATGCATGCGGCTGGAGCGGAAGGCGGCGAAAACATAGTTTTCATCCCGCACCTGGCCGTCCGGATGGTAGATATCTGTTTCGTCGGTCACGACGAGGGAGAAGTGATCGTGGTATGGTTCGCCGGGGACGAGGTCGCCACTGAGCTCGGAGCGGCGCGAGTGGCAGGCGGCGCAGGTGTCGAGCATCTGGTCGCGGGTGAAACGGGTGGCGGTGGGGTCGGCCGGGGTGTTGGTCTCCGGGTCGTAGCCGGCGGGCGGATTCCGCTGCCACGCGACGTGGTCCTTCATCGGTCCGTGGCAGGACTCGCAGCTGACCGTCGGTTCGGCCATCGCGGTGTGGTAGGAGTCGGTGGCCGGGTCGTAGTTCTTGCGCAGGCGGGTGTTGTGGCAGGCGGCGCACATCGCGTTCCAGTTCATGCCCTGGCCGGTCCAGTGGCCCCAGTCGCCGGGAAGCCGTTCCTCCGAGCCATAGACGTCGAAGAGCTCGTCCTTGTGGGGATCGTAGCTGATGTCGCAGGTCTGCAGGCGGCCGCCGGGTGCGGGGACGAGGAACTGGCGGAGCGGGTCGTTTCCGATGATGCGCTTCACCACATAGGAGTGTTGCTTGCCGTCCTTGCCCTGGGTGAGGATCTTGGCGACGCCGTCGGCATCGAGGAAGGTCTCGGATGTGACGCCGGCTTCCACATGGGTGCGGCGCGGGACGAAGATCTTCTCGTCCATGTCGGCGCGGTAGGCGCGCTCGGCGAGGCCGTGGTTGGACGTTTCCCATCCCTTGAAGAGCGCTTCGTGGCACTCCTTGCAGGTCTCGGAACCTGCGTATCGGGAGTGGACTTCGTCGTCGGGCGGGAGGATCGGCTTGTCCTCCGCGGCGGTCTTCGCGGTGGTGGCTGCTGCGGATTTCTCGGGCGGCTTTTTGTCGCAGGCCCCGAGGACCAGCGCGGCGGCTGACGCAAGGAGCGGGAGAACGAGGCGGGCGCTGGGTTTCCTGAGTTTTTCGGTTTCCACGATGACGCCGACATTGAAATTGCGCGGCGCACGTTCGTCAACCGACTACGGATGCGATCCTGCGCCAGGACCGCGGCGGATGCTGCCGGGCGTGACGCCGCGCTCGCGTTTGAAGGCGGCGGAAAAGTAGTGGACCGACGAGAACCCGCAGGTATCCGCCACTTCGCTGACGGTGAGTCCGCCGGCCTGGAGCAGGCGGGTGGCCTCGTCCATCTGGCGCTGGAGGATCGCCTGGTGAAGTGTGGTCCGGACTTCCTTCTTGAACCGTTGCTCGAGCGTGCGCCGGGAAACGCCGACGTAGCGCACCAGGTTTTCGACCGTCAGGTCGGGCAGGCTGCTCTCGCGGATGCCGTGGAGCGCCTTGACGACGGCGGGGTCGCGAGCGGTGAGTTGCCCGGTGCTTTCGCGGCGGACGATTCGGCAGGCCTTCACCCGGCGGACGACCCTCGCGCCGCGCCCGACGCGTCCATCGAGGAGTTCGTGGGCCATGCGGGCGGCTTCGTAGCCCTGTTGCCAGAAATCCGGCACCACGGTGGTGAGAGGAACGGACGACATCTCGGCGGTTTTCTGCGCATCCTTGTCGGTGACGATGATCGGGAAACGAATGCCCCGGCGTTGCATGGCGCGCGTGACCGAGTAGGCGACGCCGGCATGTGGCGTGTAGTATCCGCTGTCCGCGCCCAGTTCCTCCATCATGTCGACGATGTTCTCCGCGGCGGCTTCGATCTGGTTGTCGCCGGTCCACGGCGTCATGGCGGCGATTTCCACGCCCAAGCGGCGGGCGGCGGTGAACACACCCTTGCGGCTGCGGAGGTCAACGGGATCGCGACCTTGCGTGGAGATCGCAACGCGCCGGATGTGGATGCGCTGGAACTCGTGGATGGCGGCGTCTCCGGCGGCGGCGTGTTCGAAGAGAACCTTGGGGAAATGTTTCCCATAGTGATATCCCATCGTGACGATCGGGATGCCGAGACGCTCGATGCGGTCGGTGGATTCCGTTTGATCGACGATGTGGACAAGCGCGATGTCCCATCCGGTGTCGTCCGGCATCCAATCGGCGCGGATCGACCAGCGCGGGTCGAGCGCGAGGTCGTTCTCGCGGGCATAGGCGCCCGCCCCCTCGATGATCGCGGGGGTGAAGAAGTCCATCAGGACTCCGATGACCGGCTTGCGTTTCATCCAGACGGCATCGTGCATGAATTGCGGAGGGTGCGCGATATCGAAAATCTCTGGCGCAAGAATGCAAAGACAGCTCGCTGCGGAAAAGGCAATCCTGCGAACCGTCCGGAACAGTTCCCGTTCGGGGGTGTTCCGGTCTGTTTCCCGAGGAGGAGAAATTGGGAACCACAAGAAACCCGCTTGCGGACGAGCGCCGCGAGCGGGTTTCGAAGGGTCCGGGAGCTCGGGGGATTACTCCACCGTCCAGGTCGAGTTGCCGTGGAGCAGTTCGTTCCAGGAACCGGTGCCACGTTTCGCGACGGTGGCCTCCAACTGGTCGGCGAGCTGTTGCTCGTAGGTCGGCCGCTCGATCTGCCGGATCACGCCGATGGGCGTCGGGAAATCCGGGAAGCTCATGTCGGCGAGCACCTGCGAGTAGAGCGAGCTCGGGTGGTCCGGCCGGTGGACGAGGATCTCACCGGGCGCGGCGTCGGCGGCGTTGACGACTTCCGGGCTGAGTCCGTTCATGCGGATGCCGAACTCGTTGTCCTTGCCGAAGAGCAGCGGCTTGCCGGCTTCGAGGTGCAGGAGCTGGCGCTCGCGGTTCTGCTTGGCGTAGACCGGGTCCCACGTCGCGTCGTTGAAGATCACGCAGTTTTGGAAGATCTCGACGAACGAGACGCCCTGGTGCTCATGGGCGGCCTTGAAGGTCTGCACCATGTGCTTCGGGTTGTTGTCGATGGTGCGTGCGATGAACGTCGCCTCGGCGCCGAGCGCGAAGAGCAGGGGATTGATCGGGTGGTCGATCGAGCCGCCGGGAGTGGTCTTGGTGGTGGTGCCGACCGGCGAGGTGGGGCTGTATTGTCCTTTGGTGAGGCCGTAGATGCGGTTGTTGAACAACAGCACGGTCACGTTCAGGTTGCGGCGCAGCAGGTGGAGCAGGTGGTTTCCACCGATGGAAAGCCCGTCTCCGTCGCCGGTGACGATCCACACCGAGAGGTCCGGATTGGCGACCTTGACGCCGGTGGCGACGGTGGGCGCGCGGCCGTGGATGGTGTGAAACCCGTAGGTGTTCATGTAATACGGGAAGCGGCTGGAGCAGCCGATGCCCGAGATGATCACGAAATTCTCGCGCGGGATGCCGAGTTCCGGGAAGGTGCGCTGCAGCGAGTTGAGGATGGCGTAGTCGCCGCAGCCGGGGCACCAGCGGACGTCGTTGGGTGTGACGAAGTCCTTGCGGGTGAGCGGCTCGGGGGCGGTCTGTGCTTCGGTGGCCATGGGTTCGGTCAGGCGGTGAGAAGTTCGAGGATGCGCTCGCGGATTTCGCTGACGCGGAAGGGGCGGCCCTTGGTTTTCGGGAAACTGACGGCGTCGACAAGATAGCGCGCGCGGAGAATCGTGCAAAGCTGGCCGGAGTTCAGCTCCGGAACGAGCACCTTGTCGAAGCCCTTGAGCAGGTCACCGAGTTCCGGCGGCAGCGGATTGAGGTATCGGACATTGGTGCTGCTGACGTCGAAGCCCTCGGCGCGGAGCGTCTCGACGGCGGAGGTGATGGCACCGTGGGTGCCGCCCCAGCCGACGACGAGCAGCTTGCCCGTCCGCTCGCCGGTGATGCGCATGGGCGGGATGCTCTTGGCGACGGCCTCGACCTTGGCGGCGCGCAGGCGCGTCATCTCGGAGTGGTTCTCGGGGTCGTAGCTGATCGAGCCCTTGGTGTCCTTTTCGAGACCGCCGATGCGGTGCTGGAGTCCGGGTTGGCCGGGGATCGCCTGGGTGCGGGCGAGGGTATCGGGATTCCGCTCGAAGGTGACGTAGGGTTTGTCTTCGGGAGCGAAGGGCACCTCGATGTCCGGCAGGGTCGACTCGTCCGGGATCTTCCACGGCTCCGAGCCGTTGGCCAGATAGCCGTCGGTGAGCAGGATGACGGGCGTCGAATGCTGCAGCGCGATGCGCGTCGCTTCGAACGCCGCGCGGAAACAATCGGACGGCGAGTTCGCGGCGACGACAGGCAGCGGGCTTTCGCCGTGGCGGCCGTAGAGCGCTTGGAACAAGTCCGACTGCTCGGTTTTCGTCGGCAGGCCGGTGGACGGTCCGCCGCGCTGGACGTTGATGATGACGAGCGGCAGCTCGGTGGAGGTGGCGAGTCCGATGAACTCGCTCTTCAAACACATGCCCGGACCGCTGGTGCCGGTGACGCCGATGTGGCCGGCGAAACTGCCGCCGAGCGCCACGCCGATGGCCGCGATCTCATCCTCGGCCTGCACGGTTTTCACACCGAAGTGTTTGAACGACGCCATCGCCTCGAGGATCGACGACGCGGGAGTGATCGGATAGCCGGAGAACAGGATGCCGCGTTTCGCCTTGCGCGAGGCGGCGATGAGGCCGAGGGCGACCGCTTCGTTGCCGGAGATTTTCCGATAGATGCCGGGCTCGACCTCGGCACGTGCGACCATGTAGCGGTTGCGCGTGATCTCGGTGGTTTCGCCGAGGAAATACCCGGCCTTGAGCACCTTCGTGTTGGCCTCGGCGACGTCGGGAATCTTCGCGCCCCACTTTTTCTCGATGAACGCGATGGTCGGCTCGATCGGACGGCCGTAGACCCAGTAGGTGAAACCAAGCGCGAAGAAGTTCTTCGTGCGCAGCTTGTCGCGCTGCGAAAGCGGGCTGTCCTTGAGCGCCTCCACCGCCAGGCCGGTGATGTCGATGGGGATCACCTCGTAGCGTTTCTGCAGCTCGGGGTCCTCCAGCGGGTTGGATTTGTATCCGGCCATCGCGAGATTCTCCTCGGTGAAGGCGGCGGTGTTGGCGATGAGCATGCCGCCCTCCGTTAGATCGGACAGATGCACGGCGAGGGCGGCCGGGTTCATCGCGACGAGCGCGTCCGGTTCGTCACCCGGAGTGAGCACCGTCTCGCTGCCGAAGTGCACCTGGAACGCGGAAACCCCCGCGATGGTGCCGACCGGAGCGCGGATCTCCGCCGGATAGTCCGGGAACGTGGCGATGGCGTTGGGAACCGTGACGCTGGCTTCCGTGAAACGCTCGCCCACGACTTGCATGCCGTCTCCGGAATCACCGGCGAAACGAACGACCACTGCTTTCTTCTCGCGGAACCCGCGGGTGGCTTGGGACATGGATGGGTGGATGGGTTGCTGTGTGGGGGACGCTTTTGCGCTTCGCGACCCGCCACGTCAATGCGGATTCGAGGGGAATTCGGTGGACTGTCACAAGGCGTTGTCCGGAGGACGATCGGGCTTGGCGAAGCGGCATGGCGTGTGCATCCTCGCGGCCCGTTCCCCAGCATGAAGATCTTGAGCCACAGCGACCCCGGATTTGTATCTTTCGTGAGCCGTTTGAACCGCAGGGCCGTCCCGGAATCCGGCGTGCGTGATCTGGTTTCGGAGATCATCTCGCAGGTCGCCACCCAGGGCGACAAGGCGCTGGTGGAACTGACGCGGCGCTTCGACGGCGCGAAGCTCTCGACGAAGGATTTGTTCGTGAGCGACGAGGAGATCGACGCCGCCGGCCGCAAGGTGTCCGCCGCGACGAAACGAGCGGTTTCCCGGAGCCTGAAGAACATCCGCGATTTCGCGAAGCACAGCCTGCGCAAGGACTGGAGCGCCCGCAACGCCGAGGGTGCGCTGGTGGGCGAGCGTTTCACGCCGTTCGACCGCGTCGGCGTGTACGTCCCGGGTGGCAAGGCGCCTCTGGTTTCCACCGCGTTGATGACAGCCGGCTTCGCACAGGCGGCGAAGGTGCCGGAGATTCTCGCCGCCACGCCGTGCGGGCCGGATGGATCGGTGAATCCGGAGCTTCTCTACGCGCTCGTCCGCGCCGGAGCCACCGAGATCATCAAGGTGGGTGGCGCTCAGGGCATCGCGGCGATGGCGCTCGGCACGCGGTCGATCCGCCCGGTGGACCGTGTGTTCGGCCCCGGAAACAAGTTTGTCGTCGAGGCGAAACGCCAGCTCATCGGCGCGGTGTCCATCGACCTGCTGCCGGGACCGAGCGAGATCCTCGTGCTCGCGGACAAATCGGCGAATCCGGATTTCATCGCCGCCGACCTGCTGGCGCAGGCCGAGCACGGCGGCGACAGCGTGGTCGGTTTCGTCACCGATTCGAAGGCGCTGCTCAACCGCGTCGTCAAGGCGATGGAGAAACAACTGCCCACCTTGTCGCGCGGACGCATCATCCGCGACGTGTTGAAATCCGGCACCTTCCTCCTCCACGTCCGTTCGTTCGCCGACGCGGTGAGCATCTGCAACGCGTTCTGCCCGGAGCACGCCTCGCTCATCTGCGAGGACGAGAAGCGCTGGCTGCCCGAGATCCGCACCGCGGGCGCGATCTATCTGGGCGCCGACTCGCCGGTGGCGGTGGGCGATTTCCTCGCCGGTCCGAGCCACACGTTGCCGACCGGCGGCGGCGGTCGTTCGTTCTCCGGCTTGCGGGCGGATCAGTTCCAACGCCGCACCAGCATCGTGCGTCTGGACAAACGATCGGTCGCGAAGTCGTTGCCGGTCGTCGAGGAATTCGCGCGCATCGAAGGTCTCGACGCCCACGGTCGTTCCACGGCCATCCGCCTCGAATCATGAGCACGCCAGCGGATGCGCCCCGGGAACGCCGACGTCGCGTGGCCGCGAGGGGTTTCGTGTGCCCGTCCTGCGCGGGGGCGGTCGGCGACGGCGCGCAACGTTGCCCGTCCTGTGGTTTCACGGGCGGCGATACGATCTCGATGTTCTCCGACGAAGCTCCGCCGCTGCTGCCGGTGCTCGATGCCGCGGGCATTTGGACCGAGCGGGAGGTGCGGAGCATCGAGGACGCCCGGGAGAAGGTGCGGCGCAGGTTTCCCCAGATCCAATGGCGCGTCTGCACGGTGGATCTGCCGCAGGAAACGAAGTTGTCCGTCTTCGGATTCTGGCTGCTCAACGCGGCGGAGAAATACGTCGGCGAGACGGATGACGACCGCGCGTGGACGATCCTGCTTCTGCTCAACGTGGCGACCGGCCAGGCGGCCGTGGTCCCGGGCTACGCCGCGGAGCGCTGCCTCGAGGACGCCGACCTGCGCAAGATCCTCATCGCGATGAAACCTCTATGGAGCGGTGGCCGGACGGTGGATGCGGTTTTGCGTTTCTTCGAAACCTGCGCCGCGTTTCTCGAACAATCATGGCGCGTCAGCGGCAAACCAAAAGGGGGGAAATGAAGCTGTTCCAGAGCCTGCTTGTGATTCTCCTCGCGCTGGCGGGCATCTCCGCCGCGGACACGGATTTCGAATACGGAAGCCGCCCGCCGAACTCGGTGTTTGATGCCGCCGGCGTGATCCCGCCGGAACGCCTCAAGGAAATCTCCGAGCCTCTTGTCCGAAACGAAAAGCTGGAGGGCGTGGACATCGTCGTCGTCGTCCTGCCGTCGCTCGCGGGCGCTCCTCCGGAGCACGTCGCGAGGCAGTTTTCCCGCGCATGGTGCACGTCACCGATCCATGCCGTGGTGCTCCACGTGCCGGGCGAGAAATTCAGCCCGTGGATCGTCCCGGACGGGAAACTCATCGACGAGGTGCACCTCGACGTGAGAAGCCGCTCGATCGCCGACGCGCAGAAGCGGGCGATGCGCGAGCCGGACGACATCTCGAAGATCGCCGCCGCGGCCGTTGAGGCGTCCGACATGCTGCGCTACTGGCTGGCGAACTACATCAATCGCGCCGAAGTCGTCAAAACCGAGCGGGTCAAGATGCGCCTCGACCTCGAGCGTGATTGGCACAACCGGAAACTCTACCGCGTGCTCGCAGGCGCCCTGCTGGTCCCGCTTCTGCTGGGGATCTCGTGGTTGGCGATCGGTTTCCGGCCGAGGGGGGCGAGACTGTTTCCCGACCGCCGCCCGCCCCGCCGGCTCGGCGCCCCGCATGCCGGTGGCAATCACGCCGAGCTCGATCTCGGCCGCGGCATTCCCAAGTCATCATGAAACCGACCGCTGTTCCGTTCCTTGTTTCGCTCGCGCTGGTGGTGCCGTCTTGTGAGAAGCAGCCCGCCACGGAGCCATCCTCCACCTCGACGGAGGAATCCGTCGAAAAAGACGCCTGGCGCGATGCGGACATCCCCATCCTGCCGGTCGAGAACGGCGATATGTGGGAATACGAGGCCAAGGTCGAGATCCCCGCGGGCGTGACGTCGCGTGGTGCGGCGGCGGTGCAGACATCCTTCACCCGGACCCGCCGCTACCTCGGAAAGGTGAAACCAGCCGAGGAACTGCCGGCGACCGACTGCTTCCAAGTGACCGTGCCGGGCTCGCCGGACGAACGCGAGTTTGTCGAGATCCATGACGACCGTGTTTTGCTGCGCGGTTCGCTCATCATGCGGCCGGAAACCACGCGGCCGCTGTGGTATGAGCATCCGGTGCCCTTCGTCGAGGCGGGCATGCGCCCCGGCACCGAGGCCCCCGGGATTTCCGCCGGCGGCGGTGCGATGGTGCGCCGCATCCAGGTGATCGCACGCGAAAAGGTCACCGTCCCGGCCGGCGAATACGATGCCATCCGGCTCCTCATGACCGGCACGGATGGCGACATGGAACTGCGCCGGACGATCTGGTTCGCGCCGGGCACCGGTATCGTGCGCGAGGAGAAGACGCGCTATCGTGGCGATCGGCTCCTTTTCCGCGAGGAACAGTCTCTGGCGCGCACCAACGTCGGCCGCTGACGCGAAGAACCGCCGCCCGATGATCCGGACGACGGTTCCAACAAGGGTTCAACCATGAAAGCCGCGGGCGCCTCAGCGGCGGCGGCGGAACACCAGCAAAGAAGCTCCCAACACTCCGAGAAGCGCCGAACTCGGTTCCGGAACGACGTTCCAACTCACCGCATACAGCCCGGCCCCTTCATCGGTTCCGTTGAAGGTGAGCAGGAAGGCCTGCGGTGTGAAGGTGTCCGGTTCGATCGTGAAGGATTCGCCCGCCGAGAGACCGACGAAGTCGAAATCCACGTTCAACGGCTCGAGACCGGTGAAGGTGATGCGGACGACATCTCCGCTTTTGAAGTTGAGGGACGGGCCGCCGAAGCCGTTGTCGTTCTGATAGGCGGAGTTGACGACGAGCGTGCTGCCGCTGACGGATTCGAATACGAGGTCTCCGTAGCCATCCACGTTCACCGTCTCCGGATTCGCGGAAAGTTCGGATCCTCCGTAACCTACCGCGTCCAAGGTGAACGCGCCTGCGGTGGCGGATGCGGCAGCGATTCCGGCCGCGATCAATGTGATCTTTTTCATTGTGGGGGGAGTGGAACAGTGTGTGCCGGTCGCCACCTCGGGGGCGGATGGAAACCAACAATCAGCGAAGGGTATGGGCGAGTCGCCCGATCCGCGCAAGGAAATTAAACTACCTGGTTTCAAACAAGTTAGGCGGGAATATATTCAGCATTCTCTAACCAATCAGGGTTTCCGCCGCCGGGCGCGTGGACCGTTTCGCTCAGGGTCGCGAGTTGGCGCTTCTCAAAGTGCCTCCGCGGGCACAGCCTCCGGCCATGCTCAGCGTCCTCGCGTGGAATCTCGAAAGCGTGCTCCTGGTCCTCCTCGTCCTGCTCGCGCTCCGGATCATGATGCAGCTCCGCGGCATCCGCGTGCGTGTCGCACGGGTCGAACAAATGCTGGTGGATCGCGGCTCGATGAACGGCGAACGCACCGATTCAGAGTCGGAAGGGGCCACGGATGATGCCGCTTCGTCCGGTTCCGGCGCATTCGAGGAATTTCTAGCGGAGGACCCCGCGCGTCGAGAAATGCCGAAATCCGAGCGCTTTGCCGCCTACCGGAAATGGCGCAAGGACAAGGGGCTGAACTGGTCTCAATCCTGATCCGCGCGCGGGTGTTATAAAATGCCGCGGATTTTATTTTTTCCGTTGCATCGCCTGCCTCGGTTTGCATTCTCGCGCCGCGCTTCTCCGGCCCTCCGAAGAAAGTGCGGGTTTCCGGATAATCAACCCCGGTAGTCCTCCTACCAGCACCGCCCAGCCCTCGTCATGGCAAACATTTTTCCCCGTTGGACCAACCTGCTGCCCCTCAAGATCGCGGTCGGTGCGGTCACCGTGGCCGCCGGTGTCGCGCTCGCCTTCACCTACTACGCGACGCCCAAGACCCTGCGTGTCGGCTACCAGCCATCGCAGCCGATCCCGTTCTCGCACAAGATCCACGTGGATCAGCTCGGTCTCGACTGCCGCTACTGCCACTCGTTCGTGGAAGTCTCCGGCCATTCGAACGTGCCGACCGGCAACACCTGTTGGAACTGCCACCAGCACGTGCAGAAGGACAGCCCGAAACTGGCGCCGCTGCATCGTGAGATGGACCCGAACTACCCGGGCTACGACGGCAAGCCGATCGAGTGGGTGCGCATCCACAAGGCTCCTGACTACGTGTATTTCAACCACTCCGCGCACGTGAACCGCGGGGTTTCCTGCCAGACCTGCCACGGCGACATCCACAAGATGGAGACGGTCTATCAGGCCGAGCCGCACTCGATGGGCTGGTGCCTCGACTGCCACCGCGCGCCGGAGAAGAACCTCCGCCCGCTCGAGGAGGTGTTCAATTTCTACTACGACGCAGAAAAATACGTCGCCACCCACGGCAAGGAGCTCGGGGTCGAGACCACCAAGGACCTCGGCCTGAAGCTCAAGGAGCAATTCGACGTGAAGCCCAAGACGAGCTGCGCGACCTGCCACCACTGATCCCCGGATTTTTTCCCACACTTTTCTCCCACTTTCCCGCACTCCACGATGAGCAAGCGCATTTGGAACCACCCCGAAGTCCCCGCCGACGAAACGACCATCTCCTGGCGCAGCGCGGGGCAGCTTGAGGATACCGCGGAGTTCCGCGAATGGCTGGAGCGGGAGTTCCCGCAGGGCGCCGCCCAGCTTGAGAACGAAGGGGAGATGGAAACGAGCCGCCGCTCGTTCCTCAAACTGATGGGCGCTTCGTCCGCGCTCGCCGGTCTCGGCCTTGCCTCCTGCCGCCGCCCGGAAAGCTACATCGTTCCCTACACCAAGGCGCCCGAATGGGTGATCCCCGGCAAGGCGACCTACTACGCCTCCGCGATGCCGCGCTCCGGCGGAGCGACCCCGCTGGTGGTGACCACCTTCGAAGGCCGTCCGACCAAGGTGGCTCCGAACAATCTTCATCCGGACGCCAGCGGCACCGATGCGTTCGCCCAGGCCTCGGTGCTCGACCTGTATTCAACCTCGCGCTCGCGCCGCTTCCTGCGAACCGGGAAACCCGCCGACCGCGCGGCCTTCCAAGAGGCGCTCGCCGCCGTGGCGAAAAACAAGGGTGCGAAACCCGGCTTCGTCTTCGGCACCGATGACAGCCCGACTCGCGCCCGCTTGATCAAGGATCTCGCCGCCAAGTATCCGGCCGCGAAATTCTATCAGTATGAACCGCTCGAAGGCGAGGCCTCCAAGGCGCTCGGCGACGGTGTCGCGCTCGTCGCGGATTTCGCGAAAGCGGACCGCATCCTCTCGCTCGACTGCGATTTCACCGAACTCGACCCTCAGGGACCGGTGAAGCCGTTCTTCGCCCGCCGCAAACCGGAAGGTGCGGACTACGATCAGAGCGCGGATCCGGACTCGATGAACCGCCTGTATGTCGTCGAGTCGCTCTACTCGCTCACCGGCGGCATGGCGGATCACCGCCTGCGTGTTTCTCCGAGCGCGCTGGTCCAGGTGGCCGCCCAGTTCGCCGCCGAACTCGGCGCCCCCGGTGCCGCCTCCGGCGCGGTTTCCGATGCATCCCACCTCGAATGGATCAAGACGGCCGCCGCCGACCTCAAGGCGAGCGCCGGCAAATGCCTGGTTCTCGCGGGTTCCCGCCAACCGGCCGCCGTCCAGCATCTCGCCCTCGCGATCAACAAGGCGCTCGGCAACATCGGCGAAGGGAAACCGCTCCGCGCGGTGAAGAAGGATGTCTCCGGGCTCGGCACGCTCGCTGATTTGAAAGGCGATATCGAAGGCGCGGCACTCGACACGCTGTTCCTCCTCACCCCGGCCAATCCGGTCTACGACGCGCCGGCGGACATGGCCTTTGCCGACGCCCTAGCCAAAGTTCCGGTTTCCATCCACCTCGGTCAACGCACCGACGCCACCGCGCACGCCGCCACCTGGCACGTGCCCGCCGCCCACTATCTCGAAAGCTGGGGCGACACCCGCACCTGCAATGGCGCGCTGACGGTCGTCCAACCGATGATCCTTCCGCTCTATCCGGACTGCGTTTCGGAAACCGAGCTGCTGCTCGCGCTGCTCAGTGAGGAAGGCGCCTTGATCAATGGCGAAGGGGAGGACGGGGCCGCTTCGCCTGCCTACGACGCGGTCCGCGCCACGTTCTCCGAAATCGCCGGCGGAAACGATGAGGCGAAGTGGAAAGCCTATCTGCGCGATGGATTCGCCGCGGACACCACCTATCCAAGCGCCGAAGCCGGAAGCACCACCGCCACCGCGGACATCGCCGCCGCCCTCGCTGCGGCCGCTTCTCCGACGAAAGACCGTCTGGATGTCATCTTCGCCACCGACGCGTCGGTCTACGACGGCCGTTGGATCGATAACCCCTGGCTGCAGGAAGCTCCCGACCCGATCTCGAAGATCACATGGGACAACGCCGCGCTCATCGCGCCGAAGACCGCCAAGGAACTCGGCATTTACGACAAGGTGATCGAGACCGAGCAGGTCACCAAGGCACTTGGTTTCATCCCGGTGGAAGGCAAGTTCGCCGCCGTCGGACCCGATGGGGAAGGGGAAAACCGCAAGCAGCCGGTCATCGAGGTCACGGTGAATGGCAAGAAGCTGGAAATTCCGGTGATCGTTGCCTTCGGTCTTGCCGAAAACACCATCGTCATTCCGCTCGGCTACGGCCAGGGCTTCGACAAGGACGACGAACTCGGCCGCGGATACAAGAACGAGACCCACGTCGGCCTCGTCGGAGTGAACGCCGGCTTCGACGCCTATCCTCTCCGCACATCGGCAACCCTGTATTTCGCCACCGGCGCAACGGTGAAGACGACTGCGAAGAAATATCACATCGCCGTCACCCAGGAACATCACTCGATGTATGGACGGGCCCTCGCCCGCGAGATTTCGACGATCGATTCCGATGATCACAAGGGTGATTTCAAGGAGCAGTTCGCCAACGTTGCCAAACAGGGCATGGATTCCCATGCCCCGCCGAATGTCTATCTCTACGAGCCGAAGGGATCCGCCACGTGGCACCCCGACAAGGACGGCAAGGCCCCCGATCTGATCAGCGACCCGCTCCACCAGTGGGCGATGGCCATCGACCTCTCGGCCTGCACCGGTTGCACGGCATGTCTCATCGCCTGCCAGGCGGAGAACAACATCCCGATCGTCGGCAAGGAGCAGGTGGCCATGGGTCGCGAGATGCACTGGATCCGCATGGACCGCTATTTCGCCAGCCAGAAGGACAACACGTTCGACGCCGACAACCCGGCGCTCGTTCCGCAACCGGTCGCCTGCGTCCAGTGCGAGTCCGCGCCCTGCGAAACGGTCTGCCCGGTCAACGCCACGGTCCACACCGAGGACGGCCTCAACGCGATGGCCTACAACCGCTGCATCGGCACCCGCTACTGCGCGAACAACTGCCCGTATAAGGCCCGGCGCTTCAATTTCTTCGACTACAACAAGCGCAACCCGCTCATCAAACACAACCTCTACCGAGGCCCCCTCGGCAAGAAGGCGGTGGGCGATGCGGAGCACCTCCAGAAGAACCCCAACGTCACCGTCCGCATGCGCGGCGTGATGGAGAAGTGTACCTACTGCGTCCAGCGACTCAAGGACTCCGTCATCCGCCAGAAACGCGGCCAGAAGCAGGAGGTCCTCGCCGCCGGCAAGCCGTCGCCCCAGGTCGAGGTCACCGAAAAAACGCTCCGCATCCCGGTGGACTCGGTGAAGGTCGCCTGCCAGGAAGCCTGCGCCGCCGGTGCCATCACATTCGGCAACAAACTCGATGGCGACAAGTCGTCGATGATGCGCGCCAAGGACTCCAAGCGGAACTACGACCTTCTGCAATACATCGGCACCCGGCCGCGCACGAGCTACCTCGCCCGCGTCAAGAACCCGAATCCCGACATGCCGGACGCCCCGTTCGTCGGCAAGGCCACCATCCACATGGTCTGACGCCCACCGGTTCACGAATCACGAATCCAGATACTCATCATGGCATCTTCCACCCAAGCCGCTCCGGAGACGCAATCGGGGGTCAAACTCCCGGTTCTCGAGCGTGAGAACCTGATCCTCAACGAGCGGTCCTACCACTGGATCACCGAGCGGATCTGCGGCGTGCTCGAGAACAAGCAGCCGCTCCTCTGGTGGCTCCTGTTCATCCCGTCCGCCCTCATCGCCGCCATCGGCGTCGGCGGCGGTCTGTTCCACCTCGTTTCGACCGGCGTCGGCGTGTGGGGCAACACCAACCGCGTGATGTGGGGATGGCCGATCGTCAACTTCGTGTTCTGGATCGGTATCGGCCACGCCGGCACCCTGATCTCCGCGATTCTGTTCCTGACCCGTCAGAACTGGCGGACCTCGATCAACCGCGCCGCCGAGGCGATGACCATCTTCGCGGTGATGTGCGCCGGCATTTTCCCGGCCTTCCACGTCGGCCGCGTGTGGTTCGCATGGTTCCTCGCGCCGGTGCCGAACGCCAACGCGATCTGGCAGAACTTCAAATCGCCGTTGCTGTGGGACGTGTTCGCGGTTTCGACCTACTTCACCGTTTCGCTGATCTTCTGGTTCCTCGGCATGGTGCCGGACCTCGCGACCATCCGCGACCGCTGCAAACCCGGCCTGCGCAAGATCCTCTACGGCATCTTCTCGCTCGGGTGGCGCGGCGGCAACCGCCAGTGGAGCCACTACGAAATGGCCTACCTGCTCCTGGCCGCGCTTTCCACGCCGCTGGTGCTTTCAGTGCACTCGGTCGTGTCCTTCGACTTCGCCACCTCGGTGGTGCCCGGTTGGCACACAACGATCTTCCCTCCCTACTTCGTCGCCGGCGCCATCTTCGGTGGCTTCGCGATGGTGCTCACCATCATGGTTCCCGCCCGTTTCGTCTACGGCCTGCAGGACCTGATCACCATGAAGCACATCGACAACATGGCGAAGATCATCCTGCTCACCGGCACGATCGTCGGTTACGCCTACCTGATGGAGCTCTTCGTCGCGTTCTATTCGGGTGCGATCTACGAAATGGAGGCCTTCAAGTTCCGCATCGCCGGCCCCTACTGGTGGGCCTACGCCTGCATGATGTCGCTCAACGTCATCTCGCCCCAGTTCTTCTGGTTCAAAAAGTGCCGGGAGAATCTCTGGGTCGTCATGATCATCGCGATGTGCGTGAACGTCGGCATGTGGTTCGAGCGCTTCGTCATCATCGTCACCACGCTCGCCCGCATGTGGCTGCCGGGTGACTGGAAGACCTTCTCGCCTTCCGCCCAGGACCAGTTCCTGTTCGTCGGCACCATCGGCATGTTCCTCGCCCTGTTCATGCTCTTCCTGCGCTTCCTGCCCTGCATCAACATCGCCGAGGTGAAGTGGACGAAACGAGAGTCCGATCCGCACTTCGACGACATCAAGGATCACCCGGACCACGGTGCCAACGTCGAGGCCGCCTATCAGAAGGAACTCGCCGACGCGAAGTAACCCGCCATTTCCAATCTCCAATCTCCCATCCCCAACGTGAGCACCACCCGCAAACGCGTCTACGGCTACCTCGCCGAGTTCCAGAGCGCCTCGGCCCTCTACAAGGCGGCCCAGAAAGTCCGCGACGCCGGCTTCAAGAAATGGGACTGCTACTCGCCCTATCCGATCCACGGACTGGATGGCGCGATGGGCATGAAACGCTCGATCCTGCCGTGGTTCGTGTTCTTCGGCGGCATGACCGGCACAGCCACCGCCTTCACACTGGCCTATACCACCCAGGTGGTGATCTATCCGACGGTGGTGCAGGCCAAGCCGGCCAACATCTTCACCGTGCCGGCCTTCTTCCCGGTGATGTTCGAGCTGACCATCCTGTTCTCCGGTTTCACCGTGCTGTTCGGCCTGCTCGGCCTCATCCAGCTCCCGCGTCTCAACCACCCGCTCTTCGCAAGCAAGCAGTTCCACCGCGCCACCGACGACGGCTTCTTCATCGCCATCGAGGCGCGCGATCCGAAGTTCAGTCCGAACCAAACCAAGGAACTGCTCGCCGAGATCGGCGGCGACAACATCGAACTGGTCGAAGAAGAGGACTGACCGGGCACACCAACTTTCAAAATCTCCTTTCTCAGATGCGTTACTTCTTCCTCGCTTACGCGCTCATCGCCCTGACGGTGGTCGGGATCTTCGGTGTCCGCGGCCAGAAGTTCACCAAACCTCCGATCCGCGTGTTCCCGGACATGGACGAGCAGGACAAACTGCGCGCCCAGAAGCCGGATCCGTTTTTCGCAGACGGCGTCGGCAGCCGCCTGCCGGTGGCCGGCACCCAGCCGCGCGGCTTCAACCAGGACGGCCAATCCGTCATCGGCGGCATCCCCGAGCCCGAATTCGGCGGCCAGCCCGGCTACTACCACACCGGCCACGTCGGTGACTACTTCGGCAACGGCATGCCGGAGGAACTCGAACTCGACGAGGCGTCCGCGGCCATGCTCATCGAGCGCGGCAAGGAGCGCTTCGGCATCTACTGCGCGGTCTGCCACGGAGCGGCCGCCAACGGCCAGGGCATGACGAGCCATTTCGGTGTTCCCGCCATCGCCAACCTCCACGAGGCGCGTTTCCTCTCCGACGTCTATCCGGACGGCCGGGTCTTCGAAACCATCACCAACGGCAAGGGCATGATGAGCGGCTACGGCTACAACATCCCCGTCCGCGACCGCTGGGCGATCGTCGCCTACGTCCGCACGCTGCAGGCGGCCTCCGCCAAGAAGTAACTTTCCGAATCTCCAAGCAAATGGCCCACCACCACGTCACATCCGCCGACATCGCCATCAACGGGGACCACCTCGACGTCTCGAAGGTCGCCAAGGTGAAGACCATCGCGCTGGCGATCGCCGCGCTCGGCACCGTCGTCAGCCTCTACCTGCTCTTCTTCGCGCCCGAGAAGATGCGCGGCTGTTATTCCTACTCCTGGCTGTTCGCGTTCTATTTCTTCCTCACGCTCTCGATCGGCGGCTGCTTCTGGACCCTGCTCCACAACGTCTCGAACTCGGGGTGGGGGACCTCGGTGCGCCGCACCTTCGAAAACCTCGGCTCCACCTACCCGTGGATGTTCCTCTTCGGCATCCCGCTGCTCTGCCCGCAGGTCCAGCAATACCTGTACGAGTGGATGAACACCCATCGTGGCGCGCATGGCAACGTGAAGGAACACCTGCACCACGTCGATCACCTGCTCTACAACAAATATTGGTACATGAACATCCCGTTCTGGTACGCCCGCGTCATCTTCTGGGGTGTCGGCTTGAGCGCGGTGATCATCTTCCTGCGGAAACTCTCGACCGCCCAGGACACCGATCCGCAGCCGACCACCAAGCGTCTGTTCCAGGCCCGTTTCCACTCCACCTACACGCTCATCATTTTCGCGCTCACGATCACCTTCACCGGTTTCGACTTCCTGATGGGCCTCGACTACAAGTGGTTCTCCACGATGTGGGGTGTCTATCTGTTCGCCGGCTCGGCGCTCAACTCGATGGCCGTCATCGTTCTCGTGGCCGCGTGGTTGAAGAGCCAGGGCCACCTCAAGCACGTCACCACCGGCGAGCACTTCCACATCATGGGCAAGCTGCTCTTCGCCTTCACGGTGTTCTGGGCCTACATCGCCTTCTCGCAATTCTTCCTGATCTGGTATGCCGGCATCACCGAGGAAACCTCCTACTTCCTCATCCGCAACACAGGGAACTGGAACACCGCGATGATCTTCCTGGTCTTCGGCCACTTCGTGGTGCCCTTCGTCATCCTTCTCCAGGCTTGGCTGAAGAAGAACCCGAAGACGCTCTCGATCATGGCGGTCTACACGCTCGCCATGCACGTGCTCGACCACTACCTGATCACGATCCCCGAGCGCGGCATCTCGCTGGGCAACATCAACCCCAAGGTGTTCGGTGGCATCACCCCGTCCATCCCAGGTGCCTTCTGGGGTGACATCCTCGCCTTCGTCACCATCGGAGCGGCCTTCGTTTTCTTCCTCCTGCGCGCCGTCGGCCAGCACTCGCTCTATCCGAACCGCGACCCGCGCATCCTCGAGTCCGCCAATCTTTCGAACTGACCTTCCGTTTCCATCCATCCCATGGACCCCACCCGCGACAATCCGATCCTCCGTTTCACCGCCTTCTGGTGGGCGCTCGGGACCTTCTTCGCCATCGCCGTCGTCATCGCCGCGATCTACCTTTTCGACCGTCAGCCTGCCGAAACTCCGGAGGAAGCCGCCGCCGAGGCCCGCTACAAGATCCGCGAGCAGGTTGACCAGGCGCAGAAGGACGCCCTCGCCGCCGCGGATTTCGCGACCGCGATCCCCGCGATGGCGAAACAACTCGCCGCTTCGAAACCCGTCGCCGTCGAGAAGCCGGAGCAAGTGGTTCCAGGTTCGCCCACCGCGGAGAAACTCGCCGCCGAACCCGCGGATTCCGGTGCCGGCGCCACCGATGTGGACGCTCTCACACCGGCCGCCGGAACGGCACCGGACGCAGCCGTCATGGAACTCGGCAAGACCCAGTTCCTCACCTGTGCGGCCTGCCACGGCCAGAACGGGGAAGGCGGACCGATCGCCCCACCGCTCGCTGGTTCCGAGTGGGTGGCCGGACCGGTCTCCAACCTGATCCGCATCCAGCTCCGCGGTTTGGAAGGCCCGCTCACCGTGGCCGGCAAGGACTACAATTTCGCCGCGGGAATGACCCCGCTGGCGTTCCAGACCGACGAGCAGATCGCCGCCGTGCTCACCTACGTGCGCAACAGCTTCGGAAACTCCGCGCCGCCGGTGCTCCCGGAGCAGGTGAAAATGCTGCGTTCCGAGGTCGGCAAGCCGATGCTCAAAGCCGACGATCTCATCAAGCCCTGATTTCCCCAATTCCGCCAGATCCCACCGATGTCTTCCGCTCTCTACAACACCACTGACGAGGATGTGCTCTTGCGCGCCGGGATCGACCGTTCGCTGCGGCACCCCGTCATGTTCTTCCTCACCAGCGGCGCCGCATGGCTCGCGGTGTCGATCCTGCTCGGCGTGATCGCCTCGGCCAAGGTCCACTGGCCGTCGCTTCTGGCCGGTTGCCCGTTCCTCACCTACGGCCGGGTGTTTCCGGCGCACATGAACGCGCTCATCTACGGCTGGGGCATGCAGGCCGCCTTCGCGGTGATCCTCTGGCTCACCGCCCGCCTCACCCGCAAGGAGTGCACCGCGGTCGGCACCATCCTCACCGCCGGGCACATCTGGAACCTCGGCGTCACGCTGGGTGTGGTGGGCATCCTTTCCGGCCACGGAACCGGCATGCCGTGGATGGAGTTTCCGGTCTTCGCATGGCCCGTGCTGATCTTCAGCTACGCCGCCATCATGGTGTGGCCGTTCATCCAGTTCCGCGTCCGTCCGGAAGGCCATGTGTATATCTCCCAGTGGTATCTGCTCGCGGCTGTCATCTGGTTTCCGTGGGTTTACATTACTGCCAACGTGTTCCTGCACTGCCTGCAGGGAAGTCCGCTCATGGCGGCGGGCGTCAACGCCTGGTTCCGCTCCGCGATGATCTTCCTGTTCTTCACACCGGTCGCGCTCGGCACCGCCTACTACCTCGCACCGAAGGTCACGGGCCGTCCGGTTTTCAGCTACACGCTGGCGAAACTCGGATTCTGGACGCTCGCCGTGATCGCCCCGTGGGCCGGCATGCAGAAACTCACCGGTGCGCCGATCCCGTATTTCCTTCCTTACGTCGGCGGAGCGGCCACTGCGATGCTCTTTGTTCCGGCCGCAGCCGCGGGCGTGAACACGCTGCGCACGATCCTCTCGAACAAGGAAACCCTCAGCTCCAGTCCGGCGCTCCGTTTCACCACCGCCGGGATGGGTAGCCTCATCCTTCTCGGGGCGGCCGCCGTGTTCCTCAATCTGCCGGGTTCGACGCTTCCGCGCACCCAGTTCTCGTTGTCCGGCTACGGTTTCGACATCCTCGCGCTCTACGGGTTTTTCACCCTCACGATGTTCGGCGCCACCTACTTCATCGTCCCGCGGGTGACCCGCCGCGAGTGGCTCTCCCGCCGCCTCATCAAGACCCACTTCCTGTTCTCGGTCTACGGCACCATTTTCGTGGCCCTTGTCGCGATCTTCGGCGGACTCCTTCAGGGCGGTTCGCAGGAGGATTTCACCAAGCCATGGGCGACCGGAGCGGCGAAGGACGCCTATCCCTACGCGCTGACCATCACAGTCTCCTGGGCCCTGATCCTGTTCTCGAACATCTTCTTCTTCATCCATCTCACCTTCATGTGGCTGCGCCTCGGCCGCCGCAGCTCGCACCCGACGCTGCTCGTCTTCTCGCACGGCGGCAGCCCGCACGGCGAAGAAGGGGACATCGACAATGTCGGTCCCGCCTCCGCCCATTGATTCCTCCTCCCGCTCCCAGCATCCAGATCTCCCAAACATGAGCCTCCGCACATTCATTCTCGGAATCGCCGCAACGTTCGGCATCGCCTGGCTGGCGGTTGTCGTGGTCCCGTTCTTCAAGATGCGCGACCTCGCACCCGCCACCTTCGACGAGGCGGCCGACGGACAAACCGGCGTCTTCATCGCCAAGCGGGCGGGCCGTGTCGCCGGCGGCGCGGAAGTCTATGCGGAGAACGGTTGCTACCTTTGCCACACCCAGGTGGTGCGGCCGACCTACGCCGGCAACGACCTCTTCCGTCCCGATTGGGGCGGCAACGCCGCGGATGAGACCCGCGGCGACACCCGCCGTGAAACCACTCCGTACGACTACGAGGGCGAGGCTTTCGCCCAGGTCGGCGTGATGCGTCTCGGTCCCGACCTCTCGAATCTCGCCGTGCGCGTTCCGACCTATGTGGCCGAGGGGCAGACTCCGGAGGACTGGCTTTACAAGCACCTCTACAATCCGCGTTCGATCCCCGCGCTGTGGGACTCGACATGCCCGTCACATCCGTTCCTTTTCTCGAAACGCACCAGCTACGGCCCGCCGTCCGACGGGGCGCTCGATGTCGAAACCCGCGACGGATACGAAGTCGTGCCCGGTCCGGATGCCAAGGCGCTCGTTTCCTACCTGCTCTCGCTCAAGAAGGACCAGGCGGTGCCCGCCTCGCTGAACTTCGCCCCGAAGAAGACCGAAGGGGAAAACTGATTCCGGTCCCATCCCTCCTTTCCGCAACATGTCTCCCAACAACCAAAAACCAGACCTCGACGATTCGATCAACGTGGCCGAGGCCCACGGACGCGTCGTGCGCGAAGCCGCCGCCGCCGCCCGCGAGCGCCGCATCCTGGCCGCCGGCAACGAACCGATCTCGGTGTGGGTGCTCTCCGCCTGCGGCATCGCCTTGGTTTTCGCCGGCGCCATCATCGGAAACGCCGGCACCTTCCTCGACTACGCGTCGCTCTATCGGAAAAACTACGTCCGCGCCAGCGCGCCCGGCGGCGGAGAGTCCGGCCCCGCGCCGAAGACCGCGCTTGAGGCCTACAAGGCGAAGGGCAAGAAGATCTACACCGCCAAGTGCAACGGCTGCCACGGCGCCGACGCCAAGGGTGACGGCGCGAACTACCCGTCGCTCGCCGGTTCGCCTTGGGTTCTGGGCGATAGCGAGCGTTTCGCCATGATCGTGCTCAACGGCCTTCAGGGGCCCGCCAGCTCCGGCAAGGCCTTCGGTGTGATGCCTTCGCAGGCCGCCGGCCTCACTCCCGAGGATCTCGCCGGCGTGCTCACTTTCGTCCGCAACGACTTCGGCAACGAGGTGGGCGACGTGATCACCACCGAAATGGCCAAGGCCGCCATGGACATCTCAGCCAACCGCTCGAAGGCCGGTCAGCCGGTGACCGGCGCCGAGCTGGAAGCCGACCATCTCAAGGCTCTTCCCGGCGATCCGATCGACCCGTCCGTGATGGTCGATCCCATCACCCTCGCACCCGTAGAAGCCGCATCCCCTTGATCGGGCGGTCCCGCCTGTTTCTTTTCCGCGGACGTTGAAACGCTGATTTGAGAAACTCCCGGGATCTTCTGATTTCTTCTGGACGGCATCAGGGTCCAATTCTTCAGTATCCACCCGACTCCGCAGATTTTACCACGCGTTTTTTGCTATTCACTGAGCCTTCACCGGGCTACACCCCTTCTCCGACGACATCATGAGTGCACATGCTTCCAGCCACAGCGGCCACGACGCCCATGCGGATCACCACGACCATCACGATCCCGGCTTCCTCCGGAAGTATGTGTTCTCCACGGACCACAAGATGATCGGTATCCAGTATGGCATCACAGCGATGCTGTTTCTTGCCTTCGGCTTTTTCCTGATGATGGTGATGCGCTGGAGCATCGCCTACCCGCATGAGCCGCTGCCCGGCTGGATGAGCTGGGTGTTCACCGAAAACTGGAAGGCCCGCTGGCTGGTGGACGGCAAGGTGACCGGCGAGACCTACAACATGTTCGGCGCCATGCACGGCACGATCATGGTCTTCCTCGGGATCGTGCCGCTCGGCTTCGGCGCATTCGGAAACTACGTCACTCCTCTTCAAATCGGCGCTCCGGACATGGCGTTCCCGCGTCTGAACATGGCCAGCTACTGGATCTACCTGCTCGGCGGTCTGGTGATGTGTGCATCGTTCTTCATGGAGTCCGGTGCGGCGAAGTCCGGCTGGACGAACTACTCGCCGCTCGCGGGTTTCGCCGATGGCCAGGTCGTCAACCAGTTCATGGCCGGCCAGACCCAATGGCTCATCGGCCTGGTCCTGCTGATCACCTCGTCACTGCTTGGTTCGGTGAATTTCATCACCACCATCATCAACCTGCGTGCCCGCGGTCTCACGTGGATGCGGATGCCGTTCTTCGTGTGGTCGATGCTCGTCACCGGCTTCCTCCTCCTGCTCGCCTTCCCGCCGCTTGAGGCGGCCGGCATCATGCAGCTCATGGACCGGGTGACCCACTCGTCGTTCTTCCTGCCCACCGGCCTGTTCACCAAGAGCGAGGGACTTGCCGAGATCTCCGGTGGAGGTTCGCCGCTTCTCTATCAGCACTTGTTCTGGTTCCTCGGCCACCCGGAGGTGTATGTGTTGTTGCTCCCGGCCTTCGCTTGTGTCGCGGAAATCATTCCCGCCAACACCCGCAAGCCGCTCTGGGGCTACAAGTCGATGGTCTACTCGGTCCTCGTGCTCGGTTTCCTCTCCTTCATCGTCTGGGCGCACCACATGTACATGACCGGCATGGGAGCCGCCGTCTCAACCTTCTTCCAGACCACCACCGTTCTGATCTCGGTGCCCTCGGTGATCATTCTGACGGCAATGCTGATCTCACTGTGGGGCGGGTCGATCCGCTTCAACCCCGCCATGCTCTGGGCCTGCGCGTTCATCCCGATGTTCGGCATCGGCGGTCTCACCGGCCTGCCGCTCGCCTTCAACTTGGCGGATCTCCACCTGCACGACACCTACTACGTCATCGGCCACTTCCACTACGTGGTCGCTCCGGGCATCCTCTTCGCCTTCTTCGGTGGAGTGATCCACTGGTATCCCAAGATCACCGGTCGATACATGAGCCGGACGCTCAACCACCTGCATTTCTGGCCGAGCCTCGTCTGCATGAACATCATCTTCTTCCCGATGCTGCTGCAGGGCATGGCCGGTTTCCACCGCCGCTGGTACAATGGTGGCGACGGATACCTCGACAAGGCAACCGCGCTCAAAGGTGACGGTCCGAACGTGTTCGCCAACACCGTCGCCCAGCACATCGACATGAACATCCTGATGTCGATGGGTGCGTGGACGCTCGCGCTGGCGCAGATCCCCTTCATCATCAACCTCTTCATCTCGTGGAAGGCCGGCAAAAAGGCGGAGAGCGACAACCCGTGGCACGCCACCACCCTTGAGTGGGCGACCCCGACACCTCCGGGACATGGCAATTTCACCACCGAGCCTGCCGTCTACCGCGGGCCGTATGAATACAGCCGCCCGGACCACGCGGACGACTACTTGCCCCAGTGGATCGAGCCAAAGGAGAAGGCACCGAAGAAAACCGAATCCCATCCGGCCTGAACCTGCGCTTCCCATTTCCCGCTAACCGGACACACACCCTCTCATGGAAATCCCCTACGTCGTCACTCCCCGCAAGGACACCGGTCTGTTCAACTCGAAGATCGCGATCTGGTTGTTCCTGGCATCCGAAGTCATGCTCTTCGGCGGCTTGTTCTCGGGTTACGTCTTCCTCCGCATGGGCGCGGACTACCCGTGGCCCGAGCGGACGCTGCCGATTCTTCCCGGCCTGCTCAACACCTTCATCCTGATCGGTTCGTCCGTCACCGTGGTCTTCGCATGGGCCGCCCTGAAGATGCGCAACTGGATGCGCTTCAAGATCTTCATGGCGATCACGGTTCTCTGCGCGGTCACCTTCATGATTTTCAAGGGAATCGAATACAACGTGAAGTTCCACCACCAGGCCGTGCGCCTCAAGGACTACACGGTGCTTGAGGGACACCTCGGCAAGGAGATGGAGAACGACAAGCCGGTGCTCGACCACAACGGCAAGGAGATTGAGGAGAACACCATCCGCGTGAAAGCGGACAGCCTCACGTTCAACACCGTCCGATTCTACAAGCCTTGGGTGGAGGAAGCCCTTTCCGAAGCGAAACACCGCGGGTCCAAGGTCACCCTCGCGTCCGATGTCGAGGCGGTCACCGAGGAAGGAAAAGGCAAGCAGACCATCGCCAAGGCCGGCACTCCGCTGAGCGTCGATTTGCTTGAGGAAATTGCCGAGGTCCATCTTGACGCCCGCGGCCACAACGCGGACCTCCGCACCGCCGCTCTCAAGGCGGAATGGAAGAAGGCGAAACAGGACAACCCGGGCAGCAAGGGGTGGCAGCTCGCCGCCAATGTTTCCATCGACACCGAAGCCCTCAACCCACGCCTTCTCACCGAGATCGGCACCGTGAAGTTCAACGTAGAGCCGCCCTGCCGCCTCGATTTCAAACCGCGCCACATCCAGGAGGGCGAGGGCTCCTCACGCCTCCGCGACGACACGGTCGTCACCGGCGAATTGCTCGAAAGCCCGATGGTGTTCCACAACATCGACGCCATCGATTTCACCTACCTCGCGATGAAGGCGGTCGAGCGCGGTGTGGATCCCGAGGTGGCGATCGAAAACAGCTGGGTCATCCAGAACAAGAAGTGGGCCCGCGAGGCATGGGAGTGGAACAAGGCGCAGACCGCCAAACTCGAGGATCGGCTGCTCAAGGACTACGGTGTCGACCGGGAGACTGGAAAGCCGAAGCGTGAACCCACCGCCAAGGAGCGCTATCGCATCGGTTGGAAGGAGTTTGTCGCGATGACGGACGGAGCCGACCGCGGTGAGGGCAAGACCTTCCTCAAGGAGGAATTCGTCGGCCCGGACTACGCCGGCCGCGAAGCCAAGCACACGTTCCCGCATGCGGAAATCCCGCGCGAGCAGGTCGCCTTCGCATCGAAGTTCACCCCGTCGTGGAACACCTACTACGCGATTTACTTCACCATCACCGGCCTCCACGGCCTGCACGTCATCGGCGGCGCCCTGGTGCTCTGCTACTACCTGCTTTTCTGCCGCAAGATGTACCTGGAAAATCCGGAGTGGCTCGCCAACCGTGTGGAAGTCGCCGGCCTGTTCTGGCACTTCGTCGACCTCGTCTGGATCTTCGCTTTCCCGATCTTCTACCTGATGTGAGCGCCGGGCGCTCCAACCGACCCAACCATCACCAACCACCACAACCATGGCCGATACACCCGAAGCGATCCGCAAGGCCTTCCTCACCTACCTCATCATCGGAGGGATCCTGTTCGTCGGCACCGTGATCACCGTGCTCGTCGCCACCCAGGAATGGCTCGACTTCGGCGGCCATGGCTTCGACTGGCATGACGCGGTCGTCGGTATGATCATCGCCACCGTGAAGGCCTCGTGCGTCGCGGCCGTGTTCATGCACTTGAACCACGAGCGGAAGAGCGTCTATTGGATCTTCTTCGGCAGCCTGTTCTTTTGCGCCGCACTCTTCGCGCTGATCGGCCTGGCCAAGGAGAATCCGATTCACGACGATTATTTCTATCAGGCTGGCGAGGCCGCGGCTCCGGTCGGCGACACCGCCGCGAAATAATCCAACCAATCCGGCACCATGTCCCTCAAGGGTTTCCATATCGTCTTCGTGACCGTCTGCACGCTTTTGTTCGCGTTCCTGGCGGTCTGGTCCTTCGGCTTCGCGCCGGACGACTTCAACCTGGCGAAGCCCCTCGGCGTGGTGAGCCTTGTCTCGCTGGCGCTGATGCCGGTCTACGCCGTGTATTTCCTGCGCAAGCTGCGCCGAGCCCACATCTGACCCCCCGAACGCCGATCCCGTGATGACGAATCTTCCTCTCCTCGCATGTTCCACCTGCCGTGTCACCATGGTCGAAGGTGGCGGCGATGCGGCCGGTTGGTCGATCTTCTTCCTGTTGATCGTGATCGTCGCCGTCCTCGTCGGCATCGTGTTCTTCATGTTCCGCATCGCCTGGCGCGAGCGGAAACACTTCGATCCCCAGTTCGCCGACGATCCGGTGGAACCCGGTCCGGCACAGTGATCCCCAGTTTTCCATCCCATTCTTTCCGCATCCCATGAGTCCTTCAGAATTCCTCGGTATTCCCAAGAGCTACTCCGCCCACGGCGGCCAGGTCGACCACATGCTCGACGTGGTCCACTGGTTCATGTTCGCGCTGTTCATCGGTTGGACGATCTTCTTCTTCTACTGCATCTTCCGTTTCTGGCACCGCAACCATCCCAAGGCGTCGTATGCCGGCGTCCGCAGCCACCTTTCGAGCCATTTGGAGGTCGGCGTGATCATCGTCGAGGCGGTCTTGTTGCTCGGCTTCGCGTTTCCCCTCTGGGCCGAGCGGGTCGATAGTTGGAAACAAGTGCGGGAACTCGATCCGGTGCGCGTCCGCGTGGTGGGCTACCAGTTCGCGTGGGTCTATCACTATCCGGGCGCCGACGGGAAATTCGGCCGTGTCAGTTCCGACCTGATCTCCGGGGTGGGCGACATCGGTCTCGACCTCAGCGATCCGAACGCTCTCGATGATTTCACCAGCCCGATCCTCAAGCTTCCGGCGAAGCGCCCTGCGGTGCTCAACATCACATCCACCGATGTGATCCACAACTACTCGATCGTCCCGATGCGCATCCAGCAGGACGCCATCCCGGGCCGCGAGATCCCGATGTGGTTCACTCCCACCGAGCCGCTGGAAACCTACGTCGTCTGCGGCCAGCTCTGCGGCGAAAGCCACGGCAACATGGTGGGCGCCCTCGAGATCACTCCGGCCGCCGACTTCGATTCCTGGGCTTCCGCCCAGTCGCAGACCGCTCTGGACGCCCACCAGAAGAAGTGACCGATCATCCGCCCGGCTTCCGCGCGACGAGCAGGAAAGGGGCGGGGGATTTGGTTTCGAGCATGCCGTAGCGGGCGACCCGCCATGAGGAATGCCGGGCGAGTTCCCGGAGTTTCGCCTCGACGGCTTCCGCTTCCGCGTCCCCGCCCGGATGGCCGGGATAACACACGACGCTGAGAACACCGCCCGGGCACAGCGCGCTTTTCGCGGCTTCCAGCGCGACGAGTGTTTCGCATTCCCGGGTCGTGGTGCCGTGATCCTGTCCGGGGAGATACCCGAGGTTGAACATCACGACCTCCGCCGATCCTTCCTCCACATCCTCCGCGAGGGTCGCGTGGCTGCGGTGGAGCAAGGTCACACGCTCCGCCAATCCCGCGGATTCGAGTTTCTCCCGCGTGGATTCCAAGGCCGCCGGTTGGATGTCATACGCGATCACCCGGCCGTTCGGTCCGACGAATTTTGCGAGAAACAAGGTGTCGTGACCATTGCCCGCCGTCGCATCAACGGCGAGCGAACCGGGGCGCACGAAGTCGCGCAGGATCACATGAGCGAGCTCGGTGGGACGTGGAGGAATCATGATCCGGGCGGGCAGGGGAGCGTCCGATAGCGGAGACGCTCGTCCGGTTCCCTTCCTTCGAGCATCCACATCGCAAGACGGTCCGCAACTCCGGGAGCATACAGCGAGCCCTTCGAGCCGAGACCGTTGAACACCCACGAACCGTCCGAAAGCCGGGCGAGCAATGGATCGCTGCGCCGAAGGATCGGCCGGATCCCCGCCTCGTGAGCGATGACCTCGAAGTCACGTCCCATCAAACGCGTGGCGATTTCCTCGACCCTGCGCCGGCCCTCGGCGGTCGGTTCCCGGTCGAGATTCTCCCACTCGTAGGTCGCGCCCGCTTTGAAACATTCGCCGCCGATCGGCACCAGCCAACCGCCCGCTCCGATCCGGATCCTCGTCTCGTCGAAGCCTTCGGCGCGCAGCGTGAGGATCTCGCCTTTCGCACAACGATGCGGTCCACACCCGCCGCGGAGAATCCCGGCCGCGCCTTCGCACCAAACGGTTCGTCCGTGGGCGTGATCCGGGTCGACCCGCTCGCGCAACATGACACCCCGGGCCTCGAAGAAGTCCCGCGAGCCGTGAAGGAACGAAACGGTATCGAGCCGGCCGCCGCCGCGAAGCTCCACCGCGCCGCGCCATGGGCCGGACGGAATATCCGGACGGGAGTCGGAGATCCACGGGCGGATGTCCTCACGGTCGAGCTTCGACTCGATCTTCCGCCATTCGTTCTCGCCCGAAGCCAGGCGCAACACGGGCATGGCATGCCAAACCCGGCGGCCGTTCCGGGTTTCCACATCCTGATAGAACGCGGTCGACTCCGGTTGGTGGATTGCGAGTCCGTGGCTCGGTTCGAAATTCTTGCCGGTGATCGGATTGATCAAACCGGCGGCGACCAGCGAGCTTCCGCCCGCGCCGTCATCGGCGATGCGAAACGGCACGCCGCGCTTCCACAGGCGCCATGCGAGGCAGGTGCCGGCGAGCCCCTGACCCACGATGAGCCAGTCTGGTCCGCCGCAGCTCACTCCGGCATCAAGGCGGCGTTCGGGTCTTCCCATGCGGGATCGAAACCCTTGGCGTAGTTGAACAAATTCTTGTGGAGATAGGGCACGAACTCCTCGCGGCGTTCCTTGGGCAGTGAGAGGAACACGGCGTCGTTCAGCGTGCGGGTGAGCTTCTGCATCATGTGCAGGGTGAGTTGCCGGCCCTTGCGCGCCTTCTGCACCTGCTTGTGGTTGAGTTGCTCGACGGAGGCCTCCACGAGTTGGTGGTTCGTGATCCGCCAGCGCTCCAACAGGGTGTCGAGCGGTTGCGGGCCGTGGTCGCGGGTGTCGTCTTGCATGACGGCGATGTAGCGCACCGACCATGGTCTGCGAAACAGAAAATCCGCGAGCATCACGTTCATGGCAGGATCAGGGTTTCGGCCCGCCAAGGGCCGTTCAGCGGGTGGCGCAGGGCGTCCCAGAACCATGCGGGCGCATCGGTCCACGTGCTGCCGTCGCGTTCGCTCACGATCCGCTCGTGAACGGTGTATTCCATGCCGTCGCGGAAGGCTCGGAACTTCGACCATGTGCCGTCATCGCCACAGCGCACGGTGACCGCGTCACTGGTGTCGAAACCCGCGGCCCGCAGGCAGTCGCGTGACGGATGGAGCAGGCGGGTCGCCTTGTCGACCCTGCGCAGGATCAACTGGCCACCGCCCCAGCGGTAGCTCCCGAGGGTGCCGGGAAACGATTCCGCGAAACCCGCTTCGACCTGCGTCGCAGGCAGAGGATCGAGCGGCAGCGTGCTGCCCTGGAAGGTGAACTCGGTGGGCCTTTTCCCCGGGAGGAAGGTATCGGGTTCCTGCCGTGCTTGCATCGCAGCGAACGGCGAGAGCAAGGCAGCCAGCCAGACGACCCAGCGCGCGCCTGGTGCGCCGGTGGCGGGCGCGGTGGCCAGCTGTCTCGGCCGCGCGTTGCGGGACACGAAGGCCCACACAGGTATCAGCAGGATGACAAAACAAACGATGCCGATGCCGCCGTGTCCGAGGCCGGGATCGATCAAACGTCCTGTTTCCACCATTGCGAGCCATGCGGCGCGGATCGAGTTCACGGGGACCAATAGGGCGACCGTGAGCAGTCCCGCCATGATGGTGATCCGCCACGACGTGCGGTGGATGGCGGCCAGCGCCATGCAGGCGGCCAGCGCGTGCCACGCCATCCGGATGCCCGCGCAGGCGGGATCGACACTCACGGTTTCTCCGCCGAGGACGAGGTTCACCCCGTCCGCCGAAGACACCGCGCCGCAGAGGCGCAGGAGTTGGACGGCCAGTTCCGCGGTGCCGCGCCGCAGCGGATAACCGGCGTAGAATTGCAGCGATGCGACGATTGGCAGCGACAGTAGGACCAGTCCCGTGATCCCGGCGTGGCGCAACATGCCGGACCATGCGAGGCAACCCGTGAGCAGCAGCGCCGCACGGAACATCGGAGGAAGAAACGGATCCGAAACTACAGCAGCTAGAAAGAGGGTTGAGCCGGTCCAACGTGAGGCGGAAGAGGATCGCAGGTGGCTGCGCTCGCGCAGGGCGAAAACCGCGGCCGCGGCGAGCGATAACAGCCCGAGCGGTTCCTCGCTTCCGTCGTCGAGCCGGCGCACGAACCACTCCAGCGTGGGCGCGAGCAGCACGAGGAGCGCCGCGGGCGTCGCCCACGCCGGGATCATTGGCGGACGACACCGGATTTCCTCGTCCTCCAGCACGGCGGGAGCGTCGGATGGGATCGGACTCATCGGCCGCGTTGGAGGGCGAGAAGGATCACCAGCACCGAGATCAATCCGAGCATCGCTGGTTCCGGAACGGATCCGTTGGCGACGATCGGTCCTCCCGATGAACCGAGTGCCGACTCCGTGACACTCAGCGGCAGGGGCAGCGGCTGCCGCACGGTTTTCGCAAGCCCCTCGACGGGACGCGGTGTTTCGTCCACGGCGATGAACGATGTGTGCCGCGTGAGCAGCGAGTAGGTCAGGCCGAGCCGGGTGATCTCCTCCTTGGCTTCGACACCACTGCCGTCCTGAAGTCGTCTCACCCGCTCGCGAGCCCAAAGGACCGGAAGGGCCGGATGATCCGTGCCGTTCTCCGCGGCTTCGGCGAAGGAGATCCGTTTCTCGAACGGACTGCCGTTGCCGGCGATGCCGCGGACGACGACAGCTCCTTGCCCTCGTCCGTCCCAGCGGCCCATCACCAGCAAGGGCCGGGAGCGGAAGACATCCGGATGCGGATCGGGCTCGAGATCGGCGATTTCCACGCCCTCCGCTTCGATGCGCACCTTCGCGAGAACGGGGCACGAGATCTTGTCGAGGAATCCTCTCGCCACCGGTTCCGCGTCCGACGGACGGGTGACGATGCTCGCTTCCCCGCCGCCGGCGCGTGAGATTCCTTCGATCAGGGCGCGGTTCACGGACGAGCCGATGCCGAATGCGAACACGTTCGCGAGACCGATGTTTCGGCGGACGAAATGGCATGTCTGCTCGTCGGCGGAAACATATCCATCGGTGATGAGCAGAAGCGAACGGGAGCGATCATCGCCGCCGGGCAGGGCGATCGCACGTTGCATGGCGGTGCCGAGTTCGGTCGCTCCTCCGGCGTTCTGTCCGTCGATGAAACGGGTGGCGGCCTCCAGGTTTTCCTCGCTCGCGGGCAATGGCGTTTCGGAAAACATGCCGGTGCCGCCGGCGAAACACAGGACGTTGAACGTGTCGGTCGGTTTCAAATTGCCGACGAGCTCGTGGAGGAGGCGCTTCGCGGTATCGAGCGGAAAGCCGGACATCGATCCGGACACGTCGAGGATCATCACGTAGTCCCGCGGCGGGATCTTGTCGCTCGTCACCCGGGCGGGCGGCTCGACCTGGAGCAGGAAATGGTTCGCTACTTCTCCGCGATGCAACAGCAGCCCCGCGTCCACCTGCTCGCCGCCGAGTTTCCACTTGAGGACGAAGTCGCGGTTCGCGGCGTCCTCGCCCTGTTTCGTTTCAAGTCGGATCCGGGCGCCACGCTCGGATGGGAATTCCACCGCCGCCGGGTGGCTCGGGCACGAGACGTCCGTGAGCGGCAGGGCGGTGGCGAGGTCGACGGCGAGGTTGAAGGTGGCCGGGTTCGGTGTTCCTGACGCGAGATGCGGATTCGCGGTCCACGATGTGGCGTCGCCTTCGCCGCCGGTGTAGCGAGGGCCGACCACCGTCGGAAACACGAACTCGTTCACGCCTTCGACGCTTGGGATGGTTTCGGTCCACTCGATGTCCACCACGATGTCATCGCCGGGCAGAAGATTGGCGACGGACATCTGGAACACGTTCTCGCGTTGTTCCTCCAGCAGTGCGGCCGTCTTGTTCTCACGCTTTGCGGTTTCATACTCCGTGCGCGCCTCATCCTTCTTCCGGATCTTCGCCGCGGTCGAGCGTCCGCCGCTGGTGATTTTCATGCCGTGCACCGCCGCGCGGGTGGATGCGGGAAACACATAGACCGCCTCGACGGGCGTGGATCCGGCGTTGCCGAAGGTCTGGCTCAGGCGGCCGCGGGCGATCGCTCCATCGATGGTGATCTCCGCCGTGGAATGTTTCAGCGGGAAACACTCGGTGCCATCGTCGTTTCCCGGAGTGAACAGATAGGGAGCACTGGAGGATGCCGGGCTGAAGGTGGCGAGCAATCCGTAGAGGATCGCGAAATAGAGCAGTCGGACGGGTGTGATCATGGCTTCGTGTGGTTGACGAAGCCATCGGAACAGGCCGCGGTGAACGCAGCATCAAGCCCGTGTGAAGAAGGCGGGAAATTCCCGTGTCACGCCAGCGGCAGCGAGAGCCGTGCCACGGTGCCGCCGCCGTCCGCCGGATCGAGCGAGATCGAACCGCCGTGCAGTTCCGCCGCCTCGCGAACAAGCGTGAGGCCGAGCCCCGTGCCCTTGCGGCCGGATGAGGGATGGCGCAGCGAGTAAAAGCGCTCGAAGATCCGCTCGCGCGCGTAGTCCGGGATGCCTGGGCCGTGGTCGCGGATCTCCAGCACGGCGCATCCGTTTTCCTCCGCCAGCCGGACTTCGACGGCGGATCCTGACGGCGAGAAATCGATCGCGTTCTCCAGCAGATTCGTCGCCGCCGCGCGGAGGATGAATTCGTCGCCGCGCACGGTGAGGGGATTTTCTTCATCGGGGCGTCCCAGCGAAACACCCGCCAACTCCGCGAGTGGGCCGGCCTGGTCGATCGCGCGCGCGACGATCGGCCGCAGATCCGTTTCGTTTCCGTCCAACGACGGGCGGCTTTCGATGGCGGAGAGTTCCAGCAAGCGCGTGATGAGCCGTTCGCTGCGAGCCGTCTCGGCCCGGATGTTGGCGAGAAACTTGCGGCGGTCTTCGGCGGGCATCTCCTCGTCGAGAAGTTCGGCGGCGCCGCGGATGGCCGCGAGCGGACTCTTCAACTCATGGGTGAGCGTTTGCACGTATCGTTCGACATATCTCCGGTTCTCCAGCGCGTCGCGCATCGAGTCGAGTGCGTGGGCCAGCGTGTTCACCTCGCGGCCGATGCCGATCTTGGGTTTTTTCGGGCGTTCGCCGCGTTCGATCGCGCGGGCGTAATCCGTGATCTGGCCGATCGGCCGGAACAGCCAGAGAAACACGGCGCCGATGAGGAAGATGATGCCGCTGCCAATCAGCGCGCAGGCGGTGAGGATGATCCGCCGGCGATCCTTCACCAGCGGCATGACGTCCATTTGCGGCTTGAAGACGGAGAGCACGCCGCTCGGTTTCGCGGGATCGCCGATGGCGGCGGCGACATACATCACGGAGCTCGCCGCGTTCTTCGGATCGTCACGGGTGCTGCGCGCGCCGTATCGGCCGTCGAACGTGCGTGAGACATCGAGTTTGTTGCGGTAGTCCTCACCCTCGCGGCGTCCGTCGTCGGAATCGAAGACAACGATGCCGTTGGCGTCCGTGATGTAGGCGTGCAGGCCGACCTCGCGCTTGAGGTGTTCGAAGATCTGCGAGCGGATCTCACGTTGGTGGGCGGCATCGAAGGCCTCGTGCAGGTGCTCGTTGTCGAGTTTGCCACCCTCCAGATCGCGTTCGACGAGTTCGGCGAGCAGGTTGGCGGTGTCCACCATCATTTCCTCGGTGGCCTGGAAGGTCTGCGGTTCGACCTCCTTCAGAAACCCGCTCGCGAGGTGATAGAAACCCAGCGTGATGATGAACGCGATGAAGAACAGCGTGACCCGGGTGAAACGCATGGCGGAGGGTCAGGCTTCGGTGGCCAGCGAGTATCCGAGCCCACGGCGGGTCTCGATGAGGTTTTCGGCGCCGGGGCGTGCGGCGCGAAGTTTCGAACGGATCGATTTCACATGGGCGTCCACCGTGCGGTCGGTGACGGCGCCCGGGTCCTGCCACGCGTGGTCGAGCAATTGGTCGCGCGTGAAGACCCGGCCGGGGCGCTCCATCAGGACCAGCAGGAGCTTGTATTCGTGCGCTGTCAGGTCGAGCGGCTTGCCGTCGCAGCGGATCCGCATCGTGGAGCCGTCATGCGAGAGTCCGCAGGTGACGGGGATCTCGGCATCGTGGTTTCCGGATGCCGGCGTGTTCCCTGCGCGGCGCATGATGGCGCGGACGCGTGCGACAACCTCGCGCGGCGAGAACGGCTTGGTGACGTAGTCGTCGCCACCCAGTTCGAGCCCGAGGATGCGGTCCACCTCACCGTCGCGCGCGGTGAGGAACAGGACGGGGATGGATGAGGATTCGCGGAGCTTGCGGCAGACATCGAGCCCGGTCATGTCCGGCAGGCCGATGTCGAGGATGGCGATGTCATGCGGGTCCGCGGCGTGGGCGGCGAGCCCCTCGGCCCCCGTGAGCGTGTGGGTCACGGTGAAACACTCGGTGCCGAGTGCATACACAAGTGTATCGGCGATGGCGGGTTCGTCTTCGATCAAGAGGACTTTCGACATGTCCGGATTCCAGCGAGTCCCGGTGAAATGCCAATGAAGAAAGCATGAAATCGCCCGGCTTCAGCCGATGGTCCCGCGTTCGAGAAGTCCGTCGATGAGGGCACCGCGGGTGTCGATGGGCGTGATTTTCCGTGCGGCGCTTGGCTGGGAAACGATCTCACGCAGGCGCATCAACGACTGGCCGCCGGATTGCATGTCATAGCTGTTGAAGGCGATGGTGTAGACGGCGTCCTCCGGGACAGGCTTGCCGTCTTTTTCGAAGCTAAGCACCTCGCCGCCGCGACCGATCTTCAGGTCGAAGGGCCAAAGCGTGCGGTCGGAGCGGTAGTTTCCGTGATCCTCGCGGGCGATCTCGATGAGGTCCTTGGCTCCAAGTTTCGCCGTGCCCAGCAGGTTCTCATACGGCAGCAGCGTCCAGCAGTCGCCGACGGTGAGTTCGCCGGGCATCAGGTCGCCGGTGCCGAAGCTGCCGTGAAACACGCCGTCCACGGGGGTGCCCGCACGTTTCAGGGCGTCCGCGAAGATCTCGCAGAACAAGCGCGCGAGTTCGTTGCGCCGGCCCGTGCCGTCGATCTTGCTCTTCACCACGGCGACCTTTCGAGCGAGTTGTTCGGCGGCGGTCTTGAGATCCGGCTCGGCCGTTTCCATCACCGCGGGATCCAGATCGAACGAGTCGTCCATGAACACCGTCGCCGCGCGGCGGTCGATTAGCTTTCGCGTCTCCGGGTCGAATGTGAAATCAAGGCGGCCACAGTGGATGCCATGGTAGGCGGCCTGCGAACACAGCACGTTTCCGATCTTCCACGACGGTTTCACCTGATGGGTGTGTCCCGCCAACAGCACGTCCACGCCGGGCGCGGCCGCGAGGATCTCATGCAGCGGATTGGCGAAATCGTCGCCGCTGCGCCACCCCATGTGCGCCATCACCACCACGGCGTCCGCCTTCGCGTCGCGCGCTTCGGCGATCGACCGCTGGAGCGCTTGTGCCGGGTCCTGCACCACGGCCCCGGCCAGTGTCTCGTCGGCCAGCCAATACGGCAGCCCGGGAGTGATGAGTCCGACCAACGCGATGCGGAATCCGCCGCACTCCTTCATCATCCACGGCGCGACCTTTTTCCATGGTCCTTCCAGCTCGCCCGCCGCGCGGCCGTCCACCTTCAGGTTTCCCGTGAGCACCGGCGGGGTGGATAGCTCAAGGTTGCTTTCAAGTGCCTCGCGGCCCCAGTCGAAGTCGTGGTTTCCGAGCGTCCACGCGTTGTATCCCATGCGGTTGAACAACTTCATCATCAGGTTCCCCTGGTGCAGAAGTCCCTCGGCGGTGCCCTGATAGACATCGCCGATGTCGAGCGTCAGCGAATGCGGCGACTCCCTGCGCCAGCGGCGGATCTGTGTCGCGCAGCGGGCGAAGCCGCCGACATTCTCCACGCCGTCGTACGTTTTCGTCGGCACGATGTGGCCGTGGATGTCCGTCGTGTGGAAAAGCGAAACGGTGACCGATTTCGACGGATCGGCGGATTGCGCGAAAAGCGGACGTGTGCCGAGCCATGCGCCGGCACCGGCGAGAAACGACCTGCGGGAAACGGGAAGACCAGTCACGGCGGGCACTGTGCCACGCATGGCGCGCATGGCAAGGAAGCGACTCAGTCGAAATCGAATGATTTTCTGCGCCTGGTGCGCAGCGGATGGCGTCCGCCGTGGGCCAAACGCATCGGATCGAACACCGAGTCCATCCCGACTTCCTTGATCTCATACACGCAGGCCATCAACTCACCGAGGCGGCCCTTCGGAAACCCGCGCTCTTTGAACCACGCGAGGTATTCCACCGGCAGGTCCATGATCGGCACGCCGGATGGCGGATACTCCTTGATGCCGAATTTCCCGAAGGGCATCCGCATCGCGCCGATCTCCGCCAGCAGGTTGCGGAAGTCCTCGCGATCGATGGCGGTGAAGTCGAACATCGCCGGAAGCCTCGCACGCGCGCCGCGGCTTGCAAAGGCTCAGTGCGAGCTTTGTCCGCGGCCATGGCCCGGTCCTCGACCGGGACCGTCGCCTTCGCGGTCGTCCTTCACCGGCAGGCAGACGATCGCGAGGATGAGTGCGAGCCCCGCGCCAAAGCCGATGAGCAAGGGCCACGAGCGTTTCTTCGCGGCGATCTGCCAGAACCAACGCCAGTGCAGGGCGAGGTGCACCACCATCAGCGCGAGAAACGCATACGACAACCAGGTGTGCAGGTCGCCCCAGTCGTGGCGGCCCCACCCGAGGGCGGAGAGCCCGCGGCCGCCGCGCGACCCCGGTGGCAAACGGAATGCGAGCAACAACCCGGTGCCGCCGAGCGCGCACATCACCAGCCAGAGCAACGCATTCCAAATCCGCGGCAACAAGGTGCGCGACGATCGTTTGGCGGGTGGGGAAGTGGCCATGGTGCGACGACGGATTTCCGGAAACATCGCCCTTCGATCGTTCTTTCGCTCGGCGGATCATGGAAAACCCGGCGCAAAATTTGCGGAGTCGCCATGACTTGTGCCGACGCCCGCATCCGTGGACACTGCCGCCCCGCGATGACCAAAGCCGATTTGATCGAAACCGTCCGCAAGGAACTGCAAGGCAGCCTCGACCGCCTCCACCGCGCCGCGTCCGAAGCGCGTGCCGCCGCCACCGACCCCGGCAGCAAGGCGGAGAGCAAGTATGACACCCGCAGTCTCGAGGCGTCCTATCTCGCATCCGGGCAGGCGCGGCAGGCGCAGGAACTCGGCGAGTCCTTGCGCATCCTCGACTCGTGGCATCCCGCGGATTTCGCCCCGGATGCCGCCATCGAGGCGGGCGCTTTCGTCCGAGTGAAGATCGGCGGGGAAACTTCGTGTTTCTTCCTGGTTCCCACCGCCGGCGGGCTGGAGGTCGTGCACGATGGCGAGGAGGTCACCCTGTTGTCGCCGGCCAGCTCGCTCTATCAGAAACTGTCCGGCCTGCGCGCCGGCGATTCGCTCGACGCGCCGCCGATGACCGTGAGCACGGTGAGTTGATCGAAGCCCGCCACTCCATTTCCCGCTCGAAATCGATTCCGCTCCTGCCACCTTCCGTCCGTGGATCTTTTCGCCGGCTCATCTTCGAAACCCGCACCGAAGGCGCTCACCGTCACGCAGCTCCTGCGGCGGATGAAGAACCTGCTTGAAGTGCAGATCGGCGAGCTGTGGATCGAGGGCGAGGTCTCGAACCTTCGGAAACAAGGCAGCGGCCATTGGTATTTCTCACTCAAGGACGAGGGTGCGCAGATTTCCTGCGCCATGTTCGGCGCGCGGAAGCGCCCGGGTTCCGATGCCATCGAGGACGGCGCCAAGGTCCGCTTGTTCGCCGAGGCCACCATTTACGAAGCGCGCGGCCAGCTTCAGGTCATCGTCATCAAGGCCGAGCGCGCCGGCATGGGCGACCTCCAGGCGCGTTTCGAGGCGTTGAAGCGAAAACTCGACGGCGAAGGTCTCTTCGATGCCACGCACAAGAAACCGATCCCCGGATTTCCGCGCCGGATCGGACTCGTCACCTCGGGGTCCGGCGCCGCCTTGCAGGACATCCTCAACGTGCTCGGCCGGCGCGCGCCGTGGGTCCAACCGGTCTTGTTCCCGGTGCGCGTGCAGGGCAGGGGGGCGGAGCGCGAGATCGCCGAGGCGATTCGCCGGATGGGCCGGCCGGAGGATTTCAACCTGCCCCGATGTGACGTGCTCATCGTCGGCCGCGGCGGCGGGTCGATCGAAGACCTTTGGAATTTCAACGAGGAGATCGTCGCCCGCGCGATCTTCGATTGCCCCATCCCGATCATCTCGGCAGTCGGGCACGAAATCGATTTCACCATCGCGGACTTCGTGGCGGACCTCCGCGCGCCCACCCCCAGCGCCGCCGCGGAACTCGCGGTGGCCGATGGCGTCGAACTGACCGAGCGGCTCGGCCAGCTCCGGAAACGCATGGTCCGCCGCGTCGTCGAGCGCGTCGAGCGGGCTCGGCTTTCGATCGACTCGCTCCGCCGCGGTCCCCTGCGTCGCGATGGATCGCGCTTGCTCCGCGAACCGGTGATGCGTCTCGATGCCCTGCGCTCGGCCTTGGCCTCGGGCATCCGCGAGTCGTTCGTGCACGCCTCGCGGCGTCTGCAGGATGCGAAGACGCGCCACCACCTGCACCAGCCGGCCAAGGTGATCGAGCGTCGCCTGGAAAACCTCGCACAACTCCGCATCCGTCTCGGACATTGCGTTTCCGAAGACCTCGGACGCCGCTCGGAACGCCTCGTTCGCTTCCGCTCGCTGCTCCGCACGCTCGGGCCGGAGTCCGCCTTCCAACGCGGCTTCTCGCTCACCCTCGGCCCTGACGGCCGCGCGGTGAAATCCGCCGCCGCCTTGAAACCCGGCGACCTGCTGCGCACGAAGTTTGCCGAAGGCGAGGTGACCAGCCGCGTCGAAGATGCGTGACAGGCACATTTCCTCCATGCCGCCGACCCGCCACCGACATGCAAGTCCTCACCACCCGCGATGAACTCCGCGCGCTTCCGCTCTGCGGGAGACGTGTTCTTGTCCCCACCATGGGAGCCCTACACGATGGCCACCTCGCCCTGATGCGTGCCGGGCGCGAGGCGGCAGGTCCAGACGGCTGCGTGATGGTTTCCATCTTCGTGAACCCGATCCAGTTCGATCGCCCCGGCGACCTCGCCGCCTACCCGCGCACGCTCGATAACGATCTCGCCAATTGCCGCGAACTCGGGGTCGATGTCGTCTTCGCGCCCGACGTCGGCTCAATGTATTTTCCCGACCGTTCCATCACCGTCACCGAGACGCTTCTATCCGCCGGCCTCTGCGGCGCCACCCGTCCGGGGCACTTCGACGGCGTTTGCACGGTGGTCCTGAAACTCTTCCTGCTCACGTCCTGCGACGCCGCCATCTTCGGCGAGAAGGATTTCCAACAACTCGCCGTCATCCGCCGCATGGTCCGCGATCTCGACGTGCCGGTGGAAATCATCGGCCACCCGACGATCCGCGAGGCCGACGGCCTCGCGATGTCGTCCCGCAATGTCCGGCTCGCTCCCGAGCACCGTGCGGATGCGCCGCGCATCCACCGCGCGCTTGTCTCCGCCGCCGCGCTCGACACCCCGTCCGCCATCCTCGCCGCCGCCCGCGCGGACATCGAAGCCTCGCCGTTCGCCCGCATCGACTACCTCGAACTCGTCGATGCGGAAACCCTGCAGACCGCCGCGGATCTCACCCGTCCCAACATCCTCGCCACCGCGGTTTTCTACGGCGACGTCCGCCTCATCGACCACGTCGACCTGCCGTCGAACTGAGCCTCACTTCACCGGCTCGGGTACGATCTGCGCCTTCGGCGGGCGTTCCATGAACCCGCCGTTGTCCGCCAGATTGTATTTAATCAGAAACCAGATCGCGATCGCCAGAAGCAGCGACAGAAGTTTTGCGATCCAGTTGTGTGGCATCGTCGGTTTCATCGGTGGTGGGGATACGGGAAAGGAAGATCTCGGCGAGCCGCTCGCGGAACTGGGTTTCGGTTAGGTTGCGCTGGAGCACGCCGTTCTCGCAGATCGAGATGCCGCCGGTCTCCTCGCTCACCACCACGGCCACCGCGTCGGTCCGCTCGGTGAGGCCGATCGCCGCGCGGTGCCGCAGCCCGGTCGAGCGGTCCTGCATCTCGCGTTCGGTCACGGGAAACACGCAGGCCGCGCCGGCGACCCGCTCGTCGGCGATGATCATGCCGCCGTCGTGCAGCGGAGCCTTCGGATAGAACACCGCCTGCGCCAGCTCCGGCGAGAACCGAGCGTCGAGCGCGACGCCGGTTTCGAGCTGCTCCTTGAGGCTCACGTCGCGCTGGATCGCGAACAATGCGCCGATCCGTTTCTTCGAAAGGTGGAACACCGCGTCCGCGAAACGCTCGAGGAAATCGTGGCGCCGCTTGCCGAAGACGGAAAACAAGCGGTTGCTGCCCAACCGCGCCAAACCGCTGCGCAGTTCCGGCTGGAAAATCACGATCATCGCGAAGGCCAGCACCGCCGCCGCGCGGGTGATGATCCACTGGATCACCTCGAACTTGAAGATCGCCGAGACGAGCGTCAGCACAACGAGGATCGTCACCAGACCCACGAGAATCTGCGCGCCGCGGGTGGCACGGAAAGCGCGATAGATCTGATAGATGCACGCCGCCAGAAGAAGGATCTCGATGCCGTCCCGCCAGTATTCAAGAAAGTATTCCCACATGCGATGGATTGCCCGGAACCATACGCCCGCACCCTCGCCCCTGACAACCCTTGAAATGGAAAGACTTCCGGTTTTGTCAGACTCCGGCCGGAGCCGCGAACCGGGGGGCTCGGTGTGCCGGGCTGGGGAATCGGATGTTTCGGTTCCGATTTGGACTTCCCTCCATCCGGATCATCTTTTGGTGGCGGACGGACGGATGCGAGGGTAGCGCGGACGGTGATGGACCTCTGCCCGCCCGCGCGCTCGTTCTGGAACCGGTGCCTGCGATTCGTGCGCTACATCGGGCGGCACGAGCGGCCGGTGATGCTGCTGATCCTGTTCGTCTCGCTCGCGTCGTGGGGATTCGCGGAGATCGCGGACGAGGTGATGGAGGGCGAGACCGCCGGGGTGGACGAGCGGATCCTGCTCGCTCTACGGAATCCGGAGAACCATGCGGAGCCCTGGGGGCCGCCGATGGTCGAGGAGATGGCGCGCGACATCACCGGCCTTGGCGGCACGGTGATTCTGGGCGGACTGTCGATCGCGGCGGCCGGATACCTCGCGCTGCGGGGCAAACATCGGGCGATGGTTTTCCTTCTGGGCGCCATCGGCGGAGGCATCGTGGCGAGCAGCTTGTTGAAGATGGGCTTCGACCGGCCTCGGCCGGATCTCGTCCCGCACGGGTCGCTGGTGTATACCGCCAGTTTTCCAAGCGGGCACTCGATGATGTCGGCGGTGACGTATCTCACATTGGGCGCGCTGCTGGCGAAGGTCGAGAGTCGGCGGGCGATCCGTGCCTACATCCTTATGCTCGCCGCGATGGTCACGTTTCTGGTGGGCGTCTCGCGGATCTATCTGGGCGTGCATTGGCCGACGGACGTGCTGGCCGGGTGGTCCGTCGGCGCCGCATGGGCCGCAGGTTGCTGGACGATCGCGAACCTGCTGCAAAGGCGCGGGACGATGGAGGGGCACGCGGAAACGTGAAAAGATGGGAGATGGACCATCCGGATTTCTGCTTTTCATCGGTGGCTGCGGTTCGTTTCGTGGTGAGGAAAGAACTAAAAGGCGAAGTCACATGAAAACCCTGCACGCATGCATCCTGTCCGGCGGAATGATCGTTTCCGCGTCGATTCTTTTCGTTGGCATGAACCGGCTCGGGACGTCGGTGCAACTGGCCGGCGGGCTGGCGCGGCCGCCGCGGCCTCCGAGCCAGATCGATGTGAAGTTCGAAGCCGACAATCCGAACCGGCCGATCTTGATCAAAGAGGTGAAATGACGCCATGGACCTGCCGGACGCGATCGGTTTCATTCTTTCCTTCCCCGGAGCGGAGGAGACGACTCCCTTCGGCCCGGAGGTGCTGGTCTACAAGGTGGCGGGCAAGATGTTCGCGTTGACGGTGCCCGACGATTTCCCCGCGCGGCTGAACCTGAAGTGCGATCCGGAGCGCGCCGTGGACCTGCGCGACCGCTACGAGGGGATCACGCCTGGCTATCACATGAACAAACGGCATTGGAACACGGTGCGGTTGGACGGAAGCGTGCCGGGCGATCTGCTGCGGGATCTCATCGGGCATTCCTACGAGCTGGTGGTGGCATCGCTGCCGAGGGTGAAACGCGAGGGACTGGAGTGAACGGACTTTCGGGTTTGAAAGCCGGAGGGAAACCGTTTGGTATCGGTGGAGTCTGTCCGGCATGCGTCGGATGGCGCACCCAACCGAAAATCCATCCATCGCATCATGAATCGACGTCAGATCCTCCGCACCGGCTCGCTGGGCTCCCTTGGTCTTCTCGCAGCCCGCACGTTCCCCACCGCGCTCGGCCAGACGCGCACACCCGGCGCGAACGAGCGGATCCGGATCGGCATCGTCGGATTCTCCGACCGCCTGCGGCAGGCCTTGATGCCGGCGTTCAAAGGAGTGTCCGGCCCGTTCAACTGCGAGATCGTGGGCGTGTCCGACCTTTGGTCCGTGCGGCGCGACGAAGCGAAAGCGTATTTCAAAAAGGAGATGGGCATCGACGTGGCGACCTATCGGAACAATGAGGAACTCTACGAGCAGGCGAAACCGGACGCGGTGATCATCTCGACGGCGGATTTCCAGCACGCGCTGCACGCCACCCAGGCGGTTCAGGCCGGTTGCGACGTGTATTGCGAGAAACCCTTCGCCGAGACGATGGCCGACGCGCGGATGGCGCTCAAGGCGGTGAAGGAAAGCGGCAAGGTGTTCCAGGTGGGCTCGCAGCGGCGCTCGGGATCGACCTATCACGCGGCTCACGATTACCTGAAGAGCGGCAAATTCGGACCAATCGTCGCCGCGGAAATGACGTGGAACGTGAACCAGCCGGGCCGCTGGCGGCGTCCGGACCTGGTGGCGAAGCTGCGCAAGGAGGATATCGACTGGAAACGCTTCCTCGGAAATCGTCCGGACGATGAGTGGGATCCGCGCAAGTATCTCGAATACCGTCTCTTCTGGCCGTATTCCTCGGGCATCCCGGGACAATGGATGTGCCATCAGATCGACACGATCCATTGGTTCACCGGCCTTCCGCACCCGCGCTCGGTGTCGGCCAACGGCGGGATCTATCAGTGGAAGGACGGGCGCTCGAACTTCGACACGTTGACGGCGGTCTTCGACTACGGTCCGCTGGACGATCCGACGAAGGGGTTCCAAGTGGTCTACAGCTCTCGTTTCAGCAACTCGGCGGGTGGCATCAAGGAGGTCTACTACTCAAACGGCGGCGAGCTGAACCTTGATACAGGGAAGGTGACCCCGAAAGGCGGGCTCGGCGACGCCGAGGCGGCCGCCATGGGCATGAAGGGCAACCGCCTCGAAGCGCTGAAGCTGGAGGGCGACGGCCCGGCCGCCGCGTCGGCGAACACGGGCGCGGATCCGATGACCAGCGCCCACATGCGCAACTGGCTCGAGTGCCTGCGCTCGCGCAAGCAGACCCATGCGCCGGTAGAGGCCGGCTACCAACACTCGATCGCCACCATCATGGCCAACGCCGCGGCCCGCACCGGCGAGCGCGTCACTTTCGACGAGAAGACGCAGGAGGTGATGGCTGGCGGCAAGGTGTTTCACCTCTGACGGACATGAGACGCCGGACCTGGCTGAAAACGGGTGCTTTCGCACTGGCGGGCTGCTCGCTGAAGGCGGCGGAAACGGAGGGCAAGACCGTCTTCACCGGGATGGGCATCGCTTCGTCGCCGGAACACGCGGCGGCGCTGAAGCGGGCGGGAGCGTCATTCCTGACGCTCTCGACCGACGCGTTTCTCGTCCCGGGCAAGGACGACGCCGCGTTCGCGAAACAACTCGCATCGATCCAAGGTGCGCCGCTGCCGGTGCTCGCGTGCAACAGCTTCATCCGGCCGCCGCATTTGCACTGCGTGGGGCCGGACGCGAACCACGACGAAGTGCTCGAGTGGGCGGACACCGCGTTCCGGCGTTTGGCCGAGGCGCGCGGCAAATTCATCGTCTTCGGCAGTTCCGGCGCGCGCCGAGTTCCGGACGGCTTCCCTCGCGCGAAAGCGGAGAAGCAGTTCGTGGAACTGCTCAAGAAGATGGGACCTCTGGCGGAAAAACGCGGTGTTACGGTGGTCGTCGAGCAGTTGCAGGAAAGAGAATGCAACTTCATCAACCACATCGCTCAGGCGGCGTCATTGATCCGCGCCGCGGGCCATCCGCGCGTCCGCGTGCTGGCCGATCTCTATCACATGCGGGTGATGGGCGACACGCCGGACGACCTGCGTGACGCGCTGGAAGTGGTGGCGCACATGGAGATCGCCGAGAAGGCCGAACGGACCTATCCGGGTGTGAAGGGCGACGATTTTCGGCCGTTTTTCCGTGTCCTCCACGAGAAGGGCTGGGAAGGCGCGATCAGCATCGAGGGCCGCGGCGAGCCAGAGCAATGGGGCGCCGCGTTCCGGACCATCCGCGAGCAATCGACTTTCACCTGACCTTCAAGCCGCTCAGGTCGACGGTGAACAAGGCGGGATCGGGATTTCTGTTGATCTCCGGTTTCCCGAACACCGAACGGATGCGGGACTTGTCCTTGAGTTCGAGCTCGAGGGCGACGAGGCGCTCGCTCTTCGGGTCGATGCTGAGGAAAACCCAAGGCACCTGGTTGCGCAGCGAGCGGTCGAGCGGCCTGAGCGTGAATTGCTCGATGCCCTTGTCCACCCGATGGGCGGCGACCTCGAAGGTCTCCTTGAACCCGTCCGCCGTGCGCAACGCGCGGCCCGCGAGCAGCGAAAAACGGGTCGCCTTCGGCGAATCCGCCGGAATCTGCCGGGCGCTGCCGTCCTTGCGGTCGACGAGCGTGACGGTCTCTCCGTCGGATACGGCAATGGTCGCCGGCGGGTCACCGAGTTCCCAGCGGAGTTTGCCAGGTTTCTGGAAGACCAGGCGGCCGGGGGTGACGACCGGTTTCTTGAGAGCGGGCAGCGTGCGCGTCTGGGTGAAGCTGACCTCCATCGCGCGGATCGTCTCCTGGCGGGCGAGCCAGCGGTCGAGCGTGGTGTTTTCGGCCCCCGCGAGGGATGCCATCAGGGCGAGGAAACCAAGGATCCGGATGACCATGGGCGGACTGTCGGAGCGCTCCGGGCCGCGATCAAGCGCAAGCTGCATTGGGGGTTGGCTTCCCCGGTGGTGTCGTCTAGAAATTCGCCGATGGATGTTCTCCGGCTGGATGACCTGACGGTCCACGACCTCATTGGTTTCGGTGAAAGCGGACGGGTGTTCCAAGCCGAGGATCGGGCGGGAGCCCCCTGCGTCCTGAAGGTGCTCGATGAGCCGGCGATCAACCGCAACCTGCTCGACAAGACCACCAAACGCCTCGCCGCGGGCGGCTGGCCCGACGGTGTGATGCCCGTGCTGGCGGCGGACTTCGGCGGCGCGCCGGCCTGTGTGCTGCTGCCGCTGGTGGCCGACGAGGTCGAGGGGCAGCCAATGGTCCCGCGGTCGCTCCAGCACAAACTCGACGAACATCCCGGCATCGATTCGTGGAAAGTGGTGCGAGCTTTGGCCCGCACGCTCGCCGGCATCCACTCGAAGCGTGTGGCCCACGGAAACCTGAAGCCGGGGAATGTGTTCATTGCTCACGACGGCTCGGTGCTGGTCAGCGACTGGGCGCTCGGCAACATGCCCGGCGTTTCGAATTTCCACTTCACCGACGCGGTGCTCTACCAACCGCCCGAGCAACTGCTGCGCCCCGCCGGCTTTCTCGAAGAGGAGGGCTACCACTGGGATGTGTATGCCTTCGGGTCGTTGGCATTCCGGCTGATCACCGGGCGTTTCCCGCGATGCAACGAGACCTTCCAACAAGTCGCGCCGCCGGCGGGGGCGACTCATCGTGATGGCATCCACGCCGATCTGGAGAAAGTGGCCCGCAATGTTGCCCAGCAGGAGACCATCGAGTGGCCGGACCCGGCGGCGAATCCACTGGAGGAGGGCCTCCGGGAATGGATCGAACGCTGCCTGACATTGGATCCGGACTCGCGGCCGGGCAGCATGGTCGAGGTCAGCGCCGGATTCGAAACGGTGGAGGCGGACCTTGCGCGCAGCCGGGAGATCGACACCCTGCTCGACCAGCGGCGCAAAGCCGAGCGGGCGACCCGTCGCGTGTGGTTCGCCCTCGGCGCGGCGATCGTTCTGGCGATCGGCCTCGCCGGTCTCTGGCAGCTCGCCGCCTCGCAGCTCGCGGGTGAGCGGGTCGCGCGGCGCGCCGAACAGATCGAGGCTGGCACCGAGATCGAGACCTCCAAGGCGGCGATGGAAAAGGCGCGGGCGGAGGCGGAGGAGGCGACGCACGTGCTTTCGTATGAGCGCGACCGCTGGCTGGCGCGGCTCGAGGCGTCCCGCTTGATCGGGGACCGCTTGTTTGAATGGGCGATGGAGAAGGGTCATCGGAGCCTGCCTCCTCTGGATGGTAGAGATCTGAGGCTCAAACGGTTGGAACGGTATTTCAATGATTTCCTGACGAGGACATCGGACCAGGACGCACTCAAGGACGAGCACGCCCGGGTGAAATTGGAGCTCGCCGAAGTGATGCTCGCGGCGGGCGATGAGGAGGCCGCCGGCAGGCGGTTGGAAGAGGCGCTCGATGCTTGGGAGACGATGCCGAAGGACGCCGATTTCAAGCTCCGGATCGCCCGTGATTCGCTGCTGCTCGCGCTGCTGCGGCAGGCGAAGTCCGACCCGGAAACAACCGCTTCGTTCGAGACGGCGCGAAAGGCGTTTGCGGAAGTTCCGCGCGCAGACGTCGATGTCACCCGGCTGGACCAATTGGTGGCGGTGCTCGATTTCCACGAAGCGCAACTGCTCGCGGCGCAGGGTCAGGACGGCAAGGCACTCGACCAGCTGATGCGCGCGACCCAGACGCTCAACCGCATCGCCGACGAGCGGCCGGACTCGGCGGTGCTGAGGTCCGAGCTCGCCGCCTGTTACCTGTCATCCGCCACGATTCTGGAAGGCATGGGCAGCATGGGCGACGCGCGTGAGGTGCGAACGCTGGCCGCCGCGGAGCTCAACAAACTGCTCGAGAAGGACCCGAAAAACACCCAGCTCCGCCTGGACCTCGCCGGATGCTACGGCTCGATGGCGGAAGCGGCCGTGCTTTCCGGCGATGTGACCGGAGCCGAGCCGCTGTCGCAGGCCGCGATGAAGCTCCTCGAACAAGTGCTCATCGAGCAACCGGATCACATCGAGGCATCGGCCCGCAAAGCGGCCCAATACGGACTGCGCGCGGGTATCCTGCGCGACCGCGGCCAAGGGGACGAAGCGATGAAATTCTACGACACGGGGATCGCGATGCTCGAGCGGATCCGCGCCTCGGCACCGGGCGACGCGCTCGTCGGCTACCGCCTCGCCCTGTTGTGGTGGCAGAAGGCGCGGATGCTCGGCGTGGCCGGCGAGCGGGACCACGAAGTTGCACTCATCCGCAAGGCGCGCGACCTGCTCGCTTCGCTGGAGGTGACCGCCTCGGCCAAGGGGCCGCGCTCCGAGCAACTGCAGCTATCGAGCGCCTACATGGCCGGCGACCTCGGCCACTCGTTGCACCTCGCCGGCAAAACAGGGGAGTCGGCCCAGGCGTTTTCCGAGGCGGTGTCGCTGTGGGAGAACCTCGTCGCCTCGCGCCCGAGCAGCGAGGAATATACCGAGGGCCTCTCGTGGTGCCGCCAGCGGCTGGAAGATCTGCAGTGATCGACGGTTGCGCTTGAGAATCCCGCCCGCGGTGTTAGGTGGGATGGTGCCCGAGCGATCCAGCCGTGTCCGGATGCTTCCCGTCGCCGCGCTCGTGGTCGCGAGCATGGTGGGCACCGGCGTGTTCACCAGCCTGGGTTTCCAAGTGGGCGACATCCCGTCCGGCCCTGCCCTGATGCTGCTGTGGGCGCTCGGGGGATTGCTCGCCCTGTGCGGCGCGCTGTCGTATGCGGAGATCGGCTCCGCTCTTCCGAAATCGGGCGGCGAGTATCATTTCCTGTCGGTTCTGTTCCACCCCTCGCTCGGCTGGATGGCGGGGCTGCTGTCCGCGGTCATCGGCTTCGCGGCTCCCACCGCGCTCGCGGCGCTTCCGCTCGGCGTCTACGGTCACAGGGCCTGGGAGGTGCTGCCGGCAAAGGCTGTATCCATCGCGGCGCTCGCCCTGGTGACCCTCGCGCACTTGTGCAGCCTGAGGTCGAGCGCGTGGTTCCAAACGGTATCGACCATCCTGAAGCTCGTGTTGATCGTCGGCTTCATCGCGGCCTCGTTGTTCCTTCCGGGGCATGGTGACATCCGGTGGTCGATCGATCCATCGGCGGATCTCGCGCTGGTGCTCCAGGCGAGCTTCGCCGTCTCGTTGTTGTATGTGTTCTACGCCTACTCGGGCTGGAACGCGGCGGTCTACATCCTGGATGAAATCGAGGATGTGCGGAAAAACCTGCCGCGCGCGCTGGTGCTAGGGACCTTGGTCGTGACCGTGTTGTATCTCGCCCTCAACGCGGCGTTTCTGCGTGCGGCGCCCACCGGAGAACTCGCGGGAAAACTGGAAGTCGGTCACGTCGCCGCGGTTTCCCTGTTCGGCGAGGGAGCGGCGCGTTGGTTCAGCGGCGTGCTGGCGGTCGGCCTGCTCGCCACGGTGAGCGCGCTCGTCTGGGCCGGCCCGCGGGTCTTGCAGGCGATGGGGCGGGACATCGCGCCGCTGCGGTGGCTGGCCCGCCCGAACCAAGGTGGCGTGCCGGCCCGTGCCATCCTGTTCCAGTCCTCGCTCGCCCTCGGCTTCATCCTGATCGGCGATTTCAAGACGCTGCTCGAATACACGCAGATCGGCCTCACCGTTTGTTCGTTCCTCACCGTGGCGGGCATCTTCGTGTTGCGACGGCATCCGGAACGCGCGGGGGCCTTCCGTTGCCCGTGGTATCCGCTGCCGCCGCTGGTGTTCCTCGCGATGGCGTCGTTCGTGGTCGTGCGCTCGCTCATCGCGGAGCCCGTCCCGACGCTGTCCGGACTCGCGACCTGCCTCGTCGCATGGATGTTGTATTTCCCCCTGAAAACGCTGAACGTCCGTCCAACCAAGCCATCCCCATGAACCTCCGAATCGTTCCCATCGCGCTGCTCGCGTTCGCCGCGTCCTGCGCACCGTCGAAAAAGAAAGGCCAGGTCCAATATCTCGACGATCCGCCGCCGGAATTCAAAACCGTGGGCGGCATTGCCGACGCCAACGACGTCGCCCTCTTCCTCGCCGGAAAGCCGGTGCGCCACGGCGAGCGCCTGTCGCGCCTCCAGCAGACCGCGCAATATCAGGACCACCAACTCGAGATGCGGGCGGTGTGGAGACAACTCGCCAGCCGGCGCGTCGGGCGGATGAAAGCATGGTCGTGGGACAACGTGGCGCCCTACAAGGTGGTCAACTATCCGTTCGGTGGTCCCGACCTGCTCTATGCGTCCGCGATGTTTCCCCGCGCCTCGCAATACAACCTGATGGGCCTCGAAAAGGCGGGGGAGGTGCCGGCGCTCGAATCGCTGCCGCCGGAGGAGGTGCTGGGCGCGCTGCCCGCCTACCGCCGCGCCACCAAAACCCAGCTCCGCGTCGGGTATTTCATCACCGAGGATATGAAGTCGGACCTCGACCGCAGTTCGTTGCGCGGCGTGACGCCCATCATGCTCGGCTCGATCGCGCTCATGGGCGGCGAGGTGAAATCCGTATCCGGCACCTCGGTGGGCGGATACCAAGGTCTGGAAATCCGGTATCAGGACGAGAATGGCGGCCATCGTGCGACCTATGTCTCCGGCGATCTCTCGAACGGCGGATTCAACGACTCCTATCAGCAATGGCTCGCCGCGCAGGGCAGGGGAGTCACGTATTTCAAGGCGGCTTCGTATCTGATGCACGACGACCGTTTCTCGAAGGCGCGCAACTTCTTCCTCTCGAACTCGAGCGCGATCGTCCAGGACGACTCGGGCATCCCGATCCGCCACTTCGACGCGAACCAGTGGAACATCCGATACTTCGGCAACTACGAGGCGCCGATCGCGTTGTTCGCGAAGCATGCCCAGGCGGAGCTCAAGGCCGCCTACGATGCGAACCTGTCGAGCCCGCTGAACTTCGGCTCCGGATACCACTATGATCCGGCCGATGCGAACCTGATCGTTGCCGTCAAGCGTTGAGCGACGCGAGAAACGCGCGGTCGCTCCACGAATACGAGCGTCCGAGGCGGGCGATCACCAGATTCTCACCGGGCAGCACGTAGATGCGCTTTCCGCCGGAGCCCACCAGCGCGAGCCAGAGCGGGGACACCTGCGGGTCGAGGCACGCGCGGTTCCAAAACGACGGGGCGTGCACACCATCGAGGACCTTCTCGGGCTCGACGGCGAAGGCGCCGGATTTGCGGGCGTTGCGGTTCCACCAGATGCCCGCGCCGAACATCGGATTGGCCGCGCGCGGCGAGGAAAGGTCGTGGAAGACCGCGGCGTCGAGTCCCGCCTCGTTTTCGCCGGCGGCGAGTTTCCCGATCACCCGGCCGACCCGCCCGAGGTCCCGCACGCTGAACTCGGCGCCCGTCGAGAGATAGAAACGCCCCTTGCCGTCGCTGCGCCACTCCGGGCTCGACGCGCCGATCCGGCCGGTGAGCCGGGAAACGAACGACTCCAGCGTGCTCCCCTGCGCCTTGAGCTTGCGGTGCATCAACTCGGCCAGCACCTCCCAACAGACGGGGCCGTAACGGAAGCGCGTGCCGGGCGAATCGAGCAGCGGAAGCTGCAGGGCCACCCGTCCCTTGTCCGGGACCACGCCGTGGTAAAGAGCGGTCGGCGACGGTGCGAGGCCGGCGCTTTGGTTCACCAGCATTCGCACGGTGATCCGCGACTTCGCCGGGTCACCTCGCCACTCGGAGAGCTCGCCGCCGAGGGGCGCGTCCGGGCTCAGCCAGCCTTCCGCCACCGCGCGGGTGACGGCGAGTCCGGCGACGGCCTTCGTGAGGCTGAGCGATCCGAGGCGGTTTCCGAGTTGCTCGCCGTCGAGCAGACGGCCGTCCTGCCAGATGCCGAATCCCGCGCCGCCGTAGGACGCCACAAGGCGGCGGTTCACCGTCGGGGCGCGCGTTTCCGCAACCCCGCCGCCGCAGCCGCTGAGTCCGGCCGCCAGCGAGGAACCGGCGAGTTTCAGCCATGCGCGGCGATCCATGGGTCACCCGTAGCCTGAATCCGCGCCGCACGCCAGCAGGGAAAATCCCGGAGCCCGCGGATTCGGGCTTGCGCGGGGGAGGGGGCCTCTGTTGACTCCGCCATGGCGGAGATTTCCCTCGGACTTTCCTTTGATGACGTGCTTTTGGTGCCTGCTTTGAGCGGCGTTTTGCCCGGTCAGGCGGACCTTTCCACCCATGTGACGGCAGGCATTCCGTTGTTCATTCCGGTCGTTTCCGCGGCGATGGACACCGTCTCCGAACACGACCTCGCCATCGCGCTCGCCCGCGAGGGCGGCATGGGCGTGATCCACCGCGCCTGCCCGATTGACGAGCAGGTGACCATGGTTTCCCGGGTGAAACGTTCGGAAAACGCGGTGATCCTCAAGCCGCTCACCGTACGCAAGGAAGACACCATCGATCACGTCCGCGAGCTCATGGCCCGCAATGGCTTTTCCGGATTTCCCGTGGTGGACGAAAACGAGGTGCTCGAAGGCATGGTCACCGGGCGCGATGTCCGGTATCTCGACAAACCGAACGCCACGGTGGCCGAGGTGATGACCCCCCGGGAGAAACTCGTCACCGCCCCGCCGAACACCAGCCTCGAGCAGGCGCGCCGCATCCTCTATCAGAACCGCATCGAGAAACTGCCGCTCGTCGACGACGCCGGCCACCTTGTCGGACTGATCACCGGGTCCGACATCGAGAAGCGCATCACTTTCACGAACTCCGCCAAGGACGCCCAGGGACGTCTTCGTTGCGGTGCCGCCGTCGGCGTTGGTCCGGACTGCATCGACCGCGGCGAAGCGCTCATCGAAGCCGGCGCGGACGCCCTCTTCATCGATGCCGCCACCGGCCACACCAAACACGTGCTCGATGTGATCGGGAAACTGCGGGCCCTGTCCGATGTTCCGGTCGTCGCCGGCAACGTGGTGACCGAGCAAGGGGCAAAGGATCTCGTTTCCGCCGGCGCCAGCGCCGTCAAAGTGGGGGTTGGTCCGGGTTCGATCTGCACCACCCGCGTCATCTCTGGTGTGGGCATGCCGCAGTTCACCGCCATCCGCAATGTCGCCGACCACTGCCGTGCGAACGGCGTCAAGGTCATCGCCGACGGTGGCATCCGCTATTCCGGCGACATCGTGAAAGCCATCGCCGCCGGTGCCGACCTCGTCATGCTCGGCTCCTTGCTCGCTGGCACCCGCGAGAGCCCGGGCCAGACGGTTCACTATCAGGGCCGCCGCTTCAAATCCTATCGCGGCATGGGCTCCATCGGTGCCATGCAGAAGGGCTCCGGCGACCGCTACGGCCAGAACAGTTCGGGCAAACTCGTCGCCGAGGGCGTCGAAGGCCGCGTGCCCTACAAAGGCCCTCTTTCCGACGTGATCTTCCAGCTCATGGGCGGCCTCAAGTCCGGAATGGGATATGTCGGCGCGAACACGCTCGACGAACTCCGCGAGCGCGCCACCTTCACCCGCATCACCCCCGGCGGCCTGCGCGAAAGCCACGTCCACGACATCGTCATCACCGAGGAACCGACCAACTATCAGCCGATCAGTTGATTCAAAGCCCCGGGTTTTCAGTATCTCAGTTTTTCAACATTTCAGCGTTTTCCCACCAATGGAGTCCCACGAGACCAACCACGTCGCCGTCATCGATTTCGGCTCGCAGTATACCCAGCTCATCGTCCGCCGCGTGCGCGAGATCGGCTTTTTCGCGAAACTCTACGCCGTCGAGGATTTTCCGGACATCGGGAAACCCGGAGCCATCATTCTATCGGGCGGACCGCGCAGCACCAGTGAGGCGGACGCGCCGGATCTCGACTTTGCGGCGCTGCAGGCCTTCGGCGTGCCGGTGCTCGGCGTGTGTTATGGAATGCAGCTCCTCAACATCAAATTCGGCGGCAGCGTCGAGGCCAGCGACAAACGCGAATACGGTCCCGCCAATTTGTTTCCCGACAAGTGCGAGGGACTCTATGAAGGCATCTCCGCCTCCTCGCAGGTGTGGATGAGCCACTCGGACACGGTGAAGAACCTGCCCGAGGGCAGCAAGGTGATCGCCCGCAACCAGCACGGCACCCCGGTTTCCCTGCAATGGGACGAGCGTTTCTTCGGCATCCAGTTCCACCCGGAGGTCACCCACAGCCACGAAGGCCTCCGGATACTCCATAACTTCCTGCTCCATGCGAAGGGCCTGCTGCCCTTCCGCATCGACGATCTGAAACGCGAGATCATCGACGGCATCCGCGAGAAGGTCGGGACCAAACAGGTCGTCTGCGGCGTCTCCGGCGGCGTCGACTCGACCGTGCTCGCCGTGTTGCTTCACGAAGCCGGCGTGAACATGCGCGCCATCTTCGTCGATCACGGCCTGATGCGCAAAGACGAGGGCGAGGAGGTCCGTAACAACTTCCACCGCATGGGCGTGCCGATCGAAACGGTGGACGCCTCCGGGAGATTCCTCGGCGCTCTCGAGGGCGTCGACGATCCGGAGAAAAAACGGGTCATCATCGGCAACCTGTTCATCGACACCTTCTGGGATGCCGTCGGCGATGCCGAGATGCTCGCCCAGGGCACGCTCTATCCAGACGTCATCGAAAGCGCATCCAACGCCCGCTCGAAGGCGTCGAAAATCAAGACCCACCACAACCGGGTCGACCGCATCCTCGAACTCCAGGCGCAGGGCAAGGTGTTGGAGCCCCTCGCGGAACTCTTCAAAGACGAAGTCCGCGCGCTGGGCGCCTCACTGGGCATCGCCCACGACATCCTCCATCGTCATCCGTTCCCCGGCCCCGGGCTCGCCGTTCGCTGCCCGGGCGTGGTCACTCCCGACCGCCTCGAAATCATCCGCGACTGCGACGCCATCTTCATCGGCAAGCTCAAGGAGCACGGCTGGTATGAGAAAGTCTGGCAGGCCTACGCCGGCCTCGTTCCGGTGAAAACCGTCGGCGTCAAAGGTGACGAACGTTCCTACGAATGGGCGATCTCCCTGCGCGCCGTCATTTCCGAAGACGCCATGACCGCCGACTGGGTCGAGCTACCCTACCAGCTTCTCCGCGAGACCAGCCACCGCATCCTCAACGATGTGAAAGGCATCAACCGCGTCCTCTACGACGTCTCCACCAAGCCCCCCGCAAGCATCGAGTGGGAGTGAGGAGAGAGCTTCGCCATTGGCGGATGCAGCGGCCTACACTGGTCAACTTCGGCGGCGATCAGGTGAACCGGCATCCAGTATCTGGCCGTTTCGATTGGTGGCGCGTTTGGGAATTGAGCAAGCTACCGTGAAATGGTAGCCAACCTGGATGGATGGCAGACGACCAATTCGGGGTGGAAAGATGTGGGGAGTCAAGCTTGCCTGGGCCAGGCATGTCTTTGTCGTGGAGGCCTCCTTGTTTGGACGATCCTTGGTCTTCGGACGATATTCCAAGACGATTGAAGAAACGCCTCTAGGAGAGAGTCGCGGCTTGCCCGTGAGGCAGAATCGAAACGCTCCAGAAGTGAGCCGCAAGAAGCAGGCACGTGGATTGGAAAGGCAATGGTTGCACCAATTGCTTCTTCCGGTGCTCCTCTCATGGATCTTCTCCGCATCTTCAATCGCGGCAGCGGAATTGGCTCATTTCTCCGGGGCCCGCCCTCCTCGATTCTACGGAGAATTGTCGATTCGAGATTCTGAAAATTCCGCGGTGATTGAATTCTATTGGCTGCGAACTGGGGACAATGTCCATTTGAGATTCATCACTCCGGATGGTCGAAGCCCGGATGTCGAACTGAAGAATCCGAGCGGGGCGGGAAAATCGGATCCAGGCGCATGGATTCTAAGGGAAATCCAGAGGGCCACGAAAGACATGGCGCTGAGGACGGCCGTCCCAATTCAACCGAAAGACCGGATCTGTAGGTTTTCTTCTGGAGCAGGTTTCTTCGGAGGGTTCGATTTCTCAATCCATGCAAATTCCAATCCTCGTGAGTATGCCATCGTAGAGAACCTTTTTCATTCCATTCTCAGACAGGCCCCGGAGGAGATATCAAGCATGTGTCCGGGTTCGCTTGTCGGGAGGCTACGGATCGAAGATGTCGCGACCGAGGAGTCTGCGCTGGATGCTCCGTCGCCACAGGTGTCAATCACCCTTAAGGGAGCGGGATCCAAGAACCAAGCGAATCAGGGCTTGGTCACGACACTTCAAATCACATTGGATTCGAAAGGATCGCCAGACCTTCTCTATCACGAACAAGAGGAATTGGTGTTTCGTGATGCGTGCCGCAAATCCGATGCCGCCACCGTCGTAAAGAAAATCATGGAGGAACGCTCTCATCTTCCCATTTCATTCAAAAATCTTGATCACTGGGGGGAGGCGTGTCTTCGGGTGAACGACTATCCCGGCGGTTCGGGCTTCCAGATCCGCTACATGAAACCAATCGATTTCGAGCGCCCGAAATACCCGGGTGATTCCGCCGGTTACGACCGATTTCGAAACTACTATGTCGCGCTGATGAATCTCGCGTCACCTGACAGCAAGGGTCGCATCTTTCTCCCGAAGACGGATGAGGAGATCAGGAATGAGATGAGCGAAGCGGCGGAGCGAGAGCAACGTCTAATCAAGTCAGGCAAGCGCGGGTTGGAGAAGGCCCTGCGCTCTGGAAAGCCGTTATGGGAGGCAATGGAATCGAAGGGGAGAATCGATTATCCGGAGGAACTAGTCGTGGCTTCGGGTTCACGTCCGGACCGACTGCTGTACTGCCGCCGTTTTCCCGCGACGGTTTGTGAACGATGGGGAATTGGAAACGAAGAAAAGGAATTGCTTGTGGCAGCGTTTCCGGAAGCAACGTTTGAAAAGGAGTCTGAAGTTGGGGCGGTCTGGATATGTGACCCTTCAACAGGGAAGAGTATTGATGTCTGGCGTCCTTCGGAACCGGCTGATATCTATCGAAATGGAGAAGTGCAATCGCGTCGCTTCAATGGCATGCGTTTCGGAGCATCCGTGGCGTTTAGTCCGGACAACCGCTCGTGCATCGTCGGTTGCGGATCGGGAGGCAAAGGGTTCTTTCTGGATCTGGAGACCGGCAATTGGAGTGTTCTAACGCGGGATCTCTTCCTGCGCCGCGAGATGCGCGGCGGCAGGTGGGCGGTGGACAACCGCCGGAGTCCGTCGGGATCGGTGCGTGGAACGTTCTGGGGAAACAGCGCGTTCAAAGTAGCGGGGTCTGTCAGGTTGCCTGAAGACGGTCTTTCCCAACAGTTTCACGGGGCCCGAAACTTCCATACTTTCGAATTCGGTGGCAGTGTCAAATCGCCTGCTGATTTATTCGCCTTCGCGGACAAGTGGAGCGATGGGGAGGACAAGGAAATGGACTACGAAGATCGGATCATGGCGAGCGGTGACCGGAATCGTTTATCCCACGAAATCTCGATCTTCCTGAGCCGGGGATTGCTCTCGGAGGATGCAATCGGCTTTTTCCGAACTGATCTCTCGGGGCTCTACGACTTTTCCCGATTGAGTCCGGACGGCAGATCTCGTGTGCCATCGGTGGTTGATCTGCCCGAGCCGCCGAGGTTGGGATCGCCAGCCCGAAGCGCGGCAAATGGTAGGCAGACCCGATTGATCACTCAGATTGCATCAGGTGACATGGCGATTTTCGCGATTGAGGTGCCAACCGGTGGCAGGAATCTTTGCCGAACCTATCTAGCATCGGCAAACAACAACCCGGGTGACTACCCGTTGAAGTGGATGGACGCCGTCGACGTTACTTCCGAATCATCTTATCGACCGGTCGAGATGGGATGGATCGACGAGAGGCTTAGAACGCTTTGGGTGACGGTAGACTCGACCGTTCCCGGCCAACCGCCGCTTCTCGTCCTAGCCGATTGGCGAGAGGGGCGGAGGGTCGGAATACCGATGAACGACGCGGCTAAGTTGGGCAGGGCTGTGCTTGCTGATCTTGGATTGTTCGTCACGAATGCCGGAACCCATGTCGAGTGTTATGATCTGAACGAATTCCTTCGGAAAATTGCTGATCCGTGAATTGGTCCCAGCGCCCCCTGAAAAGCGGTGTGGCGCTATCGCTTCCCACCGCACACCACGCATCGGGAACGCTGTCGGGCGGAAAAAAGAAAGCGGCCCGATCGATATCCTCCCCGGGAAAAACCCAAAAACCCAAAGGGAAGCTCAATCGGGCCGCTTCGTCTTGCGACACGCAAAGAAGGCCACGCGACGCCTCCGGAAGCAAGAACTATTTTTCAACATTTTTCGCCCTGCGTTGTCTAAGCGCCGGTACGCAGAGCGGCCCGATCAGATTCTCCCCGGGAAAAAAACCCAAAAACCCGTGGGAGACTCCATCGGGCCGCCATCATGGTAACGTTGCCGCGGGGCGGGATTTGTCTTTCGAAGGCGGAAAAATACGCCGCGCGAACTTCGTGTGCCCGGCATCCTTGTTCTTGCCAAGCGCCGGGCGGGCCGATACTCCTTTGCGCCCACCGCGCTGGTGCATTGGGTCCCGTAGTCCAACGGATAGGACGATGGCCTCCGAAGCCGTAGGTCCAGGTTCGATTCCTGGCGGGACCACCACCAGCAGGAGGAAGAAGCGGAGAGCTTCGAGCATGGAGCAAAGAGCCCGAGCAGCGGGTGGACCGCGCGCGGCACCGCTTCAACCCTTCTCCGCTCGCGTCTCGTGTCTCATTGCTCGGTTGCTCTATTTCCCGCTCCAGCCGCCGCCGAGGGCTTTGGCGAGGGTCGCGAAGGAGATGCGCTGCTGGGAGTCGATCTGGGCGAGGAGGAGGCGGACGCTGAGGACGGCTCGATCGGCGGCGATGACCTCGAGGTAGCTGCTGAGCCCCTTGTCGAAGCGTTCGGATGCGAGTTGGTGCGAGTCGCGGGCGCTGGCGAGGGCGCTTTCGAGGATTGAGCGCGAGCGGTCGAGCGATTTGAGATCGAGCAGCGAGTCCTCGACCTCGCGGAGTGCGGTGAGCAGCGAGTTGCGGTAGTTGGCGAGGGCCTCGTCGCGGCGGCTGACGGCGGCGTCGAATTGCGCGCGGTTCGAGCCGGCGTTGAAGACCGGTTGGGCGACTCCGGCACCGAGCGAGAGGACGCGGTTTTCCCATTCGAGGAAACGTTTCGGCTCGACCGACTCGAAGCCGCCGGACGCGGTGATCGCGAAATTCGGATAGAACGCGGCCTCTGCGACGCCGATGCGGGCGTTGGCGGCGCGGAGTTGGTATTCGGACGCGCGGACGTCCGGGCGGCGGTGGAGGACCTCGGCCGGAAGTCCGGGGCGGAGTTTCGGTGCCGCGCCGCCTGTGGAGCGGCGGGCGACGCGGAAGGACGCCGGGGTGGTTCCGCACAGGACGGCGAGCGCGTGCTCGGCCGCGCCGCGCTGGCGCTCGACGACGGCGAGGTCGTTGCGTGCGAGTTCCGTTTCGGTCTTCGCCTGTGAGGTGGAAAGTCCGTCGATGAGGCCGGCGTCGAGTTTGCTTTTCTGGATCTCGTAGTTGCTGTTGCGCGACTCGATGGTGTCCTCCAGCACCTCTTTTTGGGAGTCGAGCCCGCGCAGGAGGAAATATTGGCGGCAGACTTCGGCGGCGACACCGAGGCGCTGCGAGTCGAGCAATGCCTGGCTGGCGGCGGACTCGGAGAGCGAGGATTCTAACAGGCGTTTGTTGCGGCCCCACAGGTCGGGGTCGTAGGAAAGGTCGAAGGTGCCGCGGAAGCGCTGGTTCTCGAGGTCGATGGAGAACCCGGGCGGCAGGTTGTCGTTGGTGGCGTCCGCCGAATTGCGCTGGATGCCGGCCGAGCCGTTGAAGTCGAGGGTGGGGAACATGCGTGCGCGATCGACACCGACGAGCGCGCGGGATGTTTCGACGCGTGCGCGTGCGGCGGCGAGGTCGCTGTTGGCGGCGAGCGCGCGGTTGACGAGGCGGGTGAGCTCGGAGTCCTGATAGAGACGCCACCAGTTGTCGGGAAGACGCACGCCGCCATCGACCTTCGCTTCCTTCCACGAGGTGCCCACGCCGAAGGAGGGGAGTTGGAAATCCGGGCCGAGGGTGCAGCCCGTGAGTGCGAGCGAGAGGACCGGAAGCAGGTGGATGGGACGCGGTTTCATGGATCAATCGAAGACGGTCGGGAGCGAAGGAGCGGCATGGTGTGCCCATGCGAGTTCGAGATAGGCATGTCCGGCGCGGTGCGGGCAGAGCGCGGGGATCTCGCCGGCGGCGAAGTAGCCGACGCCGCTGGTTTCGTGGTTGGTGGCGAGTTCGCCGCCGGTGCGGCGGCAGAGGAAAAACAACTTGTACACGTGTTCCGGTTGCCGCGGATGGTCGTGGCGGTCCTTGTCCCAGCAGGCGATCAGTTTCACCGCCTCCACTTCGATGCCGGCCTCCTCGCGGACCTCCTTGGCAACGTTTTCCGCCGGACTCACGTTGAGGTCCGCCCAGCCGCCCGGCAGGGTCCATCCGCCGCCGTCGGCCTCGCGGACGAGCAGGATCCGGCCTTCGTCGTCGATCACCGCGGCGCGAACATCGACCTTGGGCGTGGCGTATCCGAACTCGACCGGCCAGCGGAACTCCGGCGTGGAATCTTGCAGGGTGGCCGAAGCAAGCTCGTGGAGGCGCTCGTATCGCTCGCGGTCGAAGGGACTGTCGCAGTAGCGCAGTCCGGCCTCGGCGATGGATTTCAACTCCCGGCTCAGCGCGATTCGGTCGATGGATGGGGCAGGGGTTTCACTCATGGCTCGGGGGCTTGGATGAACACGTCGACCTGCTGGCCGACATAGACGGGTGCCTCGGACGGGACCTCGAAGGAGTAAATGATCTGCAGCACGCGGGTGTCGACCCGTTCGGTGCTGGCGCCGGTGAGCGAGACTTTCGGAATCACGTAGGGCTCGATGCAAACGAACTCCAGCGGGAAGGTCACGTCCGGATCGCCCTTGAGCGAAGCGTAGGCCTTCTGGCCCGGGCGGATGCGGGTGGCGTTCTGCTCGTCGACGTCGGCGCGGACCTGGAGGCGCCCGGTTTCGCCAATGATCATGGCGGGTTCGGAGCTGTTGTTGGTGCCGGCGTATTCGCCGCCGCGGATGTTCACCTGGAGCACGGTGCCGTCGCGGGGAGCGCGGACGGTGAGGCGCTCGATAAGGATGGCGAGGCGTTTCAACTCGGCTTCGGCGGCGGCCACCTCGGCTTCGGCGGCGGCGAGTTCGGCCTTGGCAACATCGACGTCGAGCTTGCGGTTGTCGAGGTCCTCGCGACTCACGGCGCGCGGGTCCTTCACGCCTTCGAGGCGTTCGAGCAGTGTCTCGGCTTTGGAAATCCGGGCGCGGTTGACCTTGAGCTTTGCCCTCGCCGCCTCGATGCGGCCGTCGACGGCAACCTCCTCGGCGCGCAGGTCGCGGTCGTCGAGTTGGAACAGGACGTCCCCTTTTTTCACCGCATCGTTCACCTCCACCGCGACCTCGGTGACGAGGCCGGGCTGCGGCACGCCGATCGAGACATTGTCGCGCAGCGCCTCGACGATTCCGGTGGCTGCGACGGATTCGTCATAGCGTTTCGGCGGCGGCGAGACCGGCGGATCACCGGCCGGCGGCATCTCGCGCTCGGCCTGCATGCGGTGGAAGAAGAGGATGAACCCGACGCCCGCGATGGCAGCGAGGATGGTTCCGTAGCGGACGATCTTGGAGAAAGTTCCCATGATGCTCAGGCGTGTTCGTGGACAAAGTGTGGCGGCTCGGTGTGGCCTTGCTCGCGAACCTCGACGATTTCCCCGTCGTCCATGCGGGCGACGCGGTCGGCGTAGCTGAAAATCCGGTTGTCGTGGGTGACGATCAACACGGCGCGGTCCGGCGAGCGTGCGACATTGCGGAAAAGCTCGAGCACGATCTCGCCATTGCGCGCGTCGAGTGCGGCGGTTGGTTCGTCACAAATGACGAGCGGCGGCTCGTGCACCAGCGCGCGGGCGATGGCGACCCGCTGCTGCTGGCCGCCGGACAATCGGTTCGGACGTTCCTTCCAGCGGTCGCCGAGACCGACGGCGTCGAGCACCGCGCGCGCGCGATCGATCACCTGCTTCTTCGGTGCGTTCTGGATGAGCAGGGGAATGCCGACGTTCTCCGCCACCGAGATCGTCGGGATCAGGTGGAACTGTTGGAAAATGAAGCCGATCGTTTTGGCGCGGAAGCGGGTGAGCGCGGCGTCGCTCATCTTGTGCACCGGGTTTCCCATCACGTCGATCTCGCCGCTCTCGATGTTCAGGGTGCCGGCGATGGCGCTGAGCAAGGTCGTCTTGCCGCAGCCCGACGGGCCGACGAGCATGAGGATCTCTCCCTTGAGCGCCTGCAGGGTGACTTGTTTCATCACATGAATGCTGCGCGCCCCGTCGCTGAAGTGTTTCTCGACACCGCGGACATCGACGGCGACCCGATCGTTCGTTTCGTCGTTCATGTGCGGAAGACCATGGCGGGTTCGTAGCGGCTGAGACGGAAGATCCCCATCAGGGCCGCGACCATGCAGATGAGTTGGATGACACCGAAGGCGACCACCGGGATCTGCCAGGGCATGTAGAACGGCGGCTGCTGGTTCTCCACCGCGGCGATCGCGAAGAGGGCCGTGAACAAGAGCCCGATGCCGAAACCGACGAGGCCCACGGTGGCGGCCTGGATCACGAGCATGAGGCTTAGGCGGAGGTTGCTCATGCCCATCGCCTTGAGCGCGCCGAGGTGCCTAAGGTTGTCGAGGACGAACGAATAGAAGGTCTGGCAGGCGATGGCGACCCCGACGATGAAACCAATCACAACGGTGGTGCCGAAGGAAATCGGGATGCCGGTGTTGCGGACATACCACCAGACTGTCGAGGTGTTGAGATCGTTCTCGTCCGAGCCGAAACTCCGGTTCACATATGCCTTCAGGCCGGTCTTGCGGCTGATCTCGCCGGCGGCATCCTCCCACGAAACGCCATCGACGGGAGCGGCGATCACGGCGCTGAGCATCTTGCGCGACGGCGGCGTGTATTGCAGGGCGCGCTCATAGGTCGTCCAGATGTAGGGACCGCCGGTGAATGATCGCGCGGCTTTGCAAATGCCGACGACGCGGGCCTCGATGTCGTTGATCTCGAAACGATCCCCGACCTTGATCGGGGGCGCGCCCTTCAACGACAGTCGTGTGATCGCGAGTTCGTCGATGATGACGGTGTTCGGCAGCCGCAGGTCCTCCAGCCGTCCTTTGATCATGCGTTCCGGCGCGCCCGCGAGAGTGGCGGCGTCGATGCCGATGAGCTGTACGGTTTTAAAACTCCCATCTTCCAACCGCACCCGCTGGATGCCCGAGTAAAGCGGCATCGCCCACTCGACGGCGGACACCGAGCGCACCCGGGCGACATCGGTGTCGCGCAGCGGATTGGTTTCGTTCACCTGCTGGACCTGCTCCTCGACGACGTAGATCGGCGCGGCGACGTTCTTCAACGTTGATGTCGTCCACAGCATCAGGCCGCAGAAAACCGACGCCTGCTGGATGATCAGGAACGAGGCGAAGAACAAGCCCGCGACAAGCATCATGTACTTGGCCGTATCGCCGAAAAGCATCTTGAGCGCGAGAGCGGTCATGCGGAAGAAAGCGTCCGTGGGGAAATCCCGGACAGCGGGAGCTTAGCGACATGCGGGATGGGCGCAACCCGCGGCCTCGCGCATCGGGAGATTTCGGTTCCGCCGATTCAAACGCCCGGGCTTTCGGCTTTGCGCTCTGTTTTGCGGCGTTACCATCCATGGATGCGGACCGAGAACAACCCATGGAAATCGAGCGAAACCGGCGAGGCGTTCAGCCATTGCGTGCGCTGCCGGATGCCCCTGGTCGAACTCGGGGCGCCGTGGCTGGTCAACAAGGACTTCCACCGCGGCGAATGCGTGCTCGAGTATGCGATCTGCCAGGGTTGTCGCGACGAGGTGACGGAGTCGCTCTCGGAGTCGTCGAAACAAGAGGTCCGCAGGTTTCTTGAAACCGAGATCGACTGGGAGGCGCGGATCGCGGGATTCATGTCGAGCCGTGATCCGCTCGACCGGCTGCGCACTTGTGTCGCGTGCTCGACGCCCGCCGCCGAGGCGGACGGCTATGCGATTTCCGCGTTGTTCGACGAAGGCGGCCGCATCGTCACCGGTCCGCTGCCGTTGTTGTTGTGCCGCTGCTGCATCGACCGCCTCTTGGAACACCTGTCGGACGAGTCACAGGAAGTCTGGCGGCAGTTCCTCGGGGATTGTTTCGACGGTCCGCCGCCCGCGGACGGAAAAGCCGGCTTCGGGTTCTTCTGAGCACGCTCAGGCGTGGGAAAGCGCTTCCTCGAAGGCCTTGAGGATGTCCTCCGTCGGCTCGAGTCCGCAGGAAACCCGTATCAGGTGGGATGGCACGCCGCAGGCCTCGGCCCATTCGAGCTCCGGATAGTGGGCGAGCAGTGTGTACGGACAGACGAGCGTGAACGGAGTTCCGAAGCTCGGGCCCTTCGTCAGTTTCAACGAGTCGAACACCTTCGGCGCCTTTTTCGGTGCCTTCAGCGAAAACGAAAGCAAGCCGCCGTAGCCACCATCCTTTCGGCGCACCGCGTCGTAGGCGTCGCGGCCGTCGAGCGACGGATGCCAGACCTGGGACACCGCCGGGTGACAGGACAACCACTTGGCGAGCTCGCGGCCGTTCTGGTTCACGGTTTTCGCGCGCTTGCGGTAGCTCTTGATGTTCGAGAGCAACACCTCGGCATCCGCGACGTAGAGCGGTGCGGTCTCGGCGGCATCCGCCTCGAGATGATAGAGAACATCTTCCGCAAAAGGCGAGTCCTCGCGCACGACCACGGCCCCGGCCATCACGTCGCCCTCACCGGACACCCATTTGGTGAGGCTGCTGGTGACGATGTCCGCGAAACGAAGAGCCTCCACATTGAGAGGTCCGCACGCCGAGTCGTCGATGACGAATGGCGTCCGGCCTTCGGCGCATGCCTGGGCGACGCGCGCCACATCCACCGTGCGGAGCAGTGGATTGCTCGGAACCTCTGTGAACACACCGGCGAACTCGCCCTGGCGGATGCGAGCGAGCGCTTCGTCGAAGTCCTCGCCGCGCGCTTCATTCAGATAGACCACACCGTGCCCGAAGAGTTCCTGTACTTTCAGGCAGTCGACATAGGGAAACTCAAGCTGCAGCGTCTTCTTTCCATCCTGCACGCCGGGCAGCGAGCGCAGCACGCTCGACACCGCGGCCATGCCGCTGGAATAAACAAACAGGTTCTCGGGTTTCATCCCGTAAAACTTCGCCACCGCTCGGCTCACCAGGTGCGACTTCGATTCCTTGCGCAGATTGCCATCGAGGAAATCCTGCGCCATCCGGCTGCTGAGAACCTCACCGGCGAAGCGCCAGTAAGCCTCCGCCTCGCGCTTCACGCGTGCCGGAACGATCAACACCCACACGCCGTGATAGCTCGTGATGCGGATCGCGGTTTCCGCCCGGCGTTCGATCCAGCGATGCGCGCGCTGCACCGACGAGCGGGTCGGCAAAACGATGACCTCCTCGTTTTCGGAGGCCACCTCGGAGCGCGCGTTGTTGAACAAACGCTCGACGGTCGGGTGTTTGAAGAAGCGCGGATATCCCATCCGCAGGCGTTTCATCACGCGGTCCCGTTGTTCCTCGTAGCCGACCACCGAGTTCCACGTCGGCAGGCACACCGAACAGGCGTGCGGAGAATCCGGGAGCGGGATTCCCAGGTCCTTCTCCTGCCATGCGGGATCGGTTGAGAAGTCGCGCGTCACGGACTTCTCCATGCCCTGCCGCCGCTCGTTCCGCAAGCCGGATTCCTTCGTTTTCGTTTAGCATCACCTGCGGAGCCGGCGATCACGTCCGCATTTCTTGCGATTCGCGCGTCTCGTCCGTTGAAATTCTCGACCCGGCGGGCCATCCTCCGGCATTTACGTGCCTGAATATGGAAACGCTGAAATTCCTCGTTGCAAGCAAGCTGGCGGACGAATCGACTCCCGGTGAGGTGGTGAGGGAGGCGGCCGAATGGCTGCAAATCCAGTTTCAGAACGCCGCCATCGAATACCAGTTCGTGCCGGTGGGTTCCGGCATCGCGTGTTACACGATCTTCCAGGTGAAACCCCGCGATCCGAAACTGCCGCTGCTGTTGGAGTTGCGCATCGCCGAGATCAAGTCGGTGCCGTACGTCTCTGCCGAAGTCCGGCAGGTCGCCGCGGAGAACCATGTCGTTTGTTTCCGCTACTTCGGCGAGATGGGCATCGGCGAAGGGCGCGACACGCTGCTGCACTTCATCGCCGACTTCGTGCTGAGCACCGGCCACAAGCCCGCCTGAAGGCGAGACGGCTCAGAACGCGAGTGTCACGAACAATCTCGCGTCCGTAAGCGTGCGGTCGGCCGTGCCCGGATGTCCGAGTTCCTGTCCGACGGCCGTCTTGAGCGCGACCGCGAGGTTCTCCGTGACCGGGTGTTTCACGACGAGGTTGAGTTCCTCCGCGTCGAAGGTGTCGCCCGTCGCGGTGCGCCACGTGTAGTTGTAGAGAAGATAGAGGGACGTGCGTCCGAGTTTGCCGCTGGCGGAGATGAATGCCGTACGGGCGCCGCCGTCGAAGTGTTTCGTGCAGATCAGCATCGATACGCCGAGCGGGTGGTTGATGCCGGTGGTGGCCTCTTGAAACAACAGGCCGTCGCCGTGCACCGAGAACAGGCCCGGTTCGATCGTCACCGCGCCGAGTTTCTGCCGATACGACATGCCCCAGGCGTCGGTGTGGCGGCTCGCGGCGCGGCCGACATCCTCCTCGTGCCGATAGTAACCGATGGCCGCCGCCTCGTCGCAGAAATCATGCTGCAAGCGCAGGCCCGTCAGATTCGCGATGTCCCAGGCGCAGGCGTTGAAAACCGACACGTTCCATTTGTCCCATCCGGTATAACCACCCTCCAGCCACGTGAGCCCGTCGGTATCATATCCGGTTCCGAATACATCACCGAAGTTGTTGAAGTCCCAGCGGTCGCCGAGGTCGATCCAGTTGCTCATCCGCAGCGCGTGGCCGGCGCTGAGCGTGAGGTTCTCGAAGGCCGTGCTGGTGATCTCCAGTCCCTCGACCGAACGGGCCTTCTGCCGGTAGTCGTCCTCGCGGAACACCTCGCCGTGGATGGTCTTGCGGCCGGCGGTCAACGCGATGTCGTCGAACACCCCGCCGTCGGGACGGACACGGAACCAAGCTTCATTCAGCACGTTGATGTCGTCGTTGAGAAGGATCGCCGTGTCGCCACCATCGAACAGCTCGAAGGCATGGTTGTAGGCGACCCCGAAGTCGAAAGTCCCGAACTGCGGCGAGTCGTAGCCGAGCAGGGTGCCGAGCGTCGCGTTCGACCCGCTCAGGCCGTGCTCGAAGTCGCGGTGCATCCCGAGGAACTGAACCCGCCCGGAAATTTCTCCCGGAATCGAATCGTTGAGCGGATCGGCAAGGCTGCCGGCGAAGGCGGTGGAAACAATCAGTGCGGAAACGAAGGACGCGGAAACAACGGCGGAACTCATGGGCGGATACCGGCCCGGGCGTCACGCCCGGCAGCGAACAGTGGCGGGATGCTCTCCGCCGGCCGCGGGACCGGCCACGCGTATGCACGCGAAGACTGGGTGATTATTCGCATCGGCCGCCGGATAGCCCGAAGAGGCCGGATGGTGCGCGCTGCAGGGTTCGAACCTGCGACCCCATCCGTGTGAAGGATGTGCTCTACCACTGAGCTAAGCGCGCTTTGTCCGGGAGGCCACGGGAGTGGCCGGGCGGGAGGTTTAGGCGCCTCGCCGGCGCTTGGCAAGCACTTCGGTGGGCCCTTCCGGATTTTCCTTCGGTTCCGGGATTGTCGGCGCGGGGGGCGGCGGTATGCTGCTCCGCACAGCGGACAACGTGGCCCAGATCTCCAAGGAAAACATCGAGCAGGTGCTCAGTTCGATCGATATCGTCGAGCTGGTGCAGTCCTACCTGCCGCTCAAGCGGGCCGGCTCGCAATACCGGGCGAACTGCCCGTTCCACAGCGAGAAAACCCCGTCGTTTTACGTGAATCCGGCGCGCCAGTCGTTCCACTGTTTCGGCTGCGGCAAGGGGGGGGACGCGATCACCTTCGTGCGCGACTACGAAAACCTTCCCTTCATCGAGGCGCTCCGCAAACTCGCCCAGCGCACCGGTGTTCCGCTCCGTGAGGAGGCCGAGGATCCGGCGGCGGAACGGGCGAGGCGATCCCGCGGACGCCTGCTCGACCTGCTGCGGGAAACCACGGAATTCATGCACAACCTGCTGCTCAAGGATCCGGCGGCGCAGCACGCGAGGGAATACCTGAAGTCGCGCGGATACGGCTCGCCGATGGCGAAGAGCTGGCAGGTCGGTTGGATGCCGCCGGACACGCAACGATACACCGCATGGGTGAAATCCCGGAAGTTCAGCGGCCGCGAGCTGGTGGACTCCGGAATGGCCTACATGATCGATGAAAGCCGGCCCGCGGCCGGCATCCGTGTGCGCTTCCGCGACCGTCTCATGTTTCCCATCCGCAACGAGATCGGGGATGTGATCGGCTTCAGCGGCCGGCAGCTCCGCGAGGACAAGAACAGCGGGAAATATATCAACTCGCCGGAAACCCCCGTCTTCCGGAAGTCGCGGGTCCTGTTCGGGCTCGACCGGGCGAAGAAGCCGATTCTCAAAGCGAAGTGCGCGCTGCTCTGTGAAGGCCAGCTTGATGTGATCGCCTGCCACGAAGCGGGTGTGGAGCACGCGATCGCCAGTCAGGGGACGGCATTCACGCGGGATCACGCGAATCTTCTGAAGAGATATACCAAGCAGGTGGTCATTTGTTATGACGCCGACAGCGCGGGTTTGAGTGCCGCGGAGCGTGCCTTCCGCGAGTTGGCGGCGGAAGGAGTGACCGTGAAGGTGGCGCGGATGCCGAAGGGCGACGACCCGGACACCTTTCTGCAAGCGCACGGCGCGGACGCGTTCCGAGCCATGCTCGACGACGCGGCGGAATTCTTCGACTTCAAGTTCGGACGCATGCGCGAGGAGGGCGTGCTCGAATCCGCCGCCGGACGGGCCGCGGCCCTGGCCGACTGCGCGGGCATCCTCTCGACCATGGGCGACTTCGCCTCACGCGAGAACCAGATCAACGTGGTGGCCACGCATCTTCAGACGTCCGCGGCGGCGTTGCGGAGCGAGATTTCCCGGCTTCGGAAACGCGCCGCCAACAACCCGCGGGCCGCCGAGCGCCGCGACGAGGCGCAGTCGGAGCAGGGGCCAGCGGAGCCCACGCGGATGCACCGCATCATCGCGTTCATGTGTCATCTCGCGTTGAGTTCCGCGCCCGCCCAGAACCTGCTTGGCGAGCAGTTCGAGACGCTGCACGAGGCGGCGCCATGGCTGGAAGGAGTGCCGGTCCTCGAATCGATCCTTTCCTCCGCTCCGGATCCCCAGTCGCCGGCGGCGGTGAATTCGTTTCTCGCGGCGATTCCGGAGCCCGACCGGCTCGCGCTCTCCCGCGAGGTGGTGATGGAGGGCGCGCCCGAGGATGGATTGCAGGCGGCCGAGCATGCGCTCGCTCTGCTCTCCGCAACGGTGCTTCAAAAACGTGACGCGGCGGTGAAGGCCGAGCTCAAACAGCCGGGCCTGAGCCACGAACGGATGCTCGAACTGCTGGAGACCGCCAAGGAAATCAGCAGTCTGCTGCGTGGCGTCGGCCAGCGCTCGGAGTTTGACGACGAGCTTCCGAAATCGACCTACAAGCCGAAGCAGCCCGAGTGGAAGAAGAAGTGGCGCGACCGCGAGACGAAAGAGTGAACGTCTGCCCCTTGCTCCGCCACCGGAGGCAAAAAAATCCCGCCGGGGAGTGACTCCGCGGCGGGATGAATGATTCGAACTGCGATCCGATGGATCAGAACTTCTGCGTCCGGGTGTGGTCGAAGTAGGTTTCGAAGCCAAGTTCCGGCGGGAATTCCGAGAGACCGTCGTGCACGTTCATCTCGATCCGGTTGTCCTGACCGCAGCGCTCGTAAGGAGGCTTGAAGGTGCCGCGGTAGGTCGGGCAGGTGAAGGTGAAGAGTTCGTAGAAACCATAACCAAGGCGGCGCAGACCGCGGCTGGTGCCGTCCACCGCACCGTAGGTCCAACCCGCCTTGCGGCCGTATTGGTCGGTCTTGCGGACCATTTGCTCGGGGATTTCAATGAAACCGTAGAGGATGTTGCTGATGGCCCGGCCCAGCTTGCGCTCGGCGGTGTAGGCGTGTCCGGGAGGCGCTTGGATGTCCGCGGAGACGATCGCCGTAAGGGCGGTGAAAGCGGTCGCAGTAAGCAGGAGTTTTTTCATGCTGGGGAAAGGTTATGTGGGTGAGATCGGAATTGGCAACGGGAATTTTCGGAATTTTGGACTTCTTAAGTATTTGGCTCCGGAGGTGCCGGGGGACTCAGAGTTCGAGGCTGATGACGCGGGTGATGCCCGGCGTGCCGCGGAGTTTTTCCAGCAATGCGGCGGGCGGTTCCGAGTCGACCTCGATGACCGACAAGGCATAGCCTTCGCTCTGGTTGCGGGCGAGCGAGAAATTCGCGATGTTCACCTTCGCCTCGCCGAGCGCGGTGCCGACGACGCCGACGATTCCGGGACGGTCGTCGTTGCTGACGATGAGGAATCGCCCGGCGATGCTCGTTTCGACGAACAAGCGGTCGATCTCCACAATGCGGGGCGACTTGCCGATGATGGTGCCGGCGACGCGGTATTTCGCATCGCCCTTGCGGAGTTCGGCGACGAGCAGGTCATTGAACTCGGTCTTCGCGTTGATGGTGGACTCGACGAGGTCGAGGCCCATCTGCTTGGCCACCGCCGGGGCGTTGACGATGTTCACCTGTCCGTCGGCGCGCGAGGTTTCGAGCAGCGAGGTGAGCACGGTGCGGGAAACGAGGGCGGTGTCCTTCTCGGCGAGCGGTCCGTGGTAGGAAACCCGCAGTGAGTCCGGGTTCTCGGGGCCGAGCCTGGCGAGCAGCTTGCCGAGCGAGCGGCCGAGGTCGAGATACGGACCGATGGCGGCGAAGGCGGCGGCGTCGAGCGACGGCATGTTGATCGCGTTGCGGATCTCGCCGGTGGCGAGGTAGTCGCGGATCTGCTCGGCCACCTGGATGCCGACGTTTTCCTGCGCCTCATTGGTGGAGGCACCGAGGTGCGGGGTGAAGACCGCGTGTTTGTCGAGCGTGAAGAGTGGATGATCGGCGGAGGGAGGCTCGTTTTCAAACACGTCGAGCGCGCAGCCGGCGATGTGGCCGGATTCGATGGACGCCTTGAGCGCCGCCTCATCGACGAGGCCGCCGCGGGCGCAGTTCACGACGATGGCACCCTTGTTCATCAGCGCGAGGCGATCGGCGTTGAGCACGTGGCGGGTGGCGTCGGTGAGAGGCACGTGAAGCGTGACGACGTCGGCTCCCTTGAGCGCCTCGTCCGGCGAGCTGGCGAGCTCCACCTTCATCTCGTCCGCTCGCGCCTGGGTGAGGAAGGGATCGTAGGCGACGACGCTCATGTTGAACGCCTGGGCGCGCTTGGCGAACTCAGCTCCGATCCGGCCCATACCGATGACGGCGAGGCGCTTGGTGTTGATCTCGATGCCTTTGTAGGCCTTGCGTCCGGCGTTGAAATCGCCGCGCACGACCGAGGCGTGGGCCGCGGCGATGTTGCGGGCGCAGGACAGCATCAGCGTGAACGCGTGCTCCGCGGTGGAGATCGTGTTGCCGGCCGGAGTGTTCATCACGATCACGCCGTGGGAGTTGGCGGCATCGCGGTCGATGTTGTCCACACCGACTCCGGCGCGGCCGACAGCGCGGAGTTTCTTCGCCGCGGCCAGCACATCGGCGGTCACCTTGGTCTGGGAGCGGACGACGAGCGCGTCGTATTCGCCGATGATGGAAATCAATTCCTCGGGAGGAAGCCCGGTCTTGAAGTCGGCGGTGATCTCGGGGTGGTCGTTGAGCAGGGCGACCCCGGTTTCACTGATGGGGTCGGAAACCAGCACGCGGTAGGTAGCCATAGGGGCGCGGGCTTAAACCAGCCGCCGCGGACTGGCAAGGGTTTGCCAAAAAATCTCCGCGCTCCCGCCGCGGACGCGCAAGATATGCGGGATCAGCCCCCGGCCTTCGCCTTGAGAAACTTCAGGATCTTCGAGAAATCCACGGACGCCTTGGCCTCCGGGGCGGCCACGGTGAACACGATGCGCGAGGTCTTGCCGTTGGCGACGACGTTGGCGAGGTAGGTGCCGGGCGCGAGTTTCTTCTTGTCCATGGTGGCGTCGAGTTTCACCTCCTTGACCTGGTTGGCGAAGATCACGGCGGCGGGCTGCCCTTCCTCGACGGTGCCGTCCTCCTTGCAGGGAAAGGCATTGATGATGAGCATCGGAACCTCTTCGTCCAGGGCCAGGGTCGCGTCGGCGGCCACCGGCTTCGGCACTTCGGCGAAGAGCATGTTTCCTTCCTTCACCTCCGCTTTCACGCCGCCGAGAGTGATGTCGAACGGATAGATGAGCGGGCGCCCTTCCGCGTGGAGCGGGGCGGTGAGCAGGACGAGCGGGATGAGCAGGCGTTTCATGGCGGGAAAACTCAGTGTTTCACATCGTACACGATGATCTTGCGGCAGAGCGGGCGGATCAACTCGTCGGCCAGTTTCGCGTGCACCGGGTGGGTGTCGTAGGCGTGCAGCGAGTCGACCGAGTCGAAGGTCGTGATGTAGGCGACGTCGAACGAGTCGTCCACCACGTCGCGATCGCTGGGCAGCGCGTCGCCGTGGCGGATCGAGATCAGGCCCGGGATCTGTTTCAATTCCTCGGCGGCGTCGTGGAGCTTGCGTTTGTCCTCGGCATTGCCGGGGCGTTTGAGCCACAGCAGGACGAGGTGGTCGACGTGTCCCGTCTGCGGCGGCGGGGTGCCTCCGCCCATTGGCGCGCAGGAAACAATCGACAGGGCGAGCAGGCAGGCGGCGGAGAAACGCTTCATCGGGCAACTCCAACAGAACCCGCCGGCCGCGGCAAGCGCGCTCGTGACGGAGATTTCGCACAAGCCCTTGTTGCCAAGCTCCGCGTCATTTCCCAAACTCCGGCCCGTGAACCTACCGAATGCGATCACCTTCTCGCGACTGCTCCTGACGGGCGTCTTTGTCGCGGGCACCGCGTTCGGCACGCCCGCCGGCCATTGGGTGGCTCTGGTCACCTTCGTCATCGCCGCCATCAGCGACTTCGTGGACGGCTGGCTGGCGCGGAAACTCGGCCTCGTCACGCCGATGGGCAAGCTGATGGACCCGCTGGCGGACAAGGTGCTCGTCGGCTCCGCCTTCGTGTATCTCAGCGCCGGAGGTTTCTGCCCGGTGTGGGTGACGGTGCTCATTCTGGCGCGCGAGTTTCTCGTCACCGGGCTGCGCCAACTCGCGGTGGAGGCCGGCATGGTGATGGCCGCCGACCGGCTGGGCAAATGGAAGACCGGCCTGCAGCTCACGTTTTGCATCACCTGCCTCGTCTGGCTGGTGGTGAAGCCGATCCCCGCCGGCAATCCGTTTTTCGACCTCTTCCGCTACCTCTCGAATCCCGATGGCTGGTTGATGCCCGCCTCGATGTGGCTCGCGCTCGCTCTCACGTTGTTGTCGGGATGGAACTACCTCTGGAGCAGCCGCGGCCTGCTGAAAAGCTGAGCCGCCGGCGACTCAGCGCGCCTCGACCCATGCGGATTGGAGATACGGTTCGTCCGTGAAATCCGCGGGCATCGGCGCGTGGCGGAAACGCACGGGGCGGGGGAGAGCCGAGGCGATCTGTCGTTCGAAGGAGCGCTCGTCGGTCCCGCGGAAGTTCGTGCAGCAGAGCAGAAAACCGCCGGGCGCGAGAACGTCCCACGCCAGCGCGGCGAGGTGCCCGAAGTCCTTCTCAACGCGGAAAACCTTGCCCTTTTCGTCCCGCGAGAAGGTCGGAGGATCGAGCACCACCGCGTCGAAGGCCCGGCCTTGTTTCGCAAAGCGGCGCAGCCAGTGGAAGGTGTCGCCTTTGCAGAAATGATGCGCGGCGGGATCGAGCCCGTTGCGGGAGAAGTTCCGCTTCGCCCAGTCGAGATAGACCTGGGAGAGGTCGAGCGTGGTCGTTTCCGCCCCGCCGAGGGCGGCGGCGACCGAGAAGGCGCCGGTGTAGGCGAAGGTGTTGAGCACCTTCAGGCCGGGACGCATCCGGCGGCGCAGCTCGGCGCGGTTGTCGCGCTGGTCGAGGAAGATCCCCTGCGAGTATCCGCTCTGGAAGGAGATCTCGAAACGCATTCCGTTTTCCAGCGCCTCGAACGGTTCGCCCGCCGCTGGTCCGGCGAGGTGGAGCGGCGAGTCCTTCTGGTGTTGGTCGAGCCGTTTCGCGTAAAGCGGAGCGTTATCACCGAGCGCGTCGATCAGTCCGGAATCCGGCGCGCCGCGGCTGGTGGAAACGAGCAATCTGCCGGCGAAGGTTTCCACCTGATGCCCCGGAAACCCGTCGCCCGCGCCGTCGACCAACCGCACCGCATCGGTGCCGGCCGTCAACAGCGGGGCCCTCCGCGCGATCGCCGCCTCAAGCCGCGCTCTGGCGTGGTTGGGCATTCTGGATGATGTTGAGGGCGTGGTTGGCGACCGCCTCGAGGTGGTTGTTGATCTCGGTGAAGAGAATCTCCGTCGGCACGTCGCCGCCGTTCTGCATGCGGGCGATGGCGCCCTTGTTGTGCTTCTTGCGCAGGGCGTCGATCTCGTCCTCGATGCGCGTCGATTCCTCAAGCGTGCCGTGGTTTCCCTTCTTGAGGGCGGTGGTGCAGAGATCGAGCATCGAGCGGATGCCGCGGCACATGCTCTCGACTTCGGCGATCTGTTCGGCGGAGAAATTCTTGCCGCTCTTGAAACGCCGCTGGCTCACTTTCACCAAGCGGTAGATGCGGTCGGCGGTTTCCTCGAGTTCGGAGGCGATCCGCAGCAGCGAGCTGATCCGGGTGGCGTTGCCGGCTCCGATTTCATGGGTGGAGCACTGGATCAGATACGAGGTGAGGTCCTGCAGCATCTCGTCGGACTCGTCCTCCATGCGCTTCAGTTCGGCCACCTGCGCGGACAGATCCTCGTCCGGCCTGCGGAAGACATCCACGAAACCGTCGAACATGCGGGAAACCAGATCGTTCATCCGGCTCGCCGCCGATTCAGCCTCGGCCATGTTGAGCTCGCCGAGGTCGACGAGCCCCTGCGAGATGTAGCGCAGCTTCGCGGGCTCCGTGCCCTTCGCGGGTTCCTTCACCCACCATTCGACGATGCGTGCGATTTGCGGCACGAAGGCGACGAGCACGCAGATGTTGGCGAAGTTGAAACTGGTGTGGAAAATCGCGGTGGCGAACGAGATCGAGGATTTCGAAAAGTCCTTGCTCGCCTCCTTCAAGCTGGCGGGCAGGTGCTCGGCGATCCACCACGCCCCGTTGGTGAAGGGGACGAACAAGGCGAGCATCCAACAGACGCCGATGACGTTGAACAGGAAGTGCGCCCTCGCCGCGCGTTTGGCGTTGGTGTTCGCACCGATGGACGCCAGCCACGCGGTCACCGTGGTGCCGATGTTTTCACCCAGAACGATGGCCGCCGAGTTACGGAAGACGGAAACGGGATCGCCGTGGATGTCTCCGAGCCAGCCGTTGATCGCACAAGTGATGGTGATGGCCATTGCCGCCGAGGACGATTGCACCATCAGCGTGAGAAGGACTCCGCCCGCGAGGTAGAGCAGGACCGAAAGGAAACCCCGCCCGCCCATCCACGTCACGATGTGCTGGATGGTCGCCGCGGTGTCCGGATCGTCGTGCACCATCGTCTTGAGGTCGGGCACCGACTCCTTGAGCAGGCCGAGCCCGAAGAATACGAGACCGAAACCGAGCAGCACCTCGCCCCAGCTCTTCGCCTTGTCCTTGCCGATGAACAGGAACGGCAGGCTGATCCCGATCATCGGCAACGAGATCTTCGCCACGCTGAAGGAGCCGACCATCGCGACGATCCACGCGGTCACGGTGGTGCCGAGGTTGGCGCCCATGATCAGACCGATGGACTGGATGAGTGTCAGCAGTCCGGCGTTGACGAAGGAGACGACGAGCACCGTGGTGGCCGAGGACGACTGCACCAGCGAGGTGGTGGCGAAACCGGTGAGAATGCCGCTGAAGCGGTTGGTGGTGAGCGTCGAAAGCGCCGTCCGCATCCGGCTGCCGGCCACCCGTTGGACGCCCTCGGACATGACTTTCATCCCGTAGAGGAAAACCCCGAGGGAACCGAGAACCTGAAGCAATGTGGAAAGCGTCGAACCGAGGGTTATGCTGGCGAACATGGTCATGTCGGACTGCCGGAGGCTGAACACAAGCACCCGCCGCGGGCCAGAGAAAATGCGTGGGATTTGCCTCGGGAGTGTTTTTCCTCCGGAAACACGCCACCACGGCATCGCTCATCCGCCCGTTCTTGCCGGATGCGCCGCGCTTCGCTAGACCCGGCGCATGACTGGAAGCGAGAAAGCGGAACCCGCGATCGGCGTGATCGGCGGCAGCGGCCTCTACGAAATGGAGGGTATCGAGGATCTCGACCGGGTGGCGGTTTCCACGCCCTTCGGGGATCCTTCGGACCGGATCGTAACCGGCCGCATCGCCGGGCGGCGCCTGTGTTTCCTCCCGCGCCACGGCGTGGGGCACAAGATCCTGCCGCATGAGATCAACCACCGGGCGAACATCTGGGCGCTCCGATCGCTCGGCGTCCGCTGGCTCGTTTCCGTCACCGCCGTCGGCAGCCTGCGCGAGGAAATGCCGCCGCGCGACATCGTGGTGCCGGACCAGCTCATCGACCGCACCGGCACCGGTGCGAAACACACGTTTTTCGGAAACGGCATCGTCGCCCACGTCGGATTTGCCGATCCCTATTGCGCGGACCTCCGGGACGTCCTCATTCGCGCCGCCGAGCCGCTGGCGCCGCGTTTGCACAAGAAGGGCACCTACGTCTGCATGAACGGCCCGGCGTTTTCCACCCGGGCGGAGTCCCACATGCACCGCATGCTCGGCGGCGACCTCATCGGCATGACCAACGCCCCGGAGGCCCGGCTCGCCCGCGAGGCGGAGATTTCCGCGGCCGCGCTCGCGCTCGTGACCGACTACGATTGCTGGTTGGAGGAAGAGGAACCGGTCGATGTCGCCACCGTCGTCGAGAACCTCAACGCCAACAGCGCCCTCGCGAAACAGATCCTCCGCACGATGGTCCCCCATGTTCCCGAGCGTCCCGCAAGCGCCTCCCACCGCGCACTCGACAACTCGATTTTCACCGCACGCACCGCATGGCCGGAGCAAACCGTGAAGGACCTCGCGCCCATTCTCGAACGCATCGAATCGACCGCTCCATGAAACCCTACCTGCTTTTCCTGATCCCGTATCTGGCCGCCGCGGCGGATGAACCGAAGCCGGTGGATGCCATGCGCGCCGCCGCGGATGCTTTCGTCGAAACCCTCGGCAAGGATGCCCGCGCGAAAGCCTGTCTCGGCTTTTCTGACGAGCAGCGCGAAAACTTCCGCTACACACCGCGCGACCGCTCCGGCGTGCCCCTCAAGGAACTTTCCGAAAAGAGCCGCGAGGCTGCGATGAAGCTCCTCGGCGCCGCTCTCAGCGAGAAGGGGAAACATACGGCCCTGGAGATCCTCACGCTCGAAGGCGTGCTCCGGGATCTGGAAAACAACCCCGGCTATCGCGATCCGGAACGATACTTCGTGACATTGTTCGGCAAACCCGGAGACGCCACATGGGCATGGAAGTTCGAGGGGCACCACCTGTCGCTCAACTACACCGTCGCCCATGGCGAGGTCGCCGTGACGCCGATGTTCTTCGGTTCGAACCCGGCCGAGGTGCGGCAGGGACCGCACAAGGGGCTGCGGGTGCTCGCCGCCGAGGAGGACCACGCGATGGCACTCGCCCGCGCGCTCATCGACGACGGAATGGGTGAAGTCGTTTTCAGCGAAAAGGCGCCCCGCGAGATCCTCACCGGCGAGGAACGCAAGGCCACGGCGCTCGATCCGGTGGGGGTCGCCGCTGCCGACATGCCGGCGAAACGCCGCGAAGCCTTGATGGAACTCATCGGCATCTATCTGGACCGCCATCACCGTGTGCTCGCCGCCGCGGAGCGGAAACGCATCGAGGCCGCGGGGGCCGACAAGATCCGCTTCGGCTGGGCCGGCGGCACCCGCCGCGGGGAGGCATGGTATTACCGCATCCAAGGCCCCACGTTTCTGATGGAAGGCGCCAACTCGCAGAACGACGCGAACCACATCCACACCACCTGGCGCGCGTTCGATCGGGATTTCGGACGGGACCTCCTCCGGGAGCACTATCTCGAGGATCATTCGGAAGCGGAAGAATGACACAACTCCCCGGCCCGCCGCTTGCCAGCAAGCCGGTTTCCAGTCTAGCATCTGCGGCGTGAACGTCGGCATTCTCGCCAATCCCCACAAGCCTGGGTCCCTGCCCACGCTCCGGGCGCTCCGTGAAACCCTCGCCCGGCACGGCATCGGCAGCGTTCTGGAATCCGACACCGCACGCCTCGCCGGCGAATCCGACGGACTTTCCGGAGACGCGTTCTGCGGCGCCATCGACCTCGCCGCGGTCATCGGCGGCGACGGCACGATGCTCCACGCGCTTTCGAAACTCGGCGGATTCGGCAAACCCGTCGCCGGCATCAACATCGGCACCCTCGGGTTTCTCACCAGCTGCACCGACGACGAACTCGCTGACTTCGCCGCCGCTCTCGCCGAGGGACGGTATGAGACGAGCCAGCGTTCGATGCTCTCCGCCACCGTCTCCACCGCACGTGGCAGCCAACGCTCCTTCCTCGCACTCAACGAGGTCACGCTCGCCCGCGGTGAAACCGGCCGCCTCGTTTCCCTCCGCGCGAAGGTGAACGACGAACACCTCAACGACTACCGCGCCGACGGCCTCATCGTCGCCACGCCGACCGGCTCCACCGCCTACTCGCTTTCCGCCGGTGGGCCGCTCGTTTCACCGCATGCCGAGGTTCTTCTCATCACCCCCATCTGTCCGCACAGCCTGAGCCAGCGCGCGCTTGTGATCGCCGACAACTACGTCGTCGAACTCTCCTCCGAGGATCCGGACGCCGGCGCCATGCTCTTCACCGTCGACGGCCGCGACACCATGCGCATCGAGGCCGGCGACCGCATCGAGATCCGCAAGTCCGAGCACTGCCTCCATCTCCTGCGCATCGAGGGCAGCTCGTTCTACGCCGCGCTGCGTCAGAAACTCGGCTGGCAGGGCGTCTGACGGGAAAACGCCGCCGCGTCGAGCAGCGCGGCCACCTGTCCGGCCAGGCGTTTCCGCAACGGCATCGCCCGTTCCGCGAGCCGGCGTTGTTCCGCCTCATATTGCTTCCGGCCCTCCGCGGTTTCGATCCGCACCGGCTCGCGTCCCCACGGTTGCAAATCGTACGGACTCGCCCGCATGTCGAGATCGCGCAGCTCCACCGCCAGTTCGAAACACTCGAGCAGCAGCTCCGAGCCCACCCACGGCATCGCTTTCGCCGCCCACTTGTAGAGGTCCATGTTCGCGTGCAGACAGGCCGGTTGCTCCATCAGGTGGCGGCTGTCGATGTCCGGCTGGAGTTGGTTCAGGCAACGCGCCCGCGGAGCGAAAAACCGGAACGCGTCGTGGTGCGAGCAGCGGATCGTCCGGCTCTCGACCACCGCGTCGATCTCCTCCTGTGTCAGCCGCAGGGCAAGCGTCCTCTCGTGCCGGATCTCATGGCCGCCATAGACCATCGCCCACTCGTGAAGCCCGTGGCAGGCGAAATTCGGCGCTCGCTCCGCGGTTCCGTCCAACAACTCCTTCATCCACACGAGCCGCTGGATTTCCTTCGCCGAAAGCGCGCCCGGATCCGCGGCGAGAACCCCGGCCTCCAAACGATAGACCCGCCCGCGGAAGGGCGGGGGAGCCGTGTCCCGCTTCCACTCGATTCCGGTTCCAAGCTCCGGATGCCAGTGCTCTAACAGCGAGAAAGGAAACGGATAGTAGGTGAACAGGAAATCCGCGATCGGATGTGGCTGCGCGCGGTCCGCGCGGTGCCTCGCGGGCTCCGTGTGCGCCCGCGCTCGTGCGGAATGAACGGCCGCCCGGGCCCTCCATTCCTCTTTGCTCAGAACCGTGTGCGTTCGGAAATCCATCGTCGCCCCGGCAGGGGAGCACGAACTCCCGAAAAAGGCAAAATTTCCCTTGCCTGTCCCGAGCCCCGGCCCTAATCATCCCGCCCCGCGCCGCAGGGCGCATGGTTCCAATCGCGGGATGGAGCAGCCAGGTAGCTCGTCAGGCTCATAACCTGAAGGTCGTAGGTTCAAATCCTACTCCCGCAACCAATGAAAGGCGCTGAGAATCAATTGATTCCGGCGCCTTTCGCCGTTTTGAGGGCGATGTTCAGAATCCTCTGAAATGCACGAAAATGCGGGTTTTGGCAGGATCTATTGCACGGTTCGTTGCACGGCAATCTTCCTGTCCTCGCGTAGGACAAGGCCCGACATCGATGGGGTGAGTGTATCCGTCCGTCACCGTGCAATACCCCGTTGCACGGTTAACACCCACCCCGCGCCCGGCCGCGCACCCGATGGACGACGAGCGGGATTTCAGGTAACCTCCCCCCGCATGGATTGGCGGCATCGGGTGATCTTAGCGAAGCTCGCGGAGGGTTGCACCTACGCCGAGGCGGCGGGGGCGGCGGACGTGTCCCGGATCACGGTGTGGAATTGGAGCCAAGCGTCCCCTGATTTCAGAGAGGCGGTCGCGGGGGCTCGGGAGACGGGCAAGCAGGAGCGAGATTATCGCTTGTGGCTTCGACATCCGTTCCGGGGTCTCCGGCCTCCCAAGGGCAAGGGGAATGGCAAGAAACCGCGTTTCACTTACGGGCGGCGGTGAACGACAGGCCGCACTCCGATGCCGGTTCTCGGTCCGGAAGCGTGTGGGCCTACCGGGTCTTGCTTCCCTCTCGGATGGGAGCACTTTCGACAAGTTTGCCACCCCCGCCTTCAATCCGATTCGGGGGCGCATCCGGAAGCGCCAAGAACGTCTCGATCGCGGGCAGGGTCGCGGCGTAGCTAAGTTGGGCCCGAAGACTGCGAAGCTCCAACGCCAACGAAGTGAGGCTTTGGAACTCCTCCAAACGGTTCTTCTTCGCTGCGGCGATCCGTGCGGAATTCCATACCGCGAAACGCCAAGCCGCCACCCCCACAATTCCGAAAGCGTACCCCAAGGCGGCGTTCCCGAGGATTCCCAAGTTTCGGTCGATCCGTTCGAGGTAGGTCTCGATTTTGGTATTGTCTCCCTCAAGACTCCAAAACGGCTTGTATTCGATCAACTTCGCTCCCTTGACCTTTCGCCCGCGGGCTTTGGGTGCGTGTTCCCGAAGTTGATCGTAGAGCAATTGGTTGACCGCCGTCATCCCTCGGGCGGATCGCTCGACTTGGAGCAGGAGGCTCGAAGGGACGTCCATCAGTTTTGAATCGACGATCTTCTCCATGAGCCGGGTCACCTCACGATCGAAGTAAATCGAGGTATCCAAGCGGACTTGTCCCATTTCCGCCTCGGACGACCATTGGATGAGCATGTCGACGAGCCACGGAATCCGCCGTTCTTCGAATTGCGCGGCTTGCAGGAGCGTCTGCTGATGCAATTCCCTCCATTGCAGCACCAATGCCGCGGCCTTCGTGGCCTCGATGATCAATCCGACCGGGTTCGCGGCCATGGCGGGATTGAACGACCGGAGCAGCGGATTACCGGATGCGGCCTCGCCTCCCGTGGGAATCCATTGAATCCGTTCCGGCCCACCGAACCGAACCGTGTAGCCGACTTTGTCTGTGTAGGTGCTCATGGGATACCGTCGAAAAGGTTGGCGAGAGGGCATTCTATCCGACATTCACCGGCACAAGCACCATGGTGTCGTTGCCGAAGATATCGATGACCTTCACCGCCACCGTGTAGCGGCCGGGCTTGGCATAGGTGTGCAGGGCACTCGTCATTTCGAGGTTCCGGTCCTTCCGGGTGCGGAAACTCTGCCACTCGTTCTCGAAGATGTAGGCCCCGGTCCACCGTTCCTCGAACTCGATGAACTCGCCGGCAGCCGAGTCCACGATTCCGGGAAGGCCGCCTTCCACGCCCATCGCCTTGGCCACTTGGATGATCTCCTTGCGGCTCTCGTAGTCGAAATCCACCGCCCAATAGTCGATCCAATCCGTCCAATGCTTCGTAAGCGTCTCGCGCTTCACCACGCCCTTCTTGTCCTTCGTCACCTTGACGACCGCCCCGTTCTCGCAGACCACCTCGCTTTTGCCGGGTTTGAGCTTCTCCGCCAAAGCATCGGCGATCCCTTGGGTGTAGAAAACGGAGAAGTCGGTGAGTTCCACCGCTACCGCCAGTTTGTCCTTCTTGTCGTAGCGCGGCGTGGCTTCGACATAGGCCACCTCCGCGAAGCGCACCTGCCCCTTGTCCACCGCCCGCTTGTCGAAGACTTCGGGCGGGATGATCTTGGGGGCAAGGTCGATGCCCTTTTGCTTCGCCTCGTTGAGCACGGCAGGGAACAGACCCATCTCGAACTCGAAGGCGAGGATGTCCGCCCGGCTCGCGCCGCGCTTGCGGCACTCGGTGATGACCTCTTCGACGAACAACCGGCCAACGGGAAGATTGATCGGGCCGATGACGACCAAGCGGCCGTTGAGTTTGCCTTGGAAAAAGCCGGTGTCCTCCAAGGGTTGAGCCTTGTAGGCGCGGAGGATCAGTTCGCGGAAATCTCGTTCCTTGCGGGCCAGCGCCTCGGCCTTCTTCTTGCCTGCGAGACGGGTGGAAACATTGAGGTAGGCTTGACGCTCGTAGCGGCCGAGGTTGAGCACCTCGAAGGCGCGGAACGATTGACCCGCCTTCTTGAGATCACGCTGCACCTGAATCAACCGCTTGCGGGTGGTGTGGATACTGAACTTGCCGAGATCCGTGGCAATCCACCTCCGCCCCAACTTCTCCGCCACCGCCGCCGTCGTCCCCGAACCGCAGAAGAAGTCCGCGACGATATCGCCTTCGTTCGAACTAGCTTTGAGAATTCGTTCGAGGAGGGCTTCGGACTTTTGGGTAGGATACTGAGTATCCTCACGTGCTTGCGAATTTACAGGATTGATGTCGGTCCAAACTGATTGAAGAGCCACGCCGTCCGACTCATCGAGGTAACGCTTGTATTCGGGAATTCCACTCTTGGTGTATATCAAGCGGCCCGCTTCGTGCAGCGCCTGCATTTTTTCCTTTGTCCATCTCCACGTGCGAACATGCCCGTTCCACTCGAAGGTCAAGTTCGGGCGATCCGGATTTTGGTTGAGACAATTGTCCTTTCGATAACGCCGTCCATCAGGATCAGTGAAGCGGTATTTTGTCTCCACATAAGCGTCATTCAGCGGTTCGTAGAGTTGATTCCAAACAAGGTTGTCGGATTTCGAATAAAAGAGGATGTAGTCGTGAGTCGCAGGATAGTAGTCGCCATGGCTACGGGACGAAACACGCTTCCAAATAATCTCCCGGCGTGAGTTCCCACGTCCGAAGACTTCATCCATTACAGCCCGAATGAAATGGTTTACCGCCGGTCCCATGTGCAGATAGACACTCCCCTCCGGGCTCATCAGGTCCCGCATCAGGATCAACCGCTCGTAGATCATGCTGATGAACGAATCCGCGCCGCGCCCCCAGGTATCGCGGTAGGCGATTTGTTCGAGGAGGTTGGGTTCCTTGTGGAAGGTTTCGCCACCGATCTCGATGTCCATGGAGAAGTCGGCTCCGACGTCGAAGGGGGGATCGATGTAGATGAGCTTGAGGCCGCCGGCGTCCTCGATCTGCCTGCGGAGCGCACCCGCCTTGAGGGAGGAGAGGATGAGCTTGTTGTCTCCCCAAATGAGCTTGTTCGCCCATCCCTTGATCTGCCGGCCGGCGGTGTCGAGCGCCAGTTCAGGATCGTCGGCGGCCTCCTTCCTCGGCTCGTCGATGTGTTCGAGGGTCTGAAAGGGCAGGACGGCGGTACAGACCTCCCGCGTCTTGCCGTTCCAAACCAACTCGACCTCCCGCTTGTCCTCGAAGAGCAGGAAGCGATACCGCTCGGGCAGCGGCCGGCCCTCCTCGATGAGCTTGATCAGGTCGCGCTTCTCGGTCTCGGAAAGCTCGTAGTGGGCGGATTCAGGGCGGGGCATGGCGGGCTAAGGGCAGGGTGGAAATGGTTTTTTGGGGGTGATTTTGAAGGATTCGATAAACCAAAATCCCATATTTCTCATTGGTTTTTAACGACTTGAAAAATCACGTCGCTTGAGTTTTGGAGGACTCTTGGTGGAACAGGCCCCATAAAACGCCCCCGATCCGGGTGCGCACCAACGGAAATTCGACTTGATTCCATCCCCATCTTTGAGAAATTCGCCGCGGAGGCTTTGCTTGGGTAACCGGGCATTGCCTTTGTTGTTTCATGGGCGCTCGGCCTTCGGCCGCAAATCATCAAGGTAGAAGACGCCGTACACGTTGCGGTCCTCGCCTGTCTCGGAATCAGGGCGTCGCCCCACATACCGAAGTTGGAAGGCGGCCTTGCCGAACGGTTCAAGTTCGGGGCGAGTGGGCTTGTCCATCCGGTTGAGTCTCACCCCCCAATTCAAACTATAAGCAACGAGGTCGGCAAGTTGGACGGCCGTCGTGAGGTCACTGTGGACGAAAAATGGCTCCGGTACGATCCGGCTACTCCGGACGTAACCAGTGTGGGTGTCGCGGCAATAGGCTCCGAATTGATCGATGAGGATTCGCGACCTCGCTTTGTCCAACTCATCGAAGACGATGAGCCCGGTCTCGTTTTGTCCAATGTCTTCAAGGAAATAGAAGAACCTCTCCAAAAGGTAGGTGTAGTCCTTTCTCAGGAAGGCGGGATTCGAGGGTCGAGGGGCCTTGATATCCACCAATGCAGCGAAAGTTTTCACTCGGAACCTCGCCATGATCGCAAAGAGTTCGTGAACGAACTCGATTCGCGCTTGGCCGTAGGCGACAAGTTGGCGGCGGGTGACCTTGGCATTGTCACCTTCGGTTCGCGCCCTCACCCCCTCCTCCAACAGGACCCGGCACAAGTCGCGCCGCTCCGGCTCGTCAATCGGATCCCCTTCCGAAGCGAGTCGAAAGGTCTTTGTTTTGAGGGCCTTTCCTCCCTTCAATTCGGCACCCGCCTCCCTGAGGCTCATGCCGAAGAATCGGAACTCTGCCGCCCGAACCGCCTCGATCAGGTTCCAAAGGTTGGATTCCGAAACGGCGATTCCGGCCAGTACCTCATAGGGGGTGGCTTTGTGGTCGTGACCGCTTTCGTCGATGAAGAAGAGCATGATGGAAGACGTCTAGGATTTGAACTCGGTGAAGCTAGTGGAGAGGTCCGCGAGGGTCTTCGGACCATGTTTTCGGAAGCCGTCTTCATCGACGTAGATGAAATCGTAGGTGGTCTCACCTTCCTCCGCCGCGCTCGCATCCGCACACCATTGCCTCAGTCGCGCCATCTTCTGCGTCAGGTCCCGCTCCTCGCGCCCCTTCGTTTCGATGATCCACACCGAGCCGGCGGTATCGCGGACGATAAAGTCGGGTGTGTAGGTGGAGAGGTCGCCATCGGCCTTCACGTAGTCGAGCCGGAAGCCGACCGCGAGGTAGTTCTTGGCAAAGGAGGCGACATCGGGGGCTTCTTCGAGGAAGGCCGCAAACGAGAGTTCGAGGCCGCCGCCCTGCGCCTCCCCGACGATGCGATTGAACACCGACTTTTTCGCGGCCACGAAATCGCGGGGCTCGGTTCGGAACGGACGGGTGTCACGGAGACGGATGCGGTCCTCGATGACGGTGGTCCCTTGCTCGCGGATCGTCAGTTCGTTGATCGCCTTCTTGAAGGAATCGAACACGAGCTTGCCGGGAGCGGGTTCCGAAAGGTTTCTCAGAACGACGGGATCTTCCAGGCTGACAGGCGAACCCTCGAAGAGGTGATCACGAAGAAAATCGCGGACCTTCGGGTAGAGCACATCATAGCCGCCGACATTCCGGAGCTCCTTGAGGATCTGCCGAGCGAAGAACGCAACCACGGAGCGCCACTCAACGGGGCCGGTGCCGTCCAAAACGATCGAGTGATCGATCTCCGCGTCGAGCATGCGCTTGAAGAGAATTTCGCGGGTTTCCTCCTCGGTGAAGGATTTCAACGGAAGCGGCTTGTGAGCGAACTTGGTGATGTCGAGATCGGCCAAGTCCTTGAACTCACGGTCGAAGCGCCGGCTCAGTTTCGGGAGGGGAATGTCGAGGGCTTCGAGATCCTTTTCCGAATTGTCGGTGTCGATCTCCACGATCAGGGAATCCTTGCGCGTGCTTCCGCCACCCATCGGCACCCGGTCGAAGGTAACGCCCTCGCTTTGGATGCCTTCGACGAACTCCATGAAAGCCGGGGTGCCGAGAACGGAAACGATCTCACGTTGGCCGGAACCGAAATACATCCGCCGCAGACCGCGGCCGAGTGTCTGCTCGGGCAGGATGTTCGATTGGGCGGCGTAGGCCCGCAGGCCGCAAATGACCGTGACATTGCGTACATCCCATCCTTCCTTGAGCATCAGGACGGACACGATGGCCTTGTAGGGCGATTCCCAAGAGTCGATTTCGTTCGACTGCTTGCGGAGAATCTCCAACTCCTCCTTCTTCTTGCCCGACGCCGTTTCGGAAATCTCGCCGTTGTTCTTGGTATGGATGACGAGCACCTTGCCTTCCAGTTCAGGGCAAATCTTCTCCAAGTGGGTTCCGACATCGTCGCAGTTCTTCGTATCGTCAACCATGACGAAGAGAACCGCCTTCTTCCCGGTCTTCTCGTGCTCCGCGTAGCTTTTCCGCCACTCCTCAACTCCGAGGCGCAGGTAGTCGTCGTATTTCTCGTGGAAGAACGGTGAGGTGTGCTCGCGGAGTTTCGCCCGGCTCGCCGCGTCCGGGAGAACCGGGTGTTTCACCACGTTCTGATGGATCGCCTCCACCAGCGGGTAGTCGGAAACCGTCTGAACGAAGATCGCGCCGTTGTTGTGACGCGGCGTGGCAGTCACGTCGATTTGGAGCGCCAGCTTGCCATCCCGTTGGAGCATCTTGTGGTGGATATCCTCGATGCTCTTGAACCATGCCATGCGCTCATCGTGGATATGGTGCGCCTCGTCGTTGAAGACGGCCAACTCGTCGATTTCCCGGAGCAGTTCTCCGAGATCGGTCTTGGAATCCGTGGTCTTGCCGACCGGCTTCGGACCGAACGCGTCGTTGAAAAAGTAGTCGCGAAGGTCGTCGTCATCGATCGACGGCTCGGGGGAGTCGTTCAGGAAGACCCGATGGATGTTGGTTAGAAACAGGTTTCCGGTCGGTTGGAGCACCCGAACGTCATCTTGAAGGTGGAGCGCGATCTGAAAGTCGTCCCGCCAATCGCGGCCGGCATGACCGTTTTCCGGAAGGATCGGATCGTTGAAGAAGATCTTGAGCCCGTCGAAGTCGGCGCGGAGGCGATCGAGAACGATGATGTTGGGAGCGATGAGGAGAAAGTTGCGCGCAAGCTCGGAGCCGGGCTCGTAGAGTTTGTGGAAGTAGCACCACGCGATCAGGAGGGAGAGCACCTTGGTCTTGCCTGCGCCCGTCGCCAGCTTGAGAACGTAGCGGGGCCAGTTCTCGGGAAACATTCCGTGGGATACGGCACCGGATGAATCGAAGCGTAGGAGGTCGAACTTCTCGCGGGCCCCGCGGGCCTCGTAGAGCCAGATCGCCGTCTCAACCGCCTCCCGTTGGGAGAAATAGTATCGAAACGGGAACAATGTGCCGTCGGCGTTTTCGAGCAGGTGCTCGGTCTCAAACCAATGGCGTAGGAGCGCCTTGGTGGTCGGGCTCGCCCCCTCATAGCCTGAGGATCGCCATTCATGAACACCTTCCCGCACCAAGGCCACCAGCGGCGGCAGGAGCTTTTCGTAGCTCGACTCCCTCAGGGCCTCATCCGCCGGGAACCAGCGGAAATCCGGCAGAAGCGGATCGTAAGGAGACAGTGGGAATTTCGGGTGGAGCGCCATTTCGGATGAGGCTAGATGGACGATGGGCGAGGTCAATTCCTTGGATTCCACCGCTGCCGCGGACCGCTAGAACTCCGGGAATCAGATCCTCCTTGTCGAGTTGTTGGGGACATCCTTGAATCCACTCGTCCGGAGAGATCCGGGCCGGGGCGTGAGAACCCCGCACGGAGCGGAAGGCGTTGACCGAATCAACGCCGCCACCAGGCCGAAAGGTCGGGGTGGCGGCGGCGCATGTCCAAGCCGACCCTACGGGGGAAGCCAAAGGTCGTCGCGGTCGTCTCTGTGCGGCTTCTCAACACCCCGGCCACCTTGGGAAACCGAGGTGGCTCGGTTTGTTTTTGGGAGCCCGCCGCCAGTTCATGCAGACGCACAACCTCCACAACCGTTCACACTTGCTCGGCCTAACCGTGTCCCGGCATCCGATGGACGGTCGGAGGGGTGCCCGCCGGAGCGTGATTGACCCTCATCAAGCTTTCCAACCATGACATCAGACACAGACCAAACATCGCCTGCCCTATGGATCAAGGAGGACGATTTGTGGATTCAGGACGCGCTAGCCGAGTGCATCCGAAAGGCCCTGTCCCGGCCGGACCTCGCCCCGGAGACGATCATGGGCCTCGGAGCGATGATTTGGTTGCTAAAGCGCCTTCCGGTTCACCACGAACAATACACGGCGGTCCTCTGCCTATCGAAGGATGACGAGGACGGCGGTCATTCATGGGATGTCCAATACAGCGACATGGGGCTCTCCTTGAGCGACTGCGTGACGGTGAGGGATACCTATGGCAGCGACCGCGAGACAAACAAGGTGTGGACCGTGACACAGGCGGGTTCCGAACATGCTCCCGGTCTTCCCGTCTTCGAGTGGATGGAAACTTTCCGCCGAGTCATCGCCGACCCGACATTTATTCTCACGATCGATCTCGATCCGCCCGACGAAATGCCGAGCGAGTCGGCGGAGGAAAGCGGCGTGGACGTCAGCGCCGGATAAGGGGAACCTCGGGCGCGGAGCGATCCCCCGCCTTCCTTCAATCCCGATCACGAAACCTCCACCACCGGCGGATCGTCCTACATCCCGGCAAGCAGATCCCTGAACGCCCGCCTCAGCGCCGGGGAGCGTGCAAGCCGCTCCTTGATGTCGTCGGACCCGGCCGGATCGACGTTCACGACGACCGACTCCTCGCGACGGATCGGGAGGCCGACACGGTAGGCAAGCGCGGTCTCGGCGGCCGCGAGGCGGGTCTTGTGATCCGGGCCGCGGCTTCCGTCCCGGTTCACGAGGTCGGCCGCCATGGCGTCGCTGAGGACGCGGGCGATCCGCGCCTCGGGAATCTCCTCCTCCAAGGCGCGTGCGAGGGCGTGGGCGGGAATCAGCTTCATTTCGATTTCGGGCGGATGACTCTTTCGATGTGACGGACGGGCCGAGGGGAGAACTCGTCCTCGATGCGTTTCCGGGCGTCGGCGGGAAGGCTTGCGAGCCCGGCGGCGATCACCTCCATCGAGATCCGCTCGCCGATCTCCGCCGCGATCCGCGCCGGGGAGGTCTCGAAGGTCAGGTTCGTGGTCATCGTGTGATTGGGGGGAGCCACTCCCCGAGAATCTCCCTATCGTGGAAGTAGGAATAGAACCTCGGAGTCCTCGGGTTCGAATCAATCGATGGTGCCGCAAAACCGGTGAGAACACCCGCAAATTCCTCCGGCGTGAGCTTCGCCAGGATCGCGGACTCGATCATCTTGCCCGCTGTCGGGTCGAGGGATTCGAGCCCGCCGGCGAAGAGTTGGTTTTCGATGTCGTTGATCCACTCCTCGGCCGCCTCGATCTTGTCGTAGTTCTCGGCCTCGTAGGTATCCGACCCGCACCATATCAACCCGGTAAGGACGGTATGGGTTTCGAAAAGGTAGGTTTTGGTGCGTTCGATGGTCGTATTTGGATTCATGGTATCAGGTGGGATCGGTGGGGTTGGTTTTGGTTAGGAGATCGGTTCTTGGAGCCACAGGACGCGGGAGACGTTCCCGGACTTGGAGTGGACCTGTCCCGGCAGGCGGCACGGGTGCTCGCCCCGGCCGATCAAGCCCGCATCGACACCGAATTGTTCGGCAACCCCGTGGAGGGACTTGAGGACTTCGGGCGGCGGGGTATGGAACCACGCGTGGATCGACTTGTTGCCCGAGTGGACGATCGCCGCGAGCTTCCATTGGAGGCCCTCGCGGAGCCACCGCACAAGCGCGAACGAGGCGGCGACGTGCACCTTGATCTCGGCGGGCGTCGAGGGCTTCACCCCGTCGAAACCGTCGAAGTCTAGCACGGTGTAGGGCGTGGCGAGGACGTTGTCGCCTGTCCGGGAAACGGTCCCCGGCATCCATATCGCGGGACTGACCATCGGCCCGACTTCGGACTCGCGGGCACCCTGCCATTCTCCGGCCGTCCGCCAATGGCTCCCGTGCCGGGTGCCGGAGTGATAGACCTCGCCGGTCCATACCATGGCGTTCGGCTGAAAGAGCGTGGCGATGAAGTGGCGGGGATCGAGTTCAACGAGCGGTTGATCGATCCGTTGCGGCGAATCCTTCATCACATCAATCGGCTCCCACGGATGCCGGGCGGCGATGGCATCGCGCTTCGCTTTGGCGGCGTCCTGAACGCGCTTGCGGGCCTCGGCGGCATCCCGCTCGCGCTTCCATGCCTCGCGCCTCTCACGGTCGCGCAGGGGATCATGGCGGCGTTTCCCACGGATTCCGACGAGGGCGAAGATTTCGCGGCGGTGTTCGGAGTCGCCGGGGTGGGCCGCGCATCCGAATTTTCCGTTCAAGAGATTGATGAAGAGGTGATCGCCCCGGCGGTCATTTCCGGCAGCGGCGCATGCGGGACAGCGGGCGGTGAGTTTGTTTCCGACATGACGGCGTTTTTCGAGCAGCGTGATGTCGATACTGAGTTCGGTGGAGAGCATGAGGATGAGTTGGAAATCTGAAATTGGGCGCGGGGGAGGAAGTAGAAGGAAGAAACCCCCTCCTAGAGGGTGGGGGTTTCCTTCTTCTTCCTCGACCCCCTGTTGAGGGAAAAGGAAGGAGAAAGGGGAAACTTCATTCTTTCCCTTTTCCCGAATCCGAATCGTCGGGATGACGGACACAATACCAAAGGAGCGCGCGGCCTCCGTCGGCGGGCCGCCTCTTGCACTCGCCGATCCTCGCTGCAATCCGCGCTGCAACGATTGCTTTCGTGACCGTCTTGTCCGTGCACTCGTGCTTGTCCATGAGCAAATCAATCAGATCAGTGCGTGCCATGTCGCCGGTCGACAGCGCCTTGACGACATCATCAACCGAAAGCTTTTTCTTCCTCCCGGCGCTCCCCGAAGGTTTCTCGATCAACGAGGGGGACTCATGGCAGACCACGCAACTTGTGATGGGCTTGCCCCGCCGATCGGTGCCGAGTTCGACCACCTTGAGAAAGAAGGGCATCTCGTCGCAGGGGGCCAAGTCACGCTGTTTGGTGATCTTCGCCACGGACATCATCCCGCTGTCGAGCTTGGTGATCTCGATCTCGGTATCCACGGCCGCCCGAAGCGAAGAATGGCCGCGAGCGCCCCGGGCCTGATCCTTGCCGCAATGATGGACGACGCAGACGTGCGCTCCGGTCGCGGCGCGAACCGCATCGATCGCCTGCACCGCAAGTGTCATGTCCTCCCCCTTGTTCTCGTCGCCGCCCGCCATCGCCCGCGCCATCGTGTCGATGATGACGAGCGCGACCGTATGGCCCGACTCGGCCGCCACCTTTGCTACGGTCTCCGCGAGGCGCTCCGCGTGCCCCGGCTCAAGGAGGGAGACGGGATCGAACACGAGATAGAAAGGGATGCCGGGTTCGAGCTTGCCGGAACGGCGGAGAGCCTCAATGCGGTTCTTCGCGCCGTGCGACCCTTCGAGGGCGACGTAGATCACCGCGCCTTGATCGACCTCCATCTCGTCACGAAACGGGCGACCGGACGCCACGGCAACGCCGAGATCGACAATCCAAAATGTCTTCCCGGCGTTCGATGGCCCATAGACCACCGATGCTCCTCCCAAGGTGAACAGATCCTCTACGAAGTCCATCGCTTCACATGCACCCCCGAGGCGGTCCGCCCGGAGGTAGTCGAACGCGACCCGCTGCCCGGCGGTCGGGGCCCCCCCGCACCTTTCGCCAAGGTGCCCGTTGTGACCGAAAGGGCTTCGAGATCCTGCTTCCATGGGGCTAACGAATTTTCGGCGGCAACGGATTCCGCTTGAGAGTCCCGTCCCGGTGAAAGAGGATACCCGTGTTCCTGATCTTTTTGCCCCGCGCCCGCGTTGAACCCGTGGGCCGGGGCTTTTTCTTGATCGGGAGGGGGCTCCTCCGGTTCGTCGAAGGTGAAGCGGTTGTAGTTCAAGGCTCCCATCGCATCGGAGGTTAAGCAACCGAGGTCGCGTTGATTTTGAAGCGGCGATCAAGCGCGGCGCGAACCTCGACCGGGTCCAAAAACACCCGGCGTCCGATCTTGTGAACCGGGAAGTAGCGGTTCGCCATCCATTGATGGAACGTCCGCTTGGCAGGGGCCGAGTCCGGATCCGGGAAGACAATTTCGAGGCACTTGTCGATGCCTACGAGTGCATGTTCGTGAGAGTCGGTTCGATTCATAGCAAGCACTATCAAATCACGGCATCCCGGGAGGAACGAGAAGTTTGATTTTGGCGACCGATTGGAAAATTTTCTCTTGAGTTGTAAGTCTCGGTGTCCCTGTCGAATGTGAATTTCACTTGTGAATTTCGACCCAATTAAATGGGCCCAAAAAACTCCCCCTGATTCTGATAGAAAAGCAGGTCTTTCAGGCGGAATCCGGCGGTTTTGATCCAAGCTTTCCTCCGCTACGAGGTGAAGAATTGTTCGCCTTCGATCTGCTGCTGATGACTCGGGACGCGATTCCGAAGGAGCGCCCGGCACCCCCCGGTTGTTATCGTCCAAACGACTGATTTCTCCGCAGCTCGTCAGCGCGGGCTCGGATCGAGGTCGGAACGTCCCCGTTGGGACACGTTAGACAGCGACGAGGCGGTGCCCGCCGCTCTGAGGAACGGCAGGAGAAAGCACGGCGCGGCGGCGTTTCAGATCCGGCACGATGCGGAAGAACTCCGCGCCCTCCTCGCGGGTGTGGGTGTTGAGGTAGTGACGCTTGACGATGCTCTCGGAGTTACCGGCTTGGAGCGCGGCGTCCCCGATACTGCGGTGGTGCGCGACATGGTAGGAAATGAAGCTGTGCCGGGCCTCGTCGTGGGTGAGTCCGAAATGCTTCCGGGCGAGCTTGGCGAGGCGGTCGAAATTCGGCGGGATGATCGGGCCGGGGAGGATGTTCAGCCATGCGGCGAGGTTGTCGGAAATGGCGACGTGGCGCTCGTGCTTGGTTTTCGAGACGTTGGCCGGGACGGTGATCGTCCGGGTTTTCAGGTTCACAAGTTCCGCTTCGCGGGCGGAGATGAGTTTCAATTCATCCGGGCGGATACCGGCAAAATAGAGGTAGGCGAAGTAGCGGGCCAACACACCGCCGCGCCAACGCAGGAGGGCGGAGAAGATGCGGAGCACGTCCTTGGTGTCGGTGGTTTCCGGTTTGGCGCTCTGCTGCTCGCGAACCTGCCGGGCGTTGAACTTCCGCACGGCGGCGACCGGATTCTCAAAGGTGAAGGGGCGGTTCGTGCCGGCGTCCGGTGTGGCGCACCATGAGAGGAATCCGTTCAGGTCGTTGCGGTAGTTGTTCCACGTCTTGCGGGTGGCCTTGCTTGTGCCGTCCTTTGCCCGGAGACCGCGTAGGAACGACTCCACGACGGCCGGGGTGACATCGTGAATCCAAGGATCGTTCGTGCCCGAGATGAACTGATTCAGCACGCTCTTGATGGCTACGAGCGTTCGGTCGCGAACTCCGTCACGTTCCTTGTCGTCGATGTAGAGCTTGAGCGCGTCCTTGGCCCGGATGGTAAATTCCGGAGGGCGGTGATGCTTGAGAAAAAACGCGACGGCATCGGAAAGGGTGTATGCGTTGCCAAGTGAGTCGAACGCGCGAACGGCCTCGTCGTGGCGCTCCTGCGTGAGAGGGGAGAGGATCATTTTTTGGGACCGGCCCTTGTTTTCCATCTCGACGCGCTTGAGTGCGGCGAAACGCTCGGCCTCGGCCTGCTCCGAAAACTGCCGACGTTGCCATTTTCCATTCTCCTTCCAACCTTGAACAAGGTGAGTCGTCCAAAACGTTCCGTTCTTCTCACGAGTGATCTGTCGAATCGTGATTTTGACCGCGGCGGAGTTTTGGGCAACCGTCCGCGTGCGCTTCGTTGGCCTGCTCATGGGCGCAATTCAGCGCATTCAAGGGGGGATTACAAGCATCTATTGCACGGTTCATTGCGCGGCTTACCGTTAGAAACATGTTTTATGGGAGTGACCGTCAGGCTCATAACCTGAAGGCCGTAGGTTCAAATCCTACTCCCGCAACCACCACAACAACAGTTTGTTGGGTAGACTTATTACGGGATTTCCGGAAGGCGGGATTCTGCCACCGTGAACAAAACGGGTCGGAAACCGTGAACAATTCCCACATCCGATCTCTCGGCTGTGGGTTCAGGGTATCGGTTCAGGCCTCCGCGCCCCAAAAGTGCGGGTTTTGCGCAAATTCGACGGATTTCGGTGCTTGCGACAACCAATCCCGACCATGGCAAGCATCTACCGCCGACCCGATTCCCAGAACTTCTGTATCTCCTGCTACCCGCGCCCCGGAGCAAAGCTCGTCCGGGCCAGTCTCGGCACCGACAACGAGGACCTCGCCCAAAAGGTGGCGCGGAAGGTGGACCTGCTCATCGAACTCGAACGGATGGCCGACATCGAGGTGCCCAAGAATGTCCTCGCCGCCTTCGACGGACTGCGGCGTTCGTTTGGAGCCCCGGCGCTTCTTGATGCCGGCCCGACGGACACCGTCGTTCGTGAGCTGCCGCCGAAATGCCCGATCGACAACGTCATCCGGTCGTTTCTGGTTCGCAGCGAGGTGAGCAATGTCTACCACGCCACCTCGGACAAAATCTCCCGACTCCGCCAGTTCTTCGGATCGGAGCGCATCAACGCGCTGGATCCCCGTCCGCCCGAGGTTCTCAAGCGGAGGCGCAAGAAGATCAAGATGGCCCCTCCTTGGTTCAAAAAAGACGACCTGGCGCTGATCACGACCGATACGATCCTGACGTTTCTAGCGGAGAAGAATTACTCACGCTCCTACAAGCGGCATTATCGCGAACTGTTCCACGAGCTCTTCCAGCATGCCCTCAAGAGCGGCGCCTATCGCCCTGAAAATCCCTATGCCGCGAATCCCGCGGATGACCTGCCCTCGTTCAAGGGCACGGGCGAGCCGATCACCGTGCTGTCCGCAGCGGAGGTGGAGGAGCAATACCGAGCGGTTTCACCGAACGCGCTCATTCTCTTCGGCTGTCAGTTGATGCTGGAAGGCGGATTCCGGATGCATGAAATCCTCACCCTCAAGCGCAGGGACCTTGATGTCGGTGGCAAGATCCGGCTCATTCTCCCGGACGATGGTCGCAGCAACTCGACCCGGTTGAAAACCGGCCAGCGATCCGTCACCGTCAGGCCGGTTCTCCGCCCGATGATCGAGAGGTTTCGCGAGACCATCCCGGGCGGCGATTCCGACTGGTGCTTTGCGTCGCCGACGGGAGACCGGATGACGAGCGACACGTTCGGCGAGTTGCTCAGGCAACTGAACCGCGCGGCGGGACATTCCTGGACCACCCAGGATTTCAGGCACACCTTCGCCACCAACCGGATCGAGGAAGGCTGGAACCTGAAAACACTGGCTCAGGAAATGGGCACCAGCGTTCAGATGCTGATGGAACACTACGCGGGATTCATCGAGCCCCCTGTGCTGGCCGCGGCGCGTTCGATCTAGCAGCCGTGTGAAACGCCTTGAGGATGTCGTCCCGCTTCTCGATGAAATCCCTGGGCGGCGGGCCGCCGAACATCTCGTCCGCGATCTCGGCGAGCAAATCCTCGGGAGTTTCTCCGTAGTTACAGCCCTCTTGCTGATACCATGACTGAACAAGTTCCAGGGCGCGCTTTAACACCTTGCTGAAATCCGGTGCCTTGAAGCATTTGATCAGTATGACGTCGATATTGGTGATGTCCTCCTTTTCCTGGGCGGCCTTCACTTCCTGAGCGGCTTTCGTTTCCTGACCACCCATCGTTTCCTGACCGCCCATCGTTTCCTGACCGCCCATCGTGGTCTCATCGTCAGAGTTCCTGTTTTCGTTGAATGAAAACGTGGACAAGGATCGGAGGGAAATGCGCGGACGGAAGCATCGTTTGAGCTTGTCTGTGAGAAAATAAACCGGATGGCTCGTGTTGCATCCCTTTCCACCCGCTGCCATTGTCACGGCGAGGTAATCTCTGCGGCAGTCCAAGGCCGCGATCGCAAGGCCGCATGGATCATCGAAGATTCGTAGTTGTTCGATCGGTTCAAAAAGTTCCTGTTGCACCAAGTGGTGGCGACTTGATGGCTTTGGGGAGGAATGCAATGTAGGCTCCTCCTCTTCCGGAAGCCCGCGCAGCAACCTGTCCACACGTTGCATGATGTTTCTTGACCAATCCCACAGCAACTCCTTTCCTCCTGTCTGGATTAGGATGCTTCGGAGTATGGTTTCGGAGGCTAGGTTCGCAAGGATGTCGTTGATGAAGCCTCGGCTCTGCACACGGTCCAACAGACGGGTTGGTTCGACGTCAGGAGAATAGTCGAATCTTGATGTGAGGTCTTCCATCAATCGTCTCGTTTCAAGGAGTCGATTCGCAAGCCAACACGGGGCGGATTCGCTGTCCATACCGCCGATTTCTTGCATTGCAAACAACAGCAATGGTCCTAACTCGACCCGGCAAGCAAGTTCGCACGGTGCTGCCGAAAATAGCAGCGGGTAGATGCGGGTTGAACGCGGGCTTCCGGGGTATGTCGGGCGGAAACCAATCGGGACGGTGGAGTCGCCGGAACTTTGGGAACGCTTGCGGAGATGGTCCCGAAGCTCGGGATGGCTGGTGCACGTATGCAGGGCGCTCATCGGTTCCAGAGGCACGACCCATACGAATCGGAACAATGCTCCCGCCCAGTTCTGAATAAAGTCAGGAACTTCTAGAAGATGGTTTCTAACGCCGATGAAGAACTTCAACAAATTCCGCCATTTGGTGAGCGGACGAAAGTGGGATGCCCGGCTGAGTGGCAGATCGTCCAGTTCGCTCGCGTTCAACCGGATTTCCCGATCCAGTTTCTTGTCCACCCTGCGGGATACCTTCGCCGCGACGTTTTGGAACAGCATCCTCACCGAATCTCGGCAAATTGGCAGGAGGAAGTAGGCGAATCTCAATGCCATGCGCCGCGATTCAGCCGCCGGAGTTTTTGCCGTTTCGGAATTCAGGATGAGCTTCTGGAGAAGGTGTGGTTTTCTATCAATTCTCGGAGTCGGATGATAAGCGATGCCGGAACCTTGTGGGGCTGGCAATGTGGCGTCGAGTCGAAGGCACAGATCGAGTGAAGTGTCATGTGGAAGCGTTTCGATCCATGGCAACTCGAAGGGAACGCGAGGAAGGCTTGGATAGGTAAGCCCCCTTACCTCATGAATGAGCAAGTTTTGAAGGCCAGGCGCTCCTGGCGCCACCATGTAATGATCAATCAGACGGCTGAGAATCCCTGCGCGGTTTGTGGCCGAGCCTGTCCGCGAGTAGGAAATCACCTTGACGGAAACCCTAGGGAAAAACCGTTGTAACAAACTAACGGCGTCCAGGCGCATGCGAAAGAGGAAGTATCTGTCCGTTTCCAAGATCTTCTCGTCTTTCCTTCGCTTCCCGTAGCCAGTGTATTCCACGGCGAGCAGGGCCCGGTCTGTTTGGTGTTTCGATGTAAAGTGGTAGTGGAGTTCCTTCTGCAGTCCGGGGCCATCGGCCACGTTCAATGCGGTTCGATCTTCAAATTGGAACCATGGCACATCGAATATCCGAATGCCTTCTTCGAACCGGGTTCTGAGAGCTGCCGCCTTCTTTGAATCCGGTATGGCGGCAGCACGGTCGAGCATGACCGGAAGGCTGTTCCAATGCAAAGGGAGCCAGCCGAAAGCGATCAACCGGGCCGTGGCAACTAAGGACAATACGGGCGGAGGAAAGCTGAAATCCATCGGTATGGCGGTCCACATGCGGCGTGATTGGCGCGTCGCGCGGAAAATTTTTTCTCCGTTAGATCGTTAGAATCTCAGCGGTCTGGCTGATGGACATTCGATAGCTGAATGGCTGCTGGTCCGCAAGTTCCGAATGCCCTCCCGCGCTGGGGCGCGCAGGCGGAGCCGACGAGGAGCGTAGCGACGAGGCGGCGGAGCCGGAGCGCCCCAGCGCGGCGGCCAACGCCCCCATCTCCTTGTGCCCGTGAATTCGCCGGAAGCCCTCCTGGGCGCGCAGCAGCGCCACGCCCATCCAGCGGCTCAACTGATCGGTCTTCGGGTTCCAGCGGCACACCCGGCCGATGGTGCCCCGTGTGTTGCGCATCACGTTCTCGATGTTGTTGGTGCTCAGGAACGTCACGTTGAGCGTCGAGGGCACGTTGAGTCCGTGGAACGCCAGGATCCCCTCCCGCCGCTTCTCCAGACACTCCGCCGCCGCCAGATTCTTCTCCCGGACGAAATCGAGCAACTCCCCGAACGCCTCCTCTCCCGCCTCGGCACCCTGGACCGCCCGCAGCCGGTTCATCCGCTTGACCACCTCGCCCCGGTGTTTCCATGACAACTTGCCGCACAAGCCGCGCTCCACATGCACCAGGCATTCCTGCTGCACCGCGTCCGGCCAGAAGTGCCGCACCGCCTTGGCGATCGCCTCGCTGCCATCGCGCACCACCAACAGCCTGCGCGCCACACCGGCCTGCAAACCCCGCGCCTTGAGCCGCGCGAACAAACCCTTGACCACCTCCTCGTTCTCGCTCGCCCCCTCCTCGAAATCCAGCAGATGCTTGTGCCCTTCCGAGTCGATGGCCAGCGCCACCACCACGCAGTGGTTTTTGCCCGGAAACACCCCGTCCACCATCAGCGCCACCGCGTCGATGCCCGACAAATCACGGCCCCGGAACTCGTCGAGCAACTCCTTGCTGCGGACCTTCCACGCCTCGCAGACCGTGCTCTGGCTCACGCCCTGCATTTTGCCCACCCCGCTGCCAGAAGCCCCGTGGCAGATCGCCTCAAGGATCTCGTCGAACATACCCCGGCGCCGTCTCACCTCCTCGTAAGACTTCAGCCGCACCTCGCGCTCGGTGCCGTCCGGCAGCGTTTCGCGCACCCGGCGCTTCGCGACGCGCTCCTTGCCCTGACTGGTGCGGATGGTGACCAGCTCGCTTCCCGCCCGCCGGATCGGGCTCGCCGACGGCCGGTAGCTCTCGCCGCACAGCGCCGTCACCTCCGCCTCGAACATCGCCAGCAGCCCCTCGCGCACGATCCCGCGAAGCCGCTCCTGGAAAATCCCGTTGAAATCCTCGATCCCGGCTTGCGAAGCCGCCTGCATCCCTGTCTGTTCGTCCATGGTGTTGGTTGGTTTAAACGTTCGTTCAAACAGGCGATGTCGGAACATCGCCAGATCAACCAGCACCAATCCTTTCTAACGTTTTAACGGGAAAAAAATCGCGGCCCGCGTCGCACCTTCCTCGGATCGGATCTTGTCGAGAAAGCTGTTGGCATGGGTGAACCAGCCTGCTCCGAACTGTAGTCGCAGTGGGCCAAATACGAATTCGACAAGATCGTCGAAAGTCGTGAAGTGACCGGCTTGGAAATCAGTCTCGCTTTCATAGGAGGAACGGGCGATTAGAGGGCTTCCCCAAGACACCAGCACTTTTTCTGGCTGGGAGCTCTCCGGATCGCCGTTTGCGTCGCCTGCGGATAATTGGGAGCAGTAATTCTCGAGTAGCTCACCGAGTTCCGGAAGCGAACCAAATACGGCTTCGTCGGGTAATACTTCAAAGTCATTACGAAGTCCGCTGAGAATCGCTTTGACAATTTCGGATCTTCTCGACCGGACCAATCGCCATGATTGGTTTGTCGGGCGGTTGTGGTAAGCGAGGGCGTTTCTCAAGAGTTCGGGGCGTGATGTAACCAAGGCCGCCCATCCAGTGCGGCGGTCGGACTTGCCAGTGACCCCGCAAGCAAGAAACTCGACCCAGGGAATACGGTCGAGAGCCTCGATGGACATTCGAACCGAGGCTTGTCCATTTCCGGCCCCACTCCGTGGTGATGGATTGTCTTTCGGTTGCTTCGGATTGTCGGCTGGCATGACGGAGCATGTTAGGGCGGCGAAGCACGATTGCACAGTCTCACATGCGAGACTATGCGCAGCGGGAATCAGCCGGGACAGTTCAGGTGAACATTATTTCGCCCGGGATTATCTGGTTGGGCACCCTTGAAGCTGCCTCGCTCACCCGAAATCGGCGTTTTTGCGCAAATTCATCGGATTCGCGTGGGGTGCTATGACAGCACCAAAATACAAAATCGAAATCGACGCCCAAGCGGCGTTCAAGAAACTCGGCGTGGATCTTCAGATCTGCCCTATCGCGGACAAGTGTGTGGAATCGCTCCGGCGGCGCCTCGAACGCTTGATTACGACTGGCCTGCTCTTCGACGCGCTTGGCGACGCAGCCCATGCGGGCAAACCGCGCCGCGGTCGCAAGAAGTCCGGCTCAACCGGTGAAACCCAACAACAGGAGGGCCACACCAATGAAGCCTAAGCCGAACAAGCCCGAGAAGAAACCTCGCGTGAAGAAACGCCCTCCGCTGCGCAGCCGGAACGGTAAGAAGCGCGACAAGGCACTCCAAGTCCGGCTGACTGAAGATGAATTCCGCGCCATCCGCGCGGCGTGGGGCCGCCGTGCCGCCGCAGTCGCCCGGATGTGTCTGCTGGGCCACGAACCGCCCCCGCGCGCCGCACTGGAATCGGAGGACTCCCGGAAGCTGATCCACGCACTCTACGCCTACTTCGTAGCCGCGGAAAAGACGCGCCACTGGATCCGGCAGCATGGAGGCGATGAAGCCAAAGCCGCTCTGCTCAAGGAAGACGAAGCATTCAACCACCTCGCACGCGTATGTTACACAAATTCCTGAAACCCGGTGCGGACGAAGAGCCGGGTAGCCTGCGTTACCTGCTCAAGAATCCCACCGCCCGTGTTGTACGAGGCAATCCGGAAATCACGCAGTGGGTGATCGATCAAACGCCTTTCGGATTGCGCCAGCGATTCGTCTCCAGCGTCGTCAACGACCTGACTTTGCTCGACCGCGTGAACGATGAAGTGCTGCTGGACGAACTTGAGTCGATGTTCCGCGCGCTGCGTCCGAAGTCCGTGATGCCCTGGTCCGTGATCGAGCACAACGACAAGGAAAAGCGGGAGTTCCATTCCGTGATTCCGCTGTATGACCTGCTGTTTGGCAAGTGCGTCCACCCGTATGTGGACAAGATTGATCGGAATGCCTTCCAAGCATGGGTCGAGCACTTCGCCCTCCGGTATGGCCTGGATTACCCGCGCGAAAAACTGCGGGAGAAACCTGCTTTCGAGCATTTGCGAAATCTCCGTCAGTTCGACCGTGAGTTCCTCGAAGGAATCTGGAATCAAGTCCATTCCTGGGTGCGGGAAGGGCGAGTCAAAAGCCGCGATGATCTGGAGCGACACCTTGAGAAAGAAGGCCACAGGGTGCGGTTCACCAAACATGTCGGCGGACCGCTACAGCAGCCCGTGATCCTGGGGCCGGATGGCAATCCCCTCCGCCTCACAAACAGCATCTACTACCATCCGTGCTTCGGGGACAAAGCCCTGGAACCTCTGGATCGTGGAAACCCGGGTGCCGTCGCGGCTCGCTTGAAGGAACTGGAACGAGTACTCGCAAAATGGCGGATGTTCCGTGCCTATCAGTCGATCGGCAGGCTGTTCGGACGAGCGAAACAGAAGGACCTTGCCAAAGGCGAGGCGAAGAAGCGTCTGAAGCTCCTCATGGACGAGCGTCTTGCCTTGGAAACTCAGGTCGATGGACTTGCCTCTCGGATTGATTTCAACGGCGTTTTTCGGTCGGCGATTTTGGTGAATGCCGGATTTCCAACCGAGATCCTTACACCGAAATTGAAAGCGGCATCAGCCCCGAAACCCGTCGGAGAGAATGACAAGCAAGCTCCGGTGCCGGAGGCAGAAGAACCTGCCGTGCTCATCGAAGAGACTGTCGATTCGGCCTCGGTTGCCGAATCGAAGGCCGGCCCGGAGGCCTTTCAGCCTCCTGACATCGGTGGAAATCAATCGTCCACAACGGCGGCCGAGGCACCTGCCGAACCTGCGGAATCGACCAAACGAAAGAAACCACAGGCAACCCAGGATTCGCCCAATATGGGATAGCCTCTCCCCGGGGACATCCCGCCCATGGCCAGGTTAGCAAAGTAGTGCAACAGCGGTTTCTTGTGGCGATAATGAATCCCGCCAGCCAATCCGTTTCCGGATGGCTGGCGGGGAATGCCATCGGGCACATGAATGAATTATCAAAACGACGAAAATCAAAGATCCCCCGGCGAGGCATTCGCCCGAATGCTGTATCCGAAGTTCCAAGCTTCGGGTGGAAAACCGCAGATGGTTTTACCGACCCCGATTGAAATCTCCGCTGCTCTAGACCGCCATATCGTGGGTCATGCTTTTGCGAAGAAAATGCTCTCGGTCGCCTGCTTCAAGCATTTGTTAGGTTGTGCTGCGGCTGACATGCGCGGCGGCAAGATGCCACCCGGCAATCACTGCATTCTTTCCGGTCAGACGGGATGTGGGAAGTCGGCAATGATCGGCGTGTTGGGTGATTTCCTCGGGGTGCCGATTTTCGAAATCAACTGTGCGACCTTGTCCCCAAGCGGATATAAGGGTACGACGCTGAATCAGCATGTAGAAGAGTTCGCCGGGAGGTTGGCATTTGGAAACAAGACCTCGCCGGCAATTGTGGTTTGGGAGGAAGTCGACAAGTTGGCGGATGATCGGTCGGAGGCTGGACGGTACCGAAAAATGGCGCAAGCTGACGCGCTACGCTTCCTCGATGGTGCGCTCTGCGGCGAGGACATGACGCTCGACGCATCCCGAATTCTGAACATCGGACTAGGAGCGTTCGTCGGGTTGGATCGGATCCGAAATCCGCGGCGAACGCCGACCATTGGCTTCAACCAAACGGCGGGTTCACAGTTCGATGGATGCGGCACCGGTTCCGAACTCTTGCCGGATCATCTGATCGAATTCGGGCTGATGCCGGAATTGGTCGGTCGTTTCTCCCGATTTGCCGCGCTCGATCCCATGGATGCCGGAACCATGAGGCGGATTATCCGTGAATCCGAATCCAGTGCGCTGCTGCGGCGGATCGCGTATTTCTCAGGCCATGGCGTCCGTTTGGTCTTTGACGACGATGCGGTTGATGTGATCGCCGCCATGGCCATGGCGCATCCCACCGGGGCGCGAAGTCTGGGAATGATCTTGGACAAACTGCTGCTCGACTTGGAGTTCAGGCTGCCGAACTTGGCGAAGGAAGGAGTGGTCGAAGTCGCATTCGACAAGCGTGCAGCGCAAGGAGAAACGGATCCGGTTGTGACGAGGGATTCCTCCCGCGAGGGGGGACAGTCACTCATGGAGATGAGAAAGAGGGCCGGAACCTACATCACCAGGCCGATGCCGAAGGGTGGAGACGATTTGACGAAATGCTGACCGGCTGGCTGGCGCAGCCGACCGGGAAATTTCGCACGCGTCCGCTTTCGCGTGGACGGTGTTGAAGGGAAAAATCAGCCGATACTGGAGGGATTCGAGGAATTGGTTCCGAGAGACTTCCAGCACAACAACAAGAAAATAGAGATACGAATATGACACGTAAAATCATTGAATTCGCCGACCCCAAGAACCTGATCGGTCCTTTTGACAACCAAGGTGCGCCCCCGCGCAAATCCTCGTTTGAAGATCTGGTGTTGAAACCCGAATACAGGGACCGGATCTACCGGTTTCCTGTGGGAACGACCAAGGTCCGGGTGCTTCCAGCCCTGGCCGGAAGTAACATGAACTGGATGCTCACCGGACATGCGCTGGGTCATCCAGGCGGACGGCATTTGCACCCACGGACTCTGGCGGCGGGACGGTCGAGCGTCTTTGACGCGGCATACCGCTGGTGCCGGGAGAACAGCCCGGAACTGCTCCGCTCGAAATCGTCCCCGGAAGGCTACCGGCTTTTGGCCGACCCGCTGGCCATTTGCTGGCTGCTGGTCGATCTTCCGGCCGAACCCGGTGAGACGCCAAAAACGGTCGCCCGACTGCTGGTTGCGAGCGCATATGCCGGTGATCGCGGCGGGGTTGCCGGTGTGGGACATCTCATCAGCCGGCTGTTTCAAGAAAAGGACGAAAACGGCGCATTGATCGCCGACCCGTCCAAACCGGAAACCTGCCCGCATTTGCTGGTGGAGCGTGTCCAAGCCACGGGCGTGCGCTATCCCAGCTATTCGCTCCGACTGGGGCGTGAGCCTTCGCCGATCGACGACTGGTTCGCCCGGATGGAACCGGAGGAACTGGAAATCCTGCGCCCCTTGGAGGAGGTGATCCACATCCCGGCGCCGGAGGAAGAGTGGAAACTGCTCCAGAATTCGATTCCCGCGGAGCTGGTTTCCAAAATCCGTGCGGTGATTTGATCCGCAACAACAGGCCGGACCGGAAGCGGTCCGGCCTTCAATCTTGGGTCATCTGCCGTTCTTCTCAGATCTCGGCCTGCTCCAATCGCTGTTTCCTTTCACGCCAATCCGGCAGAACGGCATCCAACATGCGAAAGAAGGCCGCACTGTGGTTCGGATGCTTGAGGTGGCACAGCTCGTGGAGGATGACGTATTCCACGCACACGCCCGGGGTTTTGATGAGTTCCGGGTTGAGCAGAATCTCGCCCTTGGCGGTGCAGCTCCCCCAACGTTTTGGCATCCGGAGGAGGCGGAGCTTGGGTGATGGCAAACGATAAACGGCGAGGCGTTTGAGGGCTTTGCCAAGTTCCCGGTGAAATCGCCGCTCCGCCTGCTGGCGAAACCAGCGGTCCAGTAGTTTCCGCGCGGTGGCCACGTCCTGGGTTTCCTGCTGATGGATTTCGATGAACCCAGTCTTGAGGGAAACTCCGGGCGTCTCGGATTTCACGATGCGCAATCGGTACTGCCTGCCCAGATAGCGGTGTGTCTCGCCGGATCGGTAGCGGCGCGGTATGGGTTTGGGCATCCACGAGAGAAACTGGCGGCGTTGCCGAAGGATCCAGCGGGCGCGCGCCCGCACGCGGTCGAGGATGGCGGTCTCGTCCGCATCTATGGGCGCGACGACTTCGACGCGCAGGTTCGGATGCACGGTGATGGCGAGGGTTTTCCGTGCGCGCCGGGAAAGCAGGAAGTCGATCCGCTCGCTGCCGTAGGTCATGTGCCGGGCAACGGCCTGAGTGTCCGCATCGGCGCTCATTTGGGGTAGTGGTGGCGGGCGGCTTGCAGCACCTTGTCCAGGATGAAGTCGATGGTCTCCAAGGGCACATCGCGTTCGGAGTCCTCAAACCGTTGGATGATCCGATCTTCGAGGGCGTTCTTGATGGCATTCTGGACGTCAGGCTTGTTCTGCCAGTCCACCACGGTCATGGCTCGCACGGTTTCATCGATCTCCAGCGCCAGCGCGCTGTGCTGGGCGACATCGTCCGCGCCGGGCTCCGCCTCGCCGAGCAGGGCCTTGTTCAGGGTGTTGTAAAACGCGAGCGCCGGGACGTGGTCTCGCAGCGCGGGCGGCACCTTGCTCATGCCGTGGGTGCGGGCCTCCTCGGCGACCTGCTTGGCGCGTTTGAGATACTCGGCGGCGGCGATGCGTTGGGCCTGATAGTCGGCGATCATCTTGCGGAGAATCACGGACAGCCGCTGATAGAAAACCGGGTCCTCGTCCATCCGCTCGGTGATGGTCCGGGCGGTGCGGTGGGCGATGGTGTCCGCCCGGGCGGCCGGCGTGGCAAGTTTCTCGACCTCGGCGTCGAACTGGTCCTTGTCGAAAATGTCCACCAGCGGGGTGATTTGGCGGACCTCGTTCGAGCCGACGTGGCGGTCGATGAGCTTCTGCATCTGCACCGCGTATTCCTTGTAGTCCAGATCCTTCGCAAGCAACTGCCGCACGTAGCGCCGCAGATCCTCGAAGAACTTCAGGTCGTCGCGGTACATTCTCACCAGCTCGGCCGGCGTTTTCTCTGTCCAATCCATGCTGGAAAGCGCGATTTCCAGCGTACGGGCGAAGGCCCGGAGTCGCTCGACGAACTCGTCCCTCACCGCCTCGTCGCGGAGAATCTCGACGTATTCCTCGTAGGCCTGCGGGTTCCTGACCTTCTGAAACAGGTTCTTCAGCGCGGCGTGGTGATCGGCAAGGCGGGCAATCTCGGTGCTGATGTCGAAGATGGCCGCATCCAGGTCGTCCTCGTCGAACTCACCGAGTCCGCCGTACGTTTCCAACGCCTTGTCCAGCTCACCCAGGATGCCGCGGTAGTCGATGATGTAGCCGAAGTCCTTGCCGGGAAACTTCCGGTTCACCCGGGCGATGGCTTGAAGCAGGGTGTGTTCCTTCAAGGCCCGGTCCAGGTAGAGCACCGTGTTGCGCGGGGCGTCGAATCCGGTGAGCAGCTTGGAACACACGATGACGATGTCCGGATCGCCGTCGCCCTTGAAGCGGGCGACGATGTTGTCCTGATAGGCCTCCTCGGAGCCGTGCTCGTTCATCATCTCGTCCCAGAAGGACTGGATTTCCGTCTCGTTCTCCTTGGATGTGTTGCTGTGGTCCTCCCGATCGTCGGATTTGGAAATGACGACCTCGCAGGTGACCAGCCCGAGTTCCTTGAACAACTCGCGGTAGCGGATGGCGGAAAGCCGGCTGTCGGCGACAAACTGGCCTTTCAATCCGCTGCCCTTGAAGCGTTCCTCGAAATGCGTGCTCACGTCCCAGGCGATCAGGCGCATCCGCTGCTCCGCCTTGTGGAGGTGGCCAGCGGTGGCGAACTTCTTCTTCAACTCCAGCTTCTGCTCCTCCGAGCGATTGCGGGTGATGCGCTCGAACCATTCGTCGATCTGTTTCTGGCTGACGTCCTGTTCCACCAGCCGGCCTTCATACAACAACCGCAGCACGGCCTTGTCGCTGACCGCCTGGTCGATGGTGTAGGTGTCGATCAGGCCGCCGAACTGCCGGGCGGTGTTCTTCTCCGCCTTCATCAGCGGCGTGCCGGTGAAACCGATGTAACACGCGTTCGGCAACGCTTTTCGCATCAGCTTGTGCATCGTGCCGAACTGCCCGGCGTAGTGTTTGCCGTGCTGGCTGCGGTGGCTCTCGTCCACCAGCACGAAGACGTTCGGGTCGTCGTCCAGATGGTCCGCGTCCTTGAGCGCGTTTTCAAACTTGTCGATCACCGCGGTGACGATGGTGTCCTTGCGTTCGAGGCGGCGTTTCAAATCCCTGCCGGTGGTGGCGCGGCCCTCCGAGGTGCGGCGGCCGACCTTCGGGATCAACCCGCAGTCGGCGAAGGTGTCGCGGATCTGCTTGTCGAGGTCCACTCGGTCGGTCACCAGCACGAGGCGGGGGTTCTGGATGGCAGGATGAAGGGCGAGGTTCTTGGCCAGCATCACCATGGTGAGCGACTTGCCGCTGCCCTGGGTGTGCCAGACCACACCGCCATCGCGGCTGCCGGAAGGGCCGAGGTGCAGCACGCGCCGCAGGATCTTGTGGATGGCGAAGTATTGCTGGTAACGGGCGATCTTCTTCCTGCCGGCATCGAACACGATGAACTTCCGGAACATCTCCATGAAACGCTCCGGCCGGCACAGCGAATGTAGCAACCGGTCCTGGCCGGTCACCGGCCGGGCGCATGACTCGCGCAGGGTGATCGCCTCGTGGCGGGTCACCTTGTTGCTCACGCTCTCGATGGCGTCCCAGATCTGAGGGGGCAGGGGACGCCGGATCGCTTCGTCCAGCGACTGCTGGTCTGGCGCATCTTCGTGCCAGTCCGACCAGAACTCCGGCGATGCGCCGGTGGCGCCATACTGGCCGCCGTCGCGGTTCACGCTGAAAAGAAGCTGCGCATACCAGAACAAGCGCGGGATGCCGTCGGTCTTCTGGTTGCGGATGTGTTGGGAAATGCCGGCGCCGATGCCGTCCTTGATGAGCGGGCTCTTGCACTCGATCACGCCGAGGGGGATGCCGTTGACGAAGAGCACGATGTCCGGCCGCAGCGTATCGTGGCTGCCCTCGCGCTCCACCTCGAACTCCTCGCAAAGCTGATAGACGTTGTTCTCCGGCTGGTCCCAATCGAAATACCGGAGCTGCGGGTTGACCGGTTTGCCCTCGGCGGTCTGCTCGGTGCTCTTCCCCAGCGTGAGCAAATCGTAAAGCCGGTGGTTGGTTGGCACCAGTCCCTCGTCGCGCACGGAAAGCACCGCGTCGATGCCGGCCTCGATGGCCGCGTCGCCGAAGGGATAGGTCTTGCCCTTGTAGTTGAATGCATTGATCTCGCGCAGCTTGGAGCGCAATACGTCCTCCAACACCACCGCCCGCCGCCGCCCGCCGCGCAAGGCCATGGCTTCCGCAGGCGTCAGATATTCCCAACCGAGATTCACCAGCAACTCCACCGCCGGGAGCTGGGACATCGGATCTTCTCGGAAGGACGGGGGCATGGGTGTCAGATTGGTTTTCCGAGCGCGTGAAAATAGGGCCCGAAAGCTTGTTCCGCCAACAGGACGATCAAGTGGACGAATGGCTGGAGGTCGCCATCCACATGGGCGCGGTCGAGGGCTTCATAGTATTCCAGGCGGCGTTCGACGGGCAGGACGACGGGCGGGAAGCCCGCCTTCAACAGTTCCAAATTCATCAACAGGCGGGACGTGCGGCCGTTGCCATCGACGAAGGGATGGATCTTTACGAAATCGGAATGGACGCGCGCCGCGCGTTCCACTGGATGCAACGCCATCGCCTCGTCAGCACACCATTCACCGAATGTGGTCATTTCCTCAGGAACATGCAGGAAATCCGGCGGCAAGTGGCGGGCACCGCTGATGCGGACGTTGACGTTTCGATAAATTCCGGCATTGGCGTCGTCGATGCCGCGCAGGATGAGGGCGTGGAGGCTTTTGATATCGGCCACGGGTGTCCGGTTGTAACTAAAACAAATTCAGTTGGTTAGGATCCGGGCCCATGCAAAATCTGGGGGCGGATTCCGTAAGTAGCTCATTTAGAGTCACTTTCTCAAAAGGATGAACGCTCAAAACCTGCAAAGTTCTGTGGAGCGTTCCGGGCAGTTTGAGCTGTTTGTGGAGGATCGCGATCATCAGGTAGGTGCACACCGCGATCCAGATCTGGGTTTTCACCGCGTTGGGACTTGTGCCGTAGTAATGCTTGATTCGCAGGTGTCCCTTGATCCAGCGGAAGAACAGT
>JACKPZ010000003.1 GCA_024233135.1 Akkermansiaceae bacterium | reverse complement strand
CCGCTACTTCAAGAAGCTCGGGCTCTTCTGCCTGCTGGACGCCCGGGAAACAGAATTCGCGAGCCTCCGTAACGGAGCAAACCACTGACTGGAGAGCCGGATGCGGGAGATCCGCACGTCCGGTTCGGAGGGGGGAGCGGGGCGAATGCCCCGTTCCTACCTCTATCCTCTTCAAACGGCGAGGGGGAGGCGGTGCTCGGGGTTGGCAATCATGCCGACGAGTTCGTCGACGTAGTCGTTCATTTCGTCCTCGAGGGCTTCGAGGCGGCGGACGAGTTGGAACTGGTTGCGGGCGCGCTGCAGGTTGTGGTCCGGGCGCTTGGCCCCGAAGTAGGTGTCGCCGAGGATGTGGTCGGTGAGGAAACGGAGGGCGACCTCGTAGGTGAGGAGTTTTCCGGAGAACGCGAGGTTGGCGGTCTCGCTGGGGGTGAGGACGCGGACCATTTCCTTGAGGAAACCGCGGGCGAGCGCCCGGAATACGGGCATGCGGACCTGGATCGAGGTGAGGTCGGTGCTGTCTTCCTCGACGGGGGAAACGCAGGTGCGGACGAGGTCGCCGAAGTCGTAGAGGCAAAGACCCGGCATCACGGTGTCGAGGTCGACGACGCAGACGCCTTCGCCGGAACGGTCGTCGATGAGAACGTTGGAGAGTTTGGTGTCGTTGTGGGTGACACGTTCCGGGATGAGACCGCGGGCGTGCAGACCGAGCAGGTGGTGGGCGATCGCTTCGTGCCGGAGGGCGAATTCGATCTCGTCCTGGCAGCCGGCGACCCGGCCGAGCGGGTCGGCGGCGATGGCATCGACGAGAGCTTGGAAACGCTTCGGCGTGTTGTGGAAATCCGGGATGGTTTCCGCGAGCCGGCAGCCGCCGATGTCGGACACGAGGCGCTGGAATTCACCGAACTTGCGGGCCGCCTGATAGGCCTGCTCGGGTGTCTCGACGACGTCGAAACTGGAACAGCCTTGGATGAAGTCGAAGCAACGCCAGTAGGTGGCGCTTCCGTTGTCGTGAAGTTCGGTAAAGGAGGCGCCTTCCTTGGTGGGCACGAGCGAGAGGCAACGGCGGTCGAGATCGGCCTCGGACTCGAGGTGGAGCCGGTAGCGGATGTGGTGGCAGACTCGTTCGACATTCGCCATCAACGAGGCTGGATCCTGGAACACATGGTGATTGATCCGCTGGAGAATGTAGGAGGCGGAGCCGGAGCCGGCTTCGAAGGTGGCGACGTAGGTGTCGTTGATGAGACCGTTGCCGAAAGCTTGGATTTCGACGAACCGGCCGGGGATCTCGAAGGTATCGAGCGCATGCCGGGCGTGTTCGAGCGGGGTGTGGGCGTCTTTCATGTGTCGGGGGGGGAGATGCCGCGGGGTGGCTGTGGGATCCGGGAGATCCAGGGTGGCCATCCACGGCGGATTGGCGCGGAAGAAGGCGGTCTCGGAAGCGATCGGTTGGTTTCGCGTTGCCAACGAGCTTGGAGTCCGAGTCGGGCTCAGACGAGCGACCTAAAAGACGGGGAGAGAATAACGAGTGATGGGAAGGAGGGGAAGACGGAATTTCGGTGAATCGTGAACGGGGAAGAGTGAGAAACGGACCGCAGGAGGATGAGGTGAGGATGAATCGCCAATGGCGGGAGGTTCGCGGCGTTTGATGGACGGATCATCGGCTGCGCATCCGCGTGCGGTCTGAGCCAGACCGCGCTACCTATGCCTTCACTACCTGGCCAGGTTTCGATTCGACGCCGGCCATGGCGTTGCGGGTGTCGATGATGAGGTCGGCATGTGCGGCGAGGGTGGGGAGGTCGAAGGCGGCGTGGTGGGTGGCGATGACGATGGCGTCCTGGGCCGCGAGGTTTTCCGGTGTCCAGTCGAGGGACTTGTGGCCGGCCCAGTTCATGTGTTCGCGGGTGGGGCCGACGACCGGGACGTGGGGATCGTGATAGGAAACCTCCGCGCCGAGAGACTGGAACTTGTCCATGAGCGTGAAGGTGGGGGACTCCCGCATGTCGTCGACGTTGGCCTTGTAAGCGAGGCCGAGGAGGAGCACCCGGCTGCCCTTCACCGCCTTGCCGCGGGTGTTGAGAGCTTCCATAGTACGATGCACGACGTAGTCCGGCATCCCGCGGTTGATCTCGCCGGCGAGCTCGATGAAACGGGTGTGGACGCCGAATTCCCGGGCCTTCCAGGTGAGATAGAAGGGATCGATGGGGATGCAGTGGCCGCCGAGGCCGGGACCCGGATAGAACGGCGTGAATCCGAAAGGCTTGGTGGAGGCGGCGCGGATGACCTCCCAGATGTCGATGCCCATCTTGTCGGCCGCGATCTTGAGTTCGTTGACGAGGCCGATGTTGACGGCGCGGTAGATGTTTTCGAGCAGCTTGGTGAGCTCGGCGACCTGGGTGGAGGAAACCGGGACGACCTGCTCGAAAGCGGCGCCGTAGAGGGCGACTCCGTGTTCCAAACACGCGGCGGTGTGGCCGCCGACGACCTTTGGAATGTTGGTGGCGGTGAACTTCGGATTGCCGGGGTCCTCGCGCTCGGGCGAATACACCACGAAGATGTCGACACCGACCTTGAAGCCCGCCGCCTCCACCCGCGAAACCACTTCTTCTTCGGTGGTGCCGGGATAGGTGGTGCTTTCCAGGCTCAGGATCTGACCGGCGCGGAGATGTGGCACCACGGCATCCAAGGTGCCGGTGACGTAGCTCAGGTCGGGCTCGAAGTGTTCATCGAGCGGGGTGGGAACGCAGAGGATGACCGCGTCGCACTCGGCGATGCGGGTGAAATCGGTGGTTGCGTCGAGTTTCCCAGCCGAGCGTGCCGCGGCAACGGTGTCGGTCGGGATGTGCTTGATGTAGCTCTTCCCGGCGAGCAAGGCGTCGATCTTTGGAGGATCGATGTCGAAGCCGACGGCTTGATAGCCGGCGCTGGCATAGCCGAGCGCGAGCGGCAGGCCGACATAGCCGAGGCCGACGATGCCGATCGAGGATTTCTTTGCGGCGAGGTGGTCGAGGGTGGACATGCAAATGGAAAGGCTGAGATGCGGAAAAGCTGAGAAGCTGAGAAGCTGAAATGCAGGGGAGGGGGGATGGCAGCCGGGACTGGGCGCCAGCGGCAAATCCTGTCATGCCGGGGCGGCGATGGGCATTACGGGATCACACGGGGTGGTCATGAGAGCGCCTCATTGACGATTCAACCGCGCTGCCATCTTGCGTGATGATTGCTGAACCGACTTTCTCCCACGCTGCCGCCCTTGGTCGCGGGCGCAGCAGCGCCGGGCCATGGGTTTTTCGGATGGTTGGAATATCCCCGACAGCGAGGTTTCCAAAGACTCTCAGGTGCTGCCCGGCGTTCAAGTGGTTTGTTCAAAAAAAAATGAACCCGCCAAACACGGCAGAAAAAGGAGGCCGCGGGACGGGTTCGGGATCAGGCGTCGGGAATGGACTCGGCGCCGGTGGAACGGAGGCGCGAGCGGAGCAGATGGATGATGAGCACGGCGGCGATGAGCACCGAGACGCCGGCGATGGCGGTGCCCGCCTTGCCTTCGAAGATCGAGCCGCCGGTCAGCACGAATCCGACGACGAACACCGCGTTGAGGGGGATGGAAATGAGCAGGTAGGCGGCGAAAGGCACGGCGAGCAGGCCGAGCACGTAGTTTTGCACGCAGAGCGGCAGGCCGGGGGTGATCCGCATGATCACGGTGAGTTTGAAGAGGTTGCCGCGATCCATTTCACGCCAGCGGTCCCAGCGGGTGCCGAGGATGCGGCCGACGAGGCGGCGGGCCGGCCCGGCGGCGGCGAGGTAGGTCCACGCGATGTTGAGTGCGGAGCCGAGGATGGCGATGCCGCAGCCTTTGGCGGTGGTTCCCCAGGTCGCACCGGCGAGTAGCAGCAGGGCGCTGGCGGGAAACCCGAAGGCTGGCAGGATGACCAGTGCGGCAAACAGGACCCATGGGTTCGACTGGCACCAACCAACCACCGCATCTTTCATCGACCACAGCGACTTGATGCCGTCCATGCCGAAGAACAGGGCGACACCGCCCAGTGCCAGCAGGGCGAAAGCCGCGGCGATGAGTAGAAGGCGGGTCTTCATTTGGGAAAGGTAGCGCGGTCTGGCCCAGACCGCAGAGATTGAGATGACCGATGACCTTCGCGCAGTGCATTCGCTCTCCGCCTCATCGAGGTGGAGCTACCTGCTTGAGCGAGAGAAAAAAGGTGGACGCGGTCTCGATGAGGCCGTGAGCGGAGGATTTGCCCGGGAGCTACGCGCTGAGGCTGTTGCCGGGCTACCTTGGATTTGCGCTGGGCATCCGCGTGCGGCCTTAGCCAGGCCGCGCTACCTGAGCAACCGCGCCGGGCCACCTCCCTCAGATGATCATTCCGGCGGCGACGGTTTCGTTGGTGCCGGGATCGACGAGGATGAAGGAGCCGGTGTTGCGGTTGCGGCGGTAGCTGTCGAAGATGACGGGGCTGGCGGTGCGCAGGGTGATGCGGCCGATGTCGTTCATCGCGAAGCCGTCGATGCCCTCGATCTTGTGGAGGGTGTTGATGTCGACATGATATTTCACCTCGCGCACCACGGCCTGCATTTCACGGGTCGTGTGGCGGAGGATCAACTTCGCGCGGTGCCCCATCGGCTTGTTCGAGAACCAGCAGATCATCGCCTCGATGTCCTGCTCGACGTTCGGCGGGTTGTTGGCCTTCACGATCATATCGCCGCGCGAGATATCGATCTCGTCGTGCAGGGTGATCGTGACGCTCTGGGGCGCGAAGGCTTCGTCAACGGAACCGTCGGCGGTGTGAATCTCCTTGATCTTCGAACGGAACCCGCTGGGCATCGCTACGATGTCGTCGCCCGGCTTGAAGACGCCGCCGGCGACGCGGCCTGCGAAGCCGCGGAAGTCGTGCCACTCGTCGCTCTGCGGGCGGATCACCCACTGCACCGGGAAGCGGGCGTCGACATGGTTTTCCTCGCCGCCGACATAGACATTCTCCAGATGATAGAGCATCGAGGGGCCTTGGAACCACGGCATCTTGTCGGACTTGTCGACCACGTTGTCGCCGTTGAGGGCGGAGATCGGGATCGGCGTGATGTCGATGATGTTGTCCAAGCGGGAGGCGAAGTCCTCGTAGTCCGCGATGATCCGGTTGTAGGTTTCCTCGGAGTAGTCGACGAGGTCCATCTTGTTGATGGCGAGGATCACGTGCTGGATGCGCAGCAGGTTGGCGATGAAGCTGTGGCGCTTGGTTTGTTCGATGACCCCCTTGCGCGCGTCGACGAGGATGATGGCGAGGTTGGCGGTGGAGGCGCCGGTCACCATGTTGCGGGTGTATTGGATGTGGCCCGGTGTGTCGGCGATGATGAATTTGCGCTTCGGGGTGGCGAAGTAGCGGTAGGCGACGTCGATCGTGATTCCTTGTTCGCGCTCGGCCTTGAGGCCGTCGGTGAGCAGCGCGAGGTTGATGTTTTCGTCGCCGCGGCGGCGGGAGCTTTCCTCGACGGCTTCGAGCTGGTCCTCGAAGATGGATTTGCAGTCGTAGAGAAGGCGGCCGATGAGGGTGGACTTGCCGTCATCGACGGAGCCGGCGGTGGTGAAGCGGAGAAGGTCCATGGTGAAAGTGCCGAGTGAGAAGTGATCAGTGATCAGTGACTCTTGTCTCGTAGATTTGGGGTTCGCTGAAAGGGTGTGGGTGGCGTGAATCGGAACTTGAAGGCGTTGTGCACGGACCACTGATCACTGATCACCGATCACTTGGCACTCACGCCGGAGGCGTGGTTAGAAATATCCTTCCTTCTTGCGGTCCTCCATCGAGGTTTCGGAACGTTTGTCGTCGGCGCGGTTGCCGCGCTCGGTCTGGCGGGCTGCGGCGACTTCCTCGATGATTTTTTCCATCGTATCCGCTTCCGATTCGACGGCGCCGGTGATGGTGGCGTCGCCCATGGTACGGAAGCGGATCTTCCTGCGCTCGACGGTTTCGCCCTCGCGCGGTTGCACGAACTCGCTTACGGCGAGGATGGTGCCGTTGCGGGTCACCGTGTCTCGCTCGTGGGCATAGTAGAGGCTCGGCAGGACGATGCCTTCGCGGTGCATATACATCCAGATGTCCATTTCGGTGAAATTGGACAGCGGGAACACACGGAAGTGCTCGCCTTGGTGCATGCGGCCGTTGAAAAGATTCCACAACTCCGGGCGCTGGTTCTTCGGGTCCCATTGGCCGAAGTCGTCGCGGTGGGAGAAGAAACGCTCCTTGGCGCGGGCCTTTTCCTCGTCGCGGCGGCCACCGCCGAGCACGGCGTCGAACTGATGCTCCTCGATGGTGTCGAGGAGGGTGGTCGTCTGCAGGCGGTTGCGCGAGGCGTCCGGGCCCTTTTCCTCGGTGACGCGGCCTTTGTCGATGGACTCCTGCACGGAACCGATCACCAGGCGGGCGCCGAGTTTCTCGGCGAACTCATCGCGATACTGGATGGTTTCCGGGAAATTGTGGCCGGTGTCCACATGAACGAGCGGGAACGGCAGCCGGGCCGGATGGAAGGCCTTGCGGGCGAGCCAGGCCATCACGATCGAGTCCTTGCCCGCCGAAAACAGCAGGCCCGGATTCTGGAATTGGGCGGCGGTTTCGCGAAGCACGAAGATCGCTTCGGCTTCCAATTGGTCGAGATGACTGAGGGTATAGGCTGGCATGGCGGGTGAACAGATGGCGGCTTGGCGGCCGGGCGCCGGGGTAGGGGCACCGGCAAACCGGGTCAAGTGAATTCAGTAAATTGGGTCGAATGGTAATGATTTGTGCGTATCCTGCGTGGTTTGCTTGGGATTGCGAGCGGTGGATCTGATGCCGGTAGCGCGGTTTGACTCAGACACGCCTCACGTGTCTTCGCCCCTGAGGGGCACGGCGCGTATGCGCCTGTCCAAAACGGCTACAAGCCTTCGCCGTTTTTGGCTCAGACCGCATGGGGTGGAATGTGGATAAAGAGGCAAGAATCGTCGCGATCGGCATGGCAGTGGATGGGCATCCTCATCTCAATGCGGTTTGACTCAGACGCGCCTCACGCATCTTCGCCCTACGCGGCACGGCGCGTATGCGCCTGTCCAAAATGGCTACAAGCCTTCGCCGTTTTTCAGCGAAACCGCGCTACCATGCCTTTGCCGGAAGCCGCGTCAGCTTTCGGAGGCCGGGGCGATGCGGTGGCGGAGCGCTTCGAGCAATTCGAACGCCGCGTCTTCGACGCTGAGCGCCTCCGTATCGAGGATCAGATCCGGCGCCTGTGGCGGCTCGAACGAGGAATCCCGGCCGGTGAAGTTCGTGATCTCGCCGCGGGCGGCCTTCGCGTAGAGTCCTTTGACGTCACGTTTCTCGCAGGCTTCGAAGCTGGCTTTGACGTATACTTCGAACATGTCCTCACCGAGGATTCCACGGGCCATGTCGCGGAGTTCGCCCCGAGGGGTGATGGCCGAAACGAATGTGACGACTCCCTGGGAAACGAAAAGTTTCGCCACTTCGGAGAAGCGCCGGATGTTTTCCAGGCGATCCTCATCGTTGAAGCCGAGGTTCGAATTCAGTCCGGAGCGAAGATTGTCCCCGTCAAGAATGGTGGTGAGTCGGCCTTGTTGGTGGAGCACCCGCTCGGCGGCGTTGGCGATCGTCGATTTTCCGGAGCCGGACAGCCCGCAGAGCCAGACGACAATGCCGCGCTGGCCCAGCAGGGTCTCCTTGTCGGAGCGGCCCAGGAAACGATGAAATTCGGTGTGGATGTTGGACATGAGATAGAAGCTGAGATGCTGAAAAACGGAGATGCTGAAATCAGAGGTTTCTGCGAACTTTGGAAACCATCGTGGTGAAAATGGCGATCAGTTCACCGCCCTCCCGATGCATGATCGGAAGGGCGGGGTCCTGAATTTGGCAATCCTCGACCAGCAATTCAATCCAGAGTTGGGTTTCATCGGCTTCCTGAAGAAGCCCGTCGAGCTTGGAACAAAACTCGGCATCGGAACGTGCGCGGGATGCTTCCCTCGCATGAGAGGCGACAGAGGTTCCAGCCCTCAGCATTTGCTTTCCAAGGACGGCTACCTCCTCGCGTCTCTTCGGAAGGGCGATGTAGGCCCTCACGATTGCCGAAGCGAATGCCTTTGTCCGATTCCGCAGGCTTTCGTCGAGTCACATATAGGTTTTAAAGTTGTGGTCCGGTGTGGGTTCTCAGCTTTTCAGAGTTTCAGCATCCACTCACCCGCCTTTTCCGATCATGAACGGCTCGAAGCCGAGGGCCTTGAGCTTTTCGAGGGGGAGGATGGCGCGGCCGTCAAAGACGAAGGCGGGTTTCAGCATGAGGCTGTGGATTTGCTCAAGGTCGAGTTCTCGGAACTCATCCCACTCGGTGAGGGTCGCGAGAGCGTGCGCATGCTCCGCCGCCGTGTAGGGGGAATCGACGACGTCGAAATTCGAGTCGAGGAGCGCCTCGGACACGCCCGCGGCGATGAGATCCGAACACATTTGCTCGGCGCTCACCTGTGGATCGTAGACGACGACGTGGGCGTGTTCGCGCAGGAGGTCGCGGCAGACCTGGATGGCGGCGGACTCGCGGGTGTCGTTGGTGTCCTTCTTGAACGCGAAGCCGAGGATGGCGATGCGTTTGCCGTTCACCGTGTTGAAAAGCGTGCGGACGATCTGCTCCACGAAACGGGTCTTCTGCCAGTCGTTGAGGTGCACCACCTGGCGCCAGTATTCCGCCACGTGCGGGAGCCCGAAGGACTCGCACAGATATACGAGATTGAGCAGGTCCTTCTGGAAACACGATCCGCCGAAACCGACCGATGCCTTGAGAAACTTCGGACCGATCCGCGAGTCGGTGCCAATCGCTCGTGCGACTTCATCGACGTCCGCGCCGGTCGCTTCACAAAGGGCGGAGATCGAATTGATTGACGAGATCCGCTGGGCGAGGAACGCATTGGCGACGAGTTTGGAAAGTTCCGACGACCACAGGTTGGTGGTGATGATCCGTTCGCGGGGCACCCAGCGCGAGTAGATCGAGGCGAGCGCTTCGACCGCCGCGTTTCCAGACACGGTGATTTCGCCACCGATCAGGATGCGGTCGGGCTCCTGCAAGTCCTCGATCGCGGTGCCTTCCGCGAGGAACTCCGGGTTCGAGAGCACCTCGAAGGTGGCGTCTTCCGACGAGTTGGCGGAGAGGATCGTCTTGATGGCGCTCGCGGTTTTCACCGGAATCGTGCTCTTCTCGACGATGATCTTGTGGCCGGTGGAAACTTCGGCGATGAGGCGGGCGGCGCCCTCGATGTATCGCAAGTCCGCCGCGCGGCCGGCACCGATGCCGTAGGATTTGGTGGGCGTGCCGACGGAAACGAAAATCAGATCCGCCTTCGCGAGCGACTCGCGGATCTCGGTGGTGAAATGAAGATTCCGCCCGATCGCGGAGGCGACCACTTCGTCGAGTCCGGGTTCATAGACAGGAAGCTCGTCCGAGTTCCAGGCGGCGATCCGCGCTTCGTTCATGTCCGCCACGGTGACGTCGATGTCCGGGCATTTGGCCGCGATCATCGCCATGGTGGGGCCGCCGACATATCCTGCACCGAGGCAGCAGATGGATGTGATCTTCATGGGAGATTCTGGGATGCTGAGAAGTTCGGGGATGGACCGGACTCCGATGTTTCAGCCCTTGTCCCGGACGAGGTGATAGAGAAACAGGCTGTTGTAAGTGAAGTAGCGTTTGAAGAGGCGCCGCGGTTCCATCGCGATCCGATAGGCCCATTCGAGTCCCAGACGCTGCAGCGTGGCGGGAGCCTGGCGGACTTCTCCGGCGTGGAACGCGAACGCCGCGCCGATGCCGAAATACACGCCGGGTGGAAGGTGGTCCTTGTGGCGCGCGATCCAGTGTTCCTGTTTCGGGCATCCGAGGCCCACCCAGATCAGGTTCGCGCCGGACGAGCGGATGCGTTCGCAGATCCGCTCGAACTCATCGTCCGGCCATTCGCCGAACGGCGGCGAGTAGGTGTCCGCGATGGCCGCTCCGGGAAACTTCTCCGAAAAAACGGAGTGGAGTTTGCCAAGCGTGGACTCCTTTCCTCCTAACAAAAAATGCCGGAACTCCGGCCGGCCGTCAGTGGCCTTGAGGGTTTCCAGCATCAGGGTCGGCCCATAGACACGATCCGTGAGTTTGTCCGGTTCCGCGAGTCGGCGGTTGATCGCCCACACGAGCGGCATGCCGTCCGGAACGATCAGGTCGAAACGCTCCATCGTCCCGCCGAACTCCGCATCGTGACGGGCGAGCGCGGCGACATGGGTGTTGGCCGCCTCGACGGCCAGCGCGCGGTCCGCTGACGCGGCGTGTTCGAGGATCCACCCGACCGCGCCTTGGTAGGTGGTCGCGGCGAGCGGGAGCCCGATGACGGGGACGGTGCGCATGGGTAGCGCGGTCTGGCTCAGACCGCAGGTGGAAGTGGGGTGGATGGAAGCCCAAGGATGGATCCTACAAGCTTTGATGGAGTAGATTCATTCTCTTTTCATTCGCGTGAGGTCCGGGCCAGACCGCGCTACCACTCATTCTCACACCCGGCAGAACGGCTCGACCGGGCGGAGGTCTGCGGTAGCGGCGATCGCGAGGTCACGTTTCGCGGGATCGTCGAACAGATAGAGCGCGTAGCCTCCGTATCCACCACCGCAGTATTTGCGGGCGATGGAGCCTCCGACGTCAGCAAGTGGATCCATGCCTTCATCGAGCTGGGTGGCGTGATAGAGCGCGATGCCTTCGGCAAGTTTCGACAGATCCGAATGCAGCGCCCCTTCCCGGGCCACCCGGCCGCTCGCGGCGATGGCCTGATAGTCGCGTGGAAGATCCACGACACCCGGCGTGTCATGTTGTTTTCCGGTCCACAGAATGGCCATCCGACCGCTCAGGAAGTCGCCGTTCTGTTTGAAATCGAGCACCGGTGTTTGACCGGAGCGCCAGACACAGAGACCGGTCTCGCGGATCACCGCCGGATCCTGCCAGCCGACACCGAGGTTCACTTCCGAGTCGACTCCATCGCGGCCGTTGAGCAGGGCCCACGCGCCGCTGCCACCGAGTCCCGCCTGCTTTTCAAAGGGCCATTCGCGCAGCGAAACGAGCGGCGAAACCGCGCAGTTGACGATGAACTCGCCGGGAATCGAGAACCGCGGGACGTCGAGCCAGCCGCCGGCGAAATCGACCCGCAGAGGTGCTTCCGTGGGCGCCTGGACCCAGCGGACGATCGAGCTGGTGGAAACCGGTTCGAACTTCGGCGGTGTTTTCGGAAGCACCTTGTATTCGGCTCCGGTTTCCTCACAGAGGGCACGCTTGAGCCCTCCGTATTTGTCGTCCTCGGTGACGATGAGCACGTCGGGTCGGATGCGGAGGAAGTCCTCGCGGAAATCGATGCCTTCCTCAAGCCCGTGACCCACCACGACTTCATCGACCATGCGCAGGCCTTGGAGCAGCGCGAGCTTGTGCTCGTCCGGAATCGACGGCTTGCGGCGTTTGTGGACCCACAGCACCTCCGACGACGCGAACGAAACGGTGAGGTGATCGCCCAGCGCGCGGGCCTCCTCGAAGAACTGGAGGTGCCCCGCGTGCAGGATGTCGTAACAACCGGAGACGAAGATTTTTCTCATGGCGGAACTGATCGGTGGCACGGTCTCGATGAGACCGTAAGCGAAAGAGGTATCCGAAGGGCCTTGCGTTGCCGTGGCTGGACATTGGCTCCCGGCCTCATCGAGGCCGGGCATCCTTTGAATTTGTGTGCTTCACTCCTTCGCGACGGACACCTTGTGGCCGTGCGACTTGAGGAGCGCGTGCTGGCGTGCGGTGTCGAGGTCGGAGGCGACCATCTCGGCGCACATCTCCTCGACGGTGATTTCCGGCACCCAGCCGAGTTTCTCCTTCGCTTTGGCCGGGTCTCCGAGCAGGGTCTCGACTTCCGCCGGGCGGAAATAACGGGGATCGACGCGCACGATCACGTCGCCGGTCTTCACCGCAGGGGCCTTCGCCGCATCGGTGATCGCGGTGACGGTGCCGATCTCATCGACGCCCTCGCCGGAGAACTCGACGGTGATGCCCGCCTCAGCGGCGGACATGCGGACGAACTCGCGAACCGAGATCTGCTTGCCGGTGGCGATCACGAAGTCTTCCGGGTGGTTCTGCTGGAGCATCATCCACTGCATGCGGACGTAGTCCTTGGCGTGGCCCCAGTCGCGGAGCGAGTCCATGTTGCCGAGGAACAGGCAGGGCTCGAGGCCTTGCGCGATGTTCGCGATGCCGCGGGTGATCTTGCGGGTCACGAAGGTCTCGCCGCGGCGCGGGGACTCGTGGTTGAAGAGGATGCCGTTGCACGCGTAGATGCCGTAGGACTCGCGGTAGTTCACCGTGATCCAGTAGGCGTACATCTTGGCGACGGCATACGGCGAGCGCGGGTAGAACGGAGTGGTCTCCTTCTGCGGGATCTCCTGGACAAGACCGTAAAGCTCGGAGGTGGAAGCCTGATAGAAACGAGTCTTCTTCTCCAGTCCGAGGAAACGGATCGCCTCGAGCAAACGCAGCGTGCCGATGGCATCGACATCCGCCGTGTATTCCGGCGCTTCGAAGGAAACGGCGACATGCGATTGCGCGCCGAGGTTGTAAACCTCGTCCGGCTGCACCTCGCTGAGGATGCGGGTCAGGTTCGAGCTGTCGGTGAGGTCGCCGTAGTGGAGTTTGAACCGGTTGTTTTCGACGTGCGGATCCTCGTAGATGTGGTCGACGCGCGCCGTGTTGAACAACGAGGCGCGGCGCTTGATGCCGTGGACCTCGTAGCCCTTCTCGAGGAGGAACTCGGCGAGGTAGGAACCGTCCTGGCCGGTGATGCCGGTGATCAGTGCTTTTTTCATGGGGTGTGGTGGAGGGGGGGATGGAGGATCGTAGATGGAGGATGCGTTGTCGTGGATCGGCAGATATCTACGATCTACCATCTGCGATCCACGATCCGTTCACAGGCGTGCTTCGCCTGTGGCGAGGGACGCCTTGAAGTCCTGATAGGCCTCCGCGAGGCCGTCTTCGAAGGGAACCTCGGGTTGCCAGCCGGTGGAGCGGATCTTCGAGATATCCATCAACTTGCGCGGGGTGCCGTCCGGCTTGGTCGGATCGGTTAGGATCTCGCCTTGGAAGCCGGTGGTCTTGGCGACGAGTTTCGCGAGTTCGAGAATGGTGATGTCCTCGCCGGTGCCGACGTTCACCCAGTCCGGCGGGTTCTCGAGGCCGAGCAGGTGGAAACAGGCGCGGGCGAGATCTCCGGTGTGGAGGAACTCGCGGCGCGGCGTGCCGGTGCCCCAGATGGTCACGGACTCGTTGCCGCGCTCGGCCGCCTCGTGGAAACGACGGATCAACGCCGGGATCACATGCGAGTTCTCGGCATGGTAGTTGTCGCCCGGGCCGTAGAGGTTGGTGGGCATCGCGCTGTGATACATCAGCCCGTGTTGGGCGCGGTAGTGCTGGCAGAGTTTCAGCCCGGCGATTTTGGCGATGGCGTAGGCCTCGTTGGTGGTTTCCAGCGGCGAGGTGAGCAGGCAGTCCTCGGGCATCGGCTGCGGCGCCATCTTCGGATAGATGCAGGACGAGCCGAGAAACAGGACGCGGCCGACATCCGCACGCCGGCTGCCTTCGACGAGGTTCGACGCGATGGCGAGGTTCTCGTAGATGAAGTCCGCCGGGTAGGTCGAGTTCGCATGGATGCCGCCGACCTTGGCCGCGGCGATCACGACGATGTCCGGCCGGTGGTTTTCGAGATAGGCGAAGCTGTCCGCCTGCGAGAGCAGGTCGAGTTCCGAGCGGGTGGCGGTGAGCACGTCGAAGCCGCCGCGTTGTTCCGCCTCGCGCACGAGCGCGGAGCCGACCATGCCGCGGTGACCGGCGATGAAGATCTTTTTCATGTGGGTGGTTGAATCAAGGGGTGCCGTGGAGGGCGAGAAGCCTGTCCGCCTCGGTCAGCGCCATGGCGGTGACCTGGTCCATGTTGTAATAGCGGTAGGTGGCGAGGCGGCCGATGAAACTGGTGTGTTTCTCCTCCGCGGCGAGAGCCGCGTATTTCTGATAGGCGGCCTTCGCGTCCGGGGCGGGCACCGGGTAGTAGGGCTCTTCGCCGGGTTTCCAGTCCTTGGGAAACTCGCGGACGATGGTCGTGGCGTCCACGTTCTGGCCGGTGGCGTGTTTGATCTCGACGATGCGTGTGAAGGGGACGTCCGCGTCCGGGTAATTCACCTGCATCGCCGGTTGCCAGTAACCGGGTTTCCCGGAGATCGCTTGCCGTGGTATCAGTTCTTCCGCGGTGAACGATTCGTGTTCGAAACGCAGTGACCGGTAGGGCAGGGGACCGAAACGCCGGCCGTAGAACGCGTCGATCTCGCCGGTGTAGATCAGGTGCTTGTGGTTCCAGCGGGCTTTCGCTTCCTCGAAATCGACACCGAGGTGAAGTTCGATCCGCGGACTCGCCGCGAGGAGGTTCTCGAACATCGCCGTGTATCCGGCGGCGGGAAGAGCCTGGAACGATTCGGTGAGATAGCGATCATCACGGTTGGTGCGGATCGGGATGCGGCCACAGACCGAGGCGTCGAGTTCGCGCGGATGCCGGCGCCATTGTTTGATCGTGTAGCCTTCGAAGAACTTCTGATAGAGCCCGCGGCCCACCTGTGAGATGATGACTTCTTCCGAGTTCCGCGGGGATTCGACGGGCACCCTGTGCTCCTCCAGCCAGCGGGTGAACTCCTCCGGGGTCGAGGGCCGCCCGAGGAACTCCTCGAAGGTGTTCAAGTTGATCGGAAAACTCCAGTAGCGGCCGTCGGTGAAACTCTTGATCGTATAGGCGACCTCATGCCACCCGGTGAACCTCGAAAGGTAATCGACGACCCGTTGCGAGTTGCTGCGGAAATAGTGGGGACCGTATTTGTGGACGAGAACTCCCGCCGGGTCGATCCGGTCGTGGGCGTTTCCTCCGAGGTGGCTTCGGCGGTCCACCACCACGCAGCGCCATCCGGCCGAGGCGAGCCGCTCGGCGGCGACCAGTCCCGCGAATCCGGCGCCGATGATCAGGAAATCGGTCATGAGGTGGGAGCTGAGATCCTGAGATTTCAGCATCTCCGCATTTCAGCATTTGCCTTCGGCACGCTGCCGCCCTTGGTCGATCCCTCCGGAAAAGGAGGAAAACCTGTGTGAGGTGGAACGGGGAAATGGGGAGCCAGCCGGCGGAACCATGCCGGTTGGCGGGGGGCGACGCATTGTTCAGCCGGATTCCGCTCCGGCCGATAACGTGATCGCGGAAATCTTCATCGTTGGTTCAAGGTGTCGGCCGGCGCGGCAGCAGGATGGAAAACAGGTCGATATCGACCGACTGCGGCTGGCCGAGGAAATCGAGCAGGATTTTGACGCGTTCGACCGCCGGGGCGACGGCGATGACCGTTCCGCGCATGCCTTGCAGGGGACCGTGGGCGATCTCCACCTCGTCGCCCGATTGGATGACGGGCAGGACGGAGAACATGTCCTCGCTGTCCTGCGACCGCTCGCGGATCTCCCGCCGCAGGGCCTCCACGAATTGCGACGGCACCGCCGGGATCTCGCTGCCGAAGCGCACGAGGCCGCGGACTCCCTGGCAGAAGGTCACGGCGCGCTCCATTTCCCGCAGCTCGAAGCGGGCGAGGAGGTAGCCCGGAAACAAGGGCTCGATCCACCACACCTTGCCGCGGCGGGTGGCCTTGCGGTAGCGCAGGCGCGGGCAGAACACCTCGACTCCCTCGAGTTCGCGCAGGTGGCCGGCGGCGATGTGCTCGCGTTTCGTCTGCGTGCGGACGCAGAACCACTCCGGGGTGATCGGGGGCGCTTCGCTCATTGGCCGAGGATGCGTTGCAGGATGGGCAGCACCTTGCCGCCGCTGTTCATCCATTGTTCAAGGCGCTCGATCCGGTCGGAGAGAAACTCGCGGCGCACCGGGTCGTCGATCTCGCCGGCGGTGGCGGCGATGCGGCCGATGCGTTCCTTCCCGCTGTCGAGGTGCGGGCGGATCTGCTCGCGGATGAAGCCACCGACAAGGCGCTTCAGTTCCACGGCGGGTTCGTAGTAGGTCCGGCGTTCCGCTCCGCCGTTTCCGTCCGCCTCGCGCACGGCGCCGAGGCTCTTGAGCGTGCGCAGCCCCTGGCTGGCCGATCCCTTGCTGATTTCAAGGCGGCGGACCAGGTCGTCGAGCGACAGGGGGGTGGTGGAAACAAACAGCAGACCGTAGATCTCGCCAATCGAGCGGGGCAATCCGAGCACCCGCACGCCATCGACAAACACATCGACCACCTGGCGCTCCAAGGGATCGAGGTGGTCTTGCACGGTGTCCATCGGCGGATTCACGGGCGGCATCCTATGGGGGAAGACCCCTTGTTCAATAAAAATTGAACTTTCATGAGGGAGCCTCATCCGGGCCTTGCCAAGGAGTCGGGAACCTGTTGGCGTCCCGTCGATGCGCACTTTGGTCACCGGCGGCGCCGGCTTTCTCGGCTCCCATCTTTGCGAGCGTCTCCTCAACGAAGGACATGAGGTCATCTGCCTCGACAACTTCTTCACCGGCCGGAAACGCAACATCGCCCACCTGCTCGGAAATCCGTATTTCGAGCTCGTCCGCCACGACGTCACCGAGCCGTTCAAGTTCGAGGTCGACCGCATCTACAACCTCGCCTGCCCCGCCTCGCCGCCGCACTATCAGTGCAACCCGATCAAAACCACCAAGACCTCGGTGATGGGGGCGATCCACTGCCTCGGACTGGCGAAACGCGTGAAAGCCCGCGTGTTCCAAGCCTCCACCTCCGAAGTCTACGGCGATCCCGAAGTCCATCCGCAGCCGGAGAGCTACAAGGGCAGCGTGAACCCGATCGGCATCCGCGCCTGCTACGACGAGGGGAAACGCTGCGCCGAGACCTTGTTCTTCGACTACCACCGTCAGAACCACGTCGACATCCGGGTGGTGCGTATCTTCAACACCTACGGCCCGCGCATGCTGCCGGACGACGGCCGGGTGGTCTCCAATTTCATCGTCCAGGCGCTCAAGGGCGAGGACCTCACGATTTACGGCGACGGCACGCAGACCCGCTCGTTCTGTTACGTGGACGACCTCATCGAGGGTTTCGTCCGGCTGATGGAGCATCCGTCACAGACCGGCCCGGTGAACATCGGCAACCCCGGTGAGTTCACCATGCTCGAACTGGCGGAACTCGTTCTGAAGAAAGTCGGCGGCCCGTCGAAGATCACCTACCATCCGCTGCCCGGAGACGATCCGAAGCAGCGCCAGCCGGACATCACGCTGGCGAAATCCGAGCTCGGCTGGGAGCCCCGAGTGCCTCTGAGCGACGGTCTCGACTCGACCATCGGCTACTTCCGCACACTGCTGGCGGAAGGGTAGCGCGGTCTGGCTCAGCCCGCATCAGGAAGCGGGTTCAGTGACCTGACATCCGCAGTTCCAGTTGCTCCTCGTTGTTCATTGCGAGAACCCCGACGGTCGTGCGGCCGACGTTCGAAATGCCGATGATGTGGATTCCTTCCCACTTGAAATGTTCCTCCCATACCTGCTCCCGCGGGTGGAACAACGACGTGACGGCGTCCGTGAGTGGATCGATTCCGGTGAGATTGGACCCCTTGTGAAGATTGCAGTCGATGCACGCGAGGCAGAGGTTCCCATCGTCATCTGTCCCACCGTGTTTGCGCGGACGAATGTGTTCGACGTGCAATGCGGCGAGAGGGGAGTCGTCCTGATGAAGTTGGCAGTATTCGCATCGGTCGCCCGCCCGCCGTCTCACGAGGTCGCGGGTGGCCCGATTCATGCGGCGCTGCCGGATTTCGATTTCCGAGCTTCCCGGCGCAGGACGGCGACGAACTTGTTGGCCCGGACGTAGCCGGCGTATTCGTCGCGTTCATCCGGAGTGAGATCCCCTTCGGTGCTTTTCGCAGCCAGTTCCTCGATGCGTTCGCGCAGAGCTTGGTCCGCCTCGGCCGCCAAGATCGCATCCTCCTTGCCGGGAAGGAGGAGTCGCAGCAGGGGATCAACCCCGCGCTGAAAGGCGGTTTGAGCGCTCATGCTCCGCAAGATACCGGAAGGTTCCGGCAAAGCAAGATTCCGCTCAATGCCGGAAATGCCGGTGTCCGGTGAAGACCATCGCGATGCCCGCCTCGTCGGCGGCGGCGATGACCTCCTCATCGCGGACCGAGCCGCCGGGCTGGATGCAGGCGGTGGCGCCGGCGTCGATGGCGCTCTGCAGGCCATCGGCGAAGGGGAACATGGCGTCGGAGGCGATCACGCTGCCCTTGAGGTCGAGTCCGGCCTCCTTGGCTTTCCAAACAGCAATGCGCGACGAGTCCACCCGGCTCATCTGGCCGGCGCCGATGCCGAGCGTGCGGTCGGTGGTGGTGTACACGATGGCGTTGGACTTCACGTGTTTCACGATCCGCCAGGCGAAGCGCATCGCGCGCATCTCCTCCTCGGTCGGCGGGCGTTTGGAGACCACCTTGCTTTCGAGTTTGTCCAGACCGAGCGCGGTGTGGTCGCGGTCCATCACCAGCACGCCGCCCGGGCAGGAGCGGATGACCGGCGACTTCTTCACGGCGAGGTAGGCGTCGTTCATCTTCATGAGCCGCAGGTTTTTCTTCTTCTGCAGCAGGGCGCGGGCGTCGGACTCGAACTCCGGCGCGATGATCACGTCGGTGAAGATTTCGGAAATCACGCGCGCCAGCTCGAGCGTGAGCGGGCGGTTGCAGACGATCACGCCGCCGAAGGGCGCCTGGCGGTCGGTCTCGAAGGCCTTCTGCCATGCGATCCGCAGGTTCTCGTCGTCCTGGCCCACGCCGCACGGGTTGGTGTGCTTGAGGATGGCGACGGTCGGGCGGACGAAGTCGAGGATCAGGTCGGCCGCGGCCTCGATGTCGATGATGTTGGTGTAGGAGAGTTCCTTGCCCTGGAGCTGGGTGAAGCAGTCGTTGAACTTGCCGTAGAGCGAGCACTTCTGGTGCGGGTTGTCGCCGTAGCGGAGCTCTTGTTCGAGCGGCAGGCTCAGGGTGAAATTGCATCCCGTGCCGGTGCGGCACTGGCCGAGGAAATTCGCGATCGCCGAGTCATACTGCGAGGTGCGGAGAAACACCTTCACCGCGAGTTGCTCGCGCAGGCCCTTGGTGGTGTCGCCGTCGTTCTCCTTCATCTCGTCGATGACCCGCTGGTAGTCCGCGGGATCGACCACCACGGTGACGTGCGAGTGGTTTTTCGCGGCGCTGCGCAGCATCGACGGTCCGCCGATGTCGATGTTCTCAATGGCCTCCTCAAGCGTGACGTCGGGTTTCGCGACGGTTTGCTCGAACGGATAGAGATTCACCACCACCAGGTCGATGGGCGGGATTTCGTGCTGTTTCGCCTGAGCGAGGTGTTCCTTGTCATCGCGGCGGTGGAGCAGGCCGCCGTGCACTTTCGGATGCAGGGTTTTCACCCGGCCTTCGAACAACTCGGGGGCGCCGGTGTATTCGGAAACATCAATAACCGGGAGTCCGGAGTCGCGCAGCGCCTTGGCGGTGCCGCCGGTGGAAAGCAGTTCGACTCCCTGGTCGTGGAGCTGCTTGGCGAACTCGGCGAGGCCGGATTTGTCCGAAACGGAGAGGAGGGCGCGGGTGATGGGCATGGGAATCGTGGTTGCGGGTTCGGATGCTGCCGACGGGGAAGGGGTGCGCCCGCGGTAACGAAGCGGAGGGCGGCGGGCAAGCGGGAATGCACCCGAACGAAAGAAGGCCCCGCCGGGGGGCGGAGCCTTCGGGATGGATCAGGCCCGCTCTTCCACGGGCACGTAGTTCCGTTGCGTCGGGCCGGTGTAGATCTGTCGCGGCCGGCTGATGCGGCTGGTCGGATCTTCCATGACTTCCTTGAAGTTGGCGATCCAGCCGGGCATGCGGCCGATGGCGAACATCACGGTGAACATGTCGAGCGGGATGCCGATGGCGCGCATGATGATGCCGCTGTAGAAATCGACGTTCGGGTAGAGCTTGCGGGAAATGAAGTAGTCGTCGTGGAGCGCGATCTCCTCGAGTTTCTTGGCGATGTCGAGAAGCGGGTCGGACTGGTGGAGCTGGGCGAGCACCTTGTCGCACTGCTCCTTGATGATGAGCGCGCGCGGGTCGAAATTCTTGTAGACACGGTGGCCGAAGCCCATCAGGCGGCGGTCGGTCGTCTTGTCCTTCACAGCGGCGAGGAACTTCGAGCCGTCATCGCCTTCGTCGTGGATCTGCTGGAGCATTTCGAGCACCGCCTGGTTGGCGCCGCCGTGGAGCGGGCCCCACAGCGCGCATACGCCGGCGGAGGCGGAGGCGAAAAGGTTGGCGCGGCTGGAGGCGACCATGCGCACCGTCGAGGTCGAGCAGTTCTGCTCGTGGTCGGCATGGAGCAGGAAGATGGTGTCGAGCGCACGAACGACCTCCGGTTTCAGATCGGCATCCTCGCCGGGCATCGAGAACATCATGTGGAGGAAGTTGGCCGTGTATTTCAACGTCGACTTCGGATAGGTGACCGGCAGGCCGTGGGCCTTGCGGTGGGAGAAGGCGGCGATGGTGCGGACCTGCGAGATGAGCCGCGCGGCGTGGAAGGGGAAACGTTCCTCGCGCTTGTGGATCAGGTTCGGGTGGTAGGACGACGCGGCGTTGATCATCGCCGAGAGGATCGCCATCGGGTGGGCGGATGCCGGGAAACCCTCGAAATGGTGGCGCATGCTCTCGTGGAGCATCTGGTTTTCCGTAAGCATCTCGGAAAACTCGGCGAGCTGCGGGCGGGTCGGCAGGTCGCCGTAGATCAACAGGTAGGCGGTCTCGATGAAGGTGCTTCTCTCGGCAAGTTCGGCGATGTCGTATCCGCGGTAGCGCAGGATTCCTTTTTCACCGTCGATGAACGTGATCGCGCTCTCGCAGGAGCCGGTGTTGCCGTATCCCGGGTCGAGGGTGATGCATCCGGTTCCGCTCCGGAGCGTTGCGATGTCGATGCCCACTTCTCCTTCCGAACCCACCACGGTGGGGAGTTCCAAGGTCTTCCCGTCAAAGGTCAATTCCGCTGTTCGCTTCATGTGCGGGGGGAAACTACACACCTCCGGTCCGGGTACGCCAGCCCTCTTTGCGCGGAAATTATCGTCCGGCTCATTCGCCCGTATCCGGATAGGATCCGAGCAGTTTCACGAACGAGCAGTGGCGCTGGAGTTCCGCAAGCGCCTCGGCGACCTTCTCGTCCTCGCAGTGGCCGGCAAGGTCGACGTAGAACACATACTCCCAGTCCTTCCGCTTCGACGGGCGGGACTCGATCTTCGACATGTTGATGTGGAACTGGTCGAAGGCCTGCAGCGCCTTCACCAGCGAGCCGGGGCGGTCGTGGATGGCGAAGAGCACCGAAGTGCGGTCGCTGCCGGTGGGCGGGCAGGTCTTCTCGCCGATGACGAGGAAACGGGTGGTGTTGGTGGCGCGGTCCTGGATGGCGGAGTCGAGCACCGTGAGGCCGTAGAGTTCCGCGGCGAGCTGGCCACCGAGCGCCGCGGCGCCTTCGGCCGCGTTGTCGCGCGCGATCTGGGCCGCCTTGGTGGTGGAGGAAACCTCGACCAGGTCCGCGTCCGGGAAGTTGCGCAGGATCCAGCCGCGGCATTGCCCGAAGACCTGCGGGTGCGAATAGAGTGTCTTGATTTCCCCCCGCGGGATGGCGGCCATCAGGCCGTTTTCGATGCGCAACAAGATCTGCGAGCAGATGTGCAGCGGCGAATCGACGAACAAATCCAACGTGTGCGAAACCGCGCCTTCGGTGGAGTTTTCGATCGGGACGACGCCATAACTGGCGATCCGGCGGGTCACCTGATCGAACACATCGGAGAAATTCGGCTGCGGCAGGTATTCCACCGAGTGGCCGAATTTCTTGATGGCCGCTTGGTGCGTCCAGGTCCCCTCCGGGCCGAGGTAGGCGATTTTCAGGTCGTCCTCGAGCGCCAGCGCGGCGGACATGATCTCCCGGTAGATGGCGCGGATCGATTTTTCGGGCAGACGGCCGGCGTTCATCGCCACCAGGCGGCGGAGCAGGGCCTCCTCGCGCTCGGGCGCGTAGATCTGGAGGCCGTCGCGTTTTTTCACCACGCCGACTTCATGTACGAGGTCGGCGCGGCGGCTGAGGAGGTCGAGCAGATCACGGTCGATCTCGTCGATCTGGCGGCGGATGTCGTCGAGGTTCACGGGAAAGGGGAAAAGGGTGGTCAATCTTGCGTCGCGGCGGGTTCCTCGTCCGCCCCTTCGGTGGAGGCGGCGGCCGCGGCGGCCTGGCCGGTGGCACTCAGGGCGAGTTGTTTCTCCGGCTCCGCAACCGGGGCGGATTCATCCGGTTCCGGCAGCTTCACCTTGCGGAGCTCCGAAGCGTTCGGAAGGTCGTCGATCGACCGGATGCCGAAGTGTTCGAAAAACTGCTCGGTCGTTTCGTAAAGCAGCGGGCGTCCGGGCAGTTCGGCCCGGCCGCCGATGCGGATCAGGTCGCGGTCGAGCAGTTTCTGGATCATGCCGTCGCAGGAAACCCCGCGGACGGCTTCGATGGCGGCCTTGGTGATCGGTTGGCGGTAGGCGATGATGGCGAGCGTTTCCATCGCCGGACCGCTGAGTCGCTCCGGCTTGCGACCCGGGAACAACTGGCGGACGAAGTCGCCGAATTCCACGCGGGTATAGAGTTTCCAGCCTTTCGGGCGCTCGAGCAGGGTGAAGGCGCGCTTGCTCTCCTCATAGCTCCGGTTGAGCGCGCCGATCGCCTCGACGACCTGCTCCGACGATGTGGCGGCGAGGGCCATGAGCCAGTCCGGAAGCTCCGCGACCTCCTTGCCGTCCTCGATGTCGCGGGACCTCGCGTCCTCCGCCTCCGCCACGCGGGCCCGCACCAAACGGGCGATTTCCTCGGCGGCGACCGGTTGGTCCGAGGCGATGAGCAGGGCTTCGACGATGGCGCTGAGCTGCATAGGGGGCCGCACCTTAGACACCCGCAAACGCATTTCAAGCCTCCTGCCGCGTCCCGGCGGATGGATAATTTCACTTCTCCAAATTTTGTCCTTGATGGCGGCTTCGGGAGGGGCTAATCCACCGCGCTCTCTCCGTGAGGGAGGGGCAAACACCCGCCGGCCGGAGTCCGTCCGGCACCGAATTTCCACCCGCGCCATGGCCGCTAAGAAGACCACTCCGAAAACCTCGTCCGCCAAGAAAACGGCGAAGCCAAAGGCGAAGACCGCCGCCAAACCCGCCGCCAAACCTGCGAAAAAGACCGCCACGGCATCCAAGAAGCCCGCCGCGGCTCCGGAGAAGAAGGCGCCCGCCAAGAAAGCGGCCAAGAAGGTTTCCGCGAAGTCCGCCGTCAAGCCGGCCGCTCCGGCGAAGACCGCGAAGGCGAATCACAAAGCCGCGCCTGCGGCGAAAACCTCCTCGCTGACCGGTGTGGCCGCTCCGCCTCCGCCGGTGAAGCCGCCCTTCGTTCCGAAAAAAGCCGAGGAGCACAAGGCCTCCGGCAGCAACGGTTCGCACAGCTCCTCGTTCATCCAAAAGCAGCGCCAGCGCTTGCTCGATCTGCGTGACGAGTTGGTCGATTCGATGTCCGGCATGACCCGCGACACCATCCGCAACGCCCCGGAAGGTTCCGAGGCGTCCGGCAGCGGTCAGCACCAGGGCGACGCCGGCAGCGATGCCTACGACCGCGATTTCGCCCTCTCCGTCCTCGCCAAGGAGCAGGACGCCCTCTACGAGATCGAGCAGGCTCTCCGCCGGATCCAAGTGGGTGCCTACGGCATCTGCGAGATGTCCGCGAAAAAGATCCCGCAAGCCCGCCTCGAGGCCATTCCGTTCGCCCGTCTGACCGTCGAGTGCCAGGCCCAATGGGAGAAGGAATATGGCAACCGCCGCTTCCGTCCGACCAACGAAGTCGGGTTTTCCGGAGGAAATTATGGCGATGACGAAGATTCCGATACGGTTTCTCTTGACGAGGACGACGATTGAAGCAACATCCGCCCCCCAAAGTTTCCAGCAATGCCACGCGAGATTATCATTCTTGAATGCACCGAGGCGAAAGCCGAGGGCAAGCCGACTTCCCGTTACGTCACCACGCGCAACAAGAAGAGCCTTCGTACTCCGGGCCGCCTGGAGAAGGTGAAATTCAATCCCTTCCTCAAGCGCCGTACCCTCCACCGCGAACTCCGCTGATTTTTCAATCCGCAGCTTTCTTACCCATGTCCGAGCCCAAGACCGTCCAACGACGCATCAACTTCCGGAAGGCGAACCGCCAGATGCCGCGCCGCCGGCACGACATCCCTGTCGACCAGGTCGTCTACACCAATCCCGAGCTGCTCTCGAAGTTCACCTCCGAGACCGGCAAGATCCTTCCCCGCCGGGTCACCGGCGTCTCCGCCAAGCTCCACCGCAAGATCACCAACGCGATCAAACAATCGCGCTCGGTGAACCTCCTGCCGTAAGCACGACGGAACGGAAACCCGATTTCCCGATGCAACCAGCCCGCGCAAGCCGGCTGGTTGTTTCGTGTCCGGACCGATGATCCACGAACAACGGGCCGCGGATGAATCCGCGATGATCGCCCTCGGTGCCGCCGCCGCGGAATCCGTGCGCAACGGCATGGTCATCGCGCTCGTCGGCGATCTCGGAGCCGGCAAGACCCACTGGACGAAGGGCTTCGCCGCCGGTCTCGGCTGCAAGGGCGAGATCACCAGCCCGACCTTCGGCATCCTTCACGAATACCCGGGCGGGCGGCTGCCGGTGAGGCATTTCGATTTCTACCGGCTCGAGAGCGAGGCCGAGCTGCTCGCGCTCGGCTGGGACGAGATCCTCGAATCGCCGGGCGTCGTCGTCGCCGAGTGGGCGGACAAGTTTCCGGACCTCTTCCCCGCGGAAACCGTGTGGCTGCGGTTCAGCATCGACCCGGACGGGGCGAGGAGGGTGGGACGGCGGGGCTGAACCCTCACATTCCCGAGGCGGCGCCCCAGGCGCGCGACATCGCGTTGCCCATGGTGTTGGCGGTGTTCCCGACGGTGCGGGCCGCCGCGCCGGGCAGGCCGCAGGATGGAATCAGAACCACCAAGACCGCCAAGGCCAGACAGCGGATGAAGAATGCGCTCATGACCGGAGGCTCTTGCTTCGATGGCCCGGAGTCAAGCCGCCTGCTTCAGCGTTGCGGAATCAATTCGACGCTTCGGACGTTCACCGGTTTCCAGCCGTCGGCCACCGCGTGAAGGCGGAGTTCCTGTTTGCCGGCGGGCAGTTCCAGTTCGCCGACATCGGATTCCTTGTAGTTCCGGAATCCGCCGGTATTCGGGACGGGAAACGCGAGTTTGCCCGCGCCCTCGATCCGCAGCACGGATCCATCGGTCGGAGCCGCGGTGATGATCCGGACGAGATGTTTCCCCGGCGTCTTCACTTTCATCGTCCATGCGACCGATTCGGACGGATTGTTCCAGTAGCCGATGTTGGAGGCCTTGTCCGCGCTCTCGATGCGCAGTTGCTGGCCGTGCAGGCTGGCGCTTTCCGCGTCGAGGCGGATCGTGCCGTTCCCGGCCGGGAGCACCGCCACCTCGCCGATCTCCGGTTTGCCGGAAACCACGAGTTTCACGGTGCTGCTCACCGCGTCGGGCGCTCCGCCGGGCAGTTTGAGAACCACGCCGTCATCGGTGGTCTCCGCCGCCACGGTGGTGCCGCCGGCGAGCAGGTTGGCCGTCACGACCTGGTTCTTGAGCGCGGGCACGAGCAGGGAGCCGTCCTCCGGCCAGTCGAAGACATGGAGGAACAGCTCGGTGTTGTCGCCGGCGTCCTTCATGGTGCAGCGGCCCCAGGCGAGTTTCGGCAGCGGGCTGCCGTGGGTGCCGTAGATCGACTCGCCGTTGGTCTTCATCCAGTCGCCCACCTGGTGGAGCAGTTTCACCGATTCCTCCGGGATGCGGCCGGTCGCGTCGGGGCCGACGTTGAGCAGGTAGTTGCCGCCCTTGCTGGCGATGTCGATGAGGTTGCGGATGAGCGTTTCCCTGCCCTTCCAGTGGTGGTCGTAGGACTTGAAGCCCCACGTGTCGTTCATCGTCATGCAGGTTTCCCAGTCGCGGCCGGGAAATCCACGGGCGGGGATGTGTTGCTCGGGCGTCTCGGTGTCGCCGTGGTGTCCGCCGCCGAGGCGGTTGTTGGTGATGATGCCGGGGCGCAGCGGGAGCAGGTCGGCCAGTTTTTCCGCGCGCTGCGGATTCATCAGGTGCGGCGTGTCCCACCACAGGATGTCGGGTTGGTAGCGGGTGAGGATCTCGCGCGTCTGCGGCACGGCGATCTTGTCCAGATAGTTGTCGAAGGATCCCTTGTGGGCATCGTCCCATCCGGAGCCATCGTCCATGCCCGCCTTCGCTCCTCCCGGGTGCGTCCAATCCTGGGCCTGCGAATAGTAGAGTCCGAATTTCAGACCTTTTTCGCGGGCGGCATCCGCCAGCGGACCGATGAGGTCCTTGCCCCACGGTGTGGCATCGGCGACGTCCCAATCGGTCACCTCGCTCGGGAACAAGGCGAAGCCGTCGTGGTGCTTCGAGGTGATGACCATGTAGCGCATGCCCGCGTCCTTGGCGAGGGCGGCCCATTCGTCGGGTTTGTAGTTCACCGGATTGAAATCCTTGGCGTAGCCGCGGTAGGTATCCACCGGGATTTTCGCCCGCAGCATGATCCACTCGCCGATGCCTGGGATTTGTTTGCCATCGTAGGTGCCGGCGGGCACGGCATACACCCCCCAATGGATGAACATGCCGAACTTGGCTTCGCGCCACCAGGCCATGCGTTCGTTTTCCGCGGCCGGTGTTTCATCGGCGGCGCGCGCGCGGGGCGCGGTGAGGAGAAGGGGGAGGGCCGCGAGGATCGAGCAGGCTCGGAACATGTGCATGAAAGTGCTTACGGGTCAGTGATTCACGCTCTTGCAGGATCAAAATCGGGGGTCCCGTGCAAGAACAGGCAGGTGAATTCGCGGCGGTTCGCGGGAAGGTGGGTGAGCGAGAGCAGCGCGAGTCCGGAGCGTTCCGCGGCGGCGAGCACCTCGCCGGTCAACTCGTGGATCCGCGCCAGGCGTTCCTCGGTGGCGAGCTTGAGTGTGAAAACCACGAGCCCGCCCGAATCGAGAGATGGCAGGAGCCGGAGCACGCCGCGCATCGAGTCGCGCGGGTCGCCGTTCATGTCGCAGAGGATGGCGTCGTAGCGGTGTCCGGACGGGGCATGGAAATGCAGGACGTCCGCATGCACCTCGGTGAGCCCCGGGGCACCGCGGAGCCGTTCGTCGAGCGGCGCGCGGTCGACCGCCGTGACCTGATAGCCCCGTTCCAGCAGTTCCGCGGTCATGCCCCCCGGGCTGGCTCCGAGTTCCAGCCAATGCGCACCGCGGGCCGGCGGCTCATGGAACAAACGAAGGTGGTGCAGGGCACCCGCGATTTTGCCGCCGGCGCGGCTGATTCCGCCGGCCTTGATGAATTTCTCTCCACCCGGGTGAAACCCGTTCGCCTCGCGCGGTGATGCGATTCCGGCGAACAGCCCGGCCTTTCCGACCATCGCGTAAAGTACGGGAGCGGTCGGATCGAGAGCTTCGACATCGCGGATGGATTCGGTTCCTTCGACGAGTTGCAACGCACGGCCGCGCAGGTTGGAGGCGAGTTTCCTCGATGGCGAGCCGGCGGAGCCGCCATCCAGCGAGCCGACCAGCACGGTGCGCGCGCCCCTCGATCCGAAGCGGGCCGCCAATGCCTGCGCGGCCTTTTCCACGAAACCATCGGTCTTTGCCGGTGAGCAGGGCCACGAGTGCTCCACCGGAAGCCGCCACGGGAAAAAACCCGCGGTGCGCGGGTCGGGGAACGTCGACGGAGCGGTAGGGCGCACAAGTCGGTATTCGGCGCCGACGCTCCGGACGAGATCCAGCCGTGCGTCCTCCAGCAGCCCGCTTTCCAAACCATCGAACACGGACGGAATCCGCAGCAGCCAGGGCGTGGTGGGGACGGGAGGACTCAAGGCGGCGAAGCTGCCAGATGCGCCCGGCCGTGGCAAGCCGGGCCGGGGCCGTCAGATCGCGTCGCGCATCCGGGCGGCGGTGTCGGGAACGCCAGCCGCGGGGAACGCGGGCGGATGATGCGCCGCGTTCTTGCGCAGCCATTTCTCCGCTTCGTCCCGGCTCGGGAAAATCCGGAACCGATCGGTGTTTCGCGACCAATAGCCGAGCATCCGGACCACGCCGTAGGCGACCGGCGAGCCGACGGCAAAGACCATCCACCCGTTCGAGCGGTGCTCTTCCTGACGCAGCATCAGGGCCAGACGCAAGACGTCGTTGGCGCTCAGCTCCAGCTCGGCATCGGTGAAATCCACAAGGCCGTGATGGTCCGAACTCCAGCACGGATCCGAACTCATCGCCGCGATCATCGACCTCAGGTCGGAGAGCCCCACCTTGCCGCGGTACTCCTCGATCCGGAGCTTGCGCTCACCGTCGATCCGATATTGTCCCACCGTCTCCGGCGATGAATAATCAGTCGTTAAAAATTTCATGGGGTTCCTTACCTTTCGGACCCGATGTTTTGGTTTTCGTTCAAAAAACCCGGAGATTTCCGTCGCTGTAACTGATTCTTTTTAAGAATGTTACGAGAATCCGAATAATAAAGATACGTTAATCAAACCGCCACCAGCCCCCATGTTTCCGGCCTAACTCCTTGTAACAGAATCTGGCAAATCGGTCGGAACGCCCCGGAGCGCCGGGCATCGCACCTTCCGGACGAGGATCGGAATGGCAAGTGGCACCCGTTTTCAGGAGCGTCGTCCGCCGCGCAATGTTTCCTCGTAGTGACGGACGAACTCCGCGGCGCCCACCCCTCGGATGGCCTCGGCGATGAGGTCGAGATCGAGGTCCTCGATCTTGCGGAAGCGGATGCAGGCCTTGCCGAAGTCCGCCTTGCGTCCGCCGGCTTTCCAGCGCTCGCGAAACCTTCGGTCGTCCCCGCCGTGGACGTGGAGGCACATCAGATAGAGCGCCATGTGGTTCTTCTGCGAGGCGAGCGAGGCGAAGGGCAGTGGCTGTTTCGGGTCGCAGTGGTAGCCTTTCGGATAGACGCGGTGCGGGACGTACCAGCCGATCATTCCGTATTGCATTCCCTCCTCGTAGCCCTCGCCGAGATTCCCGTTCACCACCGAGCGCACGGTTTCGATGGCCGCAAGGCGCTCGGGCGGGATCTCCGCGAGGTATTCCGCCACGCTGGACGCGTCGCTGCGCATGGGTTTCTAACGGCTGAGGTCGTCCTGATAGAGAAGCTTGAAGCCGCTCTGGTGGAGGATGGCGACGGCGAACTCGTAGTCCTCGACGTGCATGGCGAGCATCGAGTGGCCTTGCGGGCCGGGCATGAGCGCGTAGGCGAAGTCGATGTTGGTCTCGGCGATCATGAGCGTGTCGAGGCACTGGAGCAGGCCGGGGCCGGACTCGCGCAGCGCGACGACGAGCAGCTCGCAACTCGCGTGCGGGATGCCCTTTTCCATGAAGATGTGCTCGGCGGTGTCCGGATCCGAGACGACGATCCGGGCGACGGTGGCGTCGCGGGAGTCCTGCACGCTCAGGCCGATGATCTCGATGCCGGACGAGCGCAGCAGCTTGGCCATGGCGGCGAGCGCGCCGGCGCGGTTGGGCAGGAGGACGGAGAACTGGCGGACGGGCGAGCCGTGGTCGATCAGGGTTTCGGTTTCCATGGAGGCAGGGGAAAGGGGAATCAGCCGCGGGGGCCGCGCAGGGGCAGGGTGGTGACCTCGCCGGTGGTCACGTTTTCGATGACGATCTGGGTCGGGCGGACGTCGGCGACGAGGTACTCGTCCCCGCCCTCGCTGCGGAAGCGCTGGCCGGCGGCGGCGACGTAGCGGCGGCCGGTGGCGGCGTCCTCGACGAGGGCGAGCGGGTCATGGGCGGAGGCGGGCAAGGACGAGGTGAGCGTGCGGGTCTCGCCGGACTCGGTGTCCTTCACTTCGACCACCGAGACCTCGATTTGTTCGCCGGCGCTGAGTTTGCTGTCCTCCATGCGGCGGGAAACACGCAGCACCTCGAGCGTCGACCCGGGGACCCGATTGCCGGAAGCGATCTCGGTGGCGGGTGTGTCCGCGCCGAAGACGGTCACGCGGGCGCCATCGTCTTCCGCGGGCAGGATCCGCAGCGGCAGTTCGGATTCGCGGTAGTGCCTCATGACGAGCGGCGGCATGGCGGGCGTGTCGTGGGAAGTGCCGACGGAAGCGCTGGAACCGGAGGGAGTCGTGGGCGCCGGAGCGGCGGCGCTCACCACCGCGCCGGCGAGGGAAACAGGGGGCGGGGCGCTGGCGGTCGTGCCGGAGGAAGCCCCGGTGCCGTTTTCCGCGGGCGCATCCACGGCGGCGGGCGTCTCGCCGGCGGCGCGGGCATCGACGAAGTGCGACATTTCCAATCCAATCTCCTCCTCGCTCTCCAATCCGACGAGTCCGCCTGCGGGGCCTTCCTCGATGAGCGTGGCGATGTCCTCATGACCGGCGTTGCGGGCGTATTCGACGGCGGTGAGTTCGCTGTCGGACGTGGAGAAACGGCTGGCTCCGAGCTCGAGCAGAAGTTTCACGGAATCGAGCTGGCCGTTCTCCGCAGCGAGCATGAGCGGGGTGCGGCCGTCGTCCATGCGGGCGTAAACCGAGCCGCCGTAGTTGGTGATCACGTCGATGCAGCGCGGCCGGCCGGTGATGGCCGCCAGCAACAACGCGTCGTCGAGCTGGTCGCGCTGATGGATCGCGAGTTCCTCGACGCACGCGGGCCGGTCGTCGCGCACGGCGAGCAGTAGCGGGGAAAAGCCGTCCTTGTTTTTGAGCGAGGGGTCCGCGCCCTGGCGGATGAGCCAGCCGATCATCTTCGGCTGGTCTCCGGCGACGGCGGCATGCAGGGGCGTGCGCTCGTCCGCGCCGGGCAGATCGGGCGGGAGCCCGCTGTCGAGCAGTTGGTCCGCCACGGATTCGGCCCCGGCCTCGGCGGCGGCGTGCAGCGCGGTGTCGCCCGTGTCGTCGCGGCTGTCGGCGGTGAAGCCGGAGGCGAGGAATTGATTCAACACCTGCAGGTTGTCCGCGCGCGCGGCGCGGAACCAATCTTCGGTGGTCCACGAGAATCCCGCCTCCTCGAGTTCGGAGCGTTTCGCCTCCACGGGTTTGCGGCAGCCGGTGGATGTCATGATGCAGACCACCCATCCCAACCCGATCGCGATGCCGACGCCACGCATGGACGCAGGCTAACGGCGCGGGGCAGCCGGTTCAATCCCGAAACCCTCGCCGGGAGACCGCTTGACCTGCCGGGAATCATCGCCAACCTGATGGCATGCAAAACGGTGCCCTTCGTGGCTTTCATGACCGTTCGGACGCGGGGCGCCGGCTCGCCGCGCTGCTGTGGAAGTATGTGAACGACGAGGACGCGATGATCCTCGCCCTGCCGCGCGGCGGCGTTCCGGTGGCGGCGGAGGTTTCCACCACGCTCTCGAAACCGATCGACGTGCTGGTGGTCCGCAAACTCGGTGTGCCGGGCGACGAGGAAACCGCGATGGGAGCCATCACCTGCGGCGGCGTGCGGATCTTGGACGAGCGGACGATCGAGCGCTTCGGGATTTCCGGAGCCCAGGTGGACGAGGTGGTGAAACGCGAATGCGAAGAGCTCAAACGCAGCCTCGCGGCGTATCGCGAGGATCGTCCCGAACCGGACGTGCGCGACAAGCGCGTGATCCTGGTGGACGACGGGATCGCCACCGGCGCGACCGTTTCCGCGGCGATCTCGCTGCTGCGGAGGCAGGGTGCGGGGGCGGTGATCGTGGCGGTGCCGGTGGCTCCGAAGGATACCGTGCGCGAGTTGCGTGGCGAGGCGGATGATGTCGTCGTCGTCGCGGAACCGGAGGAGTTCGGCGCCGTTGCCGATTGGTATGCGGAATACCCGGAAACCACGGACGAGGAGGTGCGCACGATCCTTTCCGGCAACACGCCCGAGCTGGCGGTGGTCGCCGATGGCGGCGTGCAGTGGATTTTCAACCGCAGCCCGATCCAGATGATCCGCCGGCTCGCCCGACCCTTCGTGGGCGAGGAGTCGGACTACGACGGCCTCGTCGAGATGGCGGGCGACGCGACGGTCGTCGTGCTCGGTGCCGCGAGTTATGGAACCGGAGATTTCCATCAGGTCCGGGCCGGGCTCACCAAGCGGCTGATCGCCGAAAAGGGTTTCAACGCGGTGGTGACCGAGGCGGACAGCGTGGACGCATGGCGGGTGAACGACTTTGTCCGCGGCCGCTCCGGAGACCCGGATGTCTCGGCGGCGATGTCGGACTTCTCACGTTTCCCCGCGTGGGTCTGGTGCAACGAGGAGTTCGAGGATTTGGTCTCGTGGCTCCGCGGCCACAACCGCGATGTGGGCGACGGCCGGCAGGTCGGATTCTATGGACTCGATCTCTTCGGCCTGCGGCGATCGATCGGCACGGTGGTGCGTGAGCTCGCGCGCGAAGGCCCGGAGGCGCTCGACAAGGCGCGCTCCTTGTTCGGCTGCGTCGACCGCTTCGGGCGCGATCCCCAGAACTACGGACTCGTTGCGAGCCCGGAGGTGAGCGACCAACTGCGCGCCGACCTCGTCCGCTGTCTGGTGGACGAACGGTTCGCGACGTTCGGTTCGCTGCCGGAGAAGGGAAGCGGTCCGGTGGATGACGCGCTGCTCGGTTTCATCAAGGAGCTGCCGTCCGAACAGATCGCGGATTACTATCGGAAACTGTTCCGAAGTTATGCTTCTTCATGGAACCTTCGTGACGAGTTGATGATGGAAATGCTGTCATCGCTCGTCGCCGCGCTCCGCACGCATGCCGGCGGTGCCAAGGTGATCGTGTGGGCGCACAACGCACATGCCGGCGACGCCCGCGCGACGGAGATGTCGTGGCGCGGTGAGGTGAGCCTCGGCCAGCTCGTGCGCGAGGCGTTTGCCGGAGAAACCCGCCTCATCGGCACCACCACCTATGCGGGCACCGTCACCGCCTCGCCCGGCTGGGGGCTGCCACCTGAAGAAGTCGTGCTTCCTCCGGCCGGCGAAGGGAGTTTCGAGAAACTCTTCCATCAGGTCGGGTTGCCGGAATTCTGGCTCGATTTCACCGCCGATCATCCAGCCGTCGCGGCCCTCAAGCGGCCGCGCGTCGAGCGCGCCGTCGGTGTGGTGCATCCGCGTTCCAATGGCAGCGACTGGCATGCGTTCGAAGCATGCATCGCCGGTCAGTTCGACGCGGTGATCCACTGCGACGTCACGCGGGCGACCGTCGTGCCCGCGCTGGAAAGGGAAAGCGCGCCCGCCTGAGCGGGCTGTGCTTCACTGCACCTCGACGCGGGTGCCGACCTTCACTTTCGAGTAGACGATGGGCATCGTCTGGCTCGGCCCGCGGATGCATGCGTGCGATGCCGGACGACGGCGCACCGGACCGATGTGGTGGCCGACGCCGTCATTGGTGAGGCGCATCCAGTAGCGCATCGGCGCGCCGACGAACTTGCCGCCTTCGGGGATCGCGTCCTGCGTCGAATCCGCGTCGCCGTTCACCAGGGATCCCTCGGCGTCGTAGATGCGGCCGTATTTGTTCGAGCTCTTGTCTACGATCTTCTCGAGGATGAAGAAGGTGCCCTTGGGCGTGGGACGGCTCGGGATGCCCGAGCAGATCGGATAGTCCATCGCGACCTCCTCGCCGTTCATCAGCATGCCCCGCTGTGTCGAGAGGTTGATCTGGATGTGCGAGTTGCCCGCGTTGGTGCGGGAAAGCAGTTCCTCGTTTTTCCAGACGTCATATGTCTTCGGGTAGTCCGGCTCGGCTTTGAAGTGCTCGTAGGTGCCGGGCGGATGCGGGTTCACCGGGTTGCCGTCGGCATCGGTTTTCGGTTTCGGCTGCATGTTGGCACAACTCGAAAACAACAACGCGACGGCGCTGCCGAACAGAAACAGGATGGGGCGGATGGAGGTCATGGGTGGCGGAGGAGGCAGGGGAGTAGTGTAGAATCGTGTGAAGATCAACCCTTTAGGAAGTTCGGGACGAGCGGCTTGTCTTCTTTTTCATCAACAACGCGTTCTGCACGGTGGAGCCATCGACCCAGGTCGGACCGATCAAGGTCGCCCTTGGATGTTCCGGGATTCCGACCTCGTTGTGGTGCACCATGGAGATCAACATATCGATGGCGGCCTGGCCCACGAGGTCGTTGCGCTGGTCCATTCCCGCCCAGTCGCCGTGGTCCTCGCGCCATTCATACTGGATGAGGCCGATGTCCGCCGGGACGTCGAAGCCGAGGCTGTGCATCCAGTGGTGCACCTCGTGGTAGAGGGTGAAAATCACGTCCGGCTGGTTTTCCTGAAGCCACTCGGAGAAGATGCTGAGGTCCTTGCGCGCGGTCTGGACGTCGTAAAACGGCTCGGTGCGGTCCTTGGGCGCGACCAGACGGCTCTGGGCGGTGAGGAAACCCGCGGTGAAACGACCTTCGATCAACCGGTCGATCACCCCGTCGAGCACCAGCGCGGGCCTCCGGTAGCCGAGGGCCAGCGCCTTTTCAAAGGCCTCCAGTGCGAGCGCGTGCTGGTCGCTGCAGGCGAAGGAAAGCGCGGGGTTCCGCGTGCGGACGCCGGTCACCACCGCGGGGAGCTCCTCCCACAGCGGCGCGAATTTCGCCGGCAGCCGGTTGTGATGCATCAACCCGACGACCAGCAGGCCGCGGATGTTGCGCGCGCGGAAGATCGAGATCCAGCGGTCGATCGGCATGTCCGGATCGTGAAGCCAGAATTCGTCGAGGTGATAGCCGAGTTGTTTCGCCCGCTGGCGGCAGCCATTCACGTAGTAGGGGATCGTCGGGTGGCGGGTGAAGGCGTCCGCCGCTTCGTTCGCGTTGAGCAGCGCGAGCGTCGCCTGGTAGCCCGGCGTGCGGCTCTTGCGGAGCTGCGCCATCAGGTTCGCGACGGTCGGGTTGAGGCGGTAACCCATCGAGCGGGCCACTTCGAGCACATGCTGTCTCGTGGTTTCCGAAATCCTCGGGCTGCCGCGCAACGCGAGGCTCACGGTGTTCTTCGATACGCCCGCCTCGCGGGCCACGTCCGACATCGAAGGTGACGACATGCCGGATCATGGGCGCGGAATGCCGCCCGCGTCCAGTCAAAGATTGACTGTCATACGACGGTTCTCTTTCCGGGAGTGAGGCTCGGATGCGATCAAGCATTCGTCATGCCATACACAATCGGCCTCGATTACGGAACCAACTCGGCGCGCGCCCTGGTGGTGGATTGCAAGGATGGCCGGGAGCTCGGCACCTCGGTTGTCGACTATCCTTCGGGTCATCAGGGGATCCTTCTGAACTCCTCGGACCACCATCTCGCCCGCCAAAGCCCCGCCGACTACGTGCACGCTTTGGAGAAGGCGACCGTGGAAGCCATCGCCGCCGCGAAACAGGCGGATCCCGCGTTTTCCCCGGACCAGGTCGTTGGCATCGGGATGGACGGCACGGGCTCGAGCCCGATCCCCGTGGATGCGCAAAACGTGCCGCTCGCCTTTGACGACAAGTTCAAGGACAACCTCAACGCCCAGTGCTGGCTGTGGAAAGACCACACCAGCATTCCGGAAGCCGCGGCCATCACCGAGGCGGCGAAGGAGCGGAAACCCGAATACCTCGCCAAGATCGGCGGCACCTACTCGTCCGAGTGGTTCTGGGCGAAAATCTGGCACTGCCTCAAGGTGGACCCCGAGGTGTTCGATGCGGCGGCCTCCTGGGTCGAGCTCTCCGATTTCATCCCCTCGGTGCTCGCCGGAGTGAAGGCTCCCAAGGACATCATGCGCGGCGTCTGCATGGCCGGCCACAAAGGCATCTATGCCGAAGATTGGGGCGGCCTGCCATCCAAGGACTTCCTCGCCTCGCTCGATCCCAAACTCGCCGACCTCCGCGACCGTCTTTACGACAAGGCGCACGACGCGTCCGTCGCCGCCGGCAAGCTCTGCGACGAATGGGCCGCGAAACTCGGCCTGCCCGCCGGAATTCCGATCGCCATCGGTGAGATGGATGTCCACTACGGCGCCATCGGCTGCGGTGTGGACGAAGGCACGCTGGTCAAGGTGATCGGCACCTCCACCTGCGACTGCGCCGTCGTTTCCGCGGAGAAATCCGTGGCCGACATCCCCGGCATCTGCGGCATCGTGAAGGGCGCGATCCTTCCCGGCTACTTTGGTGTCGAAGCCGGCCAGTCGGCCGTCGGCGACATCTTCAAATGGTATGTCGAGGGCGTGCTCGGCGATGTTTCGCTCCATGGCAAGCTCACGGAAGACGCCGCCGCGCTGAAACCAGGCCAGTCCGGCCTGCTCGCGCTCGACTGGAACAACGGCAACCGCACGATCCTCGTCGACCAGCTTCTGACCGGTCTTCTGCTCGGCCAGACACTCTACACCACCAAGGCGGAGATCTACCGCGCGCTCATCGAAGCCACCGCTTTCGGGGCCCGTGCCATCGTCGACCGGATCAAGGAATACGGCGTGCCGGTCGAGCGCATCGTTTGTTCTGGCGGAATCGCCGAGAAAAACGCGCTCCTCATGCAGATCTACGCCGATGTCACCGGTTGTGAAATGCGCGTCTCCCGTTCCTCCCAATCGTGCGCCCTCGGTTCGGCCGTCGGCGCCGCGGTGGTCGCCGGGGTGCATCCGGATTTCAAGTCCGCCCAGGCGGCGATGACCGGACTCAAGGACATCACCTACCGACCCATTCCGGAAAACCAGGAGGTCTACGAAACCCTCTATCAACTCTACCGCGAGCTGCACGATTCGTTCGGCGGCGTCACCAAGTCGGCCGACCTCGGCCACGTCATGAAAGACCTGCTCGCCCTCAAGGCCCGTCAATCCCGCTAACATTCAACTACCGAAAATCCATGGCTGATATCAACAAGTTCAACAACCTCGAGATCTGGTTCGTCTCCGGCTCCCAGCATCTCTACGGACCCGAAGCGCTCGAACAAGTCGACAAGCACACCAAGCAGGTCGTCAAGGCGCTCAACGCCACCAAGGCGCTGCCCCACAAGATCGTCTTCAAGCCGGTTCTCAAGTCGGCCGAGGAGATCACCCAGTTCGCGATCGAGGCGAACTCGGCCCCGAACTGCATCGGCATCATCGCCTGGATGCACACGTTCTCGCCCGCCAAGATGTGGATCGAGGGCCTTCAGATCCTGCGCAAGCCGCTGTGCGACCTGCATACCCAGTTCAACCGCGACATCCCGTGGGCGGACATCGACATGGACTTCATGAACCTGAACCAGACCGCCCACGGCGGCCGCGAGTTCGGTCACATCGGCGCCCGCCTGCGCTACCCGCGCAAGGTGGTCGTCGGCCATTGGGAGGACGCCGAGGTCCATGAGCGCATCGCTGCGTGGTCGCGCGCCGCCCGCGGTTGGCACGCCTCGCGCAACCTCAAGGTGCTTCGCATCGGCGACAACATGCGCTACGTTTCCGTCACCGAGGGCGACAAGGTTTCCGCCCAGATCCGCTTCGGCTGGGAGGTCAACACCTGGGGCGTGGGCGATCTGGTCGCCAAGATCAACGCCGTCACCGAGGCACGCATCACCAAACTCTGCGCCCTTTACGAAGAGAAATACCGCGTCGCGCCGGAACTCCGGAAAGATGGCGAGCGCCACCAGTCGCTGCGCGACTCCGCCGCCATCGAGCTCGGCCTGCGCGCCCTGCTCGAGGAACACGGCGCCACCGCGTTCACCACCACCTTCGAAGACCTTCACGGCATGAAACAACTGCCGGGTCTTGCCGTGCAGCGCCTCATGGAGGACGGCTACGGTTTCGCCGGGGAAGGGGACTGGAAAACCGCCGGCCTCACCCGCGTGATGAAGGTCATGGCCCACGGCCTCGAAGGCGGCACCTCCTTCATGGAGGACTACACCTATCACCTCGATCCGAAGAACCCGCTCATCCTCGGTGCCCACATGCTGGAGATCTGCCCGTCGATCGCCTGCGAGGTGCCCAAGATCGAAATCCACGCCCTCGGCATCGGCGGCAAGGAGGATCCCTGCCGCATGGTCTTCGACTGCGGCCCGGGCAAGGCCGTCAACGGATCGATCATCGATCTCGGCAGCCGCCATCGTTTCCTCGTCAACGAGGTCGAATGCGTCGCGCCGAAGAAGGAACTGCCGAAACTCCCTGTCGCACGCGTGCTCTGGAAACCGCTTCCCGACCTGAAAACCGCCACCGCAGCATGGATCTACGCCGGCGGCGCCCACCACACCGTGTTGTCCTACGCGCTCACCAGCGAGCACCTCGAGGACTTCTCGGAAATGGCGAAGATCGAGCTCAGCGTCATCGACAAGGATACCAAGCTCCGCTCCTACAAGGACGGGCTGCGCCTGCAGGACCTGTATTTCCATCTCGCCCAAGGCATCCAGGGCTGATAGGCCGGAACCCAGCATCGAGCGAACCCATGCCGTCCGCCTACCAAGCCATCCGCGAGGAGTGCCTCGCCGCCAACCTCGCGCTGCCGAAGACCGGTCTTGTCGACCTCACCTTCGGCAACGTCTCGGTCGCCGATCCGGAAAAGCGCGTCTTCGCCATCAAACCGAGCGGCGTGGACTACGACAAGCTCACCGCGGACGACATGGTGATCCTCGATTTCGACGGCAACACCGTCGAAGGGGATCTCCGCCCTTCCTCGGACACGCCGACCCACCGCTGCTTGTTCCTGAATTTCCCGGGAATCCGCTCGGTGGTCCACACGCATTCGCGCTCCGCCGTCGCCTTCGCCCAGGCGGGTGTCGACGTTCCCTGCCTCGGCACCACGCATTGCGACTACTTCCACGGTTCCGTGCCCGTCACCCGCGGCATGACTCCGGAGGAGGTCGGTGGCGAGTACGAGTGGGAAACCGGCATGGTGATCGTCGAACGCTTCACCAGCGCCGGCATCAATCCGCTCGACGTCCCGGCCGTGCTTGTGAGAAACCACGGGCCCTTCGCATGGGGCCCGTCCGGTGCGAAGGCGGTGGAAACCGCACAAGCGCTCGAGATCGTCTCCGACATGGCGATCAAAACCCTCGCCATCAACGCCACCGCCCCGGCGGCTCCGGCGCACCTGCTCGACAAACACTTCTTCCGCAAACACGGACCCGGCGCCTACTACGGCCAGCCGAAGTGAATCTCCGCCACACGCTCCCAACGAACCCATAGCAAATCCGCAACATGCAGACCCTCGACTGGATCATCATCGCCGGCTACTTCGGCCTCATCGGCTTCATCGCCTGGTGGTACGGCCGCCAGCAGAAGGACACCACCGACTTCTTCCTCGCCGGCCGCAACGCCGGCTGGATCACCATCGGCGCGTCCATCTTCACCTCCAATATCGGCTCCGAGCACATCGTCGGCCTGGCCGGCCAGGGCGCCGCCACCGGCATGGCCATGGCCCACTGGGAACTCCACGCCTGGGTGCTCATCATGCTCGCCGGCCTGTTCGTCCCGTTCTATTACAAGTCCGGGGTCGAAACGATCCCGCAGTTCCTTGAGAAACGCTTCAGCGCGCGTACCCGCTGGGTGCTCTCGATCGTCTCGCTCGTCGCCTACATCTTCACCAAGGTGTCCGTGACGGTGTATGCCGGGGCCATCGTCTTCAAGGCGCTGCTGCCCGAGGTGAACATGACGATCGGCAGCGTCTACCTCGACGCCTTCTGGATCGGCGCTTTCGTCACCGTCATCATCACCGGTCTTTACACCGTCTTCGGCGGCATGCGCGCCATCATGGCCACCTCCACGCCGCAGGCCGTCGTCATCCTCTTCGGCTCCGCCGTCATCACCGCCATCGGCCTCGGCCGCCTCGGTGGTGATGCGGGTGTCGCCGCCGGTTGGGGCGAGATGGTCACCGCGTGCAAAGCGAATTCCAGCAACTTCGCCCTCTGGCGCCCGCTCACCGATCCCGACTTCCCGTGGCTCGGCGTGTTGATCGCCTCACCGATCATCGGCATCTGGTACTGGTGTACCGACCAATACATCGTCCAGCGGACGCTCACCGCGAAGGACCTCGCCACCGCCCGCCGCGGCGCGCTCTTCGGCGGTCTGCTCAAGGTCTGGCCGGTTCTCATCTTCCTCATCCCCGGCATGATCGGCTGGACGCTCGACCAGAAGTTCAACCGCGGCGCCGATATCCCGGAAATGACCCAGACCTTCAGCCGGGACATCTCCAAGGAGGATGAGTCGAAGGCCGAGCTCGATCTCAACAACCGCCTGCGTGAACTCAACCACACCGCGAACGCCGACGGCCAGAAGGGCTTCTTCATCCAGCGCGAACTCAAGGACACCAAGGTCGACGGCGAAACCGTCAAGGCTTTCGCCATCCAAGGCGACCAGGTGTTCCCGACGCTGGTCACCTCGCTGCTGCCCACCGGCATTCGCGGCCTCATCGTCGCCTGTCTCCTCGCCGCCCTGATGAGTTCGCTCGCCTCGCTCTTCAACTCGAGCGCCGCGCTCTTCACCGTGGACATCTACGAGAAACTCCGCCCCGGCCAATCTCCGAAGCACCTGCTCACCGTCGGCCGTGTCGCCACCGTGGTCGTCGTCGGCTGCGGCATGATCTGGATTCCCGTCATGGCCAAGATCTCCGACGGCGGTCTCTATCAATACCTCCAGTCGGTCCAGGGTTACCTCGCCCCGCCGATCACCGCCGTCTTCATCCTCGGCCTGTTCTGGAAACGCATGAACTCCGCCGGCGCCACCAGCGCGCTGGTCGTCGGCTTCGTGCTCGGCATGATCAAGCTCACCATGCAGTCGTTCTACGGGGCGGCGGATGGCAAGATGAGTGATCCCGCCCTGTTCGCGGCCATCGGCGACTTCAACTTCCTCTACGCCACCGGCGTGCTGATGCTCATCAGCGTGGTGGTCATGGTCGTGGTCTCGCTGATGACTTCCGAGCCGACCGAGGAACAAACCCGCGGCCTTACCTACGGCTCGATCCACCACCTCGCCGAAGACGAGATCAAGGGCAGCTGGGACGGCCTCAACAAGCTGTTCGCCATCCTGATCATCCTGCTCGTCGGCGGCATGTATCTCTACTTCAGCTTCTGGCTCAAGTAGCGGGCCCTTCTGGAGAAAACCGGAACTTCCCACGGCCTCCGCGGTGTCCGCCGCGGAGGCCGTTTCTCGTTCCGGTGGCGGACCTCCGTGGTCGATCCCGATTGACTCGCTTCTCCGCCCGCTCTCCAGTGGGAGCGTGAAACGGAACCCGGATGACGGAGGCGGGGCGGCCGGCGGGCTGCGAATCTCCGACGTGCGCGCGTTCTTCCAATGCATGCCCCGCGCGCAGTTCTTCGCCAAGAACCTCGACGGACGCTTCATCGATGCGAACCTGGGTTTCGCCGAACGCTGCGGATTCAAGTCCGAGGCGGAGATCATCGGGCTGTCCGACGCGGATGTGTTTCCGCCCGCCCTTGCCGAACGATACCGCGAGGGCGACCTCCTCGTCCTCTCGACCGGCCGGCCCGTGCTCGGCATCATCGAGTTGTTTCCGAATCCGCTCGGCGTTCCCGATTGGTGCGAGACCAACAAGTTGCCGCTCGTCGGTCCGGACGGCAGCGTCCGCGGCGTGTGCGGCAGCGTCCGCAGCTACGAGGGCACCCGCGCCGCCCTCCAGCCATTCCTCGATCTCGCCCCGGCGGCGGACCACATCAAGAAACACTACGTCGAACGACTCGACGTCAGGTTGCTCGCGGAACTCTCCGGCATGTCGGTGCGGCAGTTCGAGCGGCGCTTCCAACAGACCTTCCGCATGAACCCGCGCACCTATCTGATCCGCATGCGGGTGGCCGTTGCCGCGGAAATCCTTCGCGCCACCGACCGCGGCGCCACCGAGATCGCGCTCGAGGTCGGCTTCTACGACCACAGCGACTTCTCGCGCCAGTTCCGCCGCTTCATGGGGGTGAGCCCGACGGAATACCGGGTGCAAGGCCGGCGCGCGCGCGGGTGATCGATGTCGCAATCATACACGAGACGAGGCTATTTCGTCCTAGCCCGGCCGCGGATTTTCGCCATGATTGTCGAAACCCATGACCACCGTTTCGTCCGATTCATCCGGTTCCCCGGCACCCCATATGGGCCTGTTCTGGGGCTGTTTCATCGCGCTCATCACCACCTCCTTCGCGTTCATCACACGCGCTTTCCTGGTGAACGACCCGGCGCTCTGGCCGGCGGAGTTCGGCTTGGACAAAGTGCAGGCCCAGGTGCTCTTCGGCGCGGGCGTCTGGCCCTTCGCGATCTCGATCATCGTTTTCAGCCTCATCATCGACCGCATCGGCTACCGCACGGCGATGATCTTCAGCTTCGTCTGCTACGGCATCTACGCCGCGCTCGCGTTGATCGCCTACGGGTTGATCCATCCCGGCGACGGCGCGTTGACCGGTGAGGCGCTCGAGGCCGCGCGCGGCAAGGCATGGAACTATCTCTACGCCGGTTCGATCATCCTCGGCCTGGGCAACGGCACCGTCGAGGCGTTCATCAACCCGGTGGTCGCCACGATGTTCAGCCGCCACAAGACGCAGTGGTTGAACATCCTTCACGCCGGATGGCCCGGCGGCCTCGCGCTCGGCGGAATCATCACCGTGGTGCTCGGCGCCAAGGTCACCGACGACTGGCGGGTGCTTCTCTACGTGCTCGCTGTGCCGGCGGTGGTGTATTTCGTGATGCTCATCCGCGCCCGTTTTCCGCTCAACGAGCGGGTCGCCTCGGGCACGTCCTATCGCGAGATGCTCGCGGAGTTCGGCATCCTCGGCGCGGCGATCGCCGGCTTCCTCGTCCTCAAGCAGATCGGCGAGGTCTTCGGATGGAGCAACGGCGTTGTCTTCGGACTGCTCGCCGCGCTTCTCGCCGGCTATGGTTTCTACTGCCGCTCGCTCGGCCGCTGGCTGATCGTCCTGCTCTGCCTGGTGATGATTCCGCTGGCCACCACCGAGCTCGGCACCGACGCCGCCATCACCGGCATCATGGAGGAACCCCTGAAACAAGCCGGGCACAATCCGTTGTGGGTGCTCATTTACACTTCGGCGATCATGATCGTGCTGCGCTTCTTCGCCGGCCCGGTGATCCGCGCGCTCACACCGCTGGGTCTTTTGGCGACCTGCTCGCTGCTGGCGATCATCGGCCTGTTCTTCCTCTCCAAGGCGAGCGGCTTGGTGGCGATCTTCGGCGCCGCGACGCTTTACGGCATCGCCAAGAGTTTCTTCTGGCCGACGACCCTCGGCGTCGTGTCCGAGCAGTCGCCCCGCGGCGGCGCGCTCACGCTCAACGCCATCGGCGGCATCGGCATGCTGACCGCCGGCGTGATCGGCGGGCCGTTGATCGGCGAGTTCCAGGAAACCACCGCGCGTCACGCCATCGAGGAGAAACTGCCGGGCGTCTACCAACAGGTCTCGAACGAAAACCACTACGTGCTCGGCAGCTACACCGCCGTCGATGCGGGGAAAGTCGCCGCGTTGCCGGAGGAAACCGCGGAGCAGGTGAACGTGACGGCCAAGGCCGCCCGCCAGCACGCCCTGGCGAAGGTGACCGTGTTTCCCGGCATCATGCTGGTCGCATACCTCGGCCTGATCCTCTGGTTCCGGTCACGCGGCGGTTACAAGCCGGTGCACATTGGTGGTGAATCCGCCCATTGATCGGACCATGAAAATCGGAGCATCCACCTGGCTTTGGGTTTCGCCGCTGACGACCGACGCGGCGGAAACCTTGATCCCGCGCATCGCGGAGATGGGATTCGGCGCGGTCGAGTTGCCGATCGAAGATCCGGATCTGCTCGATGCGAAACGCATCGCGTCCATGGCATCGAATCACGGTCTCGACATATCTGTTTGCGGAGCCTTCGGGCCGGGTCGGGATCTGACGCATCCCGATCCGAAGGTCCGCGCCGCGACCCAGGATTATCTTTGCCGCTGCTTCGATTTCGCTGCCGAGGTCGGTGCGCCGCTTCTCGGCGGGCCGCTTTACTCGGAGGTCGGGAAACGTCGGCAGCTTCCCGAAGCGGAGCGCCGAGCCGAGTGGAATCTCGCCGTCGCGGGCATCCGCGAGGCTTGCGAAGAAGCGGCGCAACGGAATCTCCGCATCGCCATCGAGCCGATCAACCGTTTCGAAACCGACCTTGTCCACACCGCTGCCGACGCCGTGCGCATGGCGCGTGAGGTCGGACATCCCGCGGCGGGCGTGATGCTCGACAGCTTCCACATGACCATCGAGGAGGATGATCTTGCCGAAGCCGTCCGAACCGCGGGCGATCGGCTCATCCACATGCAGGTTTCGGAAAACCAGCGCGGCATCCCCGGTACGGGGCAGACGAACTGGCCGGCGTTGGCGGGCGCTCTTCGCGGGATCTGCTACGACGGCCTCGTCACGATCGAGAGTTTCACCCCGGAGAACCGCGACCTCGCCGCCGCGGTCTGCATCTGGAACCGCCGCGCGCCGGATCAGGACACCTTCGCCCGCAACGGGCTCGAATTCCTCAAGCAGCACTTCGCGAACGCCCCATCATGAGCAACCCAGAGATCAAAGTCGCCATCATCGGTCTCGGCTTCGGCGCCGAGTTCATCCCCATCTATCAGGCACACCCGAACGCGCGCCTCGTCGCCGTCTGCCAACGCAACAAGGAAAAACTCGACGCCATCGCCGACCACTACGGTATTGAAAAACGTTATCAGGACTACGACGAGCTTCTTGCCGATCCGGACATCGACGCGGTCCACATCAACACGCCGATCCCCGACCACGCCGCCCAATCGATCAAGGCGCTGAAGGCCGGCAAGCATGTCGCCTGCACGGTGCCGATGGCGACCTCCGTCGAGGATTGCGAGGCGATCGTGGAGCTCACCAAGGAGACCGGGCTGAAGTACATGATGATGGAAACAGTCGTCTACGCCCGCGAGTTCTTGTTCGTGAAGGAACTCTACGAAAAGGGCGAGTTGGGCAGGATCCAGTTCCTCCAGGCGAGCCACCAGCAGGACATGGACGGCTGGCCGGGCTACTGGCCGGGCCTGCCGCCGATGCACTACGCGACCCACTGCGTCGGACCGTGCCTGGGCCTCACCCGCGACTACGCCGAAACGGTTTCTTGTTTCGGCTCCGGCCAAATCCGCGAGGAAATGATCGGATGTTATGGTTCGCCGTTCGCGATCGAGTCGACGCACATCCGTTTCAAGGACAGCGATGTTTCCGCGCGCATCTACCGCAGCTTGTTCGACGTGGCCCGCCAGTACCGCGAGAGCTTCGATGTCTACGGCAGCCTCAAGTCCTACGAATGGCCGCTGGTCGAGGGCGAGGATCCGGTGATCCACACCGCGAAGAAGCCGGAGCCGGAGATTCCCGAGCGGGTCAAGGTTCCGGACTACGCGCACCTGCTGCCGGAGGAGATCCAGCGCTTCACCACCAAGGGTGTGTATGATCACGACGACAACGAACACCTTTCCTTCACCCAGGGCGGGGGACATGGCGGATCGCACCCACATCTGGTCCACGAGTTTGTTTCCGCGCTCGTCGAAGACCGCGATCCGTTCCCGAACGCCATGCAGTCCGCCAACTGGACCTGCACGGGCATCCTCGCGCACGAGTCTGCGATGAAGGGCGGCGAGGTGCTGGATCTCCCGGCCTTCACCCTTCCCGGGTGAAGGTTGCGGTCCCTTGGTTTCCGTGTTTCCTTCCTTTGCCCGCTCCGGTTCTTCCGGAGCGGGATATGTGCATCTGTTTTCAACATCGAAAGATATCAAAAAATTATGTCAATTGCCGGCATGATTCGGAAAGACCGGATGCCCGGGTCTCGTTTCCAGATGCCGATCCACCACACATGAATCTCCTCCGTTATGCCATTCTGCTTCCGCTCGCGGCCCTCGGGCTGGTGCTGGCGCAGTCGCTGAATCCTCCGAAGCCGGAGCCGAAGCGTCTGGACGTGTTGTTCTTCGGAGCGCCGACCGCCGCGCACCCCGGGCACGATCCGGTCACGCGATACCGCGTCATCAAACGCCACCTCGGTACGGAGGGAATCGATTTCACCTACTCCGAGGACCCGGCCGAGGTCTTCCGCCCGGAGATGCTCGCGAAATACGACGCGCTGCTGATGTATGGAAACTGGGAACAGAACGGCCCGATGCCTCCGGATCACCTCAAGGCGCTCATCGGCTACGTCGAGAACGGCGGCGGGTTTCTTCCGATCCACTGCGCGTCCGCCTGCTACGGTGGCTCGCCCGAATTCATCAAGCTCGTCGGCGGCCGATTCCAAAGCCACGGAACGGGTGTCTTCGAAGTGAAGAACGTCAATCCCCGCCACCCGATCATGCAGGGATACCGTGGCTTCGAGGCATGGGACGAGACCTACGTGCACGACAACCACGGCGACGACCGGGTGATCCTGGAAAAGCGCGACAAGGAGCCGTGGACCTGGGTCCGTGAACAGGGCGGGGGACGTGTGTTCTACACCGCCGCCGGCCATGACCACCGGGTCTGGGACAAGCCGGAGTTCCACGATCTCATCAAGCGCGCCATCTTCTGGAGCGTGGGTCCGGAGAAATACCGCCGGCTGCTCGCCCTCAAGCTGCCGCGCCTCGAGCAGGAGCGTGTGAAGCTTCCGGGTTACCGCGAACGTGAGATGATCACCCGCGCGCAACGCCCGCTGCCGCCGGCCGAGTCGATGAAACTCGCGCAGGTGCCGGCCGGCTTCGAATTGTCGCTCTTCGCCAGCGAGCCGGACATCCTCAATCCGATCCACGTCGCGTGGGACCACCGCGGCCGTGCATTTGTCATCCAGACGACGGACTACCCGAACAACCTCCACGAGGGCAAACTCGGCAACGACAAGATCATCCTCTGCGAGGACCGCAACGGCGACGGCCGCGCCGATCGTTTCACCACCTTCGCCGACGGCCTCTCGATCCCCACCTCGATGGTCTTCGCCAACGGCGGGTTGATCTGCACCAACGGCAGCGAGATGCTCTTCCTCAAGGATACGAACGGCGACGACCGCGCGGACGAGCGGCGCGTGCTTTTCTCCGGCTTCCACATGAGCGACACCCACGCCGGTCCGTCGAATCTGCGCTGGGGCATCGACGGGTGGATCTACGCCACCGTCGGCTATTCCGGTTTCACCGGTGTCGTCGGCGGGGAGGAACTCAAGTTCCGACAAGGAGTGTTCCGTTTCCTGCCGGACGGTTCGAAACTCGAGTTCCTCCAGAACACCACCAACAACACCTGGGGGCTCGGATTCAACTCCGCGTTCGACCTCATGGGTTCCACAGCCAACGCGAATCCGTCGTTCTTCCTGACCCACCCGATGGCTGACTACAACGCGGCCGGTCTGGAAGCCCCGCGCACGCCGAGGGCCGACGAGTTCGCGGGCGGTCCGAACAACCCGGCGCTTTTCAACCCGAGCTCGGCGGACATCCGCCAGGTCGATGTCTTCGACAGTTATACCTCCGCGGCCGGCCACTCGTTTTACACATCCACGCGTTTCCCGGAATCGTGGCGCGAGCGGACCGCCTTCATCAACGGCCCCACAGGCAAACTCGTCGGCGTCTTCGACGTCCACGCCGAGGGCGCGGGTTTCAAGTCCGTCCAACGCCGCAACAACATCTACAACAGCGCCGATGCGTGGTCCGCCCCGGTCTGCACGGAGACCGGTCCCGACGGCGCGCTGTGGATCTGTGATTGGTACAACATCATCGTGCAGCACAACCCGACGCCAAATCGCCAGACCGCGGGCATGGACGCCACCACCGGCAAGGGCAACGCCTACGAGACGCCCCTGCGCGACAAACGTCATGGGCGCATCTACCGCGTCTATCCGGAAGGCAGCGCGGACGATCCCAACCCCGGCCTCGACCCCACAGCACCCGCCTCGCTCGCAGCGGGCCTCTCGCATCCGAATCTCTTCTGGCGTCTCCAGGCCCAACGGCTCATCGTGGAAACAATCGGCAAGCCCGCCGGTCCGAAGCTCCGCGAACTGCTTGCCGCCGGCGGTCTTGCCGCGCCCCATGCGCTCCACGCGCTCCACATCATCGGCGAACTCGCCCCCGCCGATGTCGCTCTCGCCCTTGCCTCGCCGGACCGGGCCCTGCTCCGCGCCGGGATCCACACCGCCACGCCGGAGCAGATCCTCCACGCGCTGGTGGTCGATGGTTCCATCACCATCAACCGGCCTCGCGAACTCGCCGAATCGCTCGTGCTCCTCTCGCGCATGCCGGGCGGTGATCCGGACGCCGGGCGCTTCCTCGTCCGTCTGTTGCGAGAGCATGCGTCCTCCATCGAGGGCGATGTCACGCTCGCGGATGCATGGCGCATCGCCGCCCACCGCCACGCGGCCGGGGTGGCGGCCGCCGCCAAGGAAACGGGAGCCGGTGGCGGCATGCTCGCCGAAGTCATCGCCCGCGCGGGCAGCGTTCCCTCCGCCGCACCCGCGATCGACCGGAAACACGAGCCCGACCCCGCCGTCCATCGCCGTGGCGAGGCGCTCTATGGCCTGCATTGCATCGCTTGCCACGGCCCCGAGGGAAAGGGACTCGCCGGTGCGTTCCCGCCACTCGACGGCTCGGACTGGGTGACTGGTGAATCCGACGTTCCCATCCGCATCGTGCTTCACGGCCTGCAGGGGCCCGTCAAGGTCGCCGGCCAGGAAATCAACGGCCTGATGCCCGGCCTGCCCACCCTTGAGGACCAGCAGGTCGCCGACGTGCTCAGCTACGTGCGCCAGACCTGGTCGAACGACGCGCCCGCCGTCGATCCGCGCGAAGTCGCCGAACTCCGGAAGAAATTCACCGGCCGCGCCACGCCGTGGACCGCCGCCGAACTTGGACGCTGAACGGGAAATCCGCGGAAATCGCGGGTTGTCATGCCGTTTCGGACTTGGTAATCGTCTGGAAACTCATTCGATTTCCATCCCTTGAGCATTCGTCCCTTCTTCCGGATCCTCGCCTGCGCCGCCGCCGCGTGGCTGGCGTTCTCCTTGCCCGCGCCCACCGCCCGCGCCGCCACCCAGAACGGCTGGGAGGTCTCCAAGATCGACGGTCGCGATTACGTCTCCGTCGAGTCGATCCAGCGCTTCTACCGTTTCGCCAAGATCTCGCGCTCGGGCAACAAGCTGGTTCTCGAAAACTCCAAGGTTGAGATGCGCCTCACCATCGGCGGCAACGAATGCCTCATGAACGGCGTGAAATTCGTCTTCTCCCGCCAGGTCGAATCGTCCGGCGGCAAGGCGTGGGTCTCCCGCATCGACCTCGCGAAACTCATCGATCCCGTTCTGCGTCCGAGTTTCATCCAGAACGCGGGCGACTTCCGCACCGTCGTCATCGATGCCGGGCACGGCGGCAAGGACCCCGGCGCGACGAACTCCCGCGGCACCGAGGCCCGCTACAACCTGTCCGTCGCCAACAAGCTCAAGACGCTCCTTCAGAACAAGGGCTACACGGTCGTCTTGACCCGTGATTCGGACCGCTACCTCACGCTTCAGCAGCGAGTGGACCTCGCCAATGCCGTCCGCGAATCCGCCATTTTCGTGAGCATTCATTTCAACTCCGGAGGACGCGCCGCCCGCGGCATCGAGACCTTCACACTCTCTCCGCCTGGCATCGCCCACTACGGCCGCGGCTTCGTCCCGGCGGACAACATCTCGCGCGCCGGCAACGAACATGACTCCGCGAACATCGCGCTGGCCACCTCCATCCACGGCTCCATCCTCCGCCGCGTAGGCAAGAACACCCTCGACCGCGGCATCAAGCGCGCCCGCTTCAGCGTGCTTTCCGGAGTCCGCCATCCCGCGATCCTGCTCGAAGGCGGTTTCATGACCCATCCCTACGAGGCCCGCCTCATCGAGAACGACACCTATCAGAGCGCTCTCGCCAACGGCATCTGCGACGCGATCCACAAGTATCGCTACGCCGTCTCGATGAAGAAACAAGCCACCAGGCTGCCGAACTGAGGACGCCTGCGCCAGCTGTGGCGAGGCACGGGATCAACGCGCATGTGTCGGAGTGCGCCGGCCGCGACGGAGTTTTCCATGAGGCGCTTCGCCGTGCCTCAGCGGTCCCACCGCACGCCACAAGGGAAGGAGACACCTCCTTCGGAATCCTCGCGGACACATGTTGTCGGCAAGCCGGGCCTGCGGATGCCTGGCGGACCGGTGTGACGAGCCCTGATCTGCTTCACTCGGGGCCGATGCATGACCATTTTTGATCGGTCGGGAGCTTGCCAGTCATTCGGAAAACTGGCATTCGCATGGCAACCCATTTCCAAAATCCGCCTCCGTGCGGGCCAAACCCACTCATGAAATCATCCGAGAAATCCGCACCGGTCGTGCCCCGGAACCTGCTGGTTCCGTTCATCCTCGTCACCCTGCTGTTTCCTCTCTGGGGCTTCGCCAACGACATCACCAATCCGATGGTTGCGGCGTTCAAAAACATCCTCTTGCTGAGCAACTTCGAGAGCTCGCTGGTGCAGGCGGCTTTCTACGGCGGCTACGCGTTGATGGCCATTCCGGCCGCCATCTTCATCAAGCGCTTCTCTTACAAGAGCGGCATCCTCATCGGCCTCGCGCTCTATGCCTGCGGCTGCCTGCTCTTCATTCCGTCCGGGTGGACGCTGTCGTTCGCGCCCTTCCTGCTGGCATATCTGATCATGACCAGCGGGCTCTCGTTCCTCGAAACGACCGCCAACCCCTACATCCTCTCGATGGGCGACGAGTCGAACGCCACCCGCCGGCTCAACCTCGCGCAAGCCTTCAACCCGATGGGTTCGATCATCGGCATGTTCGTCGCCAGCATGGTCATCCTGATCAACCTCGACGGCACCAGCGAGGCCGGCCGCCGCGCGCTGCTCGCCGTTTCCGAAGGCAAGCCGCTGCACGTCCAGGTCGTCAAGGACCTGGAGGAAAGCTCCGCGAAGCTCCGCGAAACGATTTCCAACCCGGAATGGAGCGGCAGCCGCAAGGATCTCAAAAAAGCCGCCGAGCAGTCCGCGGAACTCGCGCAAACCCTCGCCATCGCCGCCGACCCGAAACCGGAGCGCGCCGAGGCGATCCGCGCGTCGCTCGCCGAGCAGGCGGAGGCCAACGCAGCCGAGTCCGACAAGTTCTCCCAGGCACTCAACTCGGTGGCCATCGTGCTCCAGATCAAGGACCCGGTGGAACCGACGCCCGCCGAGGTCGAACGCGAGAATCTCTACGGCGGCTCCGACGGCATGGATCTCGCCACCGAACTCGGCAAGGAGGCCGATCTTTGGAAATCCGAGCCCTCGTTTTCCGAAGCCCGGACCAAGCTCTCCAGCGCCGTGCCCGCCGCGGCCAGCCTGCGCGACACCATCGCCACACTCCGCGATGGCGAAAAGGCCGACGCAGGCGAAGCCGCCACGTTGCTCGACTCCGTCGATTCCGCCGTCGATTCCGCCCGCGGACTTCTCGCCAGCGCCTCGCGCGAACCTCTCAAACCCTACGTCGAGAAGGCATCCGAGTCGTTCCAGCGGATCCAGAAGGTGGATCTCGATACCGTCGTCGGTCCCTACGCCATCATGGGCGTCATCCTGCTGGCCATCTTCGGACTCTTCGCATGGAAACTCCCGAAAGGCAGCGCCTCGGAGGGGGACACCTCGTTGCACATCGGCGCAACCCTCAAGCGCCTGCTCGGCAACAGCCGGTATTGGGAAGGTGTCATCGCCCAGACCTTCTACGTCGGCGCGCAGATCATGTGCTGGACCTTCATCATCCAGTATGCCGAGAGCGAGCTCGGACTTTCCAAGGCCACCGCGCAGAACTGCAACATCCTTGCGATGCTCATCTTCGTTTCCAGCCGCTTCATCTGCACCTTCCTGCTCCATTACATCCATCCCGGCATGTTGCTCGGCCTGCTCGCCGTCGGCGGCGTCGCGCTCACGCTCGGCACGATCTTCATCCACGGCTATGCGGGCCTCTACTGCCTGATGGGTGTGTCCGCCTGCATGTCCCTGATGTTCCCGACCATCTACGGCATCGCCCTCAAGGGCCTCGGTGACGATGCGAAACTCGGTTCCGCCGGCCTCATCCTCGCCATCGGCGGTGGCTGCCTGATGCCGCCTCTCCAAGGCCGCATCCTCGACATGCCGGCATTCGACCTCGGATTCATGGAACTCGCCAGCGTGCGCGCCTCCTTCGCCCTGCCGCTCATCTGCTTCCTGGTCATCGCCCACTACGGCTGGCGCACCTTCCGCCACCACGAACGCGCGTGAACGTCCCAGGCGGGGTGCCCGCGGTGACGATCTGGTGTATAGCCAAGAGCCCGATTTGGTTCATTGCCGGGCCTCATATAGAGATTCTGCTGTCCGCCTTCCGTGATCCAGGAATTATCGCATGGAGATAGGCGGGCCCAAGGACGAATCCGGCCCCTGTCGCACGCCGCGTTGTAGTGGGCTCCGGAGTGTTGCGCTCGACACTGCGAGAAGTTTGACTGAGGCTCCGCAGAGACGAGCCGAATTCCATGAAACGAAAGTCAAAGAATGGTCCCACTCTTCTTGTAGCGATCATCGCCTGTTTGCTCATCGGTGTCGTTTACGGCTATCTGCGGTTGAAACCAAAACGTCACTCTAACGTTTTTCTGGATGCTGCCGAACAGCGAGCTGCGATCACCGAAACCCTGGCGGAGTCCGGCGCCACGCCCGAACCGTTCACACAGGCGCGATTTCTTGTGGAGTTTTCCCAACGGCATTCCTTGAGTTCGCAAGCCGTGGCGGATTTGTTGGCGGACGGTATGCGAAATCCTGATCCTCGTTTGCGGAGTCAGGCGTTCCTGCTTGCGGGTGACACCATGTCGGCGATCCGGAATGCGGAACAAACGTTGAAGCGTCCGTCCCGTAATCCAGCCGAGGATATCGAAGCGTTTGCAATCATCGCACAAGCGTCCGCGGAATCTTTGGACTATCGAACATCACTGGATGCGCGACAGCGCATTGTCGGTCTGATCCGTCGATCGGAAAACCCTTCAGCCTGGGCCGAAGCCCAGCAGGAGGTTGCTTCCGTCATGCTGGAACTGGGACGATATCGCGAAGCCGTCCCTATTCTGGAGGAGGTTGTTGCCGTCAAGGAGTCCGATCTGGCATCCCACGACCTCTCACTGGCCCGGTCTTTGTTGGACCTGTCCAAGGTATTGCAATCCCAAGGCAAGTATGGGGAGTCGGAGTCGCACTGCCGACGGGCACTCGAAATCTCAGAATCCAATCAGCAATCACCTCTGGCACTCCAGCTTTCGTGCAAGACTCAAATCGCCGGGGTTTTCCTTGATTTGGGCAAGTTGGACGAGGCTGAGGAATTGTGTAGTGTTGCAGTCCGGGAATCTAAATCGAGCCTCGGTCGGTTCCACCCTGCCTTCGGCGATCTCCTGCACGCATATTCAGTTGCGTTGCTCCATCAGGATCATCTTGAGGAAGCGGAGCGCTTTTGCGGGCAGGCGCTTGAGATCCGGGAGTTCAAATTTGGCAAAGAACATCCGGAGATTCTTTCTTCATTGGATGTCATGGCTGAAATCAGAATGCGAAGGGGGGATCTCTCCGGAGCCGAGGCCCTTTGCAGGAGAGGGTTGGGGGTTTGCAATGCCCAACTCGATGGGCAACAACTCAATTCGGCAATGCTGATGGTCACGTTGGCGAATATTCTGGCCAAGCAAGGCATGGTGGATGAGGCACTTCAATACTACGTTCGGGCGGCATCCAATTTCGAAAAGTTGCTGGGTGAGGATAGCCTCAATCTCGCGCAGTGTCGCCAGGGCAGGGCTGGACTTCTTTTGGTTTCGGGGAATCTGATCGAAGCGGAGCCGCTGGCCCGACAATCGCTCGCGACCTTTGAGGCGAAACTTGGGGATGAACATCCGAATGTCGCCGCTGCAACGTCCTGCCTGGCCAGGCTCTTGCAGCAGAAAGGGGAGCTTTCCGAAGCTCTTCCATTGTTCCGAAAAAGTGTCGAAATTGGGGAAAGTGCGTTGGGTGCGAATCATCCCTTTGTTGCCGTATATCTTATGAATCTTGCGGTAGCGCTCAAGGATGCCGGAGATCTCGATGAGTCGGAACTCTTGGTTCGACGTGCGATTGAGATCGAAGAAGATCGTTCCGACGGCGGGTCGGCAGAGGAGTTGGGTAGCAGGCTGAGTAACTTGACTCTTGTTCTTGAAGAGCAGGGGAAGGTTGACGAAGCCGAAAAAGTCGGTAGGCGGGCACTTGATCTCACAGAAAGTTCGATGGGAAGTCGTCATCCGGATGTTGCGATTCGAGCCAACAACCTGGCGATGGTTCTCTGCCGACAGAAGAGATTTCCCGAGGCTGAAGCTCTTTACGACCGTGCTGTGTCGATCACGGAAGAGAATTTCGGAAGAAATCACATCAATCTCGCGAGTTTCCTCAACAACCTGGCAAGGCTGCTGGTAGCTCAGGACAAGCTCACAGAGGCCGAACCGCTCCTTCGCAGACAGCTCCAAATCGCTTTTCTCTACCGCAATCAAAATGGTGTTCCATACAAGCATGAGACAGCCGCGATCCAAGGTTACGCCCAGATTGCGACTCAACTTGGGAGAAGCGGCGAGGAAATCAAAGCGATGATTGCCGGATTGAAACGGGAGGCGGGTGTGGAGTAGTCGGCTGGGAGCGCTCACGTGGCCGTTGGCGGCATGGGATCGCGCCCAGTAGATTCGCCTCGGACGTTGAACCGGGGCGATTGCTTTTCGTCCGGGTGCTGGCATCGGCCCGTTGTTTCGCCAGAGAGCTTCCTGCCTACCCTGATTGGAGGACCTTCCGTGCGGATTTCAAACTTGGCCTGGCCACGGCCAGCCGCTTTCCTGAAGCCCGCCATGGCTTACCTCGACGAGAACTTCCTCCTGCACAGCGACACCGCGCGCAGCCTCTATCACGAGGTCGCCGCCAAACAGCCGATCATCGACTACCACTGCCACCTCTCGCCCAAGGAGATCGCCACCAATCACCGCTGGGAGTCGATCACCGACATCTGGCTCGGTGGAGACCATTACAAGTGGCGGCTGATGCGTGCCAACGGCATTGACGAGGAGTTCATCACCGGTCCCGCCAGCCCGCGCGAGAAGTTCCTCGCATGGGCGGAAACCGTGCCCCGCACACTCCGCAACCCCATCCACCACTGGACCCACCTCGAACTCCAGCGTTACTTCGGCATCGACACGTTGCTCACTCCGGACACCGCGACGGAGATCTGGGAGAAAACGAATGCGAAGCTCGCCGAGCCGGATTTCTGCGTGCACGGCCTGCTGAAGAAGTTCGACGTCCGCATGGTCGGCACCACCGACGACCCGGCGGACCCACTAGACGACCACGAAACGATCGCCGCATCCGGGCTCGGCACCAAGGTGCTGCCCACCTACCGCCCGGACAAGGCCTTCCAAGTCGACCGGCCGGACCTGCTTCGCACGTGGATCGGGAAACTCGAATCGGTGGCCGGCATGAGCGTCGTCCACCTCTCGGATCTGCTGGGCGCTCTGCAGAAGCGCCACGACGATTTCCACGCCATCGGCGGACGGATTTCCGACCACGGACTCGTCCGCATGCCAGCGCTGCCCTGCACGCATTCCGAGGCGACGATGATCTTCGACAAGGCGATGGCCGGCACGCCCGCGACGGACGAGGAAAAGGAACGTTTCTCGTTCTATCTGATGGTTTTCTTCGGCGAGCTCGACGCCGCCAAGGGATGGACCAAGCAGCTCCACCTCGGCGCCTACCGCAATGTGAACTCCGGCATGTTCTCGCAGCTCGGACCGGACACCGGCTACGACATCATCGGCGACCCGCAGCAGGGCGCGCCGCTCGCCACCTACCTCGACACCCTCGCCCGCGAGGGCGCGCTGCCGAAGATCGTGCTCTACAATCTCAACCCGTCCGACAACTACCTCTTCGCCTGCATGACGGGCGCGTTCCAGGACGGCACCTTCCCCGGCAAGATCCAGTTCGGCTCCGGCTGGTGGTTCCTCGATCAGAAACACGGCATGGAGATGCAGCTCGACGCGCTCTCGATGAACGGCCTGCTCTCGCGTTTCGTCGGCATGCTCACCGATTCGCGTTCGTTCCTTTCGTTCCCGCGCCACGAGTATTTCCGCCGCATCCTCTGCAACATGATCGGCGGCGAGGCCGAGCGCGGCGAGCTGCCCGACGACTTCGGCACGCTCTCGGGACTCATCGAAGACATTTGTTTCCGCAACGCGAAAGCCCACTTCAATCAACCCGCGCCGCCGTTCCAGCAGCTCAGCGGCAGCGGCAGCACCGTCACCGGTAGCGCGCCTCCACCGCGGCGGGTGATGAACACTGCCAGGAAACACGGCGCGCCCGTCGCCGTGCCAGAAACAGGGCCTTCGGCGGCCACGTCGCAGGTATTTGGACTCGCGGTCCATCGGTGAAACATCGAACATCACCGGTCGCCCCTGCCCGCGACGATCGCGCCCACTCCTGAAGACGGCGCGAGAGCTCGACGCCGGAAGCATGCCGTCCGGCGTGTTATGAAGGATGCGGAGATTCGATTGTTTCGCCTCCTTGCGGCGCAACTCCTCCTCGCGGATCTTCTGCATCTCCGGCTCCCGCTCCGGAGCACGCACGGCATACAACACGCGGTAGTGAACCGAACATCCAGCGCCGCAAGATCATCGGTGCCCATGTGCGCCGTAAAGCAGGATGCAGCCTTCCTTTCGCGACGCAGAGATCTTCCAGGTCGCCAATATTCCGATTTCCGATCCACGTCCGGTTCCCGTTCGCAGCACCAGCGCATCGAGGTAGGTCGCCGCGAAGTGGAGAAACACGCGCCACACACCCCACCGCGCAGGTTTTCCCCACGCCGTTGCAGCGCCCCACGGGTATGCGCCACCGCCCGCCGCTGCCCGGCCCGCGATCAGGAAAAAGCTCGGCCGTCCACATCCGCAGCAAGCACCGGTTCCGAGCCACGGCACCCGCGGCGCCTCGGTGCGTCCAGAAGCCGCGTCCGGCGGGTCGCCGAAACTCCGAACCTCGCGGCCCGCCTTGATGTCGCATCGTCCTCAAAGCTGCGGATCAAAACCCGTCACGACGCGGCCCGGTAAGCGGGAAGGCACCCGTTGGCGCATCGCTCAACCGGTAAGTCGGAACCGGGTGTAACGCTATCGGAACTCATCAAGCCTCCTTCAGCATCGCTGTCGTCGCCATCGTCGCGGCACTCGTCAGTTTCGAGGTCAGGCCATCCTCGGACTGCTCCTCGCGGCCGTCGCCTTCATCTGCGGCACGGTCCGGCATCCTGCTCGCCATGGCCCCCCCGCACCCGCGGCCAGCATCCTCAGCATCTCCGCCGTGATCCATCAACTTCGTCGGTGTCATCGCCGCCATCGTCAAGAGCGATCATGTGGTTTCTGAGTTTCCGCTGGTCGCTCTGGTGACAGCCCGGATCGCCAATGACCGGCGATCTGGCAGGCCGGTGTGAATCGCATCTCAACGATCCCGCTCTCGACTGGTCAGCAGTCGGCCTGGCCAGCTTCATCAGCAGCAGGAAAACGATCAGCAGGGCCGCGGAGACGATCCAGATCATCGGGCCGCTGTTCTTTGTGACGGATGAGGCGAAACGGATCTCGCCTGGAGCCGGAGGAACGACCGTCGGCGTTGCATCGACGCCCCACACGGTGCCCTCGCCCGTCGCGAGCAGCGGTTTGGATCCGAGAATCGCTTCGCCGGCTCTGTTGACGTTTAGCGATATGACGCTGTTGTCCATCTTCAGCACGACGGCTTTTTGATCGTACATGTCGCGATCGAACCGGAGGGTGCTGACGTGTCCGTCCTCAACGGCAAGCGGCGCGCAGACCAGAACCCTGCCGGGACTCTCCTTGTTGTCGAACGCGGTGTCGCCGTTCATCAGATATCCAAATCCAACATCGCCCGGCTTCAGGGCATCATCGGCGGTGTCAAAACGGTCATCCGGTTTCCGGTTGGAGAACGCGGTCTTCGCGAAGAACATGATCTCGCTTTGAGCGATGTCCGCCGCAATGAGTTGGCGGAAATAGTCGTTCGCGGTGTGGCCGGTCATCCGCAGTTTCGATCCGGTGGTGGCGATCACCTTGGGTTCCGTCGTCTTGTCCGGAAATCGGCCGTATTCGATTTCGAAGTCGAGCATCGCCAGGCCGATCTGCCGGGCGTTGTTCACGGCTTCGGTTTGCTCTGACCGGCGACCGCAATGGGGTTGAATGGGAAGGGTCACAAGGCCGGCCAGGGCCACGACGATGATCAGTGCGATCACCATGCCCCAGGAGAAACCTCCCGGGTGCGGGTTATGTTTCAGGGTTTTCATGGTTTGTAGGTATGGAATACCTCGAAACCATCCCCGAACTCCGGGAACTTTCGTTGATGCCCTTGTGAAAAGCAGGTGAAAACCGCGCTCCGGAAGCTTCTTGGCGAGGTCACGGATGGAAGAGCCCCATCATTCCAATTGATAGTCCACCGCGTAGACCGTCCTCGACGCTCCGTCGGTGATGATCTTCAGGAAGTTCAGCGAGGCACCGACCGGTTTGCCCTTCTTCGACTTGTAGATCGTCCCGCTTTGGCTGAGTCCGTTCTTCGGCGGGCGGACGTATTGCACGTATTCCGCACCCGAGGAGTCGTAGGGAAACGAGGACTTCTTGAATTCCAGTTGTCCTTTCCTGCCGATCGTGAACCGGACCTTCGAGCCAAGTCCGAGTTTCACCACGCCGGCGGGAACCGGCACGTTGACGGAAGGATTGAGATCCACCTGCTTGGTCGAAGACCGGGCGGTGACCGTGAACGTGAAGGTCTTTCCGGGTTTGAATCCGCCGTAGGTCTTGGCTTGGACCGGAGCGGCCACAGCGCATGCGGTGGCAAGGCAGAGAAGCAGGTGTTTCATGAGTGGGGAGCTTGGCGACATGCGTAGCCGGTCCTCTAACACCGTCAAGACGGAAGAACGGTTCCCATGGAAATGCAGAAGCTGCCGATCGCCCCTTAACCTGCGGCCACCCACTCCACTTCCGCGTCCGAGAGATCCCGCCAGCGACCTTCCGCGATGTCCAATTCGATCGGCCCGATTCGCTCGCGGTGCAGCGCCGTCACCCGGTTTCCCACGGCATGGAACATCCGCTTCACCTGGTGATACTTGCCCTCGTGGAGCGTGAGCCGGGCCTCCCTCGGTCCGAGGATCTCCAGCTCCGCGGGCAAGGTGGTGATGTCCTCGTAGGCGAAGTAGATGCCGGCGGCGAAACGTTCCAAGACATCCGCGCCGATGTCCCGGGCGGTCGCAACCCGGTAGACCTTCGGCACATCCCGCTCCGGCTCGGTCAGACGGCGCGACCACTTGCCGTCGTTGGTCACGATCATCAGACCGGTGCTCGTCAGGTCGAGCCGGCCGGCGTAGTGCATTCCCTCGCGCAGGTCCTCCGGCAACAGGTCGAGCACCGTCGGATGCTGGTGGTGTCCCACCGAGCTCACATGCCCCGCCGGTTTGTGCACCATCAGGAAACGCCGCTGCTTTCCCTGCAACACGCGGCCCTCATGTTCGACGAGGGAAAACTCGTCGACGCGCAGCAGGGGATCCGTCGCCGTTTTCCCATCCACCGTCACCCCGCCCTCCGCCAGAACCCTCCTCGCCTCCCGCCGCCCGAGTCGGAGTTGGTGATAGAGCAGCTTTTCGAGTTTCAATTCGGGTGGTGTGGCAGCAATGAATCAACTCACGACCGGAACTCGGTTCCCTCGTCTCAAGGGGTTCTCACCTTCAGTCCAGCGGCCTTGCCGAGTTTCGCCTGACGTTTGTCGAACGTGAAGAACACTGTCGAACCAAGGACCAATGCCGCGGCCACGTGGAGGATGTCGAGGCTGCGGGTGCCGAGCTTTTCAGAATGGGTGGCGCTCAGCCGTTCCGCTTCTGTCATGACATCCGGAAGGGAGGGGAGGCATGGGTGAGAATTCCTGCGGCAAGGTCGGCGAGCAGAAGGTTCAGCGAGGCGTCCGTTGGCTCGTCGTAATCTCGCGCCGGAATACCCGCAACCGCAGGGCGTTCCGGAATTCCAGTGGTGAATCCAGGTGAACTCCAACGCTGCGGAGTGTCGCTTCATCGAAGAAATGGCCCGCCCGCTGTGCGCGTCCGGCGCATAGAGCGAGCAGAGAAAGCCGGTGTCGGCGTATCCGCTCATCGCTCGCCCCGTGCCTCTGCGGTCAACTCCGTGCCCGTGATTTCCAGTGCCTTGTCGCCGTAGATCTCTTTCAAACGCGCGGCGAAATCCGGTTGTTCCACCCGTTTCTTCCGATCCGGCGGCGAGAGGACCGCAATCGGTCTCTTCCTGCGGAGCACCTCCACCGACTGACCTGATTCAACGATGGAAAGCACCCTGCTCGTCAGTGTTTCAGTTCGCGGATGTTCGTTTGTTTTCATGGGTGACTGTCATGTGTCCCATTTCGCGTGTCAATCGGCATTTCGGAAAAGGACTGTGTGTGGGGAAGCAATCCTCAGCTAGCTCCTCCTCCATGAACGCCAGCATGAGATCCACCAGTTCGTCCAATCCGGCGGCCATGTCTTCCTCGATGGACGAGAGGTATTCCTCCTCCGTCTCGCTGTAGTCGTTGCGGTCGTTAATCCGTGCGGGTCTCGCACCATTGGCTGGCCTTGAGGATCGACCAGCGAGTCGGCGCCGATGAGGTCGAAGGATTTGATCACGCGCTGGTGATTCACGCCGCTGTGCCAGAACCCGTGCAGTCCTTCTTCGCTTTCGAGCACCGGAACGGTTTCATAGACGTCCATCAGCGCCCGTTCCTCGCGGCTGAGCGCGCGCTCGGACGATTCGCTCTCCAAGCGATCGATGAGAATCTCGATTTCCTCCGGCCATTCGATGGGTTCCTGCGAAAACATGGCGCGGGTCTAGGGCGCAGGAACCGGGATGGCAAAGGGAAAGAGGGGGAATGTGGGGTGTCCCGGCCCCGGTCCGCCCCGACGGGTCGGGGCGGCCAATTGTGGACCATTGCGTTTCCTTGACGCGAAGGCGTTTCGATTGCTCCCGACGCATTCTCACGAATGCGCCTACGAGGCGTATCAACTGCATCCCTGGCTGGTCCCGCACTGGGTGCAAACGCCGCAGGCGCCGGCGCGGATGACCTTGTCGGAGCCGCAGTTCGAACAGGTGACGCCCATGTAGGCGGTGCCGAGGGCTTCCTTGACGCGGTCGGCCTTGGGGAGGCGCTTGACGCCCGGGTCGGAGAGCTCGGGGACGGGGCGGTTGACGGCTTCCTTGTCCATTTCCTCGATCTCGGGCATCGGAAGCTCGGCCTGGTCGTGGTTGGGCGAGGTGGCTTCCTTGTAGCCTTGGATGAACTCGCAACCGAGCCAGCGGAACACGTAGTCGGTGATGGAGAAGGCGGTGCGGATGTCCGGATTGCGGGTGAAGCCGCTGGGCTCGAAGCGCTGGTAGGCGAACTTGTTGACGAGTTGTTCCAACGGCACGCCGTATTGCAGGGACATGGAGGTGAGTGTGGCAACGGTGTCCATGAGTCCGCCGATGGTGCTGCCTTCCTTGGACATCTGAACGAAGACCTCGCCGGGCTGGCCGTTTTCATAAAGGCCGGCGGTGATATATCCTTCGTGGCCGGCGATCTCGAACTTGTGGGTGAGGGACATCCGGGTGTCGGGCATCGGCTTGCGGATGCGGGTCTCGCCTTGTTTCCGCAAGGACTCGTTCTCGCGGATGAGCGATGCGATGCGCTCGGCGAGTTCCTCGGTGGCCGGGGTGGTGGCGGACCTCTCCGAGGACTTTTTGGTGGCGAGCGGAGCGGAGCGTTTCGATCCATCGCGGTAGATGGCGACGGCCTTCAGGCCGAGCTGCCATGCCTCGATGTAGGTGTTCATGATGTCCTCGACGGTGGCGCTTTCCGGCATGTTCACCGTCTTGGAGATGGCGCCGGACAGGAACGGCTGGGCGGCGGCCATCATGCGCAGGTGCCCGCGGTAGTGGAGGCTGCGGCTGCCGAGGTTCGGCTGGAACGCGCAGTCGAAGACGGCGAGGTGCTCGGGCTTGAGGCCGCTGGGCACGCGCTTGCCGGTCTCCGGATCGATGACGTCCTCGATGGTGTCGTGTTTCTCGATGTGGACGAGGATGCCGGCGACTTCGTCGTCGCTGTAGCCGAGCCTCCTGAGGGCGGGGGGCACGGTGCGGTTGACGATTTTCAACATGCCGCCGCCGGCGAGGAGCTTGTATTTCACGAGCGCGATGTCCGGCTCGATCCCGGTGGTGTCGCAGTCCATCAGGAAACCGATGGTGCCGGTGGGCGCGAGCACCGTGACCTGGGCGTTGCGGTAGCCGTGGGAGCGGCCGTCCTCGAGCGCGGCGTCCCACGCCTTGCGGGCGGCGCGGACGATGGCGGCGCAGTCGCCGGTCTCCTCGAGGTCGAGGGCTCTGGCGCGGTGGCGCTCGATGACTTCAAGCATCGGCTCCTCGTTGGACGGCAGCGGAGGATTCGTTAGATCGCCGTAGCGGGCGTCGCGGTAGCTGGGGAAGGGGCCTTTGGCGGCGGCCATCTCGGCGGAAACCTGATAGGCCGTGCCGGTCATGAGAGCGGTGATCGAACCGGCGAGCGCGCGGCCTTCATCGCTGTCGTATCCGAGGCCGCGCGACATGATGAGCGCGCCGAGATTGGCATATCCAAGACCGAGGGTGCGGAAGGCGTGCGAGTTTTCCGCGATCGGTTTGATGGGATAGCTGGCGCGGTCGACGAGGATCTCCTGGGCGACGATGAAGAGTCGCACGGCCGCCTGGAAACGCTCGGTGTCGAAGCCGCCGTCGGCTTTCCGGAAGCGGACGAGGTTGAGCGAGGCGAGATTGCAGGCGGTGTCGTTGAGGAAAAGATATTCCGAGCAGGGATTCGTCGAGTGTTGGCGTCCGCTGCCCTTGCAGGTGTGCCATGTGTGGATGGTGGTGTCGAACTGCATGCCGGGGTCGCCGCAGGTCCATGTGCCCTCGGCGATCTTGCGGAGCAGCGCGCGGGCGCTCTTCTTCTCGCAGTTTCCACCATCGGTGACGCGTTTGGTCCACCATTCCTTGTCCTCGATGGCGGCGCGCATGAACTCGTCACTGGTGCGGATCGAGAGGTTCTCGTTCTGGAACATGACGGAACCGTAGGCATCGCCGTTGTAGGAACCGTCGTAGCCCTGCTCGATGAGCGCCCAGGCTTTCTTCTCCTCGATGGTCTTGGCCTCGATGAACTCCTCGATGTCCGGATGCCAGTCCTTGAGCGTGTTCATTTTCGCGGCGCGCCTGGTTTTTCCGCCCGATTTGATCGCCCCCGCGACCTGATCGTAGATCTTAAGGAAGGAAAGCGGGCCGGACGGTTTGCCGCCGCCGGTGAGTTTCTCGCGCGAGGAGCGCAGGGTGGAGAGATCGCTGCCGGTCCCGGAGCCGAATTTGAAGAGCTGCGCCTCGGACGCGGCGAGCCGCATGATGTCCTCCATGTCGTCATTCACGCCTTGGATGAAACACGCGCTGGCCTGCGGAAACCGGTAGCTGCCCTTGGGGCGCACCGCCTCACCCTTGGTGTCGCTCCAATGCCAGTTGCCCACGCCATCGCCGCCGATTCCATACATGTGGTGGAGGCCGACGTTGAACCAGACCGGCGAATTGAACGCGCCGTGCTGGTGCAGGCAGAGCCAGGTGAGGTCGCCATGGAATGCCTCCGCGCTTTCCTCATCGGCGAAGTAGCCATCCTCCAGCCCCCAGTCGGCGATGGTGCGGGTGACGCGGTGGATGAGCTGTTTCACCGAGTGTTCCCGGCCGCCGTTCGCCGGGTCGTTGCCGACGGTGGCGTCGCCGTAGAAATACTTTGAAACGGCGATCTTGGTGGCCAGCTCACTCCATGCTTTGGGTACCTCGACGTCCTCTTGGTGGAAGATCGCCTTGCCGGTGTCGTCCGTGATCGCCGCCGTTCGTTTTTCCCATTCCACCTCGTCGAAGGGATTCGTTCCAGTTGTGGAGAAAATCGCGTGAAACGTGAGGCCCCGGGTGGTGTTCGGGGCCTCGGTGGAATCGGCGGGACAATCAAGAACGGTCGGCGGGATGCTCATGGCGGCGGGGAGGGGTAGGGAATGGTTGGTGAATGGAGGTGATCCTTCATGTGAATGAAGGGAATACTACATATGGTAGCGACATCGATCATTATGCCACCACGGGTGGTTCATCCAAGCAAAAAATGCTCAGGGTGGCCCCTTGCTGTGGATTCCTTGAAAGATCAAGGGTTGCGGGTTTCACAATCGCCACGGCCAGCCTCCGGGTCCATGGAAAACCATGGCATACGGCAGGCATCCCCGTTGTCGTCCGGCATACAAGGGGTGGAGAACGGGCGCGAAAAGCGGTGCCTCAAAGCAAGAACCGAGGCGACTGCCCGAGGAAGGCCGCCGGGTTGTCGCGGGCCACATTCCGGATCGTTTCCGGTCCGTGACCGCGCGCCTTCATGCGCTGCAGGCACTTCGGCACGGCGAGCGGGTCGGAAACGCCCCAGTCACAGGCGGAGTTCATCCACAGACGTTCGGTGCCGTGGGTTTCGAGGATGTCGATCGCTCGGTCGAGCGAGCACTTGCTGTGCGGATAGAGCGTCATGCCCGCCCAGTATCCGGCATCGAGCACCATGCCGACGGTGTGTTCCTCGACGTGGTCGATGATCACCCTGCCGCGATCGAGATTCGGGAAGTTGGCCAGCGAATCGAGCATCAGGCGGGTGCCCTTGAGCTTGTCCTCGAGATGCGGCGTGTGGATGAGGATCGGCAGGTCGTGATCGAGCGCGAGCTGCACGTGCTCCTCGAAGATCCCGAGTTCGTTGCGGGTGTTCTTGTTGAGGCCGATCTCGCCGATGCCGAGCACGGTCGGCCGGTCGATGAAATCCGGGATGAGCGCCATCACCTCGCGGGCGAATCCGGGGTCGTCGGCTTCCTTCGGGTTGATGCAAAGCCAGCAGAAATGTTTGATGCCGAATTTCTCGGCGCGCTTCGGTTCGTATTCGGTGAGCTGCCGGAAGTAGTCGTGAAACCCCTCGGCCGACGAGCGGTCGAAACCCGCCCAGAACGCCGGCTCGCAGATCGCCTCGCAGCCGGCGATGGCGAGTTTCTCGTAGTCATCCGTCGTGCGGCTGACCATGTGTGCGTGGGGCTCGATGTAGGACATGACCGGAGAGTGCCAAGTGAGAAGTGATCAGTGATCAGTGGGAGGAGCGCCGAAGGCTCCTTGAATGGTGGCGTGCGGGATGGGCTCGGCGCTGTGGTCCGAGAGGGCATCAAGGACGGCGCGGGCACGGTCCGGGCGCTCTTCCAACAGAATCGGGAGCGCCTTGCGGAAAGCGTCGATGCGGAAATCCGCTTCGCCGGGGTGGCGGTCGATCCGGTCGAGGAACGCCGCGAGTTCGACGAGCAGGTGGCGCGTTTCGATGAACTGGAGGTCGAGGAGATCCCGCTTGCTGTTCATGTCGGAAGCATCCGGCGGGGATGCCGGGGGGTCAATGGGGAAGAGCCGATTGGTCGTTGCGGATCAGCGGAGTTCGAGCACGACGATCGACTTCGCCGGAAGGGTGAGGGTGAGTTTGCTGTCGGCGATGGAAGCGCCGTCGAAGGCGACGGGCTTCACGGATTCCGGGGCGTCGAAGGTGTTCATCGAGTTCAGCTCGGGTGCGGTGAGGATGCGGCCGGATACGGACTTGGCGGAGAGCGTGCCGAGGGAGCAGGTCAGCGAGACATCCTCCGACGGATGGGTGTTCACCAGTGACAGGTGAACCGGGCCGTCCTTGCCCTTGCGGGTGGCGGTGGCGCTCACCCGCGGGATCTTCCGGTCTCCCATCTGATAGGCGGAGGCCTCGACATCCACCGGCAGGACCGTGCCACCTTGATGGACCTTGTACATCTCGAACACCCAGTAGGTGGGCGTGAGCGCGAACTTCGGCCCGTCGGTGAGGATCATCGCCTGGAGCACGTTCACCGTCTGGGCGATGTTGGCCATGGTCACGCGTTCGGCGTGGTCATGGAAGATATGGAAATTGAGAGCGGCGACAAGCGCGTCGCGCAAGGTGTTCTGCTGCTCGAGGAATCCGGATGGAGTGCCGGGGAGCTTGTCATACCAGGTCCCCCATTCATCGACGATGAGGCCCACTTTCTTCCGTGGGTCGTGTTTGTCCATGATCGCGCTGTGGTTGGCGATGATGGAGTCCATCCGCAGAGTGCGTTCGAGGGTGGAGAACCATTGCTCCTCGGCGAAATCGGTGGACGATCCCTTTTTCCCCCAGTCTCCGGTGGGGATGGTGTAGTAGTGGAGCGAGATGCCGTCCATGCGACCCGCGCCGGCGATTTTCATGACGGTTTCCGTCCAATTGTAGTCCTCGTTGTTCGCTCCGCAGGCGAAGCGTTGGATCGGATTTTTCCGGTCGTAGTTCTTCACGAAGGTGTTGTAGCGGCGATAGAGGTCCGCGTAGTACTCGGGACGCATGTTTCCGCCGCAGCCCCAGCTTTCATTGCCGACGCCGAAGTATTTCACCTTCCACGGCTTGTCGCGGCCGTTGGCGCGCCGCTGGTTGGCCATCGGCGAGTCCGCGGGCGAGGTCATGTATTCGACCCACTCCATCATTTCCTGCGGCGTGCCGCTGCCCACGTTGCCGCAGACGTAGGCCTCGCAGCCGAGTTGTTCGATGAGCTCCATGAACTCGTGGGTGCCGAAGTGGTTGTTCTCCACCACGCCGCCCCAGTGGGTGTTGATCATGGCCGGGCGTTTCTCCCGCGGGCCGATGCCGTCTTTCCAGTGGTATTCGTCGGCGAAGCACCCGCCCGGCCAGCGGAGCACGGGGATCTCGAGCGCCTTCAGCGCGGCGACGGTGTCGTTGCGGATGCCGCGGGTGTTCGGGATGTCCGAGTCCTCGCCCACCCAGATGCCGCCGTAGATGCAGCGGCCGAGGTGCTCGGCGAAGTGGCCGTAGACTTCCGGTTGGACGACCGGCCCGGGATTGCCGGCCTGCAGCGTGAGCGTCGCGTCCGCGGCCTGTGCGGCGGTGGCGAGCGCGAGCGGGGCGAGCAGGGAGACGAAGGTGGAACTGAGGGTTTTCATGCGGATGTCGGGTTTGTGGTGCCGGATAGGGAGATTTACGCGGCGCTTCGCCGAGCTTGTCGAGCTTTGCGGTTTCCCGTCATACAGCGATGCCGGCGGCGACGGGGCACTTGCGCCCGCGGGGCGGATGGTGTGAGGTGCGGCCGTGTTCGCCACCTACGTGCATGACCTCGACCCGGTGCTCCTGAAGATCACCGACACCATCCAGCTCCGCTGGTACGGACTCGCCTACATGATGGGGTTCATCGCCGGTTTCTACCTGCTGCGGAACCTCGCGCGCAGGAAACTTTGGGTTCTCGCGCCGGAGAAAACCGGGGATTTCATCGCCGCGGCGGCGCTGTTCGGTGTGTTTCTCGGCGGGCGGTTGGGTTACATCCTGTTCTATCAGATTCCGAAACACGGGATCGGGTCGGTGATCTCGGACCCGCTGATCATTTTCCGCGTCTGGGAGGGTGGCATGGCGAGTCATGGTGGTATCCTCGGGCTGGTGGTTTTCACGTGGTTCTACGCGAGGAAACACAAGGTCACCTGGACCGGGCTCGGGGACGGTTTGTGCGTCGTTGCGCCGCTCGGATTGTTCTTCGGCCGGATGGCGAATTTCATCAACGGCGAGCTCTACGGCCGGGTGGCGACGGGCGTGCCGTGGGCGATGAAGTTCCCGCAGTCACTCGAACTCGAACCGAAGGATGTCCAGGTCGCCGCATGGGACGCCTGCATCGCAAAGGCACCGGAACTCGCGAGCGCCACGAATCTCCAGCAACTCGTCGACATGTCCCGCGACCAATCCGGCGTGCTGAACACGCTGGCGGGTTATCTGCAGCCGCGGCATCCATCGCAATTGTACGAAGGCGCGCTTGAGGGACTCGCCTTGTTCGGCATCCTTTGGTTCGTCCGCACGAAGTGGAAGAACGCTCCCGACGGCTTGCTTACCGGCTTGTTCTTCCTTTTCTACGCCCTGTTCCGGATCTTTGCCGAACAGTTTCGCGAGCCGGACGCCGCGCTCGTCGGGGCGCTTACCAAGGGCCAGTTCCTGTCCTTGTTCATGATTCTCTTCGCATTCGGATTTCTCGCCCACGCGTGGCGAGGATGGAAGCGGCGCGAGGTGGGTTGACCTTGTGGGCTTCCGGTTCCAGTTTCGGTGTCATGAAATCCATCGCGTTTGCCATATCCTCCATCCTGCTCGCCGGCTCGCTGGTTTCCTGCGAACCGCATGCGGAGCCCGTCGCCGCGCCTGCCGAGCGAAGCGGTGTCTGGATCGACGTCCGCTCTCCCGAGGAATATGCGACCGGCCATCTCGACGGCGCGCTCAATCTTCCGCATGACAGCATCGGAAAGCACATCGCCGCTGAAGTCCCCGACAAGGACGCGGAAATCCACCTCTATTGCCGCAGCGGCCGACGGTCCGGCATCGCGAAGGATACGCTGGAACGGATGGGCTACACCCGCGTTCGCAACGAGGGCGGATACGCGGCACTGAAGGACCGCTGAGGGAGTCGGGTCACGGCTTCTTCCGCAACAAAGCGGCGAAGGCGCCATCGGTGCAGTCGCGGAATGGCAGGGCGTCCCGCGTTTCGATCCGTTCGAACTCCGGATGCTCCGCGAGGAACGAATCGACGAGTTGCTGGTTCTCCTCCGCCTCGATCGAGCAGGTGGAATACACCATGCGACCGCCCGGTTTGAGGCAGGGCGCGGCGTTCTCCAGAATCTTCCGCTGGGTGGTGGCGATGCGCTCGATGTCGGCCGGTTGCAACCGCCAGCGCACATCGACCCGGCGGCGGATGACGCCGGTATTCGAGCAGGGAACGTCGAGCAGGATGCCATCGAAGGCACCGTGCCATTTTTCCGGAGCGGGTTTCGTCCAGTCGTGGCAGGAAATCTCGGCGTCGCCCGCGTGCAGGCGTGTGAGGTTCTCCCGCAAACGCGGCAGGCGCTTCTCGTTCGAGTCGGTGCAGACGAGTCCGGATGACGTGCCAAGCGCGGCGGCGATGAGAAACGCCTTTCCGCCCGGTGCGGCGCATGCGTCGAGAATGCTCTCGCCGGCTGCCGGAGCCAGAAGATCGACCGAATGCCGGGTCGCCGGGTCCTGGATGTAGATGGCGCCCGCTGCGAGCAATTCGGACGGTGGCGCCCCCTCAAGGTGGTGGAAACCCGGTGCGCCTTCTACCTCGCGGCCGGGAAGTCCGCCGGTGGGTGGCGCGAGTGGATTGACGCGGTAGAACATTTCCGCCGGCTGGTTGTTCCACTCCATCAGCGCGATGGCCTCGGCTTTGCCAAAGGCCTGCCGCCAGCGTTTGAACAACCAGTCCGGATGCGACAGCGCGACCGCGGGCGGCAGATCACCCGTGCCGTCCAGCAGGTCCTTGCGGATCGCGATCGATCGTCGCAACACGGCGTTGATCAATCCGCGGACGGGCGACTTGCCGCACTCGACGGTTTCATTCACCGCCGCGTGATCCGGGATGCCTAACAGTAGCGTCTGGCAGAGACCCACGCGGAGCACGTCGCGAGTCTCGGGATCGAGCTTGCCCTTGCGGAGTTCGCCGATCCAATGGTCGAGCAGCCGCCGGTTGCGCAGCACACCGAAGAGGATCGCCTGCAGCAGCCCGCGGTCGGCGGCGGTCAGCTTGCGCCGCTGCGCGTGGCGCTCGACGAGGCTTTCGGCATAGTCGTGCCCTTTCGCCCACGCGCGGAGAGCGGAGACAGCGGCTTGGCGGACGTGGAAATTCCGGGCGGGCATGGGGTTCGATCCGTGATCGCGTAATGGCAGCGGGTGGTGAGTCGGGGTATTCCTGAACCGCCGACTGGGAAAAGGAAGCACAATCCATACGGCTGGCTCTGGAAATCTCCCCCTCCGGAGCCAGCCTGTGGAGGTTTTGTTTCAGCTCGCGGTGGAACCGGCGCCTTCGGCGAAGAGGCTGCGGATGACGTCCTCGTCGATGAAATCCTGGCCGTGGATGAGGTGATCGAGCAGCGGGACTCCTGATAGATCCTCGATCACGCCCTTGTTGGTGATCATCGCGGTGTCGAGTTCGTCCTCGAGTTGGTTGAGGATGATGCCCGCGCAGATGAGGCCCTTGGCGCGGATCGCGTCGATGGTCAGCAGGATGTGGTTCAGGGCTCCCAGCTTGTTTCCCGCGACGAGCAGCACGGGCAGTCCGAGATCCCGCGCGAAGTCGGAAATCCGGTAGCCGGCGGAAACCGGAACTTCCCAGCCGCCGACGCCCTCGACGATGACGGAGGAGTTTTCCGCGGCGAGCGACCGATAGCCGGCGAGCAACACGTCCTTGTCGACGGTCCGGCTCTCGATGATGCCCGCGACGTAGGGCGCCACCGGGGTCTTGAAATGCACCGGGTTGATCCGGTCGATGTCCCCGCATGCCGAGACGGCGGCGAGATCGCGGGCGTCGTCGCGGTCGCCGCAGGCGATCGGTTTGTAGCCGGTGGCCCGGATGCCGATCGAACGAAGCGACTCCAACAGAAGGCGGGTCACATACGTCTTGCCAACTCCGGTGTCGGTTCCGGTGACGAACAAGTTCATGCGCAAGTGGTGCCTGCCACGGGATGCGTGGTCAAGGCGGGCGAAGGGAAATTTCCATTGTCGTCCGTTGGCAGTGCCTCATGATAGGCGCTCCCATGACAGCGGATTTCCTGGTGATCGGCAGCGGCATCGCGGGTCTAACCTTCGCGCTCCGCGCGGCGGAACACGGCTCGGTGGTCGTCCTCAGCAAGGGCCCGGCGACCGATTCGAACACCGCGTGGGCCCAGGGCGGGATTGCCTCGGTGCTTCCCGAGGGCGAGCGCGATGCGGGCGACTCGGTCGAGTCCCACATCGCGGACACGCTCGACGCCGGGGCCGGCCTGTGCCGCGAGTCCGCCGTCCGGATGATCGTGTCCGAAGGCGCGGAGACCATCCGCGACCTCTGTTCGCACGGCGTGTCGTTCGATCGCGAGAACGGCCACTACATGTTGGGGAAAGAGGGCGGGCACAGCCACCGCCGGATTCTTCACGCCAAGGACACCACGGGCAAGGAGATCGCCCGCGCCCTGGTGGAGGAGGCGAAGGCCACACCCAACCTCACGCTGTTGGAGGACCAATATGTCATCGATCTCATCACCACGTCGAAACTCGGAGCCGTCGCCGAGGACCGGATCCTTGGGGCCTATGTGCTCGATCGCGCCAGCGGTGAGGTGCGGATCTTCCGGGCGGACCGCGTCGTGCTCGCCGCCGGCGGCTGCGGAAAGGTGTATCTCTACACCACGAATCCGGATTCCGCGACGGGGGACGGCGTCGCGCTCGGATGGCGGGCCGGCGCGGCCATCGCGAACATGGAGTTCATCCAGTTTCACCCCACTTGTTTTTACAATCCGGCGGCGGTGGGTCCGGAGGCGCGGTCGTTCCTCGTCAGCGAGGCGGTGCGGGGTGAGGGAGGCGTCCTGATCAATGCCAAAGGCGAGGATTTCACCAAAAAGAGCGACCCGCGCGGATCGCTCGCGCCGCGGGACATCGTCGCCCGCGCGATCGACCGCGAACTCAAGCGCACCGGCGCGCAGTGCGTCTATCTGGACGTGACCCACAAGCCGAAGGGCTTCATGGCGGAGCGTTTTCCCTACATCCACGAGACGCTGTTGAAATTCGGGCTCGATTGCGAGCGCCAGCCGATCCCGGTGGTCCCCGCCGCCCACTATCAGTGCGGCGGCATCGTGACCGACGAGTGGGGGAAGACCGCGGTGCGCGGGCTGTATGCGGTCGGCGAGGTTGCCTGCACCGGCCTGCACGGCGCGAACCGGCTCGCCTCCAACTCTCTGCTGGAAGGAAATGTGATGGCCCGGCGCGCCTTGCAGGAGATGCTGCGTCTTTATCCGCCGGGCAGGGATGCGTCGAATCCGCCCGCGATTCCCGAGTGGGAGCACGGCGATGTCGCGGAACCCGACGAACTGGTCGTGATCTATCACAACTGGGACGAGATCCGCCGCTTGATGTGGGACTACGTTTCCATCGTCCGGACGGACAACCGTCTTCGCCGCGCCGCCGCCCGCCTCAAAAACCTCAAGCGCGAGGTGAAGGAGTTCTACTGGGGGCATCGCGTGAATCCGGACATCCTCGAACTCCGCAACCTCGTCGCCGTCGCCAACCTCATCGTCGAGTGCGCGCTTCGCCGCAAGGAGTCCCGGGGCTTGCATCACACGATGGACTATCTGCAGACCGACGATCACTATCTAGCGGACACCGTGATCCGGAAATTCTGACCGATGGACGACTCCCTTCGCAATGCCCTTGAAAGCCTGCCTCACGGACCGAGCTTCCGGTTTGTGGATGAACTGCGGACCTTGGACCCCGGCCGCGAGGGAGTCGGGATCTACCGGGTCGCAGGCACCGAGGAGTTTCTGGCGGGGCATTTTCCGGGAAACCCGATGATGCCGGGAGTGATTCTCATCGAGGCCGTCGCGCAGTTGGGTGGAGTCGTCGCGCAGAGTGATCCGGTGCACGGTCCTTTGGTGGACCTGCGTCTCACCGCCGTCCGGTCGGCCAAGATTCTCGGTGCCGCGGTGCCCGGAGACCTGTTGGAGATCCACGTCCGCGTCGAAGGGCGGATGGACTCGCTGGTGCAGGTCAGCGGCCGGGTGACCGTGGGAGAAATGGAACTGGCCCGGGCGGTCATCGCGCTGAGCGGAACGAAACCGAAAACGGAGGCTTGATCCGGAAACGGAAACGTCCGTGCCCGAAAGACCGGACACGGACGCCCTCCATGAACGCAACCACGCGTTCCATTACCCTATGAAATCGTTCGCTTTCGTCACTCGTCCACCGGTGGATTCCCGTTCAGGTGGAGACGGATGCCGTCTCCTTCAAACGTGGTGTCGAGATGGAGTCTTTCGATGCGCTCGCGGATGTCATCCGGTGGCGCGGCGCGGTCCTGTTCGGAGTCCCACGCGCCCGACCAGACGACGTTTCCTTCCTTGTCGCGGACGGTGACGTTGCGGCCGTCGGAGTTCTTGTCGAGCTCCACGCTGCCCTCCTCATCGACCACCTTGACCTTGGCGGAGTGCATGGTCTTGAGGTCGAGTTTCTGTGCGCCCGGGACTTCGAGCGCATCGATGCCTTCCAAGGCCTTGCGCATCTTCTCCTGCATGTCGCGGACCGCTTGATCGAGATTCTGACCGGCTCCGGCATCGGGAATTTCGAAACCGCCGACGTTCTCCTCGATCATGTCCTTGAGTCGCTCGGCGAGTTCCGGCGGCACTCCGTCGAGGCGGAGGTCCCCCAGGTGCCTCGGGCGGGCCATCGCCTGGAAGTCGTCCGGGCGTTCGCCGAGAGTCACCTCCAGGTCACCGGCCTCGCCCTTGTGGATGCGGCCGAGTTTCACCGCCTCGCCGGGCCTGAGGGCGGAGACCGCGTTGGAGAGGTCCATCGGATTTCCGACGACCTGGTCGCCGACGCGGGTGATGATATCGTTCGCGGCGAGCCCCGCCTTCGCGGCCGGTCCGTCGGGCATCACGCTTTCCACGACGACACCCTCGCCGGGTTCGAGGTCGAGATGTTCGGAAAGAAGTCGGGGAAGGTTTCCGGAGATGACGCCGAGAAACGCCGTTTTTTCGGCGGGCCGCGCGCCGTCCGGAGCCACGGGGGCCTCCGCTTTCTCCGCGTGCGGAGGAAGGGCGTTGTCCTCGGGCGCTTCGATGGCGAACACGGCGCCGGTGGTGAGCGCCAGCGCGCCCGTGGTCAGGATTTGAAATGGATTCGCTTTCATCATGATTTACGTACGATGAGCGTAGTAGTTAGGGATTTTTGTTTGGGAAAATAATCGCATCAATCGGTGCGGGCGGGAACGAGCACGTATTCCACCCGCGGCTTCTCGATTTCATACTTGCGTCCTTGCGCGTCCTTCAGGGTGATGTGGTCGGTGTAGACGACGCGGACGACGCGGTGTGGCCGGTTCCTGTTCTGCCAGACGACACCCTGGTCGCTCGCCTCGCTGAGGTCGCGCGAGTAGCCGGCCGGGAGCAGCGCTCCGCCATCAGGGGTGCGGGAAACACGCGGGGCTTCGTTGACGGTCTTCGGAGCGGGCGTTTCGTTGCCGGCCACGTTCTTCGTGTTTCCCCCCATCGGAACGAACAATGCCGCGAGGGCGCCGCATAGTGCGACGGCGGCGGCCACGGCGGCGCCGTGGAACCTGCGGCGAGAGCGAGGCATCGGAACGATTCCACCGTTCCGTGGGAAGTCGACCTTCGCGGTGATTCCATCGAGTCGGGCGCGAAGCGCGTCCGACGGGGCGGCGGGAGCGAAACCTCGGAGCATGGATTCAAGGCGGGTTTCGTCCGGAGTGAGCCGGTTCCACGAGCCTTCGGCGCAGCGATCGAGCCGGTCGATCAATTCCGGATCGACGTCCGCGGCACGGAGTTTCCGCAGCTCGTTTTCCATGGATGAATGGTCCTGTGACATGGGGTTTGCTGGGATGATGATTTCAGATCGAGAGGTCTCCGCGGCGTCGGGCGGAGTCGAGGCTGCGCTTGAGGGCTTCCAGTCCATAGCGATACCGCGACGCCGCGGTGTTTTGCGAAATTCCGAGAATCTCTCCGATTTCAGCGAAAGTCCTCTCGCCCCAGATCTTCATGACGATGACTTCGGCGAACTTCGGCGGCAGCTCCTTGAGCTTCGTTTCGAGTTGCGTGCGGATCTCGTCGTCGGACGAATCGCTCTCGAACCACGGATGGAACTCGGTGTTCGATTTCTCCTCGGTATCGACGCCGACGGTGTCCTCGCGGCGGCGGCGGCGGTCGTCACGGCGGCTCAGGTCGATCGCAAGGCGGCGGATGGTGGTGTAAAGGTAGGGCTGCCAGGCCTCCATGCCGCCGACGAATTCGTTGCCGCGGATCTTGTCGACGAGTTTGACGAGCGCGTCCTGGAGCACGTCCTCGGCGTCCTCTTGGCTGCGGGTCTGCTGACGGGCGAAGAGCAGCAGCTTGGGAGCATGCTCGTCGAGCCACTCGCGCCAGTCGGACGGCGCGGGCTCGGGATCGGGGACGACGCTGAGAGGGTGCATGGGAGAACTTCTCCCCGCGGAAGCGAAACCCGCAACCGGGTTTGTCTCACAATTTCTCGCCGGCGATCTTGCAGAGCTTCTTGAAATGCGCCGCCTCCACCGGAGTGATCGAAAGCCGCGAGCCGCGCTGGCAGACGACCATTTTCTCCAGAACGGGGTCGTTTCTCAGGCGGTCGAGGGGGACGATCTCGGAAAAGGTGGCCACGTGTTCGAAATCGACGAGCCACCAGCGCGGCTTGTCCTCGGAGGCCTTTTCGTCGAAATACTCGCTCGACGGATCGAACTGGGTCGGGTCCGGGTAGGGCTCGCCGACGACCCGTGCGACGCCCACGACTCCCGGCGGCTTGGCGTTCGAGTGGTAGAACAGCGCCAGATCGCCCGGCCGCATGTCTTTCCACATGTAGTTTCGCGCCTGGTAGTTGCGGACTCCGGACCAAGGTTCCTTGGCGACCTTCGCGAGGTCGTCGATGGAGAAAACGTCCGGCTCGGACTTGATCAACCAGTGCCGCATGGCCGTTCGGAGTGGATCAGGCGGTGACGCGGTCGAACTCCGGCCGCAGGGTCGGAATCGGCAGGTGCTCGGGGCCGAGTTCCAGTCCCTTGGCGGCGCGGACATCGGCTTCGATCGCCTCGAGCACGTCGAGTTCCGGGCGGAAATCCGCGGCGTGATACGAACTGCGGACCAGCGGGCCGCTCGCCACGTGGCGGAAGCCCTTGTCCAGGGCGATCGCCTTGTATTCCTCGAATGCCTCGGGAGTGATGTATTCGACCACCGGCAGGTGTTTCGGCGTGGGCCGGAGGTATTGGCCCAGGGTGAGAACGGTGACGTCGTGGGTGCGGAGGTCGTCCATCGCGCGGATCACCTCGTCCTTGCGCTCGCCAAGTCCGAGCATCATGCCGCTCTTGGTGGCGACCTTGCCATCGACGAAACGTTTCGCCTTCTGGAGCACCGTGAGGCTCCGCTCGTAGCGGGCGCGCGAGCGGACCAGCGGGGTGAGCCGTTCGACGGTCTCGATGTTGTGGTTGAAGATGTGAGGACGGGCGTCCATCACCATTTGCAGCGCCCAGTCCCGGTCGTTGAAATCGGGAACGAGAACCTCGATGATGATCGACGGGCAGGCTTCGCGCACGGCCTCGATGGTTTGTTTGAAATGCTCCGCTCCGCCATCGCGGAGATCGTCGCGGGCGACGGCGGTGATCACCACATGGCGCAGGCCCATCCGGCGGGTGGCTTCGGCGACGCGTTCCGGTTCATCCGCCTCAAGGGCGTCGGGTTTCGCGGTTTTCACGGCGCAGAATCCGCAGGCGCGCGTGCACTTCTCGCCGGCGATCATGAACGTCGCCGTGCGTTGGCTCCAGCATTCCCAACGGTTCGGACACTGGGCCTCCTCACAAACGGTGACGAGCTTCAGATCCGTGATCAGCGACTTCGTCGACCAGAATTCGGGATTGTTCGGAAGCCGGACCTTGATCCATTCGGGTTTGCGCTCGCGATGCAGCGCGGGGTCCATCCTCATCTTCGGTCCGCAGTGGCTCATGACGCCGCGACGCTACGACCGCCCCGCCGCACGGGAAAGCGGAAAATCCGGACCGCCGCCGCGCGTCCGCCACGGCAGGGTGCGGAGGACGCGGGACGAACGGCGGAATCGATCACTCCCCGGACGGCTTGCGGATCCGGTAGAAGCGGCTCGCCGGCGGATCCTCGCATTGGTCGCTGAACTCGATGACTCCGGGTTCCGTGACTTCGATTTCGCTGTGGAAGGTCCACTTGTCGAGGTCCGGGCTGGTTTCCAGCGCGTAGAAACCGACGCGATCCGCGAACAATGCGATGGACATGTCGCCCGGAGTGCCGGTGCAGACCGGCGCGGCGTCCGCCACCGGACCGGTGACCGCCTGGATCGCCACTGGCGCGATCTCGCCCGACAGGTCGCGGATGGGTTCCGGTTCCATGGCGAGGGCGGGTGCGAAAGCGGCGGCCACGGTGGGCATCTGGTTGACGGTGACGGTGTCGATGAAAAGGTCGAGCCCGCTGCCGTCGGTGGACGCGTCGCTGAACTCGAGTGTCGTACTCGTGGACGTCGCGGTGAAAGTGAAGGTCTCGTGGTCCCAGACCATCACGAAGTCCGCCCGGCAGGTCACCGTGGAGGTGCGGTTGAGCAGCACATTGGAGCCGGCGAGCACGCGGGTCCGCAGCGTCTGCGTCTTGGTGTTGAAACCAAGGGTGCCCACATCGAAGTTCAACTCGTAGGTGGCACCCGGCAGGGTGGCGAATATTTGGGAAACCATGCCGTCGGTCGGTGCCTGGCCGACGTTGAACGAAAGCAGGTTTCGTCCGGTGGTCGCATACTCCGGGCCGGGTTTCTCGATCCGCGTCGAACCCGACTGTGTCCATCCGAAGTAGTCGGGCGACAGTTCGAAGCTGCCGTTGACCACGAGATCGGGGCCGGTGCCGGAACCTTCGCTGGCCACCCGGATGTTGTCGAGAAGGGTGTCGATGCCATTGGTGTAGCTCGACACGTCGGCGAACTCCAGGGTGGTGGAGGTGGAGTCCGCGATGAACGATATCGTCTGGGTGACCCATTTGATGTTTCCTCCGCCGATGCCGTTGACCGAGTAGGTCTGGGAGGCAAGGGCCGCGTTTCCGGTGGCGGAAACCCGCAGCCGCTGGGGATTCGTGCTGTAGGCCAGCACGCCCATGTCGAAGGTCACCGTGTAGCCTGCGCCCGCGGTGGTGGCGAAGGTCTGGCGCAGCGAGCCGTCGTTCGGCGTGTTGTTGCTGTTGATCTCGACCATCTGCGTGCCGTCCGTGCCGGTGTAGGAATTCGTGATGTCGATGGTGCCCGGGCTGCCGGAACTGATCCAGTTGGTCAGGCCGTTCTCGAAACTGCCGTTGACGAACCCGCCGGAACCCGTGCTCCCGGAGTCATAGACCGCGGTCAGGGTTTGATCCGCGTCCATGGTGACGGTCGTGCTGGTGTTGGTGGTGAGGTCCACCCCGTTCTTCCGCCACTTCAGGAAGCTGTTGCCTCCGAAGGTCGCGGGAGCGGTGAGGGTCACCGACGCACCATTGTTGTAAGTGCGGGTGAACTGGGTGCTGCCGTTGGACTGGCTGTTGTTGTCGGCCGGACTGACGACGATGGCGGCACCTGCGGACGGTGAGGAATTCACCGTGAGGGTGCGCGTCGTGGTCGTTCCGCCGCCCGTGCTGCCGTTGATCCGGACGTTGTCGAGCAGCAGGTCGATGCCGGCTCCGGTGGTCGATTGGTCGCGGAACGTCAGCGTCACGGTCGATGCGTTGGCCGTGAAGGAGGCGGTGCGTGCCAGCCAGTTCACGTTTCCACCGCCGATGCCGCTGACCGTGTAGGTCTGGGAGAGCAGCGTCGCGCCGGTTCCGCTGACGGCGGTGACGAGCAGACGTTGCTGCGTCGTGTTGAACGCGAGCGCGCCCATGTCGAAGGCAAGCGAATAGGTCGTCCCCGGGGTGGTGGTGAAGGTCTGCGAGATCGCGCCGTCGTTGGCGGAGCTGTTGCTGTTGAACTCGATCACATACAGACCGTCGGTGGCCGGAAGGCCGTCCTTGACCTTCACGGACTGCTGGCTGCCCGTCCAGGTCCAGCCGCTGAACTCGGACTCGAAACTGCCGTTGGTGAACGGGCCGAGCACCGGCGTTTCCGTGTAGACCGCCGTCATCGTGTGGCTGTCATCGACGGTCACCGAAATGCTGGGATTCGTGGCATACCATTCGCCGTTCTTGAGCCATTTCACGAAGTTCGCGAACGGGGCGACCATCTGGACGGTGGAGCCGGTGTTGTAGAACCTCGTGAAATTGGTCGTTCCGCCGGATTGTCCGGCGAGATCGGGCTGCGCGATGGTGATGGCCTTTCCGGCGGCGGGGGTCGATTGGATCGTCAGCGACGAAGGCGGCAGGGTGCCGGCCTGGACGCGGACGTTGTCGACAAACAGGTCGGTTCCCAAGCCGCTGGCCGAGGCGTCGGACAAGCGGAGGATCGTGCTGGTGCTGTCCGCGACGAACGTGTGGGTCTGCGGAGCCCAGACGAATCCGGCGGCGCTGCCGCGGATGGTGACCGTCTTGTTGAGCACGGTCGTGCCGCCGGAGTTGCCCAGGACCTGCATCCGGAGCGTCTGGTCGATCTCCGCACCGTTGCCCTCGCCTCCGAAGACACCTGGATCCAGGCGCAGCGTGTAGGTGGTTCCGATCGTGGTGGCGAAACTCTGTTCCACGACACCGTCGTTCGCTCCGCCGCCGACGTTGAAGGAAAGCAGGTTGATGCCGTCCGTCGTGTAGTCCGGGAATTCGACGCCGGGTTTCTCGATGCGGGTGGCACCGCTGTGCGCCCAGTAAAGATAGTCGGGCGAAAGCTCGAAGCTTCCGTTGCGGATCAGGTTCGGTCCGAGCGAATTGTTGGTCCCGCCCGTGTAAACGGCATAGAGCGTCGTGTCCGCGGTGATCGTGACGGTGGTGGCCGGCGTGACCGCGAGGTCCTGGCCGTCCTTGACCCATTTCACGAAGTTGGCGCCGCTCGCTGCGGTGGCGGGAACCGAAACGTTCACTACCGTGCCGAGGCTGAACTCGCGGGTGAGGCGGGTGGTCCCGTTGCCGGCTCCCAGGTTGTCGCTCGGACTCACGGTGACCGCGGTGTTGGCCACTCCGATTGAATCAACCACGAGCACCCGCGCGTTGGCGTTGGTCACGCGGACGTTGTCGAGCAACATGTCGATCGAGCTGGTCGTCGCCGAGGTGTCCGTGAGGACGAGCGTGGTGGTCGCGGCATTGGCCGTGAAGCTGAACGACTTGTTCTCCCATTTCACGGTGCCCGCACCGATGCCGTTGATGGTGGCGGTTTGGTCGAGCAGCGAGCTGCCGTTGCCGGAAACCTGCACGCGCAGCCTTTGCTGCGAGGTGTTGAAGGCGAGAACCCCCAGATCGAAGGAGAGGTTGTAGGTTACGCCGGGCGTGGTTCCGAAATTCTGGGTGAGTTTTCCTCCGGCGGGCGAGTTCGAGCTGTTGAACTCGACGATCTTGGTGCCATCGGTGCCGCCGATGGACGAGTTGATCTTCACGCTGTCCACGGTTCCACCGGAAGCGACCCATGGTGAGAAGGAGCCTGTTTCGAAGCTGCCGTTGCTGAACGGCGGATCCGAATAGACGGCCGTCAGCGTGTGGTTGCCGTCGACCGTGACGGTGGTCGTCGCGTTGGTGGTCAGGTCCGCGCCGTTCTTGCGCCACTTCACGAAATTCACGCCGTTGGAGGTGGCGGGAGCGGTGAGCGTGACGGTGGTGCCATCAGGATACGACCGGCTGAACGTGGTCGTGCCGTTGGTCGCGCCGCTCGAATCGGCCGGGCTGACGACAATGGCGGCGGCGACGGGCGAGGACTCGATGGTCAGTGACTTGAGGAGCGGGACCGCGATGTTGCGGGCCACACGGATGTTGTCGAGGATCAGGTCGAGTCCGCTCGTCGAGGCGGAGACATCGGTGAACGAGATGCTCGAAGAGACCGAGTTCGCGACGAAGCTGAAGCTCTGCGGGAACCACTGCACGTTCGCGCCGCTGGTGCGTCGCACGTCGATCGTCTGCGAGAACAACGAGCCGTTTCCGGTGACATCGACCTTCAGCTTCTGGAGCGTCGTGTTGTAGGACAGGACGCCGGCATCGAAGGTGAGGTCGTAGGTCGCGCCCGGCGTGGTGGCGAACGATTGGGTGATGCTGCCGTTCGGACTCAGGTTCGATTCGTTGAAGGCGACCAGTTTTACCCCGTCGGTGGGCGCGTAGGGCGCGCTGTCCTTGACGGCGAGATTGCCGGTTGCCGTCCAGTTCGTGAGGTTGGACTCGAAGCTCGGGTTGGCGATCAGGTTTTCCGGAGCCGGAACGTCATAGATGGCGGTGAGCGTCACATCGCTGTCGATCACGATGGTGGTGGCTGCGGCGGTGTCGTAGTCGGCGCCGTCCTTCTGCCACTTGACGAACGGATTTCCGAGCGAGGTGGCGGGAGCGGTGAGCGTGACGGTGGTGTTGAACGGATAGATGCGGTCGAACGGCGCCGCACCGTCGCCGAGGCTCGAGTTGTCGAGCGGGGAAACGGTGATGGTCAGCGGGTTTCCGTCATTCGTGTTCACCGTCAGCGTGCGCTCCGCCGTGCTGTCGATGCGAACGTGGTCGAGGAACAGGTCGATGTTGAAGCTCGTCGGCGAGACGTCGGCGAAGGTGAGCGTGGTCTGGTTGCTATCGGCAATGAACGAGTAGCTCTTGCTCTGCCAGACGATGTCCGAGCCGCCGCCGTTCATGACGTCGATTTCGGAAACGAGGGTGGTCGCTCCGGCGATGGTGGTCTGCAGGCGCTGCTGGGACCCGGTGGCGCCGGTGGTGCCCATCTCGAACAACAAGGTGTAGGGCTGGCCGGGCACCGTGTAGAAGGTCTGCGAGATGACGGCGTTGGCCGCCTGTTGCGAGGTGTTCAGGATGAGCACCTTGTTTCCATCCGGCACCACGTAGGGGCTGGGCAGAGGATAGACGATGCGGTTGCCGGTGATGGTCCAGCCGTCCTCGTCGTCCTCGAAGCTGCCGTTCACCAGCACGCCTGGAATCACGGCGTCCACCTGGATGGACACGGTGACGGTGGAGGAGGCGCCCAGTCCGTCGTCGGCATGATAGGTGAATGAATCGGCGCCTTCGTATCCGGCGTTCGGGGTGTAGGTGAAACCACCGTCCGGATTCAGGGTGAGCGCTCCGTTGGCGGGACCGACATCAAGCACCGCGGTGAGGGTGTCGTTGTCGGCGTCGGTATCGTTTCCGAGCACGCCGGACGCGGGGATGTTCAGCGCGACGTCGACGGTGGTCGAGTAGCTGTCCGCGACGGCCACCGGCGGGGTGTTTGGCGCGTAGACGGCCGTCAGCGTGATGTCACCATCGACGACTGCGGTCGTTTCCGGTGCGAAGCTGAAGTCGCTGCCGTTCTTCTGCCACTTCGAGAACGGGATGCCGGAGGAACTTGCGGGAGCCGTGAGGGTGACCGCGGTGCCGTGGCTGTAGGTGCGGGTGAAGCTCGTGGAGCCATCGCTGTTTCCTTCTCCATCGGCGGGGGTCACGGCGATGGCCACTCCTGTGGCGGGCGCGGAGGTGACGGTGAGCGTGCGGTCGACCGAGGAACCGGTGACGCGGACGTGGTCGAGCAGAAGGTCGAGGTTCGTCGATGTCGACGAGACGTCGCGGAAGGTCAGCGTCGTGCTGTTGGCATCCGCGATGAACGAATAGGCGAAGGGCAGCCAGCGATTGCCACCGCCGCCGGGGCCGTTGATGGAGATCGTCTGGGACAGCACGGTCGTCGCGCCATTGACAGAGACCTCGAGACTTTGGGTGAGTTTGTTGTAGGCGAACACACCGGCGTCGAAGGAAAGCTGATAGGTGAGTCCGGGGATGGTCGGGAACGTTTGGGAAAGCGTTCCGTTGGGGGCGCTCTGGCCGGTGTTGTAGGCGACGATGCTGCTGCCGTCCGTGGCCGTGTAGGGCGAGGAGTTCTTGACCTCCAGGTTCCCGGTTTTCGTCCAACCGTTGAAGCCGTCTTCGAAGCTGCCGTTCACCAGAAGTTGCGGCGGGTCGCTGTAAACCGGCACCAGCTCATGGTCGCCGTTCATCGTGACGGTCACCGCCGGGGTGTTCGCGTTGTCCGCTCCGTCGAGACGCCACATCTGGAACGCGCCACCGTTGAGTGTGGCGGGGGCGGTCACCGTGACCGCGGTTCCATTTGGATAGAAACGATGGACGCGGGTGGTGCCCGTCGTGTTGCCCGCGTTGTCGGCGGGGCTCACATCCACATCGATCCGGTTCGATCCCGGCGATTTCACGACGAGCGTGCGGGTGCCGGCGAGGTTGAGGCGGATGTTGTCGAGCAGCAGATCAACACTCGACCCGGTGGTGGAGACGTCGGAGAGCGTGATGGTCGTGCTCGAGGCCGCGGCGGTGAAAGTGTAGGATTTGCCGGCCCAGACAACGCTTGATAGACCGTTGGCGGTGACGGTTTCCGTCTGCGAGACAAGGCTTCCACCGCCACTCACCGCAACGGCGAGGCGTTGCTGGATGCCGACGTTACCGAGGACGCCGAGGTCAAATTCGAGCACATACTCCTGGCCGGGCGTGGTGGCGATCGATTGCGAGATCGAACCGCCCGGTGTCACCTGGCCGGGGTTGAACGCGAGCAGCGAAACCTCATCGGTGGCCTCATACGGGGCGTCCGCTTCGAACACCAGGCGGCTGCCGGTCATGGTCCAGCCGTTCTCCCCATCTTCGAAGCTGCCGTTCACGAGGCCTCCTCCGGCGATTTCCTCGACCGAGAGGTCGACGGTCACGATGGCGGAGTCGAGCACGCCGTCGGTGGCGTGATAGGTGAACGAATCGGGACCGAGATATCCGGCATCCGGCGTGTAGGTGAAACCGCCGTTCGGATCGAGTGAGAGCGTGCCGTGGCTGACATCGGTATCGAGCACCGCGGTGATGGACGTGCCGTCCTCGTCGTCGTCGTTGGCGAGGACGCCGGGCGCGGGAACCGTGAGGGCCGTGTCGACGTTGGTCGTGTAGGAATCAGCCACCGCCACAGGGGGGTGGTTGATGCCATAGACGGCGGTGAGCGTGAGGTCCGCGTTCATCGTCACCGTGGTGGTGGCGGTGGTCGCGTGTTCGACGCCGTTGCGCGTCCACTTGATGAAATCCGCAGGTCCGCTGACGAGAGGCGCGGTGAGCGTCACCTCGGTGCCGTTTGTATAGCTGCGGACGAACTGCGTGGTCCCGTCGGTCTGGCTGGCGAGGTCGGCCGGGCTGACGGTGACGGCGAGCCCCGGGTCCGGACTGCTCGCGACGGTGAGCGTGCGCGTGATCAGCAGCGAAACGCGAATGTTGTCGAGCACCAGATCCGCCGCGCTGGTCGAGCTGGATGCGTCGATGAACGAGATGAGGGTGGACTCGCTGTCCGCCACGAAGGTGAAGGTCTTGGGAGCCCATGCGCTGCTGTTCTTCGGCGCGCTGATGGTTTCCGTCTGGGACAAAAGCTGCGTGGCGCCATCGACCTGCACCCGCAGGCTCTGCGTCCGGGTCGTGGTGGGCGACTGGTTGACGATGCCCATGTCGAGCTGGATCACATAGGTCTGGCCGATGGATGTCGCGACGGTCTGCGAGACCGAGGTGCCCACGGCGGTGTTGCCGCCGTTCATGACGAGCAGGTGCGTGCCGTCCGTCGCGAGATAGGGCCCGGCTTGCTCATAGAACAGGAGGCCCGCTCCATTCGCTGTCCAGCCGGTGTTGCCATCCTCGAAGCTGCCGTTCACCAAGGCACCAGATGCATACTCGTTGATTGTCAGATCCACGGTGGCGGTGTTCGAATCCAGCGCTCCGTCGTTGGCCTGATAGGTGAACGAGTCGCTGCCGGTGTAGCCTGGATCCGGCGTGTAGGTGAAACTTCCGTCCGGATTGAGCGTCAGCGATCCGTTGCTCGGACCGGCGACGAGCGAGGCGGTCATCGGTTGCAACTCCGGATCGTCATCGTTGTCGAGCACGCCCGCGGGACCGACGGTCAGTTGGCTGTCCATCTCCGTGGTGTACGAATCGTCGGTGGCGACCGGTGCCTGGTTTTCCGCATATACGGCCGTCAGAGTCATGTTGGCGTCCGCGGTGACCGTGGTGGTGGCGGTGGTGCCGATTTCGCTGCCGTCTTTCTCCCATCGCAGGAACGCGGTGCCGAGATGGGTGTCCGGAGCGGTCAGGGTGACCTCTGTGTCGGCTTCATAGATCCGTGTGAAAGTGGTCGAGCCTCCTGTCTGGGCGTTGCTGTCGGCAGGACTCACGGTGATCGCGATGCCCTCGCCGGCGGACGAGTTCACCGTGAGCACGCGTGCCGTGCCTTCGGAAATCCGGATGTTGTCGAGCAACATGTCGGCCACGTTGCTTTGGGCAACGGTCGACTTGTCGGCGAAGGTGATGGTGGTGAACGCGCTGTCCGCGAAGAACGAGTAGGACTTCGCGACCCACTTCGGCGGGCTGGCGGAGCCGGTCAGGGTTTCTTGGACGGAAACAAGCGTCGCGTTTCCGCTGATGGTCACCTGCATCTTCTGCGTGTTCGCCGCGGAACCGACGATGCCCATGTCGCATTCGAGCACGTAGTTTTGTCCCGGGATCGTCGGGAAGGTTTGAGAAACGACTCCGACCGGCGGCGAGGACCCGCCGTTGAAAACGAGCAGCCGGACTCCATCCGTCGCCAGGTACGGCGCGGACTGATCGTAGAACAACAGGCTGTCCGGAGCACTGGTATCCCAGCCCGCGGGACCATCTTCGAAGCTGCCGTTCACGAGCGTGCCGGGTGTGATCTCGCTCACGATGATCGTGACCGTCACCGTCGGCGAAGAGGCGACTCCATCGCTGGCATGATAGGTGAACGAATCCGCGCCGCTGAAACCAGGGAAGGGGACATAGGTGAAACCGCCGTCCGGGTTCAGTGTGAGCGAACCGTTCGAGGGGACGGTGTCGAGCACCGCGGTGAGCGCCGTTTCCTCCGGATCGCTGTCATTGCCGAGCAGGCCCGGGGCGGCGACGGTGAGCGCCGTGTCCACCATCGTCGCGTAGCTGTCGGGGTCGGCGGACGGCGGATTGTTCACTCCATAAACGGCGGTGAGCGTCATTGCGGCATCGACCGTCACCGAGATGTTCGGAGTCGTTTCGTAGTCGGCTCCGTTCTTCTGCCATTTGACGAAGGCGGTGGCTCCCGAAGACACCGGTGCGCTGAGGTTGACGATCGCACCCTCGGCGAAGGTGCGGGTGAAGTTCGTGCTGGCGCTCGCAAGCGAGGCCACATCCGGCGGGCTCATGGCCACGAGCACGCCGGTGGCGGGCGACGACTGGATGGCCAGCGAATGCGTCACCGTCAGTCCCGAGACGCGGACGTTGTCGAGCACGAGGTCCGCAGAGTTGCCATTGGCGGTGGTGTCCTGGAAGCTGATGACCGCGCTCGTGCCGGTGGCGGTGAACGAGTAGGACTTGGAAACCCAGCGGGTCTGCCCGCCTCCGATGCCGTTCACGGAAACCACCTGGTTGAGCAGGTTCGACGCGGCGTCCACCTTGAAGCGCACGCTCATCGCGTTGGTGGTGTAGCCGAAGGAGCCGACGTCGAAGGTCACGTCATAAGTTTGCCCCGGGACCGTCGTGACGGTCTGGCTGAGCAATCCGGTCGATGCCGTCTGGCCGCCGTTGAAGGCCGCCAGCTTGACGCCGTTGGTGGGGACATACGGCGCGGCGTTCTTGATCTCCACGTTTCCGCTCTTCGTCCAGAGCGAGAAGTCGGACTCAAAGCTGCCGTTCGCCAGCAGTTCGCCGGACGCCGTGTTGACGGTGATCGCCACGGTCGCGACGTTCGAACTCGAGACGCCATCGTTCGCGCGGTAGGTGAACGAGTCGTTGCCGAGGAATCCCGGTGTGGGCGTATAGACGAAGCTGCCGTTCGGATTGAGCGTGAGCGAGCCGTTCGACGGCGGGGTGTCGAGCACGGCGGTCAGCGGGGTGCCGTCCGGATCGCTGTCGTTGGTGAGAACGCCGATGGCGGGCACGACGAGCTGGCCGTTCGCCTGCGTCGCGTATGCGTCGTTGGAAGCCAGCGGGATGGCGTTGGATCCATAGACCGCGTTGAGGCTCACGTTGCTGTCCATGCTCACCGTGATCGTCGGAGCGGTCGGCGGCAGGTCCGCGCCGTTTTTCTGCCAGCGGAGGAAATTGTCGGAGCCGAGGGAAGCCGGCGCGGTCACGGTCACCGAGGTGCCGGTCGGGTACGAACGGATCAGGCCGGTCGTTCCGCCGGTGTTTCCATACAAGTCGGCGGGGCTGACGTTCACCGCGGAGCCACCGACGGGGGTCGAGGTCACGAGCAGCGATTTGCCGGCCACCGCGCTGATCCGAATCCGGTCGAGCACCGGGTCGCTGGAAAGGGTGGTGAGCGAAATGTCCGTGAATTTCAGCTCGGTGGTCGCGCTGTTCGCGGTGAAAGTATAACTCGGCGCGATCCAGCGCGTGGCACCGCCGCCGATGCCCTTGAGGGTGACCACCTCGGAGACCAGCGGGCTGCTTCCGGTGACTTCCACCCGCAGTTTGTGCTCGTTGGTGTTGAACGCGAGCACGCCGAAGTCGAAGTCCAGTTGATAGGTCTGGCCCGGCGTGGTGGCGAAGGACTGGGAGAGAACCGCGTTGGGCGGGTTGTTGTCCGTGCCGAAGGCGACCAGCGTCGTGCCGTCCGTCGGAGCGTAGGGCGGTCCGTTCTTGAGCGCCTGGTTGCCCGTTTGCGTCCATCCGGTGTAGCCGTCCTCGAAGCTGCCGTTGACGAGCGGGCTGGAGGTGAACTGGACGAGCGACTGCGGGGCGATCTTGTTCTGTTGCGCCGTGCGGTCGCGCACGTTGTTCACCCCGAGTGTGTAAACCACGCCCGGTGCCTGGACCGATGTGGTGAGGGTGATCACACGTTTGGTGGCCGCATCGAGCGAAACACCGGAAAGCGTCAGGCCGGGGACCGAAAAGTTCGCGAGGCTGGCGGAGGCATCCGAGACCGGCTTGCTGAACACGACATCCACGTGTTGCAGGTCGTTCCACGGCGAAGCGCTCACGATCACCGGCGGGTTCGAGGTGCCCTGCGGTGAGATCACGCTGGTCACTCCGGGAAACCACCGGTCTCCGAGTTTCGAAAACCCGGCGCTCGTCGGGTGGACGCCGTCCGGACTGAAATCGCCGGAACCGAGCGCCGAATGGAGATCGACGAACGTGACCTGGCGGCCGAGCGCGGCCTGCTGGGCGACGATCCCCGGAATCGCGGCGTTGAAAGAGTTTTGCTGGGCCTCGATCGTCCCGCTGTCGATGCGCGGCGGCAGGCTCGCCACCACGATCTTCGCGAAGGGCCGCTGCTGGGCGATGCTTGCGATCAGGTTCGTGTAGCGCGCCTGCACGCCTCCCAGATTGTAGCTCTGCCAGAAATCGTTCGTCCCCACGAGCAACAGCACCACATCCGGATCGTCGATCGACTCCAGCCAACCGTTCAGGTTCGCCTGGATCTGGTCGATGCGCGCGCCGCCCTGGCCTTGGTGGTCCGTGTCAGGAAGTCCCGGGTTGCTCGAATCCGAAAAGGTGCCGAGGAAATCGACATTGTATCCCGCCGAGTTGAGCAACGTGTGGAGCCGGTTGCGGTAGGCACCCTGCACCGTGAAGTTGCTCTCACCCGAAGTGAGCGAATCGCCGAGCGGCAGGATCCGGACGGGTGGTTCGACAGCTTGGGCCGACGGAAAACCGATGGCAAGCGACAGGGCCGCAATACAGCGGGTGGAGATCCAGTGGATGGATTTCATGGACAGGGGGGGAGTCGGGGGATGTTGGGGAGAGGAGAGGGGGAGAACGCCGTTCAGGGCGGAGACTGGCACGATCCGCGCCACGATTCACGAAGAATTAGATTCCAAGGCGGCGGCGAAACGATATCGAGACGCCGGTGTAGCTAGGGGACGGGATATGGATTGTCAAGGTGGATGGGTGGGCTGGAGAACGGGCATGCGGCCCAGACACCGCGTCTCCGACACGAACGTCGGAAGCCGATGATGTCGGACAACACGCTCCCTTATCGCATGAAATCCCGGCCGCGGCATTACGCGATCGCGTGGCGCCCGCGGGGCGATTCATTGTGCCGCAATGGATTCCGCCGATCTTTGAAAGATATCTGAATCATCGCGGTTGCCTGATTTCAAACCGAATCCGCATGATCGAAACCGTCTCCGCGCCCGTCTCATCGGGGCCTGTCAGGGATTCCACGAGCCGGATCTCAGGAAATCCCGTGCCAGCCGAATGGTCTCCGGATGCATCTGGATGAACGTGTGGTCGCTATCGACCTCGGCGAACCGTGTGACGCCGGGCAGCCTTCCTTTTTCCGTGGAAACGATGCCGTCGTTGGAGGAATCCAGCAGCGACTGGAAAAACGGGATCTTCGGCCGGGTCCCCATGATCACCGCCATTTCCAAGTCCGGCGGAGGGCTCGGAAGCGCCGCCGGAAGACCGTCGGTGCCCAGCGAGCGCCCCGCCGGCCCGAGAGCAGGCTGCGCAGCGCCGGATGGCCGTCCAGCCAGTCGACGATTTCGCTGCCGCCGTTCGGCGGGGCGAGCATCAGGCAACGGCCCCACGACCACGGGACGTCCTGCGTCATCATCTGGCGCAGCAGGATCCCGCCGAGCGAGTGGGTGACGAAGGCGAGTTCGCCGCCGCCCGTCCGCTCGGCGATCTGGCGTGCGATCCGTCGCGCGAGTTCCTCCACCGGAAAGCGTGGCGACGGGTAGGGGATGTTGAGCGTCGAGAATCCATCGACGCCGAGGGCGCGTTCCAGCGGGGCCATCGCCCGGTAGCCGCGCCACAGGCCGTGCAGCAGGACCACCGTGGCGCCCTCCCGTCTCACCCAGCGGGGCTTGTCCCACGGGAGCGGCGGGGTGAGCAGGTCCAGGTGGTCGCGCAGCGCGTTTGATGACATCGAAGCAATGAATGCTCCGGCGGCCTGCGCTCCGCAACTCCGGATGATGCTTCGGCACCGGGGAAATTCCGGGTTGCCGGGGAAAATCGCGGCCATTCTTCTTGACTCGCCGGGGCCGCCCGCCTAAATCCCGCGCCCCACACGAACTTTCACCTCGAGATTCCATGGCCAACGCACAAGTCATCCTCAAAGAAAAAATCGAAGGCCTCGGTGCCGAAGCGGACGTCGTCAAGGTGCGCGCCGGCTATGCCCGCAACTTCCTGATCCCGCAGGGCAAGGCCTACGAGGCCACCCGCAGCAACCTGCGCCACGTCGAGGCCCTCAAGAGCGCCCGCGCCCGCCGCGAGGCCGAGGAACTCCTCACCTATCAGGAACTCGCCACCCGCATTTCCAAGCTCAAGCCCAAGTTCACCCTTTCCACCGGCCAGGGCGGCAAGGCGTTCGGCTCCGTCACCAACATCGACATCCACAAGGAACTCGAAGCCGCCGGCATCGAGATCGACCGCCACGCCATCGAGCTCGACAAGCCGATCAAGAAGTCCGGCAAGACGGACGTCACCATCAAGCTGCACCCGCAGGTGATGCCGATCCTCACCATCGAGGTCGAGGCCGGCGAGGACGAAGAATCCGCCGAAGGCTGATCGCCTTCCACCGGAATCCCATTTCGATCATAGGAAAACCCCCGGCCCTGCGAAGGACCGGGGGTTTTTCATGCGAACTCTCCAGACGGAGAAGAGGGAAGAAACGGGATCAAACGAGTCCGCGGCGGATGGCCTTGGCGACCGCCTCGGTCTGCGAGCGCACGTGGAGTTTGCGGTACACCGATCGCAGGTGCATGTCCACGGTGTGCTGGGAAATGCTGAGTTGCTCGGCGATCTCCTTCTTGATGAGGCCCTTGACGAGGTAGTGCAGCACGTCCTCCTCGCGGTTGGTGAGCGGCTCGATTTTCTCGACCGGACCGTAACGGGCGAATCCTTCGAGGATCATCTTGGCGATCGGGCTGCTCAGCGCGGACGCGCCGTGCACGACGTCGCGGATGCCGCTGAGCAGTTCGTCCGGGTCCGCCGTTTTGAGCAGGTATCCGGAGGCTCCGTTGCAGATCGCCTGATAGACCTTCTCGCGGTCGTCGGAGGCGGTGAGGATGAGCACCTTCACATCGGGCAGGATGGTGCGGATGTCCGAGAGGACCTCGAGTCCGTCGCGGCGCGGAAGTCCGAGGTCGAGCAGCAGAAGGTCGGGACGTTCGTTGGTGAACTTGAGCTTGTCATACAAGTCGGCCGCGTTGCTGAAATGGTGGTCGCAGCGGAGGTCCGGCTCGGAGTCGATGAGGCGTCGCACCTGGCGGGCGAAGACCTCGTGGTCCTCGACGATCCAGATGTTGGTAAGGGTGGTGGCTTCGGAGATCATGACATCACGGGGTGGGTTGTAAGGTGCGAACGTTTCACCATCAGGCGGATCGACGTTCCGGTTTCGCTCGACGAGGCGATCTGGAGCAGACCATCGAGCACTTTCGCCCTGTCGCGGAGTTTGTTGACCGTCGGGGGGCGGTCCGCATCCGGCAGTCCGACGCCGTTGTCGGAGATTTCCAGGGCGAGCTTGTCGTCGACGTCCCACAGCCGGATGCTGACGCGGTTGGCGTGGGAGTGCTTGAGAATGTTGTGGATTGCCTCCTTGTAAAACAGGAACAGGTGGCGCTTGGCGTCGAGCGAGAGACGGGCGGTGGTCTTGTTCGACTCGCACTCGACGGTGAACTGGATCTCGCGCAACAGGCGGCAGGCGGTTTCCCGCATCCGCTCGACGAGGTCGCCGATGGAGTCCTGGCGTCGTTCCAGCAGCCAGACGATGTCGCGCATGGCCAGCGAGCTCTCGCGGGCGATGGTTTCCATTTCCCCGAGGTCCTCGGCGATTTCATCGGGGCCCTTCATCCGGACGAGGTCCTTGCGGGCGGTGCGTGCGATGAGCGAGATGCTGCCGAGGTTGCTGCCGATGTCGTCGTGAAGGTCGGAGGCGATCCGCTTGCGGATCTGGTCGAGCTGGTCACGGGAAAGCAGGCGCCGGCGCTCGACGATGAACACCGGGATCAGGAACGTGAGGCCCAGCACGACGGCCGAGCCCCAGGTGGCGTTGAGTTCGCTGCGCGACGAAAGCCGGCGGTGGACCGGTCGCAGGGTGGCCAGTTCGCGCTCGATCCGGCAGCGCTCGGTGAGTTGGTTGAGCCACGACGACACCGGAATGATGAAGCGGTCCGAGGTGTAGCCATCGGTGAGCGACGCGATGGCGAGCGAATCGCCGCCGTGGATCCGGTTCACGGGAAGCCCGCTCGCGACGTTCTTGTTACCGACCCAGACTTCGATTTCGGAGAGGGCGTTGAGCCTCCGGTTTCCCAGTTCCCATGGCATCAGTGTGGTGATGCGGATGCTTCGCGCCTTGTGCCCGGAGAACGGGATCATCAGCGGCGTGGTGCTTTCCGAACCGGGGATCGGGTTGGTCCACTCGTGTGTGAATTCGCCGTCCGGGCCGTCCAGCGTGATCGAAAGCGATTCCGGCAGAACCGTGGATTCCAGATTCTTGCTCAGACGGTAGGGGAAAAGGACCAGCCGGTCGATGGCTTGATCCGTTCCGAGATCCATGTCCCACACGGTGTTCTGGTCTGTTCCGTCCTCGATCTCGACGATGTCGCCCGGATTCGGATCGGGCATGCCGCCGTTGTGCCAGATGCCCAGCGGCATCCGGCCGTCGACGAGGGCTTCCGGATACCAAATCGACGGCACGTCCGAAGCGCCGACCGAACTCACCTGCCGGCCGAAGGAGACCGGCTCGCCGTTCGAGATGACGACCATTTCCGAGAGGCCGAACAAGTCGATTGCTCCACGGTGGTTGCCTTCCTGCACCGTCAGGCGCACGTAGCGCGCCGTTTCCTTGCAGGGGAACGGAAAGGGGATGGTGCCCGGCGAGGGCAGGGGCATTGTGCCGGTCGTGAACAGGATCGTCCGGTTCGAAAAATCCTCGTGGTTGGACAGGTCGATCGTAAAGCGCTTGGGAAACAGGCCCGGGTCCTCGGCGTACTCGCGTTGCGCCGGAATCAGGAAAATCTTCTCAAGCGGCAGCGCACTGCCCAGATCGATGGTCACCGAGGGGTCCGGACCTCCCGGGTGGCTGCGTGAGGCGCGGAATCCGAGGCCGGAATTGAGCGGGCGCTCGTTGAAACTCGCAAAGGTCGAAAGTTGCTTGTCCAGCCAGGCCACCCGGTCCTCCACCTTCACCAACTGCGAATCGAACACCCGCGCCAACCGGCTGATCGGGTTGGGACTCACGGGCGTCAGACCGTATGCTGGGGAACCCGGGAAAACTCCCGCCGCCAGCATTGTCAGCACCGTGGGTATGGCTCGATTGGGGACGTTCGATCGCATGATACGGTGGTCAAAGCCGCGGCGAGTTTCCCCAAATTTAAAAAATAATCAACATTTTTTGAATAATTTTGTCGGGTGAGTTGTCACATGACCAGATTTTCGAATATGCCGGATAGAAGAACGCTCCGGAATATGTGGGCATGACGGATCAATTCCCGGGCAGGAAATGCTTCACGGATTCGCGTTTGAGCCGGAGTTCCCGCCATTCATTGACGAGCCGGCTGGCCTCGATGAGCCCGCAACCGGATGGAATCCGGATATGCTTTCCGTCCCACCAGACGCCCCGGATGGCAACGACCGCATCGAAACGTCCTCCCTCGGCCACTCCGAACGGCGCGCCGAAATGTGGCGGGCAGCCGAGGCGGCGGCGCCAGTCGATCAACTTCGCCATCGTTTCGTCCGTCCGTGGCAGCGGGCCCAGCGCCGGCGTGGGATGGAGCTGCCGCAACAGAGACTCCGGCGTGAGGCTGTCCGGCACCTTGACTTCGATCCGTGAGAGGAAATGGACGATCGATCCCAGATCGAGAATCTCCCGCGGGTGGCGCGTCAGGCTGCCGATGTTTGTTAGCTTTGAAACGAGCGTTTGAGCCACGTATTCGTGCTCGCGGATCTCTTTTTCGTCCACTGCGAACACGTCGCGATCCTCACTGCGGGCGGTCCCGGCGAGCGCCATGGTTTCCAGACAGCCGTGGTCGAGTGTGAACAACGACTCCGGGGTGGCTCCGGCGAATCCGCTTTCCGCCCCGACCCATCCATAGCTGCGCAGCGGCAGGTCCTGATGAGCGACAGCCGCGGCGACCGTCGGGCCGGGCGCGCGTGGCGAAACACCGGACTCGGTCACCACCGGCACACTTTTTTCAAATTCGCCGCCCCGGATGGCGGTCATGACCTCTTGGAAAACCTCCGAAAACGGAGCGGCGTCCGGTGCCTGCCACTCGCAGGGCAGGGGCTGCGGGTGCCCCGCGAGTCTTCGGAAATCCGCGAGCTCCATGCATTCCACCCGTGCCGGGATCTTCCATGGCTTCGCGTCCCCCCAGTCGAATTCCTGCACGTAAAATGCGGCGTCCGCGCCTTCGAAGGTATCGCTTGCGGTGAACGGTCCGCTCCCCACGACCACGGTCCCGTCCCGGCGTGTCAGCCAGGCGGTGGGAGAGTCAAACAATCGGGACATGGCGGGGCGGCGGAAGATGAACCGTCGAAGATGGCGCCGCAAGCCGATCCTGTCGCTGGCCACCCCGCGTCACGATTTCCACCAGTCGGATTCGCGTTCCCACGGTTCGCGTGGTTTTTCGCCACCCGGTGCGGTGCGCGGGAGGCGCTCCTGGCGTTCGTCTTCCTCCAATTCCTCGAGCAGCGAGTCCACATGCGGGTCGCGCCGCGCGGCGTTGCGTTTCATGCACCAGAACAACACGCCGATCATGCCCATCGACAACAGGATCACGCCCAGCATTGCGATCGCGAAGCCGTCCGATGCGGCGATCTGCGCGGGAATCATGTGCATGACCGGCACGATGTCCGTTTCCGCGTTTCCGCGCAACGGGATTTCGTCAGGTCAGTCGTGCCCGAGGCGCATCCGGGCGACCATGTAGTCGGGATCGTCCGGCAGGATCTCGACGTTCACCATGCTGCCGGCGCGGTCGAGCATGCGGCGGCAGTCGGGTGAGAGATGCCGCAGGCGCAGGTTCTTGCCGGCCGCGCGGTAGCGCTCGGCGAGCGCGTTGAAGGCCTCCAGCCCGGACATGTCGCAGACCCGTGCGTGGGCGAGGTCGATGACGATGTTCTTCACGTCCGAGCGGGCTTGGAAGCGTTCCGTGAATTCCCGCACCGAGCCGAAGTAAAGCAGCCCCTGCACGGCATAGATGCGCTCGTCCGGCGTGTCCTTTTCCAGCGTCACGAAGACGTGCTTCGAACTCTCCCATGCGAAGACCAGCGCGGAAACGATGATGCCGATGAACACCGCGGTTGCGAGATCGTGAAGAAACACGGTGACCAGCGTGACCACCGCGATGACGAGGATGTCCGACATCGGCACCCGGCCGAAGGTTTTCAGCGACGACCACTCGAAGGTGCCGATCACCACCATGAACATCACGCCCACCAGCGCGGCGATCGGGATTTTCTCGATCACCGGCCCGCCGACCATGATGAAACTCGCCAGCGCCAGCGCCGCGACGATGCCCGAGGTCCGACCGCGGCCGCCGGATTTGATGTTGATGAGCGACTGACCGATCATCGCGCAGCCGCCCATCCCGCCGAACAGGCCGGAGAGAAAATTCGCGCCACCCTGGGCGATGCACTCGCGGTTGCCGTGACCGCGGGTTTCCGTGATTTCGTCGATGAGCTGCAGCGTCATCAGAGACTCGATGATGCCCACCATCGCGACGACCAACGCCGTCCGCAGCAGGAATCCCCACTCCTTCGCCCATGCGATGTCCGTCGGCAGCGCGGGCAGCGGAAACGAGCCTTTCAGCACGCCATCCGGGTTTCCCGGCGAGGTCGCCAGCACGTCGGAAACGGTCGCCGCCCCAGGAAACACGAACACCGCGAGCAGGCCGACCGATACGATCGCCACCAGCGTCGAAGGCACCGCCTTCGTCAGCTTGGGGAGAAACTGGATGATCAGCATCGTCAGCAACACCAGCCCCACCATCACCGCCAGCGCTTGTCCACTCAGCCAATCGTTGGTGTCCAGGTCGCGGAACGACGGGAACTGCGCCATCAGGATCACGATCGCCAGCCCGTTCACAAATCCGATCATCACCGGGTGCGGCACCAGCCGGATGAAACGCCCGAGTTTCAACAACCCGAAGGTGATCTGGATCGCGCCTGCCAGCATCACCACCGCGAAGAGATATTGCATGCCGAGCCCCTCGCGGATCGAGTCGCCGTGTTGCACCGCCTTGGCCACCACCACCGCGATCGCGCCGGTGGCCCCCGAGATCATGCCCGGCCGTCCGCCGAAGGCTGCCGTGATGAATCCCATGAAAACCGCCGCCCACAGGCCGACGAGTGGATCGACACCCGCCGCGAAGGCGAACGCGATGGCCTCCGGCACCAGTGCCAGGGCCACCGTGAGGCCGGAAAGAGTGTCGTCTTTGTACGTGCCGGATTTTCTGCGGAAGAGATCAAACATGGAGCGTCGCGGGGAGGAAGAGCCGCGGAGGCTGGGGGTGATCCACCCCGCAGGCACGACTTTTCTCGTTGTTAGAGGGATTTTCCCCCCGTCCTCACCGCCACGGCTCGTCGCGCAAGGTCTTCCACGCCTGCCACGCGAAGGTGCCCATGAAGATCGGGGCGATGATGCTTCCCGTGAGCGTCAGGAAACCGAGCCCGACGGCCACCGCCGTGAGAATCGTGATCCACAAGGTGATCCGGATCCGTTTCGGTCCGAGCAGCGCATCGAGCATCCGTCCGCCGTCGAGCGGGATGACGGGCACCAGATTGAAGACCGCCCACACGATGCTGATCCACGTCAGACTCACGGTGAAATAGAGTGCCTGGGGCGCGATCTTGTCGTGGAAGCGTTCGAGCAGCAGCCACAGGATCCCGCCGAGCAGGAGCTGGACGGCGGGACCTGCCGCCGTGATCGCGAAACTCCGCGGCCGGGTCATGTGCACGCCGGAATACGAGGCATACCCGCCGAAGGCCTGCAGCACGATCTCGCTCCACGCGCCGAATTTCCGCGCCGTCAGCGCGTGGCCGAGTTCGTGAACCAGGATCGAGATGAAGCCGGCCAGCAGAAACAAAACCAGGCGGAACAAGGCGTCGGGTCCGCGCTCGCTGTTCGCCCCGCCGATGATCGCCAGCGTCAGCCAGAAAAACGGATGGACCAGCACCGGGATGCCGAAAATCGTGAAGCGCAGCATGCACGTCCCGGATAGCCCGGTATGGCGGACCGCGCAAGCCCGGCCGGAAGGGCGGCATTCCTTGCTTTCCGCTTGCCCGCGCGGACGGCGCGCCCATCGTCCCGCCCATGCGCTACGCCGAACGCCTCCAGCAACGCATCCAGAAGACCGGATCCCGCCTCTGCGTGGGCCTCGACCCCCGTCCGGGCGACGGCGGCGTCGATTTCGCCCGCAATTTCCTCCGCCAGGTCGTCGGCGAGACCGCCATCTGGGCCGCCGCCTTCAAGCCGAACATGGCCTACTTCGAGGCGATGGGCATCGAGGGGATCCAGCTCCTCGAGGAAATCCTCGCCGAGATCCCCGACGAAGTGCCCGTGATCCTCGATGCCAAGCGCAGCGACATCGGCGAGACCCAGAAATACTACGCACAGGGGTATTTCGAGCGCTGGAACGTCGATGCCGTCACGCTCAATCCCTTTCTCGGCTACGACTCGCTCGAGCCCTTTCTCGATTGGGAAGGCAAGGGGGTCTACCTGCTCGCCGTCACCTCCAACCCCGGCTCCGCCGACTTCCAGCGCCAGCAACTCGCCGACGGCCGCTCGGTCTTCGAACTCGTCACCGCCCTCGGCGACCGCGCCGCGGAGGAGAAACGCAAAACCGACGTCGGATACGTCGTCGGCCTCACCAACGCCGCCGATGTCCTGGCGAAAATCCCGGACGCACCCTTGCTCGTCCCCGGTCTCGGCGCCCAAGGCGGCGACCTCGACTCCCTCGCCACCGCGAAACGCTCCGCCCCCGACGTCATCAACGTCTCCCGCGGCATCCTCTACGCCGGCGACGAACGCGGCTTCGGCTCCCGCGCCAAATTCTGGGCCGACAAAATCGCCGCGGCGTATCCGTCGGCTTGACGGTGCCGGTCCGCGAATTCGCGCCACCACGGCATTGCCACGCCGGTCGATTCTCCTACGATCCGCCCCGCCATGAGCGATTTCGACTCCGCCCTTTCGTCCGCCGTTTCCGATGGCCGCCTGCTGGCCTCCGCCAAGAGCAACATCGAGGCCCTGTTGGCCGGCAGCACGCGGCCGGTGACCCGCGCCGCGATCGAGGAACTCGTCGCCGCCGGCGAGTGGCAGGAGCTCAACGACCGCTTTTTCAAGACCCTCGCTTTCGGCACCGGAGGCCTGCGCGGGCGCACCATCGGCCGCGTCGTCACCCAGGCGGAGCAGGGGAGCGGCGGACCGAACGGCCGTCCCGAGCATCCATGTGTCGGCACCGCGACGATGAATTTCTACAACGTCGGCCGCGCCGTCCGCGGACTGGTCGCCTACGCGAAACAATTCGCCGGTTCCGGTCGCAAGCCGGTCCTCGTCTTCGCGCACGATACCCGTCACTTCTCGCGCGACTTCGCCGAGTTCTGTGCGGAAACCTGCGCCGCCCTCGGATGCGACGCCTATTTGTTCGAAGGCCCGCGCTCGACGCCGCAACTTTCGTTTTCCATCCGCGAGCTCCGCGCCGACGCCGGTGTGGTGCTCACCGCCAGCCACAACCCGCCGCACGACAACGGCTTCAAGGCCTACTTCAACGACGGTGCCCAGATCGTCGATCCCCATGCGTCCGGCATCATCGCCGAGGTCAATGCGATCGACTCCGAGGCCTTCGAACCGGTTCCCGCGGACCAGCGCGGCACCGTCCGCACCCTCGGCGCGGACATGGACGCCCGCTACACCGAGCGCCTCAAGACCCTTCTCCTCCAGCCCAAGCTGCTCGAAGGAGCCTCTACCAAGATCGTCTTCACCAACCTCCACGGCACCGGCGGCACGATCAACGTCCCGATGCTCCGCGGTTTCGGCTTCGATGTCAGCACCGTGCCCGAGCAGGACGTCCAGGACGGGCGTTTCCCCACCGTCGAGTCGCCCAATCCGGAAAACGCTCCGGCCCTCAGGATGGGCATCGACCTCGCCGAGGAAACGGGCGCGGAAATCGTCATCGGCACCGACCCGGACGCCGACCGGATGGGCGTCGCCGTGCGCGATGCCGATGGCAAGATGGTGCTCCTCACCGGCAACCAGATCGGTTCGCTGATGGCGTGGTACCGCCTCAAGACCTGTTTCGACCTCGGTTGGCTCAGCCATGCCAACCGCAGCCGTGCGGTGCTGGTGAAAACCTTCGTCACCACCGAACTCCAGCGCTCCATCGCCGATGGCTTCGGCGTCGGCATCGTCGACACCCTCACCGGTTTCAAATACATCGCCGGCAAGCTCCGCAAATACGAGGAGGCCATCCCCGCCGACAAGAAGGGCGACTACCGCTCGCTCACCGAGGAGCAAACCCGCGCCCTGCGCCTCGAATACTCGCGCTTCTTCGTCTTCGGCGGCGAGGAGAGTTATGGGTATCTCGGCAACGACGCCGTGCGCGACAAGGACGCCAACGGCGCCACCCTCATGTTCGCCGAAGTCGCCGCCTACGCGAAATCCGTGGGCAAGTCCCTGCCCGCGCTGCTGGATGAGATCTATCAGGAATACGGATACTATCTCGAAATCGGCAAATCCCTCGTCATGGAGGGCGCCGACGGCGCGGCGAAGATCCAGGCGCTCGCCACTTCGTATGCGCAAAACCCGCCGTCCGAAGTCGATGGCTCCGCCGTCGCGAAAGTCCGCGATTTCGCCAGCCAGGACATCTACGATCAGGAAGGCGACCTCATCCCCAAGGAAAAGATGCTCTTCATCGACCTTGAGGACGGCCGTTCCTTCGCCGTCCGTCCCTCGGGCACCGAGCCGAAGATCAAGTTCTATCTCTTCGGCCATGCCGACGCCGGTTCCGACCTCGCCGCCGCCAAGTCCGCGGTCCGCTCCGGTCTCGACTCGCTCTGGAACTGGATCGAAGCCGACGCCAAGGCGCGTGGGTGAACCTCGTGGCTACGTGCCGGCGTCCCTCCGGGACTTGCTTCACAGGGGCGCCGCTCCACACGGGCTCCGCGCTTGCCCGGAACGACGATTCGCCCGATGGTGGCGATGGTATGGAAAGGCAATCCCAGCCCGACGCGCCCCTGCCGCCGCCGTCGGCCCGTGAGAAGAGGTCGCGGAGATGGATGTGGGGGATCTGGGTGGTGGGGATGTTGTCGGTGCTGGGAGTCGCTTCGCTGTATCCGCTGGTGGTGGTGAAACGACAGGCGCGGAGCGAACTGGAAAGCGCCGCGAGAAATCTCAGAAGTCTTGGGTTCGGGATGTTGGATTTCGTATCCGAGTATGGATCGTTTCCAAGCGACAAGACGATCGCCGAGGTGGACGCGGATGTTCCGGGGCACGGAATTCCCCTCGGAACCGCCACATCGAACGACTACTTCCGTCAGTTGATCGCTTCGGGCCTTGTCCAAAGCGAAACCATCTTTCATGCCGGCTTCACGCCGAGGCCGGACGACGTGATGATCGGTTCGCGCGCGTTGGAGAAAGGAGAATGCTCATACGCATATCTCCGGAACATCCCTGCGAGCGACCCTACTGCGCCTGTCATTGTGTTTCCTCTCTTGAAAGGAACCCTCAAGGCAGACACCAAACTCTGCGCCAAGTGGGGGAACAAGGCGGCGGTGTTGTTCGTGGACAACCGCGTGATCACGTTGCCGGTGGATTCGTCCGGGCAGGTCATCTTCAAGGGCAGGGACTTGTTCGATCCCGCGCAGCCGTTCTGGCACGGCACGTCGCCGGACGTGGTGTGGCCGGAGTAGATGGGGACGCTCGTCCCACACGAAACATTCACGCAGGTTTCCCCGAGTCGTCATCCGGGTTTCACACGGCGGAGAAAGCATCGCGCCGTGAATGTGAGACGACTTCCCGTCATCGGCGCGGTCCTTTGGGCCGCGGGGCTTGTTCCGGCATCCGCGCAGACGGACGGAAGTCCGCCGGATCTATCAAGCGGGCGGGTGACGATTTCCTATCAGGAGCTTCGCGCGTTGTGGGAGGCGGGGAGGAGGTCCCGCGGGGAGGGCGCGCCGGAGAAACCAGCGCCGCCGCCGTTGTCCCATTGTTGGAACCTGGCGGAGGGCACGCTGTCCTTCGATGAGGATGGCGGCGGCGGCGTGCTGGATTGGAAGTGGAGCGGACGCGTGCTGGCCGACGGCTGGCAGGAGGTCGATTTGTTCGATGGAACCGTCTCGTTGGAGGAAGCGGATGCCGGCGGCGCGCCGGTGGTGTGGAAGGACGGGTTCCGGGTTCTAACGGAAGAAGCGGGTCCGTTGGATGTCACCGTGCGCTGTGCGACTCCGGGTTGGAAGGAACTCGCGGCGGGCGGGGTGCTCCGGGTCCGCCCGGCGGCGGCGGCGGTGAAGCGTCTCGTGGTGACCGGTGTGCCGGATGGCTACGAGGCGCGCTGGGGCGGTGGCGAGGTGATCCGCTCGGGAGATGGCTTCCTGCTGCCTCCGGGCGATGAGGAACTCACGCTGGAGCTGAAACCACCGCATGTGGAGGCACCGCTCGTCGCCAGCGAATGGCGGGTGGAGAACCGCGTGCTGGTGCGCCCGGGCGAGGGGCGATTGGAATATCTGGCGCGCGTGACGGCGCAGGCGGATGGCGGATCGGGCGTGGAGATGGAACTCGAGTTTCCCGGCAACGCGGTGGGCGTAACCGTGGACGGGGAGGATCTGGCATCGTCCGAAACCCGCCGCACGGCGGATGGCGGACGACGGTTGTTGGTCCGTTGGAAAACCCGCGATGTCCTGGACCGTGAGTTGATGGTGACGTATGCGGTTCCGCTGTCGCCGCTGGCGACAAGGTGGGAACTCCGCGCGCCGCATGTGGAGGATGGGGCGAAATCGCTCTTTGCCGTCGTGCCGGGTGAGGGGATGGAGCTCGGAGGTGAACCGCTCCACGCGGTGCCTCCGCAGAGGCTCGGAGGTTGGATGAGGGCGGCGCTGGGCGGACAGACATTCGTCACCGCGGAGTCCGGCGCGGAACTCGATCTGGACGTGCGCTGGCTGCCGGTGGTCGAGAGTGCCGAAGCGGTCGTCTCGGCATCGAAGGCCACGCAGCAGGTGGTGGAGGACGGGTCGATGCGCACCTCGGTTTCGTGGCTCATCCGTCATAGTTCGGCGATGCCATGGCGGGTGGAGATGCCTGCGGACATCGAGTTGCTCTCCTGCACGGTGGCGGGAAAAGCGGTGAAACCGGTGAGCCGCGAGTCCGGCGTGTTTGAGATCGCCCTGCCGGCTCCGAACGATGCGAAATCCGGCAGCACCGTGGAACTCACCTACACCGGCCGCATCGATGCGCTCGATCCGGTGGGCGGCCGGGTGGCCCTTGAGCTGCCGCGCACCTCGTTGTTCATCGAGCGGATCGAATGGTCGGTGGCACTGCCGCCGCGCTGTGAGGTGATCGCCGTGGAAGGCAACGCCACCGTTTCCAAGCCGGCCTCGGCCGGTGTCGTCGAGCTCCGCAAAGACCTCTGCCGGGGCGAGAAACCCGCCGCTGGATTCTTCTATCAGATCGGAAGTCCGCTCCGCTGATCATTTCTTCATTCAAACGCCTACCCCATCCATCCCATGAGCATCATCCGGCTTCTTTCGATCATCGCCATCGCCGCGTGTTCCGCGGTGGCGTGGTTTGTCCTCGGCGGCGCGATCACACTGCGCTCGCAAGAGGGCGACCGGCGTTTCCATCAGGAGGTCGCCGGAAACTGGGGACCCGTCCTTGAGCAAACCCATCCGGTGCTGGCGCACGAAACACCCGGTGCCTCCGGCATGATGCGGACCTTCGCGCCGGAGTCGGGGATGGTGGACGTCCGCCTCCGTCACGAGCCGAAACGCAAGGGCCTGCTGTGGTACCGAACCTATGCCGTCGATTTCCACGCGGTCTATCAGGTGAGGAACCCGACGCCCATCGAGCAGACCATCCATGTTTCCTTCCGGCTTCCCGCCGAGGGTGCGCGCTACGACAGCTTCGAGCTTTCCTTCGGCGGCAAGGCGACAGACCGCGCGCCGGTGGACGGCGAGATCCGCAAGTCGCTGCGCATGAAACCGGGCGAGGTGGTACCGCTGGAGGTGAGCTACCGCGGCACCGGGATGAACCGCTGGACCTATCAGTTCGAACAGGTCCGCCGCGTGCGCGACTTCGTGCTGACAATGGACACCGGGTTTTCCGAAATCGACATCCCGGCGGGCAGCGAGTCTCCGTCCGACCGCGCGCGCCGCGGCAACGGTTGGCGGTTGGTGTGGAACTACGAGGATGTGATCGGCGCCCATGCCATCGCGATGGACATGCCGAAGGTGCCGAACCCGGGCGACATCGCCGGACGGATGACATTCTTCGCACCGGTGTCGCTGGTGTTTTTCTTCGCGGTGCTGGTGATGGTGTCTCTGAAACGCGGGGTCGATCTGCACCCGATGAACTATTTCTTCCTCGCCGCCGGATGTTTCGCCTTCCAATTGCTGTTCGCCTATCTGGTGGACCTGCTGCCGTTGCTGCCGTCGTTCGGGATCTCCGCGGCCGTCTCGCTGTTGTTGGTGACGGGCTACCTTTGGCGTCTCGCGGGCGCCGGTTTCGCGCGGATCGCTGCGGCCGCGCAGTTCGCCTACATGGTGCTCTTCAGTTACAGTTTCTTCTTCGATGGACTCACCGGTTTGACGATCACCGTCGGCGCGGTCGTCACGCTGGCCCTGCTGATGTTCTTCACGGCGGGGGTCGACTGGAGTTCGGCCCTGCGCCGTAGGAGAAATGCGGTGCCGCCGCCGGTGCCCACGGCGGCCTGATGAAAGGGGCTGGCAATTGTCTTGCCCGGGGTGGGAGGGACTCCGTAGCGTCCCTGCTTCATGAATCGGCTCCCCCCCGGCCTCTGGTTTGTTTGCCTTGTTCCGCTGGTTTTCGTGCTTCCTGCGGAGGCGCTGCAGGTCCGCGGTTTTTCTCAGAACCTCCATCGCAGGTTGCTCTCGTTTCCGGGCGCGCCGGTGTACCCGCAGTCGCCGGCATCGAATCCATCGTTCTTCGCATCCCCGGCGGACGCGTTTCATGCCATCGGCTGGCCGGCGCACGCGACGGACTGGACGCGCCAGATGGCGCTCATCTCGCCGCGCCACATCATCTATGCCACGCACTATCCGCTCGGGGCGGATTGGCAGATCGCGTTTCTCGGTGGGGATGGAAACCAGCATTTGTTCGGGCTTTCGGGCCATTCGCCGGTGGTCAACGACCTGTGGCAATGGACGGACCTCACGGTGTACACGCTCGATGCCGAGGTGGATGAATCGCTCGGGATCCAGCCGTTCCGCGTCCTGAACCTGCCGGCGGAGGGTGACTACGTGAACCTGCCGATGGTGGTCTTCGGCAGCTTCGTCACCGCGGGCGGCATGACGGTGGACGGCTTTGACACGTTGGTGAACGATCCCGGTTTCGACACGACGCGTTTCGCGTATTTCGATTATGATACCGGCGGAGGTACCGCGGGCGAGTGTTCCTATCGGGGTGGCGACTCCGGCGCGCCCGCCTTCGTCATGGTCGGGGGCGAACCCGTGCTCATCGGCACGGCGAGCGGGCGTGACGATTTCCCGGCGCTGCAGAAGGAACGGAATTACATCGCCTTCATGCCGGCCTATCTAACGAAATTGGACGCGTTGATGGAGCCGCAGGGATATCACGTGCGGCGGGTGAATCCGGGGAGTGCGGCGGTGAGTGCGGCCGCGCCGACGTGGACACTGGTGCCCGGACAGGCGGGGGCGGTTTCGCTTTCGTTTCCAAACGCCGGGCCGTCGGATGCGCACAACACGAAGATCGGGATCACGATTTCACCGGCACCAGACTCCGTCTCGGGAGCGGGATGGATCTGTGAGGAGGAGGCCGCAGGGCAGTGGACCTGCCGCCGCGGCGGGATCGCCGCGAGTGGGGCGGCGGAGCTTTCCATCGCATGGAATGCGGTGCCGGACGCGTCGGCGGTGGCGATCGCCGTGGTTGGCGGGCACGATTCGGGAGTGGTGGAAATGGATGACGCTCTTCCGATCGCCCAGAGCTTCGACGCATGGATCGCCGGCGCGTCGGACGTCAGCGCCGAGGGGGACCCGGACCACGATGGACTGAGCAACCTTCTGGAGTTCGCGTTTGGCGGAGACCCGATGTCCGCCACGGCGGTGGGACCCGGCGGACGCGCGCCTCGTCCGGCGATGGAGATGGAGGCGGAGGAATTTGTTGTGAAGTACCCGCGGCGGACGGATGCGGCGGCGCGCGGCTTGTCGGTGGTGCCGGAGTTCTCCGGGGCCCTCGGAGGCTGGAGCATGGCGTCGCCGCCCGGGACGGTGGAGGACGCCGCTCCCTTCGAGCCGGCGGTGGCGGGCTTCGAGGAAGTCACGCTGCGGATCCCGGTTTCGGCCGGCGCGCGATACGTCCGCGTGCGGGTGAGCGTGGGGGATTGAGCGGTCCAGCCGCGAAAGTGCGACCCGGTGCTTGCCGTAGGCCGGGGGCGCGGGTTGAATCCCGGCCCACCAACGGCATGAACCTGCTGCGGAAAGTCATCGATCTCCGGGAGAAAGCCCACCCGGACCATGAGAAACCCTTCCTCGAACACCTCGAGGACCTGCGGATCATGATCACGCGGATGGTGATCACGCTGCTGATCTCGATGATCATCTGTTTCACCTTCCAAAAGCAGCTCATGGAAGTGCTGCGGCGGCCGGTCGAGCAAGTGTGGGTGACCCAGCTTGAGGCGCGCTTGCCGAAGAAAACGGCCGACGCGCCGAAGCCGCTGGATGTGGACCAGTGGGAGAAGGCGAAGCAGATCGAACACGCGGCGTCGTCGCTGACGCCATCGGAGCGCGAGGCGTTCTTTCGCTCGCTCGATGATGCGGATCTGGCCTTTCACGCGCGGGCTGCGGGCCTGTTGCGCGCGGCCTTGGCGCTGCCGGAGGACGTGCGCGGGAAGTTCATCACGTCGCTTGAAGCGCCGGATGACCTGAAAAAACAGGTGACCGCCCTGCTGAAGACCTCGCCGAGCCCGGAAATCGACAACCGCGGGAACCTGAAGCTGATGTCCGCGCTCAAGCCGACGGAAACCTTCATGCTGTCGATGAAGTTGTCGTTCTTCGCCGGCATCATCCTTTCGTTTCCACTGCTGCTGATGTTCCTGCTGCAGTTCGTGCTGCCGGGCCTGCACTCGCACGAGCGGAAGGTGATGTGGCCGGCGATGGCGGTGGGTTTCGGACTGTTCATCGCGGGCGTGCTGTTCTCCTATTTCATCGTGCTGCCGCGGGCGCTTGAGTTTTTCTACGAATGGAGCGGAAGTCTCGGGGTTTCGAACGACTGGCGGATCGGCGAATACATTTCGTTCGCCACGCAGTTCACGCTGCTTTTCGGGCTGTCCTTCGAGACTCCGGTGATCGTGATGGTGCTGGTGAAGCTCGGCCTGCTCACCTACGAAACGATGAGCCGCACGCGCTCGTATGCGATCGTCGCGATCTTCGTCGCCGCCGCGATCCTGACGCCCACGCCGGACGTGTTCACGCTCACGTTGATGGCCGCGCCGATGATCGTGCTCTACGAGATCTGCATCTGGCTCGCGTGGCTCGACCGCCGCAAGAACCGTCGCGCCGAAGAGGAGGAAGCCCGCGAACGCGCCGAGCGCGAAGCGTTGTGGGAGGCCCGGCAGGCGGAGCGCGGGGCCGAGGATGAGGAAACCACCGACGCCGAGGAAACCGAAGAGTCCGGCGACGACGGGTGGAAGCCGGAGGATGAACCGCGCTACGATTACCCCGACGTCTCGTCCGAAACGGAGCCGAATCCGTATCCCGACGAGGACCCCGGCCAGTCGCCGAAGCCCTGAGCCCCACGCATGAACGAAGAGAAACCGCCAACCGCTCCCAGCGCGCGCTCGCCATTCGCGGGCTGCACGATCCTGATCGCCGCCCTGCTGGTGATGGTGTTTTTGATTGGTTTCTCGGTGCTCACGTTGTTCCGCCAGTTCGGCGAGATCGAGAAATTCACGGCGGAGAAACCGGTGCCGATCGAGGTCAGCACGCTGGATGGCGGCGAGGCGCGATTGAACGCGCTGGCCGAGCGGCTCGAAAGTTTCCGTCAGGAACTGGCGGGCGACAAGCAGGCCACTCTCGCGCTCGATGCGGAGGAACTGAACCTAGCGATCGCCGCCTACGAGCCGTTCAAGGAACTGCGAGGCACCTTCCGGATCTCCGAGATCGGGGACGAGGCGATGCGCATCGCGATTTCGTTTCCGCTCAACGGAAAACCCCGGCTCAGCCGTGAAGGCGAAAACGGCCTGGTGACCTCCGACGCGCGCTATTTGAACGGAACGCTCGTCGCGCGGCCGGGGCTTTTGAGCCGTGAGATCGTTCTGCAGATCGACGAGATCGAGGTGCCCGGCGCGAAGGTGCCGGACGAGTTCACCGGCCAGATGTCGCCGTATCGCATCACCGAGCGATACGTGACGGACCCGGTGCTCGGCAAGGCGATGGCGAAGCTGACGAAGGTGTCGCTCGCGGACGGGAAGCTGGTGCTTGAAAAAGTGCCGGGCGAGCAACCCGCCGACGTGATCGGCCCCGAGAAGGTCGATGCCGCGCGCAACCGTTTGTTCACCGTGCTCGGCCTCGCCGCGTGTTTGTTCCTGTTGGTCGCCGGGGCGATCGTGTTCATCGGACTGCGGGCGAAACGCCAATCGTGAGTGGTGTTTCCATGCCGCCCCGGCGGGTGGCGGTGGTTCGGAGGCGCGGAAATTCCAACTAACTTTTAGACAAAACGGCACACGTTGTGCCGTTTTGGTCGCGATACATGAAGCCCGCAACGTTCTCACCTTTTTTGGGTCTCGCGCTCGCTGCCAGCGTTTCCGCCGAGACGGTCGCCAACGTCAACACCCCGAACCCGGTCGTGGAGGAGATCACCGCGGAGGTCGCGACACCCGCGCCAGTCTCCGCTTCCGTCGATCCCGAACTCGAGCAAAAGCGCAAGGAGCAGGAAGCCCTCGCCGTCGAGAACAAGCTCGAAGCCGAGCGCCTCACCCGTGAAACCAACGCGATGCGCGCCGAGATCACCCGCCTCAAGATGGAGCGCGAGCTGATGGCGGAGCGGCAGGCTTTCGATGCGGCCAAGCGCCACGACGAATTGAAAAAGGAACTCGCCGATGTGGACGCCGAGCGCGAGCGGCTTTCCCGCGAAGGCGAACTCGCCAAGACCCGCGCCGAGAAACTCGCCAACGATCTCAAGGTCGTCCAAACCGAGGCGGCGCTTGAGATCACCCGGCTCCAGAACGAAATCAAGAGCATCGAGACCAAGGAGGATCGCGCGGCCTATGCGAACTCGGATCCGGTTTATCTGAAGAATCCCCTCCGCGAGGACGGCACGCTGGTCATCTCCGACCGCCGCATCGCCCTCAACGGAATGATTTCCACCGACACGGCGGACTACATCACCGAACGCATCCACTACTGGAACAACAAGGACCGCGAGCTGCCGATCTTCATCGTCATCGACTCGAGCCCGGGTGGCTCGGTGATGGCCGGCTACCGCATCCTCAAGGCGATGGAGTCCAGCGACGCGCAGGTCCACGTCGTGGTGAAATCGTTCGCTGCCTCGATGGCCGCCGCGATCACCACTCTCGCACACGAGTCCTACGCCTACCCGAACGCGGTGCTCCTGCACCACCAGATCAGCTCGCAGCTTCTCGGTCGCCTCAACCTCACCCAGCAGCGCGAATTCCACGAGGAAAGCCAGCGTTGGTGGAAACGCCTCGGCACGCCGGTTGCCGACAAGATGGGCGTCAGCACCGACGAGTTCATCAAGGAGATGTACCAGCACTCCACCAGCGGCGATTGGAGCGAATTCGCCGAGGACGCCGCCAAACTCAAGTGGGTGAACCACATCGTCCAAGGCATCGAGGAAACCTCGTTCACCCAGGACCCCGATGTGAAGGCCTCGGCGTCCGCGGCGGCTGCCGTCAGGAAAGGCGTCTACGGCGAGCAGGTCGATGACGAAGGCCGCCCGTTCATGTGGCTGCCCCGTCTTGAGCCGAAGGACGTCTATTTCCTCTACAATCCGGACGGTTACTATCGCAGCCGCTGAATCATCGTTGCTTGGCATCGTCCGGCGGGCCGTGTATCCTGCCCGGGCATGTTAGAGGACGACTTCACGCATGTGTTGCGCAAGGCTCTTGTCGGCAACGGTCTTGCGCCCACGGAAGCCGCGGAGGCGGCGGGTCTCGAGGAAACCGACGTGCTCAGCTTGCTGCGCGGACGGTTTTCCAAGGAGGTGGCGGAGAAGCTTGCGCCGGCTCTCGGCCTGCGCGCATCCGCCTTCGCCTCGCATCCGGAGTTTGTTCCTGCGGCGTTCGACCTGCCGTGGATCGAGCGGATCGTGCTGCCCTTCGGCCAGGACCATGTGAACGTGTGGCTGGTCCGCCACGGCCGCGCCGCGTTGTTGATCGACGCGGGATACGCGGCGGCGGACCTCCTGCGGGCGCTCGAGCGCCGCGGGGTGCATCTTCCCGGCAAGGTCTTCATCACGCATTCCCACCGCGATCATACCGGTGGGGTTCAGAAGTTGGTCGCCGCCGGAGTTTCCGTCTTCAGCGCGGACATCCCGGACGCCCTGCCGATGAAACCGGGCGAGTGCACCTTCAGCCATGCCCTCACCGTCGGTGCGGTGGATTTGTCCGGACACGCGGTGCCCGCGCTCGGTTTCCAGATCGACGGCCTCGGTGTCCCGGTGCTTGCCGTGGGAGACGCCGTCTTCGCGGGGTCGATCGGCGGCTGTCCGACGCCCGGGATCTATCAGAAAGCCCTCGCCAACATCCATGCCGTTCTCGATCCCATGCCGGACGAGACCGTGTTGCTGACGGGGCACGGACCGGGCACGACGCTCGGTGAGGAACGCGCCCACAATCCGTTTCTTTGATCGGGGCGCTCAGCGCCGCCTGCGAAACAAACCGCCGAGCAAGGAACCGACGCCGAGCAAAAACGCCGACGGCTCGGGAACGAGCTGCGGGTTGTAGGGGTTGTCGCTGAACGGATTGGTACCCACGACGAAAATCTTGGTGTCCGCCTCGCCGTCGTTGTCGATGCGGAATCCGTAGACCGGGCCCGGCGTCACCGCGGTGCCTTCGAAGAATTTCGACACCGAAGCCACCGAGAACGCCTGCGCCTGGTCCGGTTGGCTGCCGGCCGCCGCGTATCCGGAGTTCCAGTCATACACCGAGTAGGCCGGCCCGGTGGTCGAACCGCCGAAGCGCAGCACGTTCGCTCCCGCATACGGCGTGCCGTCCTCCTTGAGAGGCGTGATCTCGAAGTAGGTGTTGCCGAAACGCTCGGAGACGATCACGTAGTCCTCCGGTTTCATCGCCCGCATGAAGAGCAGGTCGTAGTCGGGCACCCCCTGGGTGGGCGTGGAGGTCAGGAAATCGTAGTAGGTGAAATTTCTCAGGTCGGTGTTGGTCGTCGTGGCCGCCAAGGCGCTTCCGAACGCCGAGGCCCCGGCGGTGGAGGCGGTGACCACACCGTTGTCGAACACGCCGAGGCCCCGCAAGCCGGTGCCCGGCGTTCCGGAGATCGAAACAAGCTCCGGGTTCACGTTCCGCACCTCCGAGCCCTCGATGTTGAAATGCCCCAGCGTGACCGACGTGCCGCCGTCATTCACCTCGAGACTCTTCAGAAACACCTCGCCGTCTCCAACCGCGGTGACTCCGGATGCCGGCGAGTTCTGGACGACGTCACCGCCGTTGACCGTGAACACGACCTGTTGGATCGGCACGTTGTTCACGCCGGGCGTGACGTTCAAAACGGCGGCATGCGTCGCGGCGGGAATCGCGAACATCAGGAAACAATACGGGCGCATTTTCATCGGGGTGGGGAAGGGGAGAGCCCGCCCGCGCGATCTGCCGCCCGGACGGAATCCGGGGAAACTAGTTAGGTGAGGCGGAAATTAAAGAAAAATTAAATACCGGACGGTATTCAAACGCTCCCGTTTGTTCTTCCCTCTGCCCGCGGCCCTCCTCAGCGATTCAGGAACTCACGCGACACGCGCACGTATTTCTCCGCCCAGCCTTTTACTTTCGCCTGCTCCTCCGCACTCAGTTTGCGCACCACCTTGGCGGGAGAGCCGAGCACCAGCGAACCGGGCGGAATCTCCGTGCCACCCGTCACCAGCGCACCCGCGCCGATCACCGAGCGCTCGCCGATCACCGCGCCATCGAGAACGATCGCCCCCATGCCGACGAGCACCTCGTCTTTGACCGTGCAGGCGTGCAAGATGGCGGAGTGGCCTACGGTGACGAGTTCGCCGACGTAGCAGCCATAATTGTCGGCCAAGTGGACGACGACGTTGTCCTGGATGTTCGAGCGCGGGCCGATGACGATCTCGTTGATGTCGCCGCGTAGGGTCGCTTGATAGAACACGCTGGATTCCTCATGCAGTGTCACCCGGCCGATCACATCGGCGCTCGCCGCGACGAACGCCGTTTCGTGGATGGATGGGGAAAACTCGCCGAAATTCTCGATGGCCATGCGGAACGCTACGTGCCGGCCCGCCGACCCGCAAGCGCACCCCTGCCACAGGCCGCGCATTTCCTGCCAAGCGCGAGGGCCCTCCTCCCACGCGATCACGTGGGATTGTGTCCTTGGCGGCGGCGGACTCGCTTGATATTCAAGTTTTCCAATGAATGCGATGCACCGGTTCCGACCCCTCGCCTTGATGATTTTCGCCATGGTGTTGTGGGCCGTTTTCCTCGTGCTGATGACTCTTTGTCTGCGCTGGCTCGGGACGTCCTTCCCGTGGGTGGTGCTCAGCAGCCTCGTCGCGGCATGGGGTGTATGGACGGTTGTCATCGCCCGGTCACGCCGGCGTCCGACGCTCGGGATGGAGGAGAAACCCGCGCCGCGGAGCGCGTCGGTCGCCGAGGTGTTGCCGATCAAGGTCGGTTGAGCCTTTCAGAGCTGGAACCAGCCGCAGACTTCGTTCTGGCAGGCGCAATGAAGCCCCACGTGGCCGTGGCCTAGTTCCTCCAAACAGCTCCGCAGGCTGCCGAGCGCGGTTTCCGGCGTGTTGCAGTCGGAACTGAGGTGGCCGATCACCACCCGTGACAGGCCCGCGTGGGCGATCTCCCGCATCAGCCCGGCGACCTGGATGTTCGAGAGATGGCCGTGGCGTGAGCTGATTCGTTGTTTGATCGACCACGGCCGCTTGGTGTCCGCCTCCAGCAGGGCGTCGTCGTAGTTCGACTCGACGAACAGCCCGTGCAGATCGCGCAGCGAGTCGGTCATGCTGCGGGTCACGAAACCCGCATCGGAAACGAAGCCCATCCGCCGTCCACCGTGGCCGACGACGAAACCCACCGGATCGACCGCGTCGTGTTGTACGGAGAAACTGCGGATCTCGATGGGGCCGACGGAGAATGCCTGACCGGTCTCAAAAGTCTTCCAAGTCACCGCTCCGATGCCCGTTTCATGGACGACGATGCGGGTCTGCGGAGTGGCGAACACCGGCACCTGCGGATGCTTTTTCAGGAAAACCCGGAGGCCCCTCACGTGGTCGCCGTGTTCGTGGGTGAGCAGGATCCCGTGCAGCGATCCGGGCTCCACGCCCAGCGCCGAGAGGCGGGTTTCGAGCTGTTTCGCGCTCAAGCCGGCATCGACCATCAGGCGGATGTCGCCGCACTCGATCACCGCGGCGTTTCCGCCGCTGCCGCTTCCCAAAACCGCAAACCGGATCACCGCGGCAGGATGTCGGGAGGCGTCGCACGGCGCAAGCGTTTCGCCGCCGCCGCTCCGTGTGTACAGAAAAAACCGCTGTGCCGTTTATGGTGCGATTGAGCCACGTTCCGTAAACTCAACAAGTGGGGTCTCCGGATGCTTCGAAATCTTCCTCGGAAAGGCGTGATTTGTAACACCGCGGTTGCGACCCCGTTCTAGTATCATCGGTTCGGGCAAGCTACCAATTGTCGAACACAGCAGTCGAGGTGGATGGTAATCCCGAAGCCGCCCGCGGCAACGGAAATCCTCAAAAAAATCCCGCGGATCCTGCCTTCTCGCGGCGGTGGCTCAGAAATCCGCGTTGGGATACAATTCGTGGTATTTGATCGCCTCGACGGCCACCGCGGCGGCGGTGCCGAAGATCGTTTCCGCGGTGGCGGTGCGGGGCACCTGCGCCGCCGGGCGGGCGAGCCCGAGGATGATCTGGCCGTAGTTCTGCGCGCCGGCCACGTGCTGCAGCAGCTTGAGCGAGATGTGTGCCGCGTCGAGGTTCGGGAAAACCAACACGTCGGCCGTGCCGCGGGCCTGCGCGGCGGTGAGTTTCACCTCGGCCGCGCTCGGATCAAGCGCGACGTCGGCCTGGATTTCACCTTCGATGCCGATTTCGAGAAACTGCGTGCGGGCCATCTCCTGGGCCAGCGCGGTGGCTGCCTCGACGCGCTTCGCGTCCGGAGTGCCGGCGCTGCCCTTCGTCGAGTGGCTCAGCAGGGCGACGAGCGGATTGCGGCCGAGGAAATGCTGGGCGAGTTTGCCGGTTTCCACCGCGATGGTGGCCAGCTCTCGGATGTCCGGTGTGGGAATCAATCCGGTGTCGGCCAGCAGCAGGATGCCCGAGGACCCGAGGTTCGAAAGATGGGGACCGATCAACACCGTCACGCCGAAAATCTTCGGCACGTGCGGCAGCGGCTTGATCATGTGCAGCAGCGCGCGGAAATACGAAGCGGGCATCGCCTGGTTGCCGCCGACGATCGCGTCGGCCTGGCCGTATTGGACCATCAGCGAGCCGAAGTAGTGCGGGCGCGAGACAAGGTCGTCCGCCTTGCCGAGCTGCCTGCTGCGGTAGCGGTCCATGTTTTCGACCCGCTGGCAGAAGAGCCCGAAATCGGACGCCAGCGGCGGATCGATGAGCTTGATGAAGGTGAGGGGGATACCGTTGTCTGCGGCGAGCGCGCGGATCTTCTCGCGGTTGCCCAACAAGATGGGCGCCACCACCTCCTCGCGGACGAGGCGGGCCGCGGCCTCCAGCACCCGGATGTCCTCGCCTTCGGTGAAAACGACACGCTTCGGATGGCGCCGCAGGGTTTCGAGCAAATGACGGACGACCTGGTTGCCGGGTCGGGATTCGGTGGATTGGGCAGACATTGAACGCTCCGGTGCTTGCACCGCTGGGCGAGTCTAGTATGCCTTTCCGAGTCCGTTCAATCCGTTTCCTGATCCGCGTTTCATGCCCGCCGACTACCACACCCACACGCCGCTCTGCCTGCATGCCGAGGGCACTCCCGAAGAATTCGTGGATGCGGCGCTGGCGGCCGGCGTCACGGAATACGGCATTTCCGACCACGCGCCGCAGACGCCCGAGCCCTTCGACGACTGGCGGATGAAACTCGCCGACCTGCCGGCCTATCAGGAGTGGATCCGCAGGGCGGAGGATCACGCCGCCGGCCGCATTCCGGTGCGTTGCGGACTCGAGTGCGACTGGCTCGATGGCTGCGAACCATGGATCCGCGAACTCGCCGGAATGCACGATTGGGACTATCTGATCGGCTCGGTGCACTACCTCGGGGCGTGGGATTTCGACAACCCGGGCAAGATCGGGCTGTGGGACTCGAAGAGCGTCCCGGATGTCTGGGAGGCCTACTGGAACGCATACGCCGCGATGGCTGCGAGCGGACTCTTCGACATCGTCGGCCACCCGGATCTGGTGAAGAAATTCGGACACATCCCGGAGGGCGACCTCGCGCGCTACTACGAGCCTGCCATCGACGCGATCGCCGCCGCCGGCTGTGCCATCGAGATCAACACCGCCGGCTGGCACAAACCGATCGGCGAAACCTATCCGGCGCCGGGTTTCCTCGAACTCGCCTGCTCGGCCGGCATTCCGATCGTCATCTCGTCCGACGCGCACGCGCCGGCGGAAGTGGGCCGGGATTTCGCGAAGGCGAAGTCCGTGATCCGCGCCGCGGGCTATCGCGAGACCTTGTTGTTTGAGAAACGTGCCCGCCGCTCCGAACCGTTCGATTGATCCATCCCGATGTCCCAGGAAACACCCGTCTCCGCCGGTTCCCGGCAGCTCACCATCCGCGCCGTTCTCACCGGCATGCTCTTCGGCGGCGCGCTTTCGCTCTGCAACATCTACACCGGCCTCAAGGTCGGCTGGGGACTGGGCATGTCGATCACCGCCGCGTTGTTAGGCTACGGGCTGTGGCGCCTGCTCGCGCTCACCCGCAAGACGAGCGGCTTCGACATTCTCGAAACGAACATCAACCAGACCGCCGCCTCGTCCGCCGCCGCGATCTCGTCCGCCGGCCTTGTCGCGCCGATTCCCGCGCTCACGATGATCACCGGCCAGACCTTGTCATGGACCGAGCTCGTCGTCTGGACCTTCTCCGTCTGCCTTGTCGGCATCATCGTCGCCACCGGCCTGCGGAAACAACTCATTGAAGTCGATCAACTCACGTTTCCGGGCGGAGTCGCGACCGGCGAGACGCTGCGCGAGATGTATTCCCACGGCCGCGAGGCTCTCGCCCGTGTCTGGATGCTCGGCGGCGCCGCGATCGTCGCCGCGCTGGTGAAGATCACCGAACACGTCGTGCCGCTCGGCAAGCTGGCGCTGCCCGGCTCGGTGCCGTTGAAACCCGGCAGCCGCGCCACGCTCGCGAACCTCGGCTTCGCGTTCGAACCGACCACTTTGATGTATGGCGTCGGCGCCTTGATCGGCCCGCGCGTCGGGATTTCGATGATGATCGGTGCGCTCGTCGCGTGGGGCTGGCTCGCACCGTTCGCATTCACCCGCGGCTGGGCGGACATGGGACCGGCGGACCCCGCCGCGACGTGGTTCAAGGATGGTGTCCGCTGGCTGCTGTGGCCCGGTGTTTCGATGATGGTCTTCGCGGCGCTCACTTCGTTCGCGTTCTCGTGGCGCTCGGTGGTGCGCGCCCTGATGCCGTCGTCCGGCGCGGGCGTTGGAGAAGATGAAGAAGCCATTCTTCCGCGCAAGTGGTTCATCGTGGCGCTGGTCGTCATCACCGCGCTGTCGGTCGGCCTGCAGGTCGCGTTTTTCTCGATCACCGCGTGGGTCGCCGTGCTCGGCGTGTTGCTCACCTTCCTGCTCGCGCTCGTGGCCGCCCGGGTTTCCGGAGAAACGAACATCACGCCCGTGGGTGCGATGGGCAAGGTGACCCAGCTCATCTTCGCGGTGCTCGCTCCGGGGCAACCCGCCGCCAACCTGATGGCCGCGAACGTCACCGGCGGCGCCGCCAGCCAGTGCGCCGACCTGATGCACGACCTCAAGACCGGCCACATGCTCGGTGCCCGGCCGCGCTCGCAAATGGTCGCGCAGGTTTGCGGATCCTTCGCCGGAGCGCTCGCCGGCTCGGCTGGTTATCTGATCCTCGTCCCGGACCCGGCGAAGATGCTCATGACTCCCGACTGGCCGGCTCCGGCCGTCGCGACGTGGAAAGCGGTTGCCGAACTCTTCCAACAAGGCCTCGGCGCCCTGCCGACCGGTGCCGTGCAGGGCATCGTCATCGGCGGACTGCTCGGCATCGTGCTCGCCGTGCTGGAGAAAACCCTGCCGCAGCGGGCCCGCGTGTGGGTGCCGAGCCCGGCGAGCATCGGCCTTGCCTTCGTGATCCCCGCCTACAACGCGATCTCGATGTTTCTCGGCGGCATCGCCGCGTGGGCGCTCGGCAAGAAGGTGCCGTCGTGGTCGGCGCGCTTCCTCATCGTGCTCGCCTCCGGGCTCATCGCGGGCGAAAGCCTCTCGGGCGTGGGTCTTGCGATCTGGGAGATTCTAACGGGCGACTAGTGGACCGCCGCGTTCGCCATTTTCCGCACTTCCTCCGGAGAGCATCCGCGTTCGCGAAGGGTCGCGATGGCCAGCGAGTCATGTCGTTTCGCCAGTCTCTTGCCATCTTCATCCACCACCAGCGCGTGGTGAAGATAGACCGGCTCCGGCAGTCCGAGCAGGAATTGCAGAGTTCGGTGCACGTGCGTCGACGTCAGGAGATCCTCGCCGCGGATGACGTGGGTGATTTCCTGAAACGCGTCGTCCACCACCACCGCGAGGTGATAGGCGCAGCCGATGTCCTTGCGTGCCAGCACCACGTCGCCGAGCAAGCCGGGCTCCACGCGGATCCTGCCGAAACGAAGGTCCCGGAAATCGAGCGGGCCAGTCGCTTTCGATGCAGCCATGCTGTCGAGCCGCCATGCGTGCGCATCGCCGGCGTCGATCCGCTCCTCCCGCTCGTCTTCCGCAAGTTTCCGGCAGATGCCCGGATAGAGCGGACCCTCCGGCCCCTGCGGTGCCGCACCCATGCGCGCCCATTCCTCCTGGATCTCGCGGCGGGTGCAGAAACACGGATAGACCAGTCCCATCGTCCGCAGTTGATCCAGCGCCGCGTCGTAGGCCGCGCGGCGGTTCGTCTGCCGGATCGCCTCGCCATCCCACCGGATCCCCAGCCATTGCAGGTCCTCCTCGATGCCCGCGAAATACTCCTCGCGCACCCGCGATCCGTCGATGTCCTCGTGGCGAAGCAGGAACGAGCCGCCGTGCTCTCGTGCGAAGTCATGCGCCACCCCGGCCGAATACGCATGCCCCAGATGCAACTTCCCCGTCGGGCTCGGGGCGAATCTCGTGCGCACGGTCATGCGCCGGATTCTTCGCATGCGGACTCCACCGCGGCAAGTGTCTCGGGAATGCAAATGGACGGACCGGAAATACGGCGTGGGAACGCGCATCGGAAACGACCTGAAACAAGGCTCGCGCCGCGGTTCGGATTCTTCCAGTGTTTCCCGGGAACACCCTGCCTGCCATGGAGACAAGCCCGTACGAGACTCCTGAGTCGCAATCCGAACCACCGCGGAATTCTGGTGCCGTCGGCAGGCCGTGTCCGTCTTGTGGCAGCGTCAACACCGGACGGGATATGCTATCCCGCAGCCGACCGAATATCCTGTTCGTGATCTTTTTCGGCTGGGTATTCCTTTTGATTCGGGGTGCGTTCGCCATCCGCACCGATCACTGCAGGGACTGCGGTGGAGTGAATCGCTACAAGTCGATCGGCTCATGGATCGCGCTGGTGGTTTTGATCTTCCTCATCCTCTGTGTGGCCGCCGTGTTCTTCCAAGGTGACCTCGGATAGAAGTCGCGCGGGTTTCGCCCATTCCACCGAATCTCCCGTCATCCATCGGCGTGCGCGATCCATTCACCACGATCCACCATCTCGAAATGACCGGTCCGGAGGCATTCCGTCCCGGTCAGCCGAAGGCGGGGCTTTCCGTTTCCCTCGTGCAACCGCCCGACCCCGCGGTGAACCGGAAATTCTACTCGGCCGTCGGCGCGGCCTGGAACTGGACCGACCGCCTCGCGTGGAGCGACAATGACTGGCGGAAATACGTATGCCGCGATGATCTCGCGACATATCTCGGAACCATGGATGGTGAAACGATCGGGTATTTCGAACTCGAACGCCAGGATGGCTCGGACATCGAGATCAAGTATTTCGGGCTCCTGCCCGCACACATCGGTCGCGGTCTCGGCGGCGCGTTCCTGTCGATGGCGGTTCAGCGCGCGTGGGAGTGGCCGGGCGCCCGCCGCGTCTGGGTCCATACCTGCACCAGGGATCATGAAAACGCGCTCGCCAACTATCAGAAGCGCGGATTCACCTTGTTCAAAACCGAGCGGGCGCCGGATGCGGATCCTTCCGATGGGTGAGGTGGATCAGGATTCCTCCATCAACCGTTTCACCGCGGCGGCGGCGGGCAGGGTGCCGCTGGCGACCTGGTGCTCGAAGTCCGGCAGCAGCGAGGTGACCCGCGGGTTGCGGAAAAAACGGTGACGGAGTTCCTCGGCGATCATCGCGTGCATCCACTCGATCGCCTGATGGCGCCGGCGTTTCTCCAGTTCGCCGGAGGCGCGGGTGGCATCGGCGAACCCGGTGACGGTGTTCCACAGCGAGTCGAGGGTTTCCGGCTGGAACGCGGAGCAGGTGACGCAGCGTGTTTTCCAACCGGGGGTGGCGGGTTGGAGAAACTGGAGCACGCGGTTCGACTCGGCGCAGGCGAACTGGGCGCGTTTCACGTTGTCGCCGTCGGCCTTGTTGATGGCGAGCAGGTCGGCGATCTCGATGACGCCTTTTTTCATCCCCTGCAGTTCGTCGCCGGCGCCGGCGATGAGGACGAGCAGGAAGAAATCCACCATCGAGCGCACGGTCACCTCGTTCTGGCCGACACCGACGGTTTCCACCAGCAGGACATCGTATCCGGCGGCCTCGCAGAGCAACATCGTCTCGCGGCTCTTGCGCGCGACGCCGCCGAGCGACCCTCCGGACGGCGACGGACGGATGAACGCATCGGGACGCCCGACGAGGTCGCCCATGCGCGTCTTGTCGCCGAGGATGCTGCCGCCGGTGATGCTGCTGCTGGGATCCACGGCGAGGATGGCGACCTTGTGGCCTTCGTCGCAAAGCTTGCAGCCGAGCGCGCTGATGAGCGTGCTTTTTCCCGCGCCGGGCACGCCGGTGATGCCGACGCGGATCGAGCCTCCGGCCCGCGGCAAGATGCGTTCGAGAAGTTGTTGGGCGAGCGCCTCGTGGGCCGGATTGTTGCTTTCGACCAACGTAATCGCCCGTGACAGCACGGTGAGATCGCCCGCGAGGACACCGCGCTCGTAGTCGTCGAGCGTGAGCTTTCGGCGTTTCGCCGGCCGGCGTGCGGCCGATGGGTCCGGCGTGGCTCCGGCGAGCACGCGGCCCGCATACCGCGGGTCGTTCTCACAACCTTCCGGCACCCACTCCGGATGTGTGCCATGGCAATCACCGTGCCCGCCGCTCTCGTGCGAAGAGGGAGGATCGGCGGACGGCTGGTTCATCATCACGGGCGGCTAATGCGGTCATTCTCCCCAGATGCCGGGGAGCGTCAACGGTGCATCGCTCGCCTCCTCCTCGAAACAAGAAGGCCCCGGCGACATCCGGGCGCCGGAAACGACATGCCGGCCCCCCGTGGGAGAACGCATCTCCACATTTCCGCAGTCACCTCATCCTTCGTTAGCGGAAGGAATGTGCGGCCGCACCGATCCTTTGCCTGCGGAAACCCTGTGGCTGGATTTGCCCAGGATCGTGCGTTTGCGAGGTGTTCGGAGGCCGTATGGCGGGGCTTCGCATCGATTGCCGAACACTGACGAAATCCTCCCGCGATGGCGTTTCGACTGGCCGCGGACGGGAAACCCATGGCAGGGTCGGGATCGTCTACAAACCCGAGAAAACGAACCATGTTATCTGAACACCACGATATCAGCCACGAGTTTCCCGAATACAGCCGGATGCTCGACGAACTTCGCGCCAACGATTCCGAATTCGATGCCCTTGTGGCCCGACATGACAGTCTCGATGATGAAATCCGCGTGCTTGAGGAGCGCCAGCAGCCGATCTCCGACGAGGAAATCGAGAAGATGAAATACGAACGGGCCGGTCTGAAGGACCGGATTTACCAAGCGCTCCGCGAGTCGGCTGCGGCGAAATCCTGAGTCTCCCGAGCGTCCTGCATCGTACAACCCGCCACCGGCGCATCGTCCGGCGGCGGGTTTTTCGTGGCGTTGCCTCCGATTCGGGCGCGGGAAAACGCGTAGAGACGGGCAAGCCAAGCGGAGCGCGATCCGGGATCCTGGGCTTTTGTCATCATCGTGCGCGCTATTGCTCCAGCTCACCATCCGGCCGGCATTCCCGGTGCGGATGACTACGATTTCGATGCCCGCCCGTTTCTCCTGTTCTGGGAAATCACGCGGGCCTGCGCGCTGGCATGCAGCCACTGCCGCGCGACCGCGCAGCCGAAACGCCATCCGCTCGAACTCGATGCCGCCGAGTCGATGCGCCTCATCCGGCAGCTCGGCGGGTGGAAACCTCCGATGCTGATCCTCACCGGCGGCGATCCGCTGATGCGACGGGATGCGCTCGATCTGGTGCGCGCCGCCACCGCCGAAGGGTTGCATGTGGGCCTGAGCCCGTCCGGAACGCCGCGGCTCCTGAACACCGATTTTTCTGAAATCAAGGCGGCCGGAGTGCAGCGCATGTCCCTGAGCCTCGATGGAGCCAGCCGGGAAACGCACGATGCGTTCCGCGGGGTGCCCGGCACCTTTGATCGCACCATCGAAGCCGTGCGCCGCGCCCACGACGCCGGCCTGAGCCTCCAGATCAACACCACGCTCACCCGCGGCAACGTAGGCGAATACGAGGCGTTCAAGCGCCTGATGTTCGAGTTGAAGCCCGCCATGTGGAGCGTGTTCCTGCTGGTGCCGACCGGTCGCGCGGGGCTCGATGATCTTCCCGACGCCGCTGACATCGAGCGGATCTTCGAAGACATGGCAGGTCTGGTCGGCAAGGCACCCTTTGCGGTGAAGACCACCGAGGGGCATCATTTCCGCCGGGTCGTCATGCAGAAACTCGGTGGCGGCGCCTCACGTCCGAGGCCCGGGATGCGCTCGCCGCTCGGCATCCGCGACGGCCGCGGCGTGATGTTCATCTCGCACACCGGCGAGGTTTCGCCGAGCGGCTTCCTGCCCGTTGTCTGCGGAAATGTCCGAAAGCGCCATCCCGCGGATATCTATCAAAATCATCCGTATTTCGTCGCCCTGCGCGATCACGACTCCCTCGAAGGGAAATGCGGTGCCTGCGAATTCCGCAAGGTCTGCGGTGGTTCGCGCTCCCGCGCCTTCGGAGCCACCGGCAACGCCTTCGCCGAGGATCCCGCCTGTCTCTATCAACCCAATCGAAAGTCCGCTCCAACCTCTCGAAGCAAGCGCTTCGCCACCGCACCATGATCAATCTCACGAAACTCTGGACCGGCGTCGCCCAGCCGGCTGATTCCCTCCGCTACGGCCATGCATCCGGCCATCCGTCGACCCATGGCATGGGCCGGGCTCCGGCGACCGCCCGCGCCCGCCGGCCGATCACGGTCTGGAACATCACCCGCACCTGCAACCTGCGCTGCGTCCATTGTTATTCCGACTCCGCCGCCGCGCAATATCCGGGCGAACTCACCTGGGAGCAAATGGAGGCCGTCGTCGATGATCTCGCCACCTATCAGATCCCCTCGCTGCTGCTCTCCGGCGGCGAGCCGATGATCCACCCGCGGTTCTTCGATCTCGTCGATCTCGCTTCGTCCAAGGGGTTGAAACTCACCATTTCCACCAATGGCACCCTCATCACACCGGAGAAGGCGGCCAAGTTGAAGGAAGCCGGAGTTTCCTACGTCGGCATCTCACTCGACGGCATCGGAGAAATCCATGACCAGTTCCGCCGCAAGGAGGGCGCCTTCGAGGCCGCCGTGCGCGGGTTCCGAAACTGCCACGGCGTGGGCCAGAAAACCGGGCTGCGGCTCACCCTCACGCGCCACAACGTCGAGAACATCGGCCAGATCCTCGACTTCATCGAGGACTACGACATCCAGCGAGTCTGCTTCTATCATCTCGTGCCCGCCGGCCGGGGCAGCGATCTTCAGATGCTCAGCGCACGCGAGTCGCGCCACGCCATCGACACGCTCATCTCGCGCGTCGAACGCTGGCATGCCCAGGGGATCGACCGGGAGTTGCTCACCGTCACCCAGCCTGCCGATGGCGCCTACCTCCTCGTCCGGATGGAGAACGAAAACCATCCGAATCTCGAGGAAGCCCGCCGCTTGCTCACCTGGAATGGCGGCGGCGCGAACAGTTCCGGCCGCGGCATCGCCAACATCGATACCCAGGGCAACGTCCATCCCGACCAGTTCTGGCAGGATGTCACTCTCGGAAACGTCAAACAGATTCCCTTCTCGAAGATATGGGAAGGGGAGAATCCGGCGTCCGCCAAGACGCTCGAATCGATCCGTTCGATCGGCAAGTTCGACATCAAGCAACGCCAGGCGCTGATGGCCGGCCCGTGCTCGGATTGCCACTGGTTCTCCGTCTGCGGCGGCGGCTTCCGCACCCGTGCGTATTTCGCGAACCACGGTCACCTCTGGGGTTCGGATCCCGCCTGCTACCTCTCCGCCGCGGAACGCCGCTCGATGTTCTCCGTCGCCTGAGGGGCTCAGCGCGCCGGCATCCTAACTTCCGCGACGAGCTCCGCCTCGGGCGTGTCGCCCGGCGTGTTTCGATAGATCTCCATCGGCGCGACGCCGCGCAGGCTGCGGAACTCCTTGCCGCGCGCCCGCATCATGCCCGCCGCCCATGCGTTGCCGAGGTGACGGTAGGCGCCGGTGTGGAGCAGGACATAGGCCCTGCCGGCTGGTGTGGTGCCTGTGTGGAAACCATCGGGCAGGGGATCCGGCGAGGCCGCGAGCGGCACGGCGCAGGTGCACTCGGCGCGGTCGCGGACGAGGTCCCACTTGTGGCAGATCATGAACATCGGGCCGGACGGGACGAGGGAGTTGGAGGAAAGCCAGTCTCCGAGTTTCTCGAAATCGCGGCGGACCTCCGGGCCGATGTTCGAGCAGGCATGCCCGTTGCGGATTCCGACGTAATCAATGGCGGCCACCTCCTCGACACCTTGGAATTCGATCTTCGAGAGCACCTCGCCGGCTTCCGCGAGATCCTTGAGCATCAGCAGGCCGCGCTGATAGTCCGAGCCGATCCACGCGGCCATCATCGATTTCATGAAGAACAGGAAGAATGGGAGGCTGCCGGACATCGTCCATGTCACCGTGGTGGCGCCGCCGTCCTCCTTGAACGTGAAGCCCACCTTGCTGGTCGAGCGGAACGGGCGCAGGAAACGGATCGTGTGTTTCAGACTCGCGGGCGCTTCGTCGTCCAGCGTGAGGCTGCCCGCGCCGGTGATACGGCCGTCCCATGAGTAGCTCCGCCCGTCGTCGCTGAATTCCAGCTTGGTCTCCGGCTCGGCGACGAGCCATGGCGACCAGCGCGGCCATTGGCGGAAGTCGCGCACCAGCGGGCGCACGGTTTCGAGCGGGGCTTCGATGCGGATGGATCGTTCGACGTGGAAAGACGGCATGGTGCGGAAGTGACCAATCTAGCGGAATTCCTCCGGATGGCCAGCCGTGAATCGCTCATTCACCCGCCAACCGCGCGCGGACGCGGAAGAATCGGGGCCCGGGTCCGACAGGCACCGGATGCGACAACACCGCCGGTTCGTCGCCGCCGGAATAGCTCGCCGATGCAGCCCAGCCACCGCCGGGTGATGCGCTTTCGAGAACCGCGAAATCGAGCCCCGGAGCATTCGGCCACTCGAGCGAGAAAGCGCCGCCGTTATCGTGAAGGGTGGCGCGGAAACACTCGCCCGGATCTTGCGGATCGAGACCGAGCGCTTGCTCCAGCCATGCGGGCGATCCGTCGTGGTCGGCATCGTGATCCGCCCCGAAGCCGAGCGATCCGAAATGCGCGGCTTCCCAGGCATCCTCCAAGCCGTCGGCATCCTCGTCCGGATCCGGAAGCGGGATGTCGGCTGTGTAGAAAACAACGAGTTCCGGCCTTCCGGAGGCGGCTTCCCGGCTGTGGAACGCGTAGCCCTTGCCGTTCTGCGGATCCTCGATGTCGGTGATGAATGTTACCAGGCCCGGATGCGTGGTGGCGTCGAGCCTGCTTTGGAGAAACGAAACGAGCGACGCGCCGGAAACCCGGGAGGTCGTTCCATCCACCGTCTCGCCGGAGCCGTCGAGATCGATGGTCCGGGTTGCCGTGTCGAGCGGTGGATCGTTTCCGGCGTTCGCTCCGTCGAATTCCAAACCGCTGCTGTCTCCGCACAGGACGGACTCGTCCCAGTCCTGCAATGTGTTCCCGGCTGTATCGAGCAGCCCGTATGCCGCGAAACGCGCGCTGTTGAGCACGCCATCCGCGTCCGAGTGCGTGCCCTGCGGCGACTGCTGCGGATTCGGAGAGACTTTGGTGAACTCGAGGCTCGCGCTGTCGATCGACGCGCCCAGCGGGAGGCTTGTCAGATCGAAGCGGAAATAGCCGAGCGCGATGATCGGCACGGTGGGATAGCTGTAGTTGTCGATGTCCGGGTCCGTCCCGTAGTTCGTCGCGCCGTACGCGGGCACTCCGGCGCGGAACCAGACCGCGGTGTCGGCCGCTGGAGTGGCGGACACGCTGCCGGTGATGGTTCCGGGTTTCGATGTGTCGTCCGTGGGATCGGTGCCCGCCTTCCACTCGGCCCAGGTGTGGAAGCCGTCTCCATCGGTGTCGTCGAGCGGTCCGGCGGTGAACGGCGACGGGTAGTAGGTCGTTTCCCAGTCGTCGTCGATCAAGTCGCCATCGTGTCCCCCCACCGGAACCGAGCCGGGATCGGCCGGATCGGAGCCGCCGGTTTCCTCTTCCGCATGGGTGAATCCGTCGCCGTCGCTGTCCTCGGCCGCCACCGGCGAGAGTGTCAGGAAATGTTCCAGTTCCCACGTGTCCGTCAGGCCGTCGCCATCCGCGTCGGACGGATTGCCGCCGGGGAGCTCCGGCATTTCCAGTGCGACGTAGTCATACATCACATGGTCGGTATTGTGGGTGGTGGTTTCGTTGAAACGTCCCTGCAGCAGGGTGATCGTGTTGGCTCCGGCATTCAGCTCCGAAACCGGGATGTCGATGGTGTGGAGGGCGTATTTCGCGTGGCTGGACTGCCGGACGAGGGCGTTGCCCCCGCTGTGGTCCGGATAGAGATTCGGGCCGAACTGCGCGCCGCCGTTCAGGTAAATCTGCAACCGCGCGTGATCGGAGCCGGCCAGCGCGAGAACGAGCCTCGCGTTTCCGGATGCCGGCAGGGCGGGGAGGTCGAAGTGGATTTCCCACGGCCACGCGGAACGCGGGATCCCGGTGTCCGGCTCGTATCCGGGCTGGGCGAAATTCCAGTCCGCCGATGCGACGCTGCTCGAAACCTGATAGACGAGCGGGTTCGGAAACTCGTTGTTGAAACTCCGCCAGACGAACGGCGTGAAAAAGTCGTCGCCGTGGCGGAACTCGCGCGAGTCGCGGTCCGGCAGACCGATTTCCCACGCCAGCCAGGTTCCCGTGCGCGGGACGTTCCATGTCAGTGTGCCGAGGTCGAGCGACTGCCCGGCGGCGACGGTCACCGGCGTTCCGTGTTCGTATTCTCCCGTCGCTCCATCGGCGAAACAGGAGAGCGTGTAGGTGCCCGGCCGGACATGCGGGATGGCGAAGGATCCGTCCGCTCCGGCCTTCACCCAGTGTTGGTAGCGTTCGCCTTCGAACTGCCAGTTGCCGCCGGCGTCGGGCGCGGCGAGGCCGACCCACGCGCCCGCCGCGTCGAGAGCGGGTTTGAGGGGATCGTGAATGTCGATGCTCCCTGTCACCGTGGCGCGCCCGGCGGTATCGGGAAAATCCGGGTTTCCGGCGAGCCAGTCGTAGGGCCATTCCGCGCGCTCGGTTGCCACCTGGGCTTGCGCGTCCTGCCAGCACGCCTCGGCACCGGCCGGGTCCGTGTTGCAGTAAAGGAGGAACGGTCCGTAGAACTTGCGCCACGACTCACCCGCCGCGATGTCCACTTCGGATGCGTTGTAATGGGTCATGTGGAGCAGCGCCGTGATGCCATATTCGGCGCTCGAAAGGTCCTGCTGGGTCGGGCCGTCGTTGAACCACTCGTGCGATGGATAGACCGCCCAGATTCCGATGTCCTCATCGTCGGTGGCGTGGCCGTAGACCGGGGTTTCGTAATAGCGCGTGTTGTAACAGTATTTCCCCTCGTCCCGGCCGGCGAGCACCCCGGTGTTGAGGTGCACGATTTCGGCGACGGTCGTCGGAGAGGCATTCGCGTAGTCGAACGAATTCGGCATCTCGCGGTTGCGCAGGTCATCCACGAAAAGCCGCTCGAAGGTATCGACCGGTCGTTTCCAAACAAGACGCCAGATGTTGAAACTACCCGCCGGATAGGTGTCCGGGTGTTCGACGAGCGAGTAGGTGTAGATGCCGGTGTCGCCGCGGCGAAGGACGTAGTGGAACTCGATGTCGAAAGGTGGCGTCCGCCCCGCGCCGCTCTCGCGAAGCGAAATGTCGATCATGTCCGGTGTTTCCACCACCACGGAGAATTCGCAAGCCGACGGAGGACGAAACGTATCCATTCCGTTCATCGAGTAGTAGATCCCCTGGGTCGCCGTGTCGACGAGCTGCACGCCCTGATAGAGCAGCGAGGAGATGTAACCGGTGTCTTTCTCGATGGTCGCCGTCAGCACTCCGTTGGCGAGGGTGACGTTCGCGCCGTTGTCCACGAGCGTCACGTCGGCACCCGTCCCGGCCGAACCGCCGCCCGGATCGTTCGCCCGCAACATGGAGGCGGTGAGCAACAACAGCAGGGCTTTCCGGAACACGACGGCCAATCATGCCTCCACCGCCCGCCCGCGGCAATGTTCCGGATGAGGTAACCGCCCGGAAACGAAAACACCGCCACCCGGGACCGGGCGGCGGTGATTCGGAAGGGCGTTTCCAGCCGGGTTGCTCAGCCGCGGCGGCGACGAAGCAGACCGATCAGCCCGAGGCCGCCGAGAAGAGCGGCGGAGGGCTCGGGGACGACGGAGTAGGTGATGGAAAGAACCGGTTGGCCGGAGGTGGCTTCACTTGAGTATACAGCGGCACCTCGTCCAGACGCATTGAAATCGAGGAGGAATGTGACGAAGCCATCGTCGTTGTAGCGGCTCTGGACAAACGAGGCCACCGAACCGCCTGTGAGAGTGACCACGCCCGATGACACGCTGTCCAAGGTGCTGAAATCCACGGCACGTCCTCCGGCGACATTGAACGGATCCGCCGCCTTGCTGGCATTGGCCTCCACGGAGAGGTTCATTTCTCCTCCAGTCTGGGCGTAGGACAAACCTTCGGTCCAGTTCTGAGGTGTATTGCCCGCGACATCTGCCAAGCCATAGAGTTGGACCCGGTCGGTAGTGAGCGCGTCATTTCGGGTCGAATGGGAGCCGATACCCTCGTAGTCGGGGTTGGTGGCTACCTGGGTAAGGGTGAGCGTGACGGAATCGATCGAAATCGTCGGGCCACCACCAAGCGATGAGAGATCAAATTGGAAGTAGCCGAAGGCGCTGATGGCGGAGCCGTCGCTGAAGGAGTAAAAATCGACTTGATCGTAGGAACCTGAAAGAAGGTTGTCCCATTGTCCAACGCGATACCAGACCGTGGAGTCCGCAGACGCACTCAGATTTACGGTCGCGGCGGATGCGTGAATCGATAAAGCCGCGGCCAGCGCAGGTGTTAGGATAAAGGTGAGTTTGGACATTCGTGATGGAGGGTTTTGGTTTCGACGGCCGGATAGATGGAGTATTCCGGCGTCCTGAAGCCATAACCCATAGGAAGTAATGCGTCTGTAATCTGATCGATAAAGGATTGAAATCCAGTGAGTTGCGCTATGGTTTCGCGCGGGCAGCCTGCATTAAAATCAATGCGTTTTGCATTTCGTTCAACGGACTCACGATGCCACTTCGCGACAAGCAGCGGCCTTCGGAGTTTTCGTCCGCAGAATCGTTGAAGCGGAACGTCCGCCTCAGTGGCTCATCGGGTTCTCTCCCGAGGCGTCGCCGAGGTGGGCGGAGGCGGCGGGGAGGAACTTCTTGAAGCGGGTCTTGTCGATCGCCTTCATGTAGGCTTCCTCGGGGGAGATCATGCCCTCGCGGAGCTTGCTCCAGATCGACTCGTCCATGAACTGCATGCCCTCGCCCTTGCCGCCGGTGATGACGTCGTAGAGTTTCTGGGTGGCGCCTTCGCGGATGATCGCGGAGACGGCGGGGGTGGCGAACATGATCTCGTGCACCGCGGTCCGGCCGGGTTTGTCCACGCGCTTGCAGAGGAGCTGGGCGACCACGCCGCGCAGCGAGGCGGCGAGCATGGTGCGGACCTGGGACTGTTGGTCGGCCGGGAACACGTCGATGATCCGGTCGACCGTCTTGCGGGCGTTGTTGGTGTGCAGGGTGCCGAACACCAGCAGGCCGGTCTCGGCGGCGGTGAGGGCCAGCGAGATGGTTTCGAGGTCCCGCATCTCGCCGACGAGGACGATGTCGGAGTCCTCGCGCAGGGCGGCCCTCAAGCCGTCGGCGAAAGACGGGGTCTGGATGGGCACCTCGCGCTGGGTGATGATCGACTTCTTGTTCGAGTGCACGAACTCGATCGGCTCCTCAATGGTGATGATGTGCCGGTTGAAGTTCGAGTTGATGTAGTCGAGCAGGGCGGCGAGGGTGGTCGATTTGCCGGAGCCGGTGGGGCCGGTGACGAGCACGAGGCCGGAACGCATGTGGCCGAACTCCTTGACCACGTTCGGCACCCCGAGTGACTCGAGCGAGGCGATTTCGGTGGGGATGAGCCGGAACACGGCGGCGAGGCCGTTCTGCTGTTTGAGGTAGTTGCAGCGGAACCGCGAGTCCTCATCCATCTCATAGGCGAAGTCGAGGTCGCCCGTTTCGAGATACCGCTCGAACGCCTTGGGGTCGCAGATTTCCTCCAAGAGATCCCTGAAGTCGTCGCCTTCGAGAACCGCCTGGTCGGGGATCGGGGTGACGGCGCCGTGGACCCGGGTCTTGGGCGGCTGACCTTCGGACAAGTGGAGGTCGGACCCCTTGCTTTCGATCAGATATTTGAAAAACGCGTCGATGCGTGCCATGGGAGGAGGCGTGGAAAGGGTTTCGGAGAGGTGTCAGGACTGGAAAAAGGCCCGCATCTGGATTTTGTCGTCGGCGCGGAACAGCGCCTCGTCGCGCGAGATGGCGCCTTGGACGTAGAGGTTCCGGAGCGACTCATCCATGGTGATCATGCCGACGTTCTTGCCGGTCTGCATGACGCCGGGGAGCATGTACGTCTTGCCCTCGCGGATGCAGTTGGCGACGGCGGCCGTATTGACAAGGAGCTCGAGGGCGAGCGTGCGGCCGGAGCCGTCCATTTTGGGCACGAGCTGCTGGGAAAGAATGCCGCGCAGCGATTCGGAGACCATGATGCGGATCTGGTCGCGCTGGTCGGTGGGGAACACGTCGAGGACGCGGTCGAGCGTGCGCGGCGCGTTGCCGGTGTGCAAGGTGCCGAGCACAAGGTGCCCCGTTTCCGCCGCGGTGAGGGCGAGCTGGATGGTCTCAAGGTCGCGCATTTCCCCGACCATGATGACGTCCGGGTCCTCCCGCAGGGCGCCCCGGAGCGCCTTGGCGAAGGAGTCGGTGTGGGCGTGGACCTCGCGTTGGTTGACGTGGCATCCCTTGGACTCGAACACATATTCAATGGGGTCCTCGAGGGTGAGGATGTGGTCCTCGCGGTCCTTGTTGATGAAATCGACGAGCGCCGCGAGGGTGGTGGACTTGCCGGAACCCACGGAGCCGGTGACAAGGACCAGGCCGTTCTGATAGCGGGTGAGTGGAATGATGTGCTCCATCGGCAGGCCGATCGACTCGATGGAGCGGATCTGGGTGTTGATGATCCGGAACACCATGTCATAGCCGAGGCGCTGCTTGACGACGGAGGCGCGGAAACGGCCTTCATCGTTGGCGTAGGCGAAGTCGACGTCGCCCTTTTCCTGGAGGCGGTTCCACTCGTTGGTGCCGAGGAACGATTTGGCGAGACGCTCGGTGTCCTGCGGCGTCAGCGGCGCGTGGTCCTCCCAAATGGGCGACAAACGGCCGAAGCGGCGCCATGCGGGAGGGTATGACGTGGGAAGATGAATGTCCGAGCAGTCATACTCGCGGCCGAGACGAAGATATTGGTCGACGTGGTCGAGAACCTGGTGTTCGGACATAGGATTGGGTTTCGAAAGACGGAAAATGTCAGGTTGGATCGCGTGGAAGCGGGCGCGGGCCCGGACCACCTGCCAGCCACAGCTTGGCGCGGTCGGCGAGCCAGATTTTTGCGGCCGGTTTCACCGCGGTCAAGGTGAGACCTACCAACGCGGCGGCAAGTTTGCTTTTTTTCTTCGTCTTCGGGGGACGCCTGCGGAACAGCGCGCTGGCGAACAGGCCGGTGGCCATGGATCCGAACATCCATGCGGACGGGTGGGAGCCGAGCGATCCGCGGACCCGTGAAGGCACGTCCAATTGGTGCCTGAGGTGGGCTACCTTGCCGCGGATTTCGATCCGTGAGTCGGCGGCGAGGCGGATCAATCGCTGGATTTCTTGTTCTTCTGCAGTGTTTCGAGCCATGCGCGGTCTTTCTTGAACTCCTCAAGGGTGAGGGGAAATGCGGGGGAGGCCGGCCGGCGCATCGCAATGATCGCGATGATGGCGGCCACGAGGTGGATGCCGGCGGCACCCAGCATGACGTAGGGCCACGGCCACCCGGCCAAGAGGACGACGAGACCCACCAGTCCTGCGATCAGCAGCGCCCAGGCGAACAAGGCCGCGAGAGCGGCGACGGCGGCGAAGATGGCGCGGCGGACCGTCGTGCGGGCGGCTTCACCCGCTTCGATGCGGATGATGCCGATCCGGGACTGGACCAAGCCACCGAGCGCCTCAGCCCACGAGGTGGGGCCGGAGGACGACGGCTCGCGTTCGGGAGGCCCGGCGGAGGTTGCGGATGACGTGGGGGGAGCCGTTTCGGAATTCATGAGAAGCGGGCGTCAATGAACGGCCCGGACGCGGCGGGATCTCCGCTCCGGACCAAGCGGCCGCGGAGCCGATCAGCGGCGGACGATGAGCCCGATGAGAAAGCCGACCCCGAGCGCACTGAGTACGCATTTCGTGGGATTCTGGCGGATGTAGTCCTCGGCGGTGACGTGGAGTTCCTTGGCTTTCACCCGGGTGTCCTCCCACTGGCCCGTGGCGGACTCCCGGAAATGCTGCGCCCTGTCGGTCGCGGCGACCTTCAGTGCGGCGGCTTTCTCGACCGCGGTGGAACGGAACTGTTGGGCGCTTTCGATCGCGCGGTCCTTGAGTTCGTGGGCCTTGGCCTCGGCGGTGGCGGCGAATTCGCGGGCCTTCTCGCCGGCGGCGTTGCGGAGATCGTTCGCGGCTTTCGCGATGTCGGGGCTGTCGGTGGCGTGGGTGAAACCGGCCTCGGGGTCCAGGTTGTCGGGTGTGGAGAATGGATTGGACATGACGGTGACTTCTTTGTGCCGCAGGTTCCTCATGAACCACAGCTTCGAATCCATAAGTGGCACCCATCGGCCGTTAGTGCAAGGAGCGACTTGGCCGCGGGGGAAAATCCATGTCAGCGCGGTTCGCGCACGACCCGTGCCTTGGGCGGCGGTTCAAGCAGTTCCTTCGCCTCCTCGGGCGGTGCGGTGAACATGACGTTCTCCCACTGCGGATTCTTGATCGATCCGGTGCCCTTGAATTGGAACATCCCGTAGAACGGCCGCAACGGCAGCGTGATGAGACCGAGCAGGCCGCGGGCGTTCATCCGCATGGTCATTTCAAACGTGAGGTCCTCGAAATCGACCTGCCCGTCGCCCGCGAAACTGAGCGACTTGGTCTGGGTGCGGAAGTCGCGCGTGCTCATCACTCCGTCGTCGATCTGGAAATGCAGGAACGCGCTTTTCGCCCGCTCGTAGCCGCCGCGGCGGTCGTTGAGCACCGTGCCTATGAGCTTGGTGAGCGGGCCGAACATCGGGACGGAGAACAGCTCCGCCTTTTCGAGCCCGAGCAGGCCCGAGCCGTCGAGCGTGCCGACATCGTCGTCCTTCATCCGGAATTCCATCCGGCCGGTCGCCTCCCCACCGCCCTTGATCTGGAATCCGTAGGTCGAGGACAAGGATTTCAGGGACACCTTCGTCCACTGGACCTCGCCGCCCAGCGTTTTCTTCTGGCGCTCGAATCTGGCGGAGACATCGCCGTCGAAGGATTGGAATTCGAGGGGCTCGACGAGGACCCGGTCGCCCCGCAGCGCGACGTGGCCCCTGGGAGCCATCGCGGTGATGGTTTCTCCGAGAAACTTGTAGTCCGCGCCGCCTTCGCAGGAAAAACCGACGTCGAGCGATGTCCGGCCCCGCGGGGTGACATCGACGACGCCGTTGCCCGTGAGCCGCGGCGGACGCCGGAACCGATAGATCTCAAGGTTGTCGGCCACCTCGCTGGCGAAGAAACGGACCAGCGGAGCGGGCCAGACGGCGCCCTCGACTTTTTCCACCTCCACCCATTTTTCCGCTCCGTTGTAACGGATGCGCCCCACCTTGGTGACGGCGGAAACGGGGCCGTCGTAGGCCGCCCGCAGCGGATAGTTCCGGTAGTCGAAATCCACGGTTCCGTCGAAGAAGTCGAGTTCGTGGTGGTTCACGGAAAACCGGCACTCGGCGGAATTCACGGGCACCCCTTTGTAGGATACGTTTTCGACCCGTCCGCGCCCGGTGTAGGCCCACGAATAGCGGTCGGTCATGTCGAATCCGCCCTCGATCTCGACCTGATACGTGGCTCCGATCCGGTCGCTGAAGTCATTGATGACGATCTCCAGCGGCTGGCCGCGGAAGAATGGCAGGTAGGTGCGGCCGGGCAGCGAGGTGGAGAGCGCGAGTCGAACGATGGGACCTTGGATGAGTGCCTTGCCGATCGCTTGGCCGTCGGGCCGTCGGATGCGGATGTCGCGCAGGAAAACGTCGCCTTCGCGGAAGGAAAACGACGAGGAGATCTCGTCGAAGCGCACGCCGCGGAACAGCAGGGACTCGCAGCGGGCGCGGCCGGTGGCGTGGACGACGGGCGCTTCGTCGGCGGGGAGCCGGAACTCACCTTGGGCGCTCAACTCCTGTCTGCCACCGATGACAACCTCGGGTGGCGGCGGGACGTCGAGCCATGCCTTGAGCAGGCGCGGAATCTCCAGTGTGGAGTTCAGGTCGAAACGTCCGTGGCGCGCGTCGGTATCGAAGTCGAGACGGCCTTCGAGTTTCCCGCTCGGGTCGATGGCCCGCAGCGAGGTGACGGTGAGCACCTCGCCGGTCATTTCCGCCCTCGCGCCGACCTCGTCGAGCAGGTGCTGGTTTTTCCCGACGCCGCGGGCGGAGAAATTGGCGGTGGCGCGCAGCGACGAGCGCTCGTTCACGTCGCCCTCGAGAAAGACGTCGAGCCGCGGCGGTTGCTCCGGGTCGAAGTCCCAACGGCCGATCTCGTGGAGGATGCGGGACAATACCTCGCGACGGCGGCCCGAGTTCGGGTCCTCGGGCGGGCGTGAGCCGCCGGGGCGGAAACCGATCAGACGGGCGGCGAGCCGGATGTCAATGCCGGCGATGTTGCCGCGGGCGTCGCGTAACTCGAACCTGCGGTCGCCCGGCATCAGCAGCGTGCCGCGCACGCCCTCGGCCCGGAATTCGCCGGCGGAAGGGTCGTCCGGATCCACGGGCATCGTGACGCCGGCGTTGCGGAATTCGAGACGGGTGATTCGCAGGTCGCCGCGCGAGAGTTTGGTGTAGTCGAAGTCGAAGACCACGCTTTCGAGGCGCGAGATCTCGCGCTCGTGCTCCTCATCGGAGAACACGCGGATTTCGGAGGCCACGACGCCGCGCAACGGGATGTAGCGCAGGCTGCCGATGGTGACGTGGGCGCCTTGTTTGCTGATGGCCGTCTCGATTTTCTCCCGCCACGAGTCCGGAAGTCCGGTGCGGTTCGCCCACCACAGCGTGGCCACCAGCGCCGCGATCCCCGCCGCGGCCAGCAGGAACATCAGGGAGCGGAGGTTGCGGGAGAGGTGGAGGCGGTGCACGGCGCGAGGGCGGCACGATAGTCCGCCGTGGTCCGGAGCGCAACTCACGGCACGATGCCCGCCTCGCGAAACGAAAAATACGGCTGCCGGCCGGGCGAGTTGCGGCCGATGATGACGTGGTCGAGGAAGCGCAGTTGCATCAACTCGGCGGCCTCGATGATCCGGCGGGTGATCTGATAGTCCGCCTGGCTCGGCGACGGATCCCCGGACGGGTGGTTGTGGATCAGGATGAATCCGAAACCGCCGCGGCTCAGCACCGGCCGCAGGATCTCGCGCGGGTGCGCGTTCGACTCACTTACAGTCCCGACGGATACGGTGTCCGAGCCGGTCGGACGCAGGCGGCTGTCCAAGGTGGCGACCACCACGTGTTCCTGCGACAAGTGCGCGATCTGTGGCGCGAAAAGCTCGTGAATCCGCTCCGGGCTTTCGAGCGGCTCGGCGCGGAAACTCTCCCGCGCCACGCGGATGCCGAGCTCGAAGGCGGCGGCGAGTTTCGAGGCCTTCGCGATGCCGAGGCCGCGCTCGCGGGCGAGTTCCGCCAGCGGCAGGCCGCCGAGCGCGCCGATCGATCCGTATTTCCGCAACAGGTCGCGGCCGATCTCGATCGCGCTGCGGCCCCTCACTCCGGTCGAGAGGAACAGGGCGATCAGCTCGGAGTTGTCGAGCGCCGCCGGCCCGAGGCGCGCGAGCTTTTCGCGCGGGCGCTGCTCGAACGGCAGATCATGGATCCGGGGGGAGGTATCCGGGGGATTTTCGTAAATGTTCACAAGAACAATGTGGAATGATGAACAGTTCTTTGGCAAGTTGAATGTCGGATCCGGAGTCGGGCAAACCCTGTGTTGTAAAGTGCCCGAAGCGCCGAGAATCCCGTCTTGAAATGCCTTCGGTGCCGTGCATCCTCGCCGCCCGCCCATGGCAGGCCCTTCATTCCAAGCACTCCCGGGTTTCCGCGATTTCACTCCCCGTGAATGCGCGATCCGCAATTATTTGTTCGAGACCTGGCGCTCGGTCGCGCGCCGCTGCGGCTATGTGGAATACGAGTCGCCGATCCTTGAGGACACGTCGCTCTATCTGAAGAAGTCCGGCGGCGAGTTGTCCGCGCAGCTGTTCCGCTTCGAGGACCAGGGCGGCCGCGACGTCACGCTGCGTCCGGAGGTGACAGCCTCGCTTGCGCGCCTCGTCGCCGAGCACCAGCGCCATTTCCCCAAGCCGCTCAAGTGGTTCGAGATCGGCCAGTGCTTCCGCTACGAAAAACCGCAGAAGGGCAGGGGACGCGAGTTCCACCAGTTCAACGTCGACATCCTCGGCGAGGGCGGTCCGTCCGCCGATGCGGAACTCATCTCGCTGGCCATCGAGTCGATGCTCGCCTTCGGATTCGTCGAGGGCGACTTCGTGGTGCGCGTCTCGGACCGCCAGGCATGGATCGATTTCGCGACCGAACACGGGGTTTCGGAAGACGACATCCCGGATTTCCTCAACATCGTCGACAAGATCGAGCGCGAGAAACCCGAAGTGCTGGAGAAACGCCTCGGCGCCTATCAGCTCACCGCGGACCAGATCCGCGCGTTCATCGCGGAGCCGAGCAACGCGTCCGCCGCCTACGACGCGATCCAAGCCGATCTCAGCGCCCGCGGCCTCGGCGGGTTCGTCGAACTCGACCTCTCGATCGTCCGTGGTCTCGCGTACTACACCGGCGTCGTCTTCGAGGTCTTCGACGCGAAGAAGTCGATGCGCGCCGTCGCCGGCGGCGGCCGCTACGACACGCTGGTCGCCACCATTTCCGACGGGTCCGTCGATCTGCCCGCCACCGGGTTCGCGATGGGCGACTACGTGATCCGCAACCTCATCGAGGAAACCCCGCACGCGAACATGCAGATGGAGGTCTGGCTCCAGCGCAATGCCGCGAACTGCGACGTGTTCCTCGTCGTCGCCGACGAATCGAAGCGCCCCGAAGCGCTCAAGCTCCTCACCAACCTCCGCCGCGGCGGTATCTCGGCCGACCTGCCGCTCAATCCGGTCAAGGTCGCCAAGCAGTTCCAGAGCGCCGAGCGCTCCGGCGCCCGCTTCGCCCTCGTCATCGGCAGCGAGTTCCCCGATCTCAAACTCAAGGTTCTCTCCAGCCGCACCGAGGAATCGCTGCAGGCCGACGACGCCGTCGAATGGCTCTCCGACCGACTCCTCCAACCCGACGGTCCGTTGCTGGCCTAACATTTCTACCACTGATCACTGATCACCGCTCACCCGGCACACTTTTTCTCCATGCGCTCCCACCACTGCAACCAACTCCGCGAATCCCACGTCGGCGAAACCGTCACCCTCATCGGCTGGGTCAATTCCGCCCGCGACCATGGCGGCGTGATCTTCATCGACCTCCGCGACCGCGAGGGACTCACCCAATGTGTGTTCCACCCGGAGGAAAACCCGGAGGTTGCGAAACTCTCGCACACGCTGCGAGAAGAGGACGTCGTGCAGGTGACCGGCGTGGTGTCGAAACGTCTCGAAGGCACCACCAACGACAGGATCGGCACCGGCGCGATCGAGATCACCGCGAAGCAGCTGAACATCGTCAACAAGGCGGACGTCCTGCCGTTCCAACTCGACAAGGAACTGTCGAACGAGGACATCCGGATGAAATACCGTTACCTCGATCTGCGCCGCCCGCGGATGAACAAGAACATCCGCCTGCGCAGCGTGATCACCTCGGCCGCCCGCCGATTCCTCGATGAGTCCGGGTTTTACGAAATCGAAACCCCCATCCTCTCGAACCCGACGCCCGAGGGTGCCCGTGACTTCCTCGTGCCGTCGCGCCTCAACCCCGGCCGCTTCTACGCGCTGCCGCAGGCGCCTCAGCAATACAAGCAGCTCATGATGGTGGCGGGCCTGGAGAAATACTATCAGATCGCCCGCTGCTTCCGCGACGAGGACCTGCGCGCCGACCGCCAGCCGGAGTTCACCCAGATCGACCTCGAGGCGTCGTTCGTGAACCAGGACGACATCATCGCGCTCGTCGAGGGCCTGCTCGCCTCGATGTTCAAAACCGGCCTCGGTCTCGACGTTCCCACCCCGTTCCCGCGCATGACCTATCAGGACGCGATGGACATCTACGGTTCGGACAAACCCGACACCCGTTACGACATCAAGATCACCGACCTCGGCGACGTCTTCGCGGCCACCGAGTTCAAGATCTTCCGCGGCACGCTCGACAGCGGCGGCGTGGTGCGCGCGATCAACGCCAAGGGCTTCGCCTGCGTCACCACCGGCCAGATGAACCGCCTCAATGAGATTGCCATCCAAGCCGGCCTGCCGGTCAAGACGCTCGCGTTCATCAAGAAGGAGAACGGCGAGTTCAAAAGCCCGCTGTGGAAGTTCTTCACCGATGCGGAGAAGGATGCGCTGGTCGCCAAGATGAACATCGAGGAAGGCGACATCGTGTTCTTCGGCGCCGGCGCGCGCGATACCGTCAGCACCATCCTCGGCCGCGTCCGCACCGAGTGCGCCGACATGCTGGAGCTCACCAAGGACTCGAAGGCCTACAACTTCCTGTGGGTCGTCGATTTCCCGCTGCTCGCCCACGACGAGGAAACCGGCGAGTGGGTCGCTGTGCACCATCCGTTCACCCGCCCGAACGCCGAGGACGTCGCGAAACTCGAGGCCGGCGACTACGCGAACGTGCGCGCCTGCGCCTACGACGTCGTGCTCAACGGCTACGAACTCGGCGGCGGCTCGATCCGGATCCACGAAAAGGACCTCCAGGCGAAGATGTTCGAGGTGCTCGGCGTCGGCCCCGAGGAACAGGAGATCAAGTTCGGCCACATTCTCGACGCGTTCCGCTTCGGCGCGCCGCCGCATGGCGGTCTCGCGCTCGGCCTCGACCGCATCGCGATGCTCGCCGCCGGCGAGGACAGCATCCGCGAGGTGATCGCCTTCCCGAAAAACAACAAGGGCGCCGACCTGATGGCGCACAGCCCCTGCCAGATCGACTTCAAGCAACTGCGCGAAGTCTACGTGCAATCGACCTGGAAGGATCCCAAGGCCGCCGCACCCGCCGCCGCACCGCAGTAAGCCCGACTCTCTCACACAACGAGGCGGGCCGCGTGCCGACCCGCTCTTGTGACGAGTCGCATCCGGTCCGCCGCAGCAACGCGCCACCATGGACTACAACAGCAAAATCGCCCGCAACGTCGCATCGATCCCCCGCTCGGGGATCCGCGACTTCTTCGAACTCGTGCAGGGCCGCGACGACGTCATTTCGCTCGGCGTCGGCGAGCCCGACTTCGTGACCCCCTGGCACATCCGCGAGGCCGCCATCTACTCGCTCGAGAAAGGCCAGACGACCTACACGTCGAACCTCGGCCTGCTCTCGCTGCGCAAGTCGATCGCCAAATACGTCTCGAATTTCTTCCACGTCGACTACGACCCGGCGAAGGAAGTGCTCGTCACCGTCGGCGTCTCCGAGGCGATCGACATCGCCCTGCGCGCGCTGATCAACCCCGGGGACGAGGTGATCTATCACGAGCCGTGTTATGTCTCCTACAGCCCGAGCATCGTGATGGCCCACGGCGTCGCGGTGCCGGTGGTCACCACCAAGGAGCACGGCTTTTCGTTGAAACCCGAGGCCGTCGCCGCCGCGATCACCCCGAAAACCCGGGTGATCATGCTCAACTTCCCGACCAATCCGACCGGTGCCTGCGCCTCGCGCGAGGACCTCGAGGGCATCGCGAAACTCGCCGTCGAGCACGACCTCATCGTCATGACCGACGAGATCTACAGCGAGCTGCGCTACGACGACAGCGATCCGCACATCTCCATCGCCACCATGCCCGGCATGCAGGAGCGCACGATCCTGCTCCACGGTTTCTCGAAGGCCTTCGCGATGACGGGTTTCCGCCTCGGCTACGCCTGCGCGCCGCAGCCGATCATCGAGGCGATGATGAAGATCCATCAATACTCGATGCTCTGCGCGTCGATCATGAGCCAGAACGCCGCGATCGAGGCGCTCGAACACGGCACGCCGTCGATGCTGGAAATGAAGCGCAGCTATCACCAGCGCCGCGATTTCCTCGTCCGCCGGCTCAACGAGATCGGCCTCGACTGCCACCTGCCCGGCGGCGCGTTCTACGTCTTCCCGGACATCCGCAGCACCGGACTGAGCAGCAAGGAATTCGCCATGAAACTGCTGGAGGCCGAGTCCGTCGCCTGCGTTCCCGGAGATGCCTTCGGACCTTCCGGCGAAGGGTTCCTGCGCTGTTGTTACGCCACCGCCTTCGACGACATCCGGACCGCCACCGACAAGATCGAGCGCTTTGTGAAGAGCCTCTGAAAGCGCGATGAACCAGGACCCTTACGAGACTCCTGGAAACCGGGCTGGTGATTCCGCGTCGACCGATCGGTTGACGCTGGCGCACGTGGTTCCCTTCGCCGTGTTCATGGGTTTCCTGATCCTGCTGCAGGTCGTCGGGTCGATGATCGGCTGGGACCATCCCGATGCCCCGTGGTGGCGCCGCGACCCGGCCCACTGGATCTATCCGTTGCAATGCGCAGGGGTGCTCGTCCTGCTCGTCCGCTACTGGAAATCGTACACCTTCGATTGGTCGCTCAAGTGGTCCGCCGTCGCGGTGGTTTTCGGGGCCGTCGGCATCGGTTTCTGGCTGCTGCCCACCGCACTCTACGACCACTGGGGAATGGAAGGCAAAACCACCGGCCTGCTTGACTGGCTCGGCGTCGATGCGCGTCGCGACGGTTTTGACCCCGGTATCTTCGAAAACCCCGCCGCCCGCTGGACCACCATTGTCCTTCGTGTGTTCCGCGCCGCCGTCATTGTCGCCCTCGTCGAGGAAATCTTCTGGCGCGGGTTTCTCATGCGTTTCGTGCTCGATTGGGAAGGCGACTACTGGAAACAGCCCTTCGGCAAACCCTCGTTGCTCTCGTTTGCCATCGTCACCGGCGCCTTCGTCGTCGCCCACGCGCCCGTCGACTATGCCGGCGCCTTCATCTATGGCACGCTTACCTACCTCCTCTGTATCTGGAGCCGGAACCTCGGCGCCTGCGTGATCATGCACGCCACCGCCAACCTCCTGATGTGCCTCTACATCCTCCAGACCGGCAAATTCGGCCTCTGGTGAGCGCCTCCCCCGGAACCTCCGCGAAATTCCGGGAATCCGTCACATTTTCCCTTGCCAAAACCCGGCTCCTTTCCGATACCTCCGCGCCCGCGGCAAGCGGGTCACGCTGGTGAAAGGGTAGATGCCCGAGTGGTTAAAGGGGGCAGACTGTAAATCTGCTGGCTTACGCCTACGCTGGTTCGAATCCAGCTCTGCCCACCAGTTTGAACGCCAGGGGGTGCGTGGGTCATCGGTTGAGTGATCTGATAGGAGGGGGAGCCGAGCGGGCCAGTTTCAGGTCGCTTTCGAACTTCTGGACGGGAAGATGGATGCGTCGCGGGTGGGAAGGCAACCAGCGGCCGACGACGGCATCGATCTCAAGCACCGGCAGACCGTGGCGCCCGCCGTCGAACACGCGGAAGGCATCGGTGCTCTCGTCGGGCAGTGGAGCGCGGCGCTCAAGGGCCTTCTGGAGGAGCTTGTGCATGCCGCGGGGCGAAAGTCGGATGGGATCGCGCGAGGTGCAAGGTGGGCGCAAGTCACGGCGTATCGCCGTGGATATGAGCAACGACGACAAGGCCTCGGTGGAGAAGCTGCATCGGGTGTATGGGGAGATGAAGGAGCAGGTGGGGCAGGTGATTGTCGGGCAGGAGGCGGTGGTCGAGCAGGCTCTCATGGCGATCTTCTGCAAGGGACACGCGCTGCTGGTGGGGGTCCCGGGGCTGGCGAAGACGCTGCTGGTCTCCACCTTGTCGAAGGCGCTCGAGTTGAGCTTCAAGCGGGTGCAGTTCACGCCCGACCTGATGCCGGCGGACATCACCGGCACGGATGTGCTTGAGGTGGATCCGGAAACCGGGCGTCGCGGCTTTCGATTCGTCCACGGGCCGATCTTCGCCAACCTGATTCTCGCGGATGAGATCAACCGCACGCCGCCGAAGACGCAGGCGGCCTTGCTGGAGGCGATGCAGGAACGGCACGTGACGGTGGGCGAGCACACGCTGGACCTGCCCAAGCCATTCTTTGTCCTGGCGACGCAGAACCCGATCGAGCAGGAGGGCACCTATCCGCTGCCCGAGGCGCAGCTCGACCGATTCCTGTTCAACATCGTGGTCGATTACCCGAGCGAGGAGGAGGAGCGGGAAATCATCCGCCGGGTCACGAGTCCGGGCGGTGGCGAGGTCTCGGCGATGATGAATGCCGAGGAGATCGTGCGCTTGCAGGAGATCGTGAAGCGGGTGCCGGTGGGCGACCACGTGATCGACTTCGCGGCCAAGCTCGCCCGGGCGACCCGGCCCAAGGATGCGGCGGCGCCGGACTTCGTGAAGGAGATGGTCGGCTGGGGAGCGGGGCCGCGGGCGGGGATCAGCCTGATCTCCGCGGCCAAGGCGCATGCGGTGCTGCGCGGGCGCTTCCATGCGACCACCGGTGACGTGGCGGCGGTGGCCAAGCCGGTCTTGCGGCACCGGGTGCTGACGACCTTCAATGCCGAGGCGGCGGGGGTGACGAGCGACCATGTGGTGGAGCGTTTGCTCGAGACGCTGGCGCCGAAGGAGGAAATCGCGGTTTGAACGGTGGACAGAGGCCACGGCAGCTGCTGATACGATGAGCGACATGAAACTGCCCGACTGCATGCGGCTGCTGCCCCCGGAGACGATGGGGGTGATGCGGCGGCTGGAGTGGTACGCGCGCAAGCGCAAGCAGGGCACCCTAACGGGGCGGCACACCTCGCCGGACAAGGGCTTCTCGGTGGAGTTCGCCGAGCACCGCGAATACGCGCCGGGCGACGACCCGAAGGACCTCGACTGGCGGGTGATGGCGAAGAGCGATCGCAATGTGATCCGCCAATACATCGAGGAGACGAACCTGCGGGCGATGTTGGCCGTGGATGTTTCGGGCTCGATGCGCTACACCGGCGACCACGCCGCCGAAGCTGGGGGCGTGGCGCTTTCCAAGCTGGCCTACGCCAAGCACCTGGCGGCGGCGCTGGCTTATCTGTTCATCAAGCAGGGCGATGGCGCGGGGCTTGTGACCTTCGACAAGCGGGTGAAGGGCTTCATCCGCGCGGGGAGCCGCCCGAGCCAGGTGCGGCGGATTCTTGAGGAATTGCATGAGGTCGAGGCGGGTGAGGACACCGATGTCGGCGAGGTGCTGCACGAGGTGGCGGAGCGGATTCCGCGGCGGGGCCTGGTGATGCTGATCAGCGACCTCTTCGACGACCCGGAGCGGCTGGTCGAGGCGCTGCACCACTTCGATTTCCGCCAGCACGAGCTGGTGGTCTTCCACCTGATGGCCGAGGAGGAGCTGACTTTTCCCTTCCAGCGGTTCCAGAGGTTCCGCGATCTGGAGGGGGTCGAGGAAATGCTGCGCATCGATCCGCGGGCGGTGCGGGCGGCCTACCTCGAGCGGCTGAGGGATTTCGTGAAACGGATCGAGGCGGCTTGCGGTCGGCTGCGGGTGGACTATGTGGCGGTGAACACAAAGGTGCCGCTGCGGGATGTGCTTTTGAGATATGTGGGAGGGCGCACTTAGATGCTGTTCCTGAACCCATGGCTTCTGGCGGGGCTGGCGGCGGCGGGGATCCCGATCGTGATCCACCTGGTGCGGCGTCAGGCGGCGCGTCCGATCGACTGGGGTGCGATGCGTTTCCTGATGGACACGCTGGTGGTGCGGCGGCGGAAGATGGAGTGGGAGGATCTGTTGCTGATGGCCGCCCGCTGCCTGCTGCTGGCGCTGGTCGCGCTGGCTGTGGCGCGGCCCTTCGTGCCGCCGAACTCGAGTGTGCCGTGGCTTTTCGTGCTGCCCGCGGCCGCGGTCGGCATCGCGCTCTTCGGCGGCTCTTTCGTGCTTTCGTCGGGGAGATGGCGGTGGTCGATCCGCGGGGGCTCGCTGCTGCTGCTGATCGCCGCCGGGGCGCTGGTGTGGCTGGAGGATCAGTTGAACCTGAAGCGCTTCGAGGCGAGCGGGCGGCGGGACGTGGCGCTGGTGATCGATGCCTCGGACTCGATGGGTGTGCACGGCGCGGGCGGGCGGACGGCTTTCGAGCAGGCGCTGGCGGAGGCGCGGGAGCTGGTGACGAAGGCACCGCGGGGAACGGCATTCACCGTGGTGCTGGGCGGGCCGGCGCCGGAAGCGGTGACGGCGGCGCCGCTGACCCACCGGGCCGACGTGCTCGGGGCGCTGGAGGGTTTGGAAATGAGCGGTGGCGATTTCGCGGCGCACGAGGCGCTGGGAATGGCGACGCTGGCGCTCGCGGAGGGACTGAATGCCTCGAAGGAGATCGTGGTTTTCACCGACGGCCAGCGGAGCGGTTGGCGGCTGGAGAATCCGGGCTTGTGGAAGGGGCTGGAGGAGGCGTGGGAGACGATGCCTGCGCGGCCCCGGCTGCTGGTGCGGTCGTTCGGCATTCCCGCGACCTTCCGCAACGTCGCGCTGGGTGGGTTTGAAACTTCGAGGTCGGTGGTCGGGACGGACCGGCCGGTGGGAATCCGGGTGACGGTGGAAAACACCGGTGCCGTGCCGGTGACGCCGGGTCCGGTGGAACTGGAGATCGATGGACGCTCGGCGGGTGAGCAGCCGGTGGGCCTGCTGGGTCCCGGCGAGCGCGAGACGGTGAGTTTCCGACATCGCTTTGCGGAGGCCGGGCCGGCGGTGCTGCGGGCGCGGATCGCGGCGAAGGACGACCTCGCGGCCGACGACCGGCTGGAGCGGGTGATCGCGGTGCGGGACAAGCTGCGCGTGCTGATCGTCGATGGAAATGCGTCGGCCGAGTTCTTCGAGCGCGGATCGGGTTTCACCGCGCTGGCGTTGGCACCGGGAGCGCTGGGTGGCGGCAACGCGGAGCGCTATCTGATGGAACCCGAGGTGATCGCCGCCGGGCGGCTCCGGGCCGAGGATCTTGAGGAACGCGACGTGGTGGTGCTGGCGGATGTCGCGCGGCTGCCCTCGGCGCTGGCCGACCGTCTTGAGGCGAAGATCGCGGGCGGGGCGGGGCTGATGGTGATCGCCGGGCCGCGGGTGGAGCCGGGATTTTACAACGCATGGTCGGGCGTGGCGGGTCCGGTGGTGCCGCTGCCGCTGGGCGAGGAAATCGGCGAGGCGGAGGGCGTGCGGCTCGCGCCCTCGACCTATGTCCACGAAGCGCTGGAGATCTTCGCGGACTCGGGCGATCTCGACGAGGCGGTGGTTCGGCGCTGGCGTCGGCTGGGCGAACCGGTGGAGGGGGCGGCGAAGGGGGCGGCGCTGGCCAGCGGCGACGCGTTTCTGGGATCGAGGATCTACGGCAACGGTCGTACTCTGGTCGTGGCCTGCGCCTTCGACGCGCGGTCCGGCAGTCTGCCGGCGAAGCGTGCCTTCGTGCCACTGGTGCATGAGCTGGTGACCTGGACGGCGGGCGGCGGCGTGGGGCTGAATGTCGATGCCTCATGGCGTCCGAGTGTCCGGGTCGGGGATGCCGGCGGAGGTTTGCAGGCCAGGTATTTCCGTGGTCACGGCAAGCGCCGCAAAATCGGGCTCGAACGGGTGGATCCGACCATCGATTTCGAATGGATGCATGAAAAGCCTGGCAAGGGACTGCCGGCGGACAACTACGAGGTGGTCTGGAGCGGCCGTCTGCTGCCGCCGGTGAGCGGCACCTATCGGTTTCGCGCGGAGGTGGATGACGAGCTGGAACTGCGGATCGGTGACGGGGCTGCGATGCGGGCGAGGCTCGGTGCGCCGGAGATGGGCGAGGTGAAATTGGAAGCCGGCAAGCCGGTGCCGATGGAAGCGGTTTTCCGGGAGGAGGGCGGCGAGGCATACGTGCGTTTGCTTTGGACGCCTCCGGGTGGGAACGAGTCGGTGATCCCGGCGGGCGCCTTCCTTCCGGGCGAGGTGCAAGGCGAGACCTTGAGGGCGGTGGATCCGCGGGGCAGGACGCGGGAGGCGCTGGTCTCCGCCGGCCGCCGCGGGGAAGAGTTGGCCATTTCCGGGATCGGGGTGCCGGGCGTCTATGAAGTGGAGGTCGGCGAGGCCGGAAAACGCTGGCTGCCGGGGTGGGACGGCGGCGTGTTGCCGGTGGCGGTGACGCGCGACGAAGCGGAGAGCCGCTTGGTGCCGCTGGGCGAGGAGGATCGCGAGATGATCCGGTCGCGCATCGACCTGTTGGAGCCGGGTTCAGTGGCGGACATGGTGGGGGTGCTGGAAGGAAAGGGCTTCGGGCGGGAGATCTGGAAGTGGGTGGCCGGGGCGGCGCTGGGGCTTTTCCTGTTGGAAAGCGCGCTGGCTCGCTGGGTGTCGCGGTCGCGGCGGGTCTCGGAGGATGTGCGGGTGGAGTTCGGCGATCATCCCGCGTGGGAAGGAGGGCGGCGATGAAGGTGCTGGTGCGTTTCGCGGTGGTGGGGGCCGCGGTGTGGGGGCTGCTGTTCGGCGCGTCGCAGGTCGTGCGTCTGGCGCCGGGCTGGCCGTTGTGGGCGGTGGCGCTGGTCGTGGCGGCGGTGGTCGAACTGGTTCTCGGGCTCGGTCGCTACGAACTCGGGGCGGTATCGCCGTCGCGGGCACGATGGGTCGCCGGGTTGCGGCTGGCGGCGCTGGCGGTTCTGGTGTGGATCCTGATCGAACCGACCTGGGTGCGCACGGTGACCCGCGAGCGGGATCGCGAGGTGGTGATCGTGTATGACGACTCGGCGTCGATGGAGCTGCTCGACGACGAGAAAAGCGAGTCGCGGATCGCGATCGGCTGGCGGCTGTTAGGCGACGCCGGGCTGGAGAAGACACTGGGCGAAACACTGCGGGTGCGCGCCGTGCGTGCGGCGCGCAGCGTGCGCGGGGAGGACGAGGTCGATACGGGCTGGAATCAGGCGACCGACCTCGCCGCGGCGCTGGGGACGGTGCTGGATCAGGTGCCGCCGGACGAGTTGGCAGGCGCGGTGCTGGTCAGTGACGGCCGTCACAACCGTCCGGGTCGCGTCGAGGAGGTGGCGCGGCGTTTCGGCATCCTCGATGCGCCGGTGGCGGTGCTGGCGGTGGGCAGCGAGGAGCCGCCGCGCGATGCGGCGGTGCTGGCGGTGCGGGCGCCGGAGGCGATCCATCTCGGCGATCGGATGCAGGTGGTGGCGGAGTTGAAATTCGACGGCTATCAGGGCAAAACGGCACGGGTGCGGCTGATGCGGGAGGGGAAGGTGTTGGAAGAGCGTGAAGTTCGCATCCCGCAGGCGAACCACCGGGAGGAGCTTCGCTTCACCCAGGTGCCGGAGGCCGGCGGTGTGGGCGACTACCGGGTCGAGATCGCGGCGCTGGAGGGCGAACGTTTCGACGACAACAACGGCTGGGATTTCGAGACCTCGATCACCGATGCGCGGACCAACGTGCTTCTGGTGGACGGGCATCCGCGCTGGGAGTTCCGCTACCTGCGGAATCTCTTTTACGGCCGCGACAAGTCGGTGCACCTGCAGTGGGTGCTCACGCATCCCGATTCGATCGATGGCGAGCCGCAGGCGCGGGTCGAGGCTTCGGCGACGCGGCCCTTCGGTGAAGCGCAGGCGACGGTGCTGCCGCGGAGCGAGGAAGAGTGGCGGAAGTTCGATGTGATCATCCTTGGCGATATCGATCCGGCGAGCCTGGATGAGGCGACGTGGAAGATCCTGAGCGACTGCGTGACCGAGCGCGCGGCTTTGCTTGTGATGATCGCGGGGCCGGAGTTCATGCCGCACGCGATCGGGTCGGAGGCGGGCCGGGCGCTGGTGCCGGTGGAACTCGAGTGGTCGGGGCGGAACTACTTTTCGCAAAGTGGCGAGGGCTTCCGCGTGGGGCTGACCAGTGAGGGGGCGCGGCATCCGGTGACACAGCAGGCCGACGGCGAGGCGAGCAACGCGTCGGTTTGGTCGAGCTTTCCGGAGATGCGTTGGCGTCATCCGGTCAGGGGACTCAAGGAGGGTGCGGAAGTGCTTCTGGCGGCGGCCGACGAGGAGCGGGATGTGTTGCTATCGCCGGGGGCGGTGGTGGCGCGGCTGGAGGATCTAACAGCGCGACGGGCGCGCGAGGCCGAGCGGGCGCTGCTGGTGACGCGGCAGGCGGGCAAGGGGAAGGTGGCGATGCTGTTGACCGATCGCACGTGGCGCTTGCGGGTGGGATCGGGCGATGTCTATCACCATCGATTCTGGGGAAACCTGGTGCGCTGGGGCGCGGGGCCGACCTTGCGGGCCGGTGGCGAGCGCGTGCGGCTGGGGACGGATCAACTTACCTACACGCCGGACGACGAGGTGCGGCTTACGGCGCGTCTGCGAGACGGCGAGATGAATCCGGTGGTGTCGGACGATCTGCAGGCGGAGGTGTTGCGCGACGGGGCGGTGGTGGCGACCGTCGGTCTGACGGCGGTGGAGAACTCGAACGGTTTGCACGAAGGGCGGGCCGGGCCTTTCGCGGAGGCGGGTCGGTATGAGGTGCGGATCGTCGGCGGAAGCGCGCGGGCGCTCATGCGGGAAGAGTCGGTCGATGGGGTGGGTGCCGGGTTTCGAGTGGTCGGCTCGCGAGGGCCGGTGGAGCTGGCGGAGACCACGCTGAACCTGCCGCTGCTGCAGACCGTGGCGGATCTCTCGGGTGGGAAGGTGTTCCGGGATGGCGGCGGGATCGCCGATCTTTTCCTCGGAGGGCGCGAGAAAAAGGAGGAGGTGCGGGAGACGTCGCTTTGGGATCACTGGGTGGTGCTGACGCTTTTTGCGGCCCTGCTCGCCGGCGAGTGGGTGGTGCGTCGCGGGGGAGGCTTGCCCTAAACGAAACTCGGAATGGGAAAAGAGAGCGATGTCATGCGTAGTGGGGAAATGAGCGAATCGAGCCGGGAGCGGATCGAAGGCTGTCTCGCCTTGGTGAGGCGGCGGATTCGTCGCGTGCAACTCTTCCGCGCGCTGCTGGTGACCGGCTGCGCGGTGCTGGGTGGCCTGCTGGTGGCGATGGCGCTGGACCTGCTTTTCGCGCCCATGCCCGGGGCGGCACGGTGGGCGGTGTTCGGAGCGTGGGTGGTGGCGGTTCTGGTGGCGGCGCAGCGTGGTTTTTCGCCGCTGGCGAAAAAGATCGGCCTGGTGCGGATCGCGAGGTGGCTCGAGGGCCGCCATCCGGAAATGGAGGAACGCCTCAGCACGGCGCTCGAGTTGGCAGGCGATGCGCGGGTATCTCCTGAGCTGATGGATGTGCTGGTCGATGCGGCCGAAACGGATGTCGGCAGCGTGGATGCGGCGAGGGAGGTAGGCGCGGTTTCGACCGCGGGACGCTGGCGCTGGCCGGTGGCGGCGCTCTTGCTGATCCTGGTGGTTGCGCTGGTCGTGCGGCCCTCCGACACGGTGCGCCTGATGGTGCGGGCGGTGGCTCCGTTTTCCGATGTCGGGACGGTGGGGGCGGGACGATTCGAAGTGAATCCGGGGGATGTGGAGGTGCTGGAAGGGCAGGCGATCGAGATTTCGGCGAGGTACGAGGGAAATCGTAGCAACGTGGAGGCCGAGCTTGAATTTGAGAGTGGCTTGGTGGTGGTGCAGCCGATGGAGGAGGCCGAAGGCCGCTGGGTTTACCGGCTCGATCCGGCGCGGGAGTCCTTCCGCTACCGGCTGCGGGCGGGTCGGGTCGAGAGCGACACGTGGACGGCGACGGTCTGGCCGGAGCCGCGGCTGGTCGAGCCGATGGTGCGGCTCGAGTTTCCCGCCTACACCGGCCTCGCGCCCGAAGAACGGAGCCTCGGCAAGGAGGTTGAGGCGGTCGTGGGCACCAGTCTGGTGCTGAGCGCGGGTGTGAACACGCCGGTCGAGACGTCGTGGCTGGCGCTGGGTGACGGGCGCTGGGCGGAGGGCGAGATCGAGACCTCGGCATCGAGCGGTCGGGTACGGATGGAGCGGGTGCTGGCGACGGGGGACCGGGGTGCGGCGGCGTGGATGCTGAAGCATCGGTTGGGTGAGGCGATGGAGGCGGCGGGTTTCGAGCTTGAGGCTGTGGAGGATCGGGCGCCGGAGGTGGTGCTGCTGAGTCCGTTGCGGCGCGAGATCCGGGTGCGGCCCGACGAGGTGGTGGATCTGCGCTACGAAGTGGTCGAGGATTTCGGGCTGGCCCGGGTGTCGGTGGCGGCGGAGGCCGGACGCAAGGGACGGATCGAACTCGGGCAGGTGCTGCCGGAGCGCTACGGAGCGCGGGAGCGGATGAGTTTTCGCGGCGGCGCCGAGGTTGCAGTGGGCGAGTTGCGTGACAGGCTCGGCGGGGCGCGGGAGATCCACGTGCGCTTGGTGGCGGAAGACGCGCGGCCGGAGGAACTGGGCGGTCCGGGACGCGGGGAGTCGGAGTGGTTGATCCTGAAGATCGACGAAAACGCCGAATCGCTCTCCCGCCAGGCGCTGCGCGAGGAACACCGGGATGCGATCGAGTCGCTTGAGCAGGCGATGCGCAAGACCCGCGAGGCGCGTGAGCGGATGGACTGGAAGCGGGAGGATCTTTTGCAGGATGTGAAGCGTCCGGATGTCGAAAAGGTGCGGGAGGAGGTGAACGAGCGGATGGCCGAGGCGGAACAGGCGCTTGAGGAATTGTCGCAGCGGATGGAGGAGGGCATCCACGCGCGGAAAGCCGACGAAGTACGAGAGGCATCGGAGAAGGTTTCGGAGTCGGCCGAGAACTTCGAGGAGGTGGCGCTGCAGGATGATCGCGAGTCGCGTGAGGAGAAACTCGATGCGGCTCGCGAGCAGGCGGACGAGGCTTTGGAGATGATGCGCAGGGCGCTGGATGAAGTGCGGGAGGATGGCTCGCAGGTAGATGATCTGGCGCGCATGGAAGAGCTGGCTCAACAGCAGCGCGAGCTGGCGCGCGAGGCGGCGGAGCAGGCGGCGGCGGAAGCGCCCGACGAGGCGTGGGAGCAGCGTCAGGAGCAGATGGAGGCGGCGCTGCGGCAGCAGTTGCACGAGCGACCGGAGGCCAAGGCGGAGGCGTTGGCTCGCGAGTCGGAGCGGGCCAAGGCATTGGCGGAGGAGGCGCGGATGCAGTCGGAGATGCAGGAGAATCTGGAGGCGATGGCGGAGCAGGCGGCCGGCAGCGAGACTTCGATGGAGGCCTTGAAAGAAGAACTGGTTGAGGCGCAACGCGAGCTTGCCTCGGAGGCGCGGGAGTCGGTGCAGGAGTCGGACGCCGGCGAGAGCCCGATGAGCGAGGCGGCGGATCACGCCGAGCAGGCGGCACGGCAGGGGCAGGCCGAGGATCTTCCGAAGATGGCGGAGGAGGGAAGGCTGGCGGCGGAAGCGATGCGCGAGGCGGCTGGAGCCGAAGAGCCGAAAGCCGGGCAGGAGAAGTCATCGGCTGAGGAGACCGGAAAGTCCAATCAGGCCGAGACTTTGGCGGAACGCCAGGAGCATCTGGCCGAGGCGGCGGAGGCCTTGGCGGAGGGGGATTTCGAACAGGCGGCGGAGAGCTTGGAGGCGGCATCGTCCGCGCAGGATCTCGCGGACGCGGTGCGGGAGGCTTTGGCGCAGGAGCAGGCGGCGATCGCGCAGGATGCGCGGCAGCAAGTGGCGGATGCTCGGGAGTCGCGCAGTGAGTTGGCCGATCATTTGCCGGAGGCTGCGGCCGAGGCCCAGCAGGCGCGCGAGGCGATGGCGGAAGGCGCGATGAGCGAGGCGGCTGCGGAGGCGTCCGAAGCCAGCGAGGCGATGGGCGAGGCGGCGGCCAAGGCCGGGGAGATGGCGGAAAGTGCGGGGACCCCGGAGGCGCAGGTGCAGGCGCGCGAGGTGGTGGAGCTGGCCGAGCGGCAGCAGCAGGTGGCCGAGGCCGCGAAGGCGCTGGCTCAGGGTGACGTGGGCGAAGCGCTTGAGCAGCTCCAGGCGATGCAAGCGGCGGAGTCTGCCGAGGTGGCGGCCGAAATGATGAGCGAACCGGAGTTTTTGGGAGATCCGCTTGGCGAGGCGGAGCGCGAGGCGCAGGCGGCTCGCGATCACGCGCAGCAGGCGTCGACGCAAGGAATCGAAGGCCAGCAGGCGCAGGCGGCGGGTGAACATGGTAAATCGTCGGAAGACTGGCAGCAGGCGGCGGAGGCGCTGGAGCAGGCGTCGGAGATGCTGGCGGCCCAGGCGGCGGAGGCCGCGCAACACGCATCAGGCTCGAACCGGGCACCGGTGGATGCCTCTTCGCTGGCGGAGGCTTTCCAGCAGGCGTCGCAAGCAAGTGAGGCGGCGAGCGGGGCGCAGGCAGCGGATCATGCCCAGCAGGCGTCGCAGGCCTTGCAGCAGGCGGCGGCGGAGGGCCGGGCACGGATGCAGGGACGGCGTTCGCAGGGTCAGCCAGGCCAGCCCGGGGAGCAGCCGGGGGATTTCCCGCAGGAGGGGCCGAGGATGCCCGATGCCGATCCGGGCGTGCCGCCGGAGCTGGCGAAGCTGGGGATCAGTGCGGAGGATTGGGAGAAGATCCAGGCGGGTCTTCGGTCGGACGTCGGTGCTGGCGGTGCGGAGGGCTTGCCTGAGGATTACCGCGAGTTGGTGAAAGAGTATTTCCAAAACATGGCGAAATGAAGCTGCGGGTGATGATGTCAATTCTGGCGGCCTCGGCGCTGCACGCGCAGGGTCCGGCGGATCCGGTCTTCGCGGAGTGGCAGGATCGGGTGGAGCCGTCGATCGGGGAGGCACTCGACTATCTGGCGCGCGTGCAGCGCGAGGACGGATCCTTTCCCGACAGCTACGGCGACTCGACCGGGATTCCGGCGCTGGCCGGGATGGCTTTTCTCTCCATGGGACATCTGCCGACCGGCGGTCGCTACGCCGGGCCGCTGAATCGCTGCACCGACTTCGTGCTGGGGAATCAGCGTGAGGATGGTTTGCTTGTGAAAGGGAAGGGCGGCAATGGTCCGATGTATGCGCACAACATCGCCACGCTCTTCCTTTCGGAGGTGAGCGGGATGGTCGATCCGGAACGCCAGGAGCGGATCCGCCGGGCGCTGCCTCAGGCTCTGGCGTTGATCCTGCGGGCGCAGAGGGTCGAGAAGAACGAGCGCGACCAAGGTGGCTGGAGATACGATCCGGGATCCCGCGACAGCGATACTTCGTGCAGCGGTTGGGCGCTGATGGCCTTGCGGTCGGCGAAACTCAACGGCGCTGCGGTGCCGGATGATGCCATCGCCAACGCACTGGCGTACTTGGAACGTCATCAGCACGAAGAGTTCGGGTGTTTCGGCTACACCAACAACACAGATCACGCGAAGTCGCTGACCGGGATGGGCCTGCTGTGTTTCGAACTCTGCGGAAAACACGGTTCGGAGGAGTCGGCGCGCGCGGCGGACTATGTCATGAAGACCTTCCGTGAGTTGCCGGGCGGGCAGTTTGAGACCTATGGCATCTACTACAACGCGCAGGCGATGTTCCAGGTAGGCGGTCGCTATTGGTCGGAGTTCGCGCCGTGGATGTACGAAACCTACATGCCGCAGCAGCGGGAAGACGGCTCATGGCCTAGCAAAACGGCGGGATCGGTCTACGGGACCTCGATGATGGTGCTGGCCTTCAGCGTCCCGTGGCGGCAACTGCCGATCTATCAACGGGACGAGACGGTCGGCGAGGAGTAGGAGACTGTGGGCTGAACAATCAAGTGAAAGATATGTGCCAACAAATGGCATCGGCCGTGCCCCCCCATTCGAAAAACACCGGAACATGGGAGGTGCCTCGGTTGTGATGCGAAGGTGATGTCGTGTTCGTCATCTTGCGCACGGTGAGCCTTCGCAGGACGTGATGCAGCGGCTTCGGGGGGGGCGCCCCCCGGTGGAGCGGTCAGAGCCGGACGTGAATCCTTGTCACCGCTCCCGGATCGGAATGCCACGCGGCGAGCGCGGCCGGTGCCTCGTGGAGCGAAACCGTTCGCGTGATGACATCTTCGGTCGGGAATGCGCCGCTTTCGAGGTGGGCGATCACTGCCTCAAAGTCCTCGGGCGATGCGTTGCGAGAGCCCCGGATGTCGAGTTCCTTCATGACGAAAAACCTGGTCTCGTACTCCACCGGCGCCTTGGCGTAGCCGATGTAGACGATTCGTCCGGCGAAACCGACTTCCTCGACGCAGGCCTTGAAGGTGGCGGGCAGGCCGACAGCCTCGATCATGACATCCGCCCCTTCTCCGTCGGTGATGGTCTGCAAGCGGTCATGGAGGTTGTCACTGGCGGAGTTGATGACGTCGTTGGCGCCACACCGGCGGGCGAGCGCGAGTTTCCCATCGTCGATGTCGATGGCGATGACTCTCGCGTTGCGGGCGGCGGCGCCGGCGATGGCGCCGAGGCCGATCGCACCGCAGCCGAAGACGACCACGCGGTCGGTTGTGCGGACCTCCCCCCGGGCCACGGCGTGGAAACCGACGGTCAGTGGCTCGATGAGCGCCATTTCGCTCAGGCTGAGTTTGTCGGAACGGAAGAGTTTCTCATGCGGGACGTTGATGAATTCGGTGAGCGCTCCATCGCGCTGCACACCCATCGTCCGGTTGTCGCGGCAGGTGTTGAAACGCCCCTGCTTGCAAGCCGAGCACTTGCCGCATCTCGTGTAGGGCGAAACCAGCACGTTCTGACCGACGGACCACTTGGCGGGAACTCCCTCGCCAAGGGCATCGATCGTAGCGCCGATCTCGTGGCCGGGAATGCGTGGGTAGCTGACCATCGGATTGAGTCCTCGGAACGAAGTGAGATCGGATCCACAGTAGCCGACGAACCGCACCCGGAGTCGGACCTCACCATTCGCAGGCGCGGGGATGTCGGGAATCTCGACGAGTTCGCAGTGTCCGGGTGAGGTGATTTGGACCGCTTTCATGATGGAAAATCAAAGCGTGTACACGCGGGTCGCCGTGCCGCCCATGATGGCGGCCTGTTCGCCGGTGGAGAGCGGAGAGATGAAGCGACGGACGAGGTCGGCCCATTGACGGTAGCCGGTGGCGACAAGACACACCGGCCAGTCGGACCCGAACATCAGACGCCCGGATCCGAAGGCATCCAGAACGCTCTCCAGATAGGGCCGCAACTGTTCCTCGCTCCAGTGATGGAAATCGGCTTCCGTCGCCATGCCGGAAATCTTGCAGGTGACATTCTCACGTCTCGCCAACTCGCGGATGTGGGAGCGCCAGGGTTCCCGTTCGTTTGTCCCGATGAGCGGCTTGGCGACATGGTCGAGGATGAAGGATTGGGTGGGGTGACGATCGACGAAGCGGATGGTCTCCTCCAGTTGTCGTTCGAAAATGAGGATGTCGTAGGTCAGTCCGCGGTCTGCCAGACGGCTGATGCCGCGGTTGAAATCCGCGCCGTCGAGGAAACCCGCGGCCTCTCCCTGGACGACGTGACGCAGCCCCTTGAGCTTCGTTTCGCCGCTCAGCCGGTCCAGCTCGGCATCCAGCCCGTCCGATGCGATCGGCAACCAGCCGACGACGCCCTTGATGAAGTCGTTCTCCCGGGCGTGCTCAAGCAGCCAATCTGTTTCCTCCGAGATCTGACGCGCTTGGACACTGACCACGCCATCCACCCCTGCACTGTTGATTTCCACCCGCAGGTCCTCCGGCAGGAAGTTCCGCCGGATCTTGTTCATGCGGTCGTCGATCCAGCCGTATTCGACGGGATCGTAGCTCCAGAAGTGGTGGTGGGCGTCGATGACCATGTCTCAAAGGTAGGGGTAGTCGCCCGCGAGCAGTCCTTCGTGTTTCAGCGCCTGCCAGAAGCCGGCCGGCACCGGATCGTTGACGCAGGCGACATTCTCCGCCACGCGTCTCGGGTTGCTCGTGTTCAGGGCCAGCGCGGCCACGCCCGGAGGCGAAAGTGCGAACCGACAGCAGGCGAGCGCCGGGCTGATGCCGTGTTTCCCACACAGCGCCATGAACCGCCCGCGCCACTCGAAGAGCCGCGGGTGGCTCTCCGGCGTGACGACTTGGTAGTCGAAATAACGGCCGCCGGTCAGGAATCCGGCGTGGAAGACGGCCGAGTTGACGATCGTTACCCCGGCTTTATCGAGTTGCTCGAGAAACCCGATGACCTCCGGCGGGTGGGTCAGGATCGTGAAGCTGTTCGCCAGCATCACCCAGTCGAGAGGGACGCCGTCGTCGAACAGCCGCTTGATCACGGTCCAATCCTTCGAACCGACGCCGACGCGGGCAACTTCTCCCGCCTCGCGAAGTCCGACGAGCGCCTTGTAGGCATCCAACACATCCTCGTAGCGCCGCGCGGCCTCTTCCCCGAAATCCGCCGCCGCGAGATATTCATCGGGATCGTGGACGGAAACCAGCTGTGCCGAATAATCGCCGAGCAGTTCGTTGCCCTGCTCATAACATTCCAGGATGCCATCATGGCTGATCGATTGGACGGCATCGTGACCGAGGCCGAACCAGACGCCCGTTTCAAAGGTCGGCTCGTCGGTGGCCAGCGGGATGCGCTTCCAACCGAGCTTGTTGCTGATCCGGACCGCGCCCGGATCGACACCGAGCTCCTTGAGGAAACGGCCGATGTTCTCTAGCGAGAGACCTGCGCCGTATTTCCCGGCGGAGTCGATGACCGGATGCGCTTGATGCTGCATCCATTGGGCCACGATCTCCCGCTTGGTGTCGTCCGGAACGACTTCATACAGATTCCCCAGCGCGCTGGAACCGAAGACGACGGGTGGAAGAGTCAGGGGCATTGGGTTCTTGCGGACGCGCGCTCTCAGACATGAGCCGGGTATCGGGATTGCTCAAGAAGGAAGAAGGAGTCGGTCAGGGTTTTCCGTGAAGGCTCCGATCCGCTCACCTGGCTCCGGCCTTCTTCAGTTTCTCGATCGCCTCGTCGAGGCGCTGGCGGGTCGCCTTGAGTTCGTCGTCGAGTGTGCCGATCCGTTTGTCGCGCTCCTTGACCGCTTGTTCCCATGCGGCGATCTGCTCGCGGGCTTCGGCGATATCGGATTTCAGGGATTCGATGGTTTCGGTGCGGCGTTCGAGGATGCCGGCGTTTTCCCGCGCGGCCTCGGCGGTGGCTTCCAGCGAGTCCTTGAGCACGTCGAGGTCGCGTTGCAGGGAAAACGAATGACTTTGCTCCTTCGCCAGTTCTTCGGCCACGGTGTCGAGTTCGCGGTTTTTCGCATCGATCACCCCGCGCAGGTCGAGTTCGTGTTTCCACTGCAGGGCCAGCAGGCCGGCGAGCACGAGGCAGCCGGTGGCGTTGATGGCGGTGAGCGGACGGACGGGCATGTCTGTTAGTCGCGGGTTTCGAAGCCGACTTTTTCGACGCCGGCCTCGCGCACCGCGTTGAGGACGCCGAGGACCTGTTTGTGGCGCGAGTTTTCATCGGCGGAAATCATCACGCGCGATTGGGTCGAAACTCCGGCCGACCGGAGGCGCGCGGTGATTTCGGTGAGGGTGACGAGGGCTCCATCCCAGGTGATCACGCCGTTCGCATCGATGGTGATCTGGAATTCCGGCTCCTTCGTTTCAGCGATGCCGGTGCTTGCCTCAGGCACCTGGACCGGCACGCGCCGCAGGTGCGTCATGCTCAGGCTCACCAGCATGAAAGCGGCGAGCAGGAAGAACATGATGTCGATCAACGGGATGATCTCGATGCGGGCCTCGTCGCCCTCGTCATCGCCGGATCGGCTCTGCAGTCGGACGGGCATCAGCGGCGGGGGAGTTGGCTGGCGAAGGATTCGATGTCGTGGCCGTGCTCCTTGGCGGAGTGGACGAGAAGCTCGGTGTGGTTGATCCAGCGCTCGAGCGAACCGCGCAGCACGGAGACCCGTTTGCGGAAGAAGTTGTAGGGCAGCAGGCAGAAAATCGCGATCGCGATGCCGCAGGCGGTGGCGATGAGCGCCTCGGCGATGCCGCCGGAGACCTTGCTGGCGGCGAGTTGGTCGTCTCCGACGAAGGAGAACGAACTCATGATGCCGACCACCGTGCCGAAGAGTCCCAACAGGGGTGCGAGCGTGATGAAGGTGCTCAGCAGCCACATCCGCGCCTCGGAGCGCTCGATGAGGTGGGTGGCGTCGAGTTGCATCGCAGCGAGCATCGAGGTGCGGGCGTGGGTGATGCCTTCGGAGAGGTTGGCGAGAAACGGGTCGCCGGATCCGTGGGCGAGTTTCCACGCCGCTTCGAAGTCGCCCCGGCCGATCAATTCGCGCGCCTCGTCCTGCACGGATCCGTTGAGTCGCGCCTTGAGCCGCAGCCACCAGACCACGCGGTCGAGGATGACGCAGAGCGCGAGGAAGAAGGTGGCGAGGATGGGCCACATGACCCAGCCGCCCTGGATGAAGGTGTCGATGACGATGTTGAGGAGCACAATGGAAATCTAACGGAGTTGGAAGACGATGGGTCGCTGCAGGGTCATCACGGGGCCGGGCGGGAAACGCCATGTCCGCACCGCGTTCACGGCGGCGTTGTTGAGAAGCGGATAGGGGCAGGGCTTTTTCGCGTGGGCGGCGACGACCCGGCCGTTGGCTCCAATGGTGAACTCGACGACCACGGTGCCCGACTGGTTGTTGCGGCGCGAAAACGGCGGATAAACCGGCGCCGTCATCCGGCCGGCCGCCAGCCGGGACGATGCCGACATGCCGCCGCCCGATCCTCCGCCGCCGCGCGAGGCGGTGCCCGATGGGGAACGGCTCTGGCCGGTGCTCCCGCCCGTGCGGGCCGATGATGTCGCGCTCCGCTGCGTGTTCCGCCCGGAGGCGGCCGCGGGTTTCGAGGGAAACGACGGGATTTCCGGCAGCGGTTCGGTTTCCGCGGACACCGGCATCTCGGGCGGCACCGGGATCGGCGTGGGGTCGATCTCGTCGAGCGCGGAGTCCGATGCGGTCTCCGACAAGTTCGCGCCGGACTCCGTGCCGCCGCCCATCGGGCCGACGTCCGTCACCCAGATGCTGTTGCTGATGCGGTCGTCGCGCAGCGCCGGCCGGTTTGCCGGATGCAGCAGGAAACCCGCCGCGCCCACCGCGGCCACGCCGAGCCACAGGGCGAGCGTGCCGGTTTCCAGCGGGTGGGCGCTTTCGTGAGTCATCTGGCTGGCGGACTTTGGCGTGGTGGAGACCGGAGGGCAAACCAATCGAATCGACCCGGCCGACCCGAAAAACGGGCCGGACACCGGTTTCCCGGCATCCGACCCGCACGATGCGGCCATGAAAGGCGACTCTATCAGAGTCCGCCGAGAGTGGTTGGTTTGTATCCGCCGCCCTTCGCGCCGTCACCGAAGTCGAAGCCGAAAACGATCCAGCATTCGGCGTTGGGCGAGGCCTCGTTGAGTCCGGCCATCGCCACGAGGTCGAGGTGGGTGTTCGCCGTCGGCAGGATCTGGATCGACGGGCCGAGGATGAACTCGTTGTGGTCGCCCTCCGGGTGCGTCCATTGTCCTTCGAGGCCGAGCGAGAGCTTGCTGTCGATGAGCGTGCGGGAGAGTCCGGCGGCGACGGCCCACTCGGTTTCCTTCGCGCCCCAGAGTTCCCGGGCGTTGATGAGGTTCACGCCCCAGTGCCAGCCGCGGCAGTCATCGCCGAAAAGAAGCTTGCTTTCGAGCACGTCCGGACCGCCGTCGGTGAAGGCGTATTCCTCGTAGATCGTCGGATTGCCCCAGAGTTTCCCCCAGTCGGCGAAAGCGTAGCGAAGCTCCACGGCCACCTCGTCCTGCTGCCAATCCTCGGGGTCGGAGTTGTCGTGGATGACCTTTTCGTAGATGTCGAGTTGCATGCGCCAGGGCAGGCCGATCTCGACTTCGGACTGGAGCCGCTGGGTCACGCGGCCGCCGTCAAAGAAACGGGTGCGGTACCATTGTTCCACGCCGACTTCCCCGGGGTCCTTCTGGATGTAGATGCGGGTGTTGCTGAATCGCCGGTGGCCGACCCATTCGGGTTCGCCGTGGACGCCGTCGGCGCGTTCCTCGTCGAGGGCGTTGGCGCTTACGACGAGGTCTTCAAGGATGGAGCCGTTGTTCTGGGCGCGCGCGGCCGGGCAAAGAGCGAGGAGCGCGACGCTCGTCAGGATGGTTGTCTGGGCTGGGTGCATACAGTGGGCTTCAACGTCCCGCCGCCCGGTTCCCTTGGGGATTTTTCAAGAGTCCGTGGTTGTCTTGGGGGAAACCCTGCGGAAACCTCCGCCCTCGATGTCCGCCCTGCTTTCCGCCAACGAGATCCGCCTCACCTACGGTTACCAGACGCTGCTCGAAGGCGTGACGTTCGCCGTCGCCGCGGGCGAGAAACTTGGCATGGTCGGCCGCAACGGTTGTGGGAAAACCTCGCTGCTCAAGATCCTCAGCGGCGTGCAGGCGGCGGACTCCGGTGACATCGCGCTTCGCCGGGCGCTGCGGGTCGGCTACCTGCCGCAAGAGTTCGAGCTCGATCCCACTCTCAGTGTGCGGGAAAACATCGAAGCCGGTGCCGCCGACATCGTCGATGCCATGCGACGCTACGAAGCGGGCGAGGGGAGCGATTCGGAACTCGCCGATCTGCTCCATCTCATCGACCACGCCGACGGCTGGAACCTCGAAACCCGCATCCGCGCCACCGCCACCGCGCTCGGCGCGCCGCCGCTCGATGCGGAGACCGCTCCGCTCTCCGGCGGCGAGAAACGCCGTGTCGCCCTTTGTCGCGCGCTCGCCTGCCAGCCGGACCTGCTCCTGCTCGACGAGCCGACGAACCATCTGGATGCCGAGTCGATCCGCTGGCTGGAAACCACGCTCCAGTCGTTCCCCGGCGCGGTCATCTTCGTCACGCACGACCGCTATTTCCTCGATGTCATCGCCACCCGCATCATCGAGATCGACCAAGGCAAGGCCTTCTCGCATCCCGGAAACTACACCGCGTTCCTCGAAGCGAAGGCGGTGCGCCGGCAGATCGCGGAGCAGACCGAACGCCGCCGCCAAAGGTTCCTGCGCGAGGAGCTCGAATGGGTGCGTTCCGGCGTGAAGGCGCGCGGCACCAAGTCCCGCCACCGGCTCGACAAGTTTTACGAAATCGAGGGCATGGAGGCCCCGCCGGAGGAGCGCGAGATGGATCTGCTCATCCCGCCGCCGCCGCAGCTTGGCGACATCGTCGTCGAGCTGGAGGACGCCGGTGTGAACGTCGGCAGCTCCGCGCACCCGCGCTGGTTGTTCCGCCACCTGTCCCTGAAACTCGAACCCGGCACCTGCACCGGCATCGTCGGCCGCAACGGCGTGGGCAAGACGACACTGCTGAAACTCTGCCTCGGGCAGATCCAGCCCACCGAGGGCGGCGCCGTGACCGGGAAGCGCGTGAAGGTGAACTACATCGACCAGGCGCGCATGCAGCTCGACGGCACGGGTTCCCTGCTCGACGAGGTTTCCGATGGAAACGAGAAGCTCATGTTCGGCGACCAGCCGCTCGGCGCCCGCGCCTACCTGCGCCGTTTCCTCTTCAATGACCAACGGATCAACGAACGCGTCGATCTTCTATCAGGCGGCGAGCGTGCCCGCCTGATGCTCGCCAAGGTGCTCAAGAACGGGGGGAACCTGATCGTGCTCGACGAGCCCACCAACGACCTCGACCTGCCTTCGCTGCGCATGCTCGAGGAAGCGCTGGCGGACTTCGACGGCTCGGTGCTTTGCGTCTCGCACGACCGCTATTTCCTCGACCGCATCTGCGACCAGATCGTCGCCTTCGAGGAAGACGGGGTCTTCGTCCAGCCGGGAAACTACTCGTATTATCTGGAGAAACGCCAGGCCCGCGAGGCGGTGCAGCGTGTCCAGGCGCAGGCCGCCGCCAAGGAGGCGGAGGCCCGCCGCAAGACCGCGCAAGCCGCCTCCCGCCCGCGCAAGATGAGCAACAAGGAGCGCGCCGAGCTCGATGGTATGGAAGACACCATTCTCCGGGCCGAGGACGAGGCCGCCACCTTCGAAGCGGACATCAACGACCCGGCGTTCCAAGCGGAGAACTACGCGGAGATTCCCGGACTGGTGGAGAAACTCGACGCCCGGAAGGCGGAAATCGCCCGGCTCTACGACCGCTGGGCGGAGCTTGAAGCCCTGCGCGAGGAAACCTCGTAATGGCGTCCGCCCGGGGCGCCCAGGGGCCTGCTTTGGGCGTTGCACGGGCCGCGAAACCTCCCTAGGTTCCCTCATCTTGCTCATGGCGAATCCGAAGTTCCTCGCGTCCGTGCCCGTGGCGATCTGTCTGGCGGTGTCGCCCGTTGGCGCCCAGTCCCCCGCGGTCCCGGACCTGGTCTCGGCCAACCGGCCGGTCACGCCCCAGCCGCCGCCGGCCGCATCCGCAGAGGCGGCGCCGCGCAGCGCATCGGACGGCGCCATCTTCACCCGCAAGGACGCCCGCACGATCACGCTCAAGATTCCGCCGCCGCGCGGCATGATCGTCGATCGCAACGGCAAGCCCTTTGCCCAGAACGAGGTGGCGTACGAGGTTTGCCTCCAGTTCAACCAGTTCGAAAACGCGGACCGCGACTTCGTGATCAACTGGGCGCGCGCCCGCCTCGACACGTTCGCGAAGCTCACCAAGAAAATCGACTACAAGACCGACGACGAGTTGTTCGATCACTACCAGCATCGTCGCTGGCTGCCGTTGCACGTGAGCGGGCAGTTCTCAGCCAAGGAGGCGAAGGAACTCGAGCCCGAGCTCGGCTCCGGGCTGGTCCTCTGCCCGGTCTACCGCCGCTATTACCCCCACGGAGAATCAGCGGCGCACATCGTCGGCTACACCGGCCGGGTCGACAAGCTGCCGACCGGCCCGATCAATTTCAACGAGCCGATGTGGGAGGAAACCGAGGGCCGCGCGGGTCTCGAGAAACTCTTCGACAAGGAGCTGACCGGTGATCCCGGCATGAAGAAGCTGCTCTTCGACGAGAACGGCAACAAACTGCTCGAGGAACAAGTGAAACGCCCGCGTCCCGGCGGCACGCTGGTTACCACGCTGGACCTCGACTGGCAGCTTCTCGCCGAGAAAACGCTGCGCAACGGCTGCCGCCGCGGCGCCTTCGTGGTGCTCGACGCGATCACCGGCGAGGTGCTTGTGATGGCCTCGCGCCCGTCCTTCGACCTCAACAGTTTCATCCCCTTCATTGGCGAGACCGAGTTCAAGGCGCTCAACGAGGACCCGGCGCGCCCGCTCTACGGCCGCGCGTTCCAATCCGCCTATCCGCCGGCTTCGTCGTTCAAGCCTGTCGTCGCCCTCGCCGCGCTCAACAACGGCGTGGTCACCGAAAACTCGACCGTTTACTGCCCCGCCGCCATCGCCATCGGCAACAAGGTCTTCAACAACTGGTCGAAGATTCCGGAAGGGTCGATCAACGTGAAACGCGCCATCGCCCGCTCGTGCAACACCTGGTTCTATCAGGTCGGCATCGACGTCGGGCCCTCGGCCTTCCTGAGCCTCGCTCGGCGCCTCGGATACGGCGAGCGCACCGGCCTGCCGTTGATCGGGGAAACGTCCGGTCTGGTGCCGGACAACGAGTGGATGCTCAAGCACGAGCGGCGCCGCATCCTCGACGGAGACACCGCCAACCTTTCGATCGGCCAGGGTGTTCTGCTCGCCTCGCCCTTGCAGGTGGCGCAGGGCATGGCCTGCATCGCCAACGGCCAGGTGCGGCCGAAACCCCAGCTCATCAGCCAGGTCCAGGACACCCGCGGCCGGGTGGTGAAGATGATGCAGCCGGAGCGCAAGGAGTGGCTCGGCGTGGACAACGAGGCGGTCGAGATCGTCCGCGAGGGAATGAACGACGTGGTCAATGGCGGCGGCGGCACCGGCCGCAGCGCCGGGCTCAGCTACACGACCTTGTGCGGGAAAACCGGCACCGCCCAGTGGGGGCCGAAGTCGAAGAACCAGCGTCTCGCATGGTTCGCCGGCTTCCTTCCGCACGACAATCCGCGCTACTCCTTCGCTGTGCTCTACGAGGGCCGGCCGGGCGAGACGGTCTCGGGCGGGCGGATGGCCGCGCCGATGGTTCGCAAGTTCTTCGAAGGCATCAAGGACGACATCAAGGACACCATCGCTCCGCCGAAACGCGCGCTCATCGTGGTGGATGAATCCGGTGACGCACCCGCCGCCGAACCGGCGGAGGACGGTCCGCTCAAGGCGCTGCCGGTCGAACCGCTCGACACCGGCCGCGGCGATGCCCCGCTCGACGCCCGGCCGATGGAGGAACCGCCTCCGCTGCCGGACCTCTCGACGGTGCCCGGCCACGAAAACGAGACCGGGGACTCTGGCGAAACGCCGCGGCGCGCCCTCCCCGTGGAGATCGAAGGCGAGGAACCCTGATGGTGCGCGCGCCGCTCAGGCGTTCCGCTGGAGGAACAGGTCGATGCTGTCGACGATGGCCAGCCAGCTCGCCTCGATGATGTTTTCCGAAACACCCACCGTGCCCCAGTTTTTCTCCCCGTCGGTGGAGACGATGAGCACGCGGGTCTTGGCCGCGGTGGCGTCGTGGCCATCGATGATGCGCACCTTGTAGTCGACCAGCGAGACGCCTTCGATCGCCGGGTAAAACGGCAGGAGCGCCTTGCGCAACGCGACGTCGAGCGCGTTCACCACGCCGTTGCCTTCCGCCACGGTGAGTTCCGGAGTGCCGCCGACCTCGAGTTTCACGGTCGCCTCGCAGACCGGACGGTGGCCGTCGCGGTACTGGCGGAAACTGGTGTGGTACTCGGTGAGGTCGAAGGGCTTCTGATAGATGCCGAGTTCGCGGCGGATCAGCAGCTCGAGCGAGCCGCCGGCGGCCTCGAACGAATACCCTTCGTGTTCGAGTTCCTTGATGCGGCGGAGCACCGCGGCGGCTTCCGCGGAGCCTTTTTCGAGCGGCAGTCCGAGACCGGCGGCGCGGATGAGGATGTTGTCCTGGCCGCTGAGTTCGGAAACGAGGATGTTCTGCTCGTTGCCCACGCTGGCCGGCTCGATGTGCTCGTAGCTGCGGGAGTTCTTCTTCACCGCGTTGACGTGCATGCCGCCCTTGTGGGCGAAGGCGGTGCGGCCGACGAACGGCGCGCGGGCGAAGTGCGGGTTGTTCGCGACGTCATCGACGAAGTACGAGAGTTCCCGGAGTTTCTCCAGCTTCGGCACCATCGGCAGCCCCATCTTGAGCTGGAGGATCGGGATCACGGACGTGAGGTTGCAGTTTCCGGTGCGTTCGCCGTAGCCGTTGATGGTGCCCTGGATCTGCACGGCGCCGGCCTTCACGGCGGAGATGGCGTTGGCCACGCCGAGTTCGCAATCGTTGTGGGTGTGGATGCCGACGGGCGTGCCCGGGATGCGATCGCGCACCGCCTTGCAGATCTGCATCACCTCGGACGGCAGCGTGCCGCCGTTGGTGTCGCAAAGCACGAGGCAGGCGGCGCCACCCTCGGCGGCGGCTTCGAGCGTGCGGAGGGCGTGTTCGGGCGAGTCTTTGTAGCCGTCGAAGAAATGCTCCGCGTCGTAGATCACCTCTCGGCCGTGTTTCGCCAGATGGGCCACCGTGTCGCGGATCATCGCCTGGTTTTCCTCCACGGTCGTGCGCAGCACCTCGGTGACCTGCATTTCCCAGCTCTTGCCGAAGATCGTCACCACGGGCGTCTCCGCGTCCAGCAGCAGTTGCACCTGCGGATCTTCCTCCACCTTCACGTTCGCGCGCCGCGTCGATCCGAAGGCGGCGAGTTTCGCGTGTTGGAGATCGAGTTTCCTCGCCTCGCGGAAAAACTCGACGTCCTTCGGGTTCGAGCCCGGCCAGCCGCCTTCGATGTAGTCGATGCCGAACGCGTCGAGCCGCTGCGCGATCCGCAGCTTGTCGAGGCCGGAAAGTTGGAATCCTTCGCCCTGCGTGCCGTCACGCAGGGTGGTGTCGTAGAGGAATACGGGTTTGTCGCTCATCGCCGGGGGCGGCGACGCTAGCGGCCCCGCCCCGGATGGGCAAGGGGGAAGGGAAGGTGTGTCAGGGCCCCCTCATTTTGGTAGGTGATGGGGCTTGTACGGAACATCCGTTTGAATTAAGCGGGCCGAATGGCTCGCAAGAAGACCCGCAGTGAAGAGTATGCGGGAGGATTTCCTCCCGGAATGGAAGCGTTCGAAAACCTGCCGGATCCACGAGACGGCCGTGCCAAGCGGCACTACTTTGGCGAGGTGCTTTTCATCGCCCTGGCGGCGATGGTCTGCGGGATGGACGACTTCGAGGACTTCGAGCGCTTCGCCCAGATGCGCGAGAAGTGGCTGTGCGAGCGTTTGAGGTTGCCGGGCGGGCTGCCCAGCGACGACACCTTCCGACGCATCTTGACCGCGCTGGATCCGGAGCGCTTCAACCAGTGCTTCATCGAATTCAGCGCGGCGTTGAGCGAGCGGCTCGGCAGGGAACTTGTGGCCATCGACGGCAAGACACTGCGCGGCAGCTTCCAGGAGTCCGACAAGAGCGACGCGCTGCATCTCATCAGTGCGTGGGCGGCAGGCAGTGGATTGACCCTCGGGCAACTGCTGGTGGATTCGAAGAGCAACGAGATCACGGCCGTGCCGAAGCTGCTGCGACAACTCGACGTGAAGGGCTGCGTGGTGAGCCTCGACGCGCTGGGTTGCCAGAAGAGAATCGCGATTGCCATCCGTCACGCCGAGGCCGACTACCTGCTGGCCCTCAAGGGCAACCGCGCCGTCCTGCACGAGGAGGTCCGCAGCCTGTTTGGAGATCCGGAAGCCCTTGAACGCACACGGCGTGATGGCCACGTCGTCTCGCATTCCAGTGACTTCGACAAAGGCCACGGGCGCACCGAGGAGCGCCACCTGACCGTCACCGACCATCTCGGCTGGATCGATGAGGACGAGCGCCGCTCCTGGCTGGACCTGCGAAGCGTCGTTCACCTCCACTCGGTGCGCCATCTGTCCGACGGCACCACAACCCGCCAGGAGCGCTACTACCTGACGAGTCTGCCACCCGACGCCGGGCTGTTGCTCCGGCTAACCCGGACCCACTGGAGCATCGAGAACCAGTGCCACTGGGTGATGGATGTTGTTTACGGCGAGGACGCGTCAAGGGTCCGCATGGGCCACGCCGCCCGCAACCTCTCGCTGCTGCGCCGCCTCAGCCACAACCTGCTCAAGAACGACACCAGCGTCCGCGACTCGATCGCCGGCAAGCGCAAGCGCGCCTGCCTCTGCACCGACACGCTCGAAACCTTCCTGAAACTCAGCCCTCCAAAATGAGGGGGCCATGTCTCGCTTGCCGATTCCAGTTGCATCCATTTCGAGACTTGCAATGAAATCATGATTCGATATTTGGTAGTCAGCTGTTGTTCCCCCCCCACCCACTAGAATGCACGGTCCTACGTTCCGACGTATCATTTGTTTCCGGCAGGGTCACTGGTGGCTTGCCGGAGGAGACACCGGCAAAGATGTCCGGATCTGCTGCCTTCTCTCGGATGCCGGATGGAAGGTGGGAACTCTGTCCCGCAGCCTCGGGCTTTCACGTAAAACTTTCGAGCGGGTGGCGACGGACAGTCTTGGTATTTCCGCCAAGTTATGGATGCGCCAGCTCCGGGTTGTTCGCGCCAGGCACCTCCTCCGTGAGGGTGTGCCGGCGAAAAACGTCGCCGTGGAACTCGGATTCCCCAACCAATCCGATTTCGCGCGTGATTTCAAAAGCCTGATGGGGGTCGCCCCCTCCGCCTTCCAGTGGATGGAGGCGAGCCGTTCCGGAAGGATCGAAACCGACGGCGAATCCAGGCGTTAGTATGCCGGCAACAGAGCGGAGAAATCACTTTGTCGCATTTTGCATAACCAATCTTCTTGTTTAGCACAGCGGGATCCGGTTTGAACGGTAGGAAACCCTAAAAACCCAAGGGGCCTTCCCTCAAAACCATGAACTCGGTTCCGATCAAGTTTTTCCACGCATTCCTCTCTGGAGTGCTCGCAGTGGTCCTAATCACTCTGTTGGTCTCACAGTTTCAGAGCCGGTTCATCCACCCGTCGCCATCACCGGTTCCGTATCAGCATGTGGTCGTCGGAGAAGATGTTTCGGACCCAATCCCAATGCAAGTCGCCGATGCGGTTCCTGATACAGACGAAGATGGGATACCGGACGAATGGGAAACCATCCATCACCATGATCCGGCCAATCCAGCCGACGCGGATGCCGATTTCGACCGGGATGGATTGACTGCCAAGCAGGAATTTCTGGCAGGAACGAATCCATGTGGAACTTGGAAACTGAACGGCATCCCGATTCCCCCGGTTCCCGATGGCGTCCAGTCGTCCTATTTCACCACAGCGCCAAACGCGGCCGGAGATTTTGCATTGGAACTCAGTTTGTATGATCCTTTTACAGGTTCCGCCGAGTCTCAGGTGCACATCTACGATGCATCCGAAGAGACATGGCGGCAGGTCGAACCTCCTGTGGGCGACTGGGCCTACATGGGGGTGCTCGACTTCAACGACTGTGGAACGGTGGCGCTGTATGTGACGGACTCGACATGGTCGGATTACAGCGGATTTCTTTGGCGTCATGCTGAAGGGCACGAGGAACTTCAGGACGGGGAAGGAAATCCGATCGTCGCCTTCAGGCTGAACAATTGGGACGATTGGATCGGCTGGGTCATGCCGAACTGGGCACCGGCGAGTTCCCAGCTCGGTTTCGTTACCACGGACGAAAATCCGTGGACTTGGTGGGAATACAGCGACATCAATGACTTTGGCGAAACCATGGGTACGTTTCAATCCCCCGCCACAGGCGCGAATGCAACGTTCCTGAACTATGGTTCATGGTTCTTCCAAACAGGTCTTCCCGGGGAATTTCCCTTCTTCGATACTAACACGTCTGCATGGCAGTCTCTTGCTGCGATGGACAACAATGGGGTGTTCGTCGGGGCTGCTTCCGGACGGGTCGGAGGGGCCAGTGTGTACCAAGGCTTCATCTTTGATGGCTCATACAAGCAGACGAAGATCGGCGGAAGCTCCGCGAAGTTCTATTGTGTCGGTCTCGACGGCTCGGGAGGGGTGTTGTTGCAGCCGGAATTGTCCGCCTCGGAGTGCAGCCCCGGAGCTTTGTATGCCGATGGTGTCGGGATCTGTTTGAAGAAGCTGACCGATCTATCGGGAATGAACCTTCAAAACGGGTATCCGTTTGGCATCAGCAGGAATGGCATGATTCTCTTCGGTGACTCCAACTCTTCAGAAATCCACATGCTTGTTCCCGACCAGGACCAGGACGCCGACGGCATGTCCGACGACTGGGAGACGGCATACGGATTGAATCCGCTCGATGCTTCCGACGCGTTCGGGGACGCCGATGGGGACGGGACCAACAACTACGGCGAGTTCCTCCTCGGATCCGACCCCAATCATGCGCCGGTATGGGATGAGGAAGGCACCGAAATCGACATCCGACCCGGCATCGACACCGACGGCGACGGCATGCCGAACGTCTGGGAATGGGAGAACGGACTCGACCATCAAGATGCAGCCGACGCCGCCCAGGATCCAGACCGCGACGGATACACCAATCTCCAGGAGTATCGCCTCGGCACCGACCCTCATGGCGCGCCGTCCTACCGCTTCCGGGAGGTTGGGCCGCTCGAAGGTCTCGCGACTGCAAGCATGTCCGGTGCCGTCTTGGGCGATGGTCAGTTCTCCGGAAGCGCGGTTCGTGAGTCGGTGTATTTCACCGGCCGGCCGCTTGTTTCCGTCCAAGGCGGCCAGCGGCCAGCGGAATGGTCCGTCGTGCGCGGTGAGTCGGCCGGGCAGACCGCCTGTTTCACGTCTCACGGCACTTCGTCCACCAGTCTTTGCGCCCAGGCCTCCGGTGGTGCGGCGCTTTCGGTTTACTATGCTTCGCCTCGCCAGTTTTTCTTCTGGAAAACTCCTGACTCCGCGCCCGTTCCGCTATCCGGCGCGGTTACCGAAAACAACATTTACAGCCTCAGCAGCGCGAAACTCTCGCCGGGAGGGGACTTCCTGGTGGCCCGGCGGCAGCTTGCATCGTCCACTTCCACCTACGATCTCGTCGTTTGGAAAATGCCCGCGGGCGTCGGCCAGACCTATCGCCCCGTCACCTTGTCCGCGCCTTCCGGAGTAACACTTTCCAGCTATGCCACCCTGTTCGTCAATGATCACGGGTTTGTCGCCGCCACGGCCACCTCGGCCGGCAAGAATGCCATCGTCCTCTGGCAGGTGAACGCGGCGGGAACCGCGGCCACTCCCGCCGTCCTTCCATGGCTTCCCGGCGGAACTTCCGCCACTGTCGTAGGGATCTCGAACCAGCCCGATCCCTTTATCGCGGGCAACGCCACGATTCCTGGCAACCAAACCCGCGCTGCCGTCTGGCACCCGGACGGCACGGTGGCCGATCTCGGTGTCCCGGAGGGAGGAAGCGATTCCGCCGTCTCCGCCATGTCCCCGGGCGGCATCGTCGCCGGCACCTGCCGGGTGCTTTCCGGCGCTTCGCTGAAATACCAGGCCTTCACCTCGTCCTGGCGTCCCGCATCGGCCTCGTGGTCCTTCGTCTCCCAGGGCGATCCCTGTTACAACCTGTCGATCCGCAGTGTGAATGACGCAGGAGAGGTGCTTGGGACGGTGACACCCGCATCGGGCCAGTCCGCCGTTCCCACCCTCTGGCGGCACGGACGCGGATTCCCGCTCGACTCCGCGATTTCCGCGGGCACCGGTTACCACTTCCAAACGCTCACCGCCGTCAATTCTCTCGGCACGCTCTTCGGCACGTGCTATCGGGATGGAGCATTGATCACCGTGCTCCTCACGCCCGACAGCGACACCGATGGCGACGGCCTGCCCGACGCTTTCGAGAACGAGCACGGCTTCAACGCCTTCGCCAAAAACAACCCATCCGCGGATTCCGATTCCGACGGCCTCCCCGACCTCGACGAATATCGCAACGGGACTTCGCCCCGCGATCCCGACACCGACGGCGACGGCATGAAGGACGGCTGGGAAGTTTCCTGGGGCCTGCTGCCGCTCGATCCCTCGGATGCCCTGCTCGATCCGGATGGCGACCGCGTCACCAACCTCCGCGAATCCCAGATCGGCACCACGCCCACCGGAATCCACCGGGTCGAAATCCGTTTCACGGATACCAGCAACACCTACCCATCGGTTCTGGCTGCCGACGATGCGGGCAACCTCATCCTCTCCGGTCAGAGCGAGTATTCCTACGATACAGATCCAGATGGCTACACCACCGAGGAATCCAGCTCCGAGCGCTGGTTCCTCGCCGCGGGAGCCGCCAATGCCGTCTCGCTCCCTCCTGTGGCATCGGGAGCATGGTATGACCCGGACTGGACCGACTACTGGTGGTGGTCCTCGGACGCCAGCTACGGCGTCGATCCTTCTGATGGAAGCGTCCATGGCGCTTTCCTGAACTCCTGGGAGGAATCCCTCGGCGGACAGGATTTCTACGGCGAGGACGCCTACCTGATGTCCGATGCGATCACGAATCCACAACAAATTAGCTACCTGACCGAGATCGAGCAGGACCTCCGCGACGCCGACCCGCCCCTGCTTTCTTCCGGTGAAACCCTCTACCCGTATGCGACCGCCGTTTCCCCATCCGCCACCCGGCGTCTCTACCAAACCTCTTCCGGACGCTCCATCGTTCTCGACGAGCAGGGCCAATTCATCGGGTCGCTTCCGACGGCAAATTGGCAGGCCATCAATGACGAAGGGGAGGCCTTCGCCCTCGCCACCACCAACGTGAACGCCGCCAACGGCCTTCCGACCTACTACGCACCCGAACTCCGCCGCGCCCGTCCGGACGACATTCTCGAGATCGTCCCCATTCCCCACGAACCCGGAGTCTCGCCCAACTACTCCCTGCGCTCCGTTTCCACCGAAGGAACGGTCCTCCTCTCCCGGACGGTGAAAAACAGCCAGCTTGCGAGCAGCACCCGCTACGAACTCTTCGATCCCGCCACCGGAACCCTGTGCTCCCTCCGCCGTCCGGGTATCTCGGGCGAGGGCGTCCCGCTGCTCTCCCTCCGTAACGACCGCCTCGTCGGCAACGGGGCCAAACCCTATTCGATCACCCCGGACGGAACCTGCATCCAACTCGCCGCCCTCCGGATCCAGAACACCCCGGGAGCCACCCCGGTCCCCTTCGGCACCCTCTACCCCAAAACCCTAACCCCCGCCCACATCGCCTCCGACGGTGCCATCACCCTCACCACCACCAACAGCCAGAACCGCAGGGTCATCCTCCGAATCGCGCCCCACAATGATGCGGATCACGACGGTGTGCCGGATGACTGGGAAATGGCCTACATCGCGGAAATCAACGAGGTATTTGGCCTCACACACAACTCGCTCACGGCAGCGGATTTTGACGTCGATGCGGACTACGGCGACACCGGAATGACGGCCTCGGAAATCTACTTCGGGTTGCTCGATCAGAACGATCCTGAGACAAGGAACCTCATCTTTTCGCTAAATACCTTGTTCCCATCGACTTGGGCGAGTTCCGGGTATCAGTACTATGACGACAAACTCCCTGTTCGCTTCCGCAGCTTTGTTATGGGCGCATCATGTGACGGGCAGGGGATCTATCACTCGTCAGATCCTGACGACATCCAAGGCTATAAAAAACTGGAATACACGAAGGACAGAGCATCGACCGAAGAAACTTCCTCGTATTCAAGGGAGTCCGAATGGACGGATGCTTTCACAGCCTCGGTCGGATCGCCTTCAGCGATGTTCCAGGTGAACGGCCCCACGGATTATCCGACCTTTCATCGATTCTGGGACCCTGAGATCCATGCGACCATCGATCGCACGGTGACGACCAACTATCACCTCGCGGAAACGGCCCCCGACTCGAGCGTAAAAACAAAGGTGGTGAACTCCGGACCTGGCGGCTTCGACTGGAAACCATGGACCAGCACAAGCGCCGACGGGTATGATGATGAGAGCTCCGAATATCCGACGGTTGCCGTAGACACAGCAACTACGACAAAAGGAGGCAAAACAACGAATCAACCGTCGACACTCGAGTTCTCGATCGGTTCCGGCATTCCCAATGAAATCGCTAACCCGTGGATCTTCGACTTTCTCGAATTGGATTTTCTTTCCGGCGATCCGACCCACTGGTCGATGGACTGGGGGGACGAGACGGAGACATTCGAATTGTCGTCCCCGGTGTCATGGAGAGAGCTTTCAGATGACTGCTTCGAATACGCGAAAAGCCGGGCCAAGGTAAACCCGGACATGTCCACGGAAACCATCATTCGTGGTGACCGCTCAGACTACACGGAGTATGGGCAGTATCGCAAGGTCACCTGGAAGATCGAAGGTCCCCCGGACCGTGACCACGTACTCGCCATCAAAAAGTATTATTGGCGCTGGAATTCGAACGGATATCCTGAAGAAGAGAGCGAAATCCGCTACGTGGCATTGACAGCAAACGAGAGCACCTCGATTACCGAAGAAGCGGATCCCGGTGATGAATGGGAGACGGTGGAGATCCACCTTGACCTCCTGCCAGTGGAGGTTGTCGAACTGGCTCCAAAGCTGGTCGACGAAACGGACACGGAGATTGCTGATTCGGACAAGCCAGCCGTCTCCCCCATAGCAACTGCCATGGTCGAGCGCGATCCGCTGGCCCCTTCACCAACAGTGGATGCCTCGACTCTTCGCATCGCATGGCGCGACATGAAAGTAAGACTCGGGCAAGCCCTTGCAGGCAAAGCCGTAACATGGTCGATGACTCCACAGTTCACTCCACTGCAGGAGGACGGCACCCCGGAGGCTGAGCCTCGCTTCCGAGGCAAGTGGGGCACTGCAGAGAACGACGACCACAAACACAAGTTTTCGGCCTCTAGTATATATGGTGAACACAACTTCGAGTCCCTGACGCAGGCGCAGGAGGACGGCACCAACGCCAACGTCACGCAGACCGCCAGAACCATCATTGACACGGACGGCTACACCTCCGTACGTGTCAACCTTCCCCCCATCGGCTTTAACAAAGCCCGGATCTGCATCGGGATCGAAAGCGTTGCCGCTGCCATCAACCTGATAGATCTTGAGGTGCCTGCTGTAATAGTGATTGATTCTGGGCACGGTTCAGGTGGTCCTACTGGGGGATCCGCAGATGGATCTATCGGTCTTCATACGGGTGTTCATGAATATGATTCGGCACTTGATATTGGCACAAGGACTCTGAATGAAATCGAGCGCATCACGATCAAGGATGGCCTCATGGTAAAAAAATATTCAGCGAAACTACCAAATGACCCTCGTCGAAATATTGGATTGAATGATCGGGAACGTAAAGCTCGTGAAGTTGGAGCTGATACTTACGTATCAATACATTTTGATGGAGCTACTAACGACCCCAACAGCAAGGTGGCGCTGTATCGAAATCCATTCGGCATGATCGATCAAGATGATACATTGTGGAACCGAAATCCACGTGCTGATTGGGCGCTTGCACGAAGAGTTCGGATGGCCGTGCAGGATGCCATATCGGAGTTTGAGCCGATGGAGAGCATTCAGGCCAGTGAATCCGCATATGATGAATGGGATGCGGCTCATCCTAGTAGTATAGCGGAGAGATTGACTTCAGAAATGAACGAGTCTAGACTTCAAAAAGGACTCGGGGCGCTGAACGATGGGCCGAATCCAGAGCGAGAAAACGGTAATTATAGAGACGGAGAAATTCGGTATGTTCCATGTAGGGCGGCTCTCATAGAGCTCGAAAGAACTGCAAACGAACAAGCCGATTGCCTCTTTAATGGCAATACGTTTTATAATGAAGCCACTGGAGAAATTACTTTGACTTCCCTGGCTGAAGCGGTGCGAGCCAATGTGGCAATGCGAATCGCTGAAGCATGTATCGAGGACGCCTTGGTTCGTGATCTTTCTGATCGCGCAGATGTGCCGGTCCGGACATCACGCGCACCTCAACTCGACTTCGAAAATGACTAAGCAAACAAAATCTATTGAAATCATAGGTATTTTCCTGCTTTTTTTGGCGAGTTTTCTGCCAGTTGGCGCTGACCCGATCGATGATTTTTTGTCATCGACGTTGTTGGGGCAAAAGACAGATTCTATCGAAAAGAAATGCAATTTGGTCCCTGGTTCCCTAAAGGGGGTTGAGTCGTATGTAGAAATAGATCAGGTGATATACAAAAAATGTAAGTTTATAAAAAATGTATTTTTCCGAGAGAATGAGTGTAGAGCGTACGGTTTATGGGTCAATCAGATCCGAATCATGGATAAAGCTGGTCGGCCCAAAATCCGTTACGATACCAATGTTTATGATGTGTTCTTAACGCTTCATGATAAACTTAGATTTCGATTTCAAGACGCGCCGAAGGTTAAGATCGAGTCGGGTTGCTGCGGTTGTGACGACGGAGAGTTAAGTCAAACCTATACTTGGGTAAACCGGAGTTATGCGTTGATTCTTGCGTTTCATGATAATGTTACTTCTCAGTCAATCACTCTAAGACAGTATCGAAGAGATGAGAAGAATGGTGAGTATTTTGGTGAAGAAAGAATTGCTTTTCTTGAAGATTTATACAATAATCGTTCGGGAGAGCTGCCAGATGATTGGCCAAATCGTGAAACTACCGACGATGTAGAAGGATCTCACAGCTTAAAGTCTAATGATAAGATTGAAAATGGGAGGGCCGCGAAGTCGGCAAGGAAGAAAAAGGTTGCGCCCGAAAGAGGGTCCGAACACAAAAAACATTCCTTATTGTGGATTGTCTTCGGAGTTCTTTTGTTAGTGTTGCTAGCTCTCGGTGTTAAGTTCGCAAACTATAAGCATAAGTAAATGGGGTCAGGCCTGAATGGCACGGGATTAAGCACTCTTGCGATAGCGGCCCCGATGGTGGATTTCCGTGAATTCAACTCGGTGGTTGGTTAGATGCTGATAGGGTTTCGGCCTTCGCTTGATGTCATCGTGGAGGAAGTGTGATCGGAATCCGGTTGTTGTGGCCGGATTTCTTTTTTCATGGGATCGGGTGGGGTGCCGAGGCGGGAGCGGTCACGCCGGGTCGATTCTTGCAAGGAGGTCGTTGCTGTCCACCTGGTCGCCTTTGGTGACGAGGATTTCCTTCACGGTGCCGTTGTAGGGGGCGCTGACGGTGGTGAGCATTTTCATGGCCTCGAGGACGAGGAGTTTGTCGCCGGCCTTGACTTCGGTGCCGGTGGAGACGGCGACCTCGGAGACCATGCCTGGCATGGGTGCGGCGATCTGGGATTCGTCGGAGGCGTCGGCCTTCGGGCGTGCGATCTCTCCGCCCTTGGCGAGGGATTTGTCGAGCACGATGGATTCGCGCGGCATGCCGTTGAGCTCGTAGAAGAGGGCGCGGCGGCCGGCGCTGTCGGGCTCGCCGATGGAGATGAGTTTGACGATGAGGACTTTGCCGGGGTCGATCTCGATCTCGATTTCCTCGCCGATCTGGAGGCCGTAGAAGAAGGCGGGGGTGGGGAGCACGCTGAGGTCGTCGTATTTGCCGCGGGAGGCGGTGAAGTCCGCGAAGACCTGGGGATACATGAGGTGGGAGTAGAGGTCGTCGTCGGTGGCGGGGCGTCCGAGTTTCTCGGCCACGCTGGCGCGGGTGGCGTCGAGGTCGACGGGCTCGGCGAGTTCGCCGGGGCGCACGGTGGTTGCCTTGCGGGTGCCGAGCACGACTTTCTGGACATCCGCGGGCCATCCGCCGTCGGGCTGGCCGAGACCGCCGGAGAGCATGTCGATGACGCTTTCGGGGAAGTCGATGGAGCCCGGTTTGATCTTCGGCACGTCGGCGGCCTTGATGCCGCGGGTGACGAGGAACATGCACATGTCTCCGACGACCTTGGACGATGGGGTGACCTTGACGATGTCGCCGAAAAGTTGGTTCACCTCGGCGTAGGTGCGGGCGATCTCGCGCCAGCGGTGGCCGAGGCCCATGGCGTTGGCCTGCTCGCGGAGGTTGGTGTATTGGCCGCCGGGCATTTCGTGCTCGTAGACCTCGGCGGTGCCGGAACGGGGCGCGGAGTCGAAGGGTTTGTAGAACCCGAGGATCTGCTCCCAGTAGTCGGAGAGTTCGTTGAGGGAGTCGAAGTCGAGCCCGGGATCGCGCTCGCCGCCGGTGAGGACGGCGGCCACGGAGTTGAGGTTCGGCTGCGAGGTGGAACCGGACATCGAGGCGAGGGCGAGATCGACAATGTCGACGCCGGCCTCGGATGCGGCGAACACGGACGATGCGTTGAGGCCGGAGGTGTCGTGGGTGTGGAAATGGATGGGAATGCCGATCTCTTGTTTCAGGGCGGAGACAAGCTTGCGTGCGGCGCCGGGTTTGCAGAGTCCGGCCATGTCCTTGATGGCGAGGATGTGTGCTCCCATGGCCTCGACCTCCTTCGCCTTTCGGATGTAGTATTCGAGGGAGTATTTGTCGCGTGTTCCGTCCTCGATGTCGCCGGTATAACAGATGGCGGCCTCGCAAAGCACCTTGCCGTGGCCGCGTGCGGCCTCCATGGCGACCTTCATGTTGGGCAGGTAGTTGAGGGAATCGAAGATGCGGAAGATATCCATTCCGGAATCCGCGGCATGTTTCACGAAGCCGGCGACGACGTTGTCCGGATAGTTCGAGTAGCCGACGGCGTTGGAGCCGCGGAAGAGCATCTGGAAGCAGATGTTCGGGATGCGCTCGCGGAGGCGGCGCAGGCGTTCCCACGGGCATTCGTGGAGGAAACGCATGGCGGTGTCGAAGGTGGCTCCGCCCCACATTTCGAGTGAAAAGAGCTGTGGGATGCGGTGCGAGACGGCCTCGGCCACGCGCAGCATGTCATAACTGCGCATGCGGGTGGCGATGAGCGATTGATGGGCGTCGCGTAGCGTGGTGTCGGTGATGAGGAGGCGTTTCTGCCCGACGATCCAGCGGGCGAATTCGTCGGGTCCGAGCTTGAGCAGGATGTCGCGCGTTCCTTCCGGCACCTTCGCATGGTGCTCGATGACGAGCGAGTCCGGGACGTGCGCCTTGGGCAGCGCGGCTTCGGGTTTCCACCCTTTGGCGGTCGGATTACCGTTGAGCGTGATGTCGGATAGGTAGGCGAGGGTGCGGGTGGCGCGGTCTCGGCGGGTGCGGAACTCGAAGAGGGACGGCTGGGTGTCGATGAGCTTGGTGTGCGCCTGGCCGGAGCGGAAGGTCTCGTCGGCGATGACGTTTTCCAGGAACGGGATGTTGGTTTTCACGCCGCGGATGCGGAACTCGCGCAGGGCGCGGTCCATCCGTTGGCACGCGATCTCGAAGGAGCGTCCCATGGCGGTGAGCTTGACGAGCATCGAGTCGTAAAACGGTGTGACGACCGAGCCGGCGTCGCCGGTGGCGGCGTCGAGGCGGATGCCGAAGCCGGCGGCCGAGCGGTAGTTGAGGATGCGGCCATAGTCCGGGACGAACCCGCGTTTCGGGTCCTCGGTGGTGACGCGGCACTGGATGGCGAAGCCGATGCAGGGGATGGATTCCTGGGACGGGATGGAGACCTCATCGGACGTCATCGGGATGCCCTGGGCGATGAGGATCTGCGAGCGGACGAGGTCGATGCCGGTGACGCACTCGGTGACGGTGTGCTCGACCTGGATGCGCGGGTTCATCTCGATGAAGAACCAGTCGTTGCGGTCCATGTCGTAGAGGAACTCGACGGTGCCGGCGTTGTTGTAGCCGATGCCCTTGGCGAGTTTCACCGCGGCGTCGCAGAGCTCCTTGCGGACCTTGGGGTCGAGGTTGAGCGCGGGGGCGACCTCGACGACTTTTTGATAGCGACGCTGGACCGAGCAATCGCGTTCGTGAAGGTGGACAACATTGCCGTGGCGGTCGCCGAGGATCTGGACTTCGATGTGTTTGGCGCGGGAAATGTAACGCTCGAGGAAGACCGCGGCGTTGCCGAAGGCGTTGAGCGCCTCGTTCTGCGCTTCGGCGAGCAGGGAGGGGAGTTGCGAGGGTTTTTCCACCACCCGCATGCCGCGGCCTCCGCCGCCGAAGGCCGCCTTGATGATGAGGGGGAATCCGATCTCGTGGGCGATGTTGAGGGCCTCGTCCGGGTCGGTGATCGGGTTTTCCGTGCCGGACAGGGTGGGGACGGCGAACTTGTCCGCGAGAGTCCGTGCCGCGGTCTTGTCGCCCATGTTTTCCAACAGTTCTGGGTCCGGCCCGATGAAGGTGATGCCCTCGCGCGCGCAAGCCCGGGCGAACTCCGCATTCTCTGATAGAAACCCGTAGCCCGGGTGGATCATCGTGACGCCCTTCTGTTTGGCGAGTGCGACGATCCCCTCGACGTCGAGGTAGGCGCCGACCGGGCCCTTGCTGCTGTCGAGCTGATAGGCCTCGTCCGCCTTGAAACGGTGGATCGAGAAGCGGTCTTCCTCGGCGTAGATGGAGACGGTGCGGAGGCCGAGCTCGGTGGCGGCGCGGAAGATGCGGATCGCGATCTCGCCGCGGTTGGCGGCCATGAGTTTTCCTGGGCGGGTTGGGTTTGCGGACATGCGGTCCGTTTCCTAGCGCGTGGCCGCGGCAGTGGTGAAGCGAAAACGAATCCATGCGGAGGCGGCGGATTCGAGCAATCGATGCGATGCCGGATTGGCATGCTCAGGCTGCCGAGACGGCATTATGCACCACCGGATTCCGCGATACGATGGGGGCATGAAAACAAACGCCACCCACGATACACTGCGCATCCGCCGGGCGGATGAGCGGGGCCACGCCAACCATGGCTGGCTCGACAGCCACCACACGTTTTCCTTCGCGGACTACTATGATCCCGAGCACATCGGTTTCCGCTCGCTGCGGGTGATCAATGACGACCGGGTCGCGGCCGGCGGCGGGTTTCCGACCCATCCGCACCGCGACATGGAGATTTTCTCGTATGTGCTCGGCGGCCGGCTCGCCCATCAGGATTCGATGGGCAACCAACGCGAGTTGCGACCCGGCGACATCCAGGTGATGCGCGCCGGGAGCGGCGTGGAGCACTCCGAATTCAATCCATCGGCCACCGAGCCGGCGCACTTCCTGCAGGTGTGGATCATCCCGAACGAACGCGGCCTCGAGCCAAGTTACACCGAGTGGAGCCACGAAGCCGGCGCGATCCCGACCGGCAAGACGCTGGTGATCTCGCCCGACGGGCGGAACGGCTCGGCGGTCATCGCGCAGGACGCTTTCGTTCACGTCATCCGTCTCGATCCGGGAGCCTCCCTGAGCCACGCACTCAAGGCCGGCCGCGGGCTCTGGCTGCATGTGGCGGAGGGAAACGCCACGGCCGCTGGTGTCTCACTGCGCGCGGGCGATGCGATCTCGCTGGAAGAAACGGCGGAGATCGAGATCCGCGCCGGCGACGAGCCACTCAACGCCCTTCTGTTTGACCTCGCCTGATTCCTCGCTACCAACCAACAACCCCAATCCTCATGAAACCAACACACATTGCCATCCTGCTCGCACCAGCCGTTCTTTTTGTCGCCTGCGAGAACCCCGCGGACGCGACCACGGACGCCAAGGTATCCGAAGCCGTCGCGAAAACCGAAACGTCCTCATCCGGGACGAAATATATCTTCACCCCGGAGTCCGAGATCAAGTTCATCGGCTCGAAGGTGACCGGCAGCCACAATGGTGGATTCAAAGCCTTCACCGGTCATTTCACCATCGCCGACGGTGCTCCGGCCGGCAACGATCACAAGGTGGTCATCGACATGTCCTCGACCTGGTCCGATGACGAGAAACTCACCGGGCACCTCAAGAGCGCGGATTTCTTCGACGTCGAGAAGCACCCGGAGTCGGTCTTCGACGTCACCTCGATTGAGAAGGGAGACAGCGGATACGAGATCTCCGGAAACTTCACGCTGCACGGCGTCACGAAGAACATCACCGTTCCGGCGACCGTCTCGAAGGATGGCGAAACCATCCAGATCACCTCCAAGTTCGACATCAACCGCAAGGACTTCGGAATCGTCTATCCGGGCAAACCCGACGACCTGATCCGCGACGAGGTGGTGATCGAACTCGATCTCACCGCGAAACCCGAAGCCTGAATCCACCGCATCCGATGTCCGATCCCTTGTTCCAGCCCTTGAAGGCGGGCGCGTTCGATCTTCCGAACCGCATCGTCATGGCGCCGCTCACCCGCTGCCGCGCGTCCGTAGGCCGCGTGCCGAACGAAATGATGGCCGAGTATTACACCCAGCGCGCCGCGTTCGGGCTGATTCTCACGGAGGCCACGGCCGTCACGCCGAAAGGCGTCGGCTATCCTGACACGCCCGGCATTTGGTCGGCCGAGCAGGTCGAGGGCTGGAAACAAGTGACCCGGTCGGTGCACGATGCCGGCGGCCGGATTTTGCTGCAACTCTGGCACGTCGGGCGGATTTCCGACCCGATGTATCTGGACGGCGGGCTGCCTTTGGCTCCGAGCGCCGTGCAACCCGCCGGACACGTCAGCCTCGTCCGTCCGGAGAAAGCCTTCGTGACGCCCCGCGCGCTTGAAACGGATGAAATCCCGGGGATCGTCGAGGAGTTCCGCAAGGGAGCGGAGAACGCCAAGGCCGCCGGTTTCGACGGAGTCGAGATCCATGCGGCGAACGGCTACCTCATCGACCAGTTCCTGCAGGACTCGACGAACCACCGCACCGACGAATACGGCGGGTCCATCGGGAACCGCGCGCGTTTCCTGCTGGAGGTTGCGGATGCGGTCATCCGCGTCTGGGGCGCGGACCGAGTGGGTGTGCACCTCGCACCGCGCGGCGACGCCCATGACATGGGCGACTCCGACCCCGCTGCATTGTTCACCCACGTGGCGGCCGAGCTGGGAAAACGCGGGATCGCATTTCTCTGCGCCCGCGAGTCGCACGACAAACCGGCCATCGGACCTGCGATAAAGGAGGCGTTCGGCGGCGTGTTCATCGCCAATGAGAAATTCACCGCAGACTCCGCGCGCGAAGCTCTGGAAAAGGGTGTTGCCGATGCCGTTGCCTTCGGCGTCCCCGCCATCGCGAATCCCGATCTGGTCGACCGCTTCCGGCGCGGTGCCCCGCTCAACGATCCCAACCCATCCACGTTCTACGGAGCTGGGCCGGAGGGCTATACGGACTATCCGTTTCTCGAAACCAACGCTGTCTAACAAACATGAAAACACCCCGCATCCTCGCATTCGGCGGCAGTCTGCGCGCCGGATCCCACAACCAACGGCTCGCCGCCATCGCCGCCGAGGGCGCGCGCAAGGCCGGCGCCGATGTCACCTTGATCGCTCTCCGCGACCATCCGCTGCCGTTCTACGATCAGGATCTGGAGGACGAAAGCGGGATGCCGGAGAACGCGGCGAAACTCAAGGCGCTGTTCGCCGCCGCGGACGGCTTTCTCATCGCCTCGCCGGAATACAACAGCTCGTACACCGCCGTGTTGAAAAACACGATCGACTGGGTGTCCCGGGCGACCTCCGACGACGAACCGCCGCTCTCCGTATTCAAGGGCAAGACGGCCGCCATCCTCGCCGCCTCGCCCGGCGGTTACGGTGGCGCGCGCAGCTTGATCGCCTTGCGCACGCTGCTGGGAAACATCCAGGTCACCGTGCTCGGCGACCAGGTCACCGTGCCGAAGGTGCATGAGAAAACCGGCCCCGAGGGAAGGATCGAGGACCCGGAACTGGTGGCGGAGATCGAAGGTCTCGGGGCCAAACTCGCGGCCGCGCTGGGCTCGGATGCCTGAGGTTCCTCAGCCGTTCTGTTTCCGTTCCTTGTGCTTCTTGAAGATCTCCAGCGTGCGGTCCCGCTCCGCGTGATGATCGACGCAGGGCAGGGGATAGTCCTTGGCGATCGGTTTTCCATCTTCCGGCGGATGGTGGAGCTGCTTGGACGGAACGTCCTTCAGCTCCGGCACCCAGCGCCGGATGTATTCGCCTTCGGGATCGTGGCGCGCGCTCTGCATCCACGGGTTCTGAATGCGGAAATACGGGGCGGCATCGGCGCCGGTACCGGCGGACCACTGCCAGCCGCCGTTGTTCGAGGCGATCTCGCCATCGACGAGGTGCTGCATGAAAAATGATTCGCCGAGTTTCCAATCGATGTGGAGGTCCTTGGTGAGGAACATGGCGGTGATCATGCGCAGGCGGTTGTGCATGTAGCCGGTGGCCAGCAACTGGCGCATGCCGGCGTCGACAATCGGGAACCCGGTGCGTCCGGATTTCCATGCATCGAAGGTTTCCCCCGGCTCGTCCCATGGCAGCCCGCGCCAGTCCGGGTTGAACTCGTGCTCGAGCACGTCCGGATAGTGGTGGAGGATGGCGAAATAGAATTCCCGCCAGGCAAGTTCCTTGATGAAGGTGTCGACGCCCTTTCGGCCGTCCGCGTCCGCCTGTCCGTGGTGTTTCATCGCCTCCGCGTAGATCGTGCGGATCGATACCAGGCCGAAACGCAGGTCCTGCGAGAGCCGTGAGGTGCCATCGACAGCCGGATTGTCGCGGAGGTCCTTGTAAGCCCCGATGCGGCCGGAAACCGCGGTCTTGAGCCGCTTTCGTGCGGCCCGCTCGCCGGGTTCGAGGATGTCCGCATCCGGATCGTCCCATCCCCAGTGCGAGAGGGTGGGGAGTTCCTCGCTCTTCAGCCCGTCCGGAGTCCGGAGGTCTTTCACTTTTCCGAGCGGCGCGGACTTTCCGAGGCCCAGCCAGTTCCTGCTGTAGGGGGTGTACACCCGGTAGGGGTCGCCGGACTGCGTAAGCACCTCTGAGGGCGTGTGCAGCGTCGCATCGGCATGGCCATGGCACTCGATCCCGAGTTCGGCGCACATCCGGCGGAGGCGCGCCTCGGTTTCCTTGCCGTAGGGGTCGGGGTCGAGATTGAAGTGGATGGCGATCGCCCCCGCGTCCTTGGCGAGTTTCCGGAGCCCCTCGACGGCATCGCCGCGGCGGATGATCAGTCGTCCGTCGATGGATTTCAGGTTTCCCGACAGCGATTCAAGCGATTCGCAGAGAAACTTCTGACGTTTCGGCCCCGTCCAGTGGTGCTCGTTTTCCCACGTGCTGAGGAAATAGACGGGAATCACGGGCAGTTCGCGCGCGCAGGCGTGGAACAGGGCGGTGTTGTCCGTGATCCGAAGGTCCCGCCGGAACCAGTGGATCACCGTCACATCGGAACGGGTCATGCGGCGATGGTCTACGCATCCAGGAGCGTCCCGATCAATGCCAAGACGCTTGGGAAGTGGATCGTCACGGGATCGGTGGGATCAGACCGCGTCGGCGAGGAGTTTTTCGGCCTTGCGGATGGTCGTGGCGCTCAGTTTGCCGTCGACACGCTTTGAGCCGTCGAGCAGTTCCTTGACCTCCTCCAAGGTCTTCTCCGCCGCGGCCAGCGATTTCTTGCCACCGCCGAACTTCTTGTCCGGGAAGTAGCGCGTGAAGGTCGTGCCTGCACGGCTGATGCACAGACGCCAGCCTTCGAAGGCGGCGGTTTCGTAGGTGAATCGGGTCAGATTTTTCTTCGATTTCATGGCACTCCGGGGTTGGGTGGGGTGTACTCTTCGGATAATTCTGCTAGAAAATCTAGCGAATTCTTCGTCTGGAGCGCCGAAATCTCGATTTTTTCCCTCCGTTGGGGGTGAAAATTGCCTTGCATGCGGGCGCGGACCATCATTGATTCCCCGCCCGCGGGCATCCCAGAACCTGCCGTTGGTCCTCCGAATTCCGGATTTTCCGGGAGATCCGCCCGTTGGAGGGAAACCCGGCGAACCCCATCGAACATGTCGACCACCACACTTGCTCGTTTCGAGCTCCCGAACCGCCTCGTTCGCAACGAGGACTCCGCCACCGACACCTACGCGCAATTTGTCGCCGAGCCCTTCGAGCGCGGCTACGGCCACACGATCGGCAACTCGCTGCGCCGCGTGCTGCTTTCCTCGCTGGAGGGCGCCGCCATCACCTCCGTGCGCATTGCCGGGGTGCAACACGAATTTTCCAGCCTGCCGGGCGTTGTTGAGGACGTCACGGACATCGTGCTGAACCTCAAGAAGGTCAAATTCCTCCACCACGACAAGGAACCCCGCATCCTGACCATCAAGGTCGAGAAGGAAGGCGTCGTCACCGCCGGTGACATCCAGGGCGACAACATCTACGACGTGGTCAACAAGGACCAGGTCATCTGCACGCTCGATCGCAAGGTGAAGTTCGACTGCGAGTTCGAAGTCCGCGTCGGCCGCGGTTTCTCCACCGGCGACGAGAACAAGCGGAAGGACCAGCCGATCGGCGTGATCGCCATCGACTCGATCTTCTCGCCCGTCACCCGCGTCAAGTATGCCGTGGAAACCACCCGGGTCGGCCAGATGACCGACTTCGACAAGCTGGTCCTCGACATCTGGACCGACGGCCGCATCACTCCGCAGGACGCGCTGCTCCAAGCCTCCGCCATCCTCCGCCACCACCTCGACGTGTTCGTCAACTACGACGAGAACGCGGTGAATTTCGAGGAAGCCCCGGCCGAAGCGTCCGAAGAGAACGCCGCGCTCAAGAAGCTTCTCAACATGTCGGTCAACGAGATCGAACTCTCGGTCCGCGCCGCCAACTGCCTCAACAACGCGAACATCACCACGGTGGGCCAGCTCGCGATGAAATCCGAGGCGGAAATGCTCAAATACCGCAACTTCGGCAAGAAGTCGCTCAACGAGATCAAGGACAAGCTCGTCGAGCTCGGCCTCGGCCTCGGCATGTCCTTCGACCCCTCGCTGCTCACCGGCCCGTCGGCCGCGAGCCGCGGACCGCGCCTCGGCGCCGAGGACGAAGCCCCGGTGGGTCTCGCCGACCTGATCGCACAGAACCTCGACGACTAACACCACACCTTTCAAGAAAGGGACGCACCCGATGAGACATCGAAGCAAAACCGTCAAACTCAAGCGCAACGCCTCGCACCGCAAGGCGCTGCTTTCCAACCTCGCCTGCAGCCTGATCGAGCACGGCCGGATCAAGACCACCCTCGCCAAGGCGAAAGCCCTGCGCCCGGTGGCCGAGAAACTGGTCACGCTCGCCAAGCGCGACGACCTCCACTCCCGCCGCCTCGCGGTGGCCTACCTGCACCAGAAGGACATCGTCAAGAAGCTCTTCGCCGAGGTGGCTCCGGCCGCCGCCGGCCGCCAGGGTGGCTACTGCCGGATCACCAAGCTCGGCTCCCGCATGAGCGACTCCGCCCCGATGGCCTTCATCGAGTGGGTGGACCGCCCGGCCGCGGAAGAAGAGACGATCGAGGAGCCCGCCTCTGAAGCGACCGTCGAGGTCGCCGCTGAGGAGAAACCGGCGAAAAAGAAGGCCGCCAAGAAGAAGACCGCGAAAAAGAAAGCCGAGTCTTCCGAAGACGCGGCGGAATAAACAGCCGGGGCGGCGATCCCGCCCCTGCCTGATTTCCCGATTCATTCCCAAACCCGCCTGTGCCCCGTGCGCAGGCGGGTTTTTCATTTCCCGGGAGGCTATTCCAGCGATGGGTTTCGGCCATCAACCTGAAAGGAAAAACAGAAACCACGAAAAACACCAAAGATCACGAAAACGAAAGAGTTGGAAACCGCGAGGCTCTCATTCCGTGGAGGAGCACCCCGATCTTGCCGGATCACCTTCCTTTCGCGCATTTTCGTGACTATCGTGGTTACCATCCCGGAATTCAGGTTCAAACAATCACCCGAAAACTCCGTCGTCCGTCCCTCTTCCGATCCGCTCGGTCGGACAGATTTCCTGTGCGGCCGCATCGGAAATATGTCGCCTCTCGCTGGCTCTCCTCAATCACCTAGGTGGGATAAATTTCCGATGCGGGCGCACTGATGATTTGCTAACAGGGTTTGTGATGTGGGGGGGGCGGAGGGCGGTGGGTTCTTTGCGCAGCGGGCCGGCCGCGACCTGTTGGCGCAGCGAGAACGCGAGAACGAGCAGTGTGATGGCAATGATCCATGAGGCGGCGATGCGAATGGCGATGCGTGCCCACGGCCGGTTCTTGCTGTAGGAAATGCAGAGCGCGAGGTATCCGACCGCGGCGTTGATGCCGAGCCAGGTGCCGACCATCGATTGGGAGATTCCCATCGGATCCGCGGCTTCCGGGGCCGAGTCGAGGCCGATCAGACTCCCGGCGAGCGCGCCGGCTGCGACGAGCGCCGCAACCGGGGCGGTGCGATCCAGAGTGGTCCATCCGGCGATGGCGAGCGCGCAGCCCAGAATCAGGGCGGGGGGGACGGATCCGGGCCAGCCGCTGAGTGTGGCGAGCAAACCGGCGGCGCTGCCGAGTGCGAGCGCGGCCATCGGTTTCTTGAGACGGAACGGGATCCGCTGGCCGAACAGAAGGCCGAGCGCGATGATGCCGATCACGTGCGGCGGTGTGACGAAGGGATGGAGCGCTCCGTTTCCGAGCGAGCCGAGGCCTTTGACGGCGATGTGGCCCAGCGGCGTCACAGGATGCCGACGAGGAACAACGCGCCGATGAGCGCGATCGCGAAGCCGCCGGCGCGAACGACGACCCGCCCCCAAGGCCATTTCACCAGCAGGCCGAGCGCGATGCCCGCGAGATGAAGCAGGCCGGTGGAGATCACGAATCCCACGGCGTAGGTGACGGCATTGGCCGATTCCGGCAGCTCGGTGCCATGGGCATGGCCATGAAAGATGGCGAAAACGCCGACGAGGGTCGCGGCGACCGCGAGTGGTGGTTTCGCCGCGAACAGGACCAGCAGGCCGAGCACGATTCCGGAAAGCGCGATTCCCGCCTCGACGAAGGGAACGGGCACACCGAGCACTCCAAGCGCTCCGCCGAAGGCCATCACCACCGGGAACACCACCGGCAGCAGCCACATCGCGCGGCCGCCGAGAAACGCTCCGAGCAAGCCGACGGCGACCATCGCCACCACGTGGTCGAGCCCGCCGATCGGGTGGGTGAAGCCGCTGGTGAAACCGCCGGCCGCGCCGTGCACCGTGTGGGCGCCCGCGGAGGCGGGGGCGAGAACGGCGGCGGAAAGGACGAGCGCGGCGGAACGACGGAGAAACGGCATGGCGGCGGGTTTCAGGGTTCGGACTTCGGCGCGGAGAGCGCTTCAGTGATCCGGTCGCTGACGCCGCGCTCGATCACGCCGGCGGAGGCGAGCCGGCCGGCCAGTTGTTTGGCGGCCGCAGTTTCGACATCGTTGCGTTCCGTTCCTGCTTCGGTCGGCGGGCGGATGGTGAGGTTGGCGACCACCTTTTCCAGGCCCGGCGAGAGGGCGGGATCAATGACCGTGGCGATCACCGCGCGGCGACCTGCCTGGGGTCCGCTCGGGATGGGAGGCAGTTCGCCGGATTTCATCTCGCTGACGGTGTGGAAGTCGGTCTCGTAGCCGAGTTTCATCGCGTTGACGAAATTGTCGTGCAGGGAGTCGAGGATGAGCAGGGTCTTCGGGTGGGCATCCTCCTTGGGGTCCTTTTCATCGAGCATGCCTTTCTGGAGGTCGAGCGCGCGGTCGAGCGTCTCGTCCGGATCGAGGCCGAGTTGTTTCGCCTCGGACAGCAGGCCGATGGACTTGATCAAGGTCTTGCGCGCGTCCTCGGCGTAGAACTGGTGGAAATAGCTGCTCTCGCTGGTAAGCGCGCGGAGTTGCGAGACGATGGCGGCACGCCGCTGCACTTTCTTGAAGATGCTGAATCCGAACAGGATGATCACGATGGCGATGATCAGATAGATGGCGCGGACAACGATGTCTCGGGGATGCATGAAAGGGTGGGTTCGTTTCAGGTCCAGATGGATTTCTGTTTCTTCGGCTCCTTCGGCTGGACCTCGAAGGTCTTGCGCTCGCGGCAGTGGAACAAGGCCTCCTCACGGGTGATGACGCCCGTTTCCAACAGCCCGGCGATGCTGTGGTCGATCGTGCGGTTGCCCTCGCGGTGGCCGATTTCCATCAAGCCGACGATCTGCTCGAGTTTGCGCTCGCGGATGCAGTTGCGGATGGCGTGGCCGGCGACGAGCACCTCGGAAGCGAGCGCCCGGCCCTGGCCGTCGGCGCGCGGGATGAGGCGCTGGCAGACGATGCCTTCGACGGCGCTTGCGAGTTGTGTGATGATCTGAGGCTGCTGGTCGGCCGGAAACACATCTACGAGGCGGTCGATCGTCTGCGGCGCGTCGGGCGTGTGCAGGGTGGCCAGCACGAGGTGTCCGGTTTCCGCGGCGGTAAGGGCGATGCGGATGGTGTCGAGGTCGCGCAGTTCGGAGACGACGATCACGTCTGGGTCCTGGCGCAGCGACTGGCGCAGCGCCTTGGGGAAGCTCCGCGTGTCGCCGCCGACCTCGCGTTGCTTGATGAGGCAGGAGCTGTGTTGGAACACATACTCGATGGGGTCCTCAAGCGAGACGATGACGCCGCTGCGGGTTTCGGAAATGCGTTTCACCATCGCGGCGAGCGTGGTCGACTTCCCGGAGCCGGTGATGCCGGTGACGAGAACGAGTCCGCTGCGAAGCTGGCAGAACTGGTGGATGACCGAGTGGTGGCCGAGCGATTCGAGCTCCGGGATCTCGCTGGTGATGAAACGGAAGGCGGCCTCCAGGTTTCCACGGGCGATGTGGGCGTTGCCCCGGAATCGGCCGACGCCCTCGACCTGAAGGGCGAAGTCGAGTTCCAAGTCCTCTTCGAGGGCCGAGCGCTGGGCCTCCGACAGCGAGTCGAGGATCAGGTTGCGGACGGTGTCCGGATCGAGCGCCTCGTCCTCCAGCGCGTGGAGCGTGCCATTCACCCGCACGCAGGCGGGCGCCCATGCGCTGAGGTGGAGGTCGGAGCCGCCGCGTTCGACGGTCTCGCGAAGATACTCGGTGATGTCACGCATCGTTTCGGGACGGGTTATCAGGTGATTCCGCGCATCGCGCGATCAAAATCCTGCGGCCGCGGGCAGGCGGACCGGGCGACATCGGCGTCGAGGAATCCCTGGCGCGTCGAGGCGACGAGGTAGTCGAGCAGTGAGCAGTTCGACGGGTTTCCGGATTTCCGCAGGTGGTCCTGCAGGTCGCCGAAACGGCGCTCGACGATCCATTTGCGGGAAACCGCCTCGTTCTGGAAATACTCCAGCGCGGGGATCAGGCCGCCGCCGAGACGGGGTAGGAGCTGCTGGGTGATGATGCCGATGAGCTGGCCGGCCATCAGCGCCAGCGCATGATCGCCTCCGGGTTGGACGAGTTGTGAGAAACGCTCGATGGTTTCGACGACGCTGCTGCTGTGCATCGTGGAAACGACGAGGTGGCCGGTTTCCGCGGCGTGCAGGGCGGTGAGTGCGGTCTCCTCATCGCGAATCTCGCCGATGAAGATGATGTCCGGGCTCTGTCGCAGCGAGGCGCGGAGCGCGGTCGCGAAGCTGCCGGTGTCCTGCCGCACCTCACGCTGGGAAATGTGCGAGCGCTCGCTGCGGAAGAGATATTCGATGGGATCCTCGAGCGTCACGATGTGACGGGCGAAACTGCGGTTCAACCAATCCAGCGAGGCGGCGACAGTGGTCGATTTTCCGGAGCCTGTCGGACCGGTCACAAGAACCAGGCCGTAGCGGCGCTGGATCCATGTTTCGAGCAGTTCGGCCGGCAGCCCGAGCTGTGTGAGTGTGGGGATCTCGCTGCGGATCGGCCGCATGACCGCGCCGATGCGGCCGAGGCTCTTGTAGAGGTTCACTCGCAGGCGGTGGCTGTCCGGGAGCTGCCAAGAGAGGTCGTTTTCGTGAAGTTCGTTCGGATCGATCCCGCAATCGCGGCAGAATTCCTCAAGCGCGGCACGCGGGACCGGACCCGGGTGCAGCGGGGTGATCTCACCCTCGCGGCGGATCCGCGGAGGCTCGTCCTCCATGAGAAACACGTCGGTCGCGTCGTTTTCGAACGCATTGCGGATCAATTGGACGAGTGCTTCCTCCATCAGTGCCCGGATCGGATTTCCCGGACTCTATCGGGAGTGAAACCGCGGGAAAGCAAATTCACCGGGGCGTCCCCCCGGCCGTCAGGCGGCGGGCTCTTCGGCAGGTGCGGGCTCGCGCGGAACGGTCATCAGGAACTTCGTCTCCCGGCCGGGCACGGAGTTTACGGTGATCGTCCCGCCATGCGCCTCGACGGCGCGCTTGACGATCGAAAGCCCGAGTCCGGTGCCCTTGATCTCCTGCTGCGAGTGGTGTTTCTCGACGCGGTAAAAACGCCGGAAGATATGGGCGAGGTCCGCGCTCGGGATGCCGATCCCGTTGTCGGCCACCCAGATCCGGTGATTCGATCCCGCGGCTTCGAGGCCGATCTCGATCCGCAGCCCGGGGTGGGGGTTCTGCTTGAGCGCGTTCTCGACGAGGTTGAAGAGCACCTGCGTCCAATAAAAGCGGTCGCCTTGGAGCAACAGCTTCTCGTCGTCCATCCGGACGTCGATGCGCGCGTTCTGTGACTGGATGAGCGATTCGAGGCGCTCGATGACGTCGTTGATGCACGAGCGGAAACGGAAGGGCTCGACCTTGAGCGCGGCCGCCTCGCCCGACTCCAATCGCGAGATGACGAGCATGTCCTCGACGATCCGCGAGATCCTCTCGGCGTGCTTGCGCATCACGGTGAGGAAACGGCGGGCCATCGCCGGTTCCTCGACCATGTCGTCGTCCAACAGGTTTTCGAGGTAGCCATTGATGATGGCCATCGGTGTCCGGAGTTCGTGAGAGGCGTTGGCCACGAAGTCTTTGCGGATTTGTTCGGTCTGGTGTTCGGAAGTCACGTCGCGGATTACGATTCGGGTGGATGCGCCACCGATGGAGTCCTCGTCCATGCGCGCGGCATCGACGATCCATGCGTTGAGGCCGCGTGTTTCCTGATCACCGCGCGGCGATGTCTGCTGCGGGAGTACGACGCGGGACTGGATGGACTCGCCGGTTTCCAGGCAGCGGAGCACCGAGGCCGCGAGGCGGGGATCGACGAAAGCCTCGCGGACCGGACGGTCGCTGAGATCGCGGTCGCCGAACAACTGGCGGGCCGCTGAGTTGGCGAAGCGGATGTAGCCGTGGTCATCGACGAGCAGGAACGCGTCGCCCAGAGCGTCGAGCAAGCGGTTGCGCTCGTCGCGGGCTCGCTTGAGGTCTTGTTCGAGGCGGAGCTTCCAGGCATCGAGGTCGGCTTGGGCACGGGCGTTCTCGCGGGTCCGTTTGCGCTGGTGGACCACCACATAAATGGCGAGAGCGGCCAGCGCGGCGACGGCGGCGGTGATTTCGAATCCTATGGTCATTCTTCGGGCTTGGCCACACGGTAGCCGACCCCGCGGACGGTTTCAATCCACGTGCCGCGGTCGCCGAGTTTCTGGCGGAGCCGCTTCATGTGGGTGTCGAGGGTGCGGCTGTGGCTCGCGTCGCTGTAGCCCCAGACGGTGCGGAGCAGGTCGTTGCGGTCCTGGGGGCGGCCCGCCCGCTCACAGAGGAAAAGCAGGAGCTTGAACTCGGTGGCCGTGAGTTCGGAAGGTTCGTTGTCGAGGTAGAACTTGAGCGCGTTCTTGTCGAAACGGAAGGGGCCGAAGTTGAAGTCCACGTTTCCGGGCGGCGCTTCCGAGCGTTTCAACACGGCCTGCACCCGCAGGATGAGTTCCTTCGGGCTGAAGGGTTTGGTGAGATAGTCGTCCGCACCGGCCTCGAGACCTTGGATGCGGTCCTCGGTCTGCGCGCGGGCCGTCAGCATGATCACCGGGATGCCGACCGTGCGGGAGTCGCGACGCAGCTCGCGAAAGACGGAGTAGCCGTCACGCCCGGGGAGCATCAGGTCGAGAACGATCAGGTCCGGTCGCTCTCGCAGGGCCTTGTCGAGTCCGTCGATGCCGTCATGTGCCTTGCCGACTTCGAATCCCGAGCGTTTCAAGTTGAAGGCGATCAGGTCGGCGATGTCCTGCTCGTCCTCGACAATCAGAATGCGTTGCATTTCGCGGAGCTTGTAAGTGTGCGCGACGACTCGGCGAAACGCTGCGGCGTGACGATTTCGTCACATCAGGTCCTTGGTCACCACGGTGCCCGGCGGAACGGTGCGTGCGATGCCGATCTTGACGCCGGCCTCGATCGACGTGTTCACGCCGGTGCGCACGCCGTCTCCGAGGATGGCTCCGAGTTTCACGCGTCCGGTGTTGACCGGTTTGCCGCGGATCATCGAGACGTGGTGGCGGCCGTCGCTGCGATGGTTCTCGGTGCAGGTGCCGGCGCCGAGGGTGACGTGGGTGCCGATGATCGAATCGCCCACGTAGCACTGCCGTGAAATGTAGGTGTTGTTGTAGATGATCGAGTTTTTCACCTCCGCGCCGTTGCCGACGAAGCAGTTCGCCCCGATGCTGGTGGCTCCGCGGATGAACGCGTTGGGGCCGATCTGGCTGTTCGGGCCGATGAGCACCGGTCCGTCGATCACCGTGCCGGGCAGGATTTTCGAGCCGTTGCCGAGACGGACGGTGCCGCTCAAGGTGGCCAACGGGCTGACTTCACCGAGCAGCGAGGTTTCGTCCATCAGGGCGAGCACCTCCTCGTTCATGCGCAGCAGGTCCCAAGGGTAGGTGACTGGGAAACAATTCGCGTCGGTCACGATCCGCTCGTCGCAATCGTCCGGTTTGGCGCAGCCTTTCCACGCGAGGACGTTGCCGGCGGAATCCACCAGGCAGGCGGAGCGTGGATTGCGGCCGAGCATCAGCAGTGCGCCGAGCTCGATCCAGTTGTCGATCGGGATCCGCAACGCGCGCGGCTCCGCCTCGGACGGTTCCACGAGCTGCAGGCCGGCCCTGCGGAGGTCCGCGGCGAGCAGCTCGCGCATCGGGATGTTGGCGATGAGGCAGGCGCCGAGGTCGCGGTTCGATGTGATCGGGGCGCAGAATGCCGGGTTTCTTGGCGGTAGGAGGGTGGCCTGCATGGGATTTGTTTAAAGTGGAACATGGACCCACCATGGATTCACGCACTTTTTTGCCCGCGAGGGGAAAAATCCAGGCTTCCCGGGACCGGGGATTTCCGTTTTTTCCTGCATCCCCCGTGCCTGTCACGGGGATGCCGATGCACGGTAAAACCGGCGACCGTCCGGAGGCGTCTCCGGATCGATGATCTCCACCTCGCCCGGACCACCCATCTCCTGTTCATCGAGTGTTTCCCAGATGCCGAGGTCGTCACTCCACTCGACCTTGTGACGGCCGGCTCCGTAGGCTGTTAGCGTCACCCGGCATCCGGTCTCCAGCGGAGTCACCACGAGGCTCGGCTGCGGCGGCTGAGATACGCTGAACTGGACCGGGCTGATCGCGCCGAGGCTGATGTTGTCGAGCAGGAGGTCGATCGAGATGGTCGTGGGCGAGAGGTCGCGGAAGCGGATGGTCGTCGCGCCGGAATCCGCCGTGAAGGTGAAGGAAAACGACTGCCAGACGCCCACGCCGCTGGTGGAGCCGGTGAAAGGGATGCTCTGCGAGAGCAGCGTGCTGTCTCCGGTGACTTCCACGCCGAGCGACTGCTGATAGAGCTTGTAGGAAATCACTCCGGCATCGAAGCGCAGGCGGTAGGTCGTTCCCGGAGTGGTGGCGATGGTTTGCTCAAGCACTCCGTCGGGCGGGGTGTTGCCTCCGTTGAAGACGACGAGCTCCGTGCCCTCGGTGGCCTCGTAGCCGGGAAACGGACCGAGCGGAAACACGTTCCCCGTGAAAGCCCAACCATCGAGCGCGGACTCGAAGCCGCCATTGGCGAAACCTGGCACCGCGACCGAGAGCGTGGCCGCCTCGCTCACCGTGGTGCCTGCGTCGCTGGTCACCGCCACCTCGTAGGCACCCGCCTCCATGCCGCCGACCTGAGGAATCTGATAGGTCTCCGATTCCGCTCCCTCGATGTCGCCTCCGTTCCTCCGCCATTGATAGGTCAGCGCTCCGGAAGACACCGCGGAAACGCTGAACGAAGCGGCGGCCCCATCCACCACGTGTAGGTCTTCCGGGTGGGCGAGGATCACCGGCGGGCCATCTTCATAAACCGCGGTGAGAGTCACGTCGTCGTAGAGCGTGACGAGGATCGGATTGGCCGATCCGGCCTCCACGCCATCGACCAGCCAGTGGTGGAATCCGGTGCTGCCGGAAACCGGCGGCGCGGAGACACTGACGGCGGCCGCATCCGCGTAGTTGCGAACCAGCGGCGTGGCTCCGGCGCCCTCGCTGTTCAAGTCCGCGGGGATTGGAACCATCGTCACCGGATCCGCCGGGTCGGACAGGATCGTGAGCGTGCGGTCCGCCTGCGCGCGGACCCGGACATTGTCGATGACGAGATCGACACCGTTCACCGCGGGCGAGGTGTCGGTGAGCGTGATGCTGGCCACCGCCGAGTCCGCGGTGAAGGTGAACGAGCGGTTGCTCCAGACCACGGTTGATCCGCTGTTCGTCCCCGCTTGGGAGAACACCGGGTTTGCCAGTACCCCGTCACCGCGCACCAGAACGCTGAGCCGTTGTATGTTGCTGTTGAACGCGGTGACACCCATGTCGAGGTCTACCTGATAGGTCGTGCCGGGCACGGTCGGGAAGGTCTGGGTCACCGAACTGCCCGCGGGTTTTCCTCCTCCGTTGAAAATGAGCACCGTCGAGCCATCGGTGGCGTCGTGGCCGGCGAGGCCGTTGGCAGGGTTCGAGTCCAGATTCCACACCCATCCCGCGGGGGGCGTCGTCACCACGCTGAAAACGCCCGCCGGATACGGTCCTGTCGTCGAGTCCTCGAAACTCCCGTTGATGTAGGCCGGATTGGAAATGACGATCCGCACGGTGTCCGTGGCGGTGAGGCCCGCTTCGTCGGTCACGATCAATTCGACATCATGAATGCCCGCCGGGACGAATGCGGATGCGGTTTCGCCATTCGCAATCTCCACGCCGCCGAGGCGCCAGGACCATTGAAGGATCGGCCGGTCGCCCGCCGCGCTCGCGCTGCCGTCGAACGTGACGGTTTCTCCGAGATCGAGGTCCGTATCGACGAACGACTGCGCGTTGCCCGCCTCCGCGACCGGTGGGTCGAGGTTGTTCGGCGCGACGGCGAGCGCCACCGTGCTGAAACGCGATTCGTTTCCCTGATCGTCGAGCGCGGTGATGACATAGCGGTGCTCCTGGCCGGGTGCCGCCGTGGTGTCGGTGAATGCCGTGTCGCCCGCGGCCGGCGTGGCGATCGGCGGACCGCTGAAATCCGGTTCGCCCGCGCCCGATGAACGATAGATCCGGTATCCCGCCAGGTCCGCCGCATTCGGGGCGAACCAGCCGAGCGCGATGAAATCGTTCGTGTCGATCGTCGCCGCCGGGGACGACGGCGGCGGTGGCGGCGTGGTGTCGCCGGCTCCCGTGCGGTCGATCCGCAGCGCGACATCCTCCTGATAGACGATGTTTTGCAAACTGCGTGTTCCCCCGCCGTGGGTGAAGGTCTCGCTGTGGAGCACCGACATGTTGGACGGGCGCGTCCACACCGCGCGGTAGCTGCCGGCGGGCAGCGAGACCTGCAGCGTCGTCGAATGGTTCGAGGCGTCGATGGGCGAATACACCGTCTGATAGGGCTGCGAGAACGACCCGTGATAGAAATACGCCACGTATTGCTGGCCCGGCTTCGCCATCGCCTGCTTGCGGGCGCTCGGGTGGGCGCCGCCGGCGATCCATGAGAGGTCGCGCCGGAGCCCGGTGAGATCGAGCGAGTCGACGTAGGTGCCGAGCGAACGAACCACCGCCCGGACCGCAGGGGCGGGCGGGTTTCCCCCGGCCGGGTCCGAGATCGAGTAGGCGGCGCTGCCTTGGTCCAGTCCGTTGTACACCGCGCCGCCGCCCAGCAGGAACATCCACGCCTCCAGGCGGGTTTCGACGGGGCCGGCCATCGATGTTTCGTCCAGTCCGAGGACGTGGCCTTGCGAGGTGAAGTTCTGTAGCAGGTTCTCGCCTCCGATGATGGGCGTGGACGGCACGGCGAACGGATAGTGCGTGTTGATGATGTCGTAGTCGTCGGTGAGTCCGTCGAGGATCTGCGGGTAGTTGTGCGCCACCAGATGCTGGCGCGGCAGGGTGGACTCCTCGTCACGGATCGCGGCGAGCATGGTGTTGTGGAACGCCGCCTCCTGGTAGTTTCCGGCGTAGCGCTCGTTCCAGAACGGTTCGTTCTGGATCTCGAAGTAGACGTTGTCGAACTCGTTGACCTCGCGGACGATCTTGCGCACCACCTCGGTCTGGCGGTAGAGCAGGTTGGAATCGACCGGGCGCATCGAATCGTAGCGGTTCGTCGGCCCGATGCCCTGCACGTTGTTCGTCGGCTTGAACGGGCTCAGCTCCCACTGGTGCTCCTCGTAGTAGGTGTTGAAAAACGTGAGTTCGACGACGATCCCGCGGTCCGAGGCGGCCTGGATGAAAGCGCGGAGGCGGTTGAAATACGTCGCGTTCCATGCCGCGAGGTTCCATTTGCCGAAGCCATCCATCGCGGTGCCGCTCGCGGTGGTGCGCGGCCACGGTTGCAGCCAGGCGTTGAGCGGCGGCGAGAGAGTGTCCTCGACGTCTCCCGAGTTGGCGTGGAAGCCCGCGAGGACGACGCGCGTCAGGTTCAATCCGCTCGCCTCCAGCGAATCGAGGTAGGCCGACTGGTTGAACCCGGGGTGGATCACCGCCCCGTAGTGCTCGGCGAAGGTTCGTAGCACCGTGGGCTGGCCACGGAACTCGAAGATCCACGGGTTCTCCGGATGCACCCGCAGCGTCTGCTGCGCCTTCAGCAGGAACGGGCAAAGCAACCACAGCAGGAGCAAACCAAACGGTGCCCGGGAGACCGGACCGCGGAACGTGGGGCGCGGAAATCGTAGCATCGGGCGGGGGAGTCGTGCATGGAAGCTCCGGGAGAAGCCGCGGTTATCCAACCACGCATCCCGCCCCCGTCCAAGGAAAAGCGGGATGTCAGCCCTGTCGTTCTTCCTCCGCGAGCCGGGTGCGCACCGCGGCGAAGCCGGGTTTGATGCGGTCGAAGATGATCCGGATCCGCTGGTCGAAGTGGGCGAACGCACTCTTCATCGCGTTGAGGGAGAGTTTTTCCAACTCATTGAGGGAAAGGTCGAAATGCTCGGTCGCGAGGGTCGTTTCCTTGGTCATCGTCGTGTCGCTCATCAGGCGGTCGTCCGTATTGAGGCAAACCCGGAATCCGCGGCGGAAGAACACGCCGAAGGGGTGGGACTCGAGGTCCTTGCAGGCGCCCGTGTGGAGGTTGCTGAGCAGGCACATTTCCAGCGGCACGCGGCGGTCGAGGATGTATTGGGCGAGGCGGCCGAGTTTCATCGTGCCGTCCGGAAGAAACTCGATGTCGTCGCGCAGGCGCGTCGCGTGGCCGAGCCGGTGGGCGCCGCAGAACTGGAGCGCCTGCCAGATCGACTTCGGCCCGAAGGCCTCGCCGGCGTGGATCGTGATGTTGAAATTCGCGCGTTCGATCGCCTGGAAGGCATCCACGTGTTTCTTCGGCGGGAAACCCTCCTCACCACCGGCGAGGTCGAAGCCGACGACTCCCTCGTCGCGCGAGCGGATCGCGAGTTCCGCGGCTTCCAGCGATTTCTTCATGTGGCGCATCGCGCAAACGATCAGTCCCCACTCGACGCCGTAGGTTTTCTCACCACGGCGCAACCCGCGGATGACGGAACGGATCACCTCTTCCTGGGTCAGGCCGCGGGCGGTGTGATAGACGGGAGCGAATCGAACCTCGGCATACACCACTCCGTCGCGGTGCATGTCCTCGATGAACTCGAAGGCCACCCGCTCCAGCGTTTCCGGCGTCTGCATGACGGCGATGGTGTGCTCGAAACCCTCCAGATACTCCGGCAGGTTGCCCTTCTGCGCGCCGCGGTGGAACCAGTCGGCGAGGTCGCCCGGATCCGTCGTCGGCAGGCCTTTGTAGCCGAGCTCGGCGGCCAGCTCGATGACCGTCGCCGGCCGCAGGCCGCCGTCGAGGTGCTCGTGCAGCAAAACCTTGGGCAGCGCGCCGATATCGACCCGCCGGGTGAGTTCCTTGCCCCGGAGCATGCTCGTTGAGGTCGTGGTGGGATTCATGATCGTGGTTTCTAGCAGAGTTCCGGCGGGAACGCCCGCGCAAAAATCGTGCGCGGACGGGAGGGAAACGTCCTTGATTTCATTAAGGAATCCGAAATACTCCGCGGGAGCAACCCGCATCATGGCGAAGGCGAAATCCACCCGCGTCAGCGCGCGCCGCCGTTCCGGCAACCAACGCCGGGAGCGGGTGATTTTTGGCGACGTGATGAAATCCGCGCGGCGCAAGGCGAACGAGCAGGAGAACCGCCGGACCTCGAAGCGCGAGCTGAAATCCGTGTGGGCCGCGGTGGCCGCGGATCCGCATTGCGACCCGTTGGAAACGGGCGACTGGGGGAAACGATTTCTTCGCTGGTTGCTGGCGGCGATGCTGCTGCCGTTGTGCTGGGTGACGACATGGACCTTCCTCTCGCGCTTCTCGCACGCGACGGTGGACCAGGGTTTCTGGCAGACTTCCGAGTTCTGGTATTTCGCGGTCGGCGGGCTGGTGATGACCGGTTGGTTCGCCACCGGCGTGCTGCACCGTTGGTTCCTGCTGATGTACGTGCTGGGCCACGAGCTCACGCACGCCATCTTCGTGTTCCTGTTCCGCGGGCGGGTGACGGATTTCCACGTCAGCGCGGAGGGCGGCTACATCACGACGAACAAGTCGAATCTGCTGATCGCGCTGTCGCCGTATTTCGTGCCGTTCTGGTCGCTGGTGATCGCTCTGGTGTATGTGATCGCGCGGCTGTCGATCGCGGATCCGCCGCGCGGGCTGGACCTGGCGCTCTACGGCTCGCTCGGTTTCACCTGGACCTTCCACATGGCGTGGACGCTGTGGATGCTTCCGCGCGACCAGCCGGACCTGCGGGAAAACGGCACGCTGCTCTCGCTGGTGGTGATCTATCTGGCGAACATCGTGCTGTTGGTGGGCCTGCAATGTCTTGCCAGCGAGGCACCGTTGCGGAGCATGCGCGAGTTCGGCATGGAGTGGTTCCGCCACGCCGCGACCTGGGGCGATGTGGCGCTGCGGCACGCGATCGACTGGTTGCGCGCCGGCCGGGCCGCGGCGGGCTTGTGAAGGTGTTTTTCCGGGTTGTCATCCGGCGGGCTTGCGGGATGCTGCGGCTGTGATCGACCTGGATGCCAACGCGACCACGCCGTTGCTCGACGAAGTTCTGGACGCCATGCTGCCGTGGCTGCGCGATGGATATGCCAACCCGTCGGGCAGCTACCGGACCGCGAAACTCGCCCGCAAGGCGATCGACGAGGCGCGGGCGAGGGTGGCGGCATTGATCGGCGCGGACCCGGAGGAGGTTGCCTTCACCGGCGGCGGCACCGAGAGCGTCAACACGGCGCTCGTTTCCCTCGACAAGCTCGCGGGCGAAGGTGCGGCCTTCGTGAGCGCCATCGAGCACAGCGCGGTGATCCGCTGCGCCGAGCACCTCGGCCGGGAAACCCGCCGCCTGCCGGTGGACCGCGGCGGCCGGCTCGATCTAGCGGCCTTGCGGGAAAATCTGCAGGACGCGGCGTTCATTTCGCTGATGATGGCGAACAACGAGACCGGCGTGATCCAGCCGCTCGCGGAGACCGCCGCCGCCGCGAAGGAGCGGGGGATCCCGGTCCACAGCGATGCCGTGCAGGCGGTCGGCAAGATCCCGGTGGACGTTCGCGCCCTCGGCGTGGACCTGCTGTCGCTCTCGGCGCACAAGTTTCATGGTCCGAAGGGAGTCGGCGCGCTCTACATCCGGCGCGGCCTGCGTTTCGAGCCGCTCATCCGCGGCGGTGGCCAGGAGGGCGGGCGGCGCAGCGGCACGGAAAACACCGCGGGCATCGTCGGCCTCGGAGCCGCGGCGGAGGCCGCGCGCAGGGATCTCGCGGAAACGGCGGAGCGGCTCGGCAAGCTGCGCGACCGCCTCGAGTTCAACCTTCTCGAAACCGTGGAAGGCGTCACGGTGAACGGCGATCGCGCGCACCGTTTGCCGAACACGAGCCATCTTTCCTTCGCCGGATGCGATGCCGCGGGCCTGCTGATCCTGATGGACGAGGCGGGCGTCGCGTGTTCCGCCGGCAGCGCCTGCATGAGCGGAAAACAACAGCCATCCCATGTGCAGCTCGCCATGGGGATCCCGCCGGAAACGGCGCGGACCAGCCTGCGGCTCAGCCTTTCGAAACGGACGTCCGAAGATGACATCGACCGCGCCGCGGATCACCTGCGGCGGGCCGTCGAGAAACTCCGCCGCGTGCAGGGCCCCGGTGTGGGACCGGTGGTGGTGTACACGCCGTGAGGGCGGAGGATCTCACTCCTCGTCCTTTTTCTTCTGCCGCTCGCTGCGGTAGCGTAGGGCCTTTTCGGCGACGTCCTGGATGCGCGGATCGGTGTCCTTGAGATATCCTTGCACGATCTCCTCGGCCCACGGTTCCTCGCGGTTCACCACGTTGCGGATGATGAGTTCCTTCTGGCGGCTGTCGGTGGCGATGACCGAAAGCTCACGCCAGTTGTTTTCCAATCCCGGGTCGGTGGCGCGTTTTTCGTCGGAAAGGAAACCGAGTGCCGCGTCGAAGGCCTGGGCTTTCAACTGCGGGTCCGCAACGGGATTGCGGAGGAAATCGGCAAGCAGCGGAAACGCCGAGTTGTCTCCCCACGAGCGGAGGGCCATCAACGCGGCGACCTGGTCTTTGGGCTCGCCCTTTTCGAGCACGTTCCGGGCGATGGCGAGCGCCTCGGCTCCGCCGCAGCGGCCGAGCAGGCGCAACATCGCGTGGCGCGACTTGTCGTTGACGCTTCCTTCGTAGGCTTTGGACAGTTTGTCGGCGAGTGCGGCGCGGTTGGTGCTCTTGTCGATGAGTTCGACGGCGGTTTCCTCGGCCGCCTTGCGGATGTCGTCGCTCTCGGTGGTCTGGATGAGCTGGAGCAGGGGATCGAAATGTTCGTCCGTGACGAGGAAACGAATGCCCTCCAGAGCGGCTTTAGCGGCTTCCGGAGTGGCGGTGGACTTCACGTAGTCCAAGAGGGTCGGCACGATCACCGGATTCCCGCGTTTCCGGAGCACGGGTCCGAGCAGGGTCTTGCGGACCTCCGGAAGCATGTCCCGGGTGGTGGCGATTTCGGCGAGGCTCTTGTCGAAATCCGTGCCGTCGGTGGGCTTCGCAAGGAACAGCGCCTTGTAGATGACCTCGCGCTTCGCGGCATCCAGCGCACCGGTGAAGGTGGCGGAACGAAGCATGATCTCGAAGTCCGCCTTGTTCATCGGTACCTCGGTGGCGTCCGGTTGCTTGGCGATCGCGATGAGCTCGTTGTAGCGCCGGGTTTCGCGGTTCTGGCCGCTGCGGTTGAGCAGGATCCAGCCGAGAAGAACGACGAGCAGACCGAGCACCGCGGCGATCATCGTCTTGGTCGCGTTGCTCATCTTCTTTTTCTTCCGCGGGGCGAATCCGGTGGGGGCCGCCGCGGTCTGGACCGGCCGCGTGGCGGTGGCCGGCGCGGGGGCGGTGGGAGTCGGTTCCGGCGCGGGAATCGCCTGCGACGAGGTGTGCACGCTGGGTTTCGAGCCCTCCGGCGGTGTGAGCGGCTGGGGCGAGGTCTGCGATTTGACCGCCTCCGGCTCATCGACGGGATCGGGCTCGATCACCGCTTCCGCGGCGACGGGGATTTCCTCCGCCGGTTCCTCCGGTGCGGGCGGGGGCTCGGCGGGCTTGGCTCTGCGGAGCATCGGCGCCGGTGCCTTGACATCGGATTCCACGGGCGCGGCCGCCGGTTGGGATGCGGCCGCCGGTTTCGGCGTCTCTGCGGGTGGCGCGGGCTGCGATGGCGCCGGAGCGGAGCCGGGGATGATCAGGCGGGGTCTTTTGGGCGAATCCATGGCGGGCGCCGTGCCAAGGCTGGTGGTCGGCAGTTTGTCGTTCTGAAGGAAGATCGAAAGCGATTCGCGCGCGTTCTCCGGCCGATCCTGGGGATAGCGGTTGATGTGCCACATCACCCAGCTCGCGGCCCACGGCGGAATGTCGGGACGGAGTTCCTCGATGGGTTTGACGGTGTGATGGAGGTGGGCCGTCATCACGTCGTTGCCGGTCTTGCCATCGAACGGATAGACGCCGGTGAGCGCCTGATAGTAGACGCAGCCCATCGAATACATGTCGGCACGGGCATCGAGCGGGACCCGCTCGAACTGCTCGGGAGCCATGAAGAATATGGAGCCGAAGACGGCCTCCATGGTTTCCAGGTCCTCCTTCGACTGCGACTGGGTGAGCACCGCGAGGCCGAAATCGACGATCTTCACCTGGAACTTGCCGGAGGGCAGCCACGAGAGCATCAGATTGGACGGCTTGATGTCGCTGTGGATCAGGTCGAGCTCCTGCGCGGCGATGAGCGCCTCCTGCGTCTGTAGCGCGAGCTCCCGGAAGTCGGACCAGGTGAGCGGCGCTTTCTCGATCAACTCGTCGAGAGGCTTGCCGGTGAGCAACTCCATCACGACGTAGGGGCCGTCCTCGTCCTGGCCGACGTCATACACGGTGACGATGTGCGGATGCTGCAACGAGGCGAGGGCGCTCGCCTCCTTGATGAGCTGGCGGGTGGATTCCTCCTCAAGCTCCGAATCCCCGTTTCCCGGAGAGATGCGCTTGATGGCGACCTCGCGGTTCATCCGATTGTCGTAGCCTCGGTAAACCGAACCGAGACCTCCCTGGCCGATCTTTCCCCTGATTTCGTAGCGATCTTCCATCGATGACTACCCTGACGTTGCTAGATTCCGTGGCCCGCCGCAATCACGTAATCGGGTGGCTTCAGGAAGCGACCCTTTCGAGCCGTGATCGCCGGTAAATGGTGGGCGAGACCCCCACGATGCGCGCGAAGCTGCGGTTGAACTGGGAGAGCGATTGGTATCCGACGAGGAATGCGATCTCCGAGATGCGCGCCTCGGGCTTGAGAAGCTCCCGTTTCGCCCAGTCGATGCGGCAGCGGTTCACATAGTCGGTGAGCGTGAGGCCGGCGGATTCCTTGAACAAGCGGCAGAAATGCGACTCGCTAAGTCCCGCGTGGCGGGCGACCAGGCCGAGCGGCAGCGGTTGGTCGAGGTGGGCGTGGATGAACTTGCGGGCCCGGGCGATGGCGGCGGGCTCGCTGCCTTCGTCAATGATCGCAAGGGACTCCGCCTGCTCGGCGAGTTGCTCCGCGAAACTGGTGAGCAGCGTGACCATACTCTGGTATCGGCTGGGCTCGACGTGGCGGGTCTGCAGGTAGGCTTGTTTGAGCTTGTCCCGGGCATCGTCGGTGATCGTGCGGCGGCCGATGGCACCGAGCAGTTGTTCGAACTGGTCCTCGCTGGGAGTGCGGCTGAAAACCTGTCCGGTTTTCAGATAGCCCACCACCGAGGCACCCATCTTGACGGGCACCGCCGTCGCGCACAGTCCGGCGAAGCAGTGGCAGGTCATCGGGCCCTTCGTTTCAGCTTCCTTCATCAGCCGGCGGTTTGTCTCGATACAGGCCCCGCAGGCGCTGTCGCAGGCGTTGAGTGCCTCGCAAAACGGGCTGCGGTTGATCTTCTGATCGTCGAGGCACCACGCGTCCGGATCCGATGGGACCAACCGCAGCGGCAGCCCCGTGGCGGTTCGGAACGCGTCCTGATATACCCGAAACCGTTCCGAGTTCGCGAGTCGTTCAAGAAGTGAGGTTTCGAATTCCCTGTGAGGTGAGGTGGCTGCGGACATCACGGATTGGTTGGAACGCCACGACCCTAGGAAGCGATTTGAGGAAATTCAACCACGGATCGCACCCGAACGCGGCGAATTCATCGCCACGATCGCGATCGAAACCAGCGAGCTGATCGGCATCAGCACCGCCGCAAGCAGTGGATTCATGTGTCCGGCCATCGAAATCGCCACCGTCGTCACGTTATAAACCAATGCGAAAGAAAAAGCGGAGCGAACCGCCCGGGAACGCGCCGCGGCCGCCCGGAACAGCCCCGGAAGGAAGGCAAGACCCGAGCCGAGCGTGTAAAAATCCGCTTTCGACTCCAGCAGGCTGCGGTCGACCACCGGCGTGCCCGTCACCATGGCGACGTCGAACGCCAACGAGTCGTTCGCCCCGTCGCCGAGATAAAGCGTGTCGCCACGGTCCAGTTTCCGCAACCGTGCGGCCTTTTCCTCCGGCGACAGCCCTCCCGCCGCATGACTCGGAGGGATTCCGAGTTTGCCGGCCAGCTCGGCGACCCGCTCCGGATGGTCTCCCGAGAGGATCTCCGGCTGAAATCCGCGTTCGGTGAGTTCCTGCAACGTTTCGACCGCTCCCGGTCGCAATGATTCTTGAAATTGGAAGCGGGCGATCAGGCGGCCCTTGTGGCGCAGTTCGCTCCCCGGTCCCGTCTCCGTCGGTGGCTCCGCCATCCAGCCGGCCCGTCCGAGCGACCAAGCGCCCTCGGGTGTTTCCCAGCGGACTCCTTGCCCCGGAGTTTCGAGGATTTCCGCCGGGCCATGTCGATCCAGGAGTTTCCTGCCGCGGGTTCCGAGCGCCTCATGGAGTGATCTCGCCGCGGGATGGAGCGAATCCCGGGTCAGGACCGCCAGAGCCAACGCCGCATCGTCATCGAGGGCGTCGACGTCGCCGGTGTTGAGCAACAGCGGCCGCTCAAGCGTCAGCGTGCCGGTTTTGTCGAACACCACCCGCCGGATCCGCCGCAGGCGCGACCAGATGGCCGAACTCCGGACGAACACGCCGATCCGTTCCATCGCTCCTGCCGCCAGATCGTCTGCCAGCGGAACCGCCACCCCGAGTGCACACGGACACGAGACGACAAAAACGGATACCATTGCCTGCAGGCCGGTCAGCCAGGCGTTGTGCAAGCTCCACCACGCAAGTGCGATGAGGCCGAGCGCGAGCACGCAGAGCAAATACACCCGTAGCAGTCGGTCGAGTCCAGGCGAGTCACGCTCGGCGGTCGAGGCGGCGGTCAGCTTCGCCAAAAGGGACGATTCCCAGGTTTCCTCGGCCTCGATCTCAACCGCCTCGCGGCTCAGCAGGATCGCCCCGGCGGGAAGTCTTGATGAGGTCGTGAATGAAACCGGATCCGCCTCACCGTGAATCCACTCCAGCGAAAAATCCGCGTTTTTGCTCAACAGGATCCCGCTCGTGGGGAGCGCCTGACCGGGCTCCAGCAGAAACCGGGTCCCCGGCTCGATGTCCTCCCGTGCGAGACGGGATCCCCCGTTCGGCACGGGCACGGAAACCGGCACCGGCTGGGTGCGCACGAGGCGCCGTCGGTTGCGCTCGACGGCGGAAGTTTGAAGCATCCGCCCGGCGAGCATCAGAAACACGAAGATCGAAACGAAGTCGAAATACATCAGCCGCTCGCTGCCGAGGGCCCAGCCGACGATCGATCCGGCGTAGGCGGCCACCAACCCGAGGGCGATCGGCAGGTCGATGTGCAGGCTGCCCGCCTTCAGCGCGCGCCAGGCGCGGTCGATGAAATACCCGCCGCCGACGAGCATCGAGAGTGTCGCCGAGAGGAACGCGATCAGTCGGAACAGTCCGGCGAACTCGAAATCGTCGGGCATCCCGAGGTATCGCGGCAGCGAAAACCCCATCGTGTTGAGGGCGAACGCGCCGCAGAGCCCGAGCCGGGCGGCGAGCCGGCGGCGTTCGTGTTCACCTCCGCCCGGTACTGGTGCGGCGACGTAGCCGAACTGGCAGAGTTCCTCGAGAAACGGTCGTAGATCGCATTTCCCCGGCACCCACTCGAGGTGCATGCGTCCGCTCGCCGGATTCGCCGCAGCCCGGATCCCGCCGGGATGGCGGGTGAACAGCCGTTCGATGAGCCACACGCAGCCGACGCACGAGATGCCCTCGATTCCGAGATCCAGATGGGCGGCGGACGCGCTTTCGCCGGCCTTTTTCTCGGCGGCGGCCAACTTGGCGTCGAGCCAGCGGAAATCGTGTTGCTCGAACGGGCGGCTGCGCACCGGCGCGACCGCCAGCCCTTGTTTCAGATCGTAGAATTTCTCGAAACCCTGCTCCGCGATCATCACGGCCACGTATTCGCAGCCCTTGCAGCAATACCGCTCGTCGTCCCGCCGTGGGGAAAACTCGGTGCCGCAATGTTCGCAACTCGCCATGCGCGCGGGACTCTCCGCGGACGACCCGCCTTTGCCAAGTGAACTTCTCTTGCGGGTGTCGGATCTTCGTGATTCGCTGCGCGCCGATATGAAGATTCTCGTCGCCTATTCCGGTGGTCTCGACACCTCGGTCCTGCTCCTTTGGCTCAAGGAAAAATACAACGCCGAAATCATCGCCTACTGCGCCGACGTCGGCCAGGGCGACGAACTCGACGGACTTGAGGAGAAGGCCCTCACGACCGGCGCCTCGAAGTGCTACATCGGCGACCTGAAGGAGGATTTCGCGGCCAACTACATTTTCCCGATGATCCAGGCGGGAGCGATCTACGAAGGCCGCTACCTGCTCGGCACTTCGATCGCCCGCCCGTGCATCACCAAGGGCATGATGGACATCGCCCTCAAGGAAGGCGCCGACGCCATCGCCCACGGCGCCACCGGCAAGGGCAACGACCAGGTCCGCTTCGAACTCTCCGCCGCCTCGCTCGCGCCGCACGTGAAGTGCATCGCCCCGTGGCGCGACGCCGAGTTCCGCAAGACGTTTCCCGGCCGCAAGGAGATGATTGAATACGCCGAGGCCCACAAGATTCCGGTCAAAGCGTCGATGAAGAAGCCCTACTCGATGGACCGCAACCTCCTGCACATCTCGTTCGAGGCCGGTGCCATGGAAGATCCTTGGTACGACGCCACCACCGCGGCGGATCGCGACATGTATGTGCTCTCGGTTTCCCCCGAGGACGCTCCGGACAAGCCGGAATACGTCGAAATCCTCTTCGACAAGGGCAACGCCATCGGCCTGAAACATGAGTCGCTCTGCGAAATCCTCGGCGAACTCGGCGACGTGACATCCACCGGCGAACAGGACGGCTACTCGCTCTTCACGCCCTATGGCATCATGCGCGTCCTCAACCTGCTCGGCGGGCGCAACGGCATTGGCCGCGTCGACATTGTGGAAAACCGCTTCGTCGGCATGAAATCCCGCGGCGTCTACGAAACTCCGGGTGGCACCATCCTCCTCGCCGCCCACCGCGACTTGGAAACCCTGGTGGTCGATCGCGAATCGATGCACATCCGCGACTCGCTCATTCCGAAATACGCGCAACTCGTGTACAACGGCTTCTGGTTCGCTCCCGAGCGCGAGGCGATCCAGGCGCTCGTCACCGAGACCCAGAAAACCGTCTCCGGCGAAGTCCGCCTCAAGCTCTACAAAGGCAACGTCATGCAAGCCGGCCGCCGGTCGCCGCACAGCATGTATTCCGAAGCCGTCGCCACCATGGAAGGCGGCCAGGAGGAGGCCTACAACCAGGACGACGCCACCGGCTTCATCGCCCTCAACGCCCTGCGCCTCAAAGCCAGCGCGCGGCAGGCGAAATAAGCGGAAGGACCTTGGACTGCGGCAGCCTGCTGCCGCTTTGGGTTCCGCAGCCTGCTGCGGAGGGTAAATGGAAGGCGGGTGAGATACTATTGGGCGGGGCTTCTGACTTCCGTGCCAGCAGGCTGGCAAGGGGAAAGCGGCAGCAGGCTGCCGCAGTCCAAGGCTTGTCAGATCCGCTGTGACCCGGATGTATCCCTCACTCCCGCACCACCTTTCCGCCTAGGGAAAGGATGCGTGCGTTTCCCTTCGCCGCCTCGGCCTCAGGGATGTTCCCATCGCGGACATACATCTGCGAAAGCGCCGTCCACGCCAGCAGGTCGTTCGGTTGCAGGGTCACCGCTTGCAATCCGCAGCCGATGGCCTCCTTGATTTCCCCGGTTTTCATCAACGCCATGCCGAGCGCGTGCCAGCCGTCGAAAAACCCGGCATCCATGGCGACGCACTTCCGATAGAGCGCCACCGCCTCGTCGAGTTCGCCCACAGCGAGGTGGCCGTTGGCTTCGTCGAAGAGATCGTGGAGTGAGTCGGACATGGGGCGGCACGAGCATCGGCCCGGCCGCCGCCATGTCAAACATGCGCTACTTCGTCCGCTTCGCCTCGCCGCGGGCCATGACGACCCACTTGCCGTCCTCTCCGAGAACAGACGAGGTGAACAACCGGTGGTCGTCCGACTTGAACTCGGTGACGTCGTGGAACTTCGTCGTTTTCTCCGGATTCATCGGCGAAGGCCCCTCGGCTTCGAGGGTGAGGATCCTGCCGGTTTCATCGACGCTGCCGGTGTATTTCCACAGCAGTCCGGTCATCGAATCGACCCAGGTGCCGATGTAATTGCCGGTCGCGGGATCGAAACCGAGGGTCATGAGGTATTCCGCCTTGCTGCCCATCATCTCGCCCTTGCCATCGGCGATGATCCAGAACCCGCCGAGCGAGCGGACGGTCTCGGTCCCGCCACCTTTCACCGGCGGCTTGTCCGGTTCCATGTGGCACTCGGTGGTCATTTCCCACTCGCCGACGAATTTCTTCAGCCATTCGTGCTGGGCGACGGGTTTCGGCATCATCTCGGCGGGAGACGGTGTCTCTTCCGAGCGTGTGAACGTGGTGCCCGCCAGCAACGCGGCGGCACAGATCAAGGATGTGAGTTTCATGATCATGTTAGAACGCTTTCTCCTCCGGGATCGTCACCATCCAGCCGAGGCCGAACTTGTCGGTGAGCATGCCGAACAACGGCGACCAGAATGTTTCGCCCAGCGGCATCATCACGCTGCCGCCCTCCGCGAGCGCGTCGAACGCCTTGCGGGCCTCGCCCTGCGTCGGCAGCGTGAGCGACAGGGAAAACCCGCCGAAGCCCGCTTCGTCCGGTCCGCCGCAGCCGTCGGATGCCATCAGCAGGTTGTCGCCCACGCGGAACGCGCTGTGCATGATCTTGGTTTCGAATCCGTCCGCCAGCATGCCGGGCGGCGGTCCTTCGGGAGCCTCGTTGTAGCGCATCTTCATCACGATTTCCGCACCGAGGGCGGACTGATAAAACGCGAGGGCCTCCTCGCAGCGGCCTCCGAACAGGAGGTAGGGTTGGATCACGGGGGAGTTCATGGAGTTGTGTGGTCAGTTCGTGGAATGACCGAGTTCGGTCTCGAGCCGGTCGAAGTTCTCTTCATTGCAGCGCGGGACGTAGGCCAGCACCTTGGCCCGTTCCTCAGGCGTGTCGAAATCCTGATACCAGTCGATCCGCGTGCCTTCCGGGGTTTCCGTCAGCGTGATCGTCAGGAGGAAATGATGCACCGTGGCGATGTGCTCGATGACGACCTTCTCGTTCGGCACGATCTCGAGAAACCGCGACTCGTTTGGATAGACGGTGCCGTCGGGGCCGGTCATGTCGTGTTTCCAGTCGCCACCTGGTTTGAAATCGAAGACATGAAAGGAGTTTGTGAAACCGTCGGGCCCCCACCAGCGGGCGAGGCGTTCCGGATCGCGGATCGCGTCGAACACCTCCGCCGGAGAAGCGGAAACGAAACGTTCGTTCGTGACCGCGGTGAGTCCTGCGGCGAGTTCCAGCGCGGCGATGTCGAGTTTCTTCATCGGACACAACGCCTTCATGACGCGCGCACCGCGTTCGTCGTCGCTTCCCATCAGTTGCGGCATCGAGGTCGGGACGAGCTGCCACGAGAGTCCGAACTTGTCCTTCAGCCAGCCGCATTGTTGTGCTTCGGGATCGCCGCCTTCCGAGAGCAGATCCCAATAGCGGTCGAGTTCGTCCTGGGTTTTGCAGTCGATCTGGAACGAAACGGCCTCCGTGAACTTGAAATACGGTCCGCCGTTGAGCGCGGTGAACGGCCGGCCGTCCAACTCGAAGGAAATCATCAACACCTCGCCGCGCCGACCTTCGTGCGCGGGGTGGTCGGACTCCGGATAACGGGCGACCTGGGTGATCCGCGAGTTCGGAAACACGCTGAGATAGAAATCCACGGCTTCCTCCGCATTGCGGTCGAACCAGAGGCAGGGGGTGATGGGGGCCATGTTCGTTAGATCTTGGAAGCTGTTTCGATGAGTTGGTCGGTGGCGATGCCCCAACCTTCGTGGAAACCCATCGCCTCGTGTTTTTCGCGGTCCTCAACGGACCAATGAAGCACCCGCGCGGTGTAGCGCGTCCGGCTTCCGCCGAGGTCCTCGAAGGTGATGACGCCTGTCATGAACGGCTTTCCCGATGGTTCCCATGCCTTGGTGTAGGCGTCGGTGAAGACGAGTTTTTCGTTAGGCACAACTTCCAGATAGATCCCGGGGTTCGGAAACTCGGCGCCGTCCGGGCTTTGCATCACGATCAGGCTCGAACCGCCGGGGCGCACATCCAGCTCGGCGCGCAAGGTTTTCCACGGACGCGGAGTGAACCATTTCAGGATGATTTCCGGATCGGTCCACGCCCGATAGAGCGCGGAGGCCGGCAGGTCGATGTCGCGGGTGAGGATCAGTTCGCGCTCGGCGGGCGGGGTGGGGGATTTGCTCATGAAGTATTGGATTTGGATGGTGGCACCGGAATCGGGGTGGTGGCGAAGAGGGAATCGATGAATCCGCGGGCGAGTCGGAGATTGTCGCGGATCAGGGCGGGGGAGCGGTGAACCTTGCCGACCAGCATCGAACCCTGCCAAAGGCTGTTGAGAAACCACGCCACTTGTTCCGGTTCGAACGGCTTCGCGACCGGGTGGATCCGCTTCGCCTCAGCCAGCAATCGGGCGACATTGGCGGTCCAGATTTCCAACTCACGATCGCAGGCCTCGCGCAGCACCGGATGCGTCTGTGCCAGTTCCTGCGACATCATGCCGACCATGCACGTGCACGGATCGTCCGGCCGTTCGGTGAAAGACATCATGATCTCCAACATCCGGTGGAGTTGCGCCAATGGATCGGTCTCCCCTCCCATCCATGCCTCGGCGTAATGCGAAGTTCCGAACTCGCCCCACGCCGCCACCGCAGCACGCGTGAGTTCTTCCTTGCTTGTGTAGTGATGAAAAAACGCCCCCTTGGTGAGTCCGGATTCCTCGCAGATCTGGTCGACGGTCGTCGAGGCGTAGCCTTGGCGCAGCATCAGCCGGATCGTCGCGTCGATCAATCGACGGCGGGTCTCTTCCGGGTTGCGGGTGCGTGTGCTCACTTTTAAACGAACTAGTTGGTATGTAATCCCGGGGCGGGAAAGATGGCGAGGAGAATTGCTCCGCATTTCATCCCAAACGACCGGACGCCCGATGCTCAGCGAACGGGCAGCGTGCTTGCCACAAGGGCGGTCAAAACCGATGTGGCCTCGGTCATCAATGCGTCCAGCGGCAGCCCGGTGCCGGTGAGCGGATGAATGCCCGCGAACAATCCGCACCTTTGGGCGACCTCGTCCGCATCGCCGCAGTACGCGAGCACCGGCACTCCATGGCGACCCGCCATTTTCGCCAAGGACACCGGCCCCTTGCCCCCGAGGCTTTGTTCATCGAGCGAGCCCTCGCCGGTGATCACCAGGTCCGCATCTTGAATCCGCTGCTCCAGCCCGAGGACTCCCGCCAACAATTCGAAGCCGGGAACCAACCGGGCTCCGGCGAAACGAAGGAGCCCGAAACCAAGCCCACCCGCCGCTCCGGCACCGGGTGTTTCCGCTTCCCGCACGCCATCGGTGAGCGAAACGAGGTGGGACAACGCGGATTCCAACCGGGGTCGATCGTCCTCGGTCGCACCTTTTTGGCGGGAGAAAACCGCGGTCGCGCCACGGGGACCTAACAACAGGTTGTCCACGTCGCAGGCGGCGGTGATGGATGGCAGCGGGATCCGCTCCAACATCCGGATTTCCCGGACGTCCGGAAGATTCGCGGGCAAAGGATCGACCGCGGCCCCGTCCACGCCAAGGAAACGGATACCGAGTTCCGCCGCCATGCCGCTGCCGCCGTCGTTGGTCGCGCTGCCGCCGATGCCGAGCACGAAGCGGGCGGAGCGGTGCCGCTCCACCGCGTGGCGGATCTGCATGCCCACGCCGCGGGTGGTGGCGGTGAGCGGATGGCGCTCGTCGTTTGTCAGGCGCCAGATTCCGGCGGTCTCCGCCATGCCGATCACCGCGGTGTCGTCCTCGGTGAGGAGATATCGCGAGGAAATCGGCCGTCCCCGCGCGTCCACCGCGTCGCAGGTGATCCAACGTCCGCCGAGAGCGCTGTGGACCGTTTCCGTGAACCCCTCGCCGCCGTCGGCGATCGGGCAAAAATCGATCTCCGCATCCGGTTCCATCCTACGGATGCCCGCCGCGATCGCAGCCGCGGCTTCTTCCGCGCCGAGCGATCCCTTGAACTTGTCCGGCGCAACGAGGAATCTGCGGGGCATGGCGATGGATCATCGAAGCGGAGCGAGGACGGGTCGATTGCAAAAACGCCCGGGCCGTGTCGTAGTCGTCCTGATGAAACGGATCTGGAAAGCCGCTGCCGTGCTCGCGTTCTCGTTTCCGCTGACGGCCGCCGAGTTTCACATCGATCCCGGACGGGGAAGCATGGAGAACGACGGCAGCAGGGAGAAACCATGGAGCTCGCTGCGAGAGGTTGTCGCCAAGGATGGCTTGTTCACCGCGGGCGACAGGCTCGTCGTCCATGGCGGCGACCACGGTGCCGTGTTGATCCGCGGGCGCCGCAACGAGTCGCCGGTCACCATCGTTTCCGCCGACGGCGAAACTCCGGTGCTGCGCAAGCTGACGATCCGCGAATCCGAAAACTGGGTGATCGACGGCGTCACGGTCACTCCCACCGACGAAGGCAGCCGCTCCCGCAACACTCTCGTCGAAGTCGGGGGCGATCATATCGTCATCGAAAACTGCCGGATCTTCACGACCGAGAACGTGTCCGGGTGGACGCTTGAGGATTGGAACCAAAAACCCTGCAACGGAATCAGCCTCGGTGGCGACGACTGCACCGCCCGCGGAAACACGGTGCGCAACATCAACTTCGGCATCACGGCGAGCGGCGGACGCGCCCGGGTGATCGGCAATGTGATCGAGAACTTCGCCGGTGACGGCATGCGCGGGCTGGGCGACTTCGGCGTCTTCGAGGGCAACACCGTCCGCAATTGTTACAACGTGAACGACAATCACGACGACGGATTCCAATCGTGGAGTCGCACCAGGGACGGCGTCGGCAAAGGCGTGGTGAAGGGGATCGTGCTGCGCGGCAACACCATCATCAACCGGACCGATCCGGACCAGCCGTTCCGCGGTCCCCTGCAAGGCATCGGATGTTTCGACGGCTTCTATCAGGATTGGTTGATCGAGAACAACGTGGTTGTCGTCGATCACTGGCACGGCATCACCCTGATGGGCGCGCGCGACTGCGTCATCCGCAACAACACCGTCATCGACATCGCGCCCGGCAAACCGGGGCCGACGTGGATCCGCATCGATCCACACAAGAACAAACAGGCGTCGTCCGGTTGCCTCGTCGTGAACAATCTCGCCGCCGATTTCCGTGTGGCCCCAGGAAACACCCGGGCGCACAACGTGAAACCCGGTGATCCGGACGCCTGTTTCGTCGATCCCGCAAGCTTCGATTTCCACCTCCGTCCCGGTTCTTCCGCGATCGACGCCGGGGGCGGCGATTCGTTTCCTGAAACCGACGCGGACGGAAAACCCCGCGTTTCGGGCAAGGCGGTCGATGCCGGTGCCTACGAATTCCAATCCCGTTGAAACCGATGCGTGTTCCGTTCATTCTCTTGTTTCTGACAGGCGTTCTTTTCTCCGCCGAGCCGATCTGGGTGGAGGGCGAGTCCGCCGCGGAATCCGACGTGGCGAAACACCCATGGTATCACGGCCAGGTGAAAATGGGCGAACTCTCCGGCGGAGAATTCCTCTCGCATTTTTCCGACGAGAAAGAGGGCAGGGCGGCATATCTCGTGGAAGTCCCGGAGGCCGGCACTTATGAGCTCTGGCTCCGTGCGAATCCGGTGAAATGCCGGATGACGCTCCGCATCGACAAGCGGGACGGACAGGACCTCGATCTAACAATCAAACAGGCCGGCAACACCAACATCGCCACCGACGGCAAGCCGGACCTGCGGTTTCTCGCGTGGTCGCGGGCGGGGACTTTCGATCTCGGGCGCGGCAAACACCGTCTGGAGTTCCGCTTCGTCAGCGACCTTTCGCATCACGGAGCGATCGATTGTTTTGTTCTCGCCGCTCCCGGTTTCCAACCGATGGGCATCCTCAAACCGGAAGAGATCGCCCGCCGCGAGGCGGATCTCATCAAGCGCAACGAAGGGTGGCTGCCATGGATGCCGGATCGCAAGGCGGAGGGTGCTCCGCTGCTCGACCTGCGGGGCTTGAACGAAGGAGTTGCTGGCGAGAACGGCGGGATCGTTGCGCGGGACAATCAGTTTGTGTTTCGGGATACGGGCGAACCCGTGCGATTTTGGGCGGTCAACGGGCCGCCCCATGACCTCCACGGCGAAGAACTCGCGCGCTGCGCCCGCATGCTCGCCGCCCGCGGCGTGAACCTCGTGCGTCTTCACGGCAAGGTCTTCGACGAAAGGACCGGCGAACTCGATCGCGCCAAGGTGAAACACATCCGCGAGATCGTCGCGGCGATGAAGAAAGAGGGCATCTATTCGCATCTATCCATCTACTTCCCGCTCTGGATGAAACCGAAACCCGGGCCCGGATGGCGCGAGGGCTACGACGGAAACCAACACCCCTTCGCGCTGCTCTACTTCGAGCCGGAGTTCCAGGCGATCTACCGGAGCTGGCTTTCCGCCGTGCTCTTTGGCGACGGCGCTCTATCAGCCGATCCCGCCGTGTTCGGAGTCGAGTTGGTCAACGAGGACTCGTTCTTCTTCTGGACCTCCTCCGCGAAGAACATCCCTGACCCGCAGCTTCGCAAACTTGAGAAGCTGTTCGGAAACTGGGCCGCGAAGAAACACGGATCGATCGCCAAGGCGATCGAGACATGGGGCGGCATGGAACATCCGCGCGATGGCGGCGGGAGGCTCGGTTTTCGGGAGCTGTGGAACATCGTGAACGAGCGCAAGCCCCGGGATCTGGATACGGCGGCGTTCCTGTGGGAAACCCAGCACGGTTTCTATCAGGAGACGACCGGCTGGCTGCGCGGCCGTGGTTTCCGCGGGCTGGTGACCGCCTCGAACTGGCAGACCGCTGAGAACCGCATCCTCGGACCCTTGGAGAAATCGAGTTATGCATCCGGCGATTTCATCGACCGCCACGGCTACTTCGGTTGCTCGCATTCCGGCGACAACGCCGCGTGGTCGATCCGTGACGGCCACAGCTACCGCGATCGCAGCGCGTTGCGTTTCGAGCCGGAGAAAGCCGGGGTTCCGAAGGTGTTTTCGAACCCGGTGATGGACACCGAGATCAACGGCATGCCGTCGATGATTTCCGAAACCACCTTCAACCGTCCGAACCGCTTCCGCACGGAAGCGCCTTGGGTTTTCGCCGCGTATGGCGCGTTGCAAGGGACGGATGCGATCGTTCATTTCGCGCTCGATTCCGCCGATTGGGCGGTGAAACCGGGTTTCTTCATGCAGCCGTGGACATTGATGTCGCCCACTCAGGCAGGGCAGTTCCCCGCGGCGGCATTGATCTATCGCAACGGACTCGTCAGGGAAGGCGCCATGATCGCCGACTTCGCGCTGCCGATGGATGACGCGCTCGCGCTCAAGGGCAGCCCGATGGTCCATGCGGCCAACCTCGATGAGTTGCGAAAGGCCGACCTTCCCGAAGGCGGCGGGGTGACGTCCGCGGTTGAAATCATGGATCCGCTCGTTCATTTCGTCGGTCGCACCTCGCTGCGGATCGGAGGCAAAGGAGAAAGCCTCGTCTTGGACGTGAGCCGTTGGATCGACCGGGAAAAGCAGACCGTCACCAGCGAGACGGGCGAGTTGTTTCTCGACTACGGGAATGGACGGCTCGAGCTCAGGGCTCCGGGCGCCCAGGGTGCGGTCGGGGCCTTGGCGGCGTCGGGAACGATTGAGACGGCCGATCTAACAATCCGTTCCTCGATGGAACTCGGAGCCGTGGTCGCCGTTTCGCTCGACGGAAAACCGCTCCGCACGTCGGAGCGGATCCTCGTGCAGGTGATGAGCGAGGAAAAGGGGACCGGCTTTGCAACGGAATCTCTACCGGACGGACGCGAACGGATCACATCGATCGGAACCGACCCGTGGTTGATCCGCCGGCTCGAGGGCGAAATTCGCCTCAAACGTGCCGACGTGGCGTCGCTTCATGTGACCGCGATGGACATCGAAGGCCGCCGGACGGAAACGATGGCGATGGGCGAGGGACTGCGGTTTCTGCCGAACCGCGCCTACTATCTGATCCGGACGACGGATGCGAGGTAGCGTCAAACGGCGCGCCATGCCCCCGGCCGGAGCATCATTTCGTGGAGTGTCGCAAGGTGGTCCGGATAGACCCCGCGCGGTGTCGTGTCCTTCTGGATGCAGATCGCCGCTGCCTTGCCGACGATCTCACCCATCATGCCGCAGGTGCGCATCACGCGGACCGGGCCGAGGCCGTCCTTGGAAACCGAGATGTTCCTTCCGGCCATGAAAAGGTTCGGCACGTTGCGGCTGTAGAGGGTGCGATACGGTGCCCAATACGGCCCCTGATAGGTGTAACCTTCGCCGCTGGACGCCCGTGAGATGAACTCGTCACCTTCGTGTCCTTTGTCGAACCGTGCGTCGGGCGTGTGGAGATCGATATGCCATGAGCAGGGAAACGCGGAGTCCTCGAATTGCTTTCCGTTGCGGAAGTCGTCCGCGCTGAGCACCACGTCGCCGAGCAGGCGGCGCGACTCCCGTTTTCCCGCGATGAAGGCGGCCCAGCCGAGCCGGTGGTTCGAATAGAGTTTGTCGACGTTCTTGAGCGCGTCCCACGCGCCGTACATCGCGCGTAAATTCAGATCGCGGATCCGTTCGATATCGGCGATGGGGTCCTTGTCGAAGCCGCTCTCCCAGAACCATCCTCCAAGGTTCGCCAGTGGATCGGCGCCGCCCCATTGTCCGCTTTTGCTCTTGCGGCCCGGGAATGGTTTGTCGGTCAGGTCGATGGCCCACGGACAACGCGGGAACGGCTGTTCGGTTTCCCCGATCTCGCAGGCGGCGGTGAGGGCATCCTTGTCCTTGCACTCGCATTTCAGCACCGCCTCCTTGTCGGCCGCATCGAGCGGGCGCCAGAGGTTGCTGCTTCCCATGTTGTTGCCGACGGAAAACTCGGAGTCGGCCCCTGCCTGGTGACCCACGATCGCATCTCCGGTGCAGTCGGCGAACAAGCGCCCGCGGATGCGCTTCCGACGTGCGGTTACGGTGCTTTGCGCGATGACCGCGGCGATGGAGCCGCCGTTCATCTCGGTGCGGATCGTGCGGTGATTGGTGAACAGGGTGAGATTCGGCTCGGCTTTGGCGACGGCGAGCTTTCTCGCATCGTCGAAATTGCCGGCCGCCGTTCCATTCATGGTGCCCTTCTTTTTCACATCCGGCAGCAGTTCCTCGACAATTTCTCCGATATGTGGAAACGGCTGCTGGCGGATATGTCCTTCCGGCCAGACCCGGACTTCGGAACTCGCGTTTCCGCCGAGCACCGGACGATCCTGAACCAGCGCGACTTTCAGGCCGTTGCGCGCGGCGGAGACCGCGGCACAGGTTCCCGCCAGACCGCCGCCCACGACGACGAGATCATAACTCCCTCCGTCCTCCGCATCTTCGGGAAGTCCCAGTAGTTTCCTCCGAAACGTCTCGAGCGCTGCGACATCGTTGGAGGGTTGGAAACCGGGATCCGCACAGAACAGCAGCGCCTCGCAACGTCCTTCGAAGCCGGTGAGATCGTGCAGCGCGATGGTGGCTTCCGCCGGGACATCGACCATGCCTCCGTCGTGCCAATGCCAATCCGCTTCCTTGGTGCCGAAGGTTTCCTCCACCGCGCGGCCGTCGATGAGCACTTGGAAGCGGCCCGGCGCGCCCGGGGCCTTCCAAGGCGCCACCCAATCACGGGTGCGGACCCAGAGGCGGTATCTGCCGGCCGCGGGGAAGCTCACCTTCGCAACCGCGTCCATCACCGGGATGCCGAGCCCGTGGGCCAGCAGATAGGGCGAACCCATCTGGTCCATCGACTGCTGGTCGAGCTCCCATCCGCCGAGGTCGTCAAATCCCTCGGCTTCGATAAAGAGAAAGCCGGCGTCCTTGCGGGGTGCGCCTTGGATACGGCCGGATGCGAGCAACGAAAGCGCCGCGGCACCAGAGCTTGCGATGAATTTCCTGCGGGTAGGCATCTCCGTGCTACGGAAGACCCGCGTTGATGTTTCAACTCAGGAACCGATCGGATGCCAAACCGTCTTCGCTTCGACGAAGTCGCGGATCGCGTAGGGCGAGTCGTGGGATTCGGAGAACCAATCGGTCTTCGGTTCGTGGAGGACGACACGTTTCACCGACTCTGCCGCGCCTTGTTGCAGGGTCTTCGCCTCGTCCTTGGTCGCGGTGGCGCCGATGGCGCGCAGGTGCTCGTGCGTGGCGAAGGTCGGGATGAGTTCTACACGATCACCGGTGAGCAGGTTCACCACGCCGCCGGGGAGGTCGGAAACGGCGAGCATCTCGCCCAACAGAATCGACGGATAGGGTTTCGACTTCGATGCGACCGCGATGACCGTGTTGCCTGAGACGATGACCGGAAGGATCAGCGTCACGAGCGCGAGCAAGGGCGCCTCCTCGGGAGCGAGCACGCCGACGATGCCCATCGGCTCGGTGACCGTGAAGTTGAAGTGCGAACTCGCGACCGGATTGACGCTGCCGAGCACCTGTTCGTATTTGTCCGCCCAACCGGCGAAGTGGACGATGCGGTCGATCGTGGCGCGGGTTTCCTTGTCACTGGTGACGGCGGCCATCTCGCTGAAACGCGACTCCAGCATCTCGGCGAGTCGATAGAGGATCTGCGCGCGGTTGTAGGGCGAGCGTTTCGCCCAGCCGGCCCCGGCTTTCGCGGCGGCCTCGACGGCGTTGCGCAGGTCCTTCTTCGTGCACAACGGGATGTTCGCGAGAAACCCGCCGTCCGCATCATGAAGGGGATAGACACGGCCGGACTCGGAGCGGATGAACGCGCCGCCGACGTAGCACTTGGGGGTCTTGGTGATGTTGAGAGCCACGGGGTGATCTTGATCCCGGACCGAGGGATGACAAGAAGCAAGAGCTGCCCGCCGCTCCGAGCTTGACAGTTTCTTGATCGATCCCTGTCGTGTGAAAACATGACCTCGTGGAAAAAATGCCTTTCCGGAGTTCGTATACCGAAGCCCCTCCGGCGGATTGGTCCACTCATGGCGATTTCGCTGCTGGTGATATCGTTCGGCATCGTTGTCTGGAACGTTGGAAGCGTCGGAACCGGGAATCATCATCCTGCTGCCAATCCGGAGCGGGCCATGTCTCAAAGAGTCCAGCGCAACGTGAACCGACCGGTTTCCGCTTCGCTCAGTCGCCAGATTCGGGAAATGGCCCGGCAGCGGACCGAGGCGAAATATATGGGGGCGGGACTGTCTTTGGAGGAAACCATCGCCCGGTTTCTCGACGAGGACACGCCGATGTCCGAGCGTCGCGTCCACGCGTTCCGCCTTGCCATGGAGCATACGCGCGAAGCCGACGCCGTGTTGCGGAGGGTCCTGGCTGGCGCGGCGGCGGAGGACAGGGCCTGCATGGCGGAATTGATCGGACAGACCCGCTCGTCCAGAGCGCAGAAGTGGTTGTGGCCATTGCTTGGAGATTCCGATGAATCGGTCGTTCTGGCGGCGATCCGTGGACTTTCCATGATCGGAGGCGACAAAGTCAGCTCCGGGCTTGAAAAGGTTCTGACCAACCGTGAGGCACCGGAGACAGTCCGCCTCGAGGCTGCCGTGGCGCTTGGAGCGATTGGCTCCGATCTTTCTCAAACCGCTCTCCTGGACGCTCTCGGCCAGGGCGCTTCGGAAGCACTGGCGACCGAGATCCTACGGGGTCTGGGCCAAAGCGAATTCAGCCTGATTTCCCCGGTTTTCAGCTCCTATCTGGCCGCCCCTTCCACCACGTCCGAGATGCGGGTGGTCGCGATCGAGGCGCTGGCCTACTCGTCGGATGATGCGATTGATTTTCTTCTGGAAACAGCCGCCGGAGATTCCGACCCCGAGGTGCGCGCGTCCGCGGCGTGGGCGGTCAGCGCCCACCAGACGGTCAACCACCTCGGTGGACCGTTGGCAGAGATGGCGGTCTCCGAGCCCGAACCCGACGTCCGCAGGCGGTTGTACGAGGCGATGCTTTGCCAGGTGGAGGTTCCGGCCGATCCGGTTCTGCCGGCGGTGATGGCGGAAGAGGATGCGGCTGCCCGGATCGCCGGATTCAACGTCCTCGGAAACCTCGCGCGCCAGCAACCCTCCTCCGAGGCGAGGGCGACCTTCGACCGACAGGTGGCGACGGAACTCCGCCGACTGGCCACCGGGGAAAACAGCCTCAATCTCCAGATGCGTGCCGTCTTCGCACTCCGGCGCGCCGGCACCCCTGCGGCCATGCAGGCCCTCGCCGCCATCGCGGAAGAGGGAAACGAACGGATTTCCGCCGCGGCGCGCAACGGATTGCGCGCATCCACCCCCTGATCCCTCCCAACCATGAAGACCCCCGCCAAACTGATCACGGCCGTTGCGTTGTGCTGGTCATGCGCAACCGGATCCGTGCTCGCCGACAACACCGACAATTTCAACGACAACTCCAAGGACTCCGCCAAGTGGGGGGATGATGTCGTGATCGCCAACGGCAGGTTGAACGAAACCAGCCAGCGCCTGCAATACACCTGCCCGACGACAGGGCTTGAAAACTCCTCGGAGCGCCCGTGGGAACTCACCCGGTTCCCCTACAACGCCGACTGGGAAATCCAGTTCGAAACCTACAACGGCGCCAGTCCGTCGATCGCCGGGCAGGTCTGCAGCATGGGCGTCACGATTCTCAGCCCGCACTCGGGAGGCGATTATCTCTATCATGAACTCTACAACGTTTCACATGGCGTTTCGGGGGGCGGCATTGGGGTCAACACCGATCTGTCAACCGATGACAAGAGTGTAGCCGGCGAGGATTCCGGAGCCGTGCTCTCGGCGCGGGTGGCGCTGCTGGTGCGTTGGAACAGCAAGACGAGGACCTTGGAATGCCTCTACGACGCGAATCCGGACAACGGGCTCCAATGGATCAAACTCGGTTCCTTCGGGTTGTCCGGAAAAGGCGGGACATCGGGGAACACGGACTGGGAGATGGATGCGAGCGATCAGTTCTTCGTTTCCGTTTACGGCTATTCCGCGCTCCTGAAGGTGAATGCCGGACAAATGTATCTGGACGATTTCAGAGAAAGTGGAGGAGTGAAGCCGGATCAAGTCAAACGGCCGAAACCCAAGGGCCGCTTCCCGCTCTCGTTTCCGAAAGACAATCCTTACCTGACACGGATCCTCAGCTTGACCGGAAACTACCAGGGAACCTTTCCGGGCATGAAGCCGCGCGATTTCGACCTCGACGTCGCACAGGACGAGTCGGGCAAGCTCTCGGTGATGGGAACCGTGGACGGGATCAAGGACGCCGAGGGGAACCGGGATCTCGCCGGCGGTGTCGGGGAAATTCGAACGGTCAAGGGAACCCCCACCATCAAACTCGGCGGTCCAGTTGAAGGGGTTCTGGACGGGAAGGACGCGAAAGGAGATGTCAGCGCCACGGTTCCCGTGGAGGTCGTGGACATCGGTGACGGTGTGAAGGGAGTCATGGGGACCGCGAACGCGAAGGGCAAACTCGGGAAGAAGCCTGTTGCGGTGAAGCGCGTTCCCTTCGAAGTGGAGACCCCTCCACGAATTCTGAAGAACCTCAATTCCGACTGGTCGCTCAAGCTTGTTCTGAAACCCGCGAAGTCCGGCAAGGGCAAGAAGAGCAAACGCATCCGCGGCAAAGCCGCTCTCGTGCTGCCCAATGGCGACACCATCAAGTTCCCGGCGAAAGAACTCAAATACTCCAAGAAACGGGGTTTCGCGGTCAAGTTCAAGAAGGGCAAGAACACCAGCACCAAGCCCCGGACCACCGACACCAAGTCGAAGATTGCTCTATCCAAACTCACCTTCGAAAAGAAGAATGGCAGATGGAAGCTGATCTCCGGGAGGATCAAATACAAATTCCTCGGTCAGGCGGGGAAGGAGAACCTGAAGCACTTCTTGAAACCGTGAGCGGCGATCGCCGGTTCGCTTCGACGACTTTCCGTGGGGCTCGCGCGTAGGGAACGGGTCAGGCGAGTTTGGTGTAGTCGAGCAGTCCGTGACGGCCGCCTTCGCGGCCGAAGCCGGATTCCTTGTAACCACCGAACGGCGAACTCGGGTCGAACTTGTTATACGTATTCGCCCACACCACGCCGGCTTTCAGCGCGGACGCCATCCTGAGGATCTTGCTGCCCTTGTCGGTCCAGACGCCTGCGCTGAGTCCGTAGCAGGTGTTGTTGGCCTTTTCGATGGCTTCTTCGGGCGTGCGAAAACTGAGGATCGAGAGCACCGGGCCGAAGATTTCCTCGCGGGCGATGCGGTGGCTCTGCGACACACCGCTGAAGAGGGTGGGAGCGTGATAGAAACCATTCCCCGGCAGGCGGCACGACGGCTGATAGATCTCCGCGCCTTCGTCGATGCCGCTCTGCACGAGTTCCTTGATCTTTGCGAGCTGCTCCTTCGAATTGATGGCACCGATGTCGGTGTTCTTGTCGAGCGGGTCGCCGACGCGAAGCGTGGAAAGCCGGCGTTTCAGACGTGCGACGAGTTCCTTTTCCACACCTTCCTGGACCAGCAGTCGCGAGCCGGCGCAGCAGACGTGGCCTTGGTTGAAGAAGATGCCGTTGACGATGCCTTCGACGGCCTGGTCGAGCGGAGCATCGTCAAACACGATGTTGGCCGCCTTGCCACCGAGTTCGAGGGTGAGTTTTTTGCCGGTGCCGGCGAGCGCGCGCTGGATGATCTTGCCGACCTCGGTGGATCCGGTGAACGCGATCTTGGCCGCGTCCGGATGGTTCACGATGGCGGCGCCGGTTTCACCCGCACCGGAGATGATGTTCACCACGCCGGGTGGCAGGCCGGCTTGTTCGAGGATGGTGGCGAACTTGAGCGCGGTGACGGAGGTGGTTTCCGCGGGTTTGATGACCACCGTGTTGCCGGTGGCGAGCGCCGGCGCGATCTTCCATGCGAGCATCAGCAGCGGGAAATTCCAAGGAATCACCTGGCCGATCACGCCGAGCGGTTCGAGCGTCCGGCCGGGCGCGGCATACTGGAGCTTGTCCGCCCAACCGGCGTGATAGAAGAAATGCGCAGCGGCCATCGGCAGGTCGAAGTCGCGCGATTCCTTGATCGGCTTGCCGCCGTCGAGGGTTTCCGCAACGGCGAATTCGCGCGAACGGTCTTGGAGCAGCCGGGCGATGCGGAACAGATATTTGCCCCGTTCCGCTCCGGGGAGCTTCGACCACGGACCGAACGCTTGTTTTGCGGCGGCGAAGGCGGCGTCCACATCGGCGGCGTTGGCGTGCGGGATCTCCGCCAGCTTCTTGCCATCGCGGGGTGAGATGGAATCGAAATACTTCTTCGACTTCGGAGTCACGTATCTGCCGCCGATGAAGAGCTTGTATCGCTCGTCGATATGGGCGGGCGCGGATTCCGGTGCGGGATCGAATTCCCAAAGGTCTCCGAAGAGGAGTTCGCGGGCCTGGGTGCGGGAGGTTTTCGCGGGCATGATCGAAGTGCCGAGTGGCAAGTGAGAAGTGAGAAGTGACAATCAGTAGCCGCCGGAGTCTTCGGTGAAGGTCCAAGGGGCCTGATAGGCGCCGGTACGCTGGGTTTCTAGCTGGCGGAGGAGGTCGTTGAGAAGCGAGGACGCGCCGAAGCGGTAGCGGGTGTTGTGGAGCCATTTGTCGCCGAGCGTTTCCTTCACCGCGATGAGGAACTGGAGCGCCTGTTTGGCGGACTTGATGCCGCCGGCGGGTTTCATGGCGATCTCGACGCCGGTGTCGAGGTAGTGGTCGCGGATGGCGTCGAGCATCACCTGGTTGTTGCCGAGCGTGGCGTTGGCGGAGGTCTTGCCGGTGGAGGTCTTGATGAAGTCGCCGGGGCGGATGACCCGCATCGCGAGAAACGACGCGGCCCGGATGTTGTCGTAGGTTTCCAGCTCGGAGGTCTCGAGGATGACCTTGAGCGTCGCATCGCCGCATGCCTCGACCACCGCGGCGATCTCGTCCTGCATTACGGAGAATTCGCCGCTGAGAAACGCCCCGCGGTTGATGACCATGTCGATTTCGTCCGCGCCATCAGCAACGGCTTGTTTCACTTCCGCGAGCCTCGTTTTCAGCGGCGCCTGGCCGGATGGGAACGCTGTGGCCACGCTGGCGATGCGGACCTCCGTGCCTTTCACGTGTTTCGCGGCGTGTTTCACCATGGCCGGATAGACGCAGACCGCTGCCGTCCGGGGGACATCGCCCTCCGGGTGCGGGCAGAGCGCCTTACGGCAGAGCGACGCCACCTTGCCGGGCGTGTCCTTACCTTCGAGAGTGGTCAGGTCCACCATCGAAACCGCGAGTTTCAGGCCGAAAACCTTGGAGCCCTTCTTGATCGACCGGGTGGTGTATTTGGCCACCCGCTCGTCCACTCCCACCGCGTCCACGGGCCCGATCTCATCCAACAATTTCCGGAGCGTCGCCGATTTCATTGCCCGGGAGAATTCCCGGCGGACGCTCGGCTGCCAAGTTCCAAATGCCGGCCGGCAGGTCCGGGCTTCCGTCAATTTTCCTTGGCAGCCCCGGCGGGGGATGGTTAGAGAATCGGCTTACATCCCCATCCCCAGCTCATGATCAAGGAATTCAAAGAGTTCGCATTCAAAGGCAACCTCGTCGACATGGCCGTCGGCATCATCATCGGCGGCGCCTTCGGCACCGTGGTGAAATCGCTCGTGGACAATCTGTTCATGCCCATTCTCGGCAAGATCACCGGCGGCGTGAATTTCACCGAACAGTATGTGAACCTCAACTTTCCCGACGGTCCGAAAGCTCCCTATGCGGAGGCGCTCAAGAACGGTGAGCCGGTCATCGGCTACGGCCAGTTTGTCACGGATTTCATCTCGTTCCTGCTGCTTGCCTTCGCGGTCTTCCTCGTCGTCAAGAAGGTCCTGGGGGCGATGAAGAAGGAGGAAGCCAAACCGACTCCGCCGCCCGAGCCGAGCACTGAAGAGAAACTTCTCACCGAGATCCGGGATCTGCTCAAACAGAAAGCTTGATCCGGCCGATGGATCACGAGTCGGGAACCCGATGCGTGAGGTGCGTGGGTTTTCGATTCGCCGGTCGTTTTTCCACTCGTCAGCGGACTCGGCGACGCCTACTGTCATCGCCATCGCCAATCAGAAAAAGATTCCGATCCGGTAATTTGGCACGGCCAGTGCTTTCCACCGTTCACCAATCCACCAACCTATGAAAAAAATCGAAGCGATCATCAAACCGTTCAAACTTGAAGAAGTGAAGGAGGCCCTCGCCGAGGTGGGTGTGCAAGGCATGACCGTTACCGAAGTGAAAGGTTTCGGCCGTCAGAAGGGCCACACCGAGATTTACCGCGGTTCCGAATACACCGTCGATTTCCTGCCCAAGGTGAAGATCGAGATCGTGGTGGATGACGCCCAGTCCGACGGAGTCGCCTCCGCCATCGTCAAGAGCGCGAACACCGGCAAGATCGGTGACGGCAAGGTCTTCATTTCCTCGGTTGATGAAGCGATCCGGATCCGGACGGGGGAAACCGGTTCGTCCGCTGTCGCGGTCAACTGAGTCGCCAGCATTTTCCCACCCCAGCGCCGGCGCCCGGTCCCATCCGGTCGCCGGTTTCTTTTTTCGGCGGAAACGGCGGGGCCGGGTGATCAGCGGTTTCGTTCCCTCCAGTCTCGGAAAGCCGGGCCCAGGCGCAAAGCGACGTCGCTGGGGGTGGTGCTCTCTTCGCTGCCATCACCTTCCCACAGCGCGATTTCCGCCGCGCGGCCGCAGAGCCACGCGCCGAAGGCCGCGGCCTTCCACGAGGGGCTGTTGGCATCCATGCAGGCGCCGATGACGCCGGAGAGCAGGTCGCCTTGGCCGCCGGTTGCCATCGCCGGAGTGCCGGTCCCGATGCAGCACATCGACGAGGTCCGGTTCCCGATGAGGGTTCGCGCCCCCTTGAGCAGCAGCGTGGCGGGCGAGCGATCAACGAACCGGAGGACCGCCTCCTCGCGCGGAAGGTCCGCGAGGTCGGGGCAGAGACGTCGAAACTCCCCGGGATGGGGGGTGATCACATGGTTTTCCCGGAGGATCGCGAGACTTTCGGTGCGGGCGATCAGGTTCAGACCGTCGGCATCGACCACGGTGGGGGTTTCGGACGAGCGGATGCACTCGAGCAGGTCGTTTTCGTCCGTCCCGGCGACAGCTCCCATTCCGCAACCGATGACGAGCGCGTCGTGAGGCGTCGACATGGCTTCCCGCGGTGTGCGATATCCACGCACGATGATTTCCGGAGGACAACGCGAGGTGACACCGTGGACGGCGGCCTCCGGTGTGTGAACGGTTACAAGCCCGGCGCCGGCCCGCAGCGCGCCGGTCGCGGCGAGCGCGGCGGCTCCGGTGTATTGCGGCGAACCGGCGATGATCGAGACACGTCCCGCGTCGCCTTTGTGAAACTCGAACGCGCGGGGATCACCGCGGAATTTGAGACGGGATGGAGTGACGAGGCTCCAGCGGTCCGAACCCTCCATGAACAAAGGTGCCACACCCACCAGAACCAGCGCGCCGACATGGGAAACGGCGGAGCTCCGCAGCAGGCCGCGTTTGGGATTTCCGATGGTGAAGGTGACGTCGGCACGCACCGCGCCCCGGTGGCTGGTGCCGCGATCCGGGTCGATGCCGGTCGGCAGATCGACGGCGGCGATGCGCGCGCCCGCAGAGTCGCGCAGCCGGTTCATTTCATCGGCAAGGTCGAGCAGGGGCGGACGGATGCCACCGCGGGTGCCGCTGCCAAGCAGCCCGTCGAGCAAAAGCAGCGGGCGTCTCCGGTCTCCATGGTGGCTTCCGGACTCCCATGAGGGGAAGGGACCGTGCCGCTCCGCCATCACACGGAGCAGGGGCGCGCAATCCTCCATTGTGTGGGAAGTCCGGATTCCCACGTGCCATCCGTAGGTATCCCTCAGGACCGAGAGCGCGACCAAGGTGTCTCCTGCGTTGTGGCCTTTGCCAAGAAACCCCACAGCGGTTCCCGGGGTGGGGAAAAACCGTCCGATGGCATGGCCGAGCCGGTCTCCCGCGAGTTCCAGCAGGTCTCCCTCCGTCCAACCGTTTGCCAAGGCCCGCTTTTCGGCCTCGATCATTTCCGCGACGCTCACCGCGCTCATGCCCGAAGGCTACGCCGGAGAGGTCCGCGATGCAGTCGGAAACTTCGTCTTCTCAACCGGAACGGCGGTAGCGCTGGATCCCCTCGGCGATGCCGCGGGCGATCGCCTCGCGGAAGTAACCGGATTTCATCCGGTTGCGCTCGGCTTGGTTGCTGACAAAACCACCTTCGACAAGGATCGACGGCATCTTCGTGTTCCGGATGACGTAAAAGCGGGCGAATTTCGCCTTCCGATCGACCGTGCGGGTCTGGCGCACCAGTGAGTTCTGCACGTAGCCCGCGAGGCGTTGGCCGGCCTTGTTGTAGTAGAAGGTTTCCAGGCCGCTGACCTGCTGCTTCCACGTGTAGTTGAAGTGGATGCTCACATAGATCGCGTTGCGATAGCGGTTGGCAAGGGCGACACGCTGCGGCAGCGATACGAAGTAGTCGCTGCGGCGGGTCATCACCGTTTGATAGCCCATCGTTCGGAGGCTGCGCTCAAGGCGGACGGCGGTGTCGAGGGCCAGGTGTTTTTCATACACCTTGCCCCACTGTCCGCCATTGTCGTGGCCGCCGTGACCGGGGTCGATCACGACCGTTCGGAAGTTCGCGGCATGCGCCAGCGAGCAGAAGAACCCGGCGAGCGCGAGAGTCGAGATGCGGGATAGGAAGCTCATGTCGAAGTGACGTGGGAAAACGCTAAGGAATTCTTAATATTCAAGCATCTTTGTAAAGATGATTCTGCCCCAAATTCCTGAAAAACGAGGGATTTCCGCAATTCTCAGTATGAAACACTCGGCCGGTCGGTGGCTTTGCGGATTTGCTTCTGCTGTTCGGCGGCGGCTTTCGGGTCGTAGGGGATGCTGTTGACCACGCGGACCTCGCCGGTTGCCATGGTGATCATTTTGGGATCTCCGACCGCGCCGCGCTGGTGGATCTGGCGGGCGACGAGTTTGCCGTCGGTGCTTACGACGCAATGAACCCAGAGCGAGGGGGTGTGCAGGAAGAGGACGTGCATGCGCTGGTTGCGGTCGATGGTGGCGAGCGGCCGGCGCAGGGTGAGCATGTCGCCCAGCAGGAAGGTCCGGACGAGCGTGCCGCTGCTTCCATCGGCCACCTGCGCGTAGAGATGGGTCTTCTGGGAACCGGAGAACTGGATCAGGCGCATGTCCCGCGTCTGGCTGCCGCCGACGGTGACGCCGACTTTCTGCGACCAGACGACACGCCCCGGCGTCTGGCTGAACAGGAGGCGGTTGGTTGAGGTGCCTTCGATCGCCGCGCCGGGCGGATGGACCACGGCGGCGACGGAGAAGTTTCCGGGTTTCGAAAGCTGGAAATGCTGGGTGAGATCGACCTCGCGGGCGAGCGACTCGCCGGCCTTGATCTTCATCGGGCCGAAGAGCTTTTTGCCGCGTGGTGAGACGGCGTTGTTGTTGGTGGTTTTGACGATGAAGTCGAGCCACTGGAAACGGCCGTCGCTCTGGAAGGTGAGTTCGCGCCCGGCGTGGTTGGTGATCGTCACGGTCGCGATCACCGGTTCACCGGCGAGATACTGTGATTTGTCGAGTTTCAACGACGCCGCGAGTTGGGCGCGGGCGGTGGCGAGCGCGCAGAGCGCGAACGCGAGGAAAGGGAGCATCCGACGGATCATGAATGCGATGCACTAGCCGACGAATCCGGGTGCGTCAACCTAACGACGCGGCCGGGAAAATCAGGGGACGTCCGGCAGCCAGTCGCCGGCGACGATGCGGGTGATTTCCAGATACGATTTGCCGTCCGGAGTGGTTCGTTTCGCGAGTTCGAGCACCGGCGCGGTGAACAGGTCGCCGGCGGTGGCGGCATTGAGCTTGGTGTGGGGATCGGACCCCTTGCGGACGTAGGCCAGGCGTTGACGATCGGGCAGGGGCGGCTCGACGAGGAATGTGGTGAAGTGTTCGTTTTCGGTGCCGACGGCCTGCTCGGCATTGGGCTTCCGGACCAACAGGTGGAACCGACCGGTGTGGTCCGCAGGACCCTCGGCGAAGAGCCGGAAACGATCGTCGCGGAACTCGACGAAGGATTCCCAATCGACCAGCCAGCCGTCCTTGGTTTCCGCCACCGGGACGTGGAAACCGGTCGGCACACGCTCGGTCGTCACCTTGAAAACAAACACCGTCTCGCCGCTCCCGGGCGCGGTGTAGCTGCTTTCGACCGATAGGGAAGTGATCGGAGTGGGGCCGTCCGGATGCTCGCGGGCGTAGGACTCCATCAAGGGGCTCACACGCTCGCGAGAGAGCACATAGGCGCTGCGGGCGGTCCAGTCGGGAGCGTCGAGGAAGGCACGGAGCGCGGCTTCGGCGACCGAAGAAGCCTTTTCGGTTGCCGGCGCGGCGGTCGTTTCCGGCGCGGCTTCGGCCGGCGCGGGCTCGGTGGCTTCCGGTGCGGGAGCCGTGACGGGTTTCACCAGCACGGGAGCTGGCGCTGGTTTCACGGGTTGCACAGTCGCGGTGGGAATTTCGGGCAGCTCCGGAAACGGAGTGCGGGCGATCAGCCAGTCCGAGCGCACGCCAAGCAGGTAGCCCGCAACCAACGAGACCACGGAGGACAGCAGCACCGACAACACCAGCACCGGACGATGGTGGTCCGGAGCCCGGGATTCGCGGGCCGCGGCAGTCGGCCGGGGAATCTCTCGGACAGGATCGAGCCGGACCGGTTTCTCTTCGGCGACCGGAGCCGGAGGCTCGCGATCCACGGCCGCTGGTGCGGACGGAGGGGGGGGCGGTATGTCTGCGAACGGCAGGTCCGCTTCTTCCGGCGCGAGACGCGCGCCGATACCGAGTTGCGGAGACGGCGCGATGATTTCACGTCCGCAGCGCGGGCAGCCGCCCTGCCATCCGGCCCGGGCGAGCGGCAGACGGAGCACGGCATCGCAGGCGGGGCAGGGGAATTGAATCAGTTCGGCCATCGGCGCGCAGCGGATACCAAACCCCGCGGGCGATGTCGATCCCGTCGATCCGTGCCGGCTGCGGACGTGAATGGAAATCACGTTTCCCATGCGATGGGGATTTGCATCCCGGCGTGGGAACTCCTATCCTGCCACGGATGTGCGATCCTCGATCCCTGATGGCGGCCAAGGGCTGGTTGGAGCTCGGCCTGCCCAATGAGGCCTTGCTGGAACTCGCCGAACTCCCCACCCATCTCCAGATGCGGCGGGAGGCTTTGGAACTCAAACTGGTGGCGCAAATGACCAGGCAATCATGGAATTCGGCCTCCGACACGGCCCGCCTGCTGTGTTTGAAGGACCCGGAGGAACCTCTGTTCTTCCTGCGTGCGGCCTATTGCCTGCACGAGACCGGCGACACGCTCGCGGCCTGCAACTGGCTGCTGCGCGGCCCCAAATCGCTGATCGACATGGCGGTGTTTCACTACAACCTCGCCTGCTATCTGTGGACCCTCGGTGAGGAACAACGCGCCCGCAGCCATCTCGACACGGCAATCCGGATGGATCGCTCGTTGCTGGAATCCGCCAAGGATGACAGCGATCTCCATGGCTTGGAAATCGAAGATCCGGCGATGGCAGGCAAGGCCGACTGACGGCCCGTCACTCGTCGCCGCGGTATTCTCTCCACCATGTTTCCGCCGCTTCCGCATCGGGAACGCCGTCGGCGATGATGAGCCGGTAGCGCGCCACATACGGTTCGTCCGGACGGATGCTCATTTCGCCCGCCTTGGGCGGCGAGTAGCAGAAAAACGGCTGCTCCGGGTGCGCCCGGATCGGTTGTGGGGCGCGGAAATTCTCCGGGTGGCAAAGGATGTAGACGCCAGCGGTCCGGTCCCCGACCGCACCGCCGATCCAGCACCAATCCTGCCGGGTGTTCTCGATTTTCAAGCGATCCGTCTCGCCCGTCGCGGCGAGGAAATCACATCCGTCCTCGCCGTTCCACGCGCGGTTTCCGCGGAATCCGAAGCCGCCGTAGCGATGTTCGGGCAGGATGAGCGGCGACTCGGTGGCGCAAGTCTGGGTGGATGTGAAATCGACAACCACCCGGTGGTCCGGCGCGCTCACCTCGATGGTCCACGTTTCCCACAATGCGGTCACCGGTTTCTCCGCCGAGAGATCGACGAAACGGTGGCGCGCCTCGAACCCGGCGCTCGTGCCGCGGTTGTGGAGAGCCTTGAGTTCGACGAACTCGACGCGCCCGGTGCCTTCCCCCATGTTCCAGAAATCCGGCGTCCGGCCTTGGAACCGGGTCTTCGTCCACGGACTCCAAACCCCGTGATGATGCGGGTGGTCCGCTGGGAAATCGTCCGTCACCTGGACGCCCGCGAGGGTTCGCAAGGTGGCGATATAGCCGCCCCGGCGATAGAGTTCGGGCAGATCCTTCCGTGGCAGAGGCCCCGGATCCGCTTGATAGACCAACACCACGCGGTCGTCTTTCCTCACGATCACCTGGTTTCCCTCTCGCTTTGCCACGATCTCCGCCCGGGAGAGTGTGCTGAGGGCGGCCAGTGAGCTCATTGCGATCCAGAATCCTGCGGATTTCACCATGTCCAAACCATGCGCGGCAGCGCACGCCGTGGCAAGAGGCGGGTTGGAAACGAAGTCTCCGAAAATGGAAAAACACGCGCCGGAATTCCCCCCGGATTTCACGGCGCGTGTTTTTTTCAGGCTTCTTCGGCTCCGGCGTCTTCCGATCCACTTCCCCCCGGATGTGTCTCGAAATGTTGTCGCCTAGCGCGAAATAGCGCGGCCTTCCTACCGTCCCTCCGATGGCATGGCAAGGTCAAAGTTTCTAAAAAATTAAGTTCACCTTACTAAATTCCGCTTTCTTCAGGTTCTGCTTTCGAGACTCGCCGGAGCGGACCCGACCAGCGAGGATCGCCTTGCGTAGCCGATGTCCGACCTTTTCACCACGCCGGCGGCCCTGCCGGACAAACCCTCGCCACGAGAGCCCCTCGCCGCGCGGATGCGGCCGCTCTCGTTGGAGGAGGTGGCGGGCCAGCGGCACATCCTTGCCCCGGGGAAACTGCTGCGCCGCGCGATCGAATCGGACCGTTTCACATCGCTCATCTTCTACGGACCTCCGGGCACCGGAAAGACCACCCTTGCGAGCGTGATCGCGCGATCCACCGGCTCCCGTTTCGAGTCTCTCAACGGAGTGGAGTCGAACGTCGCCGAGATCCGCGCGAAGATCGACCAGGCCCGCACCTGGCGCGACCTGCGGGGGGAAACGACCATCTTGTTCATCGATGAGATCCATCGCTTCAACAAGGCGCAGCAGGACGTGCTGCTGCCGCACATCGAGCGCGGCGTGGTGCGTTTCATCGGGGCCACCACCCACAATCCGTATTTCCACGTAAACTCGCCGCTCGTCTCGCGCTCGCAGATCTTCCAACTCGAGCCGGTGCCCGTCGATGACGTCATCGGCGTCCTCGAACGCGCCCTCCGCGAACCCGAACGCGGGCTTGGCGAGGAAACGGTGGATGCCGATCCCGCCGCGCTCCGCCATCTCGCGGAGAAATCCGACGGCGACGTCCGCAAGGCACTCACGGCGCTCGAACTCGCCGTTCTCACGACTCCGCCGGACGATGGCGGCACGATCCGCCTCGGCCTGGAGGTCGCCGAAGAATCGATCCAGAAAAAGGCGGTCGTGTACGACGCGGATGGCGATGCCCACTACGACACCGCCTCCGCATTCATCAAATCGATCCGCGGCTCGGACCCCGACGCGGCGCTCTATTGGCTCGCGAAGATGCTGCACGCGGGTGAGGACCCGCGTTTCATCTCCCGGCGCCTCGTGATCGCCGCCTCGGAAGACATCGGTCTCGCGGATTCCGCCGCGTTGCGCATCGCGCTCGATGCCCATCATGCGCTCGAATTCGTCGGCATGCCGGAGGGGCGGATCCCGCTGGCCCATGCCACGGTGTATCTCGCGACCGCGCCGAAGTCCAACAGCGCCTATGCCGCGCTGGGTGCCGCGATGAAGGATGTGGAAAATGGCCGGACGCTCGCCGTGCCCGAGCATCTTCGCACCAAGACCCGCAAGAAACTCGCCTCCGCCTCCGGCACTGAGGACGAGAAACTCCAATATCTTTATTCCCACGACTATGAGGGAGGATATGTCCCGCAGGCTTATCTTCCGGAAGGGCGGACCTACTACAGCCCCACCGAGCACGGACTCGAAAAGCGCATCAAGGAGCGTCTCGATTTCTGGCGCTCCCAGCACCAGGAGTGAGGGATCTCACGGGATTTCCTCCCAGCCGATCCGGAAGAATCTCTCGTCCGCCTCGGGAAACTCGGGTGGGGAGGGTTCCGTGAACGTCAGGGTGCCCGCCGAAGATGTTTCGAAGGTTTCGCCCCGGGTCCAGGCGGTGAAATCTCCGGTCCACTCGAGGAAATAGCGGCCCGGTCCGGAGGTGAGCACCTCGAAGGACATCGCGCCGGGTTCGCCGCTGTGTGTCATGGAAACGACTCCCGCCTGGCCGGGGCCGGCGGCCGGGGTGATCGTCACGCTCACCCCATCGAGCAGGAGGTCGATCGCCGTTCCGTCCGCAGACAGGTCGCGGAATGTCACGGATGTCGAGGATCCCGCCGCGGTCCATGCGAGCGATTCGCCGCGCCAAACCACGGTGCCGCCGCCGACTCCCTGGATGGTGAACGTTTCCCGCACCGAATCGCCGCCGCCCGAGATGGTCACTTCAAGCGTCTGCTCCATGGTGTTGAAGGCGAGCACGCCGATTGCGAATTCAAGTTGGATCTGATCCCCCGGCTCGGTGGCGAAGGTCTGGGTGAGAAAGCCTCCCGGCGCGGTGTTGCCGCTGTGGAAGGCGACGAGCGAACTCCCTTCAAACGCGGCATAGGGCGCGCCGGATTTCACCGCGACGTTGCCGGAAACGGCCCAGGAATCGAGGGACGATTCAAAGCCGCCGTTTTCGAGTCCGTTGGTTCCCGGTGCGAGGATGTCGAGCGTGACGGTCGCGGGATCGGACGCCTGGCTGCCGTCCGTGGCTTCGTAGGTGAAACTCGCTTGCCCCGGACCATCTCCCTGCGGGTCGAATTGGAAACTTCCGTCCGGGTTGAGCGTCAGCAGGCCGGTCGCCGGTCCGCTGACCAGATTCGCCTGCAGCGGCAGGCCGGAGGGCGCCGTGTCGTTCGCGAGCACTCCGGGCGCGGGGATGTCGATCGTTTGCCCGGCATACACCTGATACAAGTCGTCCGCCGCATCCGGCGGTTCCGGAGTGCCGCCACCGACATGCGGTTGAACGGACTGGAACCAGACGGCGCCCATCTGGTCGTATCCCGCCGGACCCGGATGGGTGCCGTCCGTGCTGAGAAACGCCGTGTTCGGATCGATGGATCCATGCATCTCGGTGAGATATACGTTTTTCCCTTGGGAAGCTTTGGCCGCCACCAGGCTCCGGACAGCGTCGTTGTAGGAGTCGATCACGGTTTCCCACTCGGCGATCGTCCGTCCGTTCCGAGCCTCGACGATCGGCAGGATGGTCGCGACGAACAGCTTGCGCTGCGGGTCGTCGGTGGTGATCTGGTCGATCAGGGTGCCCAGGTCGCCGATCGCCGCCTGGATCGTCCTGCCTTGGATGAGGTCGTTGGTGCCGAGTTTCATCAAGACGATGTCCGGGTCCCTCGGCAGCCAGTTCGAAATGATGGCGAGTGTTTCGTCGGTACGGATGCCGTCGCTGCCCTGATGGTCGGGATCGACACCGGGAGCGGGGTTGTCGGAGCGGTTGCCGACATAGTCGAACACCACGCCCACGGCACCAAGGCGGTTGGAGAGTTCCTTGCGATAGCCGCCGGGAACGGCACCCGCGCGATGGCTGCCGCGTGTGATCGAATCTCCCAACGGCATGATCCGGAGCGCTTCCGCTTCGGTGGGAAGAAAGGCCGGAATCGCGACGACCACAGCGGCGATGCGGAAAATACGTGGAAACGGTTGGATCAAAGGCATGTCTTCACTCCGCAGGGAACGGGCCAGCGGCATGAAATCGCCGGAATCCCGATGTCCTCGGCGAATCAGCGGCGTTCGGACATCGCCCGGCCGCGTCCCGGAATTGCAGGAAGCTCGCCGGTCGTGCATTTCACCCGTGCAAAAAAAGGGGAGGGCGCCGGCTTTGCCGACGACCTCCCTTCGGGAAAACGGACCCGGGCTTACTTCAGCTTGTCGTCGAGTTTTTCGGCCGCCGGATCCCAATACGAAACGGAGCTCACATTGCCGCCGGAAAGCTTCAGCACGGTCACCTTGCCCTTCTGCTCGGGAAACTTGGCGATCAGGTTCGCATCGTCGCCGAGGATGATGCGGTGGACGTATTTGCGCATCTTGGGCATCGCGAAGGCGCGTCCGATCGCCGGCATGCCGTGGATGTTGGCGACGTAGACGGCATTCTTGGACCCGAGATAGTCCTTGCCGAGCGCGTTGAGGGACTTGTTCGCCTTCTTGCCGGTGTCCATGTCGTGGGAAACGAGCAGGAAGCGGGTCTTCGACGGCGCGAGCGTGAAGGCCTGGCCGTGCTGGTCCTTCGAGGTGAACGCCTCGACCTTCTGGCCCTTCTGATAGGGAGCGCCGAGCGCGGTGCCGATGCTGAGAACGACCGCGGCGAGCGCGGTGACGGTGCGGGAAAGGAATCGATTCGTCATGGTGGGGAGTTTGAAGTCACCGAATCATTCACGACTTCCGAGGAACTCAAGGGAAAATCACTCGTCGTTCGAAATCGATTTTCCTCCGTCACCAAAACGGATGCGCACCGTGAAGCTGTCGTCCGCGGGCGTCACCTTGAGCCCGAAGCCCGACGCCCGGCAGATCCCCCGGACCAAACGGAGTCCGAGACCGAGCCCGGACGTCGGCCGGCTCTCGGCGACGAGGTCGTTTGAAATATCGAGCACCGGCCCGCGGCGTCCCTCACGGCATTGGACGGAAATGGTCGAGTGGCCATAGCGGGTCGAGTTCTCGAGCAGACCGTGGAGCATCTGCCGGAGCAGATCCGGGTCCGCGTCGATCATCAGCGGCTCCGGCGCTTCGAAATCGAGCCGCAGCCCCCGTTCCTTCGCCAGGAGTTGGTAGTCTTCGACGACCTCTCCGGCCAGATCGCTCAGGTCGAGAAACTCCGGGGTCGGCGTGAGCCCGCCCTGCTCGGCGCGGGCGGCGATCAGCGAGCGCTCGACGAATCGGGACAGCCGCGTCAGTTCGTCCTGGAGTTCCTCCTGGAAATCCGCGGGTACCCCGGCGGGAGCGCGTTCCAGACGCAGCCGCAGCAACATCAGCGGCGTCCGCAGTTCATGAGCCACGCGTGCGGAAAACTCCGCCATCTCCTGATACGCCGTGCCCGCCTTGTCGAGCAGGGTGTTGAGGTGGTTGACGAGGTTTTCGAACGTGGGGTCCGCCTCCGGGATCTTGATGCCGCCGTGCAGTGAATCCGGCCGCATCGCCGTCACCTGCCGGTTGATATCGTGCACCGGCCGCAACGAGCGTTTCGCGAGCAGCAGCCCGCCGCCGAGCGACAGGACAACCAGCGGGATCGAAACCCAAAGCCAGCCCTCGATCAATTCTTCGAGGATGTCCTGGATCTCCTCTTCGGAGAAACTGTTGTGAAGCTGCCACTCCTCGCGCGGCGGGTGGTTCGGGTCCACCAGTCCTTCCTTCAGCTCCTCCTCCAACTGCCGGTGCGCGGTGTACATCATCACGGCGATCAACACCGCGCAGGACGTCACCACCCAGGCCGCGATCCGGAACCGGAAACTCATGGCTCATCCTCCCTCAGCGCGAAGCCGGTGCCCCTCAGCGTTTGCAACAGCGGCGGATATCCCGGCAGGTCGATCTTCTTTCGCAGGTAGTTCACATACACGTTCACCACGTTGTTGGACGGGTCGAAATACTTGTCCCAGACCTGTTCCACCAGGGCCGCCTTCGAAACCGGCCGCGGCGAGGCGGTCGCCAGGCACTCGAGCAGGGCGAACTCGCGGTTGGTCAGGTTGATCAGGGTGTCCCCGCGTTTCGCCGTCCGGGCCAGCAGGTCGATCTCGAGGTCCGCCACCCGCAACACCGGAGAAATCCCCGGGTTCTTCCGGCGCTCGAAGGCCCGCAGGCGGGCGAGCAGTTCCTCTGTGGAATACGGTTTCACCAAATAGTCGTCCGCGCCGGCGTCGAGCCCGCCGATCTTGTCCTTCAACTCCCCGCGGGCGGTGGACATCAAAATCGTCGCGACACATCCCGCCGAGCGCGCCTCGCGCACCACCTGCACCCCATCCCTGCCGGGCATGCTGATGTCGATCACCACCGCTTCGTAGTCCGTTTCCGCCAGCATCCGCGCCGCGGCGATCCCGTCGACCGCCTCGTCCACGTGGTGCCCGGCGTCCCGCAGCGCCGCCGTGAGATGGCTGCGCAGCCTGCCGTCGTCTTCCGCCACGAGGATTCGCACGTGGGGAAACCTGCCACCTCCCGGGGGCTCAGGAAAAGCCTTAGAACGAACGGGGCATTAGAATTTTCTTAAGCGATGTGAAGTTGCCCGATCTGGGATTTCAGGAAACAGTCGCGTCCATGGCAGCTAAAACCGTTTCCGCCCTCGTCGCGGCCACCCTCGCCGCGCTTGTCCCCGTCGGGGCCGCCACGCTCGACGTCGACAAAGGCCGCAGCAGGATCCACGTCGATGTTTCGGCCACGGGCCATGACTTCACCGGCACGTTGAAGGATTACACCGCCAAGGGCTCCGGCGACGCAGGGAGCCTCGATCCCTCCGGGTTCGAACTCCAGTGGAGCTTCAAAAACCTCAAGACCGGCGACGCCAAGCGCGACAAGGAGATGATCAAGTGGCTCGGCGGCGGCGACCCGAAAGGCACTTTCAAGTTCACCAAGAGCTGGAAGGAGAAGAGCGGCGCCACCAAGGCGATGGGCACCATCACCATCCATGGTGTTTCGAAGACCATCTCGTTTCCTTTCACGGCGAAAGCCGATGGTGACTGGGTCACCATCGACGGCACGGCCACCCTCAACTACAAGGACTTCAAATTGGACATCATCCGGTCGATGGGAATCCTGACCGTCGATCCCAAGCTCGTCATCCGCTTCCATGTGGTTGGCAAGGCGAAGTGAGCACCTCTTTTCGATCGATTCATGAATTCCGCGAATTGGTGGGCCCGTCGGGCCTCTTGCGCCAAGGTTCTTCTCACCGGGGCGTTTGAAAACAGCATGGGTCCGATGGACCGCGTCGAGCCCCGGCTCGCCGCCGCCGTCCAGGACCTCCTCGCACGGCCCGGCTCGATGGTGCGGGCCGTCACAGCCTACCTCGTCGGTCTCGAAATGGGCGTGGCCGAGGAAGCCGCCCGGGCCCTCGCCTGCGGCGTGGAATACCTTCACACCGCCTCGCTGGTCTTCGATGACCTGCCGGCCATGGATGATGCCCGTTTGCGTCGGGGCGCTCCCTGCCTGCACATCGCCCACGGCGAGGCGGTGGCGATGCTCGCCGCGCTGGCGATGATCAACCGCGGCTACGCCCTGCTCTGGCAGGGCATGCGCGGGGCCCGCCCGCAGCGTCGTGGCGAGGCCGCCGATTGGGTGGACGCCCGTCTCGGGCTGCTCGGTGTCATCGGCGGCCAATCCCACGACCTGCGCGGCTGGCGCGGCCAACAATCGGCCGCCGAAGTCAGCGAGGTCGCCGCACGCAAGACCGGAGACCTGCTCCGCCTTACGATCGTCCTGCCTGCCATCGTCGGCGGCGGAACCGACCGCGAGATCCAGCTCCTCGACCGACTCGCGCTCCTGCGCGGCCTCGCCTATCAGGCGGCGGACGACCTCAAGGACGTCCTGGTTTCCGAAACCGGCAGCGGGAAAACCGGCAACCGCGATGAGGAACTCGGACGCCCGAACCTGATCCTCGCCGAAGGTTTCCAAGCGACGCTCCGCCGCTTCAAACGCCTTCGCCAGACCGGCGACCGCGTCCAGGCAGCCCTGCCGGGCCCGGCCGAGCGCTGGGGCATGCTCGCCCCGCTGCGGGTCACCCTGCCGACGATCCCGCAGATCGTTCTGCCCGCTTCCGCATCGACGGCCGGTTGATTCCGTTCTATCAACGGCCGCGACGATGAGTCTCTGGAGGATTGTCTTCACCAACCTGCGCCGTCACCGCGTGCGCACGGCGATCGGCGCCGCGGGCATCGCCCTCGGGGTCGCGACGATGCTGAGCGTCGTCGGCCTGCTCGGTGGCGCGGTGAAAATGTTCGAGCGCATCCTCCGCAGCGATGCCGAGATGGTCGTGTTCGAGAAAAACGTCTCGGACCTGTTCTTCAGCAACGTGCCGATGGAGCTGGCGGACGACCTCGCGGCGCAGCCCTTCGTGAAGGAGGTCCAGCCGGTCCTGTTCACCATCATCACCGCGCCCGACCGTCCGGTGGTCACGTGCTTCGGCATCCGCGCCGCCGATGGCCGTCTGAAGAAAGGCGAATGGCTTCAAGGCAGCGCGGACGACTTTTCCGACGATGGTGAAAGCATCGTGCTCGGCGAGCGCGCCGCGGATTTCCTCGATGCCAAGGTCGGCGGCATGGTCGAGCTGGGGCAGGGGAAATACCCGGTCGCCGGCGTGGTCCGGATGGAGAACGGGTTTGAAAACGGCGGCGTCTTCATGCCGCTGGCCACGTGTCAGGAGGCGTTCCACAAGGAGGGCGTCTGCTCGGTGATCACGGTGGCGCTCGCGGCGGGTCGCGAGTCGTCCGAGGTGAAACGATGGATGGACGAAACCAATCCGCGTTTCACCGCGCTCGAAAACGAGGAGTTCTCGCGCAGTTACTCGCAGTTCAAGATCCTCAAGACCACCTCGTGGGTCGTCGGCGGATGCGCGTTTTTGTTAGGCGGGCTCAGCGTCACCAACACGATGATCCTTTCCGTCTTCGGCCGCATCCGCGAACTCGCCATCGCCCGCGTCTGTGGGTTTTCCCGCGCGCAGGTCGCGGCGATGATCTTCGGCGAGTCGATCCTCATCTCGTTGTTAGGCACCGTCACCGGCTGGCTGCTCAGCACCGGCGGGCTCTATCTGCTCCGCGAGTTGCCGCAGCTCCAGGGCTACATCGAGCCGCGCATCGGCGCGTTGGAAGTCGCCGGTGCCACCGGGCTCGCCATCTTCACCGCCCTCGGCGGCGCGATGTATCCGGCATGGATCGCCGCCCGTCTGAAACCCGCCCACGCCCTGCGATTCGAATGAGCGAGCCCATCGTCACCATCCGGGATGTCTGGAAAAGCTACGACCGCGGGCGCATCGAAGTGCTGCGCGGTGTGACGATGGACGTGCGCGAGGGCGAGATCGTCGCGCTCTGTGGCAGTTCGGGATGTGGGAAATCGACGCTGCTCAACGTGATGTCCGGCCTTGAGGAGGCGGACAAGGGAACGGTGCGCGCGTTCGACCGCGATGTTTCCGACGAAACCGTTCGTGTCGAACTGCTGCGCCACAAGATCGGCTACGTGTTCCAACTCCACCACCTGATGCCGGACCTGACGCTTCAGGAAAACTGCCTCGTCCCCATCGTCGCGATCCGCGGCCACCGCAGGGAGGCCCTCGCCCGGCTCAAGGAACTCGCGGATGCCACCGGCATCTCGCATCGGCTCGGCCAGCGGGTGCGTGAACTCTCCGGCGGCGAACGCCAGCGCGGAGCCCTCGTCCGCGCGCTCATGAACGACCCCGGCCTGCTGCTCTGCGACGAGCCGACCGGCGCCCTCGACGAGCGCAACCGCGAGGTCGTCTTCGACCTCCTGCTCGAGCTTGTCCGCTCGCGCGGCCGCACCATGGTGATCGCCACCCACGATCCGTCGATCGCCGGCCGCTGCGACCGCACCCTGCGCATGCGGGACGGAATCATCGTCGGGGAGGACGCGCGGTGAGCGGGGACGGGCACGCCGGGGGCATGGAGACCGCGGCGCGTCACGCGCTCGGCTGGCTGCTTTTCGGAAATCTCGCGGGCCTCTGGCTCTCGGTCCTGCTCTTGTGGCCTGAACTCGGCGCGGGCGAATGGACCTACGGCCGCTGGGTGCCGGTGCACCTGAACGTGCAACTCTACGGCTGGACCTCGCTGCCGCTCGTGGCATGGCTGATGGCGATCTATCAGGTCGATGCCAGCCGCGTCCGGCGCTGGGGCGCCGCCGCCGTCTGGGCGTGGACCGCGGCGCTTGCCGCGGGTGTGCTCCATTGGCTCCACGGCGTCACCTCCGGAAAGATCTTCCTCGATTGGAAACTCGGCTCGCTCACCGCCTTCGTGCTCGCCCAGGGCATCCTCTGGCTGGTGCTCGCCCTCGCGTGGTGGGACCGCGCGTGGGACTGGAAGCCGCTCAAACGTTGGCTCGGTCTCGCCGGTCTTTTTGGTCTCGCGCTCGTGCCGCTGTCGCTCGCCTTCGCCTCGTCGCCCACGATCTATCCGCCGGTCGACCGCACGACGGGCGGCCCCACCGGGTCGAGTTTGTTAGGCTCCACCTTGTTTGTCGTCGGCCTGATGTGGCTGCTGCCGCGGGCGATGGGGATTCCGGGGAAAACGAAGCCGAACCCCGTGGCGCCCGCGTTTTTCATCGTGAGCTGGATCGTCTTCGCCATCACCGAGTGGATCGGCGGTTCGCATTTCGACTGGTGGCAGATCGCCGCCATGCTCCTGCTCCTGCCGTGGGTCTGGCTGTTGCCGCGCGACTGGTCCGGGCGCGATTGGCCGGCGCCCTGCGCGCCGTGGCGCAAGGCGATGTTCTTCTGGTGGGGGCTGCTGGTTGTCAGCGGCCTGCTGATGTATGCGCCGGGTGTTCTCGACCGCCTCAAGTTCACCCAAGGCCTGGTCGCCCACTCGCACCTCGCGATGGCCGGCTTCACCACCTCGTTCTGCGCCCATCTGCTGGTCCTGCTCACCGGCAGGCCGCTCGGAGGGAAATCCACCGTGCTGGTTTGGAACGCCGCGGCGTTCGCGATGGTCGCCGCGCTCGCGACCGGTGGCTGGCTCGAGGGCGGGGGACCCTCATGGATGTTGGAGAGTCCCGTCTGGCGCATCTCCGTGTTCGCCGTCCGCGCCTTGTGCGGAGCCGTCATGGTCGGAGTGGCGGCCACATGGTTCACCCGTTGGAAATCACCCTCATGAATCGTCTCAAACTCCTCCAGTTCGGCAGCGTCGCCGTCGGTGCCATGGATGCGGTCACCGGCCTTCTTCTCATCCTCGTGCCCGGTCTCGTGCTGCGCTTGTTAGGGATCTCTCCCGTCGCGGAGGAAAGCCTCGTGTTCCTCCGCTGGATCGGGGTGTTCGTGATGAGTGTGGGACTGAGTTATGGCTTGTGCCTGCGCGGCCGCGCCGCCGCGGAAACGGTGTGGGCCTTCACCGGGACCGTGCGCATCCTCGTCTGCGTGTTTCTCGTCGGACAGGTCGTGACCCATCATCTCGAACCGGCGTGGCTCCTGGTTGCGATTTCCGACGGCACCGTCGCCATCGTCCAGTTCATCGGTCTCCGCGCCGCATGGTGGAAGGGAGGGGGGGCATGACCCCGCGCGCCATCCGGGCGTCGCTCACCGTCGCGGCGGTCTATGCGTTCTTCCTGATCTTCGCGCAGTTTTCATTCGTGGAGCTGATGCGGAGACACGGCGTTTCCCATGCGGGCGAAACCACCTTCCTCGGCATGATGGCGGCCGCCGGAATCGCGTGCGGATTCTTCGCGGCCCGCGTCGCTCCAGACTCGTGTTTCCTTCGTGCCGCGCTCGCCATCGCGGCCGTCTGTGGCGGGGTGGCACCTTTCTGCGCCCATTCCATCGCCTTCGGTGCGGTGGCATTGCTCACCGGTGCGGCGCTGGGAGCGGCCACCGTCTGGACCGCGGCGCTGCTGCCAAGTTGGTGCGGCGTTTTCTGGGCCGGCCTTGGAACGGGCGTCGGCTACGCGGTCTGCAACATCCCCGTCATCTTCACGTCCCCGCCGGAGACCCAGGCCATGGCGGGAGCGGTGTTCGCCGCCATTGGTGCCGTCGCGGTTCCGAACCCAGGGGAGGAAACGCAGGACGCCACACGCACGGGCATCCCCGTGTGGGCGATGATCGCCGTGTTCACCGCGCTCGTCTGGCTCGATTCCGCCGCGTTTTTCATCATCCAGCACAGCGCGAATTTGAAATCCGGCACCTGGGGCGATCTGCATCTGTGGCGCAACGCGGCCGTTCACCTGGTCTTCGCGGTGCTCGCCGGTTGGATGCTGAGCCGTGGGTGGCTCGCTGCTGTCGCTGGCAGCGCGTGGGGCGTTCTTGCCGTCGCCGCATTCGCGGTGAATGGAGCGGAAACCCGACATCTCGCCGGTTGGATCTATCCGGCCGCGGTTTCGCTGTATTCCACCGCGCTCATCGCGTGGCCCGGGTGGTTCTCGGGCGCCCGCGACATCCGATCCGCCGCATGGCGGGCCGCGTGGGTGTTCGCGATCGCCGGTTGGTTCGGCTCCGCCAACGGCATCGGCATGGCGGGTTCGCTGCGGCATGTGCCGGCGGCCTTCGTTTTGATCTCAGGCATCGTGGTGGCCGCTGTGTTATGGATTCGCCGCGGCGGGTGGCAGGCGGTCGTTTCGGTCGTCGCCGTGGCAGCCGCGGCCTGGGCCACCCAGCGGGAGAAACCACGGAGTTTGGTCGATGTTCCCGACGCCTTCCACGGCAGGGAGGTCTATCTATCCGAAGGATGCATCCATTGCCACTCCCGCTACGTGCGCCCCGGCTCGCCCGATGAAGCGATCTGGGGTGCAGCCACGCCGCTCGATGAGGTCACCTCCGAAACTCCCGTTCTCATCGGCAACCGCAGGCAGGGTCCCGATCTCGCGAACGTCGGTGCCCGGCGTTCGGAAGCATGGCTGCGCGAGCATTTCCTCCACCCACGACTGCTTGCTCCGGACAGCGTGATGCCTTCCTATGCTCATCTTTTCCGCGACAACCGGGGGGAGGACCTCGTCGCCTACCTCAGGCAGAGCGGTCTTGAAACCCTGCCCCAGCGGATGCGGACCATCGCCTCCTGGAGCCCTTCGGAAACGCCCTCATCGGATCGCGGCCCGGAACTTTTCCTGCGCCACTGCGCCGCATGCCATGGAGCCACGGGCGGCGGTGACGGACCGCTCGCCGCGAAATTCATCCGCCCCCCGGCGAACCTGATCGAAGGCCCCTTCATCTGGACCGCCGATGGGCCCGATCATCTTCCGCGCATCATGCGCGTCATCAAATTCGGCATCCCCGGCACCGACATGCCCGGCCACGAGGTGCTGCGGGACGCGGACATCCGCGCGCTGGCCGACGAGGTGCTGGAGCTGCGTGCGAACTAACAACAGTCATCAATTCTTCCAGCTCCGGACCCGGTAGAAACATCGAGATGGAGCCGTCGCCGCATCGTCCACCAGCACCCTGGTGGTACCGTCTCCCTCAACAATCGGACCTGCCTGTGACCATGTTCCCGATGTGAGGTCCTCGCGGCGTTCGAGTTGATAGAAACGGCCCGGCAGGGTCACCACGGACAACTCCGCGGCGGATCCTCCGGCGGTGATCCCTTCGATCGTCGGGGGACTGATGGCGCTCGTCATGGCGACCGGAGCGCTGCCGCCGTTGTGGAGCCAAAGATCCCAGATGGCTTCCCCCCAGTCCTTGAGGGTTGTGAGGAACGGATCGGTCTGTGCGAGATAGGCAATCGGTTCGCCGGACGGGGCGGGCAACGTCAGGGTGGACGCATCGCCATTGATCTCGTCCCGGAGGAACTCAACGTAAGGCTTGGAGGTGGTTTGATAGAAAAGTGTCGCCTCCCAACCTGCGGCGCCGGTGGGTTTCCGAAGGAACACCTCGTCATACCCTCCGGCGTATTCCGCCGCGCTGAAATAATCCGGAGAGTCCTCGCCGTGCCAGCGCGGATGGGTAAGGCGGGCCGCCGCCTCGGAAATGCGGAACCCGCGCGGTGGAATCCGGTTGTCCTTGTAACGGTCGGTTGCGAGCACGAAATGGAAGGTCTTTTCCTCTCCTGTCAAAGCGCTGGTCATCTTCGCCTCGTAGACGAGGTCGTCACGGGTCACGGTCAGGTCGCCTCCGGAAACATATTGTGGAGTTCCTCCGGTCCCGACGTCCACGAGGAGCGGCTGATAGGGATTGATCTCGCCGATGGTCTGTCCCTGCGAGTCAAGGAACCGGACGTTGAGCCACATCCTGCGGCCTTCGGGGAATCCGGAGATCAACTTGTGGCCTGTGTGGTTGACGATGCGGAGAGCGGCGGAGGACGGTGTGTCGGTCGCGAGTTCAAGGGTCGCGGCCCGTTGCAGCAGGTCGATGGCGCGCGCCTCGCCATCGAGCAGGGAGGAGGCGGCGCCCTGCAGGCCGGAGGTTTCGATGAAGGCACCCGGATAGCTCGTGCCGTCGAGCAGGGCGACGTTCACCGGGTCATGCACCGCGGCACCGCCGTCCACGGTGGCGAGAACGCGGGACAACCAAGAGTTTCCTCCGGTGAGGGAATGGCGTGCGACGTTGGTGCGCACGCTTCCCTGCTTGGCGAATTTTCCGGCCACCCGAGGCATGTGGCAGTCCTGGCAATCGGAGACCGTGGTGATGCCGAGCGAGGCGAAGGACTCCGCGGCCGGCGCCCCGCCCGGCGCGGCGTAGGCGCTCAGCTCGAACTCGCTGGAGGTCCGCTCGACGTGGAAATACGAGGCCGCCGAGCGCGCTTCCGGGGTTCCCATGCCATACGTCAGGTTGGCCAGCACGGGGTTTGAGACGTCATGGCAGGTGCGGCACATCGCACGGCTCTTGTGGAAGCGGGAGTAGAGGAATGTGTGGCTTTTCGTGCTCACATCGTTCCGCGGTCCACGGCGGTTCTTGTCATTCGGTTCCACAAACATCTGGCCGGAACCCGCCTCGATGTAATTCATGATGTCCGCCGGGGTAGCCGTTCCATGGTTCACCGGCAACTCGGTCACGGCGTCGAAGAAGGGGCCTCCATCGAAGAGTTTCAGGTCGGACAGGATCGCGACGTCCGCCGCCCGCGTCGCGGCCGCCGCGCTGATCAAGGTGGGATCGGTTTCCGCGGGGAGTTCCGGCTGCAGGTTGTCGCCGGGAAACGCGTCGATCATCAGGTGGCACGATGCGCAGGAGACTCCATCGAAGTCCCCCGTGTTCAAGGTGAGCGCCGTAGCGTTGGTCGGATCGCTGCGACCGCCAAGCCAGCCGGTCGGCGTGTGGCAACGCAGGCAAAGGTCTGCGGCGTTGGGGTTTCCGAGAGCCCAGATCGAGTCCTGGATCGCCACCGTCATCGTGGCGAGCCACAATGGGTCACGGGTCGCCTGCGCCATCATCGATCCCTGCCAGGCATGGTGGGGTTCCGAAACCGGATCATATCCGGCGTGGCAGTTGGTGCAGTTCGACACCGGCGGCAGAATCGTGGATCCTGACTGGGAACCCGGCATGAAGAGGTTCTGATCGTTCACGACGGGCGCGGGGGCCCAGGCCCCTGCGGAAGAAACCCACGCGAACATGGCCGCACTCCACCCTATGAGGCGAAGGGATCGCTGTCGTTTCATGGCACGCCGGAGCGACCGGGGGATGTCATCCCATCACTCCGCCTACAGGTTTCCGGTCGATCGGTCGAGACGCATCGCGGTTTCGATCAGGAGCTCCGCAAATTTTGCTTCCGGCGCGGTGCGTCGTCAGCTGTAGGACTTCCGCAGGTGGGACGGCAGGATGCCGAGTTGTTCGCGGTATTTCGCGATCGTCCGGCGCGCCACCTTGATGCCTTGTTTGGACAGCCCCTTCATCAGCGATTCGTCGGACAAGGGTTTGGCGGGGTTTTCGTTGGCGACGAGTTGTTGGATCGCCTCGCGCACCCCGGCGTTGGAGACCTCCGCGCCATCGCTGGTCTGGTAGCCGGTCGCGAAGAATGAACGCATTTCCATGAGTCCCTGTGGAGTGAGCATGTACTTGCCTGCGACCGCCCTGGAAACCGTGGTGGCATGCAGATCGAGCTCGTCCGCGACGTCGTTCATCGTCAGCGGGCGGAGGAAACGCGGGCCTTTCTCGAAGAACTCCTTCTGCCGTTCGATCAACTTGTGGGCGATGGCGAGGATCGTCTCCTGGCGCAGCGAGATCGAACGGATCAGGCTGCGTCCGTCGCGGATCTGGTCGCGCAGGAACTGCCGGGCCTTGGTGTCGATGCCGTCCTTGCCGATCATGTCCTTGTAGAAATCGTTGATCCGCAGGTTGGGCAGGTGCTCGCCGGTGAGGCGGGCCGTCAGGCGGCCCTCGTCGTCCCGCTCGATCACGACGTCGGGCAGGATGTAGGGGTTCCCCGTCGGGTTGAAATCCCCGCCCGGATTCGGAGTGAGCCGGCCGATCCTCGACGCCGCTTCGGTCACCCGCTCCACCGTCGTGCCGAGCGCCTTGGCGATCTGCGGGTGCCGCTTGCGGGCGAGATCCTCAAGGTGGTCGCGCACGATCCGGTATTCGATCGAGTCCTTCTCGCCCTTGCGTTCGAGTTGGAGCAGGAGGGATTCCGCGATGCCCGACGCACCGACACCGGCGGGATCGAACGACTGCACGAGGGTGAGCGCCTTGCCGAGGGTCTTCGGAGAAATTTCCATCCTGCTCCCGAGATCGCGCAGCGGAAGATCGAGAAACCCGCGGTCGTCCAGGTTTCCCAAAATGGCCTGCGCGGCCGAGCGGATGTCCGGATCGACCATCGAAAGATCGAGTTGCTGCTGGAGGTGCTGTTGCAACGTGACCGGTGCGACGATCGAATCGTAGAGCCGTTGGCGGCGTTCCTCGTCCTCCGTGGTCCACGGCGTTGAACGGCCTTCGAGAATCGACCGATCGCGCCAGTCATCGTCCGTCTCGTTGAGGTGGTCGAGCGAGTCGGCGTCCTCGGAATCGTTCTCCGCATCCAGCGAAACCATTTCGGTGATGTCTTCCAGAACCGGATTCGTCTCGATCGCCTGTTGAATCAGGTGTGTGAGTTCGAGGGTGCTCGACTGGAGAATCTCCAGACTCTTGCGCATCTGCGGCGCGAGGGTCTGCTGCTGGGAGAGATTCTGGTGAAGAAAAATGTCCGACATGGCGGCCGGTTTGCTGGAACCGGCCAAGACCTACGGCTGAAACCCGAAGCTGCAAAGCAAAATACGTGCCAAAACCTAAAAATAGTCGATTGACAACGGCTGGTTCCTCGCCAGCGGCGGGCCCACCGCCGAGTATCGACCGTCGTTCCCCGGTTGTCGAGCAACCCGGCCGAGGCCTTGGTTCTTGACCGCACCGGGGTGCGGCTGCTCGAATCTCTAACATGAATACCTGGCGTTATTCCGGGGTGGCGGTATTTGCATTGGTCACGGGCGTTCTGCATGCCCAGCCGGACACGGCGGAACTGAGGAAGGAATTGGACGCGCTCAAGAACGACTACGAAAGCCGGATCGAGGCGCTGGAAACCCGAATCCGTGAACTGGAGGAAAACCAAGCGCGTCCGGCGCCCGCGCCTTCCTCCACCGCGATGCGCGGCGGGAGGAGTGCTTCGTCCCGCGTGCCGGCTCCGCCCCCGGAGGAGAAAACCGCGGATGACGAAACGGCGCTCCGTCTCGAGCAGAGCCAGCGTTTCCGCAGCCCCACGGAGATCCGCGAGATCACCACGCGGGGCGATTGGGAGAGCCCGCTCGGCGAGCGGATCGAGAACGTGCTGGAGGGGTTTCTCGATATCAACGGCTACTTCCGCGCCGGCTACGGCCGCTCGGATCAGGACGGTCCCCAGCGCGCCTTCGGGATCCCGGGTTTCGCGAAATACCGGCTCGGCAACGAAGCGGAGAACTACGGCGAGCTCGCGTTCGAGAAGACGTTTTTTCCGGCCGGCTTCTTCCGCGGCGGCCCCTCCGCGCAGGACGGGCCGGTCGCCCACATGGTCTACCGGCTTTCGTTCGTGAATCCGTATGACGACTACGGCTCCTCCGCGGATACCGATTTCGGCGCGCCGGAGTTATGGGGATCGATCGCCAACGTGATCCCCGGAATGCCGGATGTGAAGGTGTGGGCGGGCGAGCGTTTCTACCGCCGGCACGACATCCATATCAATGACTTCTACTTCTGGGACATGAGCGGCGGGGGCGGCGGTATCGAGGATATCCCGGCCGGGCCCGGGAAACTCGCCTTCGCATGGATCGGCGATGGATCGGAAAGCGCGATTTACAGCCGCGCGATCTCGCCGGATCCGCTCAATGTCGCGGGTTTCAGCAAGACGAACTTCGATCTCCGCTACTACGACTGGCCCTTCCTCGGCGGCAAAGGGGAGGTCGGCGTGGTGGTCTCGACCACGAATTCGGGTGTCGATTCCACCGGTCGGCAGGCGGATGATTCGACGGGGGCCGCGCTTTCGCTGGTCCGGACCGAGGAGGGTTTCCTCGATCCACAGAGCCTCCACAAGACGTCGCTGCAGATCGGCAGTGGTCCGGCGAAGACCTTCACCTCGTCGTTTGAGACCTTCTCCGACGCCACGGGCACCTACATCCGACCGGATCCCGAGGAATCATGGCGTTTCCGTTTCACCGACCAAGTGGTGGTGAAACCGGCGGATCATTTTTCGGTCGGCGGCTCCTTCGTCTATCAGTTCACGGATTTCGGCGGGAACGTGGACGACCAGCACTGGCTCTCCGGTGGCGTGCGGCCGATCTGGCACCTCAACGACGTCTTCAGCATCGCGCTCGAAACCGGCGTCGATTGGGTTTCCGACGTTCCCGGTGGGACCGGTGGCACGCTCGGCAAGATCACGCTCGCCCCTCAAGTCTCGCTGGGCGACCAGTTCTTCAGCCGTCCGGTATTGCGCACGTTCCTCACCTACGCGCTGTGGGACGATGACCTGAAAGGATCGGTCGGCGGGCCGGACTACGCCACGGAAACCTCCGGGTTCACCTGGGGCGTGCAGATGGAATCGTGGTGGTGAACGATCAGGAAAAATAACGCACGCCGGCGTCGAAGATCGGCTGGACCTTGTTTCCGGGGATGTTCTTCGCGACGTGTTTCCCTCGGCGTTCGGTGTGCGCCATCTTTCCGAAGACGCGTCCGCACGGCGAGGTGATGCCTTCGACGGCGGCCATCGAGCCGTTCGGGTTGTGGGCGATGTCCATCGTCGGCGTGCCGTCCGGATCGCAATATTGGGTGGCGATCTGGCCCTTCGCCGCGAGCTCGTCGATGAACGTGCGCGGCGCCACGAAACGTCCTTCGCCATGCGAAACCGGCAGCACGTGGATGTCCCCGATCTCGTTGTTCGACAGCCAGGGCGACATCACACTGGCGACCCGCGTGTTCACATAACACGAAACGTGGCGGCCGATCTCGTTGTGGAACAGGGTGGGGGAATCGGCGGTGGACTCGCGGATCTCGCCGTAGGGGACGAGGCCGGTCTTGATGAGCGCCTGGAAGCCGTTGCAGATGCCGAGGATGAGACCATCGCGGTTTTTCAACAGGTCCATCACCGCGTCCGCGACTTGCGGGTTGCGCAGCACGGTGGCGATGAACTTGGCGGAGCCGTCCGGTTCGTCGCCCGCGCTGAAGCCGCCGGGGATGAACAGGATCTGCGAGCCGCGGATCTTCTCCGCCAGCGCGGCGAGGGACTCCTCGATGTGGCCCGTCGTCAGGTTGCGGAACACAAGGATCTCCGTTTCCGCACCCGCTTCGCGAAACGCCTTGGCGGAGTCGTATTCGGAATTCGTCCCGGGAAACGCGGGGATCAGGACCTTGGGATTGGCGATCGCGGACTGGCGATTGCGGATCTGGAACAAGCCGTTGTCCGTTTTCAACGCGACAGGCACCGAGCGGTCCATGAAATCGGGCGAGGTCGGATAGACGCCTTCGAGTTTCCCCTGCCAGATCGCGGACAGCTTCGCGAGATCAGTTTGGAAAACTTCCAGCCCCTCTCCTTCCAGATGGAACGTCGGCTCATTCGTCACCATGCCGAACTCGACCGCAGCCAGTTCCGCGGGAAGCGGCGCGTTGTGCTCGATCAGGAAGGTGGATGGAGCGGGCGCGAGCGGATCCCCCCGTCCGTCCGACGTCTGGCGGAAGCCGAGCATGTTGCCGAAGCAACACACCGCGGCGGCATGCGCGATGCCCGGATGGCCGGCGAGTTTCGCGGAAACGATGAGTCCCTTCTCGTTCGCATCCGCGATGGCGGCCGCGATTTTCTTGATCCGTCCGTAGTCCGGCAGTCCCTCGGATGTCGCGGGGATTTCGACCAGCGAGACCTTGTTTCCCGGCGCCTTGAATTCAGGGGAGATCGCGAGACCCGCTTTCCCCGGCGCGAGGGCGAAGGAAACGAGCGTCGGCGGAACGTCGAGATCGTTGAACGATCCGGACATCGAGTCCTTGCCGCCGATCGCCGCGAGACGCAGGTGATGTTGCGCGTCGAATGCTCCTAACAGCGCGGTGAACGGCAGCGCCCAGCGTTTCGGATCGTTGCCGAGTTTCGGGAAATATTCCTGTAGTGTGAGGCGCACGTCGGAGAGCCGGGCGCCGGCCGAGACGCATTTGAGCACCGACTCGGTGACCGCCCACGCGGCGCCATGGAATGGCGAAGCGGAGGAAAGCTCCGGATTGTAGGCCCATGACATGAAACTGGCGGAGTCCGTGTCACCGTCGAGGACGGGCAGCTTGGCCACCATCGCATCCGGCGGTGTGAGTTGATGCGCACCGCCGAATGGCCAAAGCACGGTGCCCGCGCCCACGGACCCGTCGAACATCTCGCCGAGGCCCTTTTGCGAAGCGTGGTTCAAGGCGGCCAGGTGCTCGGCGATCGATCGGGATTTGTGGTCCGCGGGCTGCGGCTGGGGGAACGCGACCTCGATCGCGGCCGTTTGCTGGACGCCGTTGGTGTCGAGGAACGCGCGGGAAAGATCGACGATTTGTTTGCCGCGCCAGGTCATGCGCAGGCGGCCGTGGTCGCGCACGGTGGCGACGTGCACGCACTCGAGGTTTTCCTTGTCGGACTCGGCGATGAAAAACCCGATGTCCGCGGGATCGATGCAGACGGCCATGCGTTCCTGCGACTCGGAGATGGCGATCTCGGTGCCGTCGAGGCCTTCGTATTTCTTCGGCACGGCGTCGAGGTCGATGTCGAGCGACGGGGCGATCTCGCCGATGGCGACGGACACGCCGCCCGCTCCGAAGTCGTTGCAGATCTTGATTTTCCTCGCGAGTTCCGCGTTTCGGAAGAGGCGCTGGATCTTGCGCTCGGTCGGTGCGTCGCCTTTCTGGACCTCGGCGGAATTCTCCAGCGCGGTGTCCGTGTGCTCCTTCGACGATCCGGTGGCTCCGCCGATGCCGTCGCGTCCGGTGCGCCCTCCGATGAGGAGGATGGCGTCACCATTCGCTGGTTTGCCGCGGAACACGTTGGAACGCGGAACCGCGGCGACCACCGCGCCGATCTCCATCCTCTTGGCGACGTAGCCGGGGTGATAGACCTCCGCGACCTGACCGGTGGCGAGGCCGATCTGGTTGCCGTACGACGAGTATCCCTTGGCGGCGATCTGGCAGATCTTCTTCTGCGGCAGCTTGCCGGGAAGGGTGTCCGAGAAGGGGACGAGCGGATCCGCCGCGCCGGTGACACGCATGGCCTGATAAACGTATGACCGGCCGGAAAGCGGATCCCGGATGCATCCGCCGAGGCAGGTGGCCGCGCCGCCGAAGGGCTCGATCTCGGTCGGGTGGTTGTGCGTCTCGTTTTTGAACATCACGAGCCACTCCTGCTCGGGGCGGCCGTCGATGGATACGGGCACGACGATGGACGCGGCGTTGATCTCATCGGACTCCTCGAGGTTGTCGAGTTCGCCGGAGGCGCGGAGCTCGCGCATGCCGGCCAGCGCGATGTCCATCAGGGTGACCGGACGGTCCGTGCGGCCGAGTTTTTCCCGGACGTCCTGATAGTTCCGCCAGGCGCGCTCGATCGGACCGGTGCCATCGCCGAAACTCACGTCCGAGATCTTCGTGAGAAATGTCGTGTGCCGGCAGTGGTCGGACCAATAGGTGTCCAACATGCGGATCTCGGTGATCGACGGGTCGCGCTTTTCCTCGTCACGGAAATATCCTTGGCAGAACGCGACGTCCTCGGCGGACATCGCAAGGCCGAGATCCCTGCGTAGGGTGGGTGGATCCATTTCCGCGAAACCGCTGAGAACCGCCACATCCGCAGGAGTGTGTGGCGTCTGGCGGGCGGAATCCGCCGCCACGGAAACCTCATGCGAATCGACCTTGTTGATCAGGTAGTCCTTCACTCTCGCGACATCCTCGCCGGAAAGGTCGCCCCGCAGCACGATCACCCGGGCCGAGGCGACGACGGGTTTGTCCTTTCCCGTGAGGATCTGGATGCACTGGGCGGCCGAGTCGGCGCGTTGGTCGAACTGGCCGGGCAGATACTCGACGGCGAAGGCGGTCTCGTTTTCCCCGGTGGTGAGATCCGCTGTCGCAATGTCGATCTGCGGTTCGGACAGGATGTGGCTCACCGCATCCGTGAATTCGGCGGCCGAGACGCCGCCCACATCGTAACGTTGCAGCAGGCGGACGGCTTCGAGGGGCGCCAGGGCGAGAGATTCGCGCAGGTCGTGGAGCAAATGGCGCGCCTCGGCGGCGAATGCCGGTTTCTTTTCGATGAAAATGCGGTGCATCAGCGGCGGTTCAACGGGAAACGCCGGATGCTAAAGCACCGCCCGGGCAGGGCAAGCGGAATGGCTTCACCCGGCCGCGGACGTGAACGCCTGCTGGTTCAGCCTCTCCATTTCGGCAGTCGGAATCGGGCTCGGATCCGGGTATTCGAACACCTTGCCCTCGAAATTCCGCAGCGTCACCCGGCCGGGCGTGCTGTCGATCAGGTAGTTCGGATTGATCGGGATTTTTCCGCCGCCGCCCGGGCCGTCGATGACGAACTGGGGCACCGCGTAGCCGGTCGTGTGGCCGCGCAGTCCCTCGATCACCTCGACGCCTTCCGCCACCGAGGTCCGAAGGTGGGACGAGCCGTTGATGAGATCGCACTGATACAGATAGTATGGTCTCACCCGGCACATCAGCAGCTTGTGGACGAGGTCCTTCTGCACGTCCACCGAGTCGTTCACGCCCCGGAGCAGCACGCTTTGGTTGCCCATCGGGACGCCGGCGTCGGCCAGGCGTCCGAGCGCGTCCCGCACTTCGGTGGTGAGCTCCTTCGGGTGGTTGGTATGGATCGAGATGAAAAGCGGATGGTGTTTCCGCAGCATCGCGCACAAGTCCGGGGTGATCCGTTGGGGGAGGAAAATCGGAATGCGCGAGCCGATCCGCACGAACTTGATGTGCGGGATCGAGCGCAGGCGGCTCAGGATCTTGTCCAGCCGCTCGTCGGAGAAAAGCAGCGGGTCGCCTCCTGAGAGAAGCACGTCGCGGACCTGCGGGGTTCTTTCCAGGTAGCGGAAAGCGGCTTCCCACTGCGTTTCCAGATGCTGCTCGCCGACGCCGGAGACGACGCGCGACCTCGTGCAATACCGGCAATACGAAGCACAGCGGTCGGTCACGAGAAACAGCACGCGGTCCGGATAGCGGTGCACCAGCCCGGGCACCGGCATGTGCGAGTCCTCACCACACGGGTCCGCGAGTTCTTCAGGCGCCGTCCAGCCCTCCTCGATGCGTGGAATCACCTGGCGGCGGATCGGACAGTCCGGGTCATCGGGGTCGATCAGGTTGAAAAAGTGCGGCGTGATCGCCATCGCCAGCTTGTGCCCGGCGAGCAACACTCCGGCGCGTTCGACATCGGTCAGATTCAGCCTCGCCTCCAGATCGCCGAGCGTGTGGATGCGGTTGCGGAGCTGCCATTTGTAGTCGTCCCACTGGCTGGGAGGGACATCGTTCCACAAACCGGGGGCATGGGATACGAAGGCGAGGGGGTCGGGTGAAGACGGGTCCATGAAAGGGGTGAGCGCTTGGCCAGTCTCGGCGCGGTGACTGAATTCGCAACAGGGAAAATCAAGGGTTCTGGGCGCAGCGCCGGATGAACCGGAGCAGGTTTTCCGCAGCCGCGGCCACCTTCACGGGGTCCGCGGGAGCGCTGTCGTCCTCGTCGGCCGTCACCAGCGGGCGGGTGGAAACGCGGATGCCGGGCAAGCCCATCTCAAACAGAATGCTCGCCAGATCCGTGTCCTCGCCGAGGCAGACCACTTCGGCCCCCTTGATTCCGCCGAGTCCTTCCGCGAGAGCTTCAGGAACGATCTCCGGAGCCCGCGACGACAGCCAGAGCGACGGGCCGGAACCCAACGCCTCCACCACCAGCACCCGGCCGGCCGTTCCCTGGCTGCGGATCAGCCCGGCGGCGGAGGAAGCGGTTTCCATCACCGGACTTTCCTCGTCATACACGTGGGGCAGAAACAAATAGTGGACGCTCGCTTTCGTCACGTCCCCCGCGATGGCTCGGCAGGCGGCGAGCACCGCGGAGACTCCCGTGCCGTTCGCCTCCACGCCGGGAGAACCTTGGCGGCTGTCGTAACCCGCGAGCACCCAAAGGGCGGGCTCCTTCGGGTCGCTGCCGGGCTGGATGGCATGCAGCAGCGGGAAACCCGCCGGCCCGCGGATCTTCTCGACCGTGTGACCGACGTTTCCCGGACCGAGCGATCCCTCGATCCACGACGCGGTCCGCCGCAGGCCCTCCGCCGCATCCTCGCCGGCGCCGTTTCGCTCGCCGATCCAGCCGACGAGTTTCTTCAGGTCATCCGCCACGGCCGGCGTGGAGATTTGCTGAACCAACAGCTTCGCAGTTTCCGCCTCCGAGGCGTTCTCCTTTTTCGCCTTGTGCCAGATGCCGACCACCGCAGAACCGACCAACCACGCGGGCAGACCTACGATCAGGATGACGAGCCACTTCGGTCGTCCCGGACTTGCTTCGGAGCTCATGGTCTCTTCAGGACGCTTTTTCCTCCTCCGCAGGCGGCGGCTCGTCGTCGCCGTCCTCGACCTCGATTTCCGTCCGCATCTTCGGAGACAGCAGCGGGCGGAACAATCCATACAACAGATAGATGCTGAAAAGAACCACCGGCATTGTGTATCGGAACTGCACGGTGATCAGCAGCAGCAGCACGGAAATCACGATGGCTCCCACCGTCCCGCGGGTCCTCAGACCGACTTTCTTGAAACTCGGATAGCGCACGTCGCTGATCATCAGCAGCGATAGCCCGAGCATCGCCCCCGCGAGCACGAACTTCCAGAACCCGAGCTCGCGGTCGTTCTGGTAGATGTCGATGAGCAGGAAGGTGAGCGAGGCGATGAATCCCGCCGCCATCGGGATCGGCAGGCCGCGGAAGTCGTGCGAGGCGTTCGGCTTCTTCGGCACCAGCGCGAGGCAGTTGAAACGGGCGAGCCGCATCGCGCCGCAGACCAGATAGATGAGAGCGATCGCCCAGCCGACGCGGTCGAACTCGAAGAGCACCGCGCGCGAGAGCAGCATCGCCGGCGCCATCCCGAACGAGATGATGTCCGCCAGCGAGTCGAACTCGCGGCCGAACGGCGAATCCTGCCCGCCCAGCCGGGCCAGCCGGCCGTCCAGCAGGTCGAACAAACAGGAGCCGAAGATCAGCAGGATGGCGTATTCGTAGTAGCGGCGGGAAATTTCGATGTATTCCTTCCACGGCAGCGCGACGCCGTCGATGGACATCTTCTCCACCTCGATGGCTCCTTTGAGGATCATCAGCACGGCGAAGAAACCGCATGCGAGATTGCATGCGGTCATCAGGTTCGGAAGAAAGTAGATCTTCGGTTCGTCGGGATCCTGCTTGCGGCCCATGGGCGGACCCTATTCCACGATGGGCCGTTGGTAAACAGTTCAAAATCCCGGCGTGCGGTCGGACCGATGCATGCTAGGCTCCGCGCATGCAGCCCGCAGACATCCGCGCCGACACCCCGATGGGGGCGATCCTTGAGGCGCTACCCGGCGCCCGGCGCGCCTTGTTCGCCCGCTATCACCTCGGCGGATGTTCGAGTTGCGCGTTTTCCCATGACGAAACGCTGGCGGAGCTCTGCGCCCGATCCGAAATCGATGCCGGAGAGGCGCTCGCCCACCTGCTCGCCAGCCACGAGCACGACGAGCGGATGTGGATTTCCCCGGCGGATGTGCAGGCGGAGCGCGGGCGTTTCCGCGTGATCGACATCCGCACCCGCGAGGAACACGAGGCGGTCGCCATCCCGGATTCCGAGTTTTTCACCCAGGACCTCCAGCAGGAGGTTTTCGCCGGAAACCCGTCGGCCGAGATCGTGCTCTACGACCACGGTGGCCGCGCCGTGCTCGACCAGGTCGCCTGGTTCCGCGGCCACGGACTGGAGAAAACCTACGGATTGCGCGGCGGCATCGACGCATGGAGCCGGGAGATCGATCCCTCGCTGCCCCGCTACCGGATCGAGGTGGAGGTTTGAGCCCGGCAAACAGGGCATCTACATTAGAAAACCGCTGAGTATCAGGGCTTGTACGAAACGGGTGTTTGATTTATCGGGCCCGGATGGCCCCTGACACCAACGATTCGACCGACCAGAAACCTGAGATCGACCTCCGCGGCGGATTGCCCGAAGGTCTTGAAATGTTCGCGGTCATCGAGGATCCGCGCAGTGGCAACGCCACCCGTCATCCGTTCGGCTCGATCCTCTTCATCGCGCTGAGCGCGGTGCTCTGCGGGATGGACACCTGCGAGGACTTCGTGCGTTTCGCCAAGGCGCGGCGCGAGTGGCTGGAAAAGTGGATCGATCTTCCCGACGGCATCCCTTGCGGCAACACCTTCCTGCGGGTCTTCGCCGCGATCGATCCCCAGTGCTTCGTGCAATGCATCGCCGAGTTTGTCGCGGCGGTCTGCCCGGACCTCTCCGGACAACTCGTGGCGCTGGATGGCAAGACGCTGCGCGGCAGCCGCAAGGCCGACGAGAGCACCGTGCAGATCGTCAGCGCGTGGGCCTGCCACAACGGACTGACGCTCGCCCAGCGGGCCGTTGACTGCAAAAGCAACGAAATCACCGCCGTGCCGAAGCTGCTGCGCCACCTCAATGTGAAGGGTGCGGTGGTGAGCCTCGACGCGATGGGCGCGCAGAGGAAGATCGCGATCGCCATCCTCCATGCCGGGGCGGACTACTTGTTGGCGCTCAAGGGCAACCAGGGAACGCTTCACGACGAGGTGCGTGCGTTTTTCGGGGATCCCGACAGCCTTGCCTACGCGCGTCGGAAAGGATCGGTGGTCGATGTCCGCGAGCAGCACGACAAGGGCCACGGCCGGGTGGAGAAGCGCGTGTGCACCGTCACGGATCATCTCGACTGGCTGCCCGCGAAGGTCCGGCGCGAGTGGCTCGGGCTGCGCTCCATCGTGAGGGTCGAGAGCCGCGCCGAGCTGGGTGATGGCCGCGTGCGCGAGGACACACGCTATTACCTGAGCAGCCTGCCGCCGGAGGCCGCGCGCCATCTCGAACTCACCAGGGCGCACTGGAGCATCGAGAACTCCTGCCACTGGGTGCTCGACGTGGTCTTCGGCGAGGACCAGGCCCGGGCACGCTGCGGCGACGCCGCCCAGAACCTCTCATGCCTGAGACGGATCGCCCTCAACATGCTCAAGCGCGATGCCGTCCGCCCGAAGGAACCCATCCGGGGCAAACGAATCTATGCCGCCCTCGACCCTGCCTATCTCGAGGCAATCATCGGCCTCCCCCAAATGTAGATGCCCTGGCCCGGCAAAACCGAGTGGTTGCCAGCGCCCCGGTAATCGTGAATGGTGTGCTCCTCGATTGATGATGAGATACTCTCCCTCCTCCCTCCGCATGGTTCTCGCGTGCGGTCTGCTCGCCAGCGGCACCGCCGGCGCCGGCGTCACCTATCCGAAGCGCGAGCTTGCCAGCGAGTCGGCCGGCTATCTGGAGTCGCAGATCGGCCGCTACCTCTACCGCGGCAGCGCGGTGGTGGCGAGGGATCCGAAGCTGCTTTTCTCGTGCGCCCACTTGTTTTACGAAAAGGGCCGCTGGGCGTCGTCGTACCGCTTCGCCCGCGCATGGGACGCCGCCACCTATCCGGAAGCCTCGCAGATGGTGGCTCCCCGCGGTTTCAAGTATTTCACCAGCTACGCCACCGAGTCGGACAACCGCGGCTCGGAGTCGAACGCGGCGTTCGCCTCGGATTTCACCGTGCTGTTCGGCTACGCGTCGTTCGGAACGGCGGTGCCCGTCTGGGAGGACGGCGCGGCGGCCCTGCGCTCGCGAGATCGGAAACGCATCGTCGGCTATCCCAGCGAGATCGACTACACCGGCGAGAACGGCCGCGTGTTCCAACACGCGACGCCATGGTTCACCAATCGCGCGTACGGCGTGAAAGATCGGTTCCGCGAGTTCGACGGAGTTTCCACCGGTTCCGGGACCAGCGGCGGGCCGGTGTTCGTGGAAGATCCCGCCACCGGCGACCCTACGCTCGCCGGTATCCTGGTATCCGGCACATGGCGCACCGCGGGGGTGGTATCGCTCGATCTGAACACCCACACGCTCGCCGGCTACGCGATGGGTCTCAAGAACACGAACATCACCTATCGAAACAAAGATCGGATGGGCGTGCCGAGTGGGAATTCCAGCTATCGGTCGTATCCGTTCGAAGTTGCCGGCTTCACCGGTGCCGCGGATAAGGTGAAGCTCGGTCTCACCGTCAAGACCCGCCGCCGTGGCGATCTGGATGTTTATCTCCGTTCTCCCGGCGGGCGCGTCCGGTGGATTTCGAAACGCTCCGGAGGCGATGAGAAGAACCTCGTCCTCCGCAACGCGAACTACTCCGGTTCCTTCCGCGGCGTCCAACCGAACGGCACGTGGCAGGTGAAAATCCGTGACGCGGTCACCGGCGGTGGACGGAGCAAGGTGAAAAACGGCTCGCTCATGATCGGAGCGATTCGATGAGCCGGGTCCGCCGGTTGCTCCTGGCCGGCCTCGCCGCGTTGCTCACACTGGCATCCTGCGGCCGGGAGAAACACGAAACGGCCGCGCCCACGACCGAAGCGAGGAAAGCCGCGCCCGCCTCCAGCGGTCCGGTTTCGCCAACCGCTGCCCTTGATGAGACCATCGACGCGCTTGCTGGGGCCGAGCCTCGGGAGACCCTTGAGGACCTCGCGACATTGCGGGCTGGTCTTGAAGCCGCAGGCGATGCCGCCGCCGCGGATGCGATCGCCCGTTTCCTCCGCAGCGGGCGGGACGCACCCACTCGGCTCGGATTTGGCGTCGGTCCCGAAGGCGTGTTGGCTCGTCCGCCGACCTTCCGCACCGCGTTGATGAACTGGCTGCCGGCATTCGATCCCGACGCCGCCCTCGACATGGCGCGCGCCACCATCGCCGCGGCGGAGTCGCCTGACGAATGCGCGCTCGCCCTCCGCAACATCGCGTGGAACGACTTCGAAGGCGACCTCCACGAGGAACTCGCCGCCGCCTTCGAACGGGTCATGACGCGTCCCGGTTGGAGCGAAAACCCGACTTCCGGCTTTCTCGAATCCCTCGACATCGCCGTCGAACTCGGGGACCGCGAGGCCTTCGATTTCGTCGGCGGGATGATGGCGGCTGCGGAAAAAGCCGGCAACGATGCGCTGCTGCGCGCCGCGTTTATCACGATGGACCGGATGGTCATCCGTCATCCGCAATTGCTGGCGGGAAACGCGGACCCGCTTCCGCCCGCCCAGCGCGCCGCCCTGATGTCGCGCCTCGATCCGTCCGATGCCACCCAGCGCGAAGTCCTCGCCTCCTACCTCGAAGCTTTGGAGGACCCGGAGGAAACCGCGGAATTCACCGCCCTGTTTCCGAATGCGAACCAGTTCCAAGGAAACTGGCTCGTCACCGCCTCCGAGGAAATCATGTCGGTCCGCGCGCGCTGGGAACGCGACCGCGCCATCCTCGCGGCCCTCGACGGTCTGGAAATCGAGGTTTCCGGCCCGGGGAAACAGGCCGTCGCGGCCGCGCGGGAGAAACTCGCTCCCATGGTCTCCGGCCCGCCGCCCGAGTGAACCGCGGTTTCGGATTTCCGACGCTCCGCACCGTATTACGGAAAACCGCGCATATCCTGCGATGCGGCCAGCGGGGGATTGACGGTCAAAAGCCGCCGTGCACAATCCCGGCGCGCCGGGCGGAAGAGCCGCCTCCGGCCACCCCCATACCGCCATGACCAACATTGCCATCAACGGATTCGGCCGCATCGGCCGCCTTGTCTTCCGCGCCCTTGTGGAGCAAGGACTGCTCGGAACCACCTTCAATGTCGTCGCAGTCGGCGATATCGTTCCGGCCGACAACCTCGCCTACCTGCTCAAGTACGACTCCACGCAGGGCAAGTTCGCCGGCACCGTTTCTTCGAAGAAATCCTCTCCGGACCTTGCCGATGACGACATCATCGTGGTCAACGGCCACGACATCAAGGTCGTGAGCGCCCGCACTCCGGACGGCCTTCCCTGGAAGGACCTCGGCGTCGAGATCGTCATCGAGTCCACCGGCCTCTTCACCGAAGCCGAGAAGGCCAAGGGCCACATCACCGCCGGCGCCAAGAAGGTCATCATCTCCGCGCCTGCCAAGGGTGAGGACGGCACCTTCGTCCAAGGCGTCAACGACGACAAATACGATCCGGCCAACCATCACATCATCTCCAACGCGAGCTGCACCACCAACTGCCTCGCCCCGGTCGTCCACGTCCTCCTCAAGGAAGGCTTCGGCATCGAGGAAGGCCTGATGACCACCGTCCACTCCTACACCGCCACGCAGAAGACCGTGGACGGCCCGTCCCGCAAGGACTGGAAGGGTGGCCGCTCCGCCGCCATCAACATCATCCCGTCGACCACCGGCGCCGCCAAGGCCGTCGCGCTCGTCTGCCCGGAAGTGAAAGGCAAGCTCACCGGCATGGCCTTCCGCGTCCCGACGCCGACGGTTTCCGTCGTCGACCTCACCGTCAAGACCACCAAGGAAACCTCGCTCGCCGAGATCAAGGCCGCGATGAAGAAGGCCTCGGAAACCTATCTCAAGGGCATCCTCGAATACACCGAGGACGAAGTGGTCTCCACCGACTTCATCCACGACGCCGCCTCGTCGATCTTCGACGCCGGTTCGTCCATCGAGCTGAACTCCACGTTCTTCAAGCTCGTGAGCTGGTATGACAACGAGTGGGGATACTCCAACCGCGTCATCGACCTCCTCAAGGACGTCCTCAAGAAGGGCATCTGAGAAACGGTCTGAACCATCCTTCGAACGGCGGCTTCCTCACGGGAGCCGCCGTTTTGTTTTGTGCGGTTTCCCCCGATAAATCCGCGCTCCTGCGGCGTTATGACGGTCACGTCATGCTTGTTCGCCGGCTCCTCCATTTTCTCGCGATCTGTCTCATCTCATTGTCCGTCTCCGCTCGCGAGGCGCTCTTCACCCGCGATTGGCGGTTCCACCTCGGCGACGTCGCAACCGCGGAAACTCCGGACTTCGACGATGTTTCTTGGCGCAACCTCGATCTCCCGCACGACTGGTCGATCGAAGGCGAATTCTCGCCCGGGCACGCCAGCGGCACCGGCTTCCTGCCCGGCGGCACCGGTTGGTATCGCAAGACGTTCAAGTTGCCGGAGGACTCCGCGGGGAAACGTGTGTTCCTGCGCTTCGAAGGCGTCTATCGGAACAGCACGGTGTGGATCAACGGCAAGCTGCTCGGTGAACGGCCGCACGGATACATCGACTTCGAATACGACCTCACGCCGCATCTGAACCAACCCGGTGCCGACAACACCGTCGCCGTGAAAGTCGCGCGCGAGGAAGTCGCTGACTCGCGCTGGTATCCGGGCACCGGCATCTATCGCGACGTCTGGCTCACGGTTCTCGATCCCGTCCACGTCACCCGCCACGGCGTCTTCCTCACCACACCCGCCGTCACCGATGACATCGCCGAGGTCAACAGCACCTGCGAGGTCGTCAACCAGTCCGCGGAAACCGCCGAGGTCACCGTCAGCGCCGAAGTCCGGACCGCGGATGGCATGGTGGTTTCCGCCGCCCGCACCACACGATCTCTCGCCGCGGGTGCGTCGTGGCAATACCCGCTCTATCATCCCGTCCCGAATCCCCGCCGCTGGGATGTGGACGTTCCGTATCTCTATCAGGTCATGCATCGGGTTTCCGTGGGAGACCAGGTCGTCGACGAGGTGGTCACGCCGCTCGGCATCCGCACCTTCCGCTTCGATGCGGACAAGGGGTTTTTCCTCAACGGCCGGCCGCTGCTCATCAAGGGAGTCTGCAACCACCACGACGCCGGCAATCTCGGCGCCGCCGTGCCCCGCGCGGTGCTCGAACGCCGCCTGCGAATCCTCAAGGAAATGGGCGCCAACGCCATCCGATGCTCGCACAACCCGATGGAGGATCATCTCTATCAGCTTTGCGACGAACTCGGCTTCCTGATGATGGACGAGGCCTTCGACGAGTGGGAGATCGGCAAGCGCAAGTGGGTCAAAGGCCGCAACCACGGCCACGCCGACCGCTTCGGCTACAGCGAGGACTTCGAGGAATGGGCCGTGCGGGACGCCGCCGCGATGGCCCGACGGGCGCGGAAGCACCCGTCCGTCATCCTCTACAGCATCGGCAACGAGATCGACTATCCCACCGATCCCTACGTGCATCCGCGCTCGCGCAAGGTCGAGATCTTCCAGGACGATCCCTCGCAACCGTCAATGACGCGCCTCGCCGCGGTCGCTCCGGCCCTCATCGCCGCGGTGAAATCCGAGGATCCCACGCGGCCCGTCACCATGGCCTTGTCAAACGCGACGGCCGCCAACGCGATCGGCCTCGCCGACATGCTCGACGTCGCCGGCTATAACTATCAGGAACAGGCCTATCAGGCGGACCATGCGGCGTTTCCCGGCCGTGTCATCTACGGCAGCGAGAACGGCGATGACCCGCGCGCGTGGCGTGCCGTCACCCACAACGATTTCATTTCCGCGCAGTTCCTGTGGACCGGTTTCGACTTCCTCGGCGAAGCCGGCGAGTGGCCCGAGCATGGTAGCCGCGCGGGGATGTTCGACACTGCCGGTTGGCCGAAGCGCGACGCGCTCCTGCGCAGCGCGTTGTGGTCGGAGAAGCCCTTTCTGCGACTTGGTTTCCAACCCCGGCGCGGCGGCTCGTGGAGATCGCATTGGAACCCGATGCCGGGAGGGGATCGCCCCGTCCGGGTGGTCGCCTACAGCAATTTGCCGAAAGTGTCGCTGTCGCTCAACGGACGGGACCTCGGGGCGGTCGAAACGCAGGACGGAGTGGCCACATGGGAGGTGCCTTGGGAGGCGGGCAAACTGGAAGCGAGCGCCGCCGATGACGAAGGGAAACGCCATGTCGATGCCATCGAGACGACCGGTGCGCCTGTCGCCCTGCGCGTGACTCCGGACCGTTCCAATCTCACTGCGGACGGCCGCGATGCGGTGCATCTCACGGTGGAACTTGTCGACTCGGATGGGCGCCGTGTCCCGGATGACGACCGGGAGGTTTCCGTGACCTGCGAATCGCCACTTCATCTTGCCGCACTCGAAAGTGGCGACCTGCGAGACAACAGCCGGCCCAAGGCACCCGCACGCCGGACACGCGACGGACGCCTGCTCGCGATCCTTCAAGCCCGCGGGAATGTTGCGGGAAAAGGTGTGGTGAAAGCGGAGGCGGAAGGACTGCCTTCCGTGCAAGTGTCACTTTCGCTCGAGCCGTAGTCAGCTCAGCGACCGTCGAGTTGATCGAGCGCGTAGGCATACGCGCCGAGCGCGACCGCCTCGCTGGTGCCGAGACGGCTGATGCCGACGCCGACGCGTTGCAGCGGATCATAGCGCACGGTGCGCTCGCTGTGCGGCACGCGGATCGTGCGGATGTCGCCGAGCAGGAAGGTCTCAAGTTGTTCCGGGTCCTCGAGGTTGAAGGCGACCGATGGAAGACGCGAGCGCTCCCGTCCGACGGGTTTCTGATAGCCCGCGTTGAGTTCATCCACGAGTGTCGGCAGGAACATCGGCCATGCGCCGGAAACCCCGCCGCCGATGACGGCGAGTCCGTCGGCCACGGCGAGCGAGTTCGCGAGCGCGTCGCCCGCGACCATGCCGAGGCGGCGGAAGGCCTCCACGGCGGCCGCCGGGTTTCCTTCCTGTTTGCCATCGGCGATGTCGAAGATCGTCTTCGGCTGCGGCGTCTCCTCGAACGGGATGCCCGCGACATCGGCATACACGCGGCGGACGGCGCGGATGCAGGCACCTTCCTCGGCATTCATTTCGGGATCGAGACGGTTGCGCAGCGCCCAGATCTCGGTGGCCATCGAGTTGTCGCCGTGGAGCAGGCGTCCGTGACTCACCAGTCCGCCGCCGAGCCCGGTGCCGAGCGTCATGCCCATCAGGTTGCGGAAACGCCGCGGGCTGCCGGCTTTCTCCAACAGCCCGTTGATGTGCGGCAGGAAACCGCCGAGCGCCTCGCCGAAGGTGAAGAGGTCGCCGTCGTTGTTGATGTAAACCGGCATCCGGAACTTCTCCTCGAGCATCGGACCGAGCGCGACGCCGCCGCGGAATCCCGGCAGGTTGTGGAGGTCGCCGATGATGCCGTTCGGGTAGTCCGCCGGGCCGGGAAACGCGAAGCTGATCGCAAGCGGAGGCTCGGGACACAGGTCGCGCACCTGGCTGAAGCCGTTGACCAGGTTGCCGAGGCAGGCTTCGAGGTCGTCGCCGTTGGACGGCAGCGCGACGGTCTCGGTGACGGGTTTGCCACCGCGCATCGCGGCGAATCGGAAGTTCGTGCCGCCCGCGTCGAGCGTCATGACGATGCGCGTGTCGTAGGAGAAAGGCATGAAGGGACTTTTGGAAACCACGCCCGCGGATGCAAGCGCGGCGCTTTCAAAGATGCGGATAGAGGCTCTTCAGATCGAGAGGGTCGCCGTGTTTGTCCTGCAGTTCGACAAGTTTCCCGAACAAGGAGCGGATGCGGCCGGCATAGAGTTTGTTCCATGCGAGATCCTTCGTTTCGTCCGGGTCCTTGCTCACCTGATAGAGGCGGACGACGCGGGCTTTCGGATAGACGATGAGTTTCCATCCGTCGTGGGTGATCGCGCGCTGGGTGTCCATGTAGGCGTAGTAGATCGACTCCCGTCCGGTGGCGCCGGATTCGCCGCGGAGGAATGGCAGCAGACTGCGGAATTCGACATGTTCGGGCAGGTCCGCACCCGCGAGTTCGAGCGTGGTGGGCATGACGTCCTGCAGATAGATCGGCTCTCGGCAGATCTCGCCGGCGGGCACTCCGGGGCCGGAGACGAGGAAGGGCACACGCACGGCGACGTCATACGGGTTCTGTTTCCCCATCAGCCCGTGGTGACCGCAGGACAGGCCGTGGTCGGAGGTGAGGAAAATCCAGGTGTTGTCTGTCTGACCGTTCGTTTCGAGAGCTTCGAGAATTCGGCCGATCTGGGCATCGAGGTGGGTGACGAGCGCGAAGTATTCGCGGCGGTGGGTCCGCACCGCGAACTCGGTGCGCGGGAAGGGCGCGAGTTTCTCGTCCCGCAGCGTGGGGCCGGCACCCATCGACTTGGCATGTGGGTATTCCGGCAGGAAACTCTTCGGCACATCGATCTTCGCGACGTCGTAGCGGTCGAGAAACTCGGTGGGTGCCTGGCGAGGGTCGTGCGGTGCGTTGAAGGCGGTGTAGAGAAAGAACGGCTTGTCGGATTTCGCGGCGGAGTCGAGGTGCTCGATCGCGTGATCGGCGGTCACGACGCTCCAATGTGTGCCGCCTTTCCAGTATCCGCCGTTGGCGGGATCGTCGGAACGCCATGAGTCCGGCTTTCCTTCGAGCGGCCGGTTGTAAGATGATGGGACGGTCGGTGGCATGCCGGGAAGCTCCCGGCTGCAGTGGTCGAAGACGCTGCCGGGCTTGATGGCGACGTGCCATTTGCCGGTGAAATACGTTTCGTATCCGGCCTTGTGCATCATCGGCGCCCACATCCGGCCGGCGTCGCGCTCGGCGGCGAGTGTTTTCTCGATGCCATGGGCGCTCCACAGGCTGCGCCCGGTGTTGAGCATGGTGCGGCTCGCCACGCAGACGGCTCCGTGCCACGCGCCCATGTTGTAGGCGTGGGTGAACATCATGCCGCGGCCGGCGAGGCGGTCGAGGTTCGGCGTTTCGATCTTCAGACGGCCGGCGCAGTGGATCGCCTCGTAGGATTGGTCGTCGGTGAAGAGAAACAGGATGTTCGGCTTTTCCGCGGCGGGGCAGGTGAGGGCGGCAAGCGCGGAGACGAAGGCGAGAAGACGGGCACAAAAACGCATGGGCGAACGAAGCGGATCGCGTGCCGGATGGGAAGGTCGAAAGCCGCCGCGGACTCAGTCGATCTGCAGTTCGCCGCGGTCCTTGAGCTCCTGGCACTGGATGCAGAGCGAAACGGCGGGTTTCGCCTCCAGCCGGGCTGCCGGGATTTCCCCGCCGCAGCTCGCGCAGCTTGTGTAGGTGCCGTCGTCGATGCGTTGCAACGCGAGGTCCACCTTGGCGAGCAGGTTCAGGTTGTCGTCGGCGATGCGGCGGTCGACGCTGTCGCTGGTGATCTGGACCGCGCGTTCCTCCATGTTGCGGGACTCCCATTTGTCGCCCGAGCCGCTGGCACCTCCGTGGGCGGCCCACTCGGCGACAATGCGCTCGCGTTCTTCCATCAGGCGGCGCCGGAATTTCTCGGTACGTGCGGCATTCATCATCAAAGAAGATAGCAGTGATTCCGGTTCGTTCCGCTCCATTTCTTGCGGAAATCCATGCGCGTTTTGCCGTTAGTCCCGCGAGCGGTCGGGAAACAGGTCCCTCCAGCGCGCGAGTGCCGTGCGGATCTCCCCGGCGTCCCGTGTGGGGCTGAGCTCCCAGACCAGCGGACAGCCGGCCGGGAAATGCGGCAGCAGGCGCGAGTAGTCGAGCGTGCCCGAGAACGGCACACGATGGTCGCGCGCCGGCCACTCGACATCATGCACATGGCCGCCGATGAGGTGCGGCGAGACGCGTGCGAGCCACTGTTCGTGATCGAGCAGGCCGAGGTTGTGCTTGAGCTGCACGTGGCCGAAGTCATGCCAATACCCGACCCACGGGTTGTCCGCGAAGTGCTCCTGCAGCCGCAGCATCTCGCGCTCGGTCGGCATGTCTTCGAATCGCGAGCGGGATTCGACGGCGAGCCGCACGCCAAGCTCGGCCGCCTGCGCCGCGATCTTCTCCAGCGCCTCGATCGCCCGGTGATAATACAGCGGAGCGACCTTCTCGCGCTTTTTCACGAAGGCGATCTTTCGTTTCACGAAATCCGGATCCCGCGCCCGTCCGTCGGAAACCATGGCGGTGAGCGGCTTCGTCCACTTTTTCGGGCTCAGCGGCACGGAACCCATGTGCAGCACGAGATAGCGCGCGCCGAACTCCGCCGCCAGGTCCAGCGTCTTGAGCGTCATGTCGAGTGCCCGCTGGCGGTCGAAGGGCCGATGCGAGGTGAACTCGTAGGCGTCCGGCGCGTCGATCATCACCTCGACGGGCGAGGGGAAATAGTTGTGCACGCCGGCGCAGGTGAACAGCCCGCGTTGGAACGCCTTCCGGATGCCCGGCAGCTTGGCGATGGTCATCCCATGGGACAGCTCGATGTTCCGGAATCCGAGGTCGACGATCTCCTCGATCATCGCCTCGCCGTCCGAGTGGCGGCTGTTGTTCCAGCAGGTGGAGAATGCGAGCATGAGCTGGACGAAACAAGCAGACCGTCGCGCCCGCGGCAAGACAGCTCCGGAGAGGGCGTCAAACGACCGTTTTCCCCTTGCGCGGTGGGGACTCCACGGCTATCCGCCCTGCGTGACCGGACGAGCCATCGCCCTGGCCGCCGGCCTCGTGTTCCTTTCCTCCTGCGGGAAGGAAGACGACGGCTTGGTGACCGAAACCCGTGCCCTGACGACCAAGGACGTCAAACCGAAGCTTTTCGCCACCAGCGAGGAGCGCTTCCGCGACGCGAAACCCAGCCCCGTGAAGGCGGAAACGCCGGACGGCTGGGTGAAACGCCCGTCCTCCCAGTTTCGCCTGCTCAACTACGGCTTCGGCGCCACCGGATCCGGCGAAGCCTACGTCTCGCTCGCCTCGGGCAGCGTGCTCGACAACGTGAACCGCTGGCTCCGCCAATTCTCCGCCGACCCGCTCGACCAGGCCGGGCTCGACGCCCTTCGCAAGGTGGACATCGCCGGCGCCACCGGCGTCTGGGTGAGCGCCCGCGGTGAGTTCGCCGGTGCCATGGGTGCTCCGGCAAAACCGGACCAGGCGCTCGCCGGCGTCATCGCCGACATCGGCGGCGGCCGCATCCTCACCGTCAAGATGACCGGCGCCCCCGACGAGGTCGAGCAGGCCACCCCGACGCTCGAGCAATTCGCCGCCAGCCTGAAACTCGCCGATTGATCCACCGGATTTCCCCCGTTTCCTGAAGCCGCCGATGCCTCGTCCGACGAACTCCGACCTACCCCAGCCACCGAAGGGGCCGCTACGCACGGCCTTCGATTTCCTCTCGGGCTTCGGCCTCGCGACGATCCTGCTGCTCATCCTCGGGCTGCTCACCTGGTTCGCCACCCTCGAGCAGATCGACCACGGGCTCTACCCCACGCTGCGCAAGTATTTCGACTGGCGCGAGTGGTATGTCCTACCGGATTTCTCGTGGCTCGACTGGTGGCCGAAGATCGGCGGAAACCCGCTGACCTTCCCGCTTCCCGGCGGCTACTGGACCTGCGCGCTGCTTTTGGTCAACATGACGCTCGGCGGCGTGATCCGCATCCGCAAGGGCTGGAAGAGCGTCGGCAACCTGATCGCCCACTTCGGCATCATCTTCATGCTCGTCGCCGGCGGCGTGGCCCACCATTACTCCGAGCGCGGAAACATGGCCGTCGGCGAGGGCGCCGAGAGCAACGTGGCCGAGGACTACTTCGAATACGTCGTCGAGGTCGCCGAAATCGTCGATGGCAAACCGGACAAGGTGCTCGTCATCCGCGGCGACCGGATCGAAGGTCTCACGGACGGCGCCAGTCGCGTGTTCCGTTTCCCGGACCTGCCCTTCGACGTCGAGGTCGCTGGTTACCTCGAAAACTGCGTGCCCGTTTCCGTCAACGAACGCGCCCCGGCCGGCGAGCGCGTGGTGGACGATTTCTATCTGATGGAGAAACCCGGCGAGAAGAACGCCGAGGCGAACACCGCCGGATGTTACGCCCGCGTCCTCGAGCGCGACGGCAGCAAAGGCGATCCATTCATCCTCGCCGGCGCATCGTTCCACCCGTTCACCCTCAAGCACGGTGATCGCGTCTTCACCGTGGACATGCGCAAGCGACTCTGGGCGATGCCTTTCACGGTGCGTCTCGACGAGTTCGATGCCCGCTTCCATCCGGGCACGATGAAACCCGCCAAGTTCATCAGCCATATCACGCGCATCGAGGATGGCCACGAGGCGCCGGTCGTCATCCAGATGAACGAGCCGATGCGCTACGAGGGACTCACCTTCTTCCAAGCCAGCTATGGACCGCCGGGCGCCATGCCGGGCCAGAAGATGTATTCCGTTTTTGAGATCGTCCGCAACCCGGCCGACAAGTGGCCGGAATACAGCCTCTACATCGTCTCCTTCGGCATGCTGGTCACCTTCCTGACGAAGCTCGGCGGCTTCGTCGTCACCTCCACCCGCAAGCGCTCGAACCATGCCTGATTCCTCTTCCAAAGTCGGCCGCGTGATCGCGCTGGTGCTCGCCGTCCTCGCCGTCGCCGGACTGTTTTCCTATCTGCTCATCGAGAACATGCCCAAGGGCTCGCTGCGCACGGTGCCGGGATACGCGGCATGGTCCGAGGAAACGCTGCAGCTCGCCGAGACCCTGCCGATCCAGGACGGCGGACGCGTCAAGCCGCTCTCCACCTACGCCGGCTTCGCCATGCTTGGCATGCACGGCGCACGCTCGATGAAGATCGCAGATGACAAGGGAGCGAAGATCAAACTCACGCCCACCGCGTGGATGCTCGACGCGCTCGTCCGCCCGATGCTCGCCATCGAGCAGCCGACCTTCCGCATCGACAACTCGAAGGTGCTCGAAGCCATCGGCGTCGAGCCGCGCGGCCGCCGAGACCGCTACAGCTACAAGGATCTCGAAGCCGGCCGGGAGAAACTCGGCGAACTCGCCCAGACCTATGCGCCCATCGACGCGAAGGAGCGAGATCCCGTGCAAACCCAGATCGTCGATCTGGAGACCAACGTCCGCAGCTACGAGAGCCTGCTCGGATACTTCGCCTTCGCCCGCAACGGCATCACGCTCGTCGGCAGCGGCAAGGAAGGCCAGCCGGACAGCCGTGCCAACGTCAGCGCCGTCATGATGATGGCGCCCGAGATCCAGAAACAACTCCAGCAGTCCCAGCACGGCGGCGGCATGAATCCCAACCTCCGCGGCCTGCTCGACCAGGTGCTGGAAGTCGCCAACTACTCGCGTGCCGGCCTGCCGATCCTCCCTCCCTTCGGCGGGGAGAAAGGCTCTTGGCGCAACGCAGGCGCGGCGATCATGCAGGTCATGAGCGGTGAGGATGCCAACGCCGCCGAGACCATCGCCGACATCGAGGTGATGGAGAGTTTCGCCCGCCACAATCCCGGGGAAGAAGCCGCCTTCCGCACCGACCTCGCCACGCTCCGCGAGCGGATCATCACCCGCGCCGAGGCGGCCGGCGAATCCAAGCACGTCGAACTCGAGGCCTCCTATTTCCGCCGCAACTGGTTCCTCAACGCGATGGTGTTTTTCCTCGTCGGCACCATCACCGCGCTCGCCATGTGGACCGCCGGTCGCCATTCGCTCGGCCAGTGGTTCTCGTGGACCACCCTTGGTTTCACCCTCGCCGGCCTCGCCTGCTGCGTCGCCGCCATCACCACCCGCTGCATCATCATGGAGCGGCCTCCCGTCGGTAATCTCTACGACACCATCATTTTCATCGCCTCCTCGGTGGTCGCCTTCGCCCTCATCGTCGAGTGGCTCGTCCGCCGCCGCTTCGCCCTCGGCATCGCACCCGTCCTCGGCCTTCTGCTGATCATCCTCGCCCGGCGCTACGAAGTGGGCGATGCGAAGGATCATCTCGACCCGCTCGTCGCGGTGCTCGATTCGAACTTCTGGCTCACCATCCACGTCATCACCATCACCCTCGGCTACTCCGCCGGCCTGCTCTCCGCCTTCCTTTCCACCGGCTATGTGTTCCTGCGCGGCTTCGGCTTGATCGGCGGGGACCAAAACCTGCGCCGCTCGCTCACCCGTGCCGTCTACGGCATGCTCTGCCTCACCCTGTTCCTCTCGCTCGTCGGCACCGTGCTCGGCGGCATCTGGGCGAACTACTCGTGGGGCCGCTTCTGGGGTTGGGACCCCAAGGAAAACGGCGCCCTCCTCATCGTCCTCTGGACCCTCGCCATCCTCCACGCCCGCCTCGGCGGCTACCTCCGCGAGTGGGGCCTTCACCTCGCCTCCGTTTTCACCGCCGTGGTCGTCACCTTCTCCTGGTGGCACGTGAACTTCCTCGGCGTCGGTCTCCACAACTACGGCTTCACCTCCGGCAAAGGCGCCATCTGGGCCTTCTACGCCGCGATGCTCGGTGTCCTCGGATTCGGGGTTTTCGCGATGGTCCTTTCGAGACGGTCGAAACCGGGACGCATGCCGTCCTGAGCGACGGCGCTGCGGCTCGGCGTCCGGACATCGGCTTCGTCCGGACGTCACCCCCGATGGCATCCAGAGATGTTCTCGGCATCGTCACGCGCGGCTGCGGATTCACCAGTAGGCGGAACTTTGATACGTCAGGCCGGTCTTCGAATCGTGATGGAATTCGTGGACGCCTCCGTTGCTGGCTGTGTACGAATACAGCACCGTATCCTTTGTCTCCTTCCAGCCAAGCGGGCCGATTTCCTTTCCGATCATCCCGGGTTTCACGGGGGATCTCTCACGGAAGGAATCGAGCGCCTGCCCGGGGCGGGCGAAGCGATCGTCGAGGAAGTCGTTGAGATCGTTCTCCGTCACTGTGTAGATGGCGTGGTGGCCGAGAGGATCCCTTCGCAACGTGATGTCGGTGGCGGTGGGCGGGGTCAGGCTCCGG
>JACKPZ010000002.1 GCA_024233135.1 Akkermansiaceae bacterium | reverse complement strand
CGATAAAGGGCTTCCCGAAAGACCTCCTCTAGGTCCCGACAGCGATCCCGAATCCTCCATTTCCTGCTTCCCCCGGGCTGCATCCTGTCTAGCATTTCGGTCGTTCCATGCCCGCCCAACCTCACGCCCCTTGGAGCCTTGAAGGCCGCGAGCCTTATGGAGAGGCAGACACACGGGCGAAACTGATCGATCCGCGGCTCTACGCCGCCCAGTGGACCGAGGAGCACATTCGCCGGGAGGAAACGGCTGGCGGGATTGAGGTGATCGAGGGCGAGGCCCGGCGGCAGGCCAAAGGGCGTGTGGACTACACGTTGCGGATCAAGGTGAGCGCGAGCACCCAGCCCGTCGCACTCGCCTATATCGAGGCGAAGTCCGAGCAGAAGGATCCGGGAGAGGGGCTCCAGCAGGGCATCGATTACTCGGTGGCGTCAAAGCGTTTCAACGTGCCTTTCGTTTTCGCCACCAACGGACATGCCTTCGTCGAGTATGATCATTTCACACGACAGGTCTCGCCGGTGAAACCGATGTCCGAGTTTCCCACGCCGGAGGCGCTGCGGCAACGTTACGAAATCGGCAAAGGTTTCTCGCTGGAATCCGAGGCCGCCAAACCCCTGCTCATTCCGTATGCCGGAGGCGAGGCCGTCCGGCGCTACTATCAGGACGCGGCGATCCGTGCCGTGTTCGAGAAACTCGCCACCGGAGAAAAGCGCGCCTTGCTTTCGCTCGCCACCGGCGCGGGCAAGACCTTCATCGCGGTGAACCTTTTGAAACGCATCTCCGATGCCGGATTGCTGCGCAAGGCGCTGTTTGTCTGCGACCGCGACGAATTGCGCTCCCAGGCCCTTACCGCGTTCAAGAATCTCTTCGGTTCCGAAGTGGCGGAGGTCTATCAAACCGAGGATGGCAAGAACTTCGCGAAAAACGCCCGCATCCACATCGCAACCTATCAGACGCTCGACGGCAGCCGCGGCGAGGAGGCGCGGAATTTCTTCTTCAAGCACTACATCGAGAAGAACCACTTCTCCCACATCGTCATCGACGAGTGCCATCGTTCCGCGTGGGGCGATTGGAAGTTCATCTTGGAACACAACCCGGAAGCCGTGCAGATTGGACTCACCGCCACGCCACGGCAGTTGATTGTCGGGGAGCGAGCCCGGCAGGCGACCGTGGACGAGGCGAAGTGGCGGGACAACGTGAAGCACTTTGGCGATCCGGTGTATGAATACACGCTCTCGCAGGGCATCGAGGACGGCTATCTGGCCCCGCCGGAGATCTTCACCTTCGATCTGTTCCACGAGAACCAGCAGCAGGCAGAACGCGAGCGCCGGGTGACCCGTGGCGAGCTGGAGAACAAGAAGATCCGGAGCGCCGCCACCGGAGCAGCGATCACTCCGGCCAATCTCAAAGAGGAATACAGCCCGGGTGAGCTGGACGAACGGCTGCTGCTGCCGGAGCGCGTGCTGGAACTCGCAAAACACCTGCTGGAACAACTCCTCGCCCACGGCGGCACGCCGGAACAGAAGACGATTTTGTTCTGTGCCAGCGACCGCCACGCGGAGGCGATGAGCGAGCAACTCGGTAATCTTTACAACGACTGGTGCCTTGCCCACGGGCAGGACCCGAAAGCCTACTTCGCCTTCAAATGCACGGCCAAGTCCGGTGGTTCGGATCATGTGGAGGACCTTCGAGGTTCCGTCTCCTCACACTTCATCGCCTGCACGGTGGATCTGCTCAGCACCGGGGTGGATGTGCCGTGTTTGCAGAACATCGCCTTCATGCAGTATCTCGCCAGCCCCATCGTCTTCGCACAGATGCTGGGGCGCGGCACGCGGCTCGATCCGGACAGTGGCAAGCTCATGTTCCGCGTCTTCGACTACACCGACGCCACGCGCCTGCTCGGACAGGAGTTCTTTACGAAATTCAAGGGCGGCAAATCGAAAAGCGGTCCCAAGCCTCCGCCCGCCGAACCGCCCGCCATTGTCGAGGGCGTGACGATTCGCATTGAGGCGACCGGGCGTTATCTCACCGCCACGGTGGATGGCCGCCATGCCCGCGTGACTTTGGAGCAGTATCGGGAAAAGGTCGCGGAGCGCCTCATCGCCCAAGCGGGAAATCTGGCGGACTTCCGCCACCTCTGGGTGCAGCCGTCCGAACGGCGCGGCCTCATCGACAGCATCGTGCGCGGCGGCTTCTCGCCGCGGGCGCTGCAAATGGCTGAGGAGGCGTCCGAGTGCGATCTCTATGACGTGCTCGGCGAGGTCGGCTACGGGCTTTTCCGGCAGACGCGGGCCAACCGCGCCTATGCCTTCACCTACAAGCACAAGACCTGGCTCGAATCCATGCCGCCGCCCACCGCCGCCACCGTCAAAGCCCTCGCCAGCCAGTTCGCCAAGGCCGGCACCGAGGCATTGGAAACCCCGCACATCTTCAGCACGCCGGAAGTGGTGAAGGCCGGCGGCATTCTCGCGTTGCAACTGTTCGGCGAACCCGCGGCGCTGCTGGTGGATACGAAAGAAAGGTTGTTCGCGGCATGAGTGCGGCATTTTCACCAATTCACCTCGATATTAATCTGCCAGAAGCTCCCGATGGTTGGTCGTGGCATCGCCTTACGGAATTGGCTCGCCTCGGGACGGGACACACGCCGAGTCGGCGCCATCCGGAATACTGGGAAAATGGAGAGATCCCTTGGCTCGCATTGCCCGATATTCGCGCGCTGGATTGCCAAACCGCGACTATCACGAGTGAACGAACGAATCGACTTGGCATCGAAAACTCGTCCGCACGGGTGTTGCCTAAAGACACAGTTGCACTTTCACGCACGGCATCGGTCGGCTTTGTCACAATCTTCGGATGCCCCATGGCGACGAGCCAAGACTTCGTGAACTGGGTATGCGGTCCGAAGTTGGAACCAAATTTCCTTCTCTGGGCATTACGCTCTTCGAGGAGGTTTCTTCACGATATTGCCCGGGGAGCAATTCACAAAACCATCTACATGGACGTCGTGGAGCGTTTCCACATTTGCACCCCGCCTATCGGAGAGCAGAAGAGGATTGCCGCACGTTTGGCTACGCAGATGGCGACAAGTAATCAATCGATTCAAGGCATCGAATCCATGCGCCAAGGTCTCGATGATTTTGTTTCCGCGTGGATTCGAGAAGGCATTCAGAACTCTCAGACCACCTTCCATCCCGTCGAGGAGGTGCTGGAGGAAGTGACTCAAGGAATCGGCAGCCGTTGGGAGGAGTTCCCCGTATTGGGAGCCACGCGAAGCGGTGTGGCTCCAGCAAAAGAAGGTGTGGGCAAGATGCCCGGCCGCTACAAACCCGTGCAGCCCGGCAGCGTTTTTTACAACCCGATGCGCATCATGATCGGCTCCATCGCCATGCTGGACAATGGCGATGCGCCGGGCATCACCAGCCCGGATTACGTGGTGGTGCGCCCGCGCACGGAAGCGGTGCATCATCTGTGGGTCTATGAATGGCTCCGCAGCAGCTATGGCGGGCGTTTCATCCAGACACTGGCCCGCGGCGGCGTCCGCGAGCGGATGCTTTTCAGCCGTTTGAAAACCGGCGAGATTCCTGTTCCGCCCAAGGCATGGCAGCAACGGTTCGCGGAAGTCTCCCGCCACCGCCGCCAAGCCGTGAAGCTGCTCGATGAACAACTCGCCGCCCTCGACAAGCTTCCCGGTGCCTACCTGCGGGAGGCGTTCGGGAGCCTGACGGACTGATGGTTTTCCTCGTTTTCCCATGGATACCGCCCCCTCCCATCAATGGAAGCCGACCAAGATCCGCCGGGAGATCGAGGCGCTGGATACCGGATCGGAAGTGGTGCAGGTGGAGACGGACGCGGGGCGGGCCTTCGCCAAGTTTCCCGGCGGTGGCGAAGGTCCGCATGTGCTGGCCTGCGAACTGGTGGGGACACGGTTGGCGGAGTGGATGGGGCTGCCGGTGTTCGATTCGGTGCTGCTCGATTACTCGGGAGTGCCGGAGATCACGCTCCACAAGGGGGAGAAGGCCAAGGCGGGAACGGTTTGGCTCACACGCCGGGTGGATGGTTTCCCGTGGGGCGGGCATGAGGACGACCTCAAGTATTTAGCGAATCCCGAGGACCTCGCGAAACTGGTCCTGCTCGACCAGTGGACGCGGAATTGCGACCGCTACCGGCCGGAGAGCCAACAGGCACCGCGCCGGATCAACCGCAACAACGTGTTCCTCATGCGGGAGGGCGCTCCCGCCGGGCGCTTCATCCTCGTGGCGATGGATCACACGCACATCCTGACCTGCGGGGGCGAATTGACGCCCAAGCTGGCACGGATCGATCTGGTGAGGGATGTCACGCAGTTCGGGCTGTTTCCCGAGTTTCTGCCCCATCTGAAACGGGCGGACGCCGAGCGGGCGGTGGCGGCGATGATCGCGATCCCCGCCGATGCGATCAGCACGCTCATCCGCTTCATTCCAAGCGATTGGCAGGTGGAATCTCCGGTGCGGGAGGCGCTGGTGGATTTCCTGATCCAGCGCCGGGATTGGCTGGCAAAAGATTTCGTTTCCCGCCTTTTCCCGCAGGGAGAGCTGCTTTAGGTTCCGCCAACCCAAGATCGGATGAACGCGCCAACGACCGGATACTACTGCCTGATCCAATATTGCCCCGACCGGGGACGATTGGAGGCCGCCAATATTGGCGTGCTTTTGTTCTGCCCGGACTCCGGGTATCTGCGCGCCCGCCTGTCGTCGGGCAACGAGCGCATCCGGAACTTTTTCGGCGATGAGGCCGGAGATCTGAAACAGATCAACGCCATGAAGAAGATGCTGGAGCATCGGCTGGAGGCGGAAAAATCGTCGATCACCGGATTGGAGGATCTCCGGCGCTTCGCTGCACTGCTGGCAAATGAAATTGTCGTCACTCCGCCGCGTACGACCTTCGTCGAGGAGCCGGATGTGGAGTTGGCCCAGCTTTTCGAGGATTTGGTCGCCCGCACCCAGCGGAAGGAGCCACCGGCGGAAGCGACCCTAGTGAACCGGCTGCGCGAGCGATTGGGCACACCACGGTTGAAGGCGCTGGTCCGTGAGGACGTGACCGTGAAGGTGCCGGTGCTCGGCCAGGAGCTGACGGTTCCCTTCACGTACCAGAACGGCAGGCTCAATTTAATCGAGGCCCACGAATTCAATCAGCGGCGGGAGCAGGACATCGTCCGCGACTTGCTGACGAAAGCGGCCCAGGGAAGGCTTATCTACAAGCACCCGGATCCCGAGGCAGGGGAACGGCAGTTGGTGATCGTGGCCGCCTTCGGGCAGGCCGCCTGCGAATATCGGGACCGCGTGGCTGAGGTGCTGCGCGATCACGACGTGGGCTTTTTTGACGAGAGTGCGTTTGATCAACTGGAGAAGCAGATCATCGAGACGGCGCATTGACACATTTCCAACGCACGCGATGCCTAAGGCCGCCAAAACCAAAAGCACCAAGACCACCACCCGCTCCGGACTCGACAGCGCAATCTGGAGTGTCTGCGACATTCTTCGGAGATCAAACTGCGCGGGAGCCTTGCAGTATGTGCCGGAGCTGACCTGGATTCTATTCCTCCGGATTCTGGACGAGACGGAGGATGTCGAGGCCCGCAACGCCAAGGCGGTGGGCGTGGACTTCAAACCATCGCTTTCCAAACCCTACCGTTGGCGGGATTGGGCAGCGCCCGAGGCGGTGGAACGCAAGCGGATGGAGGAATCCACGTCAAATGCGTTCTACGACTTCGTGAACAAGAAGCTGATCCCTCACCTCAAGGGATTGAAGAATCGCCCAAACGCGACGCCGCGGCAGAAGGTGATGAGCGAGATCATGTCCAGCGTGGACCGCACGCGCGTGGACACGCAGCGCAACCTTTTGGACGTTCTCGACAAGATCCACGAGATCAGCCTCGACACGGTGGACGACACCCACGTTTTCACCCTGAGTCAGATCTACGAAGGATTGTTGCTCAAGATGGGCGAGAAGGGTAACGACGGGGGACAGTTTTTCACGCCCCGCGAGGTCATCCGCGCCGTGGTGGAGATCGTGGCGCCCAAAGTCGGCGAAACCGTGTGCGATCCCTGTTGCGGCACGGGGGGCTTCTTGGCCCAGGCGTACGAATTCATGCGCGGTTCCTTGGGCGATAGCGCCACCGGCGATCAGATTGAGACGCTGAAACACCGCACGTTTTACGGGCGGGAGAAGGAGAACCTCGTGTATCCCATCGCACTGGCGAACCTTGTCCTCCACGGCATCGATGAGCCGCATCTCTGGCATGGCAACACGCTGACGCGGGAGGAGATCTACGGCGGCCTCTATCAGAATGCGCCGGGACAGTTCGATGTGATCGTCATCAATCCGCCGTTCGGCGGGAAAGAAGGAGCGGATGCGCAAACCCGTTTCTCCTTCAAATCCCGTGCGACGGAAGTTTTGTTTCTTCAGGACGTAATAGAGACACTCAAGCCCGGCGGGCGTTGCGCCATCGTGTTGCCTGAGGGCATCCTTTTCCAAACGAACCAAGACGCCTTCGTGAAAACGAAGCGCCGCCTGCTGGATACCTGCGACCTGTGGTGTGTGCTCAGCCTCCCGGGTGGAGTGTTCACGGCCACAGGTGCCGGTGTGAAAACCAACGTTCTGTTTTTTAGGCTCTTCGTCGTCAGCGCATGACGATATTTCGTTAGAATCGAGGTGACATCCCCTTGTCGGGCTGGCCTTGAACGGGTGTGAAAGTCCGAAATATCAAGGCTTTGGTGCCCTTCAAGGGGTATGTCGTTACGGAAATCAGGTTCGAGGAGATCGGGGCGCAGATCAACCTCGATTTCGACAAGCGTTCCGGCCCCCGGTGTCCCCATTGCGAGGAGAAGCTCCCCCGCAACAAGGTCGGCCGCAGGGCGGTGATGGACTGCCCGATGCCGCACGGTTCCATCGTGTATCTGACCTTCCCCACCGTGCAGGGGTTCTGCCGGTCTTGCGACCGCTACGCGACCACCTGTCCGCGCGAGGTCCATCCCGACTGCCAGGCGACCTGGCGGCTGATGCGGCTGGTGAGTTCGTGGGCCGCCCTTGCAACCAACTCCGAGGTCGCCACCATGTTCGAGATCAGCGACGCCACGGTGCGCCGCTACGACAAGATCGTCCTGGAGGCGGACACGCCTCCCCCATGCCTCGACGGGTTGACCAAGCTCCTCATCGACGAGAAGTCCGTCCGCAAAGGGCACTGCTACGTCACCATCATCCTCGACGGCGAGACCGGCGAACTCCTCCACATGCGGGAGGGACGCAAAAAGGAATGCGTCGAGTCCTTCTTCGAGCGGCTCACCGAAGAACAGCGGGCCGGCATCACAGCCGTCGGCATCGACCGTTCCGGAGCCTATCAGGCCGCCGTCGAGGCCTGGCTGCCCAACGCGGACATCGTCTACGACCGCTTCCACCTGGTGATGAACGTCAACCAGGCCGTCGACGAAGTGCGCCGCTCCCAGTGCCGCAGGGCCGGTACGGAGGAACGGCAGCTCATCAAAGGCCAGCGCTACCTGATCCTCGGCAACCACGAGAACCTCGATGCCGACGGCCGCGGGAAGCTCGACCTGCTGCTTGAAGCCAACGAAGCCATCAGCACCGCCTACATCCTCAAGGAGCAGTTCCGCGCGCTTTTCAACTACCGGCGCCAGGGCTGGGCCAGGCGGGCGCTGGCCAACTGGTGCGAACTGGCCCATGCCAGCGGGCTCGCGCCCTTCCAGCGGCTTGCAAGAAGCTTCACCCGACATTGCGAACGGGTCTGCGGATTCGTGAAACACGGGCTGACGTCGGGACTGATCGAAGGCTTCAACAATCTCGTCTCAAGAATGATCCACAAGGCCTGCGGCTACCGGGATCTGGACTACCTCGAACTCAAGCTCCGCCATCATTCCGTCATGCGCTGACGACGAAGAGCCGTTTTTTACCAAGGGCCAGCCGACGAAGAAGATTTGGTATTTCGATCTATCGGACGTGGAGGTCGCGAAGAAGACTCCTTTCACGCGAAAGCAACTGGGTGATTTTTTTGCGCTCCTTCCAAAGCGCGCTGAGAGTTACCGCAGTTGGACGGTGGACATCGCTGCCCGGCGCAAGAAAGCGAAAGAGGAGGCTGATGCGATCCGGGCTACTGCCGCCGAACCCAAGTCACGCCTGAAAAAACACGAGGAGACGTTGGATCTATTCAAGAAGTCCAAGGCAAAGGCCGCGGAGATGGAGCCGGTAAAACAACTAATCAAGAAATGCGAGCGCGAGATCCGGGATATTGTCTCCAAGGCTCAGTCCATCGAGGACCACGCCTTTGATCTGAAAGCTGTGAATCCCAACGCAAAAACGGAGGAGGATGCCCGCACACCAGCCGAGTTGATCGAGATCATAAAAAGCAAGGGGAGGGAAGTGCTGGACATCGTGAAGAGGCTTGAGAATCTGTGACAGGATTGAGTGATCAGGATGATTGTCTAAACGGACATCCGATCTCAGGGCAGAAGGAAGAGGGCTGCAACAAGTCCCCCCGCCGGACTCGGCCTGCAAGTCCCAGCCATCGGCGGGCAGAAGCGGCCTCGAAGTGCGCCCGGGGAAACGCGGCCCCTCGGAGCCGGAACCCGGCCCGAGGGGGAGGAATCAGGCGCCGGACCCAGTCGCATCATCCGCCACCCCGGCAGAAAGAGCCCTTGACTGGGTAGGAAGACCGGCTCACCAAGTCGAAAGACTGGCACGCTAGGAAGACAGAGCCACAGACTAGATAGAAAGACCGGCTCGCGAGGTAGCAAGAACGGCTCGTTAGGTAAAAGGACCGGCTCACCAGGCAAAAGAAACGGCTGTATAGGTAAAGAGACCGGCTCGCCAGGTAGAAAGAACGGATCGCGAGGTAGAAAGACCGGCTTCCCGAACCAGAGTTCATCCGTGTCTCCCGTGAAATTCGTGGTCTCCCACTCATCTTTCATCCTCCGTCCATCGTCAACCAATGACCAATGACCAATGACCAATGACCTTTGCCATCCCCGAACCGCGATCACGTAGGGTGGCCTGTTTGATCCATCGTCCCGGGTGTAATAGTTGCTACGGATGTATGAAATATACCTTGTTTTTCAGATGTTTGCCTGATGACAAGACAAATTGTGATGGGATGTGTTCCGGCATCGATCAAAAAAATATCTTCTTCCCAGTGTCCGGATGTAGGTGCTAGGGGAGCGACGTTCGGAAGTGACGCATATGCCAACTGCCGGCAACGCTAAGAAACAAAAACGACATACTATGAACACGCAAAAAGCGAAAGTGTCCTACGACTTCGGTCTGTCGGACGCGAAAGTGACGGAGAGCACCCAGGCGGTGCTTGTGAACCTGTATGGAAACCCGGCCTACGCCACTCCGGTGGTGACGCAGGTGGATCTGGAGGCGAAACTGCAGGCGATGCAGGACGCCATCGGGCTCCAGGCGCAGGGCGGAACGGCAGCCACCGCGGCGAAAAACGCACGGAAGGCCGAGCTGCTGGAGATGCTGGACAAGCTGGCACTGTACGTCCAAGGCGCCAGCGGTGGCGATCTGGAGGTGCTGCTATCCAGCGGTTTCCGCGCGGCGAGCCAGAACCGTGCGAGCGTGCCGCTGACGAAGCCGGTGGTGAAACGCCTGCGCTACGGCATGACGGGCGAGTCCCGCCTGGCGCTCGTCCCGGTGACGAACGCCCGTTGCTACGAGTGCCGCGTGGCGGAGGTGATGGACGATGGCGTGCCCGGCCCCTGGGTGATCCAAGGTCCCTTCAACAGCTCGCAGAAGATCGACGTGACGGGCCTCACGCCCGGCCGCGTGTATATCTTCCAGATCCGTGCCTTCGGTGGTTCCACCGGTTCATCGGACTGGAGTGATCCGGTGAGCCATCGCTCCCTTTGATATCGCATCCACGCCGCCCCTCTTCCCACATCCGGGAGGAGGGGCGCGATGGGACGGATCGCAAACGTGATGCGGATAGATGCACCACGAGATTCACGAAAGGCGCAAAGTCAGAGTCTCGTTGAGATGGGAACCGGCACCTTCCCGGGTTTATCAATTTTCGTGATTCTTCGTGTGTTTCGTGGTTCCACCCAAAAAGGAGAGGGGAGCGGGAACAACGAAAGGGACGAAGGCTGAGGCGACGTCCCGGGAGGTCATCCAAGGAAGCGGACGATGGATAGTCCCGCGGTGAGCGGGATGGCAAGACCGAAGATCAGAAGGCCGGCGCATCCCGCGCTGCCTTTCGCTTTCTGGGCTTGCCATTGTTCATCGTTGGTCAGGTCCGACCGACAGTGAGGGCAGATGTTCGCTTGGCGCGAGATGGCCTCCCTGCATTGCGGACAATGGGCGGAGCCTCCGGGGCGGTGGGTGTATTTCAGGGACATGGTAAGGGTTCTGTTGGATCAACGTTCCCGCGCCAGCCTGTCGGACTTCCAGACGAGGGTTTGGGATTCGCCGCTTTCGCTGGCGATGTTGTCACATCAGGCGGGCCTTGGAAACCACTGAGACACTGAGGACCACTGGTTTCACTGAGAAGGTAGATGCTTGGAGAATGCTCACACGTTTCTCATCAATGCCCACCGTGGTCCTCAGTGCTTCAGTGCTTGATTGCCCGGTCGCCAACGTGGGGCTGCGGTTTTCCTGCCGATGTGTTCAAGGTTTCGGGATCCGGTAGGAACTACGAAGGGATCGAAAGGGAAGGGGGATGCGCGGGAGTGGTTGGTATCCAGATTGTGGGAGGGAAATCGTGAGGGTTGGAGGCGGTCGGGGTTTGAAAACTGGGAAGCTCAGGCATCGACTCGTTCGATTTTCGGCGGGCTCTTCAGATCGCAGGTGACCCGGAATGTCTGTTCGGATGGATCGGTGCCGATGGTTCTGCTGGTGATTGTCACGGTGAATTCGGTTTTCGATTCTCGATACCTTGGCGAGCCGTGGCAGTGGCTTCCCTGCGCATACTGGTGGATATAGACGGGCATGAATTTTTCAGTCTCCACCTCCGCCACGATCATGAAGTATCTGGAGTAATAGCTGGTGGGAACCTCGAGTTCGATGGCCAACACCCGGTTTCCATGAAATGTGCCGATCGTCTTTGTCGAGGCCTTCGCCGGAGCGGCACCTTTTTTGATGTCCGCATTTGCCTCTGGATGACCTGCCGGGAGTTTCGACCTGAGTTCGTCGAGCGTGCGCGGTTCGTAGACTATTGAACATTCGGTCTCTCCCTTGGCCGCCTCCCAATGGACTGTCCATTGCCTGCCAAACGCTTGTGAGGAAAAGATGGCGAGGAATGTGATGAGCATGCGTGTTGCCTGCTGAAAAGGCTGCCGCGGATGAGGCGATATGTTGCGCTTGGGATTCATGAGGTGGGTGCGGGGGTGTGAAGGCGATGAAATTGAGTTCGCTTCAAATCGTGCAAACTCAAGCTCGATCTATGGTGGCTCTTCCCATGCGCCGGCCGCATGCTTTCTTCGGAAGACATAGCGATTGCGGTCTTCAAGAAAGCGCTCCATCAACTCGAGCTCCGATTGGATTTTGTGGTCAGCTTCCCAGGGATCGAGCGACCAAGGCGTGAAGCGCAGCGCCTCCACGTGTCCGACCTCCACATCGGGATAGTGGAGAAGGCATGTCGCGATCTCGCAGAGGAAGTGGTGCACCTCCTCAACGCCATGGTTATCTCCCCAAGAGTTCCGGATCTCACGGACGAGGTCCGCCGCAGGAACCTGTTTGAATCGCATGGCCTCATAAGTCGCCTCAGCGATCGAGCCTTGTTCTGACATGTCGAGAGGGAAACGGGTTGGATGCTTCGGGTCGGAAGTTGGGTCTACGGAAAGGCGTTGTCGAGGACGATGCGGAGTTTGGGCAGGGCCCCCTCATTTTGGTACGTGATGGGGCTTGTACGGAACATCTGTTTGAATTAAGCGGGCCGAATGGCTCGCAAGAAGACCCGCAGTGAAGAGTATGCGGGAGGATTTCCTCCCGGAATGGAAGCGTTCGAAAACCTGCCGGATCCACGAGACGGCCGTGCCAAGCGGCACTACTTTGGCGAGGTGCTTTTCATCGCCCTGGCGGCGATGGTCTGCGGGATGGACGACTTCGAGGACTTCGAGCGCTTCGCCCAGATGCGCGAGAAGTGGCTGTGCGAGCGTTTGAGGTTGCCGGGCGGGCTGCCCAGCGACGACACCTTCCGACGCATCTTGACCGCGCTGGATCCGGAGCGCTTCAACCAGTGCTTCATCGAATTCAGCGCGGCGTTGAGCGAGCGGCTCGGCAGGGAACTTGTGGCCATCGACGGCAAGACACTGCGCGGCAGCTTCCAGGAGTCCGACAAGAGCGACGCGCTGCATCTCATCAGTGCGTGGGCGGCAGGCAGTGGATTGACCCTCGGGCAACTGCTGGTGGATTCGAAGAGCAACGAGATCACGGCCGTGCCGAAGCTGCTGCGACAACTCGACGTGAAGGGCTGCGTGGTGAGCCTCGACGCGCTGGGTTGCCAGAAGAGAATCGCGATTGCCATCCGTCACGCCGAGGCCGACTACCTGCTGGCCCTCAAGGGCAACCGCGCCGTCCTGCACGAGGAGGTCCGCAGCCTGTTTGGAGATCCGGAAGCCCTTGAACGCACACGGCGTGATGGCCACGTCGTCTCGCATTCCAGTGACTTCGACAAAGGCCACGGGCGCACCGAGGAGCGCCACCTGACCGTCACCGACCATCTCGGCTGGATCGATGAGGACGAGCGCCGCTCCTGGCTGGACCTGCGAAGCGTCGTTCACCTCCACTCGGTGCGCCATTTGTCCGACGGCACCACAACCCGCCAGGAGCGCTACTACCTGACGAGCCTGCCACCCGACGCCGGGCTGTTGCTCCGGCTAACCCGGACCCACTGGAGCATCGAGAACCAGTGCCACTGGGTGATGGATGTTGTTTACGGCGAGGACGCGTCAAGGGTCCGCATGGGCCACGCCGCCCGCAACCTCTCGCTGCTGCGCCGCCTCAGCCACAACCTGCTCAAGAACGACACCAGCGTCCGCGACTCGATCGCCGGCAAGCGCAAGCGCGCCTGCCTCTGCACCGACACGCTCGAAACCTTCCTGAAACTCAGCCCTCCAAAATGAGGGGGCCCTGGGAGTTTGGGGGCCACTGAATACACTGAGGCAATAGGGCGCGGCGATGGTTCCTTTGCCTGTCAGTGCCCTCCGTGGTCCTCGGAATTTCAGTAGTTGAATGCCCGGTCGCCAACGTGGGGCTGCGGTTTTCCAGCCGATGCGTTCAAGGTTTCGGGATCCGGTAGGAACTACGAAGGGATCGAGAGGGAAGAGTGATTCCAAGACTCCGTGCCGGATTCGATTCGACGGTTTCGTTGTTCGATCTCTTCTTCGCCGGAAGACATGTCTCAGCGCTGCCTCACGGCCATGCGGAAGAAGGCGCGGGGGGCGGTGGCGGGGACGTTGGCGCGGAGGACGGGGCCTTCCAGGGTTTCGACGACGGCGGTGCCGGGGACTCCGCGCCATGGGATGGTGCCCGGGTTTTCGGTGCTCTCGATGTCGAGGATGAGGTCGTCCAGGCCGTCGGCGAGGAGAAACTCGATGACGATGTTTCCGCCGCCGGGCTGCACGGAACTGAAGGGCGGGATGGAGGAATCGTCGGGCGAGAGGCCGAGGGCGTATTCGAGAAGGTTGGAGAGGCCGTCGAAGTCGGGATCGGCCTCCGGGCCGTCGAAGCCGCCGGGCAGCGATTGATCGATCGCCCAACGGTGGAAACCGGGGAGGGTTTCCGGCTCGCCGGGGGTTGCGGATTGGGCGGTCCAGTTGGCGTGGTCGTTTCCGTAGGCGTAGACGTTGGTGCGGTCGAGCGCGGGGCCGCCGCCATCGGCGGAGACGGGCCAGGGCGCGGTATCGGTGAAGACGACACGATCGACGCGGATGAACTGGCGGACGAGCAGGGCGTCGAGCTCGCCGGGCATGCCGAGCTCGACGGTTTCGCCGCTGTTGCTGAGGCCGCCGGAGGTCCATTGGAAAACCTGGGTGCCGGGCGGGACGCTGAACGAGGAACCAAACGCGGCGATGCTGCGGGTGAGAATGATGCGCTCGCCGGGCTGCATGACGACGGGCGTGGCGGTGGGGAAGCTGAACTCGATGCCGTTGGTGATGGCCCACGCAGCGCCTTTGGCGGCATCGTAGAGGGTCACCGCGGAGGGCGAGATGTTGAGCAGTTCGATGTATTCGGAATCCGAGTTGCCGGCGGGATGATACATGATCTCGCTGATGACGATGGGGCCCACCTTCGGCAGCGAGTTCGCGGCGCCCGGGGTGGGGGATTTCATCGCGACGAAGTTGTAGGTGCCGGTGCTCGGTTTGTAGAGGCGGCCGAAGGTGACGCCGGGCTCGGCGGCTCCGAAGTCCTCGGAATCAAGATATTCCAGATCGAGCCCTTCGGCGGGTTTGTAGATGAAGACGGACTCGCCGTTTCCACTCAGCGCGAAGGGGGTGGCGACTCCGGGGTCGCCGCTGGAGGCTCCGAAGTGCGCGGTCTCGCTGAAAACGAGGTATCCACCCGCGGAAATGGTGGTGCCGTCCGCGATGCGGTATTTCAGAAGGTCGCCGGCATCGTCGCTGAGATACCAGCCGCCGAGGTCGATGGGGTCGCCGCCGCTGTTGTGGAGCTCGATCCAATCACCGCCGACGCCGGGCGACGAGCTGAGCACTTCGTTGACGACGATGACGTTGGGTATGAGGAACGGATAGTCCAGAGGATCGTAGAGATAGGCCATGCCGATGTCCGCGCGGCTGCTGTCCGGGTCGAGGGCGTGCGCGGGGTCGCCGGCGTCGATGGCCGGGGAGGCGGGCTGGAGGGAGAAGTCGTAGATGCCGGGACTGGTGAAGAGCGGATCCGCCACGGAGTTCGCGGTGCCGGCGAGCGGCAGCGTGTCGGACAAGGACCACGCGATCGAGAGCGTGGAAAGGGAGTCCACGGTGGCGGGCGCGGTCTTGGAACGGGAGAAGATGCAGTTCTCCACGATGGCGTTTCCGCCGCCGGCTCCGAGGTTCTTTTCATACACCGCCACTCCGACGTCATTGCGGGCGAAGGTGGTCTGGTCGATCCACGCGGTGGACCCGCTGTCCTTGATGCCGACGCCGAGAGCGCAGCCGACGATGAGGTTCTGGCGGATGACGACCTCGGAGGCCTGTCCGACGGAGACGCCCTTGTCCGAGTTGTTATAGATGCGGTTTTTCTCGACGAGCAGGTTCACGCAGCCCTCGCCGACGTCGATGCCGTCGCTGTTGTCGCCGAGGAAGTTGTAGATGCGGTTGTCGCGGATGATGCCGTCGGTGACGCCGTCGTAGTCGATGGCGTCGGTATCGACGGAGGCGTTTCCGGTGAAGGTGCAGCGTTCCACATGGGCGTCGCCGTTCTTCACGTTGATGCCATCGCCGGTGAAGGTGATGTGGATGCGGCTGTCGAGGAGGGTGGTGGAGCCGAAGCGGGCGAAGACCGGCTGCGGGCCGTCGATGTCCACGTGGTCGAGCACGATGTCCGCATGGTATCCGGAGACGGCGGCCTTGAGGTGGAGCGGGTCGCTGCTGCTGACGGTGGCGTCGCGGATGACGACGTGGCTGAGGGTGGAAACGGTGGAGGTGTTCGCGAAGCCGATGTTTCCCCACGGCGCGCCGGAGCGGGACTCGAAGAGGATGGGCAGGGCCTCCGTGCCGTTCGCGGCGAGCGTGCCGTGGACGCGGATGGCGGCGCCGGGCGCCATGCGGACGGTCACCCCGGGGTCGATGGTGAGGGTGGCGCCGGACTCGACGACGAGCTCGCCATCGATGACGTAGGGCGAGCCGGCGGCGCCGAGCGTCGTGGGCGCGGTGATGGTGGACGGCAGCACGGTTTCCGCGCCGGACGCGAAGTTCGCCGTGAGGGACATCGCGGCGTTGAGCGTGACGGTGATGACGGGGTCGGTGGAGCCGTTGCTCCAGGAAACGAACGAGTATCCGGGCGCCGCCTCCGCGCGGATCTCGACCGGCGTGTTCTGGAAGAGGCTGACGCTGCTGTTGTAGGCCGGCAGCATTTCCACGCCCGCCACGCGGATCGTGCCGCCCGCGGCGGGCGAGGCGGCGAAGCTGAGGGCCGCCATCGGCCGGCTGATGCCGAGATAGGTCTGGAGCCGCGCGAGCGCGGTGGACGGGCGGTTGACGACGTATTGTTTGATCTCGGCGATCTGTGCGAGCCGCGTGGGTGCGCTGAATCCGCCGCTCGCGTTCCACCTCGCGACGTGGCGGGCGATCTCCGGTTCCTGCTCGGCGATGAGGACGTCGAAAAGGTCGTTGAACCGCTGCGGGACGAAGGTGCTGCCGACGTGGGCGGCGTAGCGCTGGATGAGGCGGTTGATGAAGACTCCGCTGTTGTCCATGCGCTGGAAGAGCGGGTAGCCGGCGACGAAATCGTCGATGAGCGACTTGGAGGACGAGGAGTTGATGGAGTCGATGTCGAAGCCGCGGTCGAAGTCGTTGATGATCCACTCCCACTTCGAGCCCGGGGTGCGGCCGGACCAGAACTCGCGGTTGTGCGACCAGCTCGTGTTGAACGCGAAGTCGGTGGCCACGACGTAGTCGATGAAGGAATCCACATTCATCTGCTCCTCGATCTGCGCATAGACGGCGGGGTCCGCGGGGTCGTGGGTGGTGACGAAATCGAGGAAGGCCTCGTAGCGGTCGGTGGAACCGCCGTCGGCGAGCAGGCGGGTGGTTCCGGCCGCGTCGTGTGCGTATTGGACGAGGTCGTATTCGTCCGCGCCGAGGTGGTGGGTGGTGGCGAAGTAGGTGGAGTCGAAGCGTTTGCGAATGTTGTAGATGCCGTGGAAGGATCCGTTCAGGTAGAGGACGCTGGGGCGGTAGGAATACATCTCGGCATCCATCTGGCCCTTGAGGATGGAGGGCATCATCGCGTCGCGGAGCAGGGTTTCCTCCCAATCGTCGCCGCCGTTGCGGAGATTGAACTCGGTGATGGTGGCGGACGGCTCGCCGGGGAAGAGCTGATAGGGAACGGTGTCATCGCCATATTTTCCGCGCAGATAGATGTTGAACGGTTTCTGCGGCTTGAGCCAGATGTTCTCGCCGGCGATGCGGGTGCCGGCGTTCACCGCGAAAGCGGGCGTCTTGTCCTGCTCGAAGAACTCGATGCGCACCGGCACCTCGCGTCCTTTGAAGGCGTAGGCGGTGTCGTTCTCGTAGATCCCGATGTCATCGCCGAAGAGCGTCTCCGGATCAGCGACGAAGGAAACAACGGGCAGGCCCGGCGTGGTGTCGGCTCCGAGGAAATACGAACGCGTGAGCGTGGGGCCCGGGATGTTCCCATCTTCGAAGACGCGGGCGCGGAGGATGGTGGTGGCGGTGATGGAAAGCGGTGCGGCGTACACGGACGAGTCGGACCGCGGGTCCGAGCCATCGAGCGTGTAGCGGATGGTGCCGGCGGGCGCGCCGGAGAGGGTGACGGACTGCGCGGTCCCGTAGAATCCGCTGTCCACCGAGGCGGTGACGGCGGGCGAGGTTGCGAAGGGTTCGGTGAGCGGGACGGGCGTGTTGGCGGCGCCGGGCGTGGGCACGCCGAAGGATGCCCAGCCGCCGCCGGAGACGCGGCCGCGCGAGACATCCGTGGTCTGCACGCCAAAGCTGACGGAGTCCACCTCCACGGCGGGCACGGTGATGACATCCGCTTTCAACTCGACGTCGAAACTCTGGTCCGAACTGGTGGCGGACTCCTGGTGGACCTCGATGGCGAGGACGTTGTCACCGGGGACCAGGGGAAATCCGGACAGCTCGATGGTTTCATACACGTTCTCGGTGGGGGCGAGTTGTGCCGAGTATTGATTGTAGGCCACGGTGCCCGCGGGCATCCGCAGGCGCGCGACCTCGCTGCCGTTCAGATAGATGATGGCGCTGTCGTCGGCCATGACGCTGAGGCGCGCGTTGCCGACGGAGGACGGATCCGCGATCGTGAAATGGTGGCGGAACTGGGTGCTCGCGTATTTGCTGCTGCTGCTCGGTCCGTAGCTGACGGTGGTGGCGATCCAGGAATCATTGTAGCCGAGCGGTCCCGCGCCGGAGGACCACGCGCTGTCGTCATATCCTGCGGATGCCCATGCCGGACCGGGATCGGTGCCGGTGTCGCGGTATTTCCAAACCGCGTGTTTCGCGATGAGCGTGGTGTCCACGGGCGGAGTGTCGACCCGGAAGACCCCGACGGACTCTCCATCGGCGCTCAACTTGAACGATGTGTGGTGGCGGCGCGTGGTGAGGGTGCTGCCCCATGGGTAGTAACCGCGGACATGCGTTTCGCCGGGGCCGGCGTTGAAACCATCGGCCCGCACAACGAGATAGGCGCCCGCGGCAAGGCTGGAACCGGTCGGGAAACGCCACTTCGTGGGCGCGGCGAGGTCGTCGGTGAGATAGTAATTGTCGAGGGAAATCGCCGAGGCACCTGGATTGTGGAGCTCGATCCAGTCCGAATAGTCATCGAAGTCGGCGTTGTCCGGAGAGATCGTATCGTTCGACGCGAGAAACTCGTTGATGAGGACTTCGCCGGTCTGGGCGGAGGCCGTGGGGAGCCAACCCGGAACTCCGAGGGCGAGCGCGATGGTTGCGGGGAGGATGCGGCGTTTCATGGTGCGGATCGATTCCCCCCGGGCCTCGTCAATTCGGATCCTCGTCCGGATCGGGAGTCCAGACGACGTCCGTTTGAGGAAACTTGATGGTGCCCGCGGGATTGATGAGGTCGGAGACGGAATACATCTCGACGTGGCCGTCGATGAAAATCAGCAGCCCCTTTCCGTTGTAACGGGCGGCGAAGGCACGGGCGTTGGCCTTGGGGCCGGCATCGAAGCCGCGCTGGCCGGGATTCGTCTTCTTGTCGCCCGGCATGCCGCGCTCGAGAAACGCGACGGTGCGGTGGGGGTCCTGGATGGAGGTGAGGGTTCCGGCTTTCTTGAGGCCCTCCTCGTCCTTGCGCTGGAGCCGGCTGTTCATGGCGATGGCGAAATACGGCTGTCCCAGTTTCTTGTCGCTGGACGGATAGGGTGCGCCGGCGAGGTAGAGCGGATACGAGTCCTCATACATCCTCCGCGGCGTGTTCGCGAGCTTGCCGAGCGCGTCCGCGCCCACCAGCTCCGGGAGCGTGTTGTACCAAGCCTCGGCGTTCTCCGGGTCGGCGGCGGCCTGCCAACTGTCCGAGCCGGGCGCGTCCTCCATCGGCAGGCGGCCGTTGTGGTCGGTGGTGTAGCTGACCAGCGCGGTTCCCAAGGTCTTGAGCTTGCCGATCGCGTGGTTGCGGTGGGCTCTGGCCTTGATCGACTTGTTGACGGGGATCGCGATGGCGGCGAGCACCGCCACGATGGCCACCGTGATGAGCGTTTCGACCAGGGTCCAGCCTCTGGTTGGTCGCTTCCCGGGGTTTCTCATGAATACAAATCTCCTTCTTTCGATGTGATCAATACGCGGTTGTTGCCGTTGGCCATTTGCAACCGCTCGACGAATTGGTGGAGTTTCACTCCCTGCTTGAGATGGATGCCGTAGCGCAGTTCGGTCATCATGCCGGCCTGCACCGTCTCTACGGTGTTCAGTTCGTGCCATTCGGTGAACTCGGCGAACACCGGCGCGAAAGCGTCGTCGTAGTTGATCTCGTTGGTCACCCGGACGCGCATCTGGTGCGACGCCCGCCGCGGGGCGTAGGCATTGAACCGGGTGAGCAAGGCGATGGTGGTGGTGACGATGACCGTCGTGAGGATCGCCATCGAGTAGAACCGCGCGCCGACGACCATGCCGGTGGCCATGGCGAAAAGGACGAAGCCGAGGTCCCGCGCCTGGCCGAGGTTGCGGCGGAAACGGATGACCGAGAAGGCGGCGAACATGCCGAAGGCGATCCCGAGGTTTCCGCTCACCACCATGATGAGGATGGTGGTGATCATGCCCATGATCACCAGCGTCTGGACATAGTCCTGGGAATATCGGGTGCCGCGGTAGGTCGCCTTGTAGACCGTGCCGATGACGAGGTTGAGAACGAGGCTCAACGCCATCGCCCACACCACCTCGACGGCGGTGGGGCTGTCCTGGCCGATGGTTTCCTTGAATGCTTCGAGTATCTGCTCCATGAAAACGGATTCTTCAGGCGATCATTTTCGCCGTGGTGTTCCGCCCGCCGATGCCGGGGGCGACGCACTCGACCGCGCTGCAATACTTGCTGAACGGCGAACGTGTGAGCCGGTGTCTGGCGATCAGTTCCCGGAACCAATAGGGTGCCGCACCGAACAATTTCACCTCCAGCAGCCGCGAGCCGGCGGGCAGGATGACGATCGGGAAATCGCGGTCGTCCGGAGCGAGCGGCTTGCGATACGCGCGGCAGCGGATGGCTTCGTCGAAGGTGATGCGGACCTCGTCGTCACCCTCGGGGCCCTCGAATGCGACGCGGTCGTAGCGCATCTGCACCGCCGGGATCACTCCGCGTTTGTCGAGCAGGAGTTGGATCTCCTCCGCGAGCAACCGATCCGTCCTGCGGTCCAGCATCGGCGTGATTTCCTCGAGCAGTTCGCGGACGTCGAAGTCCGGGCGCGTGACGGAAGCGACGGGCACGGCGATGCGGCGCTTCACGCCCACACCGTCCTGCTTGTGTTTCACTTCGAGGAATGCGGATGGCGGGATGCTGCCGCCCGCCGTGCCGTAGATGCGGACCCGCAGCTTGCGTCGGTTGCCGATCTTGCGGTCGCGTTCCCAGAAGGCGTCATGCTCCCGGGTGTCGAAATACTCCGAAACGATCGGATAGGAACCACCGTCGCCGTGCCGGTCTCCCGGCAGCATGCCGCGGATGTCCGAACAAACCGCCTCCGCTTTCTCCGGGGGGAGAAGGAACTTGAATTCGCGACGTGATCTGCGGATGTCCATGAAGACGGTCTTCCGATTTGAAGGTGGCGAAAACGTCACAATTCCGGAGATTCGTGTCGACCTCTATGTGGGCGATGATGGTAAATTATCATTTTCTCCGCAATTTTCGCGGTTCTTGTCGGGTTTGGCCGGTGTTAGGCGCTAATTTCACCGGCGGGCTGTGTCCGTCGGGTTCTGCCGCGCGCATTCCGAAAGATTTTTGATGAAACCCCCTTCCCATCGCCTTCGCGGGGTGACGTGCTCCGTGCTCTTCGCCATGGCCTCCGGTGTCTCCGGAACCGAGCTCGTCGTGCTGGACGCCACCTCATTGCCCAACGGTCCGCTCGTCACATGGACCAACACCGGAGATCTAACGGGCAACTTCACCCGCGGCTCGACCACGCCTTCGGTCACCACCGTCGCGGGGGTGAATGGGGTGACCTTGAACGGCTCGAGTGACTGGTATCTCGGTCCGAACGCGCCGGTATCGCTCACCGGCGATGGCGACCGGACGGTGATCGCATGGCTCTACAATCCATCGGCGGGTCCTGAGGAAACGGTGGTCGCATGGGGGCGTCGCGACGGCCCCGACAAATCGCTGGCGGCGTTCTTCCACGGCTACCACGACACGTGGGGATGTTACGGCGGATGGGGGACGGGAGATGTGGGTTGGGCGAACAAGGAGAAGACGGGCGCATGGACTTGTTGCACGTGGGTGTATGACAGCGCCAGTGGCGACTTCAACGCCTACACCGATGGAGTGCTCTCGACGTCCAAGCCGGTCGGTCCCTTGGCGACGTGGGCGGTTTCCACCTCGGGTGGCGCCCTGCCCATCCGCGTGGGCGCGCAATCGACTCCCTCCGGCGGGGTCACCTCCATCAACGGCAGTCTCACCATCGCGCGGCTGAGGGTGTATGACACGGCGTTCGGCGCGGCGGAGGTGATGGACGCGTTCTCCTCGGAAGCCGCCGCATTCGGGCTCGAACCGCTGCTTCTCGACGGCCTGCGCGCCTCCAGCACCGCCGTCTACCGGGGCGATCCGGTGACGCTCGAGTGGAATGTTTCCGGCGAGGATTCGCTCGCGATGGAACCTTTGGTGGATGTCTCGGGAGGCAGTCCGGTGGTCATCGTCCCCACGGAAACGGCGACCTACACGCTCACCGCCGGCCGTGGCGCGGCCTCGGCATCCGCGAGCGTGACGGTGACCGTTCTGCCCGGCCTGCCGGAAACGGAAGATGGCAGCGTGACCGTCGCCCAGGACTCCTTCTCGGCCGTGAACCTGGTGGTTTCCGATCCGAATCCACCCGCGGGGGGATTCGCATGGGAGATCACGGCGGGTCCGGAACACGGCTCCCTCACGGGAACCGCGCCGGCTCTCACCTACACGCCGGAGCCGGGATACCACGGTGGGGATTCCTTCTCTTTCCGCGCGAGCGACGGCTACGGTTGGTCGGGCGTGTCCACCATCACCCTCCTTGTGAACCCTCCGCCGTCGGATCCCACGGACGTTTCGATATCCAACTCGGTGATCGCCAGCTCGTCGGTGGACGGATCCTTCATCGCGAACCTGACGGCGGACGATCCGAATTACGGCGAGACGCACAGCTACCAACTCGTGGCCGGCACCGGGGATGATGACAACGGGTTGTTCATCATCAGCGGCCACCAGCTCATCGCGACAACGGGATTCGCCGGTCAGGCGGGAAATTCGTTTACGATCCGCGTGCGCGTGACGGACAGCACGGGACGGAGTTTCGAGCAGGTCATCGCGCTGGCCGCGGTGGATCCGCCGCAGGGCGTGGTGATCAACGAGATCCACTACGACCCGGCGAACAACACGCGCGCGGAGTTCGTGGAGCTTCACAATCCGACGGGCGGGCCGGTCGATCTTTCGGGATGGGGGTTCGTCGATGGGATTGAATATGTCTTTCCCGCGTCGACAAACATTCCGGCCGGCGGCTATCTGGTCGTCGCGCAGGATCCGGGCGCGTTTCTCAACGAGTTCGGCTACGTGCCGCTCGGACCCTATCTGGGGAAACTTTCGGGCGATGGCGAGAAACTCAAGCTTGTCGACGCGTCCGGCGCCGGGGTCGACGAGGTCGATTTCCGTTCCACCTTTCCATGGCCGGTGTCCGCCGGTGGCGCGGGCCCTTCGATGGAGCTGGTCCATCCGTCGCTCGACAACAATCTCGCGGGCTCGTGGCGGGCGTCCGGTTCTTCCGGCGATCTCCCGGAGCTCGGATACATCACCGCGGCATCGGGCGGCTGGAAATGGCGGACGGGGGTGACCGAGGCGTCGAGCCCCTCCGCTCTCTGGCGGCAGACGGGATTCTCTGAAGACGGGACGTGGAATTCGTATGTCTCGCCGATCGGCTATGGAGATATCTCAAGTAGCGCGGGAAGCCTGCCTCTCAACACGGTGATCTCCGGGATGCGCTACAACTACCGCTGCGTCTTCCTCCGCAAGCAGTTCACCATCGCGCCCGGGGAGGTGCCGTCCTCCCTCCTGCTCCGCTATTGCAAGGACGATGGATGCGTCATCTGGATCAACGGCAACCTCGTCGCATACCGGAACATGAACACCACGGAGCCGACGATCTCGACGTTCGCCGCCTCCGACTCCGATACCGAGGGTCTGTGGTATGAACAGACGATCTCCAATGCCTCCACCTTCCTCATCGAGGGTGTCAACACAGTGGCCGTGCAGGTGGTCAACGGCACGATCGGCAGTTCGGATCTCGGCTTCGACATGGAACTCATCCGGCCGGAGAGCTCTTCGGTGAACGTGCCGACGCCCGGCGAGGCGAACTCCGTGTTCGCGGCGAACGCTCCACCGCAGATCCGCCAGGTGGGGCACTCGCCGGAACAACCGGCGTCCGGCAGGCCGATCGTCGTCACCGCCAAGGTCACCGACCCGCAAGGCGTCGGGCAGGTGAACCTTCTCTATCAGATCGTGGCGCCCGGGGGATACGTCCCCGCGCGTTTTCCGCGCACGGTTTCGCAGGTTCTGGCGGACCCGAAGGGCGAGCGTCCGGTCAACCCGGCCTTTGAGGATCCGTCGAACTGGACGACGCTCGCGATGGTGGACGACGGCTCGGGCGCGGATGAAACGGCGGCCGACGGCGTGTTCACCGCGGTCGTTCCCGGCCAATCCCACCGCACGCTGGTGCGCTACCGGATCGAGGCGGAGGACATTCCGGGAATGTCGGTGCGGGTGCCGTATGCCGACGACGAGTCGCTCAATTTCGCGTGTTTCGTATACGATGGGGTTCCGGATTACACGGCGGCGACGGCATCGGTCTCATCCGCCGGCGCGGGCAAGGTGTGGTCGAAGGCGATGCTGACGTCGCTGCCGGTCTATCATTGGATCACCCGCCACGAGGACATGATGACGCTGCAGGCCTACAACTCGTGGGAGCAGTTTCCGAACACGGGCGATGCAAGCGTGCTTGCCGCCCGCCGCGCCGAGGAGTGGGAGGGCGCGTTCGTGTATGACGGGGTGGTTTACGACCACGTGGTGACGCGCCTCCGCGGAGGCAACAGCCGCTATGGCGACAACATCGGCCGTTTCACCAATGGCAAGCGCCACTACAAGTTCCGCTTCCACCGCGGCAACTACTTCGAGGCGCGCGACGAGAACGGGAATCCCTATCCGGCGAAGCGCAAGCGGCTCGCGATGAACCGGATGTACGAAAACAAGGGCACCAACGGCTGGGGCATGCCCGAGGAGATCGGCGCCACCCTCTGGCGGACCTTCGGCGTGCCGGCCGCGCACACGGACTGGGTGCATTTCCGGGTGATCGACGGTGCGTCCGAGGCGCCGGACCAATACAACGGCGATTTCTGGGGGCTCACCCAGGTGGTGGAGGAATACGAGAGCGGATTCCTCGAGAACCGCGGTATGGAGAAAGGCAACCTCTACAAGATGTCGGACTGGATCTGGGACGCCGATACGCAGCGCCGCTACCAATCGCCGGACATGGTTTCCGACGGCTCGGAGTTCAACAACATCCGCGACAACCTCCACGGCGCGCAGAACCCGGTGTGGCTGGACTACTATGTGAACTACGACAAGTGGTACCGCTACTCGGCCGTCGCCGAAGGCATCCGTCACTACGATGTGTTTCCCTACATCCACGAGGACCTCCGGCACGCCTTGAAGAACCTGGCATGGTATTTCGAACCGACGGGGCCCGATCCGTCCCGCGGACGTTGTTGGTTCCTGCCCTACGACTGGGACGCCAGCTTCGGGCCGAACTGGAACAACGGCTGGGAACACGCCAACAATGCGCTCTACGGATGGGACATGAGTTCGGATTCCGCTCCGTCGGGCGCGAGTTATGTCGACAAGCCGGCGATGAAACTCGAGCACCGCAACGTGCTGCGCGAGTTCCGCGACCTCGTCTGGCAGGAGGACCAGGTGAACGGCCTCATCGACGACCGGGCCGCGGTGATCTCCGGGTTTTCCCAGGCGGACCAGGACCGCTGGCGGAACGCGCCGCTCGGTTCGGGCACGCAGAACGACGATCCGCTCCCATGGAAGATCGAGGACATGAAGAACTTCTGTTTTGTCGGTTGGAACGGTTCGACGGGGCCGGCCGTGGGCGCGGGTGGACGGGGCGCCCATCTCGACAGCCTCGCCGACGCGGCCGACGCGGCATATCTTCCCGCGAAGCCGGTCATCAGTTATACAGGCGATCCCGCGCATCCGGTGAACTCGCTGTCGTTCGCGAGCACCGCGTTTTCCGATCCCCAGGGGGCGGGCACCTTCGCGGCGATGGAGTGGCGGATCGGCGAGGTGGAGGACCCTACCGCGCCCGGTTGGGACCGGGACGCCGATTTCATCATGGAATACACGCCGGTCTGGCTGTCTGGCGAACTCACCACGTTTTCCGCCGCGCTCGACCTTCCGGCCGGTGCGGTGAAACCCGGACACACGTATCGGGCGCGTGTCCGCATGAAGGACAACAGCGGGCGCTGGAGCCATTGGTCGGCCGCCTATCAGTTCACGGCGACGATGCCGAACGACCTTGAGGTCCTCCAGCAGAACCTGATGATCACCGAGGTGATGTACAATCCCGCCGGGCCGCCTCCGGCGAGCGGCGAGGAGCAGGATTTTGAGTATCTCGAGCTGCGCAACATCAGCAGCACGGTCACGCTCGATCTCACGGACGTGCGTTTCACCAAGGGCGTCGATTTCGATTTCGCGGGCTCGGCGGTCACCAGCCTGCCGCCCGGAGCCTTCGTGCTGGTGGTCAAAAGCATCGCCGCCTTCGAGGAACGCTACGGCAGCGGCCTGCCCGTGGCCGGCGAGTGGGAGGCGGAGGACAACCTCTCGAATGGAGGCGAGCAGATCAAGCTGTCCTACGGAGCTGGCACCGCGATCCATGATTTCGAATACGACGACATCGCGCCATGGCCCGGGGCGGCCGACGGCGACGGCCCCGCGATGGCGCTCATCGACCCGTTTTCCGCACCGGACCACGCGCTGGCGCAGAGTTGGGCGGCCGCCGACGCCTCTCCGGGCACCGACGGGGCGGGTGATCCCTTCGGCGACTGGCTGGCCTCGCAAGGAGCGACCGACCCGATGCAGGATGCGCTGCCCGGAATGAGCTGGTTGATGATGTATGCCATCGGCGCGGATCTGGCGGCCGATCCGATGGCGGCACTGCCCGCGGCGGGCTTCGCCGACGATGTGGACGGCAAGCACCTCACGATCTCCTTCCGCCGGCGGATCGATGCGGAGCAGGTTTCCTACATCGTCGAAACCTCGACCGTCCTCGACGGCTGGCAGTCGGGCGGGGGAGTTGTCGAAGAAACCGGTGTCCCGATGGACAACGGCGACGGCACCGAAACCGTGACCTACCGGGTGGTGCCCACGGTGGACGAGGACGACGCCCGTTTCATCCGGCTGCGCGTGGTGTTGGAATGAGGGTCGCCCCGTCTCGGGGGACCGTCGGATGGCCATTGGAGTGTATCTGTCTGGATGCTTCACATTGTCCGCCATCTTGGGGCTTGCGATGGTCCAGGAGAAAGGATACCCGTCCGGAGTCGGAGGGTGACCGGCGGAAGATGAGGACTTTGCTCTTGAAAAGAACGGCATCACGCCAGCACGAATTCACCCTTTCGTCCGTATGGGATTATGGTGAGCACGCTGTCGAAGTCGTCCGGGATGCGAAATGAAGTCAAGGGGCTCCTCCGCAGGTGCCGCATCTTGCTTGGAATCTTTTGCCTGATGGCGTGCCCGGAGCTACCCGCGGCTGATTTCACCCACACTGTCGAGGGTGGTGAGGTGACTATCACCGGCTACACCGGTGCGGGTGGATCGATCTCCATCCCGGCTGAAATTGATGGCTCGCCGGTCACCCGCATCGGGGAGAGGGCGTTTCTTCATCGGTCATCGGTGACCGCGGTCGAGCTTCCCTCCGGGATTGAGGTCATTGACGACGGGGCTTTTCTGGGCTGCACCAACATCGCATCGATCAACTTTCCCACAAGTGTTACCACGATTGGCGATGGGACGTTCAACCGTTGCCAGTCGCTGACCGGAGTTGTTCTGAACGAGGGCCTTCAGACCATCGGTGACAGCGCGTTCGCGGACGCCACGGCGCTGACCGGGATCACATTCCCCGTGAGTGTCACCCACATCGGAACCGGCGCGTTCAGGGGGGCAGCCGCACTTGCCGACATATCGGTTCCGGCAAGCGTCACCCAGGTCGGGAGCGGTGCTTTCGCAAATTGCACCGCCCTCACCAGTGCCACAGTGCTCGGTGGCCTCACGGCCAACTCCACGTATCTCTTTGAAGGCTGCACCGCGCTTGCCCATGCCACCCTGGCTCAGGGAGAAGGCGTGCCGGCTTACATATTCCAAGATTGCGGCAAGCTGGTGTCGGTGGCTTTGCCGCCATCGGCGACGAGCATCGGTGCCGGCGCGTTCAAAGACTGCGCGCTGCTCGGCACGATCTCGCTGCCGGCGGGCGTGGTCAGCATCGGAAGCTACGCATTCGAAACCTGCGCCAGCCTCTCGGATGTGACGTTTCCCGCTGGTGTGCAGAGCGTGGGCTACCGTGCGTTCGCGGGTTGCAGTCAGCTCCGGACAGCGGATTTTCAGCCTGGGCTTCTCAGCATCGGCCAATCCGCCTTCATCGGCAGCGGCCTTGAAAGCGTCAGTCTGCCCGAAGGACTCACACAGATCGATTCGTCCGCATTCGGTTGGTGCGCGTCGTTGGTCGAAGTGAACATTCCCGCCAGCGTCACCAACATCGGCATCGAGGTGTTCGCGCGTTGCACGAGTCTCGCGCGGATCACGGTGGATGGTGCGAACCCGGGTTACCAATCGGTCGATGGTGTGTTGTTCGACCTGCCGATGACGATGCTGATCACGTATCCCGCCGCGAGGGAAGGGCCGTATGCCGTTCCCAATGGGGTGACAAGCATCGGTCCCACGGCGTTCGGATCCGCGAAGCTGTCGGCGGTGGTCCTTCCCTCCAGCCTCGAGACGGTGGGGAGCAACGCGTTTTCCCATTGTCCGCATCTGGAGAACGTCTCGATTCCGGCGTCGGTCACGTATCTTGGAGTGAACGCCTTCGCCTACAGCGACTCACTTTCCGCGGTGATGTTCGAAGGCGACGCTCCGGGAACCGGCAACGGCCCATTTGATTGGACGGCCGATGGATTCACGGTTTTCTATCACCCCGCCGCCGATGGTTTCACCTCTCCGACGTGGAAAGGGTATCCGGCGGTTGCTCTGGCGGGCTCCCAGCGGATCCAGGTGAAAGGCCCGTTCGGCCAGACTCTCGGAAACGGCGGTGCCGCGATCGACTTCGGATACCTGCTGCCGGGCGCTAGCGCGTCCAGAAGTTTCACCGTTGCCAACTCCGGCTCCACGGTGCTCGGCGGTTTGTCGGTGGGGCTGAGTGGTTCGGCCGCCGCGGATTTCTCTATCGACGGCCCGAGCGTCACCAGCCTCGCTCCCGGCACCAGCGCCACCTTCACCGTTACGTTCACCGCCGGAGCTGGTGGTTCCCGCAGCGCCACGCTGCGATTCGTGAGTGATGACCCGGCCGATGGTGCGATCGATGTGCCTCTTGTCGGCGTCTGCACACCCACACCCAGGCCGGAAATCGTGGTCACCCAGTACGGACCCGAGCTCGCAAACGAAGGAGTCGTGGATGCCGGGACCACGTCGGTAGGCACCTTCGTTGTGACGGGTGTCACAATCTACAACCCCGGCACCGAAGTTCTTCAGAACCTTGCCGTCACATTGGATGGAACGAACGCCGGGGATTTCAAGATCACTTCGGCGGTTCCTTCCTCCATCGCGGCGGGCGGATTCGCGTCGGTGATTGTTAGATTCGCGCCCGAGGCGATCGGCGAACGGAGTGCGAGACTGCATATATCGAGCAACGACGCCGACGAGGGCCTGATTCATCTCACGCTGCGGGGCACGGCCCTGCCGCCGCCCAGTCCGGAGATCGCCGTGGAGGACCCCGCCGGCACGGATCTGGTTTCCGGTGAATCGATCGTCACCTTCGATGCGGCGATCGCATATTCCGGAAGTAACTGGCAAACCTTCACCCTGATCAACCGGGGGAACGCATATCTGTCCAATCTCTCGATCACAAAGAGCGGTCCGAATGCCGCGGACTTCCTTGTCGGAAGCCTTTCCAAGAATCATCTGATCATAGGGGAGAGTATCACATTTGTGGTGACCTTCCGGCCATCGGCCGTCGGGAGCAAGAACGCCAGTCTTCAAATCTGGAGCAATGACGCGGATGAGAACCCGTTCGAGATCCAGCTTACGGGTGTGGGTATCGCCCAGCCTTCCGCTCCGGAGATCGCGGTGAAACTCGGAACCTCGTTTCTCACCGACGATGGTTCCGGCCGCTCGTTCGCCTCGGTGCCGTTGGGTGGCGCCGTCACCTACACGTTCAGCATCATCAACCAAGGCACCGCGGACCTCGGTGGACTGGCCCTCTCGGTGGATGGCGCGCACGCGTCGGATTTCACCCTCGGCAGCCTGACGACCGATGTGCTGGCTCCGAAAGCGAGCACGGATTTCACCGTGACCTTCCAACCCGGAGAAATAGGCGAACGAACCGCGGCCCTGCGGATCGCGAGCGACGACTCGGATGAGAACCCGTTCGATATCCCGCTCTGGGGCTACGGCACGCCGGCTCTCGAACCGGAGATCGTTGTCGGTCTGCCATCCGGTGCCGCGCTCGCCAGCGGAGACGGAGTTTCCTTCGGCGAGGCGCTCACAGGCGCGTCGGTCCGGAAAGAATTTGTCATCCGCAACACGGGGGACGCGGCGCTGGCGGTCGGATCGATCACGACAAGCGGACGGAATGCCACCGCGTTCACGATCTCCGAACCGCAGGCGAAATCACTGGCCCCGGGGACGAGCTCGGGATTCGCCGTCACGTTCCAGCCGGGGAAAGCGGGACCTTGTGAGGCCACGCTTCACCTTGCGAGCGACGATCCGGACGTGGGTGTGTTCGAATTGCGGCTGGCCGGCAAGGGGATCGAGCGGGAGCCGAAAATCGTAGTCCGGGAACAAGGCGGCAAAACCCGGAAGAACGGCAAAGGCGTGGTTTCGTTTGGCTCCGTGAAGATGAAATCAGGCAGCGTCCGCAAGTTTGTGATCCGCAACACCGGAACCGGCGTGCTTGAGAACATCAAGGTCAAAACGAAGGGAGCTGCCGCACGTGACTTCCGCGTGAAATCCCTGGGCACGTCATCGTTGGCTCCAGGCGCATCCGTGACGTTCAAGGTGACCTTCAAACCCAAGGCCGAGGGAAAGCGGAAGGCCTCCCTGCGGATCGTGAACAATGACGCTGCGGATTCCCCATTTGTGATCGACCTTGTCGGCAAGGGAGTCGTGTCTTCATCGAGTCGTGCTCCGGCGCGTCCACTGCCGCGCTGACCGTTTCATACGCGGAGCCCATCCGCGCGTCCGGGTCAGCGCGCGATAGTGGCGAGGAGTCCGTATTTCGGACTGAAGAGATAGGCTGCGAGAAACAGGAGGCCCAGCGTGATGACGATGGCGGGGCCAGGGGCTATGCCGAGGGCGGAGGATGCGAGCACGGCGGCGAGCGAGCCGAGGCAGCCGACGAGTCCACCGCCCCAGAAGAGGGTCGAGGTTTTGTCCGTGAGCAGGGAAACGGTGGCCGCCGGGGTAACGAGCAGGCCTACGGAGAGCACGCAGCCGACGGCCTGGAGCGAGGCGACGAGAGATAGCACAAGCAGGCCGAAGATGAGATATTGAAAGAGCCGGACGTGCACGCCTTGCGCGGCGGCGACGTTGGGCTCGAAGAGGGTGAGCAGGATCGGCCGCATCCAGAGCGTGGTGACCAGCAAAGTGAGCGAGCCGATGGTGAAGGCGATCCACATGTCGGCGTTGCCGACGGCGATGATGTCTCCGAAGAGCCAGTGTTCGAGTTCCTGGCGGGTATCGAGGCGCGGGAGGATGGCGACCCCGGCGGCGAACCCGGTGGTGTAGAGCACGCCGAGCGCGGTGCCTTGGGCGATGCGTTTCCCGCGCGAGACGGCCAGCGAGCCGAGCCCGACGAGCAGGGCGGCGAAGAGCGCGCCGAGGAAGGCGTTCCACTGGGTGAGCGCGCCGGTGACGAGGATGCCGAGAGCGATCCCCGGCAGCATCGTGTGCGAGAGCGCGGAAACCGAGAGCGCGTTGCGCCGCAGCACGACGATGCCGCTGAAGAAGCCGTTGGCGAAGCCGATGAATCCGGCGGTCGCCAGCGCGCGCTGATAGAACGGGTTGCTGAGGAGTTCGATGTCCACGGAAACGATGCGGTGTTTCAGGATGCGGCGGCCTGCGGCGGAGTGCCGGATTGGAACGCGGTGCGGATGATGTTTTCCCGCAGCACTTCCTCGACGATGCCGAAGGCGACCGGCCGGGTGGCGAGCAGCAGCACTTCGTCGAACAATCGCGGCGCGGAAACGAGGTCGTGGTGCGAGGCGATGACGAGACGTCCCTCGTGCGCGAGGCGGTGGAGGAGGTCGCCGAGAAGTTCGGACGCGTTGCGATCGAGGCCGGTGAACGGCTCGTCGAGGAGCAGCACGTGCGCTTCCTGGGCGAGCGCGCGGGCGAGGAAGGCGCGCTGCTGCTGGCCGCCGGAAAGTTCGCGGATCTGCCGGTGACGGAGGTCGCCGAGGGCGAGCGATTCGATCGCGCGGTCGACGGCCTCGTGATCGGCCTTGGAAAACCTGCGCCACCATCCGGTTTGCGGATAGCGTCCCATTTCGACGAGGCCTTGGACGGTGATCGGGAACGACCAGTCGACTTCTTCACGCTGCGGCAGGTAGGCGAATTCGCGCGACCACTTGCGCACGGCGGTGCCTCGCCAGCGGATGGTGCCGGATGAGCGCGGGACAAGGCCGGCGATCGCCTTGAGCAGGGTGCTCTTGCCGGCGCCGTTGGGGCCGATGAGGGCGACGCGGTTGCCGCAGGACGTCGCGAGGTTCACACCTTCGAGGGCGCGCACGTTCCGATAGGAAACGGATAGATCCTCGATCGCCAGCTCGTGGTGGTGCCCGTGGTGGGCGCAGCAGTCGTGATGGGTGTCGCTCATGGCTCGGAATCGGGCGGGGGGAGTTCCCAGACGTCGTCGATGTCGCCGGCGGCGTCGAAGACATGTTCGATGGTGTCGCGGCCGGGGATTTCCAAGGTCAGCCTGGCGAAACGGTGGACGTTGGTTTCCGCGGCATCGCGCCAGCGGACGATCAGGGTGAGGACCGGCGCGTCGGAGGAAACCTCCAGTTCGCCGCGGAGGGCGGAGCTGGTGGCGGCGCTGTCGAGCGTGCCGATTTCAACGAACTCCGCCGGCGCGGAAAGCGTGAGACGGTAGGGGATGGTGCGGGCGTCGGTGGCGCTGCCGGTTTCCTCCGTCGGCGCCGAGGTGGGCGGCGTGAGGTCCCGGGCGCGGGTGACGCGCACGATCCACAGCCCCGTCCCGATGAGGACGAGCAACAGCAGGAAGGTCCGGAGCAAAGGCGAGCCGCGCACGCCGGGAGGGTGCAGGCGGATGATTGGAAACGCAAGAAACTTGCATGTTTGTTGTGCGCGGCCCGGCCGGGCCTTTCGTGCTTGGCAGAATGCGGGGGACTCCGGAGCATTCCCGTCATGGCGGATGCGATCCGGGAGTTTCAGGCCCTGCGGGTGAAGGTGGACGATGTCGTCTACATGCCGAGCCTCGACGCGCCTGCGGAAAAACCGCATCCATTCGTGTATTTCATCTCGATCCACAACGAGTCCGACGAGCCGGTGGTGATCCGCGGCCGCAAGTGGGTGGTGCGCGAGGACGGCGGTGAAGTGACGGTGGTCGAGGGCGATGGTGTCGTCGGCCAGACGCCGCTCATCGAGCCGGGTGGGCATTTCTCGTACAATAGCTACCACGTGGTGGCGGGCGGAGCCACCGCCGAAGGCGCGTTCTTCGGCGAGACGGCGGAGGGCGGGCGGATTTTTTCGCGGATCCCGGCGTTCCGGCTGGAAATCCCGGACTGGGCCTGAGGCGCGGGTTTCAGCCGTGGATCACCTCGTCCATATGGATGTCGTGCGCCTCAGGGTGGGTGTCGGCCACCCGTTGCCATGGGAAACAAACGCCGAGCTTCCGCGTGCCCGGACCGGCGAGGACGAGCGCGCGGTCGTAGAACCCGCGGCCGCGGCCGAGGCGGCCTCCGCGTTGGTCGAAGGCGAGGCCGGGACAGAGAAAGACCTCGATCGTCCGTGGATCGATCACCGGCGTGAGATGATGCGGCTCGCGGATGCCGAAGGCACCGGGCAGCAGTTCGGTGGCCGGGTCGCGGATTTCGTGAAACGCGAGGTGTTCGCCCTCGACCTTCGGAAACACCCAGCGGCGCCCGGGTTCCATCGAGAGAAGAGGGAGCAGATCGACCTCGCCGGGCAGGGCGGCGAAGCTGGCGATCGTTCCCGGTTCCGGATGCGAGGCGAGCCAGCGCGCGACCGCCGCGACGACGGGCGCGGAGTCCTTCGGCGAGTTGCGGGCGAGATCGCGCATCGATGCGCGGAGGAGGGTTTTGAGCTGTCGGTGTTCGGGAATTGCCACTTGCCAAGGAGGGGTTTGCTCCCATCCTTTCGCCTTGTGAAGCGAAGTTGGCAAGCGGTGACCACGATTTGGCTGACCATGCTGCTGACGGTTTCCGCGGCACCGGCACCGAAGATCGAGTGGAAACCGATCGAAAACCCGGGCGGACGGGTCTCGCGGGATCTCGGGATGCTCGACTCCGAACGGGACGAATACGCCACCCACCTCGCGTCGCAGGCGGCGAACCTGGTGGTCGATCAGAAGGCATCGAAGGAGGCGCTTGAGTCCGCGCGGCACATGCTCGCGCTCGCGTTCCAGCTCTCGCCGCGCAACAAGCGCGCGGTGGTGGTGAATTTCCAACTCGGCAAGGGCCTGCTGCCCGAGAAGGTCGATGGCGTGCTCGGATCGCAGGCCTTCGCCCGGTTGTTGCTGACCCGCGCGGACCTTCTGGAAAAACAGGGAGGTTCGGAAAACACGAGTTTCGCCCGCTTGTTCGTGGCGCTCGCCGCGGAGATCGACCCGCGCAACGAGGACGCCGTCTATGCCAGCGAGCTTCACCGTCTCGACCACGGGCCGGTGGATTGGAACGTCCTCTCGGGCGACAAGGGGAAGAAAGCGAAGGAAGGCGACGACTGAGTCTCCCAGCCATGGGAGAGCCCCCCGTTCCGGCCTCCCGCAACCGCGTTCATTCTTCCGCTTGCCAGCGGCCGAGCGGCACCTACGCTTGGCGCGACAACCTACATGAAAATCTGGCTCGACGGAAAACTGGTGGACGAGTCCGAGGCGAAGATCTCGGTGTTCGATCACGGTGTGCTTTATGGCGACGGTGTCTTCGAAGGCATCCGTTTTTACAACGGACGCGTGTTCCGGTTGGAGGAACACGTCCGGCGTTTGTTCGATTCCTCGCGCGCGATCATCCTCGACCTGCCATGGACGCAGGAGGAGGTCTGCCGCTTCACCTGTGAAACCGTCGCCGCCAACGGACTGACCGACGGCTACATCCGGCTGGTCGTCACCCGTGGTGCCGGCGAGCTCGGGCTCAACCCCTACCTCTGCCCGAAGCCGACGATGTTCATCATCGCGTCGTCCATCAAACTCTATCCGGACGAGCACTATCAGAACGGTCTCTCGATCATCACCTGCGCCACCCGCCGGCCCGCGCCGGGCGCGTTGATGCCGCAGGTGAAGTCGCTCAACTACCTCAACAACATCATGGCCAAGGTGGAAGCCATCCAGGCCAACGCCCTCGAAGCCGTGATGCTCAACGAGCAGGGATACGTCGCCGAATGCACGGGCGACAACCTGTTCCTCATCAAGAACGGCGAACTGCACACGCCGCTCATCAGCGACGGCGCGCTCGACGGCATCACCCGCGGCGTGATCATCGAGCTCGCCCGCGACCTGGGCGTGCCCGTCATCGAGCGCTCGCTCACCCGCTACGACATCTTCACCGCCGACGAGTGTTTCCTCACCGGCACCGCCGCCGAGGTGATCCCGGTGGTGGCGCTGGACCGCCGCGTCATCGGCAGCGGCAAGCCGGGTCCGTTCACCGGACGCTTCCTCGACGCCTTCCACAAGCTCGCCCTCTCGACCGGCACGCCGGTTTCCTGAAACCCGAACCCAGCCCGACCGCCGAACTCAAAATCCGTTCGCGTTTTCCACCGGGAACCGCAATGGTGTCCGACGAAGAATGAAATGCGATTTCTGTGACTCCAAAGCCACCGTCTTCCTCACCCAGCTCATCGAGGGGAAGATGAAGAAGGTCTGCCTCTGCGAGGACTGCGCCAAGGAGCGCGGGGTCACGGATCCGACGGGATTCTCGCTGGCGGATGTGCTGCTCGGCGGCACCGCACCCACCGCGGCAGCCCCGCTGCCCGTGGTGCCAAAGGGTGGCTCCGGAGGCGGTCGCGCCTGCCCGAACTGCGGATTCACCCTCGAAGACCTCCGGCGCGTCCGGCGTTTCGGCTGCAGCGAGTGCTACACCACGTTCCGCGAAGAAGTCGGCCAGATGGTACGCGGCATGCACAAGGGCACCGTGCATTCTGGCAAAGTTCCGGCCGGCCTGATGGCGAAACAGGTGCTCGACCAGCGCCTCGAGGAACTTCGCGCCCGGCTCGACCAGGCGATCCTTTCCGAAAGCTACGAGGAAGCCGCGGGCATCCGCGACGAGATCCGCAACCTCCAGGCATCCCAGCAAACGTGAAACCCGACGTCCTGCCATGATGCGCTTTTCCACCCTCATCAAACACCCGGCCGACTGGATGACCGGCGGGGCGGGGGAGCACGACGCCGTGCTCACTTCCCGCATCCGCCTCGCGCGCAACCTCCGCAAGCATTCGTTCCCCGGCTGGGCGAAACGCGAGCAACGCGCCGCCGCGCTCGATCTCATGCGTCCGGCCGTCGAGTCCCTCGCGCCGATGAAGGACGCCTTTTCGCAGGAGCTTGGCGACCTTTCGTCCGTGCAGAAACAGGTGCTCGTCGAGCGCCATCTGATTTCCCGTGAACTCGCGGCCCGCGGCGACGGATCCGCCACGGTGATCGAACGCCGCCAGTCGTTCTCGATGATGCTCAACGAGGAGGACCACCTGCGGATGCAGGCGATCCGCCCCGGCCTGCAGCTCTCCGACGCCTACACCGCGCTCAGCGAGCTCGATTCGGAACTCGAGGAATCGCTCGAGTTCGCCTTTGACTCGAACCTCGGCTATCTTACCACCTGCCCGACGAATCTCGGCACCGGCCTGCGCGCGTCCGCCATGCTCCATCTCCCCGGCCTGGTCCTCAGCGACCAGATCGGCCAGGTGCTGCAAGCCGTCAGCAAGATCGGCCTCGCCGTGCGCGGACTCTACGGCGAGGGCACCGAATCGCTTGGAAACCTCTACCAGATTTCCAACCAATCGACGCTCGGCGAGACGGAGGAAACCATCATCCGCCGGCTCGAACGCGTGATCGCCCAGGTCGCCACCCACGAGCGGAACGCCCGCGAGAAGCTGTTGGAGGACGATCCGGACATGGTCGCCGACAAGGTGGGCCGCGCCTATGGCATCCTGCGCCACGCCCACATCATCGAGTCCAAGGAGGCGCTCAACCTGCTCTCCCTGCTGCGGCTCGGCGGATCCCTCGGGTTTTTCCCGCCGGAATCCGTGATCGCCTGCGACACCCTGCTTCTCGACATCCAACCGGCGCACCTCCAGCTCCATTCCGGCCGGAAACTCGGCCCCGAGGAGCGGGACGCGATCCGCGCGGAAATCGTGCGCTCTCGTTTGCAATCCCTCGATTCCCCTGATAATCGTTTGAAGGCGGATGGAAGAAAGTCCTCCGCCGAGCCCAACAACCCCGGCGACTCATGAACAACTTCACCCCAAGAGCCCAACAGGTCCTCGCCCTTGCCCGCAAGGAGGCGGATCGTTTCAACCACTCGTATGTCGGAACCGAGCACCTGCTGCTCGGGCTCATCAAACTCGGTCAGGGAGTCGCCGTGAACGTTCTCGAACGCATGGGGCTCGAGCTCGAATCCGTCCGCATGGAGGTCGAGAAAGAGGTCGGCTCCGGCCCGCCGCAGAAGGCCGCCGGTTCGATCCCCTACACACCGCGGGTCAAGAAGGTGCTCGCGCTCGCCAACAAGGAAGCCAAGGCGCTCAACCATTCCTACGTCGGAACCGAGCACCTGCTGCTGGGCCTGCTGCGCGAGGGCGAGGGTGTCGCAGCCCGCGTGCTCAAGCGGCTCGACGTCGACATCCAGCGCACCCGCAACGAGATCCTCGCGGAGATCGACCCGAATTTCTCTCCCGACGACCAGGACGACGATGACGACGAAATGGACGACGGCGGGGATCCCTTCGACGACGACGTTTCGTCCGGCCCGGAAGGTGGCATGAGCGAGGGGAAATCGAAGACCCCGGCGCTCAAGGCCTTCGGCCGCGATCTCACCAAGGTCGCCAAGGAAGGCGGGCTCGATCCGGTCATCGGCCGCGAGTCCGAGATCGAACGCGTCATCCAGATCCTCTGCCGCCGCACCAAGAACAACCCGGTGCTCATCGGCGAGGCAGGGGTCGGCAAGACCGCCATCGTCGAGGGGCTCGCCCAGGAAATCGCCAACGGCAACGTGCCTGAAATCCTTCGCGACAAGCGCGTCGTCACGCTCGACCTCGCGTTGATGGTGGCCGGCACCAAATACCGCGGCCAGTTCGAGGAGCGCATCAAGGCGGTGATGGACGAGATCCGCAAGGTGAAGAACGTCATCCTTTTCATCGACGAACTTCACACCATCGTCGGCGCCGGCTCCGCCGAGGGGGCGATGGACGCCTCGAACATCATCAAGCCCGCGCTCTCCCGCGCCGAGCTCCAGTGCGTCGGCGCTACCACGCTCAACGAGTATCGAAAGTATATCGAAAAGGACTCCGCGCTCGAACGCCGTTTCCAACAGGTCAAGGTCGACGAGCCGTCGGTTGATGATGCCATCAAGATCCTCCAGGGCCTGCAGGAGAAATACGAGAGCCACCACAAGGCGGCGTTCACACCGGACGCGATCGAGTCCGCGGTGAAACTCACCGCCCGCTACCTTACCGCGCGCTTCCTGCCCGACAAGGCGATCGACGTGCTCGACGAAGCCGGCGCCCGCGCCCGCATTGGCACGATGACCCGTCCGCCGGAAATCAAGGAACTCGAGGCCGACATCGACCGTATCAACCGCGAGAAGGTCGCCGCCATCGCCGAGCAGAACTTCGAAAAAGCAGCCGCCCTGCGCGACGACGAGAAACGCGCGAAGAAGAACCTCGAAGACACCCTCAAGAACTGGCGCGCCAGCTCGGAGGAGAAGATCGTCACCGTCAATGAGGACGACATCATGGCCGTCGTTTCCAAGTGGACCGGTGTCCCGCTCCGCCGCATGGAAGAGAAGGAAACCGAGAAGCTCCTCAAGATGGAGAACGAGCTCAAGGGACGCGTGATCGGCCAGGACGAGGCGGTCGTGGTCATCTCGAAGGCCCTCCGCCGCTCGCGCGCCGACCTCAAGGACCCGCGCCGTCCGATCGGTTCGTTCCTGTTCCTCGGCCCCACCGGCGTCGGCAAGACCTATCTCGCCCGCAATCTCGCCGAGTTCATGTTCGGCGACGCGGACGCGCTCATCCAGATCGACATGTCCGAGTACATGGAGAAATTCACCGCCTCACGCCTCATCGGCTCGCCTCCGGGCTACGTCGGTTATGAGGAAGGCGGGCAACTCTCCGAGGCGGTCCGCCGCCGGCCGTATTCGGTCGTCCTCTTCGACGAGGTCGAGAAGGCCCACCCGGATGTGATGAACCTGCTCTTGCAGATCCTTGAGGAAGGCACCGTCACCGACTCGCTGGGCCGCAAGATCGACTTCCGCAACACGATCATCATCATGACATCCAATGTCGGAGCCGGTTCCATCAAACGCCAGACCTCGCTCGGGTTCGGCGCGATGGCCGAGGATGAGGCCGACTTCGAAGGCATGAAGGGCAAGATCCTCGAAGAGTCGAAGCGCTACTTCAAACCGGAGTTCCTCAACCGCCTCGACGAACTCGTCGTCTTCCACATGCTCGAGAAGAAGGATCTCAACCAGATCGTCGATCTCGAGGTCGACAAACTCGTCAAGCGCCTCAAGGAAAAGGAAATCGACCTCGTTCTCGACAGCGAGGCCCGCGACTTCCTCTCCGAAAAAGGCTTCGACCCGGCTTATGGCGCGCGCCCGATGCGCCGCGCCGTCGAACGCTACCTCGAAGACCCGCTCGCCGAGGCCTTGCTCCGCGGCGACGTGAAAGCCGGAGAGCTTGTCAACGTCGTCAAGAAAACCGACGCGGACGAACTCGCCTTCTCGTCCAACGCCCGTCCGGAAGAACCGGAAGAGGCGAACGTCTGAGATCCGCGGAAGCGATTCCCGATATCCCGTCCGGACGCGGTGTCCGGGCGGGATTTTTCATGCAACGAATCGCGGCGGTCGGGAGCGGGGCGGAATCACTCGCCGATCGGAGGTCCACCCGTATTGCCATCTTGGGGAGAGACTCCGAGGCGGAAGAACTCCCGGTCTTCCGCAAAGGGAAACGACAGCATGACGGGGGAACCGGTGCCGAAGTGCTGGCTCTCAAGCTGCCAGTGGATCAGGTCCAGTGAACTTTGGATCACGTAGAGCACTCCGTCCACGGTTTCAAACGACAGGTCGAGGTTGCCTCCGCCGTCCGTGCCGACGCTGCTGAACAATGGTGCTCCGCCGGGCAGCACCGCGATCACGTTCGTGTAGGTGTTGTTGCCGGTGTTCGGATCGAGTGTCGAACTCGACACTGTTGCTTCGACACTCACCAGGTCGGGTGCCCCCGGTGCGGTCAGGCGAAGTTCGACGTTGGTGGAATCCGGAGCCGTGAGCGTGGGCAGGGTGATGGACAGGACTCCCGCCCCCACCGTGCCGGCGGGTGTGGAACTCATGAAGGTGGCGTTGAGCGGCAGGGTGACTTCCAAGGTGCCGTCCGTGATGTCTCCCGGGCCGGGGTTGTCGATGGTGTAGTTGATGACGATTTCATCCGAAGGTGCGACGACCACCGGACCGTCTCCGGCGATGGAAAAGTCGGTGCTGAAGGTGTCCACAACCACCGTGACGCCGAAGTCGTTGCCGACGGAACCACCGTCGCCGTTCGCTTGATAAGTCACCTGCAGCGCAAGTCCGTCGCCGATCGGAATGCCGGCCCCCTCCGGGAGTCCGGTGAAGGTGCCGTTGATCGCGTCGGTGCCGTCGTTCAGAATGCAAACGATCGAGTCGCCTTCAACGAGGTTGGAAGCGGAGATGCTCAGGTCGCCTGATAGATTCACCGCGCCGGTGACCGACATCCGGTTGAAATTCGTGTCCGGAACGAGTCCGTTCGCGAAAAACTCGACGAAGGCGGTGGCATCGAGCGTGAAATCGCCACCCACCGATAGGGTTCCGCCGGTATTCGGGAAGAAATAGCAACCGGGGAGCGCGTGAAGGTCGCCGCTGACCGAACCGTGGCCCTCGAAGTAGGATTCCGTCGCCACGTCTCCGAAGAGCGTTCCGTCCATCTGGAAGTAACCGCCGGGCGGGAGCCCGACGGGAGAGGTGAGGGTGGAAACATCCATGGTTCCCGTGGTTTCGACGTAGATGTTCTCCGGGGTGCCGAGACTCGCGTCGCCGCCGATCACCAAGGTGCCGTCGGAGAGATAGTAGTCGCCATAGTGACTGTTGGTTCCCGTGAGGCGGAGCGTGTTGGTGCCGGTCACGTTGACATCGATTTCGCCGCTCATGGTTCCGGACACCTCCGCGGTGCCGTCGCCCGTGAAGGAAAGCGAGGTGTAGGTCGTGTTCGGATCCGCGCTTTGGGTGATGCCTCCGGAAAGCAGCGCATCGGTGGCTGCCGAACCGTTCCGCGTCTCGATCGTGCGGGAAACGAAACTCGCGCCGTTGTCGAGTTCGATCGGGTTCTGGAAGTCGATCTGATGGGTGGCCGTCGCGCTGCCGAGGATGAGTCTGCCGTAGTCGTTGCCACTGACGATCTTGAACAGGAACGGTGGGGATGATTGCCCCATGACCACGGTGGCGGAAGCTCCGCCGAGGTTCACCACGCGGTCCGCGCCATGGGCCGCCCATCCCGCGCCGACGGCGGTGTCGAGTTGCACCTCTCCGGCGCCGGTGCCGAGCGCGCGGGTGAAGTCTCCGTTGCCGAGTTCGAGCACGGCGTTGTTGGTGAGGTTCAGGTTTCCGGGCGGCAGGGCGCTCGTGCCGCGCAGCGATAGCACGTGTCCGAAGGCGGAGGTGTCGCCGAAGGTCCCCGGTGCGAACGCGGTCGGCTTGCCGAGTTCGAGATCGCCGCCGCCGCCGCTGGTCGTTCCTGATAGAATGGTGGTGCCCGAACCATAGAACGAGCTTTCACCCGCATCCCACGCGAGGTCGCCGGGGATTTCGACGACCGCCGGTCCATCGACCCGCAGGTTTCCTCCGTCCGGACCGAAGACGACATCGTGCGTGAGAACCATCGAACCCGTGGCGTGGAGACAGCCGCCGTCGATCGTCAGTGCGGAGGTCCCGTCACCCAAGGCGCTCTCCGCGGGAATGCGCAGCGTTCCTCCCATGATCGTGGTCGCACCGCTGTAGGTGTTGCCCGCCGCCAGATCGAGGAGACCGTCGCCGGTCTTGGTCACGCCGGCGGTGAAGGCGCCGTCGTCGATGGTCCCCGTCACGTTCAACACCGCGCAATCCGCGGGATTCACGCTGCCGTTCACGACATCGAAGGTGATATCGCGTTCGAGCGTGAATCCGCCGCTGAGTTCCAGCGTCGACGGTGCCGCGGCGGAGTAGGTGATGGTGGTGCTGCCGGAGCCGCTTCCGGCGATTGTGAAGGGATCGGAATAGGTTCCGGTGAATGCTCCGAGGTCGATTCCGGCGCTGGCGGCTCCGGTGTTGGCGAAGCTCACCGTGCCGGTTCCGAGCGATGCCGGTGTCGCGGGTTTGACCGAGCCCTCGGCGATGACGAGGTCGCCGGCGAAGGTGTTGTTCGGGTGGCTCAGGATCAGGGTGCGCGCGCCGGTCTTGAGGATGCCGCCATTGACGATCTGGGTTTCGATCGTCGCGTTCGCCTTGGTCTCGTTGGTGCCGGTGGTGGTGGTTGAAACCTCGATCGTCCGCACCGCGCCGCCGAGATCGAGCGTGCCGTCGTTGGCAGGCGTGACGTCGGTTCCACTGCCGGTGATCACCACCTCGCGGCCGTCGGAGAACGACGAGTTCGTGTTGTTGTTCAACACCATGCCGCCGTTGAGGACGAGGGTGCCGGCGGCTCCCGTGCGGACCGCGGTGTAGTCGAAGCTGTCGGTCTGGGTGAGGGTCAGCGCACCGATGGTTTCGGTGAAATCATTGAGATCCAGAACCGTGTCGTTCGCGCCGCTCAAGGTCACCGGCGCGGTGTCCGCGATCTGGGTGGTCGCGAGCAGTGATACGTTGACGTTTTCCGCCGACAATCCGCCGGAGGTGATGGCGTCGCCGGAGGATTTTCCGAGTTCCAACGCGCCGGACGTGATCGAGGTGAGGCCGGGATACGTGTTGCCGGCACCTGTCATCCGGAAGGTTCCGGTTCCGGTTTTGGAAATCGCGGCTCCGGCGGTCCCGGTGATCGGGCCGTCGATGGTGAGGTCCAGCGCCGCACCGGTGCTGTTGTTCACCGCGAAGGTCTGCGGGTTGGTTCCGAGGTCCACGCTGCCGGTGATCCGCGCGCCTTCCGGTGGCGGGCTTGCGGAGTTGAAACTCAGGCCGGATGCCAGTTGCAGGGTGCCGCCGCTGGTGTCGATGTGAGCCCCGGAAACCGAAGCGCCGCCGCCCAGAACCAGGCTTTCTGCCAGATAGGTCAAGCCGTTCAGGTCGAGCGTGCCGTCGCGCACGGTCACGATGTTTCCGAAGCCGGTGACGCTGGTGCCGAAGCGGAACGTGCCTTCGCCGGTTTTCGTCAACCGGTAGGAACCGGTGCCGGTCCCGGTGCCGATCGCGCCGAGCACCTCGATGTCGCCGCTTCCGCTCACGGTCATCGTGCGGGTGGAGTTGCCGTGCTCGCCTGTCAGCGAGTCGAGTTGCAGCGGAGCCGGCGCGTCGTTGCCCAAGGTATTGTTCGAAGTTGTCGTGAAGGCCCCGAGCGAGAGGCCGTATCCGTTGGCGCCGGTCACCGTCAGATTGCCGGATGTCGTGCTCACGTCTCCGAGTCGGTGCCGTCCATTTGTTCCCGTGCCACCGATCGCACGGTCCACATGGATGGAAGTGCCGTTGCCATTCGCTGTGAGTGGATGCCCGAAATCCGTGTTCGCATCGACCAACAGTTCGAGCGTGCCGGACGTGCCGTTGAGCGTGAACGGACCGCCGTCGCTCAGCGCCTTCTGGCCTTGCACACGCAGCACCCCGCCGGTGATCCCCGTGGTTGCCGGGCCGCGTCCGCTGCTGTCCACCGCCGGGTCGATCGTCATCGTTCCGGCGTCGCTTTTCACGATCGCTCCCGATCCCGCCAGCGGTGAGGTCAGTGTGAACTCATTGCCGGAGGTGACCGCCACGCCCGTCGAAGTGCCGGTGCCGGTGATCGTCCGCGCGCTGCTGAAGGTGCCGTCGATTTTCAGCACACCGTCCGTGCCACCCAACGTCACGCCGTTTGCGGCGTTGCCCAACGCACCGTCGGAGGGAACCGTGACCACGCCGTCACTGATCGTAACGTCCGCCGGGTCGCCGGAGCCGAAACTGTTCGCCGCGTTGGAAAGAACCACCTCGCCCGCACTCACTTTCGTCAGCCCGCCCGCGCCGCTGATCGTCCCGGAGAGTGTCGATGCCAATGCCGCGTTTCCGTTGTCCACCGTCATGGTGCGCTGCAGGTCCACGTCGCCCGACCAGATCACGTTTCCGCTCACCGCATCCAGCGTCAGCGCGCCGGTGCCGCCGTTTCTTGCCACGATGTCGTTCGGAACTGTGAGCCCCGCCGCGAAGCGCGCGGTCGCAGTGGCCGTTCCGCTCGTGTCACCGAGTGTCAGGGTTCCCGTGCCGAGCGCGGAGCCATCGTTCACCTGCAGGATGCCGGCCAGCACCTCGGTGCCGCCGCTGTGCAGGCCGGTGCCATTGAGTTCCAGCGTGCCGGTGCCCGTCTTGATCAGGCTGCGGGAGGAAATGTCCTCGGTGATCGCACCGATCCTCATCGTGCCGGTCTGATTCAGCGTCAGGTCGCCGGCCAGATCGAGACTTTGGATTTCCGGGATGTAGGAATTCGCAGTGGTGACCGTCAGCGTCGTGTCGCCGGACACGTCCAGCGTCGGGAAAACCATCGTCTGCAAAGAGCCGCTGCCGTTGTTGCCCACCAGCAGCGAACTGGCGCCGCTCACCGTCACTCCGCCGGTTTGCACGGTCGCGCCGGTGTTGTTCCGGAACTCAACCGCTCCGCCGCCGAGCACCAGTGGATTCGTGGCCAGCAGGTCCGTGCCGTTCACCCGCAGCGAGCCACCGTTCAGAATCACCGTGCCGTTGAGGGCGTCGGCCGTGTTCACGATCATCGAGCCGCCGGTCATCGTCAGCGGGCCGGTGCCGAGCGCGTCCACCGCATTCAATGTCACGTTGCTTCCGGTCACCGTCGTTCCGCCGCCGTAGGTGGAGGATGCGTTCACCGTCAGGTTCAGCGGACTGGTCCCGCCGCCGACGGTCAGCGCGTCGCCGGGCCCGCCCGTGATGCCTCCGTCCAATGTCAGCAGTCCGTCGCGGCTGGTGATGTCCACGCCTTTCAAGGTCGCGTCGCCCGTCAGCGCGAGCGGACCGGTGAGCACCACGCCGTGTGTGTTGTCGCCGACCATCGTCACCTCGGTGCCCGCCATCAGCGTCGCGCCCGGCAGTTCGAAGGTCTTGTTGGCGTTGTTGCCGGATTTCCGGTTCGCATCGAGCGTGAACGTGCCGCCAAACGTGAAGTCATTGCCCACCTGATAGGTCTGCGCCGCATTGGTGCCGGACCCGTTCGCCACCAGGTTGAGACCGCCATCGGTGATCGAAACACTCGCCGCGCCGAACGGATTCTGCGCGTCGCTCACCGCGATCGTCCCCGCCGCGCCAAGATCGGGAAACTGCATCTCGATCGTCCCGCCGCCCGTTGCCACGAAACTCGAACCGCTCACCAGATCCGTTGTTCCTCCGATCACGGTCAGATCGCCGGCCCCGGATTTCAGCAGCGCGCGCGACACGCCTCCGCCAAGAATCGATCCCGTTGTCAGCTTGCCGTTCACCGACCCGCTGTCGTTCACCGCGAAAGCCGGATCGCCGGTGATTGTGACGTCACCCAGCGTGATCCCGGCCGTGCCGCTGTTGACGTTCGGCCCGGGTTCCACCGTCAGTGTCTGACCACCCATCGAAAGCGTTCCGAGCGTGTGCGTCACGCCCGCGCTCACGCTTGTCCGGTCGCTCCGCAGACCGCTGTCCGCGGTCATGAGGAGCTGCGCCGCGGGCGAGCCCGTGCCGAAGTTGGTCGCGGTGTTCAGCCGTGCCGAAAGCGTGCCGCCGGAAAGCGTCACGGAAGACGTCGTTTGGTTGCCCAAGGCCGTCGCGTTGCCGATTTCCAGCACGCCTTCCGGGATGTTCCACGAGCCGGTGAAGTTGCTCGCGAAGCCCAGGCGCACGCTGCCGGGGCCGGTAATGGCGGCCACGGTCGATGCCGATCCGCCTGTCAGGTCGTTGGAGCCGTTCCCTTGGATCAGCAGGTCGCTCGACGCATCCGTTGCGAAACTCACCGAGGTCGCGGCGGCGTCGATCGTGGTGATGCCGCCGTTCGTCGCCGTTCCATTCCCCGCAACGGTGCCGCCATGCATGAGCGTGATGTTCCGGCTGCTCGAAATCCCGTCCGCGAACACGAGGAACGTGCCGTCGTTCACCGTCGTCACCGAAGTCGTTCCGCCCATCGCATTGGTCGACTCGATCCTCAGGGTGCCCGCATGGATCGTGTTGCCGGTTGTGTTGGTGTTGTTCGCACCCAAAACCAGCGTGCCGTTCCCGAGTTTGGCGAGCCCGTCGGTGATGTTGAGCGTGGATTGGATGGTCGCCGTCACGCCGTCATCCACCGTGATGCTGTTTCCCGATGCCAGGGCCACCGTGCCTCCGCTCAACGTGTAGTCTCCGGCGAAACTCAGGCTCAACGCGTTCTCCGTGCCGCTTGCGGTGACCGCACCGGCAAGTCCGACCGGGAAAACGACATCGTCCGCGGACGTCGGTTCCACGTCTCCATCCCAGTTCGCCGCGGTGGACCACGCGCCGTCGGCCGATGTGTTGTCCCACGTGACCGCTCCCGTGCTTGTCGCCGCAAGAGTGATCCAGACAATGGAAGGAAATACGTGAATCGCTTTCATGGAAACGCAATATCTAGATTTGGAATCCGGAGCTGAGAAGCTTTTTTGCACGCACGCCTGTTCCGGGGAAATCCTGTTCGACACACGTCTCCGGATCGTGAGAATCACGGACACCGGAACACGTGCCGGCCACGATTTGTCATGTCCCCCCTTGTTTTCCTCACCTGGATCCTCGCGCTCGGAGTCGCCGCCCAGTGGCTGGCGTGGAAACTGAAGCTGCCGTCGATCCTGCTGTTGTTAGGTTTCGGGTTCGCGTTCGGCCTCGTGTCGGGCGTGCGGATCGATGACTACCTCGCGGCCGGCGACAACGGCGCGAGTCCGTTGCTGTCCGCGGTCGGCCTGTTCGTGGCCATCATCCTGTTCGAAGGCGGGCTGACGCTGAAGTTCCGCGAGTTGAAGGAAAGCGGCGTGCCGATCCTGCGGCTTTGCACCTTCGCCGTGGGGCTTTCGTTTCTGCTGACCACCGCGTTCATGACCTACGTGCTGGACTTCGACCTCCGGATCGCTGCGTTGATCGGCTCGATCCTCACGGTGACCGGGCCGACGGTGATCGGGCCCCTGCTCCGGCATGTGAATCTGACGCGCAAGATGGCTTCGATCGTCAAGTGGGAGGGCATCGTGGTGGATCCGATCGGCGCGATCCTCGGCGTGCTCGTTTTCAAAGTGGCCTTGGCGAAAGACCCGGCCGCGGCATGGGGGGATACCGTGCAGGCGGTGGGCGTGATGGTCGCGGTGGGCGTGGTCGGCGCGGTGGTGTTGGCGAAGATCGTCGAGATCCTGCTCCGCCGGCATCTGGTGCCGGACTATCTGCAGCCGGTTTTCCTGCTGGGCGTGGTGGCGGTCGCCTTCACGGGATCGAACATGGTGGAAAAGGAGGCGGGCCTGCTGACGGTGACGGTGCTCGGCATCGCGCTCGCCAACCAGCGCTCGGTTTCGGTACGGCATATCCTCGAGTTCAAGGAGAACCTGCGGATCCTGATCATCTCGCTGTTGTTCATTGTTCTATCAGGACGGATCGCGCCGGTGGATCTGATGGCTTCGTTGGAAAAAGGCGCGTGGCTGCTGATGTTCCTGGTGTTGGTCGGCCGGCCGGTGTCGGTGCTGGTCTCGCTGGCGGGATCCGGGCGCACGACGGTGAAGGAGCGCACCCTGCTGGCCTTCCTGGCTCCGCGCGGGATCGTGGCCGCCGCGGTGACCTCGATCTTCGCGCTGGAGTTTGAAGAGGCAGCCCGTCACGGGGAGTTCGGCCCGGAAATGTCCGCGCTGATCGCCGAGCAATCGCGTGAGTTGGTGGCCCTCGTGTTTTTTGTGATCATGGGCACGGTGGCGGTGTATGGCCTCGGAGCGGGGCCGCTCTCGCGACGCCTCGGCCTGTCGCAGGGCGCCGCGACGGGAATTCTCTTCGCCGGTGCCGATTCTTGGGCGCGGCTCGCGGCCAAGGCGCTGCTCGACGAGGGCCAGCGGGTGATGATGGTGGATACGAATTTCGCCAATGTTTCCGCAGCGCGGATGCTCGGCATCGAGGCGCACCGGGCGAACATCCTCTCGGAATTCGCCGAGGAGGTGCTCGATTTCAACGGCATCGGCCACCTCATCGCCGGCACGCCGAACGACGAGGTGAACTCGATCGCCGCGTTCCGTTTCCGCCACCAGTTCGGCACGGCGGGCTGCTGGCAGGTGGCGCCGGCCGACCGCCATTCGCACCATCGCAGCGCGGCGGCGGGCGAGGTGCGCAGCCGCATTTGTTTCACCGGGTCCCCGGGGCATGCCGATCTCTCGGAGCTGGCTGCGAGAAGCGCGAAGATGAAACGCGTGCTCATGACCGAGAAATTCGGCCTCCAGGATTTCGAGGAAGCGAATCCCGAGGCGGTGATCATGTTTCTTTCCGATGCGAAGGGCCTGCGGCCGGTGCCACCGGATCTGGGCAAGGTCCCGTCCGGCACGGCGGTCATCGCGATGGTGCCCGAAGAGACCGCCACCGCTTGATTTCCCACCGGTGGAAATTTCCCGATTGAAAAGCGGCGGCGATGGGTGACGTAGTGCGGGATTGAATCCGGAGACTGGCTCCGGACGCGGACCATCCAGCCCCCACCATTCATGCACTCGCTGAAACGCGCCTTCTTCTGGCTCTCCGGTGCCGGCACCCACACGCTCGAACAATGCCCCGCATGGGAGCAGCGGAAATACGTCGCCTTCGGTGCGACCGTTCTGGTTCCCTGTTTGTTCGCGTTCATCGCCTGCTCCTATGCGCTCTCGACGATCACCGACAACCCGCGGGTGATCTATCCGGTCGCCACGGTCTGGGCCTTCATCATCCTGACGATCGACCGCGCGTTGCTCGCCGGCTACCGGCCCTACATGTCGTTGTTCCGCAAGCTCTCGCAGTTTTCCCTGCGGATCGTGGTGGCGGTGTTGATGGGCATCACCATCGCGCACCCGCTGGTGCTGTTGCTGTTCCGCGACACGGTTTCGTCGGTCATCGAAAAGGACCGGGCGGCGGAGATCGAAATCGTTCGCGCGGATTTCGCCGGGGAAAAAGAACGGGTTCGCGCCGAAGCGGGGCGCCTGGAGCAGATCATCGCCGAGCAACGCGAGAAGTGGAACGAGTCGTTCCAAGCGAAGTTCATCCTTCAGGAAACCGAGGACGCGGATGCCGCCATCCCGGGGCTCACGGCCGAGCAGCAGGCCGAGCTGAAACAAGCGATCGACGAGGCGACCGCGCCGTTCCGCGAGCGGCTCGAAATCGTCACGAAACAATCCGACGAGCTGACGCCGCAATACGCGAAACTCCAGACCGAGCTCGGATTCTGGCAGAGCGAGTTCGAGCGCGAGCTCAACGGCCAGCGTTCCGGCCTCGTTGGCGAGGGGCCGCGTGCCCGGTCGATCCGCTCGGACCAACTCGAACCGCGCCGCGAGGAGTCCAAACGCATCGGCTCGTTACTCGAACACCTCAGCAGCGAGAAAGCCACGCTCCAGACGCAATCGCGCGAGGCGGAGGCGACGGCGATCGCCCAGTACGACGAGAAACTCGCCGAGATCGCCAAGGCGAACCAAGTCGAGGCCGAGCGCGTCGCCACGCTCAAGCGCAAGGTCGAGCAGGACCAGGCCGACCAGTTTGTGACCCAGCAGAACGCCCTGCGGGACACGATCAAGGCACAGATCGACACCCGTCTGGACGAACTCAAGCGCCTTCAGGACGAACTCGCGTCCGTCGCCTCCGAGGAAACGGATCGCCTCGCCGCCATCCGCGCCGAGCCACGCCGCGACATCCTCACGCAGACGCTGGCCCTGCATGATCTGTTCAAGGCCGGCAGCCGCGGTGGCACCTTCGCGTTCTACACCTACATCGTGTTGACCGCTTTGTTCATGTTGGTGGACACCATCCCGCTGATCGTGAAGTTTTTCACCAAGCCCGGTCCTTACGACACGCTCGTCGACCGCGACGAGATCACCTTCGACGCCGAGCACCGCGCGTTCCGCCAAAGCCACGGCCGCTACATGGACCAGCTCGCATCCGGCAACCTGATCGCCGTCACCCGCAACCGCCGGCTCGAACACGCGCTCGTCGATGGCGTGGAGCACACCCGAGCGGCCCGCGAGTTTCTCGATTCGCTCATCGAGATGGAGAAGTCCTTCGCCGAGAAAATGAAACTCGAGGAGCAGGCGATCGGCGTGGCCGAGAGCGACAAGCGTGCCGCGCTCGAAGCGATCAAACGCCGTTTCTACGACGATCTGCACAACCGGATGGAGGTCTTTTTCACCAGCCGCCACGCGCAACCGGAGTCCTGACGGGTGGAATCCCGCGCCGCGAGTGGAATTGCGCGGCCCTCGTTCCGTGTTACCTTGCCCGCCATGAAACGCCGAATCGCCGCCCTGCTCGCCACCGCTTCCGGCGCCTACCTGCTGCTCGCGGGTCCGCTGCCCGATCCGATTCCGTTCATCGACGAGGCGGCGATGCTCATGATCTTCGTCAAGTCGATGGCTTTCCTCGGTTACGACGTCACCAGGTGGATCCCGTTCCTCGGCAAGGGCAGGGGAGCGAAGGCGGCTCCGCGCGGCGGCCGTCCGTCCGACGCGACCATCGACGTTTGAGAAAATCCGCGCGGCCGGGAAACATCGGCCGATCCGCCGCGTATTCCAGCCGTTCATGGAAGATTCGTCTTGTTCCCGGAAGCGTCCCTGGTTTCTCACCTTCGTCGGTCTGCTGGCGATGGCCGCGTTGATTGCGATGCCGTTCCTGGCCGGAAAGCCGGATGGTGCGAAGATGCCCGATTGGTTCCGATTTGTCGGCCATTTCCACCCGGTGCTGCTGCATCTGCCGATCGGCGTTTTCCTGCTGATCGTATGCCAGGAGCTCGGCGCGATGTTCTTCCGCCGCGGGAAAACGCGGGATGCCAACCTGTTTCCAATGTTCTTCGGTGCCGCCAGCGCGATCGTCGCGGTGGTCGCCGGCTTCCTTTTGTTTCACGGCCACGGTGACGACTACAGCGGCAATGAACTCGCCGAGCGCCATCTTTGGGGCGGCCTGATCTTTGCGGTGGCCGCGGTGTTCACGTTCATCGTCAAGGCTTGGACGGTTTCCACCGCTGGGAACCCGGCGTGGTATCGCCTGCTCCTCTTCGGCTCGGTGGGCGTGATGAGTTTCGCCAGCCATGACGGCGCGTCGCTCACCCACGGCAGCGACTATCTCACGAAGTATGCGCCGGACCCGATCCGCAGGATCCTCGGCCTCGAACCGAAGCAGAAACCCGAAGAAGAGAGCGCCCTGCCGGCCGATCCCGTGGTCTACGTCGATGTGGTCGCGCCGATTCTCGAACGCCGCTGCGTTTCCTGTCACAAGCCCGGAAAAGCGAAGGGCAAGCTGCGGCTCGACACCTTCGAAATGATGGTGAAGGGCGGAACCGAAGGACCTGCCATCGAGGCGGGAAGTTCGGCCGACAGCATCCTCGTTGAATACATCGAGCTGCCCGAGGACGACGAATTCCACATGCCGCCCGAAGGGAAACCGGACATCGAGGAAAACGAACTCGCGGTGCTCAAGTGGTGGATCGACAGCGGCGCGGATCCGGTGAAGAAACTCTCCGAACTCGCCGGCGCGGATGGAGTTCGTGACGCGATCGCCTCGCTCGGAAATCTCAAGCCTGCGGCCGCCGAAGAAGCCAAGAGCACGGCGACCGCGCACTCGGGGCCGGACGACGAGTTGAAACGCGTGGTCTCCGGTCTGGCATCCGAGTTTCCCGGCGCGGTGGGCTTCGAGTCGCAGGAGTCTCCGCTGGTGACCTTCACCGCGATGTCGCTCCGCGGAAACCTCGACGACAACGGGTTCGCGAAGATCTCGCCGTTGATTCCGCACCTGGTATCCATCGATCTATCCGCCACCAAGGTGACCGACCGCTCCGTCGCGAGCCTCGCACCGGCGAAGAACCTGCGGATGCTCCGCCTCGCGGAAACCGGCATCACCGATGCCGCCATCGAAACCCTCGCCAAACTCCCAGCGCTGGAATCCGTGAACTTCTACGGCACCGCCATCACCGATGACGGCGTGATGAAACTCACCGCGATGCCGAACCTCAAACGCCTCTATCTCTGGCAGACGAAGGTGAGCCCGGAAACGATCGAGAAGCTCAAACAAGAGCTTCCCGCCTGCGAGATCGTCACCGGTACGTGAGCAGGTAGCCCGGCCTCGATGAGGCCGGGAGCCAATGCGAGGCCATCGAAACACTCAGCCTCGCAAATGGCGGATGACGTCCTCGGCCGTGTATTCATCCCGATCTCCGAGCAAGCCGCGGATCTCCGCGAGATCGTCGCCCAGCGTCACAAGACAGGCCTCTTCCTCGCCGTTTCGCACCTGCGGCACGCCTGCGGAAGCGCACAGCGCGTTGCACAGGCAGAGCCGGCCTTCGCAGTCCGCGGCGTCCCCGCCTTTGGCGACGTAGTCGTCGACCGGCTCCGAGGCGCAGCGGTATCCCACCGAGCCGTCGGATTTCTGATAGATCTCGCGCAGCACACCCATGTCGCAGACCCGCCGCCGCGCCTGATAGACCGCCGGCTCGGCCACCGTGCCGGCCACTTGCGCGACCTTGAACGGGAAACCGGTCGGTGAGGCGGCGGCGGACGTGCGGATTTCCAGCGAGTCGTTTCGGAGTGATTCGATGATGCGGGACTTGAGCGCGGGGTCGAATCCGGATTCACGGCACAGTGCGAACGCGGTGCCCACCTGGATGCCGCGCGCGCCGCAGGCCATCGCATCCGCCAGGCTGCCGGCGTGCGCCCGTCCGCCCGCGAGCCAGAACGGAAGTCCGAGTTTCACAAAGGCCTCGGGATCGATCTTGTCACGCTCGCCATAGACCGGCTCGCCGCTTTCGTTGAGCTGCATCGTGCCGCGCGGCGGAGCGTTGTGACCACCCGCCACCGGACCTTCGACGATGAATCCATCGACCCGCCCGCTTGCCTTGCGCGCGAGCGTGAGCGCGAGCACGTGCGAGGAAACCACCGGAAGAAACATCGGCCGGTGAAGCGGCCCGGTGATGCCGTGGTCGGCCGGATCGAGCCGCATCGTCACCGGAGCGGTTCCTCCGGTCACATCCAGCCGGTGCTCGGCGGGCTCGCCCGCGGCGAAGCGATCGAGCATGCCGGGGATCTGCCGCGGGATGCCGGCGCCCATCAGCACCACGTCGACTCCGGCGAGCATCGCGCCGAACAAGGCCGCCAGCGTGGGCGGCTGGATCTTTTCGAGCAGGTTCAGCCCCACCCATCCGTCATGGCCTTCCTTGGCGAGATGGATGGCGGAGAAATTCGCGGCGATCACCAGTTCCTCGGTTTCCCGTGACGGCTGGTGACCCACCATGGGGATCGGGCGGAAAGGCGAACCTGCGGGTTTCCCGCCTTCGATGAAGTGTTTCCGGAGGATCCGCTCCGCCGCTTCGCGCAGGGGAAACGCGGCGAGCGCGCGCCGGAAGTGGCCGCCGGGATCTCCGAGTTGCAGCGTGCGGCTCAGCACGACGTCGATCGCGGTGCCGGAAACCACGCCGAGCTGGCCGCAGGTCGAGACCGCCCGCGCGAGGCGCCATCCGGAGACGGAGACGCCCATCCCTCCTTGGATGATGCGTGGCGGGAGTTCGTCTGGGGCGCGGCCTTGCGGGGTCATCGCATGGCTGTGCACCCGGCCGCGCCCGGTTCCGAGTGCAAAGCAGGAGATGCACGGAGAATCAGTCGATCCGCCCGAAAGCAGCTCCCGTCAGGCCGGCTGTTGCTGCGAGATGCAGTGCAGCGTGCCGCCCTCCTCGACCAGATCGAGACAGTCGATGCCCACGACTTCCCGGCCGGGAAACAACTCGCGGATCATGCCGAGCGCCCGGTCGTCATTGCGGTGCTGGCGGAAGGTCGGCACCAGCACCCCGCCGTTCACGATCAGGAAATTCACGTAGGACGCCGGCAGCACCGGAAGCCGCCAGCCGGGGACCTCGCAGGCCTCGGGCAGCGGGATCTCGACCACCTCGAAGGCCCGCCCGCGCGGACCGCTGAAGGAACGAAGGCGCGCGAGGTTGTTTTCCAACACCGCGCGGTTCGGCGATGCCGCGTCCGTTTCCACGCAGGTGAGGATGGTTTCCTCGTCGACGAAACGCGCGAGGTCGTCGATGTGGCCGTCGGTGTCGTCGCCCTCGATGCCCTTCTCCAGCCACAGGATTTCCTTCACTCCGAGCCCGTCTTGGAGCCTTTGTTCGATCTCGTCGCGGCCGAGATGGGGGTTCCGATTCGGGTTCAGCAGCACCGCCTCCGTGGTCAGGAGCTGGCCCGCGCCGTTCACTTCGATCGCCCCGCCTTCCAGGATCATGCCGCCGTCGAAGACCCGCTTGCCGAGCGCCGTGGCGATCTGCCGCGGAATCGAGTCGTCCAGATCGAAGGGCGGAAACTTGCCGCCCCACGCGTTGAATCCCCAGTCGGTGACCGCGGTTTCGCCGCTGTCGCCATGTTTCACGAAGATCGGTCCGTGATCGCGACACCACACGTCGTTGTGCGGGTGATCGAAAAGCTCGACCCGTTCCGGCACCGCCTTCGCCCGGTTGCAGAGCGAGCGGATCGCCGCGTGCTCCGACCCCGGCGCGTTGATCCGCACCGGCTCGAAACGGCTGACGGCCGCCGCGATCTCCGCGAACTTGCCATGGATCAAATCCCGCTTCGCCCCACCCCAATGACGCGGGTCATCCACCGGCCACGAAAGCCACACGGCCTCCTGCGGAGTCCACTCCGCCGGCATCCTGAATCCCTGCTCCGCCGCGCTCATGCGCGCAGGCTGTTCCAGCCACATCAACAGTGCGAGCATGGAATCGAAGATTCATTTTCCGTATCTGTCTTTCTTTGATTCCGAAAATTGAAAATGGCAGCAAACGGAACACAGGCGCTTCCTGGTTTTCTCCGTCTCCCGTTGCAAGTCTTCCGCGGAGAGAATCGGAAGAGGTGGTCACAAGGAGCGGCGGAGCATGTCCGCCGATGTCCATGATTGCTCAATGGATCGTGCTTTCCCTCATCCCATTGTCATCTCAGGGGCATGGACGATGGTGCGCCGACCCTTTTTGCAGGGCCCCCTCATTTTGGTACGTGATGGGGCTTGTACGGAACATCTGTTTGAATTAAGCGGGCCGAATGGCTCGCAAGAAGACCCGCAGTGAAGAGTATGCGGGAGGATTTCCTCCCGGAATGGAAGCGTTCGAAAACCTGCCGGATCCACGAGACGGCCGTGCCAAGCGGCACTACTTTGGCGAGGTGCTTTTCATCGCCCTGGCGGCGATGGTCTGCGGGATGGACGACTTCGAGGACTTCGAGCGCTTCGCCCAGATGCGCGAGAAGTGGCTGTGCGAGCGTTTGAGGTTGCCGGGCGGGCTGCCCAGCGACGACACCTTCCGACGCATCTTGACCGCGCTGGATCCGGAGCGCTTCAACCAGTGCTTCATCGAATTCAGCGCGGCGTTGAGCGAGCGGCTCGGCAGGGAACTTGTGGCCATCGACGGCAAGACACTGCGCGGCAGCTTCCAGGAGTCCGACAAGAGCGACGCGCTGCATCTCATCAGTGCGTGGGCGGCAGGCAGTGGATTGACCCTCGGGCAACTGCTGGTGGATTCGAAGAGCAACGAGATCACGGCCGTGCCGAAGCTGCTGCGACAACTCGACGTGAAGGGCTGCGTGGTGAGCCTCGACGCGCTGGGTTGCCAGAAGAGAATCGCGATTGCCATCCGTCACGCCGAGGCCGACTACCTGCTGGCCCTCAAGGGCAACCGCGCCGTCCTGCACGACGAGGTCCGCAGCCTGTTTGGAGATCCGGAAGCCCTTGAACGCACACGGCGTGATGGCCACGTCGTCTCGCATTCCAGTGACTTCGACAAAGGCCACGGGCGCACCGAGGAGCGCCACCTGACCGTCACCGACCATCTCGGCTGGATCGATGAGGACGAGCGCCGCTCATGGCTGGACCTGCGAAGCGTCGTTCACCTCCACTCGGTGCGCCATCTGTCCGACGGCACCACAACCCGCCAGGAGCGCTACTACCTGACGAGCCTGCCACCCGACGCCGGGCTGTTGCTCCGGCTAACCCGGACCCACTGGAGCATCGAGAACCAGTGCCACTGGGTGATGGATGTTGTTTACGGCGAGGACGCGTCAAGGGTCCGCATGGGCCACGCCGCCCGCAACCTCTCGCTGCTGCGCCGCCTCAGCCACAACCTGCTCAAGAACGACACCAGCGTCCGCGACTCGATCGCCGGCAAGCGCAAGCGCGCCTGCCTCTGCACCGACACGCTCGAAACCTTCCTGAAACTCAGCCCTCCAAAATGAGGGGGCCCTGGAAGGTGTGTGGAGTCGCGTTTTCTCAGGGCTCGGCCCCGGGATCCCGAATCGCCCCGCGCAACCGGGCTACCAACTCCCGGGTCTCCCCGGAAACGCCGGCCAGCCAGGGGCGAAACTCCGCGTCATCGTGGGTCGCCGGCAGGACCGCCAGCGTGACCCGGTGCTCCCGCAGGAAGCGCCGCGCTTCGTCCTCGGTCGCCTGCGAGAAAAGGCCGGCGTAGAACCACGGCTTCGGGTCCTCCGATTTCCCGCGGATGCCGCACATCTTCCTCGCGGTCTCGCAGCATTGTTCCAACCGGGCTTCGTCCGTCGCCGCGAGGTGGTCCATCCAGGCTTCGGCGGTCCGGTCCAGACCGCCCCGCACGAACCACGAGCGGTTCACCCGACGGGCCCAGCCGATGGACGTTGGATCGGGATGCGTCATGCCTGTCACCACCCGCGCCGCACTCCCGGGCTCAACTGGATCGCCGCGGCCACCGCGGGATGAATGGGTCGGATGTTCATGGGTGGAAAGACCGGGCGGGGTTGAGGCATCAGGGGATCTTCCCGGAAATGGCGCGCCCTTGAACCATTTCCACGGAGTCTTTTCCGAAGGAATGGACGATTTCTCCGTCCATGAATTCCTTCTTCGATTTGGGAATCCAGAGAAGGTGGGTGTATCCGTCGGCCATCTGTTTCTTGTCGGCTTCGCTCAAGCGGTCTTTCGGGATGCCGGCGAGAGGCTCGATTTTGAGCGGGTGCTCGTCACCATCCCATGTGCGGACGCGGAAGCGGGCCTTTTCGGGATCGAGCGGCACACCTTTTTTGCTGCTCTTCACATACCACGGCACGCATTCCTGCCCGTCCATCTTCTCGCTTTTCAGCAACTTCATGCTGAGGTTGACGGTGTTGTAGGGGATTCCCTTCTCCTCCGCGGAGAAGCCGGTCTGTGCGGAGAGGAAAACGACGAGTGCGGCGACGGCGGGTTTCATGGAATGGAAGGAAGATCGTCCTGTGGACCCGCGGATGACAAGTCTTGCTTGATGCCGTGCGGCGGGACCAGAACCCCTCAGTCATCCTCGTCATGGAGCACCTGGTCGATGACGATCGCGGTGCAGAGAATCGAGATGTCGTCCTCGCCGGGCACGACCTCGACCCCATAGCAGTGGTTCCATGACCAGATCGCCCGGGAAACATGCGCCACGACCCGCCCGCCGCGGGTGAACTCGTATTCGTGATCCCAGAAACTGCCGTCGATCTGATAGTCGTTCGGTCCCGGCACGTCCAAGGTGAACCTCTTCTTGAACCAGGTGAACTCCTTGAGCACCTCCGCGAAAAGCTCGCCGTTCCGATGGATCCGGTAGTGCGGGAGAAACGAGAAGAGTTTCTGCTCGATGAAAGCCAGTTCGTTGCCCGCCATGTCCTGGAACGACAGCTTGCTTCCCCACGAAAACGCCGCGCCGTCCACGAAATGGACCGGCGTGCCCGATTCGTCGAGGATGTGGAAGTCGTCACCCCAGGACCAGAATTTCTCGCGGATGTTGTATCTCATGGTGGTAGGTATCATTCCATCGGCTGCCGGATGATGGTCTTCCACTTCTCCGGCGCGGCCCGGCGGATGTCGCTCAGATAGATCTCGTGGTGTTTTCCCCTCCGTGCGGACCGCGCGTCGATGAAATCGTGGACCCTTTGGATGGTGGGCCCTTCCTCCGTGAACGGACCGATGTGGAGGATCTGGGCGCTCCGGCCTTCATGGAACTCCTCAAGACGGAGTTTTTCAACCGCCGGGAGCTTCTTCTTTTCCGCCACATCACCGATGGCGCGGCGGATCATTTCCTCCGGAACGAAATCCGGTTGGAGGATCATCATCGTCCACTTCCACGCGCCGCGGTCGTTGGCCGTGAACACCGACCAATCGTCCGCCCACCAAAGCCCTTCCAGAGGCATCACGCCGTAGTCGATCCCAAGCCCGCTCTTTTTCACCGCGAACTTGGTGGTGTAGGAAACGGAAAACAAAGCCTCCACTGCACGCGCGTAGTCCGGCGACGTGTTCGGGTCACCCGCGCCGTCGATCATCAGGTAGCGCAGCGGCGGCACATCCATCTCGACGACTTCTTTGTGGGAAACGCGGTAGAGCGAGGACAGGCGTTTCCGGACGTCGATCTTCTCCATGGATGGTCTGGTTGGTTGCGGGGTTCTAATGGCTGGTGGGAGGCGTCCGTGTGATCGAGTGGATGACGCCGCTTTCGGTGAATGCGATGAGATGATTCCAAACCGTGCTTCTCGTCTCTCCCTGGAATCCGCCCATCATCAGCAAGTGGTACAGTTTCGTATCGGGATCATAGCGGATGTCGCCGCATGCGAGGATGCCGGGGTATTCCGTGATCGGTTTGCCGGGTTCGACCATCGCGATGACCTTTTCCCACGCCGCGATGGCGGTCCGGGCGATCGAAAAGAGTTCCTTTCTTCGGTCCATCTGCCGCCGCGGCAGTGCCCCGTCGCGTTCGTATGCGCTGTTGAGTTGCCGAAGTTCCCGGGCGACGGAGTTCCATTGATCCCACGAGTCCGCGGCCTCTTTCAGAATCTTTCCTTGGATGATTGCAGCAGCGGAAGCGGTTTGAGCGTTCGTTCCACCTTTGGATGTGGATGCTCCAGCATCGGCTGCTGACTTGTGGCCTTTCAGAAAATCGATCTGGGTGTCAACCGAGGGGTCGTGCATCGCATGCCATTCCATCTCCCGCTTCTCCATTTCTTCCGGCCAGTGTTCGGATAAGCCCGCATACATCCATCGGGCGAGCTCCGTCGATTTTCCTCCTTCCAGGTATCCACCGGTTTTGTGGCGGTAGTTTCCTTTCGCATCCGACGCCTCCATGGCCCAGAAGGTGATGCCGAGTTCGTCCACCCGAGAATGGTGATGATTTTGTCATCGCTCCCACGAAGCGCGACGACACCGAGGTCGCCGACCAGAGGAACTTGTGGATTCGTCAACTCGACCTTGCTCAGATTCTCCAGCATCCGTTTTTCGGCGGCTCCCGCCTTGATCGGCTTTCCTCGCGGAACCCACTCGAAGTCTCCATCCGGAGTCGGTCTTTCCCGGACGAAAACGATCTCGACGGTGTCTTGGAGTTTCGCAAGGTCGCCAACTTTCCGCTGCTGCCCGAGAGCGGAGGATGCCGTGAACGCGAAACAGGCAAGAATGAGTGGTGTCGTTTGCTTCATCGGTCCGTTCGGGGTTTCAAGATGCGCGGTCATCCAGCAAAAGCCCGTACACCTCGTGATCATACCAATGGTCATACAACTTTTCCGCGCGCCGGAGGGTGCCCTCATGGGAAAAGCCGAGGCGCTCGGGAATCGCGCGGCTCCGCCGGTTTCCGGTCGCGCAGCGGATCTCGATCCGTTGCAACGCGTAAAACTCCCTTCCCACTCCGATGAGGTCGCGTATGACCGTTGTCATGATTCCCCTGCCGTTGAACTCCTCGCCGAGCCAGTATCCGATGGATCCGATCCGGTTGTCGCGGTCGATCGTGTTGAAACCCGCCACCCCGGCGATCTCTCCCTTGTGGAAGATCGTGGTGGAGGGAGCCGCCGCCGGCGAAGCGGTGGAGTTGCGTTTCAAGAAACGCCTGGGTGTCGTCCGGCCTCGTCGTTTCATCGAGCCAGGGGCCATTGGCGGAGAAACGCGCGGTTCCGATCCGTGAGGGCGAAGAGTTCCTCCGCGTAGCGGGGGATCGAAAGGGAAACACGGATGTCCGCAGCGGGTGATCTTGAAAACATGATCGGGTGGGTGAGTATGGGCGGGCTTTCTGGCGTGGCGCAAGAGGGGAGGTGGCCGACCGCGCTCGCACCACGGAATGACGGTAAAACACGATGTCGGATTGGACGGCCGGATTCCGCGTGTATGGATGTCACCGTGTCGTCAAAACCCCTTGTGAGAACCATGATCCTTTCCAAATCCTCTTATGGCCCCCCGCGTTGCGGCGTTGTTGTTTTTCCTCTTGTTTCCATGCCGGCGGATGCCGCGCCGGTGAATCCGGAACGGGAGGTCGCGTTGTTTCCGATCTCATCGGTCCGGATTCTCGGAGGGCCCTTCGAGAAAGCCGCCGAGGCCAACCGCGGGTATCTGCTCGCCCTCGAGCCCGACCGCCTGCTCGCTCCGTTCCTGCGCGAGGCGGGGCTCAAGCCGAAGGCGCCATCGTATGAAAACTGGGAGAACACCGGCCTCGACGGCCACACCGCCGGCCACTACCTGAGCGCGCTGGCCGGCATGGTCGCCGCCGGTGACGACACCGCGGACGGCAAGTTGAGGAAACGCCTCAGGTACATGCTCGACGAAATGGAGCGCTGCCAAAAGGCGAACGGCGACGGTTACATCGGCGGCGTGCCCGGAAGCCGCGAACTCTGGAAGAACGTCAAGTCGGGCCGCATCGAGGCGAACGGCTTCGGACTCAACGGCAAATGGGTGCCCTGGTACAACGTCCACAAGACTTTCGCCGGGCTGCGCGACGCCTGGCAGGTCGCCGGAATGGAGAAGGCGAGGCCGCTGCTCATCGGCATGGGTGATTGGTGCGTCGACCTGATCTCGGGCCTCAGCGACGCGAAGATGCAGGAAATGCTGCGCGCCGAGCACGGCGGAATGAACGAGACGATGGCCGACATCTACGCGATCACAGGCGATCGCAAGTATCTCGACGCGGCCTATCGTTTCAACCACGCCGCGGTGCTCGACCCGTTGATGAAACGTGAGGACAAACTCACCGGCCTGCATGCCAACACGCAGATCCCGAAGGTGATCGGCCTGTCCCGCGAGGCGATGCTGACCGGCGACGACAAGGCCGCCACCGGCGCCCGCTTCTTCTGGGAAACGGTGACCAAACACCGCAGCGTGGCGTTCGGTGGCAACAGCGTGGGCGAGCATTTTCATCCGCTCGACGATTTCCGCAGGCTTCTCGAAAGCCGCGAGGGCCCGGAGACCTGCAACACCTACAACATGCTGCGTCTCACCGAGGATCTCTTCGAGATGGAACCCCGGGCGGAATACGCCGATTACTACGAGCGCGCCCTCTACAACCACATCCTCGCATCGATCCACCCGGAGCACCCGGGATATGTGTATTTCACGCCCATCCGGCCCCTGCACTATCGGGTCTATTCCGAGCCGGACCATTGTTTCTGGTGCTGCGTCGGCAGCGGGATGGAAAACCCGGGGAAATACGGCGAGTTCATCTATGCCAAGGCCAAGGATGGCATCCATGTGAACCTCTTCATTCCTTCGGAGCTCAAGGTTTCGGGCGGCATCCGCCTGCGTCAGGAAACGAAGTTCCCTTCGAGGAACGGAGCACGATCACGATGGATCTCGCCAAGCCCTCAACCTTCACGCTGCGTCTCCGTCATCCTTCATGGCTTCCTGAGGATGGCTTCAAGATCACCGTGAACGGGGAGGCGGCCGGGGTTTCCTCGAAGCCGTCGTCCTATGCCGAGATCCGGCGCGAGTGGATGGATGGCGACAAAGTGGAGTTCGCGTTGCCGATGCATACGAGCATCGAGCGTCTGCCCGACGGATCCGACTGGGCGGCCATTCTTCACGGCCCGGTCGTTCTCGCCGCACCGGCCGGCAAGGGCGATCTCACCGGTCTGCGGGCCGACGGCAGCCGCATGGGCCACATCGCACATGGACCCACCCGGCCGCTCGACCAAGCGCCCGTCATCGTCGGCTCGGCCGAGCAGGTGGCGGCTCATTTGAAACCCGCGCCGGACGATGGTCCGCTGCGTTTCCGTCTCTCCGAAGTGGTCGAACCCGCACCCGAAGGAGGCATTCTGTTGGAACCGTTCTTCGCCCTGCACGACGAGCGCTATCAGATGTATTGGCAGCTGACCTCCGCGGAGGAACTCGCCGCCCTCAAGGAGAGAACCGCCGCCGAGGAGAAGGAAAAGGCCGCCCTTGAGGCCGCCACCATCGACATGGTCACCGCTGGCGAGCAGCAACCCGAGGTCGAGCATGATTTCAAGGGCGAGGACACCGAGACGGGCATCCACGAAGGACGCCACTGGCGGCACGGCAAATGGTTCCAATACACGCTCGATATGCGCGGAGAGGAGGCGGCGGACCTCGAAGTGATGTACTGGGGCGGCGACGCGGGGCGCAGCTTCGACATTCTCGTCAACGGCTCGGTGATCGCGACCGAGACTCTCGACGGCAGCCAGCCCGGGCGTTTCATCCGCAAGCGGTATCTGATCCCCGCCGCCATTCGAAACACGGCGACGGAGGGCAAACTCCATGTCCGTTTCTCCGCGAAAGTCCAGGTCGCCGGCGGTGTTTTCGAAGTGCGGCTCATGAAACGAAACGCCGGCGGGCAACGTTGAGGTTCATCGATGATCCGCTTCGCCCTCGTTCTGCTCGTTTGCTCCTGCGCCGCCGCGGAGCCGGTTCTGCGCGAGGCGTTTGACGATGATTTCCTCATCGGCGTCGCGCTCAATTCCTCGCAGGTCGACGGCCGCAACCCCGCCGCATCGAAACTCGCCGCCCGCCAGTTCTCCGCCGTTACCGCGGAGAACGACATGAAGTGGCAGGGGATCCATCCGGCGCCGGGACGCTCTCGTTTCGACGCCGCGGACGCCTATCTCGCGTTCGCGAAGAAGCACCGGATGAAGGTGATCGGCCACACGCTCGTCTGGCACAGCCAGACGCCGGACTGGGTGTTCCGCGGCGAGGGCGGGGGAGACGCCACCCGCGACGAATTGCTCGCGCGGATGAGGGAACACATCGAAACGGTCGTAGGCCGCTACAAAGGACGCGTCCATGGCTGGGATGTCGTCAACGAAGCGGTTTCCGACGGCCCCGGAGGACTGCGGGACTCGCCGTGGAAACGCATCATCGGCGAGGATTTCATCGAGCACGCGTTCCGTTTCGCCAAAGCCGCCGATCCCGATGCGGAGCTCTACTACAACGATTATGGCATGGTGGACCGTGGCAAACGCGCCCGTGCCATCGCGATGCTCAAGCGACTGATCGAGCGCGGCGTGCCCATCGACGCGGTCGGCATGCAGGGCCACTACAGCCTGGCTCATCCTCCGTCCGCGGAAGTGGATGCGGCCATCCGCGACTTCGCGGAGCTCGGCCTCAAGGTGATGATCACCGAACTCGACGTGAGCGTCCTCCCCTCGCGTGGAAACCCGGGCGTCGCCGATGTCTCCCGCCGTGAAGCCGCCGCGCCGGAGCTCAATCCCTATGTCGACGGTCTTCCCGCCGAGGTCCAACAGCAACTCGCCGATCGCTACGCCTCGTTGTTTGAAGTCTTCCTCCGGAACCGGAAACACCTCGGCCGGGTCACCTTCTGGGGCCTCGACGACGGAAGCTCCTGGCTCAACAACTTCCCCATCCGCGGACGGACGAACCACCCGCTGCTCTTCGACCGCAAGCTCGCACCGAAGCCCGCCTTCAACGCCGTGCTGAAAGTGGCTCGGTCCCGCTGATCTCTTTCCACGGAACTTGCAATCGGCCATTTCGTTTGTGCTAATGCGGGCATGGCGGTGCTGGCGAGAGGAGCCGATTACTTCGGCCGGAACGGGTTTCCGGTGACGGCGCGTGTGGTGCGCACCGAGCCGGCCGGCCGGCCGTCGCACCCTCACGATGTGACGGAGATCGATCACTATCACGACTTCTGCGAGCTGGTTCTGGTGACGGCGGGGCGGGGTCTGCACCTGCTCGAGGGCGAGTCGTTTCCGGTCTCCGCGGGCAACGTGTTCGTCGTGCAGGGCAGCCAGGTGCACTGCTTCCGCGAGCGGCAGGACCTGGTGCTGGTGAACGTGATGTATGATCCCGCGCGACTGCCGCTGCCGGAGGGCTTGCTGCGCCGCTTGCCCGGATACAGCGCCCTGTTTTTGCTGGAGCCGTCGTTCCGCAGCGCCCACCGGTTTTCCAGCCGGCTCGATCTCCCGCGCGACGATCTCGGGACGGCCGAGGCGATCGCCGAGCAGATCGAGCGGGAATCCGAAATGAGGAAACCCGGTCATGAAGCGGTGTTGCTTGGCCTCTTGGTGGAACTGATGGTGTTTCTCGCCCGCCGCTACGGTGAGAGCGAGGTCGGTGAAAGCCGCGCCCTGCTGCGCATGGGAAACCTCATCAGCACGCTGGAGCAACGCTACGCCGAGCCGTGGACGCTCGATTCGCTCGCCAAGGCGGCCCGTCTTTCGCGCACGAACCTGCTGCGCGTCTTCCGCAAGGCGACCGGGGCCTCGCCCATCGATTTTCTCATCGGTCTGCGCGTCGAGGCGGCGAAACGCCTGCTCCGCCAGTCGGATCTGAACATGACGGAAATCGCCTACGAAACCGGTTTTTCCGACAGCAACTACTTCGCCCGCAAGTTCCGCGACGCGACCGGGCGCACACCCACCGAGTTTCGCCGCAGGGCCCGTGTCTGACCGTGGTCCGATCGTGCTAGCCGTGTGTTCGATTGGTCCGATCGTCAAGGCGCGGCCCGCCGCGATGTGCCAGGCTCCCTTCCACAAACCCCGACTCATAACCCATGTCCACGAAACTGACCCTCGGCTCGAAAACCTGGTTCCCGAACATCGACCCCATCGCCTACGAAGGCCCCGACAGCACGAATCCGCTCGCGTTCCGCCACTATGACGCCGCACGCGTTGTGATGGGCAAGCCGCTCGGCGAATGGATGCGGTTCGCCGTCGCCTACTGGCACAGCTTCTGCGGCAACGGCGGCGATCCCTTCGGCGCACCGACCCGGCCGATGCCTTGGACGGATGCGGTCGATCCCGTCCAGCGGGCGAAGGACAAGGCGGACGCCGCCTTCGAGTTCATCACCAAGCTCGGCGCGCCGTATTATTGTTTCCACGACACCGACATCATCGACGAGCCGGGCACCAGCCTTGCCGAGTTCGAGCAGCGAATGGCGGCCATCGTTCCCTATCTCAAGGAGAAACAGGACGCGTCCGGCGTGAAGCTGCTGTGGGGCACCGCGAACCTCTTCAGCAATCCGCGTTTCATGAACGGCGCCTCGACGAATCCCGAGTTCGCCATCCTCGCCCGCGCCGGCGGCCAGCTCAAGGGGGCCATCGACGCCACCATCGCCCTCGGCGGCGAAGGATATGTGTTCTGGGGCGGCCGCGAGGGATATCTCTCGCTGCTCAACACCGATATGAAACGCGAGCGCGAGCACTTCGCCCGTTTCCTCACGATCGCCCGCGACTACGCCCGGGCCAATGGTTTCCAAGGGAAATTCTTCATCGAGCCGAAGCCCTGCGAGCCGACGAAACACCAATACGACTTCGACGCCGCCACTGTCATCGGATTCCTCCGCGAGTTCGACCTGCTCGGCGATTTCGCGCTCAACATCGAGGCCAACCACGCCACGCTCGCCGGCCACACGTTCCCGCACGAACTCCAGGTCTCCGCCGACGCCGGACTGCTTGGCAGCGTCGATGCGAACCGCGGCGACGTCCAGAACGGCTGGGACACCGACCAGTTCCCGGTGGATCCCATCGAGCTTGCCGAGGCGATGATGATCATCTTCCAAGCCGGAGGTTTTTCCAACGGCGGCATCAACTTCGACGCCAAGATCCGCCGCAACTCGACCGACCCCGAGGACCTCTTCATCGCCCACGTCGCCGGCATGGACGCCTTCGCCCGCGGTGCCCTCGCCGCGGAAAAGATCCTCACAGGCTCCGAGATCCCGGGCATGCGGAAAGCCCGCTACGCGTCCTTCGACAGTGGCGACGGCAAAGCCTACGAAGAGTGCGGACTATCACTGGAAGACCTCCACAAGATCGCGCACGGTCAAGGCGAGATCACGCCCGCCAGCGGCCGGCAGGAACTCTACGAGAGCATCGTGCTGCGGCACGTCTGAACGCGGCGGGCGGTCTTGCGAGGGAGAATTTCCCCTTGTCCTTTCATGGGGATTCCGGATGGTGTTTTCAAGCGACCGTTCGGAAATCCTGCTCTCAGCCCGATGATGATCCGCCTGATCCACGCCATCCTTCTCGCCGGCTTGTTCGCCACGGGGGCCACCGTGGCGGCGCCGGGAGATTCGATCGTTCTGCCGCCGGATACTCCGGGCGTCGATGATCCGCCCGTGGCCTACTCGCAGCGGCTCAGGGGCACCGAGGACGAGGAACAAGCGGTCGATCTTCGCGGCATCGATCCGGAACACGAGCCGCTCACGTACGAGATTGTCGAGTCACCGAAATTCGGCCGCCTCACCGGGACGCCGCCGAAACTCGTGTATGTGCCGGACAGGAACGCGTTCGGGATCGACGGATTCCGTTTCATCGTCGGCGATGGAGCCCTCTTTTCCGCTCCGGCGGCGGTCGATATCGAGGTTTCCGCGGTGAATGATCCGCCGGTGGCCCGCAACATCCGGACCGAGGTGTTCGGGCGCAGGAAAACATTTCGGTTGAAGGGTTCCGACGTCGAGGCCCCATCGTACAAGTTGTTTTACCGCTTGGTCGGGAAACCGCCCGCGAAGGCGGGGAAACTTTCCGTCAGCCGCAACGGCAGGGTGAGGTTTGTCGCGAAGAAGGGCTTCAAGGGGAAGGTTCGCTTCGACTATCAAACGGGCGACGGCGAGTTGTATTCGAAGCGCGCCAGCGTCGTGCTCACGGTGATGCCGAACCAATGGAGCTGGACGCCACGCAACTTGTTCGCTCTGGAAGCAAAAACAAAAACCACGCAGTCGGACGATCCCGAGGACCTCGGCCGCGACTTGATCCAGTTCACCCGCCGCCAGTTCGAGAGTGGCGAAGTCGTCTACAACCGGCTCTCGAAAACCAAGTGCCGCATCACGTTCCAAACCGAAGGTGGCGGTTCCGCGGCCTACCTGCTGCGCTTCAAGTCCCGGAAAGAAGGCCGTTTCGAACTCTACTGTTTCGATTCCACCGGTTCGGTCGGCGGCACGTTCCGGATTGTCTCCATGGAAACCGAGAAATGATGCGTCCGGCCGTCCTCGCCCTGTCCGCGTTCTCCTGTTGCCTCGCGCCGGTCACCTGGGCCGAGCCGCGCACATGGACGTCCACGGATGGCCGCCAGGTGACGGGCGAGTTCGTCCGAGCGGATGCGGAGGGCGTCGTCATCCGCCGCGGCGATGGGAAAACCGTCACCATCGCCCCCGACCTGCTGGTGGGGGAGGATCTCGTCCACGCGTCGAAGCTGGCGGAGAAGGCAAAAGAAAAGGCCGCTGCCGAGGCGGAGGAGGAAAAGAAACGCCTGGCGGCGGAGAAACGCGCCGGGTTTCTCGAAGGCCCGCTCACCTACGGCTTGTCCGGGGGATCGGAAAACTGGCCGGAGGATCGGAAGAAACGCATCGTCGATGCGATGGACGCCGCGATTTCTTTCCTCAACGAACACGGCGACTTCAAGAAACACGTCACCGCCAACAACAGCCCGGGCACCCCAACGGCCGACGCCAACTACGACGGCTGGATCAACTGGGGCGGCAGCATCAGCCGCCGGGTCGCGCTCCATGAGATCAGCCACACGCTCGGCATCGGCACCCACCCGGAGTGGGGTTCCAACATCAAGGACGGCAAGTGGACCGGCCGCCACGCCCTCAAACAGCTCCGCGAGTTCGACGGCCCCGACGCCATCCTCCACGCCGACCGCATGCACTTCTGGCCCTACGGACTCAATTTCGACAACGAATCCAATCCCGAGGCCGACCTCCGATTCATCAAAATGGTCGCCGCCATGCGCAAGGACATGGGCATCCGCTGAGACGAGCGCCCGCGCCGTGTCACCAAGTCCTCGTCCGTTCGTCCTCGTGGCCCTTACGGTTCGGACACCTGGAAGCGGAAGAACATGCCGCCCTCGGAGGGGGGGATGAAGGGGATCTCGGTCCAGGTGTCGGTTTCGACGTAGTTGTCCTCGAGGTCGGGTAGGTCCCAAAGGTTCCATTCGCCGAGGTCGCCGCTGCTTTCGAGTTTGTAGTGGCGGTAGGCCTTCCGGAGGAAACCGATCGTGGGGTTTCCGCCTCCGGGGGAGACCTGTGCCTGCCAGAAACCGGCACCGGAGAGTGGCGAGCTGCCGAGCAGGAATTCCTGATAGTTGGTGAGCCCGTCTCCGTCGGCATCGATGTCGCGCGCGCCCTGCGGATCGCCGGGGGTGAAGAAGGTATCGCGCCACTGGTCATAGAGCGGCCGGTAGGGGAGCACGTCGTTGATCCAGTCGCTGACGAGTTGGACGCTTTCCTCGTCGATCTCCGCGGTGGCGAGCGGCGGCATGCGGGTGAATCCGTTGGTGCCGGCCATGCGCTGGAGGACGATGCTGTGGAGCGTGTCGCCGGGGACGATGTAGCGGTTGGCGGGATCGTTGCCGGCTTGCGTGGCGACACCCATGATGAGTCCGGTTTGTTCGAGCGTGAGGGATTCGCGGCCGTCCCAGAAGCCGCCGACGCTGCCGCCGTCCTGGTGGCAGTAGGCGCAGTTGACGTCGAAGTAGGAGCGGACCCGGCGTTCCAGCGGATACTGCGTTTCATCGGCGCGGACGTGGAAACCGAGCGCGTCCACCGGGTCCGGGGTGTTGGCGAGATAGCCGTAGTTGGAAAGCAGCTCGATCTGGTTGCCGGTGAATCCGTGGATGGATGCGGTCTTGTTGAGCTGGCGGGTGTGGAACGAGAGCGCGTTGTCGCCGTGGCACGTGAGGCAGCTCGTGCGCCCGGGGATCGACCAGCGCTGGGTGTGCGGCGTCCCGTGGTCGTCGATCTGGAGGTCGAACTCGACGCCGGCGTCTTCAACGAGATAAGCCTCGGTCTGCTCCTCGTTCCACCGGTAGCTCACGCCGTACGCTCCGCCGTCGGATTTTTTGACGAGCACGCGGGTCTCGATGCGCTTCGCGGTCGCCGGGTTGCCGCGGCTCATGTCGAGGTCGAAATGTTTCACCCACACCGTGCCGTCGGGATAGTCCCACAGGCCTTCGCGTTGATAGGTCATCCTGCCCACGGAGTCCGGGATGGCGAACCAGCGGGTCTTGTCGGCGTGGTCGCTCCAGAAACGAAGGTTCGGTTCGTAGGGGAGCAGGCCGGGGGAGGGCGAGAGGTCCGTTAGATCGGCGAAAAGGCCGGTCTCGCTGAGGGTGGCGGGGAAGCCGCCGCCGCCGCTGTCGCTGGTGGCGAGGCGCATGATCTTGCCGGCGAGGTAGGCGCAGAACAGGAGGTCCTGATTCGATGGGTCCACGCCTTGTGAGGAGATCACGCCGTAGGCGCCGGGCAGGCCGGTGAGCCGGGTGGCGGCGCCGCTGCCGGTGTCCATCTGCCAGACGTGGCCGGAAACCGAGTCACTGAAGACATAGGCGCCGGCCAGCGAGGGATAGCGCGTGCCGCGATAGACATATCCGCCGACGACGGAGTTGCCCTTGAACGCCGCGTCGCCTCCGGCCACGCCGGTGTGAACGTATTCGTAGACCGGATCGGTGGACGTGAAACCGGTGGGCGCGCTGCCGCGCTCGCCGGTGAAATCATGGGCGCCCTCGCGGTAGGCCCAGCCGTAGTTGCCGCCTTTTTCGATCCGGTTGATTTCCTCGTAGAGATCCTGGCCGACATCGCCTTCCCACAGGTCGCCGGTGAGCGGGTCGAACGACATGCGCCATGCGTGGCGGATGCCGACGGCCCAGAACTCGGTGCGCACCGATGCCAGCGAGCCGGAGTAATCGACGCCGTTGAACATGCCGTCCCATGTGCCGCCGAGGCTGGTGTGCACGAAGGGGTTGTCCGGCGGCACGTTGAAACGCGCCACGCCGTTGTCGGTGGGAATCGAGGCGTGGGGACTCGGCGGGAGGCTGCCGGGAGACTTGTCCACATCCATCCGGAAGATGCCGGAGTAAAAATCGTCGTCGATCCGCTGGCTCCGCAACTGCCCGTTGCCGGAGTTTTCCCCGTCGCCCGTGCCGTAGTAGAGATATCCATCTTCGGGGCCGAAGTGGAGGTCGCCGCCGTTGTGGTTGAGGCCGAAGTCGTCGATGTGGAGCAGGACGACTTCGCTGGCGGGGTCGGCGATCGTCGCGTCGCCTGCATCGCGGCTGAAACGGGAGACCCGCTGGAAGTAGTTGCCCGCCTGGTTGACCGTGTAGGCGACGTAGAAGTAGCCGTTGGTCCCGTAGTCCGGGTGGAAGGCGAGGCCGAGCAAGCCGTTCTCCGGCTGGCCGGCGAGCAATGGGCCCACGTTGAATCCCACGCCGAGGGTCGTGAGGTCGAGGAACACGTTGGTGGCGGGCGCGGGCGAGGTGACGTCCGCCACGCGGCGGATGACGCCGCCTTGCTCGCAGACGTAGAGTTGCTTCGCATCGCCCGGAACCGGAGTGAGGCAGATGGGGCGGGAGAACGTGAGGCCGGGCAGCGCGTCGACGAGCTGCCACGAGGTGGCGGGCGGCTCCGTCGGCATGGCGAGCGCCGCGTTGTCGATGCGGAGGTTTCCGGAGACGTTGATGGTGACGTTGCCGTCGGCGGTGGCGCCGCTGGCGTTTCCGACACGATAGGTGAAGCTGTCGGTGGTCGTGCCGCCCGCGTGTTGATAGAGGATCCCCCCGTTCTTCAGGCTTGCGGTTCCGGACGAGGGTCCGGTGAGGATCTCCAGGGTCGAGGCGATCGGCGCGCCCTCGTCATTGCCGAGCACGTCGACGAGCGCCTTCTGTCCGTCGTGGAGCGTCACCCCGTCGTCGTGGGCGACCGGCGGGGCGAAGACGGCATCCGGCCCGGCCTGATAGGATGCGGTGATCTCGGCGGATGCGAGCGCCCGGTCGTGGAACCGGAGTTCGTTGATCGCGATGTGGGACCCCGAGTCTGCGGACCAATTCGAGCGTCCGATCCAGTTGTTGAAATCCTGGAGTTCGGTGAGGCGGAAGTTCAGGTCGATGCTGCCCCGCACCACGCCGTCGCGGAACCACTTCGCCTGGCAACCGGTGGATCCGTAGCTGCCCGCCCCATCCTGCACGGTGAGGACGAAATGGTATTCGCTGCCGCTGCCGGTGATGCCGGAGAGATCGTAGTTCTGGCCGGTCTCGCCGCCGCCGTTGAGCTTCGCGGCGAAGCGGTGGGTGCCGAGCGTGTTGTTGACGTTGAGGGAAAGGAACAGGTTGTCGGACGCTTCGAAGTATCCCGGAGCCGCCGCTCCGTCGATGATCTCGCCGGGGTTGGTGGAATTGACGGTGACCGTCGAATTTCCGAAGTCGAAGACACGCTGCCAGTAGAGCGACGAGAGGGGGGTGATCCACGACTCGACGCTCAGGCTCGGATGTCCGGAGACGATGCCGTCGCGCAGCGAAAGGTAGGCGGAGATCGTACCCGCCGCTTGGTTGCTGTTGGTGCTGCCGGGAAGAACGAGCGCGTTTCCGGAAATCGCCGCGCCGTTTCCTAACAGGGAGGCCGGCTCGCCGGTGGCGACGTCGTTGTAGACCGTGCCTGGAGAAACGGAGCCGTCGGGTTCGTTGAAGGACCAGCGGTGGATCGGTACCGGAACAGGCGGCAGCGGCTCGGGCGGGCCGATGGTCGGGTCCGGCCCCGCCTGATAGCTCGCCAGCGCCTCGGCCGCGGTGATCGCACGGCGGTAGATGCGCAGTTCGTCGAGCGCCATGTTCGAGTTCGAGTCGCCGGAATACATCGAGCGGCCGATCCAGTTGTTCACGTCCTCGATGTCCGAGGTATGGAACGGAAAGTCGTCGGAATTCTGGAGCACGCCGTCCCGGTACCAGCGTGCCTGGCAGCCGGTGGCGGTGTCCTCGACGACGAAGACGTAGTGGTACATGGTGCCCGGCGTGGTCGCCGCGTTGGAAAACGTGTATTGCGGCGCGCCGCCGTCGTTCTGGCCTTCGAGTTGCTGGGAGTTGAGGTTGCCCGCGTTGTTGAAGGTGAGGCTGAGGTTGTCGTAGCCGGCGGTGTTGCCGGGAGCGCTGGGACCGTCGAGGATCTCGCCCGGAACGGCACCGTTTCCGGAGGTGGTGACACAGCGCCCGAAATCGAACAGACGCTGCCAGTTCTTCGACGACAAGGGCGCGGCCCATGCCTCGAACGTGATGCTCGGCTGCGCGGAGAGGATGCCGTTGGGCAGGTCGAGATAGGCGGAAATGCCGGCGGCGCTCTGGTTTCCCGTGGTGGTGCCGGGGAGTTGCAACGCGGTCTGCGAGAGGGTGCCGCCATTTCCGCGCAGCGTGGCGATCATGCCGCCGATCGAGTCCGCGAAGGCGGTGCCTGCCTCGACCTCGGAATCCGCCCCGTCGTTGAACACCCACAGGTGGTCGGGCACCGGCGGGTCGACCGGGTCGGGCGGATCGACGAGGAGGTCCGGGCCGGCGGCGAGGTTCGCGGTGATCTCGGAAATGCCGAGCACGTGGTCGTAAAGGCGCACCTCGTCGAAGGACGCGTAGCTGAGCCAGTCGTTGGTGAACTGGGAGCGCCCGATCCAGTTGTTGACGTCGTCGAGGTCGGACAAATGGAACGGCACGTCGAGCGAGGCGATCTGGACACCGTCCCGGAACCACGTTTCGCGGCCGCCGCCGGCAGCTCCCACGCCGTCCTCGAACGTCACCACGTAGTGGTAGCGTTGCCCGGCGGTGGTGGCGTTGGCGATTTCCGAGTAGAGGTTCACCTGGCCGGGGCCGTTGTAGTTGAGCCGGCCGTAAAGACGCTGGCTGTTGAGGTCGTTGTTGACGTTGAAGGTAAGCGCGAATTCGTCGGACGCGCGGATGCCCGCTCCGGGAGCGGTCGTCAGGGTGCCGGTCCACTCGCCGGTTTCCCCCGCGCCGTCGCCGGCCCCCTCCATGTTGCCAAAGTCGAAGATCCGCTGCCACTGGCGGGATCCGAGCGGTGTGGCCCAGATCTCGACGGTCGCGTCCGTGCGGCTCGAGAGGATGCCGTTCGGGAGGTCGATGTAGGCGGAAACGATGGATTCGGGTTCGTTTCCGTTCGTGCTGCCGGGCAGAACCAGCGCCGCGCCATCATAGGCGGCTCCCTGGCCCTGGATGGTGGCCGGTTTGCCGGAAATCGAATCCGCCGCGACGCTTCCCGCCGCCACCGCCCCCGGATTGTCGTTGAATGACCAGCGTTCGGTCAGGTCGGCCCGGGCGGGAAGGATCGCGGCGCCGAGCGCCAGTGCGGTCCGGCACAGCGACCGGGCCGATGGGAAGAAAGACATCATGGAGGATCGGGTTTTGCAGAAACGAAGCGCCGCCTGGGATGGCGCGCAAGCGACGGAGTACTTCCCAAAGAAGCGGAAATGGCGCGTGAACTCCGACAAATCGGGCCATGGGAAAAAATTCCGAAAAAATCCGTGGAAATCGTGTCGGGCTTTTTTCGTGCATTCCGCAATTGTGCGTGAGGTCCGGGATTCGGTGTTTCCGCTCCCCCTCGAATCAAAACCCCACGCAGCTCCTCCACCACCACATGAAATCAAAAACCCTCCGGTTTTCCGGTCTTTGCTTTGCGGGTCTCACCGCCATCACCTTCACCCAGGCATCCCTCGGTCAGACAACCCACGTTTGGGACGGCGGCGGGGCCGACATTGACCTCGGCAACGCTCTGAACTGGAGCACGGACGCCGCGCCCAACGGTGCCACCGGTGACATCATGCGGTGGGACGGCACGGTCGCCGGGAATCTGTCGCTGTCGTACGACACCGCCGCGACGCTCGGCGCATCTCCGGGGGTCTCGTTCGATGTCACGGCCGGCCAGACGGACTCGTTGACGATCGATGGCACCTTGGGCAGCGGTCTGCGTCTCGGGGCGGCCGGGGTTTCGATCGCCAGCGGAGCCGGCGCGGTGACCTTCGGGAACGGTTCCGTCGATGCGTTCAATTTCACGGTCGCCAACACCAACGTTTCGCTGACGAACAACTCGTTGAACACGGCGACCTTCAAGTCGGACGTGAAATTCGCCGTCACCTTCGCCGGGAACAGCGCGATGCAGTTCGGTGGATCAGGGGACTGGGATGTGGAGGCCTCTTTGTCACCGGTCAACAGCGGCGCCCGTATCGCGCTCCTCAAGACCGGCGCGGGTGAATTGACTCTGTCCGGCGGCGGGAGCCTCCGCGGAGGCGCGACGATCAACGGCGGCACCGGTTTTTCCGCGGTGTTCAAGGAAGGCACCACCCGCATCACCGGCGGGACCTACGCCAACAACGCCAGCGAGTTGGTCGTGGGCGGCAGCGATGCCACCGGCGCGAACACCCACCTCATCATGGACGGTGGCTCCCTGACCGGCATCAGTTGGCTCAGCGTCGGCCGCGGAAACAATGGCGCGGGAGGCACATCGAACGTGACGCTCAACAACAACGCGTCGATCACCTCCACCAACATGAGCCTCGGGTTCAACCCGGGAACCGGCGCGCCCGTCGGAACCGTGACGCTCAATGGAACCTCCTCGATCACGACCAACGGCATCAACAACATCGGCGAGTCCAGCGGCTCGAACATGACGATGACGCTCAACAACTCGTCGTCGTTCAGCTCCAGCAACCAGCTTGTCGAGGTGGGTCAGAACAACGGCCAGGGAACCGTCAACGTGAACGGTTCCAGCACGATGTCCGTCGGCCTCATGCGCATCGGTCGCGGGGCGAACAGCGGCTCGACCGCCAAAGGCTTCGTGAACGTGGGCGGCGGCACCCTCAACGTTGAGGGCGACCTGGTGCTGGGCTACGCGGGAAGCGGGGCCGGCGGCAATGTCGGCAGGCTGACCATCGATTCCGGAACGGTGAACGTCGCCACCACCACCAAGCGGTGGATGATTCTCAACCAGTGGGACACCTCGAAGGGCGAGTTGATCGTCAACGGAGGAAACCTGAACCTCAACGCCGGCACGGACCTCCGTTTCAGCACCGGCAACACTGGATCCACGGGAACCAGCGTCGTGACGCTCAACGGCGGCGCGATCACTTCTTACAGCGGCAACCAGACCGGGACCGATGGTGCCGGTGTGGTGGACCTCAACTTCACTGGCGGTGCGGCCGCGAACAACACCTTCAACCTGAACGGCGGCACCCTGTCCGTCCGGGCGGTGATCACCACCAACAACAACGCCACGGCGGCGTTCAACTTCAACGGCGGCACGCTCAAGGCCACCGGCGACGACGCCAACTTCATCAACCTCGACGGAGCGGCGACCACCCAGTCGGTCAACGTGCTGGCGGGTGGCGCGTTCATCGATTCCAACGGTCACACGGTGGACGTCGTCGATGACATGGCGGGTGCGGGTGCGCTGACGAAACAAGGCTCCGGAGTTCTCCGCCTGCTCGGAGGTGGGAACTCCCTCGGTGCCGCCACGGTTTCCGCCGGCACGCTCTACATCAACGGATCGCTTGGCACCACCAGCGGCACCACCGTGGCATCCGGTGCCACGATCGGCGCGGGCGATGGCGACGGCGGCACGCTTTCCGGCGGCCTGCACATCGCGGCGGGCGGCTCGATCGACGTGACCCAAGGTGTGCTCACCCTTGCGTCCGGCACGCTTTCGTTCGACGGCTTCGGCCTCGACGATCTGGTCGGGCTCGACGTCTACACGGCGGCGGAAGGGACCTACACGATCATCGGCGGCTCGTCGTTCACGCTCGATACCGCGAATCTCGCGAACCTCGGCTGGGAAAACGCGTTGATGGTCGGCGCGAACAAGTATGCCTACTTCCAGGAAGGCAGCCTGGACGTGGTCGTCATTCCTGAACCGGGTGCCGTTCTTCTCGGCGGTCTCGGCTTGTTCGGTCTGTTGCGCCGGCGCCGTTCCTGAACCGCCCGGCATTGTCTTCCCGCCCCCGCCGGAGCCAGCTCCGGCGGGGGCGTTTGTTTGGCGGGGGTTTCCTCTTTTCTTGCGGCGCCCTGCCTGTTAGTTGGAACGCAAACCCGAAAACCCATGATCCAGAACATCCTCGTCGTCGGCTCGGGGAGCGCCGGGCTCATCGCCGCCCTGTCGTTCCGTCGCAAACTTCCCGGTGTCACCGTACGCGTCGTCCGCAGCCCGGACATCGGCATCATCGGGGTGGGGGAGGGCTCGACGCCGAATTTTCCCGCCCATCTGTTCGACTACATCGGCATCCCGCGGCGGACGTTCTATCAGGAGGCGGATCCGACGTGGAAACTCGGCATCCGTTTCGAGTGGGGGCCGCGCGGACATTTCAACTTTTCGTTTTCCCCGCAACTCGACGCGCAATGGGGCGATCTCCCGCTGCCCAACGGCTTCTATTGCGACGGGAACTTTGAAAACGCGGGGTTCGCCTCGGCGCTGATGGATCAAGGCAAGGTGTTCCAACGCCAACCGAACGGCGCGCCGGACGTCCAGCCGTGGCACTCGTTTCACATCGAAAACGAGAAGTTCGTCGCGATGCTCGAGAAGTTCGCGCTCCAGTCGGGCGTGGAGATTCTCGACGGCCGGGTGGATGGATGCGAACGCGGGGACTCTGGACTGCGGGCGATTGTCCTTGAGGACGGACGGCGGCTGGAGGCCGATTTCTTTGTCGATTGCAGCGGTTTCCGCAGCGAGTTGCTGGGAAAGGCGCTCGCCGAGCCGTTCCTGAGTTTCGACAAGACCCTGTTCTGCAACCGCGCGGTCGTCGGAGGCTGGGACCGCGGGGAGGAACCGATCCTGCCCTACACCACCGCCGAGCAAATGGACACGGGCTGGTGCTGGCGGATCGAACATGAGCACCGCGTGAACCGCGGCTATGTCTATTGCTCGGACATGATTTCCGACGACGAGGCGGCCGCCGAGTTCAAGCGGCGGAACCCGAAGGTGGGAGACACCCGCATCGTGAACTTCCGCAGCGGCTGCTATCGCCGCATGTGGGTGGACAACGTCGTGGCCATCGGCAACTCGGCGGGTTTCGTCGAGCCCTTGGAGGCGACCGCGCTGATGATCGTCTGCGCCCATGTCCGCACGCTCATCGAGTTCCTGCGGCACAACCAGCTCCAGCCGACGCCGACGATGCGCGATCTTTACAACCAGATCACCCACGAGACCTGGCTCGACATCCGCGATTTCCTCGGCCTGCACTACAAACCGAACACCTCGCTCGACACGCCGTTCTGGCGCCGCTGCCGCGAGGAGACGGACCTGTCGAACATCGAGGAACTGCTCGATTTCTATCAGGAGAACGGCCCCACGGGATTCTGCCGCTACAAGCAGAAATCGACGACCAACGAGTTCGGCCTGGAGGGGTACCTCGTCATGCTCGTCGGCCAGAAGGTTCCCTATCGGATGCGGCGGAATCCGGAGCAGGCGGAGAAAGAGAGGTGGGACCGCCATTGCGCGGGCAATCTGGCGCAAGCGAAGCAGGGGATGACCGTGAAAGAGGCCCTCGAGGTGGTGCGCCATCCCGGCTGGCAGTGGCATGGCGACCGGAATCTTGCCACGGGTGGTGGCTGAGTGTGTCGCCCTATAACCCGTTTGGGCTGTCTCGAGCCTGTCGGAAAACCGCAGGTGAATCTCGCTGTTGTTCGTAGGGAGCGGCTCTCGTTCCCACCGTGATCCGGTGCGGTTTCCGAACCCGCCGTCCCCGCGGATCCGGCCGTCGCGGACTTTGGGTTTCCCCGCGGCGGTCGGAAGTGCGGGCCTCGGTTTTGTTTCCGCGAGGGAAGATGACGGTCATATGACGCAAGCCGCCCTTTGTGTGGCGGAAAGGTGTAGAGAGAAGGTGTCAAACAAACCCTTTCATGAAACCGCATCGTGTTTCGACCCGTCCGACCACAGGAGGATTCTGCTTCCCAAGCAGAACCTCGCCGGGCGTCGTCCGCACCTCAAGCGACGGCCCTACGGCCGCGAAGCCGGCGCTTACGCGAGGACGTGAAAAATTCTTTCGAGCGAATCAGTTTGGTTTCGAATTCTGTAAAGCGTTGGAAACCAATGTTGTGTCTGCCTTTTGGCGGGCGTTTTCGGCCACGGGCCGGAAGTTTTTCGAGCCACCTTGTCGGTTGAGCCCAATCAATTGCGCTATTACAATGTGAAGACCTTTTGTGTGATTTGGAAGGCGTGCCACGCCGTGAATCTCGCGTGTTTGTTGAATACGCCGGCCCTGAGCGGGGCCGTTTGAGCACAGCCGGGCGACAAAGCCCGGAACTCCACCTCTCCAGATCTCCCTGAAAAGCTTCATTCCCACGAAACCCATGAAAATCTCCCGAACGATTCAACGCTTCCGTCAACCGAAAGGCTTCGCCCTGTTGGTGACCTTGTCGCTGATGATCCTGCTCACGCTCATTGCGGTGGGCTTCCTGTCGCTTGGCGCGATCGCATTGCGGACCTCGTCGCAAGGGATGGCCGCCAGCGTGGCCCGCAACAACGCCCGTCTGGCGCTGATGCTCGCCATCGGCGATCTCCAGAAGGCGATGGGACCGGACCAGCGGGTCTCCGCGCCGGCCGGGTCCGTGAACCGCGCTTCCAGCAATCCGCATTTGGTCGGCGCATGGGATGCCTGGCATTGGGCGCCGCAGGGCAATGGAGCACCGCCGTACAGTGAGAAACAGGATGCGTTCCGCGGCTGGCTTGTTTCGTCGCCGGATCCGGAAGCCGCCACCGAGTTTTCCTACGCGAACTCCGCTGGAAGCGGCGGCGAAGCCGTCGAGTTGGTCGCGCCTTTGCAGGATGCCGAAGGAAAATCGACCGGCGTGGAGGTGGACCTGGTCCCCGTGCGCAGCGGGACGAACCCGGGGAATCTCGGCTGGGCGGTGTTTGACGAAAGCACCAAGGCCGCCGTCGACATCGGCGATTCGAAGAATATCGACAGCCCCTCGCTCGAGGTTGCCTCGCGAAAGGCGCCCGATCGTTTCCGCGCCGACATTCTCGACAGCGCGCTCTCGTCGCTGGAGGAACCCGTGCACTTGATCTCGCTCGACACGGCGATGATCCCGGGCGGTGGCTCCGGCAAGGAGGCCATCCAACGCCGTTTCCATGACTTCACCACCGGCTCGCTCGGACTTCTCACCAACGTGGCCGAGGGCGGACTGAAAACCGACCTCACCCAGCTTTTCGAGCCCACCGACATCCCTTCGGGAGCCTTCGACAGCGATACGCCGTATTCCAACGGCTTCGCGTCGGCGCAGGGAGCTCCCCTGTGGACCTACCTCCAAAGCCACTATCAGAAATACAAGAACACCACCGCGCGGAGCGGCGATCCCTCCTACAGCCTGCGTTCCTCGGCCGCGCGCCGGTCCGACCTGAAAATCAGCGAAACGGGCGGCATCGATCCGTCTCCCGAGGTCGAGCGCATGCTGCCGGCGATCGCGAAACTGCAGATCGTCTTTTCGGTGGTGTCACACACGCCGTTGGCCGTGGAGAACAACCAGCGGAGGAACTTCCTCAACCAATATGGCGACCCTCAAGGCTTTCAGAACTACGGCGTTCCCCATCTCGTTTACGACACGGTGGTGACGCTCTACAACCCGTACGACGTCACCCTCGATCTGGAGAAGACCCGGATCCGGGTGTGGGACCCGCCGGTCGGTTTCCGTTTCCGCAAGATCGACAACAAGGCCAATACCAACGTGTTCATCCGCGGCGATGACCAGTGGGCCGGACTCGCGCAGTTCCAGATCGTCAACGAAAGAAACTACGAAGCCAGGAAATGCTTCACCCTGGTGCTTGCGGACGGCACCGGTGACCGGATGCAGCGGAGCCTGGAACTGAAGCCTGGCGAAGTGAAAGTGTTCGCACCCCGGGTGGCACGGAACTGGACTTGGGGAACCGAGGCCAACGCCTCCATGGGCAACCGTGCGAACGGAGTGTTCTTCGACTGGGAGCAATCGAGGAACTTTGGCAATGTCGACAATCGTCCGACCGCGACCTTCGGGAAATTTGGTGTCGAGTCCGTCCCGGGATGGGATTATCGGGCCGGCCTCCAGACCGACCACTTGTCCTTCCGCGGCCGTCCTGATTCCACGAAATACAGGTTCGAGGCGGATCACCACCGTGACACGGGTTATGTCGACGTGCGTCTCACCGATGACATCGTGGCAGAGGTGAAACCGATGATCACTTCGGGCAACGCGGGTACGAATTTCCAGGTAGATGTGCTCGCGGGCGTCACGCCCGGCACGGATTCGACCGCTGTCACGACCGACATCAACAACCAAGGCGTGGTCTCGGACACCTTGCGCAGCTATCGTTTCAACTTCGGCAGCGATCTCGCCAAGGAACTTTGCGCGAATCCCGACTATCCGGAAATCTCACGTCAATATCAAGTCAGTGACATCCTGCAGACCGACAGCGATCGCGATTCGACCGCGGCCTACAAGAAGCCATTCGCGATGTTGGAGATGAGCGCCCGCACCACCCGCGACCAGCTCACCGACAGCAAGCCGTGGCTGCACAACAATTTCATCGTCGAAGGCGGCCAGCAGGACACCAGCGTCGTCGGGCTGGCCCACCAGAGCTACGACGTCCGCCTGAGGGAGCTTACCAGTGTGAGCGGATTCCCGAACGGCATCGACATCGACCCGGATACCAATCGTGGCTACTACGGTGCGAACGGTTCGATTTCCGAAGGTTCCTCGTTTGTGAACATGCTCCACGTGCCGCTGGCGCCCGCCGCGTCGCTCGGCGAGTTCGTGCACGCCAACCTCGCCGCCGGATCGTTCCTGCCGCGTGTCGTCCATCCCTTCGGAAACTCGCGCGCCCATCCGCTCATCGAGTCGTCTTCCGTAGCCCGTCAGCTTGGGGGGAACATGCTCGACCACAGCTACCTGCTCAACGATGCGTTGTGGGACGGCTACTACTTCTCCAGCATCACCGCTTACAAGGACGGCATCGTTTCGTCCGGCCGCGGAATGAACGATGTGCTCAACGACCTCTTCGAAGGCAGCGAGCCCGCCCTCAACTCGCGGATGGTGCCGGTGGTCGCTCCGGGTGATCCGGAGGTTGTCGCCGCGGACATCGCCGGGCTTTCCGATCTGGACCGCTCGCGCCAGCTCGCCGCCCATATCGGCGTGGACGGTCCGTTCAATGTGAACTCGAACTCGGTGGACGCATGGCGCGCGGTGCTTTCCTCCCAACGGGACCGCCTGATCAACGGACTTGAGTTCAATACCTCGGGCACCCGCCTTTCCGATACGGCCTACTCGAACGACGACAGCACGCCGTTCGTCCGCGCGGGCAAGCCGGTTGCCGGTCCTTCGGCTCCGAATTTCCTCCGCTGGGCAGGCTTCCGCTCGCTCACCGATGGCCAGATCGAAACCCTCGCCCGCAAGATCGTCGAGCAGATCCAGGATCGCGGCGAGCAGGACAAGGCGCCGAGTCTCACGCTCGGAGAGTTCGTGAACCGCCGCCCCGGACCCGAGGGCGGACTCCATGCGCTCGCCGGCCTCATCGAAACCGCCATCGAGGAATCCGGCATCAACGCCTCGCAGATCTCGTCGGACGGCAAGCCGATCAGCCCGGGCGCGATCTCGGACGAACGGAAGAAAGGAGTCGCCAACAGCTCCGCCATGGAGGGATCCAGCGCCGAGGGCGCGCCGACGATGATCACCCAAGGCGATGTGATGGAAGCTCTCGCACCGGTGGCCACCGTCCGTGGTGACACCTTCAAGATCCGCTGTTATGGGGAGGCGACTTCCACGGACGGCAAGAACGTGCTCGCCCGCGCCTGGTGTGAAGCGACGGTCCAGCGGGTGCCCGAGTTCGTGAACCCCGCCGACAATCCGGAGGCGGACGTCTCGACACTCGAGGATGAAAACGTGACTTTCGGTCGGCGCTTTGTCGTGGCATCGTTCCGTTGGCTCTCCCAAGAGGAACTTTGATCCGGAGGGGTGCCCGGCATCCATCCCACCCACAGACAAACGAAATGATTCGAATTCTCGCTTTCACCGCCGTCTTCGCCGCGCTCCTGTCACCGTCCATCCGCGCGCAGGACGCCGGGTCTTCCGAGCGCGGTGTGGAACTCCGGCTGCTCGCGTTTTCTCCGGAATTGCAACAGCGCGAGGCGTACGCCCACGACCCCGCCGCCGGCGAGGGAACACCCGGGGTGCTCGCGCCGATCAAGACCTATCTGAACCACCAGTTCACGGCGGTGCCGCTCGCTTCGCGCAAGGTGGTCTTCACGCTCAAGCCCGAACGCGAGTCGATGAAGCAGAAGGGCGAGTTGATCGGCGAGGCGACTCTGCCCGCCGGCACCCGCTCCGCGATCCTGCTGTTCGTGCCTGCCGCGCCCGGCGACGATGCGAAGTGCCGGGTGATGGTCGTCGATGATACGAAGCAGAAGTTTCCCGCCGGATCGTTCCACATCACCAACATGAGCCCGCTGCCGGTGCGGCTCATGCTGGAGCGCAAGAAATACGACTTCAATCCGGGCAAGGTAATGCTTATCGAGGACCCGCCGTCGCGCGATACCGGACAGATCGGGATGCGCACCTTCGTCGTCAAGGAGCAGCACCTCGAACCGGTCTCCACCGGTCTCTGGCCCCACCCGGGCAAGACCCGCCGCTTGATGGTGTTCTTCCTCGAACCGCAAACCGAAAAGGTGCAGTTGCGGGCATTCGATGACGTGCCGCCGCGCGATCGCCAGGCCTCCGCCAACAATTGAACGACCGGGTCTCCGCGGTCGCGGATGTCTCCTTGTCAGCGCTCCGCTCCGGCCCTAGCCTGCGGGCGAACGTATGGACGAAAAGGAGCGCCCTTCCCACAGCGACACCGAGGGGGTGACAGCGGACGAGATGCTGCCGCTCGTCTACGATGAACTCCGCCGTCTCGCCGCTTCCCGCATTTCCCGTGAGGCCGAGGGCATCACGCTCCAGCCCACCGCCCTCGTGCATGAGGCATGGATCCGCCTGACCGCCAAGGGCGACCGCAACTGGGGCGACCGCGTCCACTTCTTCCGGGCGGCGGCCCTCGCGATGCGGCGGATCCTCGTCGATCGCGCCCGGCAGAAGGCGAGCCTCAAGGGCGGAGGCATCCGCACGGAGATCGACCCGGCGATGCTGGAATTCAACGAAGAGACTCCGGACGACCGCATCCTGCTCATCGACGAAAGCCTGCGGCGTTTGGAAAAGGAGGACCCGGACAGCGCGCGCATCGTGTTGTTGAAGTTCTTCGCCGGGCTCACCAACAACGAGGTCGCCGCCTCGCACGGAGTCAACGTCCGCACCGTCGAGCGGCAATGGGCTTACGCCCGCGCCTGCCTCATCCAGATCATCCAACAGATCGAAGCCGAGGCGGACGCGGGCGGTGCCTGACCGCGCTTCGGCCGCTCCATTCCGCATCCGATGAATCCATCCCGCCAGATCGAACAAGCCGTCTTCGAGGTGGCCGCCGCCATCGATGCCGGCGATGTGCGCGAGGCGTTTCTTGAAAAGGTCTGCAACGGAGACGAGGGCCAGAGGCGGCGTCTCGACGGGCTCTTGTCGGCCCATGACAAGGCGGAGGACTTCTTCCGCGAGGCGGTGGGCGCCCGCACCGTGGTTGCGGCGGAGGTTTGCAAGACCTTGATGGAGGACGGTCCCGGTGAAATCCACGAGCCACTCGAGGACCCGGAAGGACCGGGGAAAACGATCGGCAACTATTTCATCGAAAAACGGATCGGCGAAGGCGGCTGCGGCGTGGTCTATCTGGCCGCGCAGCGCGAGCCGGTCCGCCGCAAGGTCGCCCTCAAGGTCATCCGTCTCGGCATGGATACCGAACGTGTCATCGCCCGTTTCGAAATGGAACGTCAGTCGCTCGCTGTGATGGACCACCCGTTCATCGCCCAGGTTCTGGACGCGGGCACCACCGACGGCGGGCGTCCGTATTTCGTCATGGAGTGGGTCCGCGGCGAACGCATCACGGATTATTGCGATCACAACCATCTTCCGGTCGCCCGTCGCATCGACCTGTTCATCCAGGTCTGTGGCGCGATCCAGCACGCCCACCAGAAAGGGGTCATCCACCGCGACATCAAGCCGTCCAACATTCTCGTAAGCGAGCACGATGGCCAGGCCACGCCGAAGGTCATCGACTTCGGGATCGCCAAGGCCACCGCCTCCGCTCCGGGCACGGACACCCGCTACACCGCCGCCGAGCCGTTCATCGGCACGCCCGCCTACATGAGCCCGGAACAGGCCGACCGCCGGTCCGTCGATATCGACACCCGCAGCGATGTCTACAGTCTCGGTGCCCTGCTCTATGAGCTGCTCACCGGACGCCCGCCCTTCGATCCGAAGACGCTTTCGGACGCCGGTGTCACCGAAATGCGCAGGCTTCTCATGGAGTCACCGGTGCCGCCTCCGTCCGAAGTGCTTCGGTCCATGATGCGGAAAGACCTCGACGAGGCGGCGGCGCGCTGCGGTTCGGACGGCCATCGCCTCATCTCGTTGATCGCGGGCGATCTCGACTGGATTGTCATGAAGGCGCTCGAAAAGGACCGGGCCCGGCGCTACGAAACGGTCGGCGCCTTCGTGCTCGACCTCCACAGTTTCATCGCCAACGAACCGGTATCCGCACGGCCCCCCAGCCGGATCTATCTCCTGAACAAGTTCGTCCGGCGCAACCGCGTCGCCTGCCTGACGTCGCTGGCCATTGTCGCATCGCTGGTGCTTGGCTTTGGCTTCGCCTACTACTCGTTCCTGCGTGAGCGTGGTGCCCGTCAGGAACAGGCCCGCCTCCGCGCGATCTCCGAAACGGCGCGCGCGAACGAAGCACACCTGCGGAAACTCTCGATGGCGCGCGAGAACATGGCGCAGGTCGCCGCCCTGCTCAGCGAGGGCAAAACCGAGGATGCCGACGAAATGCTCCGCCATTCCCCCCTCTCCGAAATCGAGCCGTCGCTCGAGGCGGCCAACGTGCTGCGCTCGCTCGGAAGCTGGAACGCGATGCGCGGCCGCTGGGACCAGGCGGCCGATTGTTACCTGCTCCTCACCCAGGCGAACCGTTTCTCCGATCAGAACGACATGATCTCACGCGAAGATCTCGTCGCCGCGGGCCCCGCGCTCGCGGAGGATGGTGATCGCGCGAAGTACGACAGGTATCGTGATTGGGTGCTTGCCCGTTTTCGCGATACCGACGCGTATCTGCACGCCCAGCAGGCGCTTCAGGCCACCTTGTTGCGGCCAGCCTCGCCCGGCTTCCTTGAGGAACTCGAACCCTTCCGGCTTTTGCTTGAGAAAGTCGAATATGAGAAAGACAACCTCAAACCCGGTTGGGAAGTCGAAAGGGCGGGATGGTGCGCCTGGTCGAACGCCTTGCTCTGCCACCGCCGCGGCGAATTCGAAAAAGCGCTCTACTGGGGCGAGCTCGCCCTTGGCTATCAGATTTCCAAGCAGGCGTTCTCCGCGTCCGTCCATCCGCTGCTCGCCATGGCCCACCACCAGCTCGGTCATGCCGAAGCCGCGCGCCGCGAACTCGACAACGCCCGCGAGTGGATCAAATACGCCTTCAAACCCGAACTCGTGCCTGCCTACGAACCCCTTGGCAAAGAAAACGGCTATTGGTGGGACTGGGTGCAGGCGCGCCTGTTGTTCCGCGAAGCGGAAGCCATGTTTCGCGGGAAATCCGGCTGATTCCGCACCCGGATGGTGTCATGCCCGCCTCGAATCTGAACTTTCGTTGGATATCCGTGGTTTCCGAGCGATCTTCCGAAGTCGAATCCGTCCGAATGTTTGAGAGTGAAAGGCTTTCTTCCCAACCGCGGCGCAGGTTTCCGCTTGGCCCGCCCGATGTGGGGGCGAATGGAAAAAAATCCTCAGGGAGTGTGCCGGGTTGTCGGACGGCTTTTCGCTACTAGGATCAGATGGGCTGCTTCGGTGCAGTCGCGTCCAGACGGCATCCGCCGCCACCCCTCCCGCCGAAATGCCTCCGTATCCCGGCCGCGCCGGAAATCAAATCCAATCAGACCCCATGAAACCCAAGAGATTCCGCAACTTCGTCTCCCGCAGCCTCCCGACCACGGCGTTCCTCGCCATGTCGGCTGCGGTCGTTTCCACCGCCTACTCCGCCACCGTGACCTGGGATGGCGGAACCGACGATGAACTTGGACTTGCCGCCAACTGGGTGGGTGACGTCCTGCCGAGCGCGGCAGGGGACACCGCGCTGTGGGATGGTACCCAAGCTGGCCCGCTCTCTCTGGTGTATGCCGCAGGCACGCTCGGCGGATCTCCGGGAAATACCGGACTCAACCTGGAGGTCGCGGCCACCCAAACCGACTCGCTCGCCATCGACGGCACGCTCACCGCCGGCTTGCGGATCAATGGCGTCTTGATCGCGGATGGCTCCGGCCCCGTCTCCCTGGGCAACTCGGACAATACCGGTGGCAACTTCAACATCACCCTCGGCGGCGTCGGGGGATCGACCCAAGTCTGGACCAACAACTCGCTCACCAATGCCGCGACCGTCAACTCGGACGTCAGGTTCGGCCTCGGCGGTGCCGGAGACCACGCGTTCCAGTTCACCGGTGCCGGCGACTGGAATTTCGCCGCTCCTCTTTCGCCGACGAACGGCGCCCAGCTCAGCTTGTTCAAAACCGGCACGGGTGAACTTTCCCTTTCCGGGGGAGGAAATCTGAACAATGCCGCCCTCGCGATCCTTGGTGCCACCCAGTGCGCCGTCCTCAAGGAGGGCACGACCCGGATCACCTCCGGCGCCTTCACCTGCAACACCAAGGAATTCACCGTCGGTGGATTGGATGCCGGCGCCGGCACCAACACCCAGCTCATCATGGACGGCGGTTCGATCACCGGTGTGAGCTGGCTGAGCATCGGCAAGGGCAATGGCGACGGCACCGCGTCCAGTGACGTCATCCTCAACAACGCGGCGTCGATCACCTCCACGAACATCAGCTTGGGTTGGCTCCAGACCAATCCGGTGGGTCCCAAGGCCACGGTGACGCTGAATGGCACCTCTTCCATCACCACCAACGGCACCAACAACATCGGTGAATCGACCGGTGCGAACGTGACCATGACGCTCAATGATGCGTCGAGCTTCAATACCACCAACAAGACGGTCGAAATCGCCCAGAACAGCGCGACCGCGACGGTGAATCTCAACGGAACGAGCACGTTCAGCTCGAACCTCACCCGGATCGGCCGCGGCAACAACAACGCCGCCACCGCCAAGGGCTACGTGAACGTCGACGGAGGAACCCTCAATTCCGAAGGGGATCTGGTGCTCTCCTATGCCGGCAGCGCCACGTCTCTTGGCAGACTCACGATCGACAGCGGGACGGTCAACGTCGCCACCACCACCAAACGGTGGATGATCTTGCACCAGTTTGACTTCGGAAATGCCGAGGTGGTGATGAGCGGGGGCAACCTCAATCTCAACACCAACACCGACATTCGTTTCAATACCGGCGGAGGCACTTCCACGGGAACCAACGTGTTCACGATGAACGGCGGTTCCGTCACTTCCTTCACCGACAACAAAACCACTCCGCTTGGAGGAGGGGTGCTCGACCTTAACCAGTCCGGCGGAACCGGTGCCAACAACACCTTCCACCTCAACGGTGGAACGCTGACGATCCGTGCGGTCAACACCACCAATAACGACGCCACCGCCGCCTTCAACTTCAACGGCGGGCTCCTCAAGGCCACCGGCAACGATGCGAACTTCGTCAACCTCGGCGGTGCCACCCAGACCGTGAACGTCCTCAGCGGCGGCGCGTTGATCGATTCGAACGGCTTCAACGTCGGTATCGTCGATCCTCTCCAGTCCGCCGGCAGCGATGGCGGCCTCACCAAGTCCGGCGCGGGAACACTCACTCTGAACGCCGCGGCCTCCTATGACGGCCCGACCACCATCACCGGCGGCACGCTTGCTCTTGCGGGTGCCGCCACCATCGACTCCAGCAGCGGCGTCACCATCAACGGAGCCGGAGCGAAGCTGATGGTTTCCAACTTCGCCGCCGGCAACCTCGGCGCGACCACTCCCGTGCTCGTCACGCAGGGCGCGGTGGACGGCAACGGATCCATCGACTCGCTCACCGTGGCGGACGATCCCGCCAACACCGTGCAAGCGGGCGCGGGCAATCTGGGCGACCTCACGGTCAACACCTTGGTGTTCCAAGGGGATGCGCAAATCACCCTTCAGGCGACCGGTGAGTTCATGGACCAGGTCATCTACGCGACGGACCTGACCACCACCGGTGCCAGCGGCAAGGTCACCGTCAACGTCACCAACACGCTCAACGCCTGGTCGAGCGACGCCTCCGGATTCGACTACCCCATCATCGACTACGCCGGCGGCACCTTCACCGGTTCCATTTCCGACTTCCAGGTCGGCTCGGTGCCGGATCTGAACCCGAACCAGTCCGCCAGCATCGTCGATACCGGCTCCGCCATCGTGCTCCGCATCACCGGAGAGCCGCTCATCTGGGTCGGCAACGACGGCGCGACGTGGGACACCAGCAACAGCAGTTGGGACTACCAAGGCTCCGGCACGATGTTCAGTGCCAACAGCCCGGTCGAGTTCAACGACGATGCCGACGAATTCGTCGTCGAGATCGGCGAGAACGTGAGCCCGAGCGTGACGCTCTTCAGCAACAGCATCGACTACACGCTCAACAGCAGCGGCGGCTTCGGCATCGCCGGCGGGTCGGTGGTCAAGAACGGCTTCGGCACCGTCACCTTGTCCACGGTGAACACCTATGACGGGACCACCACCATCAACGAGGGCGAGATCCTGCTCACCGGCAACGGATCGATCTCCGACAGCTCGACGATCACCGTCGGCGCGTCCGGCGAGCTCACCTTCGATGTCACCGGCAACAGCGAATATGCCAATCCCATCGCCGGCTCCGGCCTCATCACCAAGGGCGGTACCGGGACCGTCACCCTCTCGGGCGCCAACACCCACACGGGAGATCTCTATCTCAATGAAGGTGGTCTGAACCTGAACAGCGTTTCCGCGCTGGGCGCTGGTCCGGGCATCTTCACCATCAACGGCGGAACGATCGACAACACCAGCGGAGCCGATCTCGTGCTCACCGGTGCGAAGCCGATCTTCTGGGACGGCGATTTCAGCTTCACCGGCACCAACAGCCTCGCCCTCGGCGGCGGCGCGGTCACCATGGGCGGCAGCGGAACCTCACGCACCGTCAACGTCGATGCCAACTCCCTCGGCATGGGCGCGATCACGGGCACCGGTTTTGGCCTCGTGAAAACCGGCGCCGGCACCCTGGTCACCAACGGCATCGTCGATCTCGACGGCATCCTCGACATCCAAGGCGGCATCGTTTCCGCCAATCAGGATGTGATCGCCGCCGCTCCGATGGGCTCCGGCATTCTTCAGAACGAAGGGGACGTCGGCACCAAGTGGACCTTCTGGGATGGAAATGCGGACCCGCAGGTGACCACCGACTACACGTCCAACGTGCTCATCCGCGACAACGACGGCAGCCACCAGTTCCAGCTCGGCATCGTCAAGCGCGGGACCGGCAGCCTCACGCTCACCAACGCGTCCAACAACACCACCGCCCAACTGCAGGTGGTCAGCGGCAAACTCGTGCTCGACGCCGGTACCTACAAATACCAGAACATCGATACCAGCACCTTCGTCGGCGCGGCTGCATTGATCGGCAGCGCCGCCGCCAACGGCGTGCTGGTCATCGATGGTGCCACCGTGCACTACAACAACATGACGAACGCGGACGCCGCGGCATACCGCGGCACCCTCAATATCGGAGCCAACGCCACCGGAGCCGGTGCGGTCATGCTGTCGTCCGGATCGCTCGATGTTCACCGCCAGTTGGCGGTGGGCTCCACGGGAGGAAGTTTCGCCGCCTATTCCCAGTCGGGCGGAACGGCCACCGTCGGCGGGTTCCTCGCGGTCGGCCTGGGCACGGCGCAAGGTGTCGTGAATCTCTCGGGTGGCACCTACAACCAAGGCGGCCCGGTGACCAACGGCGCCGGGACCGGGAGCACCGGCGTGATGTCGCTGAGCGGCAACGCGGCCTACAACCAGACCAGCGTAGGCGACCTCGGCCTCTGGATCGGTGAGAGTGGCACCGGTGTTCTCAACGTTTCGGACAGCTCCACGCTCACCATCGTTTCCGGAAACAACGGCCTGCAACTGGGCCGCAACGCCTCGGGCGTCGGCTCGGCCAACCTGCTGGGCGGCACGGTGACCGCCAAGGCGGTCTACAAGGGAGCGGGAACGGGCTCCTTGAGCTTCAACGGCGGCACGCTCGCTGCCAACACCGCGAACACCGCCTTCCTCACCGGCCTCACCAGCGCCTACGTCCATGCCGGCGGCGGCACGATCCATAACGGTGGCAACGCCATCACCATTGGCCAGCCCCTGCTCGCGCCGACGGGCGGCGGCGTCACCGCCACCGGACTCATCCCGGGCGGCAGCGGATTCATCGACACCCCCATCGTCACCGTCACCGGTGACGGCACCGGCGCCAGCGCCGTGGCGGAGATCGATGCCTCCGGCAACCTCACCGGCATCACCATGACCAACCCGGGTGTGGGATACACCAACGCCACGTTCGCCCTCCTCGGCGGCGGCATTGGCAACACCGGTGCGATCGATGGCGCGCCCACCATCGTGCCGAACGTCAGCGGCGGCATGACCTTCAGCGGCTCGGCCACGACCACCCTCACCGGCGTCAACACCTACACCGGAAACACCACCATCACCGCGGGCACGCTCGTGGTGGGAACGGGTGGCGCGGTCACCGTGAAACCGACGGCCAACAACACCTCCAGCAAGATCACCGGCGCGGGCACCCTCAGCTTCATCGGCACCCTGCGCATCGACCTCAGCGGAGCCGCCATCGCCAACGGCAACTCGTGGCTTCTGGAGGATGTCGCCTCGCCGTTCTACACTCCGGGCTCCTTCGCCGTCACCTCCGCCTCGCTCGGCGCCTTTACCGAGCAGGGCGACGGCGTCACCCACATCCTCGTGGACGGCAACAACACCTGGTCCTTCAGCGAAACCACCGGCGTGCTCAGCCTCAGCGTCGCCGCCCCGAGCGGCTTCGACTCCTGGATCACCGGCTTCGGACTCGACCCGGCGGATCAGGACCCCACCGACGATCCGGATAACGACGGGGTTTCCAACCTCGTTGAATACGTCCTCGGCCGCGACCCGAGCGTGTCCGAAGGAGCCGCTTCCACCGGTGCCAAGAATGGTGCGAACTTCGAACTCACCTTCCAACGCGCCGACCTGGCGCAAGCGGCGGGTGACGTCTCGATCCTCATCGAATACGGCAACGATCTCGCCGGTTGGACCGAGGTCGCCGTGCCGGCCACCAGCGGCACCGTCGGCGGTGTGACCTTCACGATCACCGATGGTTCGCCCACCGACACCGTGGTCGCCAGCATCCCGACCTCCGGCGCGACCGAGTTCTTCGCCCGCGTCAAGGCGGTGAAGTAAGGCCCGCCTGAAACCTGAAACTCCAGCCCACCCCGTCCTCCGCGGCGGGGTGGGCTTTTTCGTGGCCTCGCGCGGGACATTCGGCGGCCGGCTTCCTCCCCCGGCGGTGTTCCGCGGGATGTTCCGCGGGATGTTCCGGAAGGCTCCGCTTCCGTGGGCGGATGCCCACGCTCAGTTGCCGTCGGGTTTCAGGACGGCTGCGCTCGGGCTCGGCGGCAGGCGGAAACCGTCGGCATCGTCCGGCGATGCGGGATCGAAGGCGGGGATGTCCTCGCGAAGGCGCTCCGCCAGCGCGGGCACCGAGCCGCGGATGCCCTCGACCACGCAGCGGGCGAGTTCATACGCGCCGTAGGCGTTGTGATGGGTGTCGTCCTTCAGGGTTTCCTTCTGGTCCGGCCAGGTGCCGGCGGGGTAGTGGACGAAGGCGCGCTTCGAGGGCTCCGGCCCGAGTGCCCGGTAGAAACGGAGGCTCATCGCGTGGAGGTCGATGAGCGGAACCTTTTCCTCCGTGGCCACCTGCCGCACGGCCTCTGCGTAGTCGGAAAGCGTTTGCTGAGGCTCGTCACCCTTCCAGCGCCGGCGTTCCATCGGAGTGACGAGAACCGGGAAGCCTTTCTTCTCCCGGGCGGCCTTCACGAACGAAACGAGATCCGCCTTGTAGGTCGTGAACGCGCCGGAACCCGGCCGCCTGTCCTTCTGGTCGTTGTGGCCGAACTGGATGAGCAGATGGTCGCCGGGTTTCATCATCGAGAGGACCTTGTCGAGCCGCCGCTGGCTGCGGAAACTGAACAGCGCGAGCCCGGACTCCGCGTGATTCGAAACCGCGGTGCCGTTGTCAAAAAACGCAGGCAGCATCTGGCCCCAGCCGGCCCATGGCTCCGCACCTTGGTCCGTCACCGTCGAGTCGCCCGCGATGAACACGGTCGTCGCTTCCGGCGCCGGGCGGATGTCGATCCCGGCCACCGACGGGTGCGAGCCGCTGAATTCGAAGGTCAACCGGCTTTCCCAGCGCGCGAGATCGGTTTCGCGCGGCTTGAGCCCGACTCCTTTTCCACCGGGGATCTCCGGAGTGCGGACGTTGGCGGTGAACGAACGCCGGGTGAAGTCTCCTTTGCCGCCCGCGACGTTGCGGAGGACCAGCTGGCGGGTGCCCATTCGAACGGTGGTGTCGGAGGCTCCGATGGGATTTCCCAAGACGACGCGGACTTCGTAGTTCCCTTCCGGCACGTCGACGGCGAAAAGAAAAGGCGAGGAACTGGTGCACGCGTCGCTCGTCAGCGCGTTGGGGAATTCGCGTGCCACGTCATCCACCTTCGGACCGGGGAGAAAACCGAATCCGGCTTCCTTGGAATACAAGGAGGCGGATGTGACCTGCCGGCATCCCTCCATCGTTTCGCCCGGACCGAAATCGAAGCGGAACTCCGCGGAACGCGCGGCGATGGTCATCAGAATGACGGCGGGGATGGGAAGGAACTTCGGTTTCATGTCGGGCCGGACGGGATGACTTCAGCATCACCGCGACGGGGCATGCCGTCCATGCCCCGAAACGGTTACCCGCGGCGGGCTCAGGGAATGAGCACCTTCAACCGGCCGAACATCCGGTCCGCGCCCGTACGGGGCACCGTGACGGTCACCGTTTCCGTCGCTCCGTGGTCGGCGATGGAGATCATCCCCGGCGTGGCGTCCGTCCATGGAGAAACTCCCGGATGCTCGGTGAACTCGATCACGGAATCGAATCCCGCGTCTCCCGCCGCCGTCACCCTTTCGAATTCGAAGGTGACGTCCGTCGCTCCGACGGAAGTCACCACCGCGTCGCCCGGATCGGCTTGGGACGGATCGCGTCCGAGGACGAATTCGATCGCATTGGCCAGTCCGTCTCCATCGGGGTCCTCGCCCGGCTCTGTCTCCGCCGGCGTCGTCAGTGAGGGGAAGCCGGAAATCCACTCGTCGTATGGATCGAGAGCGAAGGTGGCGGTGACATTGATGTCGGCAAGAACGCCGGTGTCCGTGCGTTCCGCGGTGAGCACGCCGTCACTCCAGGAAACGAAGTGGTAACCTTCGTCTGGCACGGCGGTGATCATGCTCGCGTCCGAACCATGATCCACTGTTTGCGGGGTGGTCCCGGAGATCGATCCGTTGCTGTCCGCCGTGTAGGTCAGCGTGTATTGGTTGATCGCGAAAGTGGCCGTGACATTGAGGTCGGCCAGAACATTGGTGTCCGTGCGCGCCGCGGTGAGCACGCCGTCGCTCCACGAAACGAAGTGGTAACCCGGATCGGCGATCGCGGTGACGGTGCTCGCGTCCGCGCCGTGATCAATCGTTTGCGGAGAGACACCGGAGATCGAACCGTTCCCTGCGGAGTTGTATGTCGCGGTGTATTGGTTGATCGCGAAGGTCGCGGTCACGGAGAGGTTGTCCTGGATGTTGGTGTCGGTGCGCGCGGTGGTGAGCAGGCCATCGCTCCATGAAACGAAATGATGTCCGGCGTTCGGGACGGCGATCACCTCGGATCCGTCGCCGCCTTGGACCACGGTTTGGGGGGAGGCTCCGGAAACCGAACCGTTCGCCCCGGCGACGTAGCTGAGGGTGTATTCCGGGAGCGCCACGGCCTCGACCGCAAGACGGAGACCGGGCGTGGAACCGGTATCGTAGGCGCTGGTCCACGTGCGGTCGGGAGGCAAAACCGGAAGCTGGATGCTGGAGAATGTTCCGGTCCGCGAAGCGCAGGTCACGACGTCAAAGACATCTCCCGGATCCGGGAGGTATCCGGGAGCGAGAGCGACATCCAGCGTGCCGGCGAGATTCGCCGCTCCAACGACAGCGATCTGATCGTGCCCGCTGCCGGGATTGGAGCCGTTCAATTCGATCGCTGTGATGGCGCCGGAGTTTTGGTTCAAGGTGCCGATGGTGAGGACCGCGACTCCTTCGATGCCCGGTGAAACCGTGCCGGACTGGGCCAGCGTGCCGCCGACGACTCCGGTGCCCGTCAGCGCGGCCGCGGACTGGATGGTCACGGCGCTTGATGCGCCGAGGCTTCCGGTTAGCGCGAGTTCGCCCGCGGTCACGTTGAGCGCTCCGCTGTGCGTGCACGTCGAGGAAACGAACATCCGGCCGGTCCCGTTTTTCGTCAGGGTGGCGCCGCCGGTGAGCGGGCCGGTCACGGCGAGGTCATAGTAGGCCGCGCCATCAGCGACATCGACCACCCATGTGCCGACCGAGTTGAACTGGCAGTTGATGATCGTAGGCTCGTCCGCCGCGTTCACGGTGAGCACGCTGTTGTTGCCCGAGCGGGAGCGGAGGTCGCCACCTCCGCCGATGGTGTAGTCCAGATATCCCGCAGTTGCCCAGATGTCGTCGATGTAGGTTTCCGCCTGGAGCAGGAAACTGCCGCCGTTGAGTGTCAGGTCGCGGGTCGGATTGTTGCCGTTGCCGAAACTGTGTGCGTTCACGTTGATGGCGGTGGCGCCTTCGTTCACGGTCAGCATGCCGCTGCCGGCGACGTATCCCGCATACCATCCGCCGCCGGCGATTTCGACGGTGCCACCGTTGACCTCGATGCCGCCCGTCTGGGTGCCGACCGCGGAGAACCGCAGGGTTCCCGGACCGGTCTTGGTGAGGACGGTCGATCCGGAAAGTGCCCCGCTCGCAACGAGCGTGCGTCCGGCTCCGACCGACCATTCCTGCGCCGCGGCGAGTGCGACGGCGGAGGAAATCGTCAGGTCCGTGGTGGCGGGCAGCATCTCGATGCCTCCGCCGAGGGTGAGCGTGTTGTCCGCGATCGTCACCGGTCCGGCGGGCGATTCCACGACCACCCGGGAGACACTGCGGTTTCCATCGAGCGAGGTGGCGAGATTGGAGAGCGAGTCACCGTTGAAGATCACCGCGTCGGCGGAATCGGGGGCGGTGCCGGAAAGCCAGTTGCCCGTGTTGCTCCACAAGTTGTCGCCCGAGCCGTCCCAGATCTGGAGGTCGGTCCCGCTTTCGGGAATCAGGGAAAACGTGATGGTCGCCGGCTCCGAGTCGAGCGATCCGTCGTTGGCGACGAACGTGAAACTGTCGATGCCGGACGCGCCGGGGAAGGGGGTGTAGACGAGATCCGGAGCGGTCCCGCTGAGGGTTCCTTTGGCCGGACCCTCAACGACGGAGAAACTCAGGGGCGATTGTTCGAAGTCATCGGCATCGAGTTCCACATCCGTGAAGTCGCCGCCGTACACGACGAGCGATTGGTCATAGGCGACGGGCGGATAGTTGGCGGGCGGATGCGCCGCGTCGTCGATGGTGCCGCCCTCCTGGTATTCGAGGATCGCTCCAGGCAGGAGGGGGGAGCCGTTCGCAGGCGTCGCCCAGACACCGGGAGACTGCCAGTTCCAAGTCACCGCGAGGTTGTCACCGCCGCCGCCTTCCTTCTGGAGAACCTCGATGTAGTAGCGTTGACCGCCCGTCAGGGAAACCGGGGCGGAGGTCTGGCTGGAGAATTTGTTCCACTGCCGCGGATCGGTCCACCACGCGCCGTTGGCGTCGTTTCCATCCGATACGCGGGCGATCCGCTGGCGGCCGGCACGGGTGTCGCCGGTCGAGAGCCAGAGTTCCGATTCATCGTCGGAGGCGATGTAAAACCTGTAACTTCCGGTTTCCGGCGGAGTGATCCACCCGCTCCAGCGTTGGCCGTAGTTGTCGCCGTATGAAGTCGGTCCTTCCGGGGTTTCGATCACGCCGCTGGCATCCGGGGCGGACGGGAAATTCACGGACGATGTCAGATCGCTCACATAACTTCCGCCGATGCCGGTGAAGACATCCCGCCAGAGACCACCCCAGCGGAAGGTGCCCACGCCGTTCACGGTGAGTGTCGCGGCGGCGCTGGTGACCGTGCCGGCCGCGTTGGTGATGACGCACTCGTAGTCGCCCACGGAGCCGGCGGCCACGCTGTCGATGGTGTAGGACGCCTCGGTCGAGGGAGATCCGAGATCCACGCCGTTCCTTCTCCACTGATAGACGAGCGGAGCGGTGCCCTGCGCGGTGACGGTGAAGGTGACCGACTCACCCTGGTCCGCCGTCTGGTCCGCCGGTTGGGCGACGATGTAGGGAGCGACGTCGGCCGGCGGCGTGGTGGTGGAAACGACGAGGTCGTAGGGTTCGTTGAGAACATAGGAGCCGCGGGTGACCTCCAGGTTGACCCGGTAGGTGCCGGCCTGCGGGAAGGTGACCGTGGTGTCGGCGCTCGATGGCGAACCGAACGAAACGGCGGCCGGGCCGCTCACGTTCGTCCAGGAAGCCGTGTATCCGGCGGGTGCGAGCACGGTTCCATCGACGTCGGTGATATCGACATCCAGTGAGTGACTGAGGCCGGTGAGCACCGCCCGGCGCGCCTCGATCGCCGGCCACGAGTTCACTGGCGAGCGCATCCATGCGTGGATCCGCGCGGTGTCCGGAGCGGGGAATCCGGGGAGGTTGCCGGTGCGGATGGCGATGGGAATCGCGGCGTTGACGATGGCGACGTTGTTGTAGTTCAGGTAGCCGTCGCCGCCGTTGTTCTGGCGTCCGGGGAAATAGGCGATCGAGCCGTCCGGCTTGCGCGCGAGGGCGGGATAGAGCCGGGTGTTTTCCTGGAAGAAACGTTCGCGGCGGTCGTCGAGGAAAGGCATCGCGAGTTGCGACAGAGCGACCCCGCCGAGCGTGTAGGCGTGGGCGTGCTGCTGGCGGTACCAGCGGCGGGTGAAGTAGTCCGCCTGGCGCGCCGCCTTGTCGGTGTCGTCGGCGTTGGCGGCCATGCCGTAGAGGTGCCAACCTGCGAAGCATCCGGGTGTGCGGCCCGCGCTGTCCCATCCGCTCTGTTTGCCGACGTAGCCGACATTGCCGTCGTCGCTGCCGCCGTTGTTCGTGGTGGCGGCCTTCACATAGTCCCAGCAGATGCGGAATTTCCCCTCGATGGTCGGCGTGAGCTGTTCGGGTTCGTAGGAGAAGATCCCCTGGCTGTTCACGCTGAGGTTGTTCGGGTTCACCGCGGGATAGGAGCTCATGTTCGCGCCCGCGTTTTTGAGCAATGCGAGAGCCGGCAACGCGTGGGCGTTGATGATGTTGAGGGCTCCGACTCCATTGTAGTGTGAGTAGTCGCCATGCACGCCGCCGTGGCCCATGCGCCCGAGTCCGCCACCCGGGCCGCTGCCGACGAGCGCGCCGTTGTCATCGTATTGTTTCCAGCTCTGGATCCGGTTGGCGATCGCCTCGGCGGCCGTCTGGACCTCGGCGTCCACCGAGGTGTCCCCGGTCTTGCTGCGATACAGCGCGAGAAACATCGCGCTCGTGCAGACATCCCAGTTTTCCAGGCCGGGACTCACGTAGCCGGGATTCGAAACCACATTGCTTCCGTCGAAATAGTACGCTTCCTGAGGTTCCAGGACACGGCCGTTGATGAAGTCCTCGCAACGGGTCCGGAGCTTGTTGATCGAATTGCGGAAGGGATTGGCTCCGGTCGTTTGGTTCCAGTCCGGATGGGATAGCAGGATGATTCCGAACCACCCGCTGTTGTAGCCGAAGTCACCGCTCGAACTCGACTGCACCTTGCTGTGGATCTGGTCACAACACCACTCGAACATGTCCGCCGTCTTGCCTTGGTTGGCCGGCCATGCCGGGCCGAGGGTGCCGGCGGCATTGAGCGTCAGGTTGAGATCGATCCCGCCCGCTCCGCTGCGGATCACCCGCAGGCTCAGGGCGCCGCCATTTCCCTCCGCGCGGTCCACCGCCATGGCGAGGTCCTGAACGGCGCCGACGAAACCCGCGCCCGCATCGGTGGAGGTGGGGGAGAACGTGATGCCGTCCGCTCCGCTGATCAAATCCCCCGCCTGAAGTCCGGCGAGATCGCCGGGTCCGCCGTTGATGACCGAGGTGACGGATATCAGTCCCGTGCCCGGCACGATGTCGCCGACTCCGCCGATTCCGCCGAGGGGAATGTCGAGAGCGGTGGCGGTTCCGGCCGAAAACAGAAGGGCGGAAGACAAAGTCCGGCCGATGCAACGAAGAACTGGAAATCTCATTAGGACAAAATTTGAACCCGCGCAGACTGGGGGACGCCGGCTGCCATGGCAAGGTCAAATCCCCGCATCGCGATTTCGTGACAAGTTGAGAATTCGTCGCTTGTGCCGATGGAGGCGAGTCCGCAGCATGCCGGGGAAATGGTTTGTCGAGCGTTGGGAAATTCGATCTTCAGGAGCATTCCACTCTCCGCGTTCCTCATGGCTCTCGTGGTTTCCGCGGGTTGTCGAAAACCGGAGGCACCACCGTTGCCGGAACGCTCGGCAGCCGGGGATACGGCAGAAGCTTCCGCTCCTCCGCTCGCACCGGAAGCTCCCGCCGATGCGAAACCGATGGTGCGCGATCTCGGTGACGGTCGTTTCTCGGTGGGCGAGGTCACCTTCGACAAAACCACCCGCACGATCACCATTCCCGCGGCCGTGAACATGCGTGAGGAGGCTGTGGAATACGTGCTCGTCGGCAATTCCGGGAAGGTGCACGAGTCGGTTTTCAGCACTCCGGCCGAGGCACGCGACATCCACGTCGCGGCTTTGCTATTGGGGGTGAAACCCGCGTCCGACCTCGGACCGGAGAACTCCGCCGCCACCGTGAGCCGCGGCGGAGCGGTGGTCGCATGGGCCGAGTGGGATCGCAACGGCCCGCCGGCGAAGGTTTTCCTCAACGAGACGGTGAACGTGAGCGACCCGGAAACCGGCGAGGTCGTCGGCACCCTGCCGTCCGGTGCCTGGCTCTACAACGGTTCGCGCATCGAGGCGGACGGGGTTTTCGCCGCGTCGCGCGATGCATCGATCATCTCGATCATCCGCGATGGCGCGGCGCTCGTGAACAATCCCGGAGCCTCCCGCGACAACGACGAGATCCACACGCCGAACGCCGACAAGCTGCCGAAGAAGGGACACCCGGTGCGGATCGTCCTGCAGGTGAAATGATTGTCCGCACGAGTTGCTCCGGACGGATTTTTTGCATGCAAGGGAGGCCGTCGTATGCCAGTAGTCGGACGCCGATGCATCGGGACGAGACAGATTTCCAGCACCTGCCCGCGACGCGTTACTCGGGCATCCTCCCGCAGAAGGGATGGCCCGGCAGGAACCTGAAATTCCTCCGCCATCGGATCGTGCCCGGAATGTTCCGTCGTGCCGGAGGCGACATGCTCGAACCCGTGCTCGCCCCGCCGGAAGGGGACAAGGTGCGCATCACGTGGATCGGCCACGCGTCGTTCTTCCTCCAGTTCGCCGGTCACTCGGTGATCGTCGATCCGAACTGGGCGACCTGGCACGGCCCGGTGAAACGACGCATCCGCCCCGGCCTCAAGCTCCACGGGCTTCCGGAAGTCGATCTCGTGCTCGTGACGCACGCGCATTTCGACCACCTCCACAAACCCAGCCTGCGGATCCTCCAGGCGCGCGAGGGCATCGTGGTGCCCAAAGGCAGCGGGTCTCTCGTCCGGCGCCTCGGGTTTCCCGCCACCCACGAGGTGCGGGTCTGGGACGAGCTGCGCTTCGACATGCTTGAGGTCATCCACACGCCGTCGCACCACTGGGGCGCGCGTTTCATCCACGACACGCACCGTGACTACGGCGGCTATCTGGTCCGCGCCGGCGGCAAGAGCGTGTTCCACTGTGGAGACAGCGCCTACTTCGACGGTTTCACCGAAATCGGCCGCCGTCACGACATTGACATCGCGCTGATGCCCATCGGTGCCTATGAGGCGCCAAGCGGGCGCGACGTCCACATGAACCCGGAGGAAGCCGTGCGCGCCTTCGCGGATCTCGGTGCGAAACTGATGATCCCGATGCACTACGGGACCTTTCCGCTCGGCAACGAGCCGCACGAGGAGCCGGTCGAGCGTCTGCTCGCCGAAGCGGACCGTCTCGGGATCAGCCAGCAGGTGCTCATTCCCGAGGCCGGCGTCGGCATCGAGTGGTGAATGAGGATTTGCGGGAACAAAGTTCCTGTTCCAGCCTCTTGTCTCCATGAGACGACTCCTGCTTGCCATCGCCTCGCTGTTGCCGATGTTGGCCTCCTGCGAGCCCAAAACCGCCATGAAAGCATCCAACGATCCCGCGCCGAAACCCGAAGTCCCCGCCGGTGCCGAAGTCGCCACCCTCGGCGGCGGCTGCTATTGGTGCATCGAGGCGGCCTACAAGCAGCTCGAAGGCGTGTATTCCGCCACCTCCGGGTTCATGGGCGGACAAGTGGAAAACCCGACCTACGAGCAGGTCTGCGGCGGTGACACCGGCCATGCGGAGGTGGTGCAGGTCGTGTTCAATCCCGAAAAGATCACCTACGAGCGGATCCTGGCCTGGTTCTGGGACCTTCACGACCCGACCACTCTCAACCGGCAGGGCAACGACGTCGGCACGCAATACCGCTCCGCCATTTTCTATCACTCCGACGAACAGAAGAAGATCGCCGAGGCGTCGAAGAAGGCGGCTGCGGAGAACTTCGACAAGCCGATCGTCACCGAGATCACCAAGGCGTCCAAATTCTACACCGCGCCCGAGTTCCATCAGGACTACTATTTCCAGAACAAGAACAAGAATCCCTACTGCCGTTTCGTCATCGAGCCGAAGCTCAAGAAGCTCAAGCTCGATCACTGAGCGTCCGGATAGATCACGCGAAGAAGCACAAGCCCGTGTGCCGGAGCGTTCATGCCGGCGTCGTGGCGCGAGCCACCATTCAGCAGTTCGCGGATCTGGTTGTCGCTGATGCGCCCGTGTCCCGCGAGGGTGAGCGTTCCTGCGATCGCACGGCACATCTTGTAGAGAAACCCGGAGGCTTCGAGATCGATGGCGATTTCCTCCCCGTGGCGCCGCACCTCGCAGCGGAACATCTCGCGCGCCGGGTCGCCCAGAACACCCTTCCGGCGGCTGGTGAAGGCGGTGAAATCGTGCCGCCCGACGAAACATGCGGCCGCCCGGGACATCGCATCCACATCGAGAGGGCGGGGAACATGCCACGCCTGGGAAACGAGCAGCGGGTTCATCACCGGCGCGTTCCAGATCCGGTAGCGGTATCGTTTCGCCACCGCATCGAAGCGCGCGTGGAAACCAGCGGGCTTCGTCTCCGCGGATACGACGCGCACGTCCTTGGGAAGCTTTGCGTTGACCACCGCGACGATGCGCGGGTCGGCCATCTCCGGGCCTCCGTCCGGCACATCGAAGTGCGCCGCCATGCCGAGCGCGTGCACGCCGGCGTCCGTGCGGCTCGCGCTTTCCAACACCGGATCCGGAAACCCGGCGGTCTTCAACGCGTCCGCCACCACCGCCCGCACGCCGCGGCCCACTCCGCGCGTGGACCAGCCGTTGTAGGCGCTGCCGTCGTAGGCGATCGTGAGCAGGATCCGGCGCATGGTGCGGGGTGGATCCAACACGGTGGTTTCGATTTCCCCAAGGAGCTTCTTGCCATGGGTGGAATCCGGCGGACAAGTTGCTCCCCGCACGCATGAAACTCTTTCGCTGCCCGTCCTGTGACAACACGGTGTTCTTCGAGAACGACCGCTGCCTGCATTGCGGGAGCGAACTCGCGTATTTCCCGGAAACCGGACGCTTCACCTCCATCGAAGCCGCCGGCGGGGACGATGCGGGGCGCCCCTTGTTCCGCGAGGGCGGAGAGGCGGAGGCGACCCACCGGATGTGCGCGAACCGCGTCGAGCACGCGGCCTGCAACTGGATGGTTCCTGCGGACGACCCGCTTCCGTTCTGCCGCTCGTGCCGCCTCAACCGCACGATCCCGAATCTCCTCGAAGCAGGTTCGCGCGAGGCGTGGATGCGCATCGAATCCGCGAAGCGGCGTTTCGTCCGCACCTTGCTCGACCTCGGACTCCCGCTCGAGTCGAAAACGGAAAACCCGGGCGACGGCATCGCGTTCGATTTCCTCCGCGACTCGTGGGGCGCGCCACCGGTGATGACCGGTCACGACAACGGCCTCATCACCATCAATCTCGGCGAGGCGGACGATATCGAGCGCACCCGCGCCCGCGTCGAGTTGGATGAAAGATATCGCACCCTGTTAGGGCACTTCCGCCACGAGTCCGGCCACTACTACTGGGACAAGCTGGTGCGCGGCGGTCCGTTGCTCGGCGAGTTCCGCGCCCTGTTCGGCGACGAGCGCACGGACTACGCATCGGCTCTATCCGCCTACTATGCGAACGGCCCGCGGCCGGACTGGATGGCGGGATACGTCAGTGCCTACGCCAGCTCGCATCCATGGGAGGACTGGGCGGAAACATGGGCCCACTACCTGCACACGGTGGACGCTTTGGAAACGGCGGACAGCTTCGGAATGACGCTCGCCCCGCGGACGCCGGAGGGCGGCGGGATCGCCTCGCTCGCGCTCACGCCGCGGCCGGATGGCGGCCGCACGTTCGATGACATGATGCGCTCGTGGGTTTCCCTGACCGTCGCGCTCAACAGTTTCAACCGCGCGCTCGGCATGCCGGATCCCTATCCGTTCGCCCTCACGCCGGGGTCGATCGCGAAGCTCCGTTTCGTTCACGAAACGATCCGCGCGTCCACCACCGAGTGATCAGTCGGCGCTTGTTTTCAGCGAGCAGAGATACTCGATGAGCGAGGTGAAATCCGCGACGCTCAGGGACGATGCGAGCCCCGGCGGCATCATCGATTGTTCCATGTGGGTTTCCGCCGCGACGTCGCCGCGTTTGACCTTGGTGACCTGTCCGGCGATGTTGCGGACCTCGACGGTTCCGTCGCTCTCTCCCGTGATGAATCCCATGTGGGCCGTTCCGTCCTTCATGGTGAGCAGGGTCGTCTGGAAACCCTGGGCCACGATCTTGTTCGGATCGATGACGGACTCGATGAGGTAGTCGCGGGTGAACTTCGAACCCGCGTCACCGAGGTCGGGTCCCTTTTGTTCCGCCTTCGGATCGACCGAGTGGCAGGCGATGCACCCCTGGGTGGTGAACAGGCGGCGGCCGGTGTCGATGTCGCCCCGTTGTTTCATCGCCGCCGCGGCGACCTCCGCCGCTGCGAGTTCCGCCACCTTCCGGCCGTCTCCGCCATGTTTCGCGACCGCGTCGCGGGCCGCCTTCGCGGCGTGGATGAGTTCCTCGTTGTCGAAGGAAAGCCCGGCTTCGATCTGCTTGTCGAATCCGTCGAGTTTCAGATCGGCGATGGCTTGGAAGAAACCGACCTCGCGCGGGTTCCGGTTCACCATCTTGCGGACCTGTTTTTTCCAAGGCTCCTTCGCGAGCGGGCTGTGGAGCACGGTGAGCAGGGATTTCCACGCGATGCGGCTCACGGCGTCGCTTTGTTCCGCCGCGATCTTGCGGAGCTGCTTCACCTCGGTTCCTCGCTGCGTTTCGTTCACGAAGTCATCGATGTGGCGGGCGACCTCGGCGGATGCCGCGTCTTCCTGCGACCATGCGGCGAGAACCGCGAGCCTGCGCGGCATCGACTCGGCGGCCGCCGCGCGGCGGATCGCTTCATAACACGCGAGGCGCCGGGAAAAAGGACGTTCCGGATCCTTCGCCGCATCGGTGAGAAGGGCGAGATCCTTCGCGGTCGGTTCGCCGGCGCCCAGCGCGGCGAGCACGGGATCAAGCCCGGCGAGTTCGAGGCTGGAAACGGCGATGCGGTTTTTCGCCAGCATCGCGAGATATGCCTCGTGACGGTCCGCGGGAATCAAACCGTAGCCTTTTTCCAACGCCTGCTTGATGCGCGCCGTCTGTTCCCACTCGACCGGTTCGAAATACGGTCCTCGATCATCGGGACGGGTGCCCCACCACGATGTGAGGTCCCATGGTTTCTCGGTGAAATGCAGACGCGCGAGAGCGGCGAGGATGTCGTAGCGCATGTCATCGCCCGCGTCCTTCACCATCGCGAGCAATCCTCCCACCACTTCGTCGCGGTGGATCCGCTCGAGGGCGCGGAGAGCTGTCCCGCGGGTGGCGGGTTGTTTCACTCCGTCCAACAGCGCCGGCACGTTCGCCAGCGAGGAAAGCGCCGCCACGGCGGTATGGGCGAGACGGGGGGAGACGGCCTCCTCCTTCCAGTTCGCCGAAGCGGAGAGAATCTTGGATGCGGCATCCTTCGCGCCGAGTCGCTCGAGGCCGATGAGAGCCTGGAGCACCACGCGCGGGTCGGCATCGACGAGCGCGTCGACAAACGGTTTCGCCGGCACGCCATCGAGTTCGTCGCGGTGGTCCGCCATCGCGCGCAGGGCGAACTCGCGGACGGATGCGTCGGACGCGAGTTCCGCGAGATGGCGCGTGCTTTCGGAGCCGTAGAGTTGCTTGAACGTGAAGATCGCGGCAACGCGGACGGCGGCACTTTGTTTCGCATCCTTCGCGAGTTCGAACACGGCGCTTGCGAACTCCGGTTTCCTGCCGCGCTTGAGAATCTCACGCTGCGCGGAGAAACGCTGCACGGCGCTCGGCGAGGCGAGCAACGCGGTCAGGCGCTTGTCGTCGGCCGGAGCCGGATCTTCAAATGCCGCGGGCGTGCCGCCCTTTGCGGTGATCTGTTGGATCATTCCCACGGGTTTGCCTTCGCCGGCGAAGTTGAATCCGCCGCCGCGCCAGTCGGCGACGTAGAGCCGCGAATGGCCATCGACGTCGATGTCGATGGCGCGCGGGAGATTCAGGAACACCTCCTGGCCGACCTTGAAACTCGCACCGGAACGCTCGACCGGGTGGTGATAGATGTTGCCGGTCGTCCAGTCGCAGGAGAACAAGGCGCTTCCGAAGCCCTCGGGGAACCCGGGTTCGTCGAGCCACAGGGCGCCCGTTCCCGATCCGCCGCCGTAGTCCGCGAGCGGGACGACCGCCTCGTCCGCGAAATTCTGATAGAGCCGCGGGTAACCGTGATCCGCCAGCGCGGTGAAGTGATGGAAGCGGGTGTTCCAGCCCTTGCCGTCGTTGGTGTTGTCCCGGCTGAACAAATCCAGGGTGGGGGAAATCGCGGTGTCACAGATGTTGCGCACCATCAGCGAGTAGGCTTCCAGCCCGCTGCCGTCCGGGCGCACGCGCAGGACGCCGCCGCCATGCAAGGTGACTTCCGTTCCATCCGTGCCGACCGCCGGATGGGCACCGAAATCGCCGACGGAAATGTAGAGCCATCCGTCGATGCCCATGCGGACCCCATTCGTCGTGTGGTCCGCGCCGCGGGGGTGTTCGATGCCGCCACCGAGGCCGCTGACGAGCTGTTTTTTCTCGTCCGCCACGCCGTCGCCGTCGGTGTCGCGGAACGCGCTCAGGTACGGCGGATGGATGAGGAAAAGCGTGTCGCCCACGATGTGTCCACCGCGCGGACTGTCGACATCGGGCACGAAACGGACGAACTCGTCGGCCTTGCCGTCGCCGTCCGTGTCACGGCAGCGGATGATCCGGCCCATTCCGGGTTTCTTGCCCAACGAGCCGTTCTGGTCGGAGGAAACATAGACGTCGCCATTCGGCGCCACCGTGATCGCCGCCGGGTAATCCGCATCGGGCGGCGAGGCGAAGGCGTGGATTTCAAAACCATCCGGCAGCGCGAGCGCGGCGGTGGCGGAAAGAACGTGGAGATACGTGACGCGGAGCATGAACGGCGCTCAGATACGCGCGCCGTTCCGGAATTTGTCGCGAAGTTGGCGGTGTCTACCGTTCCTTGCGGATGTCGCGCCCATCGTCACTGAGGAAACGGTCCAGCGGGGCGGTCGGCACGCCGCGCAGACCGGCGACGACACGCTCCGCATTGAACAGCGCGCCTTCGGGGCTGGTGTGCGTCCCTTTGTCCGCGAAGAATTTCTCCACCTTCTCTTGCCCGAGGTCGGCGTACTCGCGGCCGATGAGGTCGGCGAGATCGACAAACGCCGCGCGTTCCTTCTTCGCACACTCCTTCACCCATTCCCGCCAGCCATCCCAATCGGCCTGGAACTCCCCGTTGCGGTCGAAGCGCTTGTGGGGAATGGGCGAGCAGAGAAAAACCTTCGCTTTCTTCTCCCGCGCGCCGCGGGCCATCTCCCGCAGATACCAACCGTAGCTGTGCACCACCTCGGTGCTGCCGTCGGGCTTTTCGACGGTCTCGGTTTCCTCACCGATGCCCTTCACCGATCCACGGAACTTGCTGCGCCCGTCGGTGGGGCCCACGTCGTTGTGGCCGAACTGGATGATCACGAAGTCCCCGGGTTTCAACGCGTCCTCGATTTCCTGCCATCGTCCTTCCGTGAAAAACGTGCGCGACGACCGGCCGCCGATCGCACGGTTCACGACATTGATTTTCGCCGGATCGAAAAAGCGCCCGATCTCCTGGCCCCAACCGCGCATCGGCGAGTTGCACTTCACCGTCGAGTCACCGGCGATCCACAAGGTCGGCAGCGAGTCCGATGCCTTGCCCTCGCGGGCGCCCCGGTCATCCACGATGGGCCGTTCGTCTTCCGCGGCGGCGGAGATCGACGGCAGGATGAGGCAGGCGGCCGCGGCGAGAAACCAACGGCGGGATTTCAGTCGGCGGAACATGGCCGGACTGTCGCCCCGTACGGCTGCCGCTGTCCATCCTCCGATCGGGTGGCGCCGCCTGCGGGAAACTTGGCGCTTGGATCGGTGCACGCGTCCGATAGCTTGCGCCGCATGTTTCTCGCCGCCATCCAAACCCACTTCACGCTCTGGGATTGGGCGGTCATCGCCGTCTACATGGGGCTCACGACGTGGATCGGCCACGCCCTGAGTGGACACAACGCGACGATCCGCGAGTTCTTCCTCGGCGGCCGCTCGCTGCCGTGGTGGGCGGTGTCCGGCTCGATGATCGCCACGGAGATCAGCGCGCTCACCTTCATCGGCGTGCCCGGCGGCGTGTTCGCGATCCAAGGCGACTGGACCTACCTGCAATGGGGCATCGGCTCGATCATTGCCCGCGTCATTGTCGGTTGGTGGCTGGTGCCTCTCTACTACAAGGAGGAAATCTACAGCCCCTACGACTACATGGGGTCCCGGCTCGGCGAAGGAGTGCGGAAACTCGTGACCGGTTTGTTCTCCCTTGGCGCCATCCTCGGCCAGAGCGTGCGGGTGTTGGTCACCGCCTTGATCCTGCAGACCGTCACCGGGCTATCCACCGAGGTCTGCATCGTGTTGATCGGTATTTTCGCCGTCGCCTGGACCTTGATGGGTGGAATGCGCACCGTCATCTGGACGGACGTCATCCAGTTCGGCGTCTTCATCTTCGGCGGTCTTCTCGCGCTCGGCTGGCTCACCGGACATCTCGGTTGGGACACCATCACCGGGATCAACCGCAATGCGGTCGATCCCGACGGGAACATCGTGGACAAGATGCGGATCCTCGATTTCACCCTGCCATGGGACAATCCGACGCTTCACTACACCTTCTGGGTCGGCGTGCTCGCGATGCCGTTCCAGAACCTCGCCGCGTTCGGTACCGATCAGCTCAACGCCCAGCGGATCTTCTGCTGCGGGACACCGGGCGAAGCGCGCAAGGCGGTCATCTGGAGCAGCGTCTCACTGCTGACCACGCTGCTGATGCTCGCCGTCGGTTCCGGACTCTTCGCATGGTATCATGTGAAGGGGCTGACGCCGGATGAAGCCGCCTTGTTCGCGGAAAACTCGAACTACGTATTTCCCGTCTGGATCACCACGGTGCTTCCACCGGGCCTCACCGGGCTCATCCTCGCCGGCGCCTTCGCGGCGGCCATCTCCAGTCTCGATTCAGTGCTCGCCGCCCTTTCACAAACTTCTCTCTCTGCCATCTACGGCCGCGAGAAACTCGAGCGGGAAGGGGATGGTCCTGCGATGGTGCGGAGGTCGCGTATCGCCGTGGCCATCTGGGGCGTGCTGCTCTCCGCCTTCGCCGTCCTGCTCGCCGGTGCCTACGCGTCCAACGACAACAAGAACCTCATCGACCTCGCGTTCGGCATGGTTGCATACACCTACGGTCCGCTGTTGGGCGTGCTGCTCGCCGCCATCGTCCCCTTCGCCCGCAACCGCCCCGGTCTCTACGCCGGTGTCGCGGTCTCCATCGCCCTCGTCGCGTGGATCCGTCCCGAGCTGGAACAAGCGCTGCGCGCGTGTTCGCTCGATGCCATCGCCGACTTTCTCGCGGCCCATCGGCCGACCGCGACCTTCGCCTGGTTCTACCCGGTCAACGCCGTCATCACCTTCGCCGGAGCCTGCCTCCCGACCGGGCGGAAATGAGCCTCTCCGGGCTCCCTCGCGCGGCGGACTGCTGATTTCCAAGAAGTCACGAAATCAGTTGGGGATCGGGCGAACTTTGCACGACGTCCGGACGTTCGTGCCAATGTTTTGTGAAAAATCTGTCACATTGCAAATTGTTGGAAGTTAAAGGCTTAGGTGGTTGTTGGGTGCTGCGTCGCTGTTGAAGTTTCGGAAAGTTGAAGGGTCCGGAGGGTCAAGTGTAAAAAAATCCGCGCCGTGGAACCTTTGTGGGAAGGGGGACGTAAGGCGGGACTGTTAGATGGCGGCAAAAAGATGTCCCAAAGGCTTTCGGGTTCTCCTCACAATCACCCCGCTTCGAGCACGGCCGCGGCGGCCTGCCGGAGCAAGCGAAAGCCCTTCGAATATTTTTTAGAAAATGAACCAGGTGGATTTGGATGTTGCAGCGAACAATGAGGAGTGTGACCGGGGTGGTTCCGCGGACGACGGAGATGCGAAGTGGATGGAGGTGAGTGCGGAACTGAAGACGCTCGTCGGCGAGGACGCCTGCCAACGGTGGTTCCGTTCCGCGGCGTGGATGGGCTTGGAGAACGGTGTCGCAACTGTCTCGGTGCCGGGGGAGATCCATCAGGTGTGGATCGAGACGAACTACATGCCGGAGCTCACCAGCGCGCTCGGCAATTGCATCGACGAGGTGCGCGAGGTGCGCGTGGTGGTTTCGTCCGACGGCGTGCGCCCGGCAGCGGCGGATCCAGGGCCGGCGGACGATGTTTTCGAAGCCACGCGGCAACCGGTCCGTGGTTCGGTGAAGGTGGACGAGTCGGTGGTGTCCCGCCGCATCAAGGGTGCCGGATTGAACCCGGCCTATACGTTCGAAAGTTTCGTCGTGGGTGCCAACAGCCAGTTCGCCCACGCCGCTTGCGAGGCGGTCGCGCACAAGACGGGCATCGGATACAATCCGCTCTTCATCCACGGCGGTCCCGGGCTCGGCAAGACCCACCTCATGCAGTCGATCGGCCACCAGCTCCTGCGCGGCGCGCCGGGCTCGCGGGTGATCTATCTGACCTGCGAGAAGTTCACCAACGAGTTCATCGATGCGGTGCGGAAGGGGGATCTCGACAAGTTCCGCCGTCGCTACCGCAGCAGCGATGTCCTGCTCATCGACGACGTGCAGTTCCTCGCCGGCAAGGACCGTTCCCAGGAAGAGTTCTTCCACACCTTCAACACGCTGCTCGATGGCCAGAACCAGGTGGTGCTCACCTGCGACCGCCCGGCCTGCGAGATCAAGAACCTCGAGCCCCGCCTCGTGTCACGTTTCGAGTGCGGCCTGACCGTCGAGCTGCAGGCGCCACAGATGGAGACCCGTCTCGCGATCCTCCGCAAGAAGTCGCTCGACTGGAAGGTCAAGGTCGACGAGTCCGTCCTCCAGTTTCTCGCCGAGAAGATCCGCACCAATGTGCGCCGCCTCGAAGGCGCCCTGATGCGTGTCGCCACCTTCGCGTCGCTGGCGGGTGAAAGCGTCACCGTCGAGAAGGTCGAGCACCTGCTGCGCGATCTCCTGCGGGAGGAGACCAGCCGCCAGGTGAGCATCGATGCGATCCAGCGCGCGGTCGCCGAACACTTCGATGTCCGCCTTGCGGACATGACCAGCCGCCGGCGTCCGGCCAGCATCGCGTTTCCTCGTCAGATCGCGATGTACTTGAGCCGCAATCTGACCAAGGGCTCGCTGATGGAAATCGGGGAGGCCTTCGGCGGGCGCGACCACGGAACGGTCATTCACGCCTGCAAGAAAGTCTGTGACCGGGTGGGGGTGGAGCCCGGTTTGAAGGAGGTCATCGCCCATCTGGAAGCGCAGCTCAGGCGTTGATCGCCAGCCGTCACGGGGATTCTTCACAGAAATTCACAGAAGGCTTGCCAAGGTGCGGCGAAAGCGGAAACTGCTCCGCAACCAACCACCCGGGTTTCTATACATGAAGTTTCGTATCTCGAAGGAGGCGTTTGTCGATGGCTTGCAGAAAGTCCAGCACGTGGTCAGCACGAGGACCACTCTCCCCATCCTCTCGAACGTTCTCCTGGTGGCCAAGGACGGCCGCATCCAATTCACCACGACGGACCTTGACGTGGGAATCACCGGCTCGGTCGAGGCGCAGATCGAAAAGGAAGGGGCGACGACCCTTCCCGCCAAGCGCCTCGTCAGCATCGTCCGCGAGCTTCCGGCCAGCGAGGTCGAGGTGACGGTGGATGCCAAGAACCACGCATCGATCCGCAGTGGTCCGTCGTTCTTCAAGATCATCGGTCTCGGTGAGGCCGAGTTCCCGCCGCTGCCGGATTTCTCGGGAGCCAAGGAATTCAAAATCCCGCAGACCGATCTGCGTGACGGCCTCCGCAAGACGTCCTATGCGATTTCCACCGACGAGACGCGTTACGTCCTCAACGGGATCTTCACCTCGTTTCGCGACGGCAAGATGACCCTTGTCGCCACCGACGGACGGCGTCTCGCGATGGCCGATTCGGATCTCGAGTTTCCCGCGTCGCACGAAACCGATGTCATCATCCCGACCAAGGCGGTGCAGGAACTCCAGCGCCTGCTGGGTGACTCCGGCGAGGTGATCGTCCGCCTCAGTGACAGCCAGATTTCCTTCTCCGTTGGTGACAGCCTGCTCTGCAGCAAGCTCATCGAGGGCAACTATCCGAATTACCGCCAGGTGATTCCGGGAGACAGCAACGAGCGCGTGGTGATCTCACGCGAGGCACTGTTGGAAACCGTCCGTCGTGTTTCCCTGCTTTCCTCCGACAAGTCGAACTCGGTGAAACTCGTCTTCAGCGAAAACCGCATCGAGGTCACCGCGAACTCTCCGGATGTCGGTGAGGCGCAGGAGTCGATGGATGTCGTCTACGAAGGCACGCCGATGCAGATCGCCTTCAACCCCGAGTTCCTCCAGGCGCCGCTGCGCGCGCTCGACACCGACACGGTCTATCTCGATCTGATCGACGAGATGAGCCCGGGGGTCGTTCGCATCGACGGCAACTTCCTCTACGTGCTGATGCCGATGCGCGTGTCCGGTTGATTCCGGGCGAACGCCAACAAGCGCTTTTCCAGCCGGCCCCGCAGCTCGCGGGGCCGTTTATTTTGTTTCATCCGGCAGCGACGAGCGATTCAAAGCGATCCGCGGCGACCTCCCACGCCTTGGCGTCCTTCGGCTGATAGCTGCGGAATTCGAACGAAGCGCGGATCAACTCGCGGCCGGCGGTGATGTCCGGCAAGGCACCTGTGGCCACCATCTGGGTGATGATGTTGCCGCATGAAGTCGCTTCCACCGGACCGGCGGTGACCTCGATGCCGAGAGCGCTCGCCGTTGCCTGGCAAAGAGCTTCATTCTGGATGCCGCCGCCGCCGGCGTGCAGGCGCTCGAAATCCCGGCCCGTGAGAGCGCGGATTTGATGATAGACCTTGCGGTATTTCAGTGCCAGCGAGTCGGTCACCACCCGCATCACCTCGCCCGGGCTTTCGGGCACGGCCTGGCCGGATTCGAGGCACCATGTGCGGATCTTCGTCGGCATGTCGCCCGGAGAGGCGAACTCCGGATCGTCCGGATCAATGAATGCCGAGAAGGCGGGAGCCTGCTCGGCGGCCGTCGCGAGTTCCGCGTAGCTCATGGGCGAACCCTCGAGGTCCCACTGGCGTTTGCACTCCTGGATCAGCCAGAGCCCCGAGATGTTCTTGAGGAAACGAACGCTGCCCTCGACGCCGAGTTCGTTGCAAAAGCCAGCCTCAAGCGCTTCCGCCGTGGTGATGGCCTCCGGTGATTCAATTCCCATGATCGACCACGTGCCGGAGGACAACCAAAGACTGCCCGGTCCGCTCATGGGAATGCCGGCGACCGCGGACGCCGTGTCATGGCAGGCGGTCGCCACCACCGGAATGCCGTCCTTGCCAACGAGCGCCGCCACTTCCGGGCGCAAGGTGCCGAGCAGGGTGCCCGGTGGGACGACCGGACCGAAGATTCTTCTCGGCAGTCCCAGCGCGTCGATCACCTCCCACGCCCAGTCTCCCGTCCTCGGATCAAGCAGTTGCGAGGTCGAGGCGATCGTCCGTTCCACCGCCTGTCGGCCGGTGAGCCAGTAGGCCAGCAGGTCGGGAATGAATAGCAACCCCGTCGCCACGTCGAGTGCCGGATTGTTCCCGGTCGCCTCCGCCAGAAGGTGCAACGAACTGTTGTAGAAATTCGTCTTGATGCCCGTGCGGGCGTAGATGTCCGTCTCCGGCATCAGGCCGTGCATCCGGTCCGCCATCCCTTCGAAACGCGGATCCCGATACTGGTGCGGCATGCCGAGCAAACCGCCGCCGGGGCCGATGAGCGCGTGGTCGCAGCCCCAGGTGTCGATGCCGATGGATACGACCGTGTCTCCGTGCTTCGCGATCGCGAGGCGGAGTCCCTCGAGGATTTCCCGATAGAGTCCGATCACATTCCAGAACGATCCGTCCGGCAGGTCGGTGCCCGGGTTGGCGAAACGATGGACATCCTCCGGTTCGATTCGATTTCCGTCGCTGCGGGCGGCGATCACGCGTCCGCTTCCGGCGCCAAGATCCACGGCAAGGTAGGTTTGATAGCTCATTGGATGGGTTCGAAACGGCGACATCGTCTCCAGCATCATCCTTCCATGCAACCCCCGGGATGCCCGGATTCGACGGTTGGGCGGCATCGAGTCGATTTATTGAATTTTCTTGATTATTTGAAAAAATGAAATTGAATCGACCCCCAGCGGGGAGAACGACCCGCTCATTTTCGCATGAAACATGGTGCACTGATGATGATCACGGCGTTCGCTCCTTCGGTGGCGGGCGCGGCGGGCTACTATCTTCCCAACCAGGACGCCTACGCCACCGCGAAGGGCAACGCCTATGTCGCCACGGCGGACAGCGCAGCCTCGGTGTTTTACAATCCCGCGGGGATGACCCAGTTGGAGGAAGCCCAGGCGCAGGCCGGGGTGTATTCGATCGTTCTCGGCAACAGCGCCCGGGTCGGCGGGGTCGAAACGGATGTGAAGGATGAGCTCCAGATGGCTCCGCACCTTTACTACGTGAGCCCCATCAACGACCGGTTGGCCTATGGTTTCGGACTCAACACGCCATTCGGACTCGGTTCCGACTGGGGAAGGGGAACTAATTTCGGATCGGTGATCACGGAGGCGCGTCTCGCCTACCTGAGCGCCACGCCCGCGATCGCCTGGGAGGTGACCGACGAGCTTTCGATCGGTGCTTCGATCTCGGTCAACTATGCGGACCTCACGCTGGAACAAGCGCCCGGCGGTCCGGGGTCGTATCTCGGTTTCGACGGTGATGGATTCGGCGTCTCCGGCACGCTTTCCGCACGCTGGCAGCCGCATGAGCAGCACGCCTTCGGATTGCTCTATTCGACGAAATCGACTTTTGATCTCGAAGGGAAGACGACCACAAACATTCCCGGCCTGGGGTATGATGGCAATGCCGACATGGATTTCATGGCGCCCGCCCGCGCGGCCTTCGGTTACTCGTACCGCCCCGCTCCCGGCTGGAACATCGAGGCCAACATCGAGTGGCTCGATTGGGACGCCCTTGACACGCTGACGCTGGAAACCAACAGCGTTCCCGGCACCACCCAGATTCCCGTGGCCTTCGAGTGGAAGTCCTCGTTCATCTATGAACTGGGAGCCTCCTACATGACCGAGAACGGATATGTGTTCGCGGCCGGTTATGATTACAACGAGAACGCCCAACCGGACGCCAATTTCAACCCCGGTGTCTCCGATGCGGACCGCCACTGGTTCAACGTCGGATTCGGACGCAAGATGGATTTTGCGACGTGGATGCTGAGCTATCAGTTCGGCTACTCGAACCGGACGGTCACCGGCGCCACCGGCGCCGCCGCTCCCGCCAATGGCAAATACGAGGCGCGTCACAACGCGCTGGTCTTCTCCTGGCAGCAGGATTTCTGATCCCGATGTGGAAAAGATCGTAGTCACCGGCGCGAGTTCGGGCATCGGACTGGAGATCGCGACCCAGCTCGCCCGGCCGGGTCGGAAGTTGTGGCTCGTCGGCAGGAACCGCGACAAGCTCCAAGATTTGGCGTCGACGGTGGAGGCAAACGGCGCGGCCGCCGAGGTGGTGGCGCTCGACCTCATGGACCGCGAAGCCTGCGCCCGGTTCCTCGAGTCGTCGTTTCCGGATGGCGAACCGGCCGACGAGGTCTATCTATCGGCCGCGGTCAGCATGTTCGGCGAAGTGAAGGACGTCCTCGACGAGGACTGGCGGTGGATCTACGAGACCAACCTCCTGAGTCCGATCCAGTGGATGCTTCATTTCTACCGCGGCATGGCAGCCGCGGGGCGGGGGAGGATCGTGTTGCTCTCCTCGCTGTCCGCCTACACCGGGTATCCGACCGCGGTTCCATACGCGGCGATGAAGGCGGGACTCATGGGGGTGTTCCGGAGCATCCGTCACGAAGGCGAGCTGCTGGGGGTGACGTTTCATCTGGTTTCCCCCGGATATGTCGATACCGAGATTTACAAACGGGCGAAATACCGCTCCACCAGCTATGAGCAGACGATGCGGTTGATCGGCACTCTCGGATTCAAGGTCATCTCCGCGGAAGAGGCGGCCCGCCGGATCGTTCGCCAGGTGGGCAGAGGCAAACGGGACATCTGCCTCCCGGCTTATGCCTGCTTCCTCGCATGGCTCGCACCGCGGATGCCATTCATCATCGACCGGATCCACCGCAAGATCCTCGAGAAATTCCGGCGCACGGCGGCATGAAACCAAACGCTCGATTTCAAGAAACCTTCGACGGGCGGGTCGCGGTGGTCACCGGTGCCGGATCCGGCATCGGTCGCGAACTGGCGCTTCTCCTGCGGGACAGCGGTGCGCGGGTTCATGCCTGCGATCGGAACGAAGGGGCCATCCGGCCGCTCGCGGAGACGCCCTCGGCGCCAGGGAGCATCACGCCCCATGTTCTCGACGTCGCGGATGGCAGGGCCGTCACATCCGTGTTTCGGAGAATCGAGGAAGAGGAGGGCCGCATCGATTTCTTATTCAACAACGCGGGTATCACCCTGCTGGGCGAATCCCATCTCCTGTCGTTTGATCTTTGGAAGTCACTGCTCGACATCAACCTGATGGGCGTTGTCCACGGCATCCAAGCGGTCTATCCGTCCATGGTCCGCCAAGGCCGCGGGCATATCATCAACACCGCGTCCGTCGCGGCGGTCACGGGCTATGCGACCTCGGTCGCCTACGCCGGATCCAAGGCCGCGATCCTGGAGTTGTCGCGGTCTCTTGGCTCGGAAGCGGAAGGTCACGGCGTCCGGGTCTCGGCCGCATGTCCGGGTTACGTGAACAGCGGGATCTTCTCCCAGGAGCGCATTGTCGGGTCCGATCGCGACCACGTCGTCGGCAACCTGCCGGTGGCGATGCTTCCGCCGCGGACCGCGGCACGGATGCTGTTGGAAGGCGTGGTCCGCAAGCAGCGGGAGATCATCTTTCCGACCACCGCACGGATGTTCTGCTTCCTTGGCCGATGGTTTCCGTTCCTGCTCGCGCCGTCACAGAAGAAGCTGATCCGAGTGTTCCGCGAAGGCGGGGGGATTGCTGCGCGGGACTGACGTTCACGCGATCGCCTTCATGATCATCTCGGACTCCTTGCGCTGGAAGTCCGTGGGCCGGAGACCGTAGAAGTTCTGGAAATCGCGGGAAAACATCTTCGCCGTGGAGAATCCAAGGTCGATGGCGACCTCTTTGATCGGCGTGCCGTTGCGGAGCAGGACGCGCGCGGCGACCATCCGTTCTTGGCGCAGCCATTCCTTCGGGCTGATGCCGATGCCTCCCTCAAAGACCCGCCGCAAGTGACGTTCAGAAACACCGATCCGGTCGCACAATGATGACATCCGGTATTCGCCTTCCCGGGCGATCTGGCTCAGAGACAGGGGCATAGGCTCTCTCGACAGCAGGACAAGGATCCGGCCGTCCTTCTGGACGATCTCGACATCGCGGCGTTTCACGGGGCTGGTTTGGGGTCGAAGGTTGACTTCGGAGGTGGGACACACCGAGGGAATATCAAAGCACTCGCATTGTCAAATCTTTTTAAATTTCCAGGGCCGTGGATTAAAAAATTTCGACTGCTTCATGAATGGAAGCAAGAGGATGCCATAAAAAACGCGACGGCCCGCCAGGAACCGTCGCGTTTGGGAGTTGATGCCGGCGGTGGTTCTCAGAGGAGCCCCAGTGCGGCGGAGATCAGGAGATCGTCGTCGATGAGCCACTTGGCGGTTTCCGTGCCCGGAGCGTTGTTGGTGGCGGCCTTTCCGGACGGGCCGACCTCGAGGATCAGACCTTCGCCGCGCATCCGGCGCACGGTCCCATCGGCATCAAAGACAGCCATGTATGCGGTGAGCACATTCACGGCGGCGTCGCCGGCTGGGATTTCGTCGTTCCGGCCCAAAACGGCATCGACGAGATTCGGTGTCGGATCCGTCGGGCTGGTAATGCGAACCGCGGCCCCTTTGTCTTCCGTCGAAATGCCGGTGGCCCCAGCGGCCGCGAGCGCACTGGTGAGTGCCTCGATCCGTGCCGGCAAACCGCTCGGAGAGAGCGCTTCGGGCAGGCGTTTCTCGATGGCGGAAGCGAGCGAGATCTGGCGGGCGTGGAGCCGGCTCCACTCGGGCGCCCGGAAGTCCTCGTTGCTGTCGCCCCCGGTGCGGCGGCCTGCGACGCCGGTCTGGATGAAGGCGGCGACGGCTTCAGCGGCGCGTTTGCACTCGATGCCCGCGCACACGGGGGCGAGTGCGAAGGCTGCGAGGCGGTTGGAGAGCAGCACGTTGCCCATCGCCTGCATCTTCGCGCCGAGCAGGGCGTCGCGCTCGCGTTTCACGGAGTAAAACTCCATGGCGCGGCGCAGGGTCACCTCCAGCTGGGGGATGTCCCACGGTTTGGTGATGTAGCGGAAGATTCCTCCTTGGTTGACCGAGCCGATCGCGGCATCGATGTCGGAGTAGGCGGTTGAGAGAATCTTGATGATATCCGGATGATCGTCGGCGATTTTGGATAGGAATCCGACGCCGGTTTCGTTGGGCATCCGTTGGTCCGTGACGATAATGCCGATCTCGTTGGCATGCTGTCGGAAGACCTCGAGCGCCTGCACACCGTCCTCTGCCTCCAGAATGCGGAACTTCTCGCTGAAGAGACGTTTGAAGTATTTTCGGGTGTTCGCCTCGTCATCCACGAAGAGGATGGCGTAGCGCTGGTAGTCATATTCGTCGATCTCGTTGCTCATGACGGGCGATGCGGTTGGATAGATGGAGAAAATCGGACGCGCGGAAGGATGGGGATTTCACGCCGGTTGGTCGAGAACGGATTCCGGTGTTATGGAGTCGTCGTCCGGATTGAATTTCGGGAACACGATCCGGAACCGGGTGTATCTGCCCGGACGGCTGTCGACCTCGATCATCGCCTTGTGCGCCCGGAGGATCTGATGGGTGATGGACAGGCCGAGCCCCATTCCCTTGCCGACATCCTTGGAGGTGAAGAATGGATCGAAAATCTTGGGGATGTTCTCGGGCGGGATGCCGATCCCGTTGTCGGCGACGGTGACCTGCCAACCCTCGCCGGCGGGTTCGAGCATGACGTCGATCCGGCCCGGTTCGCCGCCGTCGGCTTCGATCCGCTGGTGGATCGCATCGACGCTGTTTTGGAAGAAATTGATGAACACCTGGACGAGTTGGTTGGGGTTGCCCCGGATCAGGGCGTTGTCCGGTGTTTTCAACTCGAAAGTGATATCCTTGCCGAGGTGGTGACTTACCATCCGGCGGGCGCGGGTGACGATCTCGGCGAGATCCGCGTCGCCGTTGTTGCTCTTTTCCTCACGGGTGAACTTGCGGAGGTCGATGACGATCTGGGAGACCCGCTCGACCCCTTCCTGAATGTCGTGCACGATGTCGTTGAAATCCGGCCGGTCGTCTTCCGGCAGCGACTTGGAGAAGGTGGCGAGGGCGTGGATACCGGCGCTCGCGTAGTTGAGCGGATTGTTGATCTCGTGGATGATGCCCGCGCTCATGCGGCCGAGGGCGGAGAGCTTCTCGTTGCGGATCATCAGCACTTCGTTCTCCTTGATTTGTTCGAGAGCGGCCTGCAGTTCGGAGTTCAGGTCGCTGAGCTCGCGGCGGATGCGGGCCATCGCCAGTTGGTTCTCCAGACGGAGGGAAAGCTCGGCGGAGGAGAATGGCTTGGTGAGGAAGTCGCTGGCGCCGGCCTGCAGGGCGGACAATTTGGTCTGCTCGTCGGCGCGGGCCGTGAGGATGATGACCGCCACGCCGCGGGTGGAATGGTTTTCGCGGATGTTCCGGCAGACCTCGACGCCGTCCATCTCGGGCATCATGTGGTCGAGCAGCGCGAGTTGAGGCATGCGGAGTCGGGCGAGTTCCAGCGCTTCCGCCCCGTCGCTGGCCTCGATGACATCCACATCCTCCATCTGCATGCGGAGGAAACGGCGGATGTCCGGTTCGTCATCGGCGATGAGAACCAGCGGCCGGGCGCCGCTCGGCCGGGTGCCAATGCCCGGCGAAGACGTGGGAACCGCCCCGTGGATGGGAGGTGTCGCGGGTTTGTGGGCGACCCGGCCGGGGATCGAAAGCGCCGCCTTGCGATGAAGCTGGGCGATGTTGCCGCCATCCTTGAGCACATCGTCGTCCTTCGATTCGGCCGTCTCGTCATGGTCGGCAACCGCTTCGGTGGGAAGATCGACACAGAAGGTGGTGCCATGGTCGAGCTTGCTCTCGACCTTGATGGTGCCCCCCATGGCCTCCGCCAGGCTGCGGACCAGGGCGAGACCAATGCCGGCGCCCTGGAACTTGCGGGTCGACGAGGTGTCGACCTGCCAGAAGCGCTCGAAGATCCGGGGAAGCACTTCCGGAGGAATGCCGACGCCGGTGTCCGCGACCGTCAGCCGCATCCGTCCATCCTCGACGAGCACCTTCGTCTCGATGGACCCGCCGGACGGGGTGAACTTGATCGCGTTGACCACCAGGTTGAGGACAATCTTGTCGAACTTGTCACGGTCGAGCTGGATGGCTTCGGAGTCGCTCTTGCAGTCCCAAAGCAGGGCGACGCGGTCCTGTTCGGCGAGATGGCGCAGCGAGCGCAGCATGCCCTCGAGGTGGTTGGCGATGGGGGTCGGCTGGCGTTGGATGTCCGCGTGGCCGGTGTCGAAGCGAACGAGGTCGAGCAGATCGTCGATCAGCTTGAGCAGGCGCAATCCGTTCTGCTCGAGCATCGTCACCATCTCGTGCATCGATGGATCCAAGGGTTGACGCGAAATGGCGGACTTCACCTTCTCGGTGATTCCGAGCATGATGGTGAGCGGCGTGCGCAGTTCGTGGCTGATATTCGCGAAGAAGCGGGTTTTGGCTTCGTCGAGTTCGCTCAACTGGCGGTTCTGCGACTCGAGCAACTCGCGCGAGCGCTCGACTTCGGTTCGCAGCGAGAACTCTTGAAACCGAAGGCGTTCGTAGAAGAAATTCCCCGTCACCACGAAAACACTGGTGACGAGCAGGAACCAACTGTTGTTCACCAGGAGCGGCAGGCTCGTGGGGCCCGGGGCGACCAGCACGCTGGTGTAATAACTCGCGAGGACGAAGAGCACCATCACCAGCGAGTTCCAGAACGACCATCTCCACAACATGGACAGTCCGACCATCACGAGGTTCAGACCCGCGTAATAGCTGGAAACCGCCCCGCCGGTCCATGCGATCATGAGGCAGATGGCGATGACGGGCGGGGTGGCGATGCCGTATGCGATGAGGTTGAACAGGCCGGCCGAGGACCAGGTGTTGATCAGGAAATAGATTCCCACCAGCACGAGGGTGCAAATGGCGCGGATCAGCAGGAACGCCCAGAAGTGTTCTGGAAACACCTGCCAATCCATCAGCGCGCCGCCCAATACAAATACCCCGACAATCAGGGTTGCGCGCCTCGCCGTCGGCACGCCCACGCTGTTCTCGTAGTCGCGGAACTCCTTGCGCAGTTCGGCTTCGCTCTGCAGGCCGATCGTCTGGACGGTCTCAGGCATCGGCCAGTTCGATTTCCAGGAACAGGTTCACCCCGGTCGAATCGGCCTTCACATCGGTCCGTTTCACCGGGATGTCCGCGGGAATCAAGTCGTTCATCTCGTCGATGTCGCGGTGGATGAGGTTCCACTCCATCAGATACTCCATGCAGGCCCGGCGCGGGTTGCTGGCGGCGACGTTGGTCACGATCACGAGGCCGCCCGGCTTGGCCATCCGGCAGAACAGGTCGACAAGCCGCTGGCAGACCCGTTGGGAAAGGTAGTCGAAGAGTCCGGCACAGTATACGACGTCGTAGTCCTTGAGTTCGTCATCTTCCGTTCCCTGCGCGGCGGCGCGGAGGATCTGGTTCACCGAGCGTTGGAAAAACCGGAGGTGGGCCTCGCGACCGGCGGACATCCTCGCTTCGGTGAGACGTTCCCTGGTGTATTCGAGCGTTTCGAGGTTGAAGTCGAGGAGGTCGAAGTCGGTCAGGTCGCTTTCCTCATGATTGCGCAGGAAACGTCCGACCTCGACGGCGGGGCCGCATGCGAGGTTGAAGACGCGCGTTCTGCCCTTCTGGACGCGGCGCAGAGTTTCGTTCCGCAGGGTCTCCACCAGATAGTCGATGCGGTTGCGGTGCGCCACCACCGGTTCGGTGTGGAGCAGTGCGAAATTCAGGAGTTTCGCAAACGCGGAGGAACCTTCGTAGGGGCTCCGCAGCATCATGTTGACCATCTCGTAGTCGCCCGCGTATCCGAGAGGCTTGGTGTAGGTCCGATAGATGAACGGGGAGCATAGCACGATCGGGTGCAGCTCCCTCCGCAGATAGGCTTTGTGCAGGGAAACCTCGGCTTCGGTCACTTCGGCGGCCACGTCTTCCAGACGTTCCCAAAAGGGCATCACCTCACCGATCGCCTGCTCTTGGACGCCGGAGAAAATCTCCTTCTCCAGTTCGTCCCGGGATCTGGTGACGGTGGTCCGGATCCCCACATCGACGCCCGTCATCCAGTGCTGGAGCCCGCTGAACATGTTGACCATGTCCGCGACAACAAGTTTGAACGGATCCCGCACCTGGTTGGCGGACTTCCATTCCTGCATGAACGATCCGAACTGGTCCTTCAGGTCGCCCGTTCCGCTGACCGCGGACAGGAAGTCGAGTTCCACCCATCCGTCCTCCAGGGTCGCCTCGCACACCAGCACGATGCCGGTGTTGAGCAGGTTGCTCACCACCGCCTTGCCGTGATAGAGCAGGCGTCTCGACGCCATGATCCGGAAGTCCGAGAGAACCTCCGAGAGCTGCAGGATGCTGTAAGGATTGTAGACTTCGAAGACGACCGAATACCTTTTGATCCGCAAGAGGTTGGCCGTCAGTTCGGTGCCTTGGCTGTTGCGACAGGTGATGACGCTTTGCGACGAGTCATTGGAAATTTCCATGGTCCAGAATCGGAGGCTGGGCGAGGATGGCAGGTTCGATGCGCATCGCAAGTCACGAACTGGGAAATTTTCAAGTGCATTGATAATCCGGCGGTTCTTTGCAGATCCTCCGCATGATTTCCGATCCGATCTCCCGGCTTCGCGCTCAGGTCGTCTGCACCGCGGCACCGCGGCGGGTGCGGACGGCGTCGGCGAGCATGTCGAGCACGTCGACGGTTTCGTCCCAGCCGAGGCATGCGTCGGTGATCGACTGTCCGTAGACGAGTCCGCCGGGATCCGTGCTGAGTTTCTGCGCACCTTCGACGAGGTTCGACTCGATCATCAGCGAGGTGATCACCTGGTTTCCGTCCGCGATCTGGTGGGCGAGGTCCTTGGCGACCAAGGGCTGGTTGCGGAAGTCCTTCAGCGAGTTTCCGTGCGAGCAATCGATCATGACCGACTCGACCAATCCCTGCTCGCGAAGCATTTTCGTGACTTCTTCGACGGCCGCCTTGTCATAGTTCGGGCCGGCTTTGCCGCCGCGCAGGATGAGGTGGCAGGACTCGTTGCCGGTGGTTGAAACGATGGCGGACACGCCTTGTTTCGTAACCGAAAGGAAGTGGTGCGGACGTGAGGCCGATTGGATCGCGTCCAGGGCGATCTGGATCGAACCGCCGGTTCCGTTTTTGAAACCAACGGGCATCGAAAGTCCCGAAGCGAGTTCGCGGTGGACCTGGCACTCCGTGGTCCGCGCGCCGATCGCGCCCCATGAAATCAGGTCGGCGATGTATTGCGGCGAGATCGTGTCGAGGAATTCGGTGCCCGCGGGCACCCCCATGTTGGCGAGATCGAGCAGCAGGCTGCGGGCGGCGCGCAGGCCGCGGTTGATGTCGAACGAGTCGTCGAGGTTCGGGTCGTTGATGAGACCCTTCCAGCCGACGGTGGTCCGTGGCTTTTCAAAATAGACGCGCATGATGACGAACACGTCGTCTTTCAGGCGCTGCGCGACGGGCAGCAGCTTGTTGGCGTATTCGAGAGCGGCTTGCGGGTCGTGGATCGAGCAGGGGCCCACCACCGCGAGAAGGCGGTCGTCCTCGCGGCGCAGAATGGCGTCGGCCTGGGCCCGTGCGCCGGCGACGAGTTCGGAGGCGGCCTCGGTGATCGGTAGATAATACCCCAGCACCGCGGGGGAAATAAGCGGATTGAGGCCGGTGATTCGGAGGTCGTCGGTTCGGTGGCGCGTCACGCGGCGGATCGTTGGCGGCGGAACGCCCGGGAGGCAAGCCGCAAGTTCCGATCCGCAGGCGGGCTTGCGGCCGGCGCGGCCGACTGCTTCCCTGCGTGGGAACTCCAATCGATGAAAACCGAACGTGCCGACGCCCTCCTGATGGCCCGCGGACTCTGCGACTCCCGCGAGCAGGCCAAGCGCCTGATCCTGGCCGGCGAGGTCCGCAGTGGCGATGCCGTGGTTTCCAAACCGAGCGCGAAACTGCCGCTCGACGCACCTCTCGAGGTGAAGGAAAAACCGCGTTTTGTCGGCCGCGGCGGACTCAAGATCGAGGCGGCGCTGGATGCCTTCGAGATCGATCCCGCCGGGTGGACGTGCATCGATGTCGGGGCCTCCACCGGTGGTTTCACCGATTGTCTGCTGCAGCGCGGGGCGGCCCGTGTGCATGCGGTCGACGTCGGAACCAACCAACTTGTCTGGAAACTCCGCAACGACCCGCGGGTGGTCGTCAAAGAGCGTTTCAACGCGCGCCACATGCGGCCCGAGGATCTGGGCGAAACCGTCCGACTTGCGGTGATGGACCTCTCGTTCATCTCCCTCACCAAGGTGCTGCCCGCGGTGTTCGGTGTGCTCGACGAGGAAGGCGCCGTCGTCTGCCTGATCAAGCCGCAGTTCGAATTGCAACGCGAGGACATCTCCAAAGGTGGAATCGTCCGCGATCCGGCGCTGCACGAGCGGGCGATCGGAAAAATCCGTGAGTTCGTCGACGATACGCCGGATTTCCAGTGGGCCGGCTGCATCCCGTCACCCATCACCGGAACCGATGGAAACCAGGAGTTTCTCGCCTGGATCGTGCGACGGCAGGCCGGGAATTGAACCGATCCGCATTCGCGTGGGGTCCGCATGTCCGGTATCGGGACCAACTGGCCGGATCTCGGACCTCATAATGCTTCAGAAACCCGAAAATCAGGGTAATTTTATCTCCAACGAAAGGCGACAGCGAGCCACGGCAAACTGAAAACCTTTCCGACATATTCCTGATACCGCGTGTCTTACCGCATCAGGCCGGATTGGAATCCGGGGGGAACCCGATCCATGCCGGCGGAACAAAACCGCGGAATCTTTGGGGGGAACAATGTGCAATCAAGGGCGCGGACCGCGATACGGTCCGCGCCCTTTTCCGTGGGGGAACTTGGGGGAAGGGGTTTCAGACGGAACGTCGGCGGACCATCAGGGGGACCAGCAGGCCGAGGGCGGCGAGAAGGGCTCCGGACGTTTCGGGGACGGCTTCCACCGACACGTTGTCCAGCAACATCGCCGATCCATCGCCGGGAACCGTCGATAGGAAACCAATGGTCGCGGAACTGCCGGTGGCGGTGAACTCGACGAAGTGCGAGTGCCAGGTGACCACCAGGGGCAGGCTGAACGGCACACTGTAGCTGTGTGATGCGGCGAGCGAAAACGAGGTGCTGGTCCCACCGGCGTTCACGTCCATCGTCTTCGGGTCCGTCGCGCTGCCGGGCGCGTTGAACGCCGCGATGTCGAAAGTCACCCGATACGTGGTGCCCGCCGTCGTCGGAATCACGGTGTGGATGCCACCGATGCCGGATGGCGAACCATTGAGGTCGATCGAGTAGGAGCCGTCCGATGCGTTCCAGACCGAGTCTTTCACCCAGTCGATGGTGGTTGGATCGACGATCCAGCCGGAAATGTCGGTGTCTCCCGAAGCCAGGGTCTCATACTGCGCCGCGCCGTGCCCCGGCAGTTCGAAGCTTCCCGCGCCGACCCCGTAGATCGAGTCGATGATATTCGCGGCGCGGGCGGATGATGCCAGACCGACGGCACCCAGCGACAGGATCAGGGACAAGAGTTTCATGATGGAGGCGGAGTTCTCCGGCCGATTCCCGTCTACGAGGGAAGGGCCGAAAATCGGGTGCCATTAGAATTTAAGAATTCCTGATGGTCAAACCGACTCCGTTACGCGATCGCGCGGGTCCGCAACGCCGTGGAACGACGGATCCGCTTCATCCGGGACGCTTCCCGGCCACCGCCTCGTGATGGCCGGATTCGTTGCTAAACGACCAGATGCGCGCCCAGCGACGGCCGTGACGCGAAGATCTGGGGCGTGATGCCGGTGATTTTCTCGTATTCGGAGGCAAGCGTCTCGGCGATATCCGACGCCTTGCGGGACTCGCAAAGCGTGACGGTGGAGCCGCCGAAACCGCCTCCCGTCATCCGCGCGCCGATCACTCCGCCGTTGCGGCCGATCTTGCGTGCGATGTCGACCATGATGTCGAGTTCCTTGCAGGAGACCTCGAAGTCGTCGCGAAGGGATTCGTGGCTCGCATACATCAGCGGGCCGAGCGTTTCGAAGTCATTGCGACCGAGCGCCGAGGCGGCGGCGACGGTGCGGGCGATCTCGCCCACGACGTGGCGGGCGCGGCGGTTCACCGGGTCGCCAAGGCGGTCCCAGTTGCCGCGGACATCGTCCTCGGTGACATCGCGCCACGATTGTTTGCCGAGCATCTTGAGGCCGTCCTCGGTGTTTTTCCGGCGCGAGGCATAGCCGCCGTCGGAAAGTTCGTGGTGCACCATCGTGTTGGAGATGAGCACGGTGAGGTCCGGGTTCTCGAAGGGCACCAGCTCCGGTTCGCCGCTGCGGCAGTCGATCAGGACCAGGCGGTTCGGTTTTCCGAAGGCGGAGGCGAACTGGTCCATGATGCCGCAGGGCACGTTGGCGAAATCATGCTCCGCCTTCTGGCTCAGCAAGGCTTTTTCCTTGGTCTCGAGCCGGGTGTCGAGCAGACCTTCGAGAAACGTGGCGGTCGCGCACTCGAGCGCCGCAGAGGAGGAAAGCCCCGCACCGCCGGGCACCGAAGAGAGGATGAACGCGTCGAAGCCGGGCACCGAATGTCCGCGGTCCTGGAAGCCGCGGATCACGCCGCGGATGTAGTTGGCCCACTTGGGCTCGGAGGGTTCCTGCGGGTTGGAAACGTCGAGCACGGCGATGGAATCCCCGAGCGCGGTGGCGATGCGGGCCTCGCTGGTGCCGTTGGCCGCGCCGGCGATCACGATGTAGCGGTCGATGGCGAAGGGCAGGACGAATCCGTCGCAGTAATCGATGTGCTCGCCGATCAGGTTGACGCGGCCGGGGGCCGCGGCGGTGATGGTGGCGGTGGTTTGGAGTCGCGCGGCGAGGGCGGCGGCGGCATCCGTGACGAGATCGTTGAGGTCCGGGTTTAGTTGAAGCATCGCTGGCGGGATTAAATGGGATCGGCCCCGGGGAAATCAAGCCGTTGGCGATAGCTTTCCACCGCGCGCGTCCAGGTCGAGTGAATTCCGTCCGACGCACGCAGCCATACGGCGCGGTGCATCATCAGCATCGCGGCCGAATGATAGAGCAGTTCCGAAAGCTCCTCCTTGCCCAGTCCGGCGGGACCGCCGGCGAGGCATCGCTCCGCGAGTTCCTCGGCTTCCGGCTGGATCTCGCAGGCTTCGAGAAGGGAAACGTGCACGCCGTTCACATAGGGGTCCACGATCGCCGCCACCAAGCCGCGCCGGGCCTCACGGGATGCGTCGAGGGCGGGGTCGACCGCCGCGTTCGCATCGTCCGCGAGCCGCAGGATCTCCGGTGGGTCGAGTTCCTCGGGTGTGCAGAGCAGGCTTCGGTGGCGGAGCGCGCGGCCGTAACGGCTGCGGCTGGTCCAGACGGACACCGGCGCGGAGAGGATCAGCCCGGCGAGGATGGGGGACATCCACGCGGCGAACGCGTAGTTCTGAAGCCGGAAGGGCTCGTCGGGCGAATAGCCGATCCGGATCGCCACCGCCGTCCAGATCAGGCCGAGCAGCAATTGAGGCGCGTGGATGCGGAAGGCGTCGAACCACGCCGTGCCGTCGGTTTCGCGGTTCTGGTTTCCCCAGCCGACCGCGCGGCCGGAGAGGATCGAGAGCACCATCATCGTGTGGGCGACCATTACGGAGGGCGCCAGCAGGACGGAAACCACCGTTTCGATCATCGCCCCGGAGACGATCGGCAGCATGCCGCCGAAGCCCCGCCGGATGTGGGGGACAAGCAGGGCCCGCAGCACCGCGAGGATCTTCGGCAGAAACAGCAAGGTGAAGATCACCGCGGTGAGGATCAGGCTCTGCTGCACGCCATCGATGCCGAACCAGCGGTCGACCAGACTCTCGAAGGGCAGTTGGCTGAGACCGCTTTCCATCCGATCCCACGCGACCCAGGTTCCTAACAACAGGAAGAGGAACCACAACGGGCTGCCGAGATAAGCCATGATTCCCATGAAAAGGTGCATCCGCACCGAGAACGGCAGCTTGCGGGCGAAGATGAGCCACAAGTGCTGCAGGTTTCCCTGACACCAGCGGCGGTCGCGAACCAAATGGTCCATCAATGTCGGCGGAGCCTCTTCGTAGGTACCCTCGACGTCCCATGCCAGCCACACCTCCCAACCGCGGGCGACCATCAGCGCCGCCTCGACGAAGTCATGGCTCAGGATGCGGCCGCCGAACGGCTCGCGCCCGGGCAGCGCCGGCAGCTCGCAGTATTCGGAGAACGGCTGGATGCGGATGAACGCGTTGTGCCCCCAGTAGCTGCCGCCGCCGAGCTGCCAGAAATTCAGGCCGCGTACGAACAACGGGCCGTAGAGCCGCATTGCGAACTGCTGGAGCCGCGTGAACACCGAGGCGCCGCGGATCAACTTCGGCGGTGTCTGCAGGATGCCGAGTTTCGGATGCGCCTCCATCACCCGCGCCATGCGCAGGATGTCGTTGCCGTCCATCAGGCTGTCGGCGTCGAGCACCAGCATCGCCTCGTAGTTTCCTCCCCACTTGCGGACGAAGTCGCCGATGTTGCCGGCCTTGCGGTTTTCGTTGGTCCTGCGTCGCCTGTAGTAGATGCGGCCGAATCCGCCGAGCTTGCGGCAGAGGTTCGCCCACGACGTTTCCTCCAGCACCCAGAGGTCGAGGTCGCGGGTGTCGCTGAGGATGAAGAAGTCGAAGGAGTCGAGGTGTCCGGTCGCCGCGATCGAGCGGTGGATCGCCTCGATCCGCGCGCAGGTCTTCACGCTGTCCTCATTGTAGACCGGCATCACCACCGCGTGGCGTTTCTTCAGCGGCCCTTCCACGCCGTCGGCGAGGCTCATGATGCGCGCCGCCTTGCCCTTGCGGCCGGTCCATCCGGCGAAAAACCCGAACAACGCGTGGAAGGACCCCAGCGTCAGCAATCCGTTGAGGACGATGAACACCGCCATCACCGGGTAGTGCGCCTTCTGGAAACCCATCCGCCAGAACAGGTCCGCCAGCCACGCGCAGCACGCGAGGTTTGTCACGAACACCGAGCTGAAGAACACGAAACGCCGGAACGTCGTTTTCCGCCGCCCGTAGAAGGGCGCCTGCTCGGCCGGGCGTTCCGGATCGTCGGTTTGCATCACTCGAGAAAGATATACCATGCGGCCACCAGCCCGAGCGCGCCCAGCAGCGCCACGAACATGAAACGGACGATCGGTTTGCGGTCCATGGTCTCCCACCACTGCGCGGCGCTCGAGCCGATGGCGTTGAACTCCAGCGGCCTCGGCACCATCGTCAGCTCCGCGAAACGCGGGCCCGCCGCGAGATACGAAGATTTCATCGCCGCCACGAAGTCCGGCGGCCATGGCGCCGGTGTGAGGAACACGCCCTGCCACTTGTCAGGCATGCCAGCCAGCAGCAGCGCGAGACGTCCGCGCGCCATCAGGCGCCGGTTCTCCAACGGGATGTCCAGCACGTCCTGCGTCCAGTCCGCGATTTCCGCCAGAGCCTCCTCCATCGCCAGCACCCGAGGCGCCTTCTCCGGCTCGGAGACCTGCCGCGCCGAGGCCCGCCACAGGATGCCGCGCACCAGTTCCGCCACCAGCAGCCGGTTGCGCAGCCGCAACGCGCCGAGGTACGCCTCGACGGCGGCGTAGGCTTCCTCCCACTCCGCGAGTTCCGTCTCGCTGAGCGGTCGCAGCGTGTTCAGGGATTGACTCGATACGCCCATGTTTCGGTCAGGAAATCGTCACCGCGTTTCAGACAGCAGCGCATCTCGACGGGGCCGGCCTCCGCGAGTTTCGCGACGCCCTCGCCGGGCGTGAGTTGGAACGCGACGCGCCAGCGTCCGCCCGGCAGCGGCTGCACCGTGACGTTCTCGACCTTGACCCGCTTCGCGGATTCGCCCACGGCGCGGACCTCCGCCGCGAGCGCGGGCCCGTCCTCCTTCGCTGGAGCGACCTCGGAGAACTCCACGATCATCGTCCGCATCTCCGGTTGCCAGTCGTGCACGCCCGTGCGGGTGGCGGTGACGATGCCGCCGGCCTCTGAGGCGTCCGCCTTCTCCGTCCAGTGCTGGCGGTAGGAAAACTCGACGCGCTCGCCCGGTTTCGGTGTCTTCCCGGGCTCCCACATCGCCACGATGTTGTCGGAAAGTTCGTTGCCCGTCGGAATCTCCATCAGCAGCACATGGCCCGCGCCCCAGTCCGATGTCGGCTCGATCCACAGTGACGGCCGCAGGTGGTAGTCCGCCTCGCCATCCTCATACGCTGCGAATCGCCGATCGCGCTGGAGCAAGCCGAAGCCGTCACATTTTTCCATCGGAAACACGCTGAAACCCAGGCCGCCCGAGTCGTTGCTCAGCGGCCGCCAGATCCGCTCGCCGCTGCCCATCCGGATCGCGAGTCCGTCCGAGTCGTGCACCTCCGGCCGGAAGTCGTCGAAGCGCCGCCGCGAGTTTTCGCCGAACCAGAACATGCTCGACATCGGCGCCACGCCGAAGCGTTTCACCTCCTTGCGGCAGAACAACACCGCGCGCACCTCCACCTGCGTCTCATCGTCCGGATGCACGCGGAACGCATAGGCGCCCGCGAACGACGGCCCGTCCAGCAGCGCGTAGATCCGCGCCTGGGTATCGCCCTTCTCCGGCTTGCGCAGCCAGAACTCGCGGAAGGCGGGAAACTCCTCGTTCGTCCCATCCACACCGGTGTCCACCGCGATGCCGCGCGACGAGATTCCATATTTCTGCCCTCTGCCGAGCGCACGCCAATAGCTCGCGCCCTGGAACACCACCAGTTCGTCATAGACGTCCGGCCGGTTCAGCGGCGTGTGCAACCGGAAGCCCGAAAAACCACCGTCCTGCGGCAGCTCGCCACGGTGCGACACCAACGGGCCGTAATCGAAGAACGCCTCCGCGAATCGGATCCGCTGCTGGTGGCTCTGGGTGAATTCATTCAACGTCACCGGCTCCCGGAACAGGTATCCCGGATGAAACAACATCGCGCGGAACGGAAGCTGGTCCGCCGCCCACAGCGCCTGCGCCGGATTGAAGCGGATGTCCCGGTATTGATCGTAGCTCAGCTCCCGCATCCACGCCGGCAGCGCGTCCTTGTCCGGCGCCTCATACGGCTTGGCCGCCAGTTCGCGCGCCCGGTTCTGGATGTTCTCGAACCCGACATCCTCGCGCTCCCACGTCTGGCCGGACAAGTTCGCGATCAGGGCGGTGCAGACGAGCAGGGGGGAGATCCTTGGCACGGCCCGTCATAGGCCGGATTCCCACGCTCCGTCAAGATTGGCCATTTCCGGATCTTTCAAAAAACTTCATCTTTTTTCCTCCGTCGCCAGCGCATGGCAGGTGACGATCCCGTCGAAGTCCCGGTCCGCCGGGTCCCAGCCCGCCGCATCCGGATCGAAGTCCGGAAACCATCGCTCCAGTCGGAATCCGCAGCCCGCCAGCAGTTCCGGCAAATCCGCCGGCTCCATCCAGCGCAGCGTCTGCCGCGACTCGTGCATCTCCGGTCTTCCGCCATCGATCCGATACCGGTGCTCCCGGTGCAGCGTGCGGGTTTTCCGGTCGATCCGGTGCCGCGTCCTCACCCGCGCCCGGCGCCCGTCCGGCAGGCGCGCCTCGTGGTCGTCATACCATTCGTTTTCCGGCAGTTCGCCCTCCAGTTCCGCCAGCGGCAGGAAGATCGTCAGATAGAGGCCTGCGCCCGGATCCAGCCAACTCCGCCAATGTCGCAGAGTGGCCGCCGGGTCGGACGCCAGTTGCAACGTGAACGCCGGTGCAAGCAAGGATGCATAACTCCGGGCCGGCTTCCAATCCGTCATGTCCCCTTGGTGCAGGGCGGGGGAGAGGCCTTGCCGTTCCGCCCGATCGCGCGCCAGCCGCAGCATGTCCGGGGAAAGTTCCAAACCCTCGATCTCCCGGCCCGCCTCCAGCAGCGGAAACATCAGCCGTCCCGATCCCGCGCCGATTTCCAGCGCCGGTCCCGGCCGTTCCGCGAGGAACGAATCCATCAGCCGCACCTCGCTGCCGTCGTCCTCCGCTTCCCAGAACGCGTCGTGCAGCAGAGCTTCGAGCGATCGATATCCTTGGCTCATGACCTTGTTCCGGAGTTCTTTTTCCACGGCAGCGCCAGCAGCAGGAACAACGTGACGCTCAGGGCGTGGAACGACAGCAGATACCACGGCCACGGACCGAGGTGATCGATCAGGCTCGGATTGTCCGGAACCCGGCTGGCGAACGCGAAGTTCGTGCCCAGCACCGAGTTGATCCCCAGCGCGACGAACAGATAGAGCGCCGCCCACAGATACGCCTCCACCGGGCTTCGCCACCATGGACGCTTCGGTTTCCACCAGCCGGCAAGCGGCAGGAACAAGGCAGCCGTCACGATCGCGAAGTGCTGCACGAAAAACGTCACGAATGCCCAGGCCGGAAAACCGACCGAGATCGCCGGTGTCACCAGCGCCTGCATGGTTGCCGCCAGACCCCAGAAATACGTCATCCCGCACAAATGCCGGTTTCTCGTCAGCAGCGCGAAACCCGCCACGAAGGCCGCCACGTCGCACAGATGGAACGGCAGCACGTTGTCCAGCGCCAGCGGTGTTCCGAGCGAGGTCCAGGCCAGGTAGTTCGCCGGCCACGCCGTCAGGTTCGCCAGTGCCAGCAGCGCCGCCGCGAGTTGCCGCGGCCTCCCGCCCTTGCGCGCCGCCATCAGCAGGCCGCCTGCGACTGTTCCGCCCACTCCGAGGGTGATGAAGTGCTGCATCCCGAACGGATGAAAGGGCTCGATGGGCATGCGCCTTGTTGGAACAGCCGGGCCGCTTTGCAAACCACCAAATCGCGAGTGGCCCGCTGAGCTGGGAAACCCGGGGAGCAGGTCGTGCGGCCGGGCTCGCGTTGGCGACGAACGACCGGCCGCCGTCCAAGGCCTGCTAGCGAGACTCGATGCAATAGGGCGGGCGGTCGAAGGCATCGCCGAGGCGGGGGTCGGCGCCTTCTTCGAGCTGGGTCATGAGAAGCTTGCGAAGCCGGTCGAGGTCCGCGGCGTAGGCGGGATCGGTGGCGAGATTGTGGATCTGGAAAGGATCCTTCGCGAGGTCGTAGAATTCCTCGGACGGGCGCTTTTCCCAGCCTTCGCGCAGGACGATCCCGAGGCCGTCGTCGTCGCGATGGCGGACGAGCCATGCCTTGGTCGGGGAGGCGTCGATGTCGGCGTAGGCGGCGCGGGTGTCGTTGTTGATTTTCTTGAAATCCGGCATCGCGTCACCGGCCGCGGCCTTGGGGTCGCCCATCGGCCAGCGCCCGGGTTTGAAATTCCGCACGTAGAGGAAATCGGCCGTGCGCAGGGCGCGGACGGGGTATGGCAGGAAATTTTCACGCGCGCTGCCGACGTGGACTTCACGGCCGATGAGCGCCCAGCCGCGCAGGTTTTTCTCGTCGCCTCCGGGTTTCAGCACCGGCAGCAGGTTCTGACCGTCGGGATCGTCCGGTGAGTCGGTGCCGGCGGCGGCGAGGAAAGTGGGCGCGAGGTCGATGAGCGAGACGGGGGGCTTGATCACGCGATCCGGCGCGATGTGCTCCGGCCAGCGCATCGAGAGCAGGACGCGCGAGCCGAAGTCGTGGACGTTGCACTTGCCGCGCGGAAATCCCGGGATGCCGTGGTCGCCGCTGATGACGACCAGGGTGTTGTCGAGTTCGCCGGTTTTTTCGAGTTCCTCGATGATCACTCCGCAGGCTTGGTCGAAAGCCATCGCCTCGCCGAGATAGTCGGCGAAGTCCTCGCGGACGACCTCGTTGTCGGGGAGGAATGGCGGCAGCTTGCCTTTCAGCTTGTCGGGATCGAGTCCCCACAGCGCCTTGCCCGAGCCACGGACCCAGGCGCGGTGGGTGTTGGTCGGGTTGAATGAATAGAAGAAAGGCTGGTCGTCTTTGCGGTCGGCGAGGAAGGCATGGAAGTTGCCGCGTACGGCGTCGAAGATCTGCCCGCGGATTCCGGGTTTCTTGGTGACCTGCTGGGAGAAGTTGCTGATGCGGTTGCCGTGCGGAGAGTATTGGTGGTCCTTGCCGCCGATCAACCGCTCGGGGATGTGCCACTTGTGGCTCCAACCGACGTGGTATCCGGCGCGGGCGAGGGTTTCAGGCATGCCGACGATGGCGTCACCAGGGTCCGGTGCGCCCTTTTGCCAGCGGCTGTGGAGTTGGGAAAACGAGCCGTTTCGGAAAAAGTGCCGGCCGGTGTAGAGCGATCCACGCGACGGGGTGCACGATGGCGCTGAAACGAACGCGTTGTCGAAACGCACGCCTTCGTTGGCGATCCGGTCGAAAGCCGGTGTCCGGATGATGTCGTTCGGCGACGGACGTTTTGGGTCGGCGTAGGCGGATGCGTAGCGGCCGAGGTCGTCGGCGAAGAGCAGGACGATGTTCGGCCGGTCGGCGGCGAAAGCGGAAAGCGCGCCGAGCAGCAGCAGCGTGGGGATTTTCACGCGAAGAAGTGCGTGCGGTCGCCGGCGGATCTTTCGGGCGGATCAGGTCCGCACCGGATTCTCGTGTCGCGCGATGCCGGCGGAGAGGATCGCCTCGGTCATCCGCAGGGCCTCGACGTTCGGGCGGACATCGTGGACGCGGTGAAGGAGAATGCCCTGGCCGCGGGCGGAGGCGGTGATCGCGACGGTCGGCCAGTCGCGTGCGTCGAGGTCCGGGGTTCCGAGCGCGGCACTGATGAAGGATTTGCGTGAAACACCGAGCAGCAGGGGAGATCCAGCCGGTGCGAGATCCGGCAGTGCGCGCAACAGGGTGAGGTTGTGTTCGAGTTTCTTGCCGAAGCCGATGCCGGGATCGAAACACATCGCGCCGCGGGAAATGCCGGCGCCTTCCAAAGCGGCCATGCGGTCTTGGAAGAAAGCCCGCACTTCGGCGACCACGTCGTCGTATCGTGGTTCCTTCTGCATCGTCCGCGGCTCGCCCTGCATGTGCATGACGACGATGGCGCAGCGGGTTTCCGCGCAGACGCGGGCCATCGCGGGATCCCCGCGCAGGCCGGTGACGTCGTTGACGATGTCCGCACCGGCGGCGAGCGCGGCTTCCGCGACCGCGGCCTTCGAGGTGTCGATGGAAATCCAGCCGTCCCATTCGTCGCGCAGGGCGCGGACCACCGGCACGGTGCGGGCGAGCTCCTCGTCCACGGAAACCGGAGCCGCCCCCGGGCGGGTCGATTCACCGCCGACGTCGATGATTTCCGCACCGTCGGCGATGAGACGACGGGCGTGTCCGAGGGCCGCGCCCCGTCCGTCGTAACGGCCGCCGTCGGAGAACGAATCGGGCGTCACATTGAGGATGCCCATCACCACGCCGCGGCGGCTGAGGTCCATCGTGCGGTCGCGGCTGGTCCAGAACATCGGGGGAAAACTGGCGGCTTGCAGCGTCCGCCGGACCCGCCTAGTTTGCGGGCCATGAATGCGAAGGCAATCTGGAAAACCCTGGTCCTCACCGCCATGCTCGGCGCCGCCACCTGCGCCGCGCAGGGCGCTGGCAGCAACTTCGACGCGGTGGACGGCCCGAACGTCCGGGTGATGCGCCACGACGATGGATCGCGCACGATCCTCACCCGCACGCCGGACAACAAGACGCTCTACAAGAAGAAGTTCAACGGCAACGGCACGCTCACCATGCTCACCGTCTACCGCATGGACGTGAACCAGAACCCGCTGTCGTGCAAGATCTTCGACGGGAAGAACCACTGCATGTTCAAGGTGAGCTACGGCTACCGCAAAAGCGATGGCCAGCTCGTGGAGGAGCGCATGTTCGACGCCCGCGCCAAGCGCACGAATCCGGACACCGGCAAGGAGATGCCCATCCAAGTCGTGAAGTACGTCTACGACGTGGATGGCAACCGCTCCGCGCCGATCGTCTACAACCTGCTGCCCGGAAAGACCTTCGAGGAGGTCTTTGGCGTGAAATCCTCGGCGCTGGAAACGAACCCGTTCAAGGACGGCGGGCAGTAACACCACCGCATCATCCGTGCTCCGTCCCCGCACGCTGCTTCCTATCCTGTTAGGCTCCGCTCTTGGCGCCGGCGGGATCCTCCAGGGAATCCACCGGACCTCGCAGGGCGGTGGCGCGTCCGGTGAGGACCTGCGCGCGGCCAATGAGGAGATCGCGATGCTGCGGCGCGAGAACGAATCGCTTCGTTCGCTCGCGCAGGGCGGGGGAGAGGTTTCCGTGCCGCGCGAGCTGATCACCCGCGTCGAGAAGGAACTCGGCGTGACGTTTCTATCCAGTCCGGTGGTCCACCGCATCGCAGCGGAGGAACTGCGGGACCGGATCGCGGCGGCCGTTGAGAGCCGCTTCGGGCCGTCCGGTGCGGACGACCGCCAGGAGAGCTACCGGCTGATGGGCGTGCTCGGGCCGGATGAGGAACTGGTTTCCCAACTGTCCGCCGCACGCTCCGTCGGCACGCGCGGTTGGTTTGACGAAGCGAGCGGCGAGGCGTGGGTGACCGACCGCTACCGCGAGTCCGAGATCCCGGACCAGGCGGCGCTGTTGCGGCTGCTCGCCCGCATTCTTTTGCACCAGCATTTCCCTCCGCCGCCGACCTATCCGGGCGACGATCCCGCCCGCGCCCGCGAGGCCTTGCATCAAGGGGGCGCGGCAGGCGTCGAGGCGAGGTATTACTCGGACAACGCACGGGCCTTTGGTTTCGTGCCCTTGGAGGAAAACAAGGAGGCCGCCCGGTTGTTTTCGACGCTTTCGCCGTTCATCCAAGGACTGGTGATGTTCCCGATCACCGAAGGCAAGGGCACGGCGGACTCCTATTACGTGCAGGGAACCAAGGAGCTGCTCGGCCTGTTTCATGATCCGCCGCAGACGACGCGTGCGATCGTGTTTCCGGCGGAGGATCATGCCTCGCCGCCGGCGCTCGATCTGCCCGCCTTCCCGGAGGAACCGTATCTCAGCGAGTCCGCCGGTTTGTTAGGGCTGCGTTTGTGGCTCGAAACGCTGGGAGACGCCGGTGTCGCCAGCGAGCTGTCCCGCGCGTGGAAAAACGACCGCTACGCCCTTGTCCCGGACGGCGAGGCATCGGTCGCGCTCGTTTGGGACATCATGCTGGAATCGGCGGACGACGCCACCGGGCTCGAAAAAGCCGCTCTTTCCTGGGTGGCGGCGTCGACCGGCGCGAAAGAATTCCCCGCGGCGGGCGAGGTCCGGGCCAGCGAAGGCAAGCGCCAGTTCGCCGTCCACCGGATCGCTCCGGACCGGATCCGCATCGTCAACGCCGCCACCCGCGAAGTGGCGGAGTTCGTGAGGTGACAGGCCGCGCTTGCCCGGCAGTCGCGGGTTCCGCAGCTTCGGAGGCGTGAATCTTCTGTCTGCCGCGCTCACCTTGTTCCTTGTGCTCGATCCCTTCGGAAACATGGTGGTCTTCCACAGCGTGCTGTCGCGGGTGCCGGAGGAACGGCGCCGCCGCGTGTTGATCCGCGAGCTGCTGATCGCGTTCGGAGTTTTGTCCGGTTTCCTGCTCGCCGGCTCGACGGTGCTTTCCGTCTTCGGCATCCGCGCGTCCACCCTCAGCATCTCGGGAGGGATCCTGCTCTTCCTCATCGCGCTGGGCATGGTGTTTCCGGCGAAGTCGATGTTTCCGGACATCGAGGACGAGGAGCCGTTCATCGTCCCGATGGCCATTCCGATGATGGCGGGTCCGTCGGCGATCGCCCTGCTGCTCCTGCTCGCGTCGAAGTATCCCGAGCGCTTGCCGGAGTCGATGCTGGCGCTCGGCGCCGCATGGGCCGCGAGCGCCGCCATCCTTCTGGTCTCGCCGTGGTTGTTGAAACTTCTCGGGCCCAAAGGCACGCGTGCGATGGAGCGGCTCATGGGGTTGCTGCTCATCCTCATCGCGGTGCAGATGTTCCTTGACGGGATCGGCTTCGATTCGCCGGACTGAGGCATGGTTGCCAAACGAGTCATCTACGAAGGCCGCGTCCAAGGCGTAGGCTTCCGCTATACGGTCAAGGATCTCGCCCGAGGCTTTGAGGTGACCGGCTGGGTGCGCAACCTGCCCGACGGAAGCGTCGAGCTCCAGGCGATGGGCGAGAAAGACGAACTCGCCGCGTTCCTCCACGAGATCCGCGAGGAATCCGCCGTCGCCGGAAACATCAAGACCCACTACGTATCCGACATTCCTCCGCTCGACGGCGTCACCGGGTTTTCCATCGTGAGGTGACGCGCGGTTCCAATGTGGACGGCCCGCCGGATCGTCGTTTAGGGTGGCGCGTGCTTCCGTGGTTCGCAAACGACCGGTTTCCCCTCTATCTCGCGCCGATGGCGGGCGTGACGGACGTGATTTTCCGCCGCATCTGCAAGGAGATGGGCGCGGATGTGATGGTCACGGAATTTGTCTCCGCCGAGGGGATCCTGCATCGCGACGACCGCACGCGCCGCTACACCGAGTTCACCGACGAGCAACGCCCGGTGGGTGTGCAGCTCTTCGGCGCGGACGGCGGGCGCATGGGCGAGGCGGCGCGCAAGATCATCGATTGGAAACAACCCGATTTCATCGACATCAACTTCGGCTGCCCGGTGAACAAGGTGGTCGCCAAGAACGGCGGCTCGTCGCTGCTGCGAGATTGTCCGGTGCTCGCGTCCGTCGCGGCCGGCGTGGCGAAGGCGGTGGGCGACCGTGTGCCGGTGACCGCCAAGATCCGCATCGGCTGGGATGAGAACAGCGTGAACGCCGTCGAGGTCGCGAAGATCCTCGAGGACTGCGGCATGGCGGCGATCGCCGTGCACGGCCGCACCCGTTCGCAGGGATACGGTGGCGAAGCGGACTGGGAGGTCATCGATGCCGTTGCCCGCGCGGTGGGCGTGCCGGTCATCGGAAACGGCGACGTCACCTGTGGCGAGGATGTCCTGAAACGGAAACGCGGCACCGCGGTGAGCGGAGTGATGATCGGTCGCGCGGCGATGCAGAACCCGTGGGTGTTTCGCGAGGCGAAGGCGTTTCTCGCGACCGGCGAGCAAGGCGCGGGCGTGGATCTGTCAGAACGTTGGGAGTTGGTGCTGCGCCACTGCCGGCTGGCGGTGGAGAGCGGCCGCCACGGCGAGGAAAAATACACGCTCACCGCGATGCGCTCGCGGCTGATGAACTACTGCAAGGGTTTCCCCGGTGCGAAGGAACTGCGCCAGCGCTTGTGCAAGGTGACGTCCGTCGCGGAGGTCGAGGACCTCGCCGCGCTGTCGATGGGACGAGCGGCGATCGAGTCTTCCGTCGAGGAATTCGGCGCGCCGGCTGGTTTCAGCTCCGCGGATTGAGGCGGATGTGACGTTTGCCTTCGCCGAGCGGCGTGTTGTCGCGGACGATGAGAACCTTGTCGTTGTTCTTCACCACCGTGGTGTGGCTCAAGCCGCTGGACCAGTCGAGCAGGTCGCCGGAAACCTGGATGTCGCGCGGGCGGACATCGGGTTTCTCCGACTTGCGGATCTTGATCGCCCGGTAGCGCCGGCCGTCGACATGCACGACAAGCTTGCCGCCGGATTTGGATTTGGAAGACTTCGCCGTTGTTTTGCGCACGGCGGATTTTTTCTTCGCGTCTCCCTTCACGCCGGTGCCGTTGAGAACGATGTCGAACGAGGGCGCGTCCGGGTCGTTGCTGGCGATGTGCAGTTGCGCCCAGCGGTTGCCATTGGATTTCGGCTTGAAGGTGACCTTGATCGTCGTGCTCTTGCCGGGTTCGAGAGTTTTCTTCAGGCGGCCGACCTTGAAGTCGCCGGCATTCCGCCAGTTCTTGCGGACCTTGAGTCCTGTGAGCGGTCCGGTGCCGCGGTTGGTGATCACAATCTTGCGGCTTTTGCTCTTCTTGCCGACCTCGCTCGATCCGAAGGCCACGTAGGCGTCCCCATCAACGAGTTTCGTCCGGCCCGCGGATACCCGGATCTCGGGAGTGGCGATGCCATTGCCCACAAGCGGAATCGAAATGCGACCCTCGTCGGGGTCGTTGCTCAGGATCCGTAGGACGGCCTTGCGGGCGCCGGCCGCCTTCGGCGAGAAGCGCACCGAAACGATGTCCTCGGCCCCCGCTGCGATGACCGCCGCGGGTTGCTTGACGATGGTGAACTCGGCGGAACCAGTGCCGGCGCGGACAGTGCGGAGCGGAGCGCTGCCGTTGTTGCGGATTACGAAACTGCGGACCGCACCCTTGTCTCCGGTGCGGGCGGAGCCGAATGATCCGTTGCTCCCGGCCACGATGATGTTCGGAAACGCGATGCCTTTGCCATGGACGGGGAGTTCGAGCGGGTTGTTCTCCGGGTCGTTGCTGAAGACCCTCAGGACGGCTTTGCGCGTGCCGGTGGCGGGGGGGCGGAAGGTGAGGGTGAACTCGGTGGATCCACCCGGCGCAAGCAGCTTGGCCGCCAGCGGGGTGACGGTGAAATCACCGGGATGGTCGCCATCGAGTTCAAGAGAGAGTTGGCTCAGGATGCCGGTGCCCGTGTTGCGGATCTCGTAGGTGATTCCTTCGCTCTGATCCCCCACCTCGACTTCACCGAAGCCGTTGCCCTCCGGGATTTTTCCGCCCGGAATCCGGACGATCTCGATTTGTGGCGCCACCGTCCCCACGCCGCCCAGATGGATCACGAACGAGCTTTCGTCCGCGTCGTTGCTGGCGATGGCGAGTTTCGCGCTGCGGGTGCCTGCGGCGCCGGGTGAGAACACCAGCGCCACGGTGGTCTGCGCGCCCGGGGCCAGCGAAGCGGCCGGTGCGGTGGAAACGGAGAAGTCCGCCGCGTGGGAGCCGGACAGGCTCGCCGCGATGCCGGTGAGGGCCGCGGTTCCCGTGTTGCGGACCGTGAGGATGATGCCGCGGCTGCCGTCGCGCACGGCGGCGGAGCCGAAGGTCAAGGTGCCTGTTCCGGAAACGAGGTCTTTGCTTTGCTCGTCGGAAACCGCGATTTCGGGGGCCACGGTGCCCACGCCGCTGAGGTTGATCACAAACGGGTTTTCGTCCGAATCGTTGCTGGCGATCCGCAGGGCGGCGGAGCGGGTGCCGGCGGCACCGGGCGAAAACACGAGGGACACGGTGGTCTGCGCGCCCGGGGCCAGCGAAGCGGCCGGAGCGGTGGAAACGGAGAAGTCCGCCGCGTGGGAACCGGTCAGGCTCGCGGCGATGCCGGTGAGGGTGCCGGTTCCGGTGTTGCGGATCCTGAAGGTCATGCCTCGGCTGCCGTCGCGCACGGCGGCGGAGCCGAAGGTCAGGGTGCCGGTTCCGGAAACCAGATCATTGGACTGTTCGTCGGTGATCGCGATTTCCGGTTTCGCCAAACCGACGCCGGTGAGCTGGATGACAAAGTCGCCCTCATCCGCGTCGTTGCTCGTAATGGTGAGTTTCGCGCTGCGGTTGCCGACGGCTCCGGGTTTGAAATACACGTTGAATGTCGTGCTCGCGCCCGCGGCAAGGCTCGTTGGCAATGTCGGTTGGACCAGGAAATCAGAGGCGTGTGTGCCGGAAACCACGGCGCTGATCCCGGTGAGCGTCGCGCTGCCCGAGTTGCGGAGCGTCAGTGCGCTGGCCGTGGAGGTGGTTCCGGGAAGCACCGAGCCGAAGCCCAGCGTGGCGCTCCCGGATACCAGCGGATTGCCGCCGCGCTCGATCGAGATCTCCGGCTTGGCCTGTCCCGTTCCCGCGAGTTGGATGGAGAACGCTCCTTCGTCCGCGTCGTTGCTCGAAATCACCAGCGTGGCGTAGCGGCTGCCGACGGCGGACGGGCGGAAGGTGATGCCCAACGTGGTCGCTCCGCCCGGCGCGATGCTCGGCACCGGCGACTGGACGATGAAATCCGCGGAGTTCGCTCCGGAAACGGCGATTGCGAGACCTGTCAGGTCGGCTGTGCCCACATTGCGGACGGTCAGCATCGTCGTCGTCGAGCTGGCGCCCGGCAGGACGGAACCGAAATCGAGTGTCGCAGCGCCCGAAACGAGGCCGCTGCCGCCACTGGTTTCCACTGCGATCTCCGGCACCGCGGTCACCGGAGGAGGATTGCCCGTGCCCGCGAGGGAGATCCGGAACAGTCCGTTTGCCGGATCATTGCTGGAAATTTCCAGAACCGCGGAACGGCCGCCCGTGGCAAGCGGATCGAAAGTGATCTCGACACTCGTCTGGCCGCCGGCGGGAACGATGCCCGCCGGTGCGCGTGTGATCGTGAAATCTCCGGACGCGCCGGTGAGACTGGCTGCGACATCCACCAGGTCCGCGTCACCGGCGTTGGCGAGGGTGATCGTGAGCGTCGTCGTGTGGGTCCCTCCGACCACCAGCGAGCCGAAAGCCAGCGTGTTCTCGTCATTCGCGAGTGTTTCACCGTTTCCATCCAGCACCACCAGAGCGGGGGAGGTCGCCAGCGGCGTCCCGGTGTGATACGAAACCACCTCCGACAGCCCGCTCACCATTCCCGACGTGTTCACCGCCCGCAGCGCGAAGTGGTAGGTGGCGTTGTCCTGCAGGCCTTCGATTTCCACCGTCGTGCCGACCGCGTCGACCTGCTCCGAAAGGGACGAGGCATCCGTCCCGTAGTGCAGGCGGTAATAGGAAATGTCGTTCTCCGGATTCGGGTTCCAAACGACACGGACGGCTTGGTTTGCGAAGGAAACCAAGGCGGTGGAGAGAAAAATCAGGATCGGGAGCAGCAGGGATCGGCTCGGCCTCGAAGGTCGGGACAGTAGGGACATCGGACGTCAGGCGGGGGCGTAATTCGACAGTTGGGTTTGGGCTGATGCGTCTTGCCAAGGGGAACACAAGGGGGGCGGCTGCCAGCATCAAGCGGCGGGAGAAAGGACATCCGCGGAGGCTTTTGCAATCAAAAAATCGTCCGTGAGAGGAAATCGCAACTGTTTGGTAATCTGTGCGTTCTAACTGATAGGGCGAGGGGTCCGCCGGATGAGCCGGCCTCATGCGAAAAACGGATTGCGATCGATCTGGTGTTGATTTCCCATACCGTTCGGTCGGGACGGAAGCCGCCGTTCCGGATCTCACGCGGGCATCGGATTTTCCGGGCCTTGCGAAAGATGCGGATGGCTGCTGATGTAGTCCGGCCGGCATTTGCAGCCAGTCCGGCGCACGGGGATCCGGCGCGCCGGCTCCACGCATCCACCACCAACCCAGCATACATGAACCCCATCCGCGCATACGCCACCGCCGCCCTCCTTTCCTGCGGGATTTCGCAGGCCGCAGAAACCTGGACCCCGCTCTTCGACGGCAAATCGATCGATTCGTGGGTGAAGCGCGGTGGCAATGCCTCCTACGCCATCGAAAACGGTGAGATCGTCGGCACATCCACGCTCAATACCGGGAACACCTTCCTCTGCACCCCGCGCGACTACTCGGATTTCGTCCTCGAATACGAGTTCAAGGTGGATCCCAAACTCAACTCCGGCGTCCAGATCCGCAGCCAGTCCTTCGACAAGGTCACCGAGATCCCTTGGGCGGGCAAAACCATCAAGGTGCCCGCCAATCGCGTGCACGGCTACCAGATCGAGATCGATCCCGATCCCAAGCGCGCCCGCTGGTGGAGCGCAGGGATTTTCGAGGAGGCGGCCCGCGGCTGGCTCTACCCCGGCGCCCTCGGCGGAGACGACAAGGCCTTCTCCCAAACAGGTGGCGAGATCTTCAAGCAGGACGGTTGGAACAAAGTGCGGGTCGAGGCCATCGGCGACCACATCCGCACCAGTCTCAACGGCGAACCCCGCGCGGACATCCGCGACCCACGGGTGGCGTCGGGTTTCATCGGCCTGCAGGTGCACGGCATCGGCAATGACAAGTCGAAGGACGGCACCCAGGTCCGCTGGCGCAACCTCCGCATTCAGGAGGTCGAGGCGCCCGCAGCCAACACGCTCACCGATGAGGAGAAATCCGAAGGCTGGACCCTGCTCTGGGACGGCAAAACCACCGAAGGATGGCGCGGGGCGAAACTCGAGGCCTTCCCCACGGGCGGCTGGAACATCAAGGACGGCGTGCTCAGCGTGAATGAAACCGGCGGTGCCGAGTCCGCCGCCGGTGGTGACATCATCACCAAGAAGAAATATGCGGACTTCGAGCTCAAGGTCGATTTCCGGATCACTCCCGGCGCCAACAGCGGCATCAAGATCTTCGTCGATCCGGAGCTCAACAAGGGCGAGGGATCTTCCATCGGCCCCGAGTTCCAGATCCTCGACGACGTCCGCCATCCGGACGCCAAGCTCGGCAAGAACGGCAACCGCACCATCGGCTCGCTCTACGACCTCATCACCGCGCCGAAAAACAAGACCGTGCAACCCATCGGCGAGTGGAACTACGCCCACATCATCGCCAAGGGCAACAAGGTCGAGTTCCGCCTGAACGGCAAAACGACGGTCAGCTTCGAGCGCGGCACCGACCAATGGCGCGAGTTGGTCGCCGGCAGCAAATACAGTGTCTGGCCGAAATTCGGCGAGCTGGAGAAAGGACACATCCTGCTTCAGGACCACGGCAACCACGTGAGCTTCCGCAACATCAAGCTGCGCGAGCTCTGAGCCACGGCCGTTTCCTAGCGGAAGACCGCGTCCACCCCCATCGCGGACTTCCGCAGGAACTTCGGCATCGCCCGCGGGTCGCGCGGGCGCAGCGTGCGGTAGGCGATTCCTGATAGATAGAGCGTGAACACGCGGTCGATCATCCGGTAGCCGCGTTGTTTCCGCAGCAGGAGGCGCGCCGCGAGGGAAAGGGTCCGGCGTTTCAGCGGAAACGGCTCGAAGGACACCTTCACCCGGTAGCGGCTGCGGGTTTCCTTGGGCCAGCGCAGCTTGTAGGCCTTCTTCGCCGCGGCGATCTCCTCCACCAGCCCGAGGTCGTAGGGTAGGAAATAGTACCGCCTCGCGAGCAGCGCGAGATGGAGGAAATCGCGCATGTGTTCGATGTCCTCCACCGGCAGGCCGGCACGGCGTGCCGCGTCGATCATCGGCGGAAACAACACCGCCGCCTGCTCGCCGCGCTGGATCGATCCCTCGCTGTCGGTCACGAAGTGCCGCATCAGCTTGCGCACGCCGTGGTTGATGAACAGGCAGTCCCAATAGACATGGAACAGGGGTGGGATCCGCACCCGTCGGAAAAACAACTTCTGCCGCGCGAAGTCGCCGATGTAGAGCAGTTCGCGGATCACCACGTCCGCGTCGCGCAGCAGTTCCAGCGCGGCATCCGCCGTGTCACCGCAGACCTTCGCCACCGCATCCTCCGCCGTCCCGCCATGGCGGAACACCGTGATCGCCGCCTCGGTGTTGAGGCGGATCCATACGTCGCGGTTGTCCTGCTCCAGATAGGCCCGGCGGCGGAAGCGGTGCCAGCCGCCCGTCTGGCACCAGACCGACATGCCGACCACGTTCTCCGCATGCGTTAGATCATGGGCGAAGCGTTCGCAGTCCCACCCGATGAACGACGGATACTCGCCCGCGCCCTCGTATTCGCGCCGCGCCTGCAGCTCGATGATCTTGCGTTGTTTGACGCGGAAGAACGCGTGGTTCAGCGGGAGATAGCGGAAGAAATCGCTTTCGCCGTGTTTCATCGAGACGATCAGCCGCTCCGAGTCGATTCCCGCGAGCGTGCGTTCCAGGGTTCCTCGATGCCAGATCAGGTCGCCGATGCGGTGCGCGCCCACCGTCCACGTCCGGAAGATGAGGTCCTTGCCGCGCGCTTCGAATTCCGGCAGCAGGCCGCGCAACAAGCGGTTGGTCTCGTCCGCGTCCCGCAGGTGCAGCCGCGTGCGGATGGGGTCGTCCACGTCGTGTCCGTCGCTCTCGCCGATCCGCAGGATGATTCCTGATAGAAGCGGGAAATCGTCGAGCACGTCGGCCACGAGCTGCCGGTAGTATTCCTGCAGCAGCCCGGCGTCGCCGTCGAACACCTCCTCGAGCGCCGGCGTGAGCGGCAGCACGTCGGAGGTCAGATAGACCCGCAGTCCGAACTCCTCATGCAGCATCCGGATGTACCGCTCGAATCGCGGACGCAACCGGCCGATCGTTGCCGCGACATCGCTCTCATGCAGCGGATGCCGCGCGAGGTGTGCCAGGTCGTCGAGCGTCACCGCGTTGTATCCCTGCGCGGACACCTGGCGCGCGAAACTCCGCAGCTCGTCCTCCACCGCGCGCCAGTCGTCTTCTGAAAGCGTCGCGAGATGCGGGAAGGGGATCTTCGACCAGTTCACCCGTTTCTTCCGATAGCCCCTGAAGAACGGGCCGATGGCATCGATGAGGAACAGTTCCATGGGGGCGCGCGGTTGGGAAACTCAAGCGTCCGCGTGACATTCGCGAGCCTGTCTTTCTGACGAAACCGTCACACAGGCGTCATGACGGTGTCCGTGAGATCCGCATCTCCTGCCAAAGGCAATACAGCGTCGGCACAATGAACATCGTCATCAGTTCGATGAACATGCCCCCGAAGATCGGGACGGCCATCGGCAGCATCAGATCGGACCCGCGGCCGGTGGACGTGATCACCGGCAACAGCGCGAGCAGGGTGGTGGCCGTGGTCATCAGGCAGGGCCGCACGCGGCGCAGGCCGGCGTCCAATGTGGCGCCGCGGATCTCGTCGCGGCTCGCGGGTTTCAACTCGGCGAACCTCTGGCGGAGATACGTCGAGATGACCACGCCGTCGTCGGTGGCGATGCCGAACAACGCGAGGAAACCGACCCACACGGCGGTGGATAGATTGATCGGGCCGGTGCGGAACAGGCTCCCGACGTGGTGACCAAACAACTCGAAATCGAGGAAACCCGGGCGTCCGTAGAGCCAGAGCATGAGGAATCCGCCCGCCCACGCGACGGCCACGCCGGAGAAAACGATCAGGGTGTTGGTGACCGAGCGGTTGTCGAGATAGAGCAAGAGGAAGATGGCGCCGAGGCAGATCGGCAGCATGAAGACCAGGGTGCGGTTGAATTCGAGGGCGGCTTCGTAGTTTCCCGCGAAATCATATCTCAGGCCCTGCGCCCGGTGCAGCTCGCCGGACGCTTCCTTTTCCGCGAGGAAACGGCGGGCCGCGTCCACCACGTCGACTTCGGCGAAGCCGGGCTTGGCGCCGAAGGTGACGTATCCGGTGAGGAACGTGTCCTCCGCCTTGATCACCTGCGGGCCCCGGACGTAGCGGATCGACGCGAGCTGTTCGAGCGGCACCTGCGCACCTTCCCTCGAAGTGACGAGGATCCGGCCGAGGCTTTCGATGTCGTCACGCCGCTCGCGGGCGTAGCGCACCTGGATCATGTAGCGCTCGCGCCCCTCGATGGTGGTGCCGGTCATGCGCCCGCCGATGGCGCCCTGGATCGCTTCGTGGATGTCGGAAATGTTGAGCCCGTATCGCGACGCGGCCTCGCGGTCCGGTTCGATCTCGAGATAGGGTTTCCCGACGATTCGGTCGGCGTTCACCGTTGCGACGTCGAGTCCCGGAACCCCGCCGGCGCGGAGCAGTCGTTCGACCTCGAGCCCGAACGACTGGATAGTTTCCAGATCCGGTCCCTTGATCTTGAGTCCCATCGGCGCGCGCATGCCGGTGCGCAACATGACGAGCCGGGTCTCGATCGGCTGGAGTTTCGGAGCGCCGGTGACACCGGGCATGCGGGTGGCACGGTCGATCTCCCGCCAGATGTCGTCCGGCGTGCGGATCTCGGGACGCCACTGGCGGAACGGTTTCCCGCGCGGGTCTTCGATCAGTTCACCGCGGTCGTCGTACACGAAATCGCCGTTGTCTCCGGTGCGGTAGCGGAGTACGCGGCCTTCGTCATCGCTGCGGTATTCGGAGACATAGTTGACCACGGTTTCGATCATCGAGATCGGAGCGGGGTCGAGCGGCGACTCGACGCGGCCGATTTTCCCGACCACCTGCGACACCTCGGGGATCGCCGAGATCGCGGCGTCGAGCCGACGCAGGGATTCGGTCGCCTCGTCGATCGATCCGTGCGGGCTGATCGTCGGCATGAACAGGAAGGTGCCTTCGTCGAGTGCCGGACGGAACTCGCGTCCAAGGCCGGGGAACTTGGCTTCCGCATCCTTCCACACACGCGTCTCGGTGACGGCATTTCCGAACGCGGCCGGGAGGAACGAGAACACCGTGCCGAATCCGAGCCAGACACAGGCCGCGACCGCGAGCAGGATGATGGGAATACTCAGGAACAGCGCCTTGTGCTCGAGACACCAGCGCAGCACGCGGCCGTAGGACATCTCGAACAAGCGGAACGCCAGCAGCAGTCCGCCGATGACGAGGAACACGAAAAGCAGGTTGGAGAACTCGCCGCGATCGAGCCCGAGCGGCATCCAGTCGACCGCGAGCAACCATGTCACGACGAGTGCCGCCGTTAGATTGAGCGCGATGCTCACCACCTTACCGGTGTGCGACCTCAACCATGGGGCGAAGAACACGCAGGCCGCGAGCGCCAGCAGCGCGAGGGCGAGGGGAAATGAGAACGCGCACGCCAGCGCCGCGGCCGCCGCGAGCAGCACGGACGAGCGCAGGCGCCGGTCGCGGAGAAGATCCGGGACCGAGCCGAACATCAGATGGGCGACGGGCGGGATGATCGTCAGCGCCACGATGATCGAGGCGATCAACGCGAAGGTCTTGGTGAACGCGAGCGGGCGGAACAAGCGTCCCGCCTCGCCCGTCATGGTGAACACCGGCAGGAAACTGATGACCGTGGTGGCCACCGATGTCGTGACCGCTGGCGCGACCTCGGTGACGGCGCGGTGGATCACCGAGGCCTTCGGCTCGTCCGGCGGTGCCTCGTCGAGATGCTTGAGCATGTTCTCGGTGAGAACGATGCCGACGTCGACAACGGTTCCGATGGCGATCGCGATTCCGGAGAGCGCGACGATGTTCGCGTCGACGCCCGCGAGTTTCATCGTGATGAAGGTGATGAGCACCGCGAGCGGGAGCATGGCGGAGATGAGGATGCTGCTCCGCAGGTGGGTCACCATCACCACGACGACGATGATGGTCACGAGGATCTGCTGCCACAACGCATCATCGAGCGTGTTGAGGGTTTCGGAAATCAGCCGCGTGCGGTCGTAGAAGGGAACGATGGTGACCTTTGACGTCGTCATCCAGTCCGGCCATGACGCGCGGTCGTTCGCACGGGTCCATTTGAGCCATGATTCCTGGTGGATCGAGGTCGGGCGTCCGTCCTCGAAGGCCGCATCGATGCCCGCCGTGGCGGAGAAGTCGCGGACTTCCTCCGGAGTGGTTTTCGTCCAATCGATGACGACGCGGGTGGGGAGGGCGTCGGCGAGTCCGTCGATTTTCTGCTTGGTGCTTTCGATGGCGGCCATCGGGTTCGCTCCGTATCGCGCCACCACCACGCCGCCGGCGGCGTCCGCGCCGTTCACGTCGAGCGCGCCGCGGCGCATCGCGGGACCGAGTTCCACGCTGGCGACCTGTCCAACGGTGATGGGGGTGCCGTCGCGGACGGTGACGACCGCCTTGCGGAGATCCTCGACGTTTCGGATGTAGCCGGTGCCGCGGATGAAATACTCGACGCCATTGACCGCGAGATTCCGCGCGCCGATCTCTTGGTTCGACTTGCGCACCGCGTCGACGACCTGGCCGAGGGTGACCTGGTTCGCGCGCAGCGCGTCCGGGTCGACATCCACTTGGTATTGGCGGACGTATCCACCGACGGACGCGACCTCGGCGACACCTTCCGCCGCCAGCAGTGCGTAGCGGACCTGCCAGTCCTGGATCGACCGCAGGTCATCCGGGTCCCAGCCGCCGGCGGGTTTGCCATCGGGGTCGCGGCCTTCGAGGTAATACCAGAACACCTGGCCGAGGCCGGTGGCGTCCGGACCGAGCGCGGGCGTCACCTCGACGGGAAGGAGTCCGGAGGGTAGCGAGTTGAGTTTTTCCAACACCCGGCTGCGGCTCCAATAGAAGTCGATGCCCTCCTCGAAGATCAGATAGACATAGGAATATCCGAACATCGAAAACGAACGGACCTCGCGCACTCCGGGGACGCCGAGCAGCGAAACGGTGAGCGGATAGGTCACCTGGTCCTCCACATCCTGCGGCGAGCGTCCCTGCCACTCGGTGAAGACGATCTGTTGGTTGTCCCCGAGGTCGGGGATGGCATCGACCGCGACGGGGTCCCGCGGGTAGTTTCCGGTGTCCCACGAGAACGGGGCCACGCGCACGCCCCATGCGATGAAAAAGGCGAGCAGGAGGAAGACCACCAGTTTCTGGTGGAGGCAGAAATGGATGAGGGATTTCATCGGATGCCGGTTGGTCGGGGATCAGCGGTCGCCGGTTTCGCGCGACAGGGTGTCGGTGACCGAACCGCAGTGGAGCATGGCATCGCCGAAGTAGGGGTTGATGACTTCGGCCGAGTCGGAGAGCCAGTCGGCTCCGTTTCCCTGGAATGCCATCGGGCAGTGGACCACATAGAGGTTTCCGAGGCGGTCCAGCGCGTGGTCGCGGATCAGTCCGATGAGGATGTCGCTCAAGGTGTGGAATGCAGCGCGCCGATCGTCGATGCCGTCCGCCGTGGCGGTCGCCTCGGCCGCCTCGCGCAAGGCGGCCGGCAGATTGTTAGGAATTGATTCGAGGAGGGAATCGGCGGCGGCCTTCGCCTTGGCATCGTCATCGGCGGCGAGGGCGGCGGCCAGCGGTTGGTAGGCGCGCGTCACCGGGCGGAGCGCCTCGGTCACGGCGGGATCCGCGGCGGGCGCGGCAAGCGGCTGATAGGAGAGGCCGAGGTGGAGTGCCGCGTCCTCGATGCCCCGGCTGACGATCCTCCATGCGTTCTCCGGAGCTTGCCCGACCTGTCGTTCCGCGACGGCGAGATCCGCCTGGAGCCTGCCGGCGAACTCCGACCACAATCCACGTTCCTCATCGTCGAGGCCGTCGACCGGTGTTTCGCGGATCATCTCGCCGAGCTGGGAGATATGGGATCGGAGGGCATCCCGGTTTTCCGCGCGGACCGCGGCGCCGATGCGGTCGAGTTCGCGGAGCAGGGGAGACCAGCGGCCCCGGAGTTCACTCGAGGCAGTGCCGGCCGGGCGCTCCTCAAGACCGGCGTTGCGGTTCATCATCGACGGCTTGCCCTGGATCTGAAGCTCGGAATCGAGCATGAACGCACCGCGGGAAACCACGAGTTCCCCTTCGGAAAGTCCCTCCCTGACGATGAATTCGGTTCCCACCGCGGGACCGAGGACGATCTGGCGTCCTTCAAACACCGGATCGGATTCCTCGGGCAGTTTCACATAGGCGATGGCGCGGTCTCCGGTGCGCAGCACGGCGCTGCGCGGCACCAGCAAGGGTTCCTCCGCATCCGGAGATTCGCCCACGAAGCCGAGGGTCTCCGCCGGAACGAGATCCATGCCGCAGATATCACATTGGCCCGGAACATCCTTGACGATCTCCGGGTGCATCGGACTGATCCATTTCCCGGCGAGCGATGGATCGATGACATTGCCCGCCGCCGTCATCCGCGCCACGATCCGAACCTTGGCGAAGACTCCGGGCTTCAGGAGCCCCCGCGGGTTGGGCACGTTGATCCGCACCGAGGCGCTCCGGCGCATCGGGTCCAGCGAGGGGTCGATGAAGGAAACGCGGCCGTGGAACTCCTCGCCGGGGACGGAGTCGACGGTGAACTGCACGTCCTGCCCGTAGCGGATCCACGGCAGATCGCTTTCGTAGGCGTCGACGATCAACCATACGCTGTCGAGTTTCGCCAGGCGCAGGATCGGGTCGCCGGTTTTCACGTAGTTGCCTTCGTTGACGAGCTTCGCGACGACCACGCCATCCTGCGGCGAGTCGATCTGGAGCGTCGGATCCGGAGAATCGTTTTGTTCGATCCGGGAGATCTGTTGCGGGCTCAGTTGGAGAAGCCGGAGTTTTTCGCGGGCCGCTTCGAGCAGCCTCCCGCGTGTGGTCTCGACGGCGGTCGATGGGGAACCGCCGCGTTCCATCGCCCTGCGGGCCTCGATGAGTTCCTTCTGTGCCACCAACAATTCGGGCGAATAGATTTCCGCGAGGTGGTCGCCGTTGCGGATGAGGGATCCGGTGAAATCCGGATAGAGGCGTTCGATGCGTCCACCCACCCGGGCGGTGACGGTGGTGATGCGGCGCTCGTCGTATTCGATGCGGCCGAACAAGCGGCGCTCGGCGACCGCGGGCGCGCGCATGACAGGTGTCACCCGGACGTCGAGCAGCGCCGCGGCTTCCTCGGAAACGGAGACTTCGCGCAATCCCCTGGTTTCCCCGGACGCGAGCGGGATGAGGTCCATGTTGCAGATCGGGCAGAGACCGGGGTTCGGCTGGCGGATCTGCGGGTGCATCGAGCAGGTCCAGATGGTCTCGTCGGCCGCGCTCTTGCCGTGGTCGTGGCCGTCGCCGGACGGCAGGCCGAACCACCAGCCGAGAAGGAAGAGTGCGAGCGGAAGGAACAGGGAAAGAAGGATGCGCGGCGAGTGGCGCAGCCGCTGGAGAAAGGCAGGTGTCTTCATGACGAAATGCGGGTTTCAATCGATCGCGGCGGCGGCGCGGAGGGTGGCCGTCGCCTTGCCGAGCTGGGCGCGGTTGCGGGCGAGTTGGAGTTGATAGGCGAGGAGCTGGCGCCAGGTTTCCACCAAGCCGTTGAAGTCGCTGGTGCCGGCGCTGTATCCGGTGAGGGTCACCTCGTAGGTTTGAAGCGCGTCCGGGATGAGCCGGTTCTCGAACAGATCGACAACGTCACGGGCGGTGGTCGCGCGGAACCATGCGTCCTCGACACGATAACGCAGGTCGGAACGCGCTGCGGCCACCATCGCCTCCGTCTCGGCGATGCCTTCACCGGCCTCCCGGATCATCGCCCGCCTTGGTTCCTGCCAAAGCGGGATGTTGACGCCGAGTGTTCCATAGACCTGATCGCGGCCGTTGGCCATCGGTGCGAGGCCGGATGATGAGATCGAAGCCCCTGCGAGGCCTGCGGTGACGTCCGGGTAGCGTTCGAGCTCGGCGCGCTTGAGCCGATGGCGGAAGGCGTCCGACTTCCGCTGGGCCGCGGCGACCTCCGGGTGACGCGCCTCGGCGCGGGCGAGCAACGTCGCGAGCGAACCGGCGGACGGGATCGGCGCGTCGCCGGCGATGCTCAGTTTCGATCCCGCCGGTCGGTTGAGCAGCGAATTCAACCTCGCACGCGCCGTGTTTCCGAGTTGTTGCGCTTCGAGCAGGTCCCGATCGATCAAGCCGACCTCGTTCGCCAGCCGGAGTTGATCCGACTGGTTCGCTTGGCCGGCGGCGACCCGTGCGTCGACCGTGTCGCTCATCGACTCGAGCAACGACTTGCTCTCGCGGGTGAGGCGCAGCGTTTGCTCTGTTAGGTGAAGATCCCACCAGGCGGCGTGGACCTGTTCGGTGAGTTTCAGTTCCAAGGCCTTGATCTCGGCACGGGCGGCGGAGGCTTCGCTGTTGGCTGCGGCCGCCGCTTCCCGTCGTTTCCCGGGAAACGGAATCTTCTGTTTCACCGCGCCCATCGCCTCCATGCGGCCGGCGGCGGTCTCGGCCATCGACCCGGCGGCGACTTCCAGCGTGGGATCCGGCAGCGCGGATTCCTGCGGCACCTTCGCATCAAGGCGCTCCGCCCGATGGCGGGCGGCGGCGATCGACGGGTGATGGCGGATCGCGAGCCGGGCGAGTGTGTCCGGACCCGCCGCTGCGGGCACCGGATAGTCGACCGCGGCGGTAGGTGGCGGCGCTTCGAGCCCGCCGGACTTCGCATCGACCACGGATGGCGTCTGCGTGCACGACGTGGCCCACCCCAGGAACCCGAGGGTTCCGAGAAGAATTCGGAGTTTCATGGCGTGATCCCGGAAACCGGGAGACCGGTTACTTGGTCTCGGAGTCGAGTTTCGAGAGATACTTCTCCGGGTCCTCCCGGAACTTCGGGATGCACTGGTCGCAGCAGAACTTGATCTCGCGTCCGTCGTGAACGATCGAAACGGCGTCGCCCATCGATCCGAGTTTCTCGCCGGAGACGAGGCAATGGTCGAGCGGGTAGGCGGTGGTGTCCGCGGCCGGTGTCTGCGGCGCTTCTTTTTGACAGGCCGCGAGGAGGAGGAAGGTGCTGAAAAGGAATGCTTGTTTCATGATGGTCTGGTGATGATTTGTTAGATCGGAGGTGCGAAATCCGTCGTGTCGACGGAGAACAGGCACGCGCCACGACATGACGGTGCCCCGGGGTTTCGGCTGCTGCCGAACGCTCCTTCCGGGAATCAAATCAACCAGCGGGAATACCAGACGAGAAGGGACCCCGGCGGGGCGCGGAGTTGATTCCGCACAGCGACCGGCGCATCTCCGGCGAGGGGCAACACGTGGATATCGACGCCCTGCGGGGAGGGCAGGTCTGCCACGGGTGGGGCCGTAGGCAGGGTGAGATGTTTCGCGCTGTCGCGGGGTTCCTTCGATTTGCAGAGGCAGGCGTGCCCGTCGTCGTTCTTGCGCTTGGAATCGGGTGGATCCGTTCGCGAGCAGCACGAATGGCGCTGCGTGGAAGAGACCGACTCACCCGCGCAGCAGCAGAGCGGGCTGGCAACTACCAGCGCCAGCAACACGGCGGCGATCGAGCGGAAAACGTTCATCTCATCCGGAAAGGCCCTGCGCGGACCCTTCTCTTGGTAACTCCGCAAGGGCTTCGGGTCAAGGCGGCACCTTGCTAGTCCGCGGATCCTGACAGCTGGTTGGTTTCCATGAGTCGGCGGATTTCGTCCGCGCTCAAGGACTGACGGGTGATCACCAGTTCATCCATCTGCAAGGGCATCACGATGGTCTTTCCCGCCTCGTAAGTGTCGAGCAGGCCGATGGTGAGCGGTCGTGCCGAGGGCGAGGAAATCTCTGTGTTCACCGGTGTGACGGCCGGTCCGCTCCCGCGGGGCAGGATTTCACCATCGACGTAGAAGTCGATCTCGGGCGCTCCATCCACGTGCCTGCCGGTGAAGACGGCGGCGATGTGATGCCACTTGCCATCAAGCACGCTGCCGCCGTCGGGGAGAGGAGAGGAAATCCACGATCCTCCCCATTGGATGATGATGGATTTGCCATCGGGGTGGAGCGCGAGGTTCCATTTGTTGCCTCCGCCTCCGGGACTGCCCCAAAGGAGAAGGGATGGATTCATCACGTAGCCTTCGGGAGCCGTGGCGGACGGGAGGTCGTGCCCTCGGATCCACAACGCCACGGTGCGCGGCGAGGTGCCCGCCAGCCCGGCGAACTGCGAGACGGCTCCGTGTTGGGAGGCGGCGAGATCGTAAGCCGCGCCGAAAGGCCCCGGCACCAGTTGGGGAACCTTCATGGACGGCCCGCCGGAGGGAACAAGGGGCATCGCCGGCAGCCCGTTGGCGGCGGCGGGAAACGATCCGTTTTCGAGTCCATCGAAACTCCAGCGGATATGGATCGGCCCGGCGGGAAGATTGCGGACGAAGCGGGAGGAATCGCAGGGGATCTCGCTGATTCGTCCGACGGCATCGGTGGTGATCGCCTCGCCGGTCGTCAGTTCACGGCCGCGGATCTCCCGGAACTTCGGATCCACCTTCACCCGGCCGACGGCGACGTGAACCTCGTCGTGGTCCGGCGTCGTAGATACGCCGAATTCGGTGCCGAGGTCGGTGACCTTGATGCGCGGCAGTCGCACGGAAAACCCCTCGTCGCCTTTGGCGACTGCGACCCACGCCTGTCCGCTGGACAGAGAGGTGGAACCCTTCGTGTGCCATGTGAGGGTGGACGGTCCCTCAAGCAACATCCGGGTGCCGGTGGGTGTCGTGATTTCCAACGTGCCCTTGCGGATGTCGATCCGTGTGTCGGGCGCGAAGTCGCTCTTTTCCAAGCCGCCGCTGAGATAGCTCCACTCCGTGCCTGGTCCCGTGGCCAAGGCGGGCGGTGTGGGTTTCCGCACCTCGACGAGGCGGGCACCGAGAGCGAGGATGAACACGGCGGCCGCGGCCCAGATGATGGCGTGCACCATGTCCCGGCGTTTCGTCGGCAGCGCGTGTTGCCATGGCGACTCGCCCTCGATGCCGACCACCGCCGCGGCCTCGGCATGCAGCGCGCTGGCGAACGACATGTGGTCGAGGAAACGGCGGCGGATCGCCGGATCCGCACGGAGGAGTTCCGAGAGATGCCGGTGGTCGTCCGCGTCGATGCAACCGTCCTCCATGTCCTGGAAGAGCTGCTCCAACTGCCGCGGGTTTGGATGTCGCTCGCTCATGATGGGTCCGCGAGGTTTCCGCACTTGTCCTCGATGCAGCGTTTCAATCCGGCGCGGAGGCGGAAAAGCGTGACCCGCAGGGCGCTTACCGAGCGGCCGGTGCATACGGCGAAGTCCTGCAACCGCGTCTTGTGCCAGTAGCGCTCCACAAGCAGCTCGCGGTCGGCGTCGCGGAGCTTGCCGATGCAGTCCTTGAGTGCCTTGTGCCGGCGTTCCTCGCGGGCGGCATCGATGGTTTCGTCGAGTTCGTCGGCGAGTTGGTCGATGAGTTCGGGGTCGAGGGTGACCCAGCGCTGTTGCCGGAGCTTCCGCAGATGGGACATCACCTGAAAGCGGCAGATCGCCAGCGCCCACGCTCGAAACGACGTGCCGAGTTCGAAATCACCGCGTTTCACCCACAACACCGTGTTGACCTCCTGGATGACGTCGTCCACGCCCGGCGCGCCGGGCATCAGCGAGATCACGTACGCCCGCACCATCGACTGGTGGTCGCTGAGCAGCTTGACGTATTCGAGTTCGCGGGAGTCGTCCATCGGTGGGCTGCTGTGAAATGCGCGGGTTGGCGAAAAATTAACCTCGCGGAGCAAATTTCAGGAGATTTCCGCCGCGATGTTAATTTTTTTCCGGTCGTGGTATCTCGCAAGTGAACCAAACACGTTCCATTCAAAAAACCATGCATTCCTCCACTTTTCGCATTTGTGTGACGGCCATCGCGGCGGCATCCGCCACCCATGCGGGCATCGTCACGAAAACCGGATTTGAAACCAGCGAATCGCCCGCCTACCCGGCCGCCGTGGCCAATGTTCCGACGACGACGACGCTGCCGATCCACGACATGAACTCGGCCAACGGGATCAAGGAAATCCGGACGGATGGCAGTCCCTTCGGTTCCGGCCAGTATGTCGCACTGGGGGATGCGAGCATGCGCCTCCGCTCACAAGGGGTGAGCGACATGATGACAATCAGTTTCGATCTCTATGAACCCACGGGCTTCAGCGGTTCGCTCATCTTCGGTCTCGGCGTGAGTGATCTCAACGGAAACACGACCACCGGCACCTACATCGGGTGGACGTTGAACAATGGCACGCTCGGGCTTGCGTCCAGCACGACCCGTGTCTCCGGGACATTTCCGACGCTTTCCCTCGACCGCCACTATCAGGTGAGGATGTTGTTCAACCGCTCCGGCGCGACGGAGGTGGTCGATCTGCCGGGTGGCGGAACGGTCAGTCTCGATGACGGACAAGCCGCGCTGCTCATCCGGGACACCGTCACGGATACCCTGCTCGACTGCGGTGTGTTTTCCCACTCACTCACCATCGTCCCCACGAGTTTCTTCTTCCGGACCTTCAGCGGGACCTTGCAGGTCGCCTACGTGGACAATTACGTACGCCAGGACACGCTGCAGGCGCAGGATCTGTTCTCCACCTGGGATGGTGGAGCGGGTGACGCGTTCTGGTCGTCCGGGGCCAACTGGGCGGGTGATCTGGCTCCACCGGCCGGCAACTCGCTGGTCTTCGCCGGCACCACCAATGTGGTCAATGAAAACGATTATCCCTCCGAAACTTCGTTCGCGGGCATCACGTTCGACGCGGGAGCGGGCGATTTCGAAATCACCGGCAACCCGATCGACCTCGCGGGTCCGCTTTCCAACCTATCCACAGCCACGCAGATCGTCAGCCTCGACATGGGGCTCGCGGCGAGTCGCGACATCATCGTCGCAAGCGGAGGCTCGCTGATTTGCGATGGAGTGTTTTCCGGTGCGGGCGGCATCATCAAGAGCGGGGCGGGATCGCTCCAGCTCGAGGGGGACTACACCTACGCCGGTGATACCACCGTCCAGAGCGGAACCGTCGCCGTTCTCGGAGACCAGTCCGCGGCGTCGGGTGGTTGGTTGATCGGTCCGGCGAGTTCCTCCCTGACCAACGTGCAGTTCGCCGGCGGCTCGGTCGTGTCGGTGCCCACCGGCAAGCAGGTTCGCGTCGGAAACACGGGTTCATCCGGCACGGCACAGCAGACACTCGGCGTCTCCGGAACCGGCAGCAACGCGGGCACCCTTTTCGTCGGGCGTTCGGCCCGCATGGAGGTGGACGGCATGTGGAGCCAGGCCGGCGGGGCCACCGTCGAAGGAATCGGCGGATACGGCGCGACGCTCGAGCTGTTCTCCGGCGGCGTCTTTGATTTCGATGGCGCCTCGCCGTTGATCCTGAAATCCGGTACCAACGACGCCGGCCGGGGACGCATCACCTTGAGCGGCGGCACGTTTGAAACCAATCAGGGATTCGAATTCCAAGGCGGCAGCGCGTTCCCGCCGGTCCTGCTCAACGATGGCGGAACCCTGCGACTCGCCGCCAACGTGCCGGCGATCAGCACCGGCGTGATCGTCACGCTCGCGGGAACCGCGGAGTTCAACACCAACGGATTCGACGGAACACTCGCCGACGCTCCCGGCGGATCGGGAGCCCTGCTGAAATCAGGTGCCGGAACCCTCACTCTCGCGGCCGGTCCGGGATACACCGGAAACACGTTCGTCGACGGTGGTACGCTGTCGCTCGGAGCGGCCGGCTTCGATGACGACTCGACCGTGGACATCGCGGCATCGGCCGTGCTCGACCTCAATTTCACCGGAGAGGACACCATCGCCGGCCTCATCATCGATGGAACACCCTATGGCCCGGGGACCTACGATATGGACCACCCGTCCGGCGCCTTCACCGGCACCGGCGCGCTCGTCATTCCCGGCAGTGGATTCGCCGACTGGGCATCCGGTCTCGGCCTATCCGGAAACCCGGATGACGACTTCGACAAAGACGGCATCAGCGATGGAGTCGAGTATGCCGTCGATGGCCTCGATCCGCTTTCGTCCGACGCCGCGCCCGGCACCTTCGACGGCACCACGCTCGGTTTCACGAAGCGCGCCGAAGCGGTCGCCAATGGGGATGTGACCTATCTCATCGAGGAATCCGATGACCTCGGGATCCTCGATCCGTGGACCGAAATCACACCGGTGGTGAACGACGGGACGTCGGTTTCCGCCGACCTTCCGAAAACCGGTCCGGCCGGCTTCGCCCGCTTGAAAGTCATCATCACCACACCCTGACCCCTCCGGAACTCCGGTTCGGAATCCCGCGCTTGTCATGAGGCCGCGTGATTTCCGAGCCGGGTTCCCTCCCATCATCGCCACATGAAAACAAAACTCTCCGCCCTGATCCTGGCCGCTGGGACCTCCGCACATGCGGCGGTCGTCGTGCAAACCGGCTTCGAAACGACCGACAGTCCGGCCTATGCCGTCGGAACGCTGCCGACCACCACGAGCCGTCCGGTCTATGACGTCAACAACCAGGGGACCCGTGCGATCCAGGATGAGAACACGGCCACTCCGTTCGGGGCGGACAACCAATACCTCGCCGTCGGCGGAGCCAACGTGCGCGTTCGCGCGTCTGGTCTCACGTCCCTCACCACGATCTCCTTCGACTTCTACGAACCGTCCGGAACATCCGGCGTGACGCGTTTCGGCTTCGGAAACGCCGACCTGAACGGGACCGACGGCTACATCGGATGGAACGTGAACAACGGCGCCCTGACCGTCGGTTCGAACACCGCGCTCGCGAGCGGAAGCATCGCCAGCCTCCAACAGGACCGCCACTACCTTGCCCAGATGTTGTTGAACCGTTCCGGAACGGGTCAGAACGTGGATCTTCCCGGCGGCGGCAGCCTCTCCCTCGGAAACAACCAGGCCGCCCTCTACTTCTTCGACACCGTCACCAGTTCGCTCGTCGCCAGCGGGGTCTTCAGCCACAGCGCCGCGGTCACGCCCGCCAACTTCTTCTTCCGAGGCTTTTCCACGGAAACCAATGTCATCTACGTGGACAACTTCACCCGTTCCAACACACTCACCGTGGTGCCCGAGCCCGCGGCGGCGATGCTCGGCTCGCTGGGTTTCCTCTTCCTGTTCCGACGACGGAAATGACGCGACGGTTTCCTTCTCCAATCCTTGCTCTCGCAGCGGCCTGGGTCCTCGTGGCCCCGGCCGTTTCGGCTGACATGGCCACGGTGAAATCACGGATCTTCGACACGCTGGCCGCACCCTCCGTTTCGGCTTCATCGATCGAATCGCTGCGCGCCAGTCTGCAAGCCGACGGACGATGGCCGGATGTCGACTATTCCAGCACCGTCATCACCAACTGGCCGCCCACCACGCACCTGACCCGCATGCGCGATCTGGCGCGAGCCCACGCGAAACCCGGCAGCCCGCTCGAAGGAGACGCCGGCCTGCTCGCCGATGTGCTCAAGTCCTACGACGCGTGGATCGCCGAGGATCCGACGTCGACCAACTGGTATCACAACCAGATCAACACCCCGCAGAAACTCGGGGAAACGATGATCCTGCTGGAGCCGGAGCTATCCTCCGCGCGCAAGAGCGCCGGTCTCGCGATCGTCGCCCGCTCGTACGTTCCGCGCTCGACCAACAGCGGAACCAACACCGGAGCCAACCGCGTCGATCGAGCCTACGCCAGCCTCATGCGGGGACTCCTCGACAACACCACGTCGCTCGTTTCCGAGTCATTCCTCGCGATGGGGGACACGATCCTCGTCACCACCGCCGAGGGCATCCAGCCGGACCAGTCGTTCCAACAGCACGGCGCGCAGCTCTACGTGCAGGGTTACGGGCAGGTCTATCTATCAGGGATCATGAAATATGTCGGTTGGGCCTCGGGCACCACCTTCGAATTCGACGACCTCCAGCGGCGGGTCCTCACCGATTTCCTGCTCGACGGCGTGCAATGGTTCATCCGCGGCAACACGACGGACTTCACCGCCGCCGGGCGGGGGCTCACCCGCGAGGGGCAGTCGCAGACCGCCGCCGGCTTCCTCGGCGCGCTTGCGCAGGCGCAGGCTGTCGCCGGTGGATACCGTGGTGCGGAAATCGCCGCGTTCGAGCAACGCCTTTCCGCGGATGTGGCGGCGGGCAGCGCGTCGCCGGCCACCGCGCTGGACGGTTTCCGCCATTTCTGGAGGTCCGATTCATCGGTCCATCATCGGCCGGGATTCTCCGTCTTCCTCAAGACCTCGTCCACCCGCACTCTGCAGCCTGAAACCGGCAATGGCGAGGGACTCAAGAACCTGCACCTTGGCGATGGCGTCACGCTCATCCAGGCGCACGGGAACGAATACGATGACATCATGCCGGTTTGGAACTGGCGCATGCTGCCCGGCACCACGGCGGAGCAGGGGAGCTACCCGCTGAAACCCGCGTCCGACTGGGGCGTGGCCGGCACCAGCACCCATGCGGGCGGCGCGGGAAACGGGACTTCTGGCGTCACCTCGTTCCGCTACAGCCGGCTCGGGGTCACGGCGCTGAAATCTTGGTTTTTTCTGGGAGACCGGATGGTCGCCCTCGGTTCCGGAATCGAAGCCCCCGCCGCGACCTCGCCCGTGTTCACCACCGTGAACCAATGCCTGTTGGTGGGTGACGTCACCGTTTCCGCCGCGGAAGGGGAATCGCATGTCTTCGACGGTTCGCCGCCCGGGAACTTGCGCTGGGCGCATCATGACGGCATCGGCTACGTGTTTCCCACGGGCGCGAACGTGACCTTGGAGGCCGGAAACCGCACGGGAACATGGCAGTCCATCAATTCGTCCCAATCGCCGGCCCTGGTGGACAAGGATGTCTTCAGCCTCGCGATCGACCACGGAAACGCCGTCACCGGAGGGACGTATGCCTACATCGTCGGGCCGGTCGCGGATGCGGCCGCGATGGAAGGCAACCCGCTGGGCGACGTGGTCGTTGAACGCAACGACCCGGTCGCCCAAGCGGCGAGCGATCCCGCGGCGGGCATCACCGCGGCGACCTTCTGGACCACCGGGGAAGCGGCCGGCATCCATGCGGAGGCCGCATGTTGCGTCGTGTTTCGTCAAATCGGCGGACACATCGATGTGTCCGTCTCCGATCCGACCCAGGCGAACACCGGCGAATTGACTCTCACCCTGCCGCAGGCCGCCGCCGGTTTGCTCCATGCCGACACCGGAATCTCCGTGCAGTCCCTTTCTCCATCCGTGGTCATCAAGGTGGATCTCGCCGGGAGCTCCGGACGCACGCTCCGCGCCGTGTTCTATCAGCGACCGCATGCCTATCAAAAACTGGAGATCGGGGCTTCCGCCGATGCGTTCGCCTACGATGGCGGTCCGAACACCTCGTATGGAACCGGTGATACCCTCACCGCCAAACTGCTCGCCACGCCGAACTACACGCGGCTGCCGTTCCTGCGTTTCGAGATGCCCGAAACGACGGTGCCGCCGGTCTCCGCCTCATTGAAAATGTCCGTGATCACGACCCAGACGCCCGGCATTCATGCGCTGCATCCGGTGCCCTCCGGGTCGTGGAGCGAGATGGACCTCACCTGGAACAACCGGCCGACGCCGGACGGCCCACCCGCGGGTCTGTGGCTTCCCAAGGTGGGAGCCCGCGTGTCGGTCGATGTCACTTCCCAGCTTTCGGCGGCCGCCTCCGGGCCGGTTGAGTTCGCGATCCAGCCGCTCACCCGCACCAACGACGGACTTACGCAATACGCCTCGCGCGAGAATTCCGACGAAACGCTGCGCCCGGTGCTCGAAATCATGGTGCCACGTTCCGAGGTCGAAATCTGGCGCATCGGAATCTTCGGCGAAAATCCCGATCCCGGGACCGCCGGGGATTTCGAGGACCCGGACGAGGACGGCTTGTGCAACCTGATCGAATTCGTGCTCGGGTCGAGGCCGGACGATCCGACTTCGGCATCTGCGCCGGACGTCCGGATGGAAAACGGAAACCTCGTTCTCAGCTACCGCCGAAGTCATGCCTCCGCGGACCTCGATGTGTTCGCCTCGATCTCGGACGACCTGCAAACCTGGACGCGCGCCGAACACGGAGTCGATGGCGTCTTGATCAACACCACTACCGCCCCGACCGATCCGACGATGGACCTTGTGAGCGTTTCGATCCCTCAGGGCGGCCCGCGTTTCGTCCGCCTCGCTGTCACGGAGCCGTGACGTGGCGCAGCATCCATCCTGCGATCTCCGCATAGACCGGGAAATCCGTGACGAGCACGTTCTGGTGGTTCGCGCCTGGAACGCTCAGCCACTTTTTCGGAGTGGTCGGAGGGATCGCGTCGAAGAGCCGCCGGCCCGCGGCGGTTGGGACCGAACCGTCGTTGTCCCCATGAATGATCAGCGCGGGGATGCGAAGGTTCGCGGCGTGGGAGACCGGGCGGATGTCGTCGAAGGAAACGCCGCTGCGCTGTTGATAGATACGCTCTGTGGCGTCCGCGCAGAACGAACCGAAAAAGACACCGGCATGTGCGGTGGTCTCCGCATCGAGCGCGGAGCGGAATTCATCGAAACTCGAAACCACCACGAGCGCCTGCCATGGCGCATGCGGTTCCGCGGTCGCGTGCATGGCGATCGATCCACCCATCGACATGCCCATCAGCCCCGCGGGTTCGGGAGAAAACCGGTTCGCTTGTGCCGACGCGCGCAACACCATGGCAGGAATCGCTCCCTCGCGGACACCGTACGTCGCGATCTTTCCGGGATGGTCGCCGTGAGCCGGGAAATCCGGAATCACACAACGGAAGCCGATGGCACAGAATCGCTCGGCGATGGAAAAGTAGTCTTCCTTGCGGCCCTTGCGTCCATGGCAAAGGACCAGCGTGCCATGTGTTGTGCCTGTCGGTGGAAGTTTGTACCCGAGGGCCGATAACTCGTCCCGGATGCGGTTCCCTCGCTTTCCAAGGCGGCCGAACGGACCCGGCAGGCAGGTGAGATACGGTGTGCCATCCGGCGCGGTGGCGCTGAGGATCGCCATTCCATGGTCCTCCGGCGCGGCGAGATACTCGTTGTGATAGTCCTGCAGGGTTCTCCGCGGCGGGCTTGCGATTTCTCCCGCGGCCCAGAAGGAAAGCGCGATTGGCAGGGCGACCGCGACCCCGACGAGGGCCGAGAGGAATTTGCCCCAATGGCGGCGGAGGAATCTCATGAGTCGGCTAGATCAACGGCCCGCGGCTTCGAGCGCTTTCACAATGACCTCCGGATCGCTCTCCGGAATTGTGTTGTGACGAGCGCCGGGGACTTCGATGAATTGGCATGTGTCCGGGTGCGCGTCGGCAAGTTCCCGGCCCATCGCCGCGGGGATCACCTCGTCGTCGGCGCCGTGGACAATGACCACCATGCCCGGTCCGCGGCGTTCGAGATCATCGAGGCGCGCCATGTTGTCAAAACGGTGCCAGACGAGAAACCCGACGGGCAGGCCGGTGATCTCGCGTGCCATGTCCATGGTGCTGGTGAACGGCGACAGAATCACGCCGCGCTGGATGCCGAACTCGCCGGCCGCCATCATCACGACCGCGGCGCCGAGACTGTGGCCGAAGAAACGCAGGCGCTCCGGTTGGTTCGCCAGGGAGACCTCGGCCATGGCCTTCGGCACGACGGCTTGTAACGACTCGCGGATCCGCGACGGGTTCGGTTTTCCTCCGCAATCGCCATATCCCGGCATGTCGAAGAGCAGATAGGCATCCTCGCGCGGCGCGTGTTCCCGCAACCAGTCCGACCAGTCGAGCGCGACGGTTCCGTTGCCGCCGCAGACGATCCACAAGTGGTGCGGATCGTTCAGGCTGCCTTGCAGGAACGCGCGCTGCCTTCCCTGCGAAGTGTGGTAGTCGAGCAATCGGCCCTTGGTTTCCGAGGACCATCTCTCCGTGGTTCCGGCCGGGTAGGAGCGGGGGAAATAGATCATGTCCGACTGGCAGCTTGTCACGAGTGCGAGCGGTGCGATCGCGGCGAAGAGAAGGACCAGAAACGCGCCAAGCCATCGCGAACGGGATCGTGATGGCTTGGCGGAAGGATTCATCCGGACGAATGGCGTGGCGGTCGGGAACCGCTGAAACGATCAGGCGATGATCTGCGCGAGCACGTAGGGCAGGATGCCGCCGGCGCGGTAGTAGTCCTTTTCGACCGGGGTGTCGATGCGGACGACGAGCGGGATGTCGAACGATTCGCCGGACGCCGGGTGCACGCGGAGCGTGGCGTTCTGACCAGGTTTGAGGTCGTTGTCGATGCCGAGGATGTCGAAGGTCGCATCGGCGAGGTCCTTGACCTTCTCGTAGTCGTCCTTGTTGGCGAAATTGCAGGGCAACACGCCCATGCCGACGAGGTTCGAGCGGTGGATGCGCTCGGAGGACTTGGTGACGACGGCTTTCACGCCGAGCAGGTTGGTGCCCTTGGCGGCCCAGTCTCGCGATGATCCCATGCCATAGTCCTCCGCGCCGATGACGATGCTCGGGGTGCCGGCATTCTGATAGACAGCTGCCGCGTCATAGATGGCCTTGGTTTCTCCGTCGATATTGGTGACACCGCCCTCGATTCCGGGAACCATCAGGTTCTTGATGCGGACGTTGGCGAAGGTGCCGCGGGTCATCACGCGGTCGTTGCCGCGGCGCGATCCATAGGAGTTGAAATCGGCGAACTCGACGCCGTTCTCGACCAGATAGCGGCCGGCCGGGCTGTCCTTCTTGATCGCGCCGGCGGGCGAGATGTGGTCGGTGGTGACCGAGTCTCCGAAAATACCGAGCGGGCGCGCGCCTTTGATTTCGACGATGTCGTTGGGCTGCGGTGTGAAACCTTCGAAGAACGGCGGCTCCTGGATGTAGGTGGACTTGGCGTTCCAATCGTAGACGTCGCCGGTGGACGATTGGATCTCGTTCCACTTCGGATTCTGGTCGGAGAAACCGGTGTAGAGTTTCTGGAACACATCGGGACGGAGCGAGGATGTCATCGCTTCTTCGATTTCCTCGGCGCTCGGCCAGATGTCGCGGAGATAAACCGGGTGCTCGTCGGTGCCGTAGCCGAGCGGTTCCGTCTCCATGTCGATGTCGACGGTGCCGGCGATGGCGAAGGCGACGACGAGCGGCGGAGACATCAGGAAGTTCGCCTTGATCGATTGGTGGACGCGTGCCTCGAAGTTGCGGTTCCCGGAAAGCACGGAGGCGGCGACGATGTCCTCGGCCTTCACCACATCCTCGATGCCGGCGTCGAGCGGGCCGGAGTTGCCGATGCAGGTGGTGCAGCCGTAGCCGACGGTCTGGAAGCCGAGCTTGTCGAGTTCGGTCTGCAGGCCGGTCTTGTCGAGGTAGTCGGTGACGACGCGCGAGCCGGGGCCGAGCGAGGTTTTCACCGAAGGTTTCACCGTGAGACCTTTTTCATTCGCCTTCTTGGCGAGCAGGCCGGCGGCGATCATCACGCTCGGGTTCGACGTGTTGGTGCACGAGGTGATCGCGGCGATGAGCACCGATCCGTGGGTGATGTTGTCTTTCACGCCGTTCTTGCTGTCGACGCTGACCTCCCAGCTCGGATAGCACGGTTCGCCGGTCGGTTCGGACACCACGCCCACTTCGGCGCCGAAGGCCCGGCCGATGCCCGTCGTTTCATCCGGCACCTCGTCGAGCGAGGGTGGCAGGTCTTCGAGCGGCTCTTCGGAAACGACGGGCGCTTTGCCGTAGCCGTCAGGCGCGGGGCCGGTGAGCAGCGAGGACCACTTCGACTTGAGCGCGTCGAGGTCGATGCGGTCCTGCGGGCGTTTCGGGCCCGCAATGCCCGGTTTCACGGTGGAAAGGTCGATCTCGACGATCTGCGAGTATTCGAGGTCGTCCCTGCCGGTCGGGATGCCCCAAAGGTCCTGGGCCTTGTAGTAGTTCTCGACGGTCTTGCAGAGATCCGCAGAACGGCCGGTGCCTTCGAGGTAGCCGAGCGTGACTTCGTCGATCCCGAAGAAACCCATCGTCGCGCCGTATTCGGGGGCCATGTTGGCGATCGTCGCGCGGTCCGGCAGGCTGAGCGCCTTCGCGCCGGGGCCGTAGAACTCGACGAACTTGCCGACGACCTTGGTTTTGCGCAGCACTTCGGTGACGAGCAGCACGAGGTCGGTGGCGGTGACGCCGGTGGCGAGTTCGCCGGTTAGATACACACCGACGACTTCCGGAACAAGGAATGTGACCGGTTGGCCGAGCATGCCGGCCTCCGCCTCGATGCCGCCCACGCCCCAGCCGACGACGCCGAGGCCGTTGATCATGGTGGTGTGGGAATCGGTGCCGACGAGGGTGTCCGGATAGAACACGCCGTCCTTTTCGAGCACGCACTTCGCGAGATATTCGAGGTTCACCTGGTGGACGATGCCGATGCCCGGAGGCACCACCTTGAAGGTGTCGAAAGCCTGCTCGCCCCATTTCAGGAATTCGTACCGCTCGCGATTTCGGTGGAACTCGAGGTCGAGGTTGCGCTCCAGCGAGTTTCCGGTGCCGGCGTAGTCCACCTGCACCGAGTGGTCGACCACCAGATCGACGGGCACCAGCGGCTCGATCATTTTCGCGTCCTTGCCCATGCGGTCGACCGCCGATCGCATCGCGGCGAGGTCGACGAGCAGGGGGACTCCGGTGAAGTCCTGCAGCACGATCCGAGCGACAACGAAGGGGATTTCGAAATCTCCGGGGCTCTTCGCGTTGTAGGCGGCGAGGTTTTCCACGTCCTTGTCGGTCACCTTGAGCCCGTCATTGTTGCGGAGCAGGGATTCGAGCACGATCCGGATGGAAACCGGGAGTTTCGGGAGATTCGGGAAACCTTGTTCGGCGAGTGCGGGAAGGGAGTGGAATTTCCCTTCGGTGCCGGAGCCGGTCGTGAAATTGCGGAGCGTGTTCATACGAGAACATCCCTACAACAGCCAATTCGAAACTTCCAGAACCAACCCGATGGAAACAGAACGGCTCTTGGACCTCGAGGATCCAAGAGCCGGTGGAGATTCGCGATCCGATCCGTCAGGAGGCCGCCACCAATTCCTTCACCGGCGGGGCGAAGGTGGTGAGGTCGATGCCTTCGACGGCGACCTTGTATTCCTCCAGGCTCGGCGTGCGGCCGAGGATGGCGGAAAGGACGACGACGGGGGTGGAGGAGAGGAGCGATTCACCTTTTTTCCGGTCCGAGTCCTCGACCACCCGGCCTTGGAAGAGGCGGGTCGAGGTGGCCATGACGGTGTCGCCTTTCTCAGCCTTCTCCTGGTTGCCCATGCACAGGTTGCAACCCGGGCGCTCGAGATACATCATGTTCTGATACTCGGTGCGGGCGGCTGCTTTCGGAGCACTGTCGTCGAACTCGAAACCGGAGTATTTCTGCAGGATGTCCCAGTCGCCTTCTTGTTTGAGTTCGTCGATGATGTTGTAGGTCGGGGCGGCGACCACCAGCGGTGCGTTGAACTCGACCTTGCCTTTGGCCTGCTCGAGGTTCTTGAGCATCTTCGAGACGATCTTGAGGTCGCCCTTGTGAACCATGCAGGAGCCGACGAAGCCGAGGTCGACCGCCTTGCTGCCCGCGTAGTAGGAGAGACCACGGATGACGTCGTGGGTATAGCGCTTGGAGACGTCCTCGTTGTTGACGTCGGGGTCGGCGATCATCGGTTCGTCGATGATGTCGAGGTCGACGACCATCTCGGCATGATACTTGGCGTTCGCATCGGGCGCGAGCGGCGGCTTCTCGCCGGACTGGATCTCGGCGATGCGTTTGTTCGCCTTGTCGACGAGGCCCTGGAGGACCTGCGTTTCGTTGTCCATGCCCTTTTCGATCATGATCTGGATGCGCGCCTTGGCGATCTCCAGGGATTCGATCAGGGTTTCCGGCTGTGAAATGCAGATGGACGCCTTGGCCTTCATCTCGGCGGTCCAGTCGGTGAAAGTGAACGCCTGGTCAGCGGGCAAGGTTCCGATGTGGACCTCGATGACACGGCCTTGGAACACGTTCTCGCCGAATTGTTTCAGCATCTGCGCCTGGGTGGCGTGGACGACGTCGCGGAAATCCATGTAGGGCTTCATGGCACCCTTGAAGGTGACTTTCACCGACTGCGGGATCGGCATGGTCGCCTCGCCGGTGGCAAGCGCCAGGGCCACGGTGCCGGAGTCCGCTCCGAAGGCGACGCCCTTGGACATGCGGGTGTGCGAGTCGCCGCCGATGATGATGTCCCAGTCGTCCACGGTGAGGTCGTTGAGCACCTTGTGGATGACGTCGGTCATGGCGTGATAACCGTCCTTCGGGTCGCGGGCGGTGATGAGTCCGAAGCCCTGCATGAAGGACATCAGCTTGGGGATGTTGGCCTGCGCCTTCTTGTCCCAAACGGAAGCGGTGTGGCAGCCGGACTGATAGGCGGCGTCCACCGTGGGTGAAATGACGGTGGCTGCCATTGCCTCCAACTCCTGCGAGGTCATCAGGCCGGTGGTGTCCTGCGAGCCGACGATGTTCACCTTCACGCGGACGTCGGAGCCGGCGTGCAGCGTCAGGCCGGGTGTGCTGCCGACGGCGTTGCGGTTGAAGATTTTCTCCACAGCGGTGAGGCCTTGTCCCTCGTGGGACACCTCCTTGGCCGGAGCGAAGACGGTCGGCGCTTCGATTCCCAGTGTCTGGGCTGCGAAGGTCTGGAGCTTCTTGCCGAAGACGATGGCGTAGGAGCCGCCCGCCTTGATGAACTCGAGTTTCTGCGGAGTGAAGGCGGAGGAGACGTCAGCCAGCACTTTGCCGTCACCGTAGAGTTTTTTCTCCCGGGTGTTGATAGTGAGGACGGTTCCGGTTTCGACCGAGTAGGCTTGCTCCAGAACGGGGTCTCCGTTGGCGTCCTTGACGACCTTTCCTTCGGAGTCGGTTTTCTTGACCCAGTTCTTGAGGTCGAGGCCGATGCCTCCGGTGACACTGACGGTGGTGAGGAAAATCGGTGAGATGCCGTTGGTGCCGGCGACGATCGGGAAAATGTTGACGAAGGGCACGTAGGGGCTGGCCTGTTTGCCGGTCCACAGCGCGACGTTGTTGACGCCGGACATGCGGGAGGAACCCACACCCATGGTGCCTTTTTCGGCGATGAGCATGACGCTCTTGTCGGGATGGAGCTTCTGCAGGGCCTTGATGGCTTCCTGGGCCTCGGCGTTGATCATGCACTTGCCGTGCAGCTCGCGGTCGGAGCGGGAGTGTGCCTGGTTTCCAGGGGAAAGAAGGTCGGTCGAGATGTCGCCCTCGGCGGCGATGTAGGTGACGACCTGGACCTCCTCGGGGACGTCCGGGAGCTTGGTGAAGAACTCGGCTTTGGCGTAGCTTTCGAGGATTTCTTTCGCGATCGGACTACCGGCCTTGTAGGCGGCTTCGAGGCGCGCGGTGTCGGCGTCATAGAGGAAAACCTGGGTCTTGAGAACCTCGGCGGCCTGTTTGGCGATCTCCGCATCCTCGCCGAGCGCGAGATTGAGCAGCGTCTGGATGGAGGCTCCGCCTTTCATATGGGAGAGCAGTTCGAAGGCGAAAGCGGTGGAGATTTCCGGCACGATCGATTTGCCGAGGATGATCTCCTCCAGAAAACGGGCTTTCTCGCCCGCCGCGCTGGTGGTGCCGGGCAGGGTGTTGTAGATCAGGAAATCGAGCGATTCCTTCCGGTGTTCGTTAGAGGGATCTTTGATCTGGCCGATGATCTCGGCCAGCAGATCGGCGCTGTCGATGGGCTTGGGGTGCAAACCCTGGGTTTTGCGTTCCTCAATTTCCGCTAGGTAGTCCTGATATAGGTGCATGTGCTTGAATCGGTCGATGGGAATTCAGGGCGAAATCAGATGCCGCCGGGTGAAAGCCGGCAGACATCGGGCGTGTTCATGTCGGAGCCGGGGGAGAGACGGAAAGCGGTGCGCGTGCCAGTGTCGCCCTCGGAGTCGCGCGGAGGGTAGGAATGGCGGGGGAATTGTCAAAATCGTTCCCATCCGTCCTGGCTGCGGGAGCTTGACATGTGGTAGGAACGGCCCAACGGTGTGCCATGAGCAAGAAATGCGGAGTTTCTTGTTGCGTTTGGAACCCGGGTTCGGCTCCCGAAGGAAATTCTTTTAGCCGGACACCCGTGGTTTGCCCCGTCGTTGATCGGGGCGGACGTGTTTGCGTGTGTTCGGTGGTTCCAGTGGAGGCCCGGGTCATCGGCCTCCGCTGAACCGCCGGGTGTGAGCCCGGCACGAACACCATGAAAAACCATCCGTTCCTCGTGCCGGGATATCTCCTCGCCGTGTGGACGCTCGCCGTGACCGGCACGCACGGCGGAGCGCCCGCGCTTCATGGGCTCACCGAACCACCGGTGGCCGTCTATCCGGAACCGGGCGACGTTCCCGAGCAGCCGGTCCTTCAACCGAACGAAGAGAAACTCGACCATGTCCTGCTGTCGCTGGTGAACGCCTCCGCCTTGCTCCCCGGGCAGTCTGTCGCCGACGTGAAGGCAGAAATGACGCGCTTGGATCAGCTCGTCCCCGAGGCGGATGTTGACGATGGAACGCCATACGGACCGGTGAACTCCGATCTCCTGCGGGTGATGGTTCGCTTCACCGCGTTGGTGCCGCCGGATACCCCCGGGACAGTCGCCGGTCCGCAGTTTTTCCGTTGGGACGAGCAGGCGGATTGGAATGTCTTGTTCGGGCTTCTGGAGCAGGACCGTCTGGCCACGGTGGCGGCGATTCCGGAGGTCATCGCGATTGATTCGGTGGATCCGCCCCGCCATCGGACCGCCGGAGGCGAGGGGGATGCACTGATCAATGGTCCGACGGCGAGAAGCGCCTATGGTGTGGATGGCAGCGTCCCGCTGCCCGGTCAGAATATCCGGGTCGGAATCATTTCCGACGGTGTGACGAATCTTGCGACCGCCCAGGCGTCGGGCGACCTGCCCGCCGTCGTGAACATGCCGCTCGGAATGGGCAGCGGGGACGAGGGAACCGCGATGTTGGAAATCGTGCACGAAATCGCTCCCGGAGCCGACCTCTGGTTCGCCCCCAGCGGGGGAACTCCCAACGCGCATCTGACGGCAGCCACCGCGCTCGCCACGGCAGGGTGCAACATCATCGCGGACGATGTCGGCTGGTACCAGGAACCGTATTTCGAGTCCGGTTTCCTCGGGCCGTCCTTCGCCAACCTGATGGGAATGTATCCGAACCTGATGTTCTTCTCGGCCGCCGGAAACGATGCGGAAACCCATCAGCAGATGGGATACATCGACGCGGCCGCACCGACGGGGCTGCACGACTTTCCGCTGTGGGTGAACATGCCGACCGGTTCCTCGGTCGATGTCTATCTGCAGTGGAACGAGCCACAGGGGCTGCCGGCCACGGGAAACTACCAACTCCAGATGATCAACAACACCACCGGCTCCGTGGTGGCGTGGGGCACCGGCTCCGGCACCCCGTATCGAAAACTCCAGTATACCAACTCCGGATCGTCCGCCGATTTCCACATCGAGGTCATGGCGATCAACGATACCGGCGCGATCCTCGAGATGTTCATGGACCCGAAAAACGGATCGACCCACTACATCACCAACACCAGCCCGGTGGACGCGATCTTCGGGCACCCCGGAGATCCGATGGTCCGCGCGGTCACGGCGGTGGACTACACGACACCCGCGATCATCGAGTTTTTCGCTTCGCAGGGACCGTGGACCCAACTGTTCGGGGGTGTCGCGCCGAAGCCCGATCTCACGGCACCGGACGGCGTCAGTTTCTCCGGAGCCGGTGGCAGCCACCTGCCTCCCTATGTCGGAACCACTCCGCCGCCGTACTATTTCTTCGGCACCAGCGCCGCCGCTCCGCACGTGGCGGGGGTCGCCGCGCTGATCTGGAGCAGTGATCCGAACCAGCCGCGGACCATGGTCGATACCGCGCTGTTCTCCGGGGCGACCGATCTCGGCGTGCCGGGTCCGGACAATGTGTTCGGACACGGTCTCGTGGATGCGCTGCAAAGCATGATCTCGCTGCGGGGTCCCGCGCCTCCGACGAGCGTCACCGCGACCGACGGCACCTTGTCGGACCGGGTGAACGTCACATGGAACGCGGGTGTCGGAGCGGATGGCTACAACGTCTACGCCAGCACCCTGTCGGATCCAGGAACGGCGGTGCCGATCACTCCAGCGCTTGTCACGACGCTTTCCCACGCGGACTTCGAGCAACCGCTCGGATTCGCGATCCGGGACCAGACGATCCACTACTGGATCGAGCCGTTCAACAACCGGTTCGCCCGGCCCGGGGATTGGAGCGTGGTGGAGACCGGCTATCTGCAACCCAGCAACACACCGCCGTCGCTGGTGGTGCCGTCGGCTGCGTATCAGACCGCGACCCGCGTGCCGGTTGCCTTCGGCGGAATCTCGGTTTCCGATCTGGATGCGGGCTCGCTGCCGGTGCGCTTGATCCTGGCGACGGCCGGTGGAAACCTCACGGTTGATACATCGGTGACGGGCGGCGTGAGCGCTCCGCAGGTGATGAACAACGGGACACCTGCCGTCACCCTCACCGCGCCGATGTCGGCGATCAACACCACGCTCGCCCTCGGCAATGCCGTGCTCTATCAGAGCCATCCGGGAGTCTTCGGATCAAAACTCGTCAACTGCACGGCGGACGATCTCGGCAACACGGGCTGGGGCGGGCCGCTCACCGACCTGCAGTCGTTCAACCTGACCGTCTTCGCAACCCGCGCCGAATTGTGGCAGCACGAGCGGTTTCCCGCTGATGTGGGGAATCCTGCGAAAGAGGCGACGGTATGGGGCCTCAAGGCGAATCCGGACAAGGACCTCTACGACAACGAATGGGAGTTCTTCATGAACACCGATCCGACCGCGGCGACTCCGGCCGGACAACTGACGTCCGGTTTGAGCGGTGGCAACTTCCATATCCTCATGCGGGTGGGCGTCGACATCAACCCACTTTCGTGGATGTTGGAAAGCAACCCGTCGCTCGACCCGTCCGGGTGGGCTCCCTCGGGCGCATCGAGCACCATGTCGGCACATCCGGACGCCCCGTCCGATGCGATGTTGTGGGACCTCTGGGTGCCCTACACACCGCCGGCGGAGTTCTTCCGGATTCATTTCGATCCCGGCTTCGTGGAACCCTGAAGGCGGGTCCAACAACGGATTTTCCACGTGACGATCGCGCGCGGGGGACTCAGTCTCCCGCCGCAAATCGATCACGCCATGGGAAACTTCGACGCTTTCGAAACCAAGATGAAGGCCGCCGGCATGGGCGATGCGGCGATCCGTGCCTTCCGCCGCAACTACGAGGCGCTTGTCCGCGAGGAAACCGGATTGATTTCCGAGGAATCGATCGAGCCGGCGACCGGATTGCAGTCACTCGCCGAGATCGGCGACGAACCCGCCGGCGCGGACCTGCTCGCCCAGGCGGTGGTGATCAAGCTCAACGGCGGCCTCGGAACCAGCATGGGACTCACCGGACCGAAGAGCTTGCTGCCGGTACGGGATGGAGTGAATTTCCTCGACCTGATGGTCCGCCAGATCCTCGACCTGCGGAAGACCAGCGGTGCGCCCGTAAGGCTGCTGCTGATGAACAGCTTCAGCACGAGTGGCGACACCCTGGGCCACCTCGTCCGCTACAAGGAGCAGGGGCTTGCCGATGCGTCCGAGGTGGAACTGATGCAGAACCAGGTGCCGAAAATCAGTGCGGAAACGCTCGCGCCGGCCGAATGGCCCGCCGATCCGTCTCTCGAATGGTGCCCGCCGGGTCACGGCGATCTGTATCCGGCGCTGGTCGGCAGCGGGTGGCTCGACCGCCTGCTGGAGGAGGGCGTGAAATACGCGTTCGTCTCGAACTCGGACAATCTTGGCGCGGTGCTGGATCCCGCCATTCTCCGATATTTCGCCGCATCCGGCGCGCCGTTCCTGATGGAGGTGACGCGCCGGACATCCGCCGACCGCAAGGGAGGGCATCTCGCCCGGCGCAAGTCCGATGGCCGACTGCTCCTCCGGGAGGTCGCCCAGTGCCCGGATGCCGACCTCGACGCGTTCCAAGACATCGATCGTCACCAGTATTTCAACACCAACAGCCTGTGGCTGCGGCTCGACCTGCTCAAGGAGCAGCTTGCGGCCGACGAGGGTGTGCTGCCTCTGCCGATGATCCGAAACAAGAAGACCATCGACCCGCGCGACAAGGATTCGCCCGCCGTGTTCCAACTTGAAATCGCGATGGGCGCGGCCATTGAGTGTTTCGAGGGTGCCGCGGCCATCGAGGTGCCGCGCAGCCGCTTCGCTCCGGTGAAAACCACGGGCGACCTGCTCGCCCTGCGCTCGGATGCCTACGAGATCCTCGAGAACGGTCAGGTGCGCTTGCACCCGGAGCGCCACGGCAAACCGCCGGTGATCGCCTTGTCCGACGAATACAAGCTCGTCGATTCGCTCGGTCCGCTCGGCGTTCCCGGTTTGTTGAAATGCAAGAGCCTCAACGTGTCAGGGCCGGTTCACTTCGGCCCCGGTGTGGTCATCGAGGGTGATGTTTGTTTGGTCAATCCCGCGGCGGAGCGCAAGGAGCTGTCACAAGTGAAATTGTGTGATGAGAGTGTCACACTATGAATGACATACATTTTCCGAGGCAAACTGCTCGGATTTATTAAGATTTTCTTAAGCTGCTCTTGCCAAGCGACGGAGGAGCCCCTAAGCCCTCCGCCCGCATGGCGACCATCGGCTCAATCACCTTTCCGACGGACGGCTTCGAGGCCGTGATTTTCGACTGCGACGGGACCCTTGTGGACTCGATGCCCGCCCACTTTGAAGCGTGGTGCGACGCCCTTGCCATCCATGGCGCGGGCGGGGTCTTCAAAGAGGATGTCTTCCTCGCGATGGGCGGACGCCCGACGCGCGACATCGTTGTCGAGCTGAATGACGAATACGATCTGCACCTCGATCCCGAGTCTGTCGCCTTCGCGAAGCGCGAGGCGTTCCTGAAGCGCCTCGGCTCGATCGTGCTGATTGAAGAAGTCGCGGAATTCGCCCAGTCGCTGCGTGGCAAGATGCCGCTCGCGGTGGCCAGCGGCGGCAGCCGGATGGTGGTGGAGAAAACCCTGCACGCCGCGGGTGTCTCGCATTGGTTCGACGAAGTGGTCACCGCGGATGATGTTTCCGAGGGCAAACCCTCGCCCGAGGTTTTCCTCAAGGCCGCCAGTCTGCTCGGAGTGGCTCCGGAGAAATGTCTGGTCCTGGAAGACGCCCCGGCCGGCATCCTCGCCGCCCAGCGTGCCGGCATGCAGGTGATCCCGATCCCGTCGCCGCTCGCCTCCGCGGTGGTGTGAGGTTTCTCACCGACGCCGGCGGAGAAGCAGTCCGGTGATGCTGATGAGAGCGAACACCGCGCTCGTCGGCTCGGGAACCAGCGTGAGCGTCACGTAGGAGCCCGCTTGTTCTCCAGTGAAATTCGAACCGGGATTCGTGTCGTCGTAGCGGATTTCCCATTCGTTGACCCCGAACGTGTGGGTTGAGGCGTTCGAGAAGCCGGAGAAGGTTCCGTTGTTCCACGAGCCGGTGTAGCTGGCGATCGAGAGTTTCGATCCGAGCGCCCAGCCCGAGTCGCTGAGGTCGGCTCCGCTGAGGTCGAGGTTCACCAGCCCCGTGAGGTTGAAGTCGCCGTCGATGGCGAGCAGGTCGCCGAGATTGGAGTCTCCGTTCGAGGCCTCATAAACAAGCGTCGAGCCATCCAGCAGCGAGAGGGAGCCCATCGACAGGCTCTCGATCGACGCGCCCGGCGAAAGCGAACCCGTCACGTTCACCGCCGCGACCAGCGAGCCGGTGCCGCCGAGGGTGGCGCCGGAGGCAACGCTGACCGTGCCGGAGCCCGTGTGGCTTCCGTTCACAAGAAGCGTTCCCGCGTTGACCTGGGTCTCTCCGGTGTAGCTGTTGATTCCCCCGAGCGCGAGGGTGCCGTCTCCGGATTTGATCAACGGTGCCGTTCCGGATTTGGTTGCGATGACCGAGTCGATATGCAGGTCGGTGGCGGCCGCGCCGTCTTCGACGTCGATGTTCAGACCGGCGGTCTGCCGGATGGAGAGTTGGACGCCGCTGATCGTGGAGGTGGTCGCGGAAGCGAGAGAGCCAAGCGACGACGAACCTTGGAAAAAGTCGAGGTTGCTTCCCGCCACGCCGGTGATCGAACCGCCGGTGAGCACGATACTGGCGTTTCCGAGAGTCTGGTTGGAGGACGTGTTGACGTGCATTGTTCCGCCATCGATGGCGATGGTGGAGAGCCGGTCGGAGCCGGTTCCATAGCCGGTGACATCGCCGGAACTCAGGCGCAGGGTCGCTCCGGATTCGACCGTCACCGTGCCGCGGATGGTGCCGGCCGCGCCGCCACCGCCGGTCAGGTCGAGCACGCCTTCGGCAACGGTGGTGCCGCCGGTGTAGCTGGTCCTCTGGCTGATCGCCATGGTGCCGGCTCCGGTCTTGCGCAGCGCACCCGTCCCGCCGATCGAGCCCGGTCCATCAAGGGTCATGCTCACGGAGAGGTCGGCGGCCGAGTCGCCGGTGACGTCGTTCACATGGAACACCTGCTCGCCTTGTAGGTGGATGCCGCCGCTGCCGTTCATCACGGATCCGCTGGTGTTGCCGCCGGTGTTGGTGACGGTGACCGTTGCGGCGCCCGCGTCGGTGTTGGCGAGGAGGGCATCGTAACCCGTCAGGGCGCGGTTGGACGTCCACGTCGCTCCGTTCATCAGTGTTACGTTTCCGAAACGTGCATCGAACGATCCGTTCATGAGCAGGGTCGCATTGTCCGCGGTGATCACCCGCGAATCGGCAAGTGCGATGCCATGGCCTCCGACGAAGATATTGGTGGCTCCGAATTCGAGCGCGCCTCCGTCCCGCGCGGTGAACTCAGAGGAATTCCGCAGTGTGCTGGAAACCAGCAGCCTGCCCCCGCTTACCACCGTCGCGCCGGAGTAGGTGCCCGCCTGGGACAGGGTGAGGGTGCCTTCGCCGGATTTGTCGAAACCTCCGCTGCCGCTGAAGCCGTAGTTGCTTCCGATGTCGAAGCCGGCGGTGTTGATGGTGACGTCGCCATTCACGCCGGTGAGGTTCACGGTGTTGGCGGCCATATTGAACGCGCCGCTCGCGGTGAGGGTGCCGCCGCCGAGGTGGAGCGCGATTCCGCGGGACCACGCGGCACCCGTTCCGCCGGAAATCCCGCCCGTGATGAACTCGCCACCGGTGAGGGTGTAGGTGCTGTTACCGCTGGTGCCACCGCCGTTCTGCGATGGCTCTGTCTGGTTGGAAAGCAGGCGGCCGACGGTGACCACGCCGCCGGATTGGGTGACATCGAACCAACTATCACGGTTGTCGGTGGCGTCACCCGTGACCGTAAGCGATCCACCGGTGATGGTGGTGGCTGCACGCTGGCTCCCATTGTAAGCCGAAAGGCGGACGCGTCCCCCGAAGGACAGCGACGCTCCGGCCTCGACGGTGACGGAACCAGTTCCAATTCGGTAGGCCTGTCCTCCCAAATCGATGTCGGTGCCACTGCCAAAAGTCACGGCATTGGCTGTCCGGAGGTCACCTGATCCGGTCATCGCGGGCGTCCAAGTGCTGGAACCAGAGGCGTTCAGGAACAGCGTGGCGTTGTTGACGATGGCGCCCGTACCCAGGGCGGCGGAATTCCTTGCCTCGAGCGTGCCCTCGCTGACGGTCAGGCCACCGGCAAACGAATTGCCACCGGATAGGACCACGGTGCCGAGTCCGCCGGTTGTGACGGCACCCGGGCCGGAAATCACCCCGGATGCGGTGGCCGTGAAAGTTTCGTCCGCCGAAAGCACGCTGTTGGTGGATGCGTTGGCCGTCATGTAGGACGACCAGGTGCTGTTGGCGATGGCTTTCAGGGTGCCTCCATCGAGGATGACAATATCAGAGGTTGAGGCGGAGGCGATGCCACTCGGGCCGACCTCCACAAGCCCGTTGGAGGAAACCGTAAGGGTCATGTTGCCACCGGTGCCGCCTCCGCCGTTGCCATTGGCGTCGAGTTGGATCTTGTTGGCTTTGACTGTGGCGGTGCCCGCTCCCCCGCCGACGACCATGTCACCCTGGCCGTCCCAGCCGATGTTGATGGTCTGCGTCGAGGCGTCGAGCAGGCCTCCGGAGATATTGTAGACGCTGCCCGCGTTGCCACCGTTGTTCCAGTGGCCGATGCGGAAACCGGATCCTCCCGCGTTCACATTCACCGTTCCGCCGGTTTGCACGATGCGGCCGGAGTTGTTGCTGGCGTTTCCGATATTGAGATATTGGGTGTTGAGGGTGCCGCCGGTGATGTTGAACGTGCCGGTTTGGTTGGTCAGTGCCACTTGTGCGGCTGTCAGCGTTCCCGAGTTCAAGTTGATGCCGCCATTGCTGGTGAGACTCAATGTTCCGGTGTCCACCGTGGCTCCATTGATATTCAGAGTTCCTGCGTTGTTGTTGTTGAAGACACTGCCGGCGGTGACCACGGCGCCAGAGGCGAGGGTCATGGTTCCATTGCTCTCCACGCTTACGTTTCCGGAGGAGGTGGAACCCATGTTGACCGTTCCTCCGAGGGTGAGGGTGCCGCTGGAGGAGGTGCGGACCTTGGTTCCGGTGCCGGTGATGTCGCCATTCCAGGTGATGGCGGCGTAGCCAGGGTCGAACGAGAGCGTGCTGGTGCCGGCGATGGTCGCATCGTTGGTGAACGTCAGCGCGCTGGATCCGATCTGCGAGGCGAAGATGGCATTGCCGCCGACAGCGAGCGTGGCGCTGCCAAGGGCGTTGTTGTTGCTCTTCACCCTGAGAGTGCCGGCGTTGAGGTTGACGGCCGAGTAGGTGTTGGTGGCGGAGTTTTCGATCGCCACTTCACCGGCGGAAACGGTGAGCGTGCCGTCGAGCGCATTGGCCCCCGTCTGGAATTTCGTCGTTCCGGCCTGGTGATTGAAAGCTCCGTTGAATCCCGAGAGATCTCCCGTCAGGTTGATCGTGCCGCCGTCCGTGCGGTTGATGAAGTTGGAGCCGCTGATGCTGCCGGAATAGTTGGTGGTGGCGGAGCCCCAGTTGCGCAGCGTGCCACCACCGGTGGAAACCACGATGTCATTCGCAAGCGACCGGGTCCCGTGGTTGGCGTTGACGATTCCGCCACCGTTGGTGAGCGTGATCTGGTTCGCTCCCAACGCGTTGTCGGTGAGGACGTCGACCAGCCCGCCGGTGATGGCGATGCCACCGCTGAGCCCGCTGTTGTCGCCACCGAACTGGAGGAAGGAATTGCTGCTTCCTCCGCTGGCGGAGAGGTTGCCATGGGCTTTGACGGTGAGTCCGTTGCTGCCCGAGAGGTTGCCTGCGATGACGACTTGGTAGCCGGTGCCGGTTCCCAAGGCAGAGGTGTCGATGGTGCCGCCGGAGCTGCCGATGGTGACGCCACGGTTGGCATCCAGGGTGGTGGCGCCGGTGATGACAAGTGTGCCGCCGTCGAGGGTGAGTTGGTCGGCGGTGGCGCTTCCCGGAGCGGTGCCGAGATTCGCGTCCGAGGCGATCGAGAGGACTCCTCCGCTGACGGTGGTTTTGCCGGTGTGGGTGTTGGAACCGGTGAGCGTGAGTGTGCCCGCGCCGAGCTTTGCGAGCGTGCCGGATCCGGATAGGACTCCGGAGTAGGTGTAGGCGTTCGACCGGTTGATGATCAGGCTGCCGTCGTTGGCGGTGTTTCCGACGCCGAGGCTGCCGGTGGTCCCGCCGGTGCCGACCTGCAGGGTGGTTCCGCTGTTGATGACGGTGCCGCCGTAGGTGTTATCGTTGGCGAGAATGACGTTGGCAGTTTGGTTCAATACGAGCGAACCATTGCCACCGCTGCCGTTTCCGCCGGAAAGTACCCCGTTCAAGGTGAGGGTGTTTCCGTTTCCGCCGTCGTACACGTTGAGCGCCGCGTTGTCATCGAGTGTGACGAGTGCGCCGATCGTCAGGTCTCCGCCCACCGGATTGAACTCGATCGATCCGTCCCGGGCGTAGATGCCGGCGGTGTTGATGGTGAGGTCGTATCCGCTGCCGGAGTCGTTCTCGATCTTTCCATACAACCCGAAGCCGTTGCCGGTGATGGTGAAATCCGATCCCGCGCCGGAAAGCAGGTGCCACTCGCCGAAGTTGTCGCCGGTTGAGTAGTTGTTTTCCGGCGTGGTCCGGGTGGACCCGGTGAACTCGAGGATCACACCGCTGCCCGTCGAGGGGCTCGTGTCGCCGCTCCAGTTCGTGTTGGTCCCGAACAGGTCGTCACCGCCGCCACCGTCCCATGTGAAGGTCTGGGCGGTGACTTGACTGGTGAGCAGGGCGGGCAGAAGACATGCGCGGAAATGGGCGCGCAGAAAGCGGAGGAGGCGGTCTGGCTTCATCTGGATCGAGGGTCCGAATCGTAAGATTTGCGGGATTCAATCCGGCTGAGGCTCAATGGAACAGACAATTTCCAGTGACTTTTTTGTGCAAAGCAATTGCACAGAAGGTCCTGCCGCTCCGGGCTCATTCGCCCAAGGCCTTCGCGAGAGCGAGCACCGCGTCCGGCGGGTGCGCGGCGGAAACGCTGATCCGCAACCGTGCGGTGCCCCGCGGGACCGTCGGGAAACGGATCGCTGGAACCAGAAAACCGGCGTCCGCCAGCGCCGATGAGGCCGCGAGAGCGTCTTCGTTCGACCCGACGACCCGCGGAAGAATCGGAGTGGGGGATGCCCCGAGAAGCGCGATGTTTCGCCGCATGTCCTCCCGCAGTCGGGCTCCTTCCTCCGAGCGGATGATCTTGAGGGAAGAGAGCGCCGCGTTCGCAAGCGCCGGGGGAGGGGCGGTCGAGTAGATGAAAGAACGCGCGCGGTTCACCAGCAGGTCGATCCAGTCGCGAGACGCCGCGACGTATCCGCCCGAAAGCCCGGCCGCCTTGCTGAGCGTGCCCATTTGGAACGTGATGCGTTCCTGAAGGCCCTCTCGCTCCGCGAGGCCCATGCCCCGATCTCCGAGAACACCGAAGCCGTGCGCCTCGTCGAGCAGAAGCAGGGCGCCGTGGCGTTCGGTTAGATCCACGGTTTCCGCCAGCGGGCAGAGGTCTCCGTCCATGCTGAAGACCGACTCGGTGACCACCAGGATCCGGCCCGAGGAATCTTTCGAACGGATGCTCTCCAACAGCGATGCGAGTTTTTCCATCCGGTTGTGGGGAAACACCCGGATCGTCGCGCCGGACAAGCGCGAAGCGTCGACAAGACAGGCGTGTGCGAGCTTGTCGATGACGACGTGGTCGCCCTTGCCGACCACAGCGGGGATGATGCCGAGCGAAGTGGCGAACCCGGACGAGAACACCAGCGCGGCTTCGGATTTCTTCGCCGCCGCGATGGCGTCCTCCAACTCATGGTGCGGGGGCAGGCTGCCGCAGACGAGCCGCGATGCGGCGGCTCCCGCGCCGTAGCGATCGATCCCCTCGCGGAACGCGGCGGCGACCTCCGGATGGGTGGCAAGGCCGAGGTAGTCGTTCGAGGCGAAGTTCCACAGCTCGCGGCCGTCGCGGATCACACGCGGGCCGGCGGGCGAATCGAGCGGCCGCAAGCCGCGCCGCAGGCCCGCCGCTCCGATGTCGCGAAGTTCGTCGGCGGGATCCCGCATTTCCCGGGGCTCAGGATTGCGCGCCGGGGCGTTCGAGCGCCCAGCGCAGCAGTTTGGACGAGTCCGACCAGATGTTCGGCGTGTTCGACTTGAGCACCACGCAGATGACCGCGCGGCCGTTGAGGGTGCCGGTGGAAACAAGGCAACGGCCGGAGGCGTTGGTTGTGCCGGTTTTCATACCGTTGCAATAAGGGAGCTGCTTGAGAACCTTGTTGGTGTTCTCAAGGTAGCGAGTGCGGCCGTCGTTGAAACGAAAGGTGAACGAGCGCGTCGCGACATACGAGCGGAGGAGGGGGCTGCGGTAGGCTTCACGCGCGGCGATCGCCATGTCCCTCGCCGTGGAATACTGGCCGGGCTCGGTGAGTCCGTGCGGGTTGAGGAAATGTGAGTTCCGCATGCCGAGCGAGGCGGACTTGCGGTTCATACGCATCGCAAAGGCTTCCTGGCTGCCTGCGACGTCGCGGGCGAGGGTGCGGGCGACGTCGTTGGCACTCTTGACCATGAGCACCTTGAGCAGCTCGCGTCGGGTGTAGGTGTCGCCGGTCTTGAGTCCCAGTTTGGTGGGCTCGCAGTTGCCGTCCGTCGGCTGGATGACGACCTGCTTGTCGATGCTGCCGGCATCGAGCACGCAGAGCGCGGTGATGATTTTCTGGGTGCTGGCGACCGCCCGCGGTTGGTCCGCGTTTTTCGCGTAGAGAACGCGGCCGCTGGCGATGTCCACGACGATGGCGCTCTCACCGACGATCGGTGGCGGGGGAGTCCGCGGAATCACCGCCGTCCGTACCGGCGAGGCGGATGTCGCGACGCGCGCGGTCGGCCCCGACGGCGGTGGTGGATTTCCTCCACATGAGGAAATGAGGGCGGCCGTGAAGAGGAGCGCGGTGAGACGGGCGCGGTTCGAAGGCATGCGGGGCATGATCCTCAGGGCCGCTCCGCGATCAAGTCGCGAATCGATCGCCAGCTCAATTCGGCCGCGGAGGAAGCAGGCTGCCGTCGAGTTCGCTGCCCGCCTCCGGCAGATCCGGTTCGTGGAAATCGACCGGGCCGCCGAACACCCAGAATCCACGCTTCTTCTCGCGGTCGAACGCCAGCGCGCGCTCGTGGCCGAGAGGCATTTCTTCCAGATCCTTTTCGCGCACCTCCACCACATCGACTTTCCGTCCCGGCAACAGACCGGCGATGTCCGGCATCTTCGCCTTTCCGGCCAGCGATCCGATGCCCGAAGCGGTCGCCCGGGTTGTCGATTTCACCGCCGCCACCGAGCCCCGGCCGACTTTTTGGATCGATGCGCAGGATGCCAGCGCGCCCAAAGCGACGGGCAGGGAGAAACGCAGAAGAAGACGGATCATGACGGAATCGGAGGGTTTGCGCTGAACCTAGCAGGTGCCGCGGTGCTGTCGATGGTGGGTTTTGTAACGGAACCGTCACCCGTTCAACGGGGCGCCAGAGCGAGGAAGTTTCTCACCGGACGGTTCCACAACGGGCGTTCGGAAACCGGTCCGCCGGACACTTTGCCGGAAACCCAGAGTTCGGACGAGCGGCCGCCGTCTAGGTTCAGCGCGTGGGCCACCGACCATCGGCAGGGGCCGCCCGATGCCAGTGCGGCGGCGGCGGATTGCAGGGTGCACGGCGATGTCCGGCCGATCCACCAGCGATCGCCGCCGTCCCACGCGATGATCGTCCGAGCCGAGGTCTTCCGCGTGCTCAGGCCACCGACCGCGGCGCCGTTTTCCACCAGAAGCGGGCCGGTTTGGAGCAATTCACGGCAGCGCTTCGCACCCTCGCGGCCGATGGCTCCACGCCTTGCGATCGCGCTGCCGCCGGGGGCGTCTTCATACCAGATCCCGCTGCCGAGCGACGAAGCTTGGTTCCACGATCCGGCGGCGACTCCACCCTCGACCACCAATCCCAATGGATCCCCCTCAGGCGTGAAAAATCCTGCGTTCACCGCGGCGAGCGCGTTCCGGGATCGTGCCGCCGCGCCGGCATCGGGATACTTCGTGCCCGGCCCTCCCGCTTGATCGATGACCACCAAACGATGGCTCCGTGAGTCGAATTCCACGCCGCTGAAACGAATGCCCGAACGGGTCACCGCCGCATACGACGGAGCCGATACCGGTTTCCCAATCCGCGGAGCGGGCGGTGGCATCACGATGGCTTTCTCCGGTTGCGCGGCGGGGTTCTCCGCGACCGGGGGCGTCGACGTCGAACATGCCGCGCCTGCCATCGCTGTGGCCAACATGCCGCGCATCAGGAATCGAATCCGCATGCCCATTGCTCTGACATGCTGGCGGTGCCGGGACAAGTCCGTGTGAATCGACCACCGCATACTCCAAAGCGGGATCTGGACGAATGGGCACCGAAGCGTTTCCCTGTATTCCGCTGATGAAACTCCGCACCTCCCTCATGCTCTGCACCGCCTCGCTCCTGTCGTTCGCTCACGCGGGTGATGGACCGTGGTTCCGCGATCTCCCGGAATCCGCCGACCCCGCGGCTGTCGGGAAACGGCTTGCCGAGAATTTCCTGCCCCGCAAGTTCCGCTACGAAACCAACCCCGCGAAGGCGCATCTGGGTGTGATCTATCCGGAGGTCATCACCTGGTACGGCGCGCTCGATGTCGCATCGCTCACCGAGGACAAGGAATTGCTTGGCCGCCTGACCGAAAAGTTCGAGCCCTTGCTCGGCGAAGAGGGAAACAAGCGGGTGAACCGCAGCGCCCATGTCGACTACCGCGTCTTCGGCGCCGTGCCGCTCGAGATCGATCGGATCGATGGCGACAAGCGCTGCCGCGAACTTGGTCTCGAACTCGCCGACGCACAGTGGCAGACGACCAACGAGCAGGGTATCACGTCCGAGGCGCGCTACTGGATCGATGACATGTATATGATCCCGCTGGTCCAGGTCCAAGCCTACCGTGCCACCAAGGACCGCAAATACATCGACCGTGCCGCGCGCGCGCTGTGTGTCTATCTCGACCGGCTGCAGGAGGAGAACGGCTTGTTTCACCACGGCGAGAACGCGCCGTTTTTCTGGGGCCGCGGCAATGGATGGATGGCGGCGGGCGCAGCCGAGGTGCTTCGCGATCTGCCCGCCGACCATCCCGACCGGGACGCCGTGCTCAAGGGAACCCGCCGCATGATGGCGACTCTCAAGGAGCTCCAGACCGATGACGGCCTGTGGCGGCAGCTCCTCGACAAGCCGGAAAGCTGGCCCGAAACCTCCGGCTCCGCCATGTTCGCCTTCGCGATGGTCAGCGGCGTCAAGGACGGCTGGCTCGATGGCGAGATCTATGGCCCGGTCGCGCGAAAAGCATGGCTCGCACTCACCTCGATGCTCGATGGGGACGGAAACCTCCGTGAAGTCTGCATCGGGACCGACAAGGGATTCAGCGTCGAATACTACATCGAGCGTCCGAGAGCCACCGGAGATCTCCACGGCCAGGCGCCGATGCTTTGGACCGCGGCCGCCTTGCTCCGCTGAGGTCCCGCCATCTGTACAGAAAACCGCCCGGACCCTCAAGGCGAGGGACCGGGCGGGCTGAAACTTCAATTACTTCGAGGACATCGGAGCCGGGGCCGGAGCAGGCATGCTCGGGGTCGGGCAGCAAGAAGCGGCGAGGGCGGCGACGGCGGCAGCGGCGATGGCAAGTTGGATGGTCTTCATGGTGTTGGTTTCGATGTGGTTGTTGTCGTGTTTTCCTCGGAACACAGTCCGACGATGCCGTGACACTATCAGCCGACCGACCCGTTGCAAGTCCGGATTCCCCGGCTTCCGGCTTGCAAGATCCCCCGGGGGGGCGACGTTCTGGGGCCGTATGTTTGTCCGTTTGCTTTCCGTTTCCTCGCTCGTTTGTCTGTCCCTTTCGTCGTGGTCCCACGCCGGCCCCGCGGAGGACATCGCCGGTCAAGTGCCCCGGGCCATGGAAATCATCGGACCCTGGCAGCAGGAGTCACCCGTCCGCGGGAAGCGACTCCTGCACCTCATTTACTGGACGCCTGCCGACCGGGAGCCGAATCCGCGCTACCGCGAGCGGCTTTCCGCCATCCTGAAGGATATCCGGTCGTTCTACGCCGGGGAGATGAAACGTCTGGGCTTCGGCCCGCGCTCGATCCAACTCGACGAGATGGACGACGGCATGCTCCGCATCCATCTCGTGAAGGGCACCCATCCCTACGCCCGCTACCATGTCCAGTCCGGCGGCGACATCCGCAACGAATGTCTCCCGGTCCTCAAGGACGCGGGCATCGATATCGACCGCGAGACGATCATGATCTTCTGCAACATGTCGAACTGGGATGCCGACAAGAAGACCATCAGCCAGAACAGTCCCTACTACGCCGGCGGCGACCACCAGCGGGGGACCGCCTGGCAGGTCGATTCTCCGATCCTCGACCTGGATCTGCTCGCGAAACACGAACCGAAAGTCCGCGATGGACAGTACGGGCATATCTCCGTGGGACGCTACAACTCGATCTTCATCGGCGGCATCGCCCATGAGCTGGGTCACGCCCTCGGGCTGCCACACAACTGCGAGTCCCCACCGGAGCGCGAGCTGTTCGGCACCGCGCTGATGGGTTCCGGAAACCGGACCTACGGCGAGAATCTGCGTGGCGAGGGCAAAGGGAGCTTCCTCACCCTGCCTCATGGCCTGCGCCTGGCCGCCCATCCCATGTTCTGCGGATCGGTGAAAGGGATGACGTCACGGGCACGCCAGACCTTGAGCGATCTGGCCGTCGAGACGACGGAGGACGGCTTCACTGTTTCCGGCAGGGTGGTGGGCTCTCCGCCCGTGCATGCCGTCACCGGCTACATGGACCCCGAGGGGAATTCGGACTACAACGCCGTCCCCAGCAGCGCGGTGCCCGGCCCGGACGGGCGCTTCACACTGCACTGCCGGAATCTCAAAAAGAACGCCCGCTCCGAGTTCTATCTGGTCGCCAGTCATGTCAATGGAGCGTCGTCGTCGTTCGGCTCCGGCGGGGCGATCCTGAGGTTTCCCTATCAGGTGGATGCCGGTGGCAAGGTCGATCTCCGTGCCTCGCGGATGAAACTCGCGCTCGCCCCGTTCGTCCGTGCGGCGAGGATGAAACAACCCCTTCCGGCGCTCGATTCACTGCCCGCCGACCTCGCGGCAGATGCCATGGTCAAACAGATCGTCGGCCGCCTGGCCGGATTTGGAAGCGCCCGCACGGCGCCCGCCGATGCCCCTGCCACCGCGCCCTTGTCGTCCCTTGCGTGGAAATCCGCCCGCACCGGATGGGGCGGCAGCGCGGTGGATCTGCTCGCGTCCGAGCCCGATTTGTTTGTCGCGGGCGGCCGGATTTTCGCCGGCGGGCTCTACGCCCATGCTCCGGCGCGTCACGAGTATGAACTCGGCGGCGCTTGGAAACGGCTGCGCGGATCGGCCGGAATCGCCTCAGGTCACGCCGGCACCGTCGGATTCCGCATCCTCGGTGACGGACGGGAACTTTGGAACTCGGGCACGCTGAAGGACCAACTCTGCAAGGACTTCGATGTCGATCTAACCGGTGTGAACGAGCTGGTCCTCGAAACGTCCGACGCCGGCGACGGCATCCGCGACGATTGGGGGCTCTGGCTCGATCCGGTGTTGTCGCGCTGAGGGTTTGCCACGGCGCCGGAACCTGCGTCAGGATTTCCGCCATGCAGCCATCCGCTGAAGGCGCCCCGGAGCCAACACCGAAAAAACCGTGGATCCTCCGGGCGATCCGCGGCCTGGTCGGATTCCTGATGTGGCTTCTGGTCGCCATCGGTGTGCTTTGGGCGTTCGGCGCGCTATGGTTCGACTTTCCCGCCGAGGCCTACCGCCAGCCCGCGGCCTGGACCTTCCTTGGCTTGTGCGTCGCCGTGTGGGTTTTCATCCGGCCCCGCTGGCGGGCGAATCTCGGCATTGCGCTCGGCGTGATCTGTGTCGCCCTCTGGTGGCTCACGCTCCAGCCGCGCCAGTTCCGCGATTGGAAACCGGAGGTCGCCCTGCTGCCCCGCGCCGAGATCGATGGTGATGTGGTGACGATCTACAACGTGCGCGATTTCGACTACCGGACGACCGAGGACTTTGATGTCGACTACCAACGGATGCGCGTCCGCTTGTCGAAACTCCGCGGAGTCGATGTCTTCATCAACTACTGGGGGTCGCCGTACATGGCGCATCCGATCGTCTCGTTCGATTTCGGCGGGGACGGCCGCGTTTGTTTCAGCATCGAGACCCGGCAGGAGAAGGGCGAGGGATATTCCGCTCTCGGCGGCCTCTATCGCCGCTACGAACTCATCTACATCGCGGCCACCGAGCGGGATGTCATCCGTGTGCGCTCGAATTATCGCGAGGGAGAGGATGTCTATCTCTATCACCTCAAGGCGCCCTTCGTCCGCGAGGGGTTCCTCGAATACATCCGCACGATCAACGAACTCCACGAACGCCCCCGCTGGTACAACGCGATCACCAACAACTGCACCACCGCCATCCGTCACCAGCGCGCCAACAACGAGCGATCGGCGTGGGACTGGCGGATGCTGGTGAACGGTTTCGCGGACGAGCTGCTTTACGAGCGCCACGCGATCGACCGCTCGCTTCCCTTCGCCGAACTCAAGCGTCTCTCACACGTCAACGAGCGGGCCGTCGATGCGGATCAAGATCCGGATTTCTCCACCCGCATCCGCGAGGGATTGCCGGGTATGCCGCCGCCTCCTTGAGCGGTTGACCTCAGGCGGCGTCCTCTTCCGCGCGCTTGCGGCGGATCGTCGGCGGTTTCTCTCCGGTGACCACCAGGCGGTTGATCGAGACGCTCTCGACGTCGTCGCGCGAAGGAACTTCGAACATCACCTCGAGCATCATCTTCTCGAAGATCGATCGCAGGGCGCGCGCGCCGGTGCCGCGCTGCACGGCCTGCTCGGCAAGGGCGCGGAGCGCGTCGCGGGTGACCTTGAGTTTCACTCCGCTCATCGCGAGCTGCTTGCTGTATTGTTTGACCAGCGCGTTCTTCGGCTCGGTGAGAATCGAGATCAGTTCGTCCTCGGTGAGTTTCCGCAGCGCGGAAATCACGGGCAGGCGGCCGATGAACTCGGGAATGAGGCCGAAATGGAGGAGATCCTCGGGTTGCACCTTGTCGAGAAGGTTCACCGTGGGATCGTCGAGTTCCGAGGCGGTCGAACCAGCGTGGAAACCGAGCGTCTGGGTGCCGAGCCGGCGGCGGACGATGTCCTCCAGTCCGACGAAAGCTCCACCCACGATGAACAGGATCTTCTCGGTGTTGACCTGGATGTATTCCTGCTGCGGATGCTTCCGTCCGCCCTGCGGCGGGACGTTGCAGATGGTGCCTTCGAGAATCTTGAGCAGGGCCTGCTGCACACCCTCGCCGGAAACGTCGCGGGTGATCGAGACGTTTTCGGTCTTGCGGCCGATCTTGTCGATCTCGTCAACGTAGATGATGCCGCGCTCGGCGCGGGTGACGTCGAAATCCGCGGCCTGCAGCAGGCGCAGGATGATGTTTTCCACATCCTCACCGACGTAACCGGCCTCGGTGAGGGTGGTGGCATCGACGATGCAGAACGGCACGTCGAGCACCCGTGCGAGGGTGCGGGCGAGCAGCGTCTTGCCGGAACCGGTGGGGCCCAGCAGAAGAACGTTCGATTTTTCGATCTCCACGCCCTCGAACTCGTCGTCGAGCACGGCGTGGTCCTGGCGCAGGCGCTGGTAGTGGTTGTACACCGCCACCGAAAGCACCTTTTTCGCGTGCTCTTGTCCGATCGCGAACTCGTTCAGTTTCGCAAGAATCTCCGCGGGCGAGGGGACTTTGAAACCCGGTTTGTCCGCCGCGGTGGCGCCTTTCCCCGCATGTCCTCCGCCGAGTTCCTTCTCAAGGATGTTCGAGCAGACGTCGATGCACTCGTTGCAAATGTACACACCCGGCCCGGCGATCAGCTTCTTGACCTCCGAGTGGCTCTTTCCGCAGAAGGAGCACATGGTGAGATTGGAAGCGCGTGCCATGGCGTTGTGTGTTGCGTTGCTCGGTGCGGGTTCAGCTTTCGCTCTTCTTGTCGAGTTGCTCGGCGACGGCGTCGGGAAGTTCCTTCCGGTTTTCCAAAACCTTGTCGACGAGCCCGTAGGCGACGGCCTCTTCTCCGGACATGTAGTAGTCGCGGTCGGAATCCTTCTCCACCTGCTCGACGTCCTTGCCGCTGTGCTTGGCGAGGATGCCGTTGAGGCGTTTCTTCAGGTTGAACATGAAGCCGATGGTCCGTTCGACATCCGCCGCGGTGCCCTGGGCGCCGCCGGATACCTGGTGGATCATCACGTGCGAGTTCGGCAGGCAGAATCGCTTGCCCTTGGTGCCGGCGGTCAGCAGCACCGAGCCCATCGAGGCGGCGATGCCGATGCAGTAGGTGTTCACGTCGCACGTGACGAACTGCATCGTGTCATACATCGCGAGGCCCGCCGTGACGGAACCGCCGGGCGAATTGATGTAGATGTGGATGTCCTTCTTGGGGTCCTGCATCTGCAGGAACAGAAGCTGGGCGATCACCGAGTTCGCCACGAAATCATCGATGGGCGTGCCGATGAAAATGATCCGGTCCTTGAGCAGACGGGAGTAGATGTCGAACGAACGCTCGCCGCGGGCGTCCTGCTCGATGACGACAGGAACGTAGTAGTTGTTCCGCGGCGTTGACGGGGCGATCTGGGTCGGGTGAATCATGGCGTTGAAATCAGTCGTCGAGCTTGGCCTCGGCGGACTCGGTAACCATCGCGTTCTCCACCAGGAAGTCAATGGCTTTGCCGATGGCGATGGAGTTGCGCACGGAGGGCAGGCGGCCGGCACGGGACATCTCCTTGATGAACTTCTTGGGCGCCTGTTTCCGCGACTGGGCGACCGCCGCGAGGTGGTTCACGAGTTCACCGTCGCTGACCTTGAGGCCCTCGTTGCGGGCGATCTCCTGAAGGATGAAATTGGTCCGCAGGTTGCCGACGGCCTGCTGGCCTGCGCTGGCGAAGATCTCGTCCTGCTGCGACTCGATTTCCTGCTCGCTCATGCCCGCTTCCACGCCGCGGCGGACGAGGGCGTCGGCCTGGCTCTGGGTTTCGTAGGTGACGAGCTCCTCGGGGAGTTCGAAGTCGGTCTGGTCGTTGAGGTGGCTGAGGATCTGGTTGAGCTTGAGGTCGTCGATCTTGCGCTTGCGCTCGCCGGCGAGGTTCTCGCGGATGATGCTGGTGATTTCCTCCATGCTCTTGCCGGGAGCGAGGCGGGCGGCGAACTCGTCGTTGAGGTCCGGCAGAACCGATTGTTTCAGCTCTTTCACGGTGGTCGCGAAAGTCATGTCCTTGCCGCGCAGGTCCTCGACCGGGAAATCGTCCGGAATCGTCACGGTGATGTCCTTCGAGTCACCGGGTTTCATGCCCACCGCCTGGCTTGCGAATCCGGGAAGAAACGCCTCATCGGAAAGCTTCACCCAGAATCCTTCGCGGCCGGCGAGGTATCCGGCGGGCTTGCCGAGGAATTCCTCGACCGGCTTGCCGTCCACGGTTCCGTGATAGTCGATGACCGCGAAGTCCCCCATTTCAGAGGCCCGGTCTTCGATGTCATTGAAATCGGCGAAGCGTTCGCGGAGGTTTTCCAACTGCGACTGCAGATCCTCTTCGGGAACCTCCAGCGGCGGGACGGTGACCGCGATGCCTTTGTACTCGGGAAGCTGGAAATCAGGTGCCAGCATCAGGGTGGAGATGAAACGCATGCCGCCGTCCGGCAGTTCCGTGACATCCCGTGGCGCGCCGAAGTCGAGCACCCGCAGCTCCTCCTTGCGAAGTGCCTCGTCGAACGCCTCGTTGATGAGTTTCTCATTGAGCTCTTCGGAGATCTGCTTGCTGAAGCGCTTCTCGACCACCGTGCGGGGGGCCTTGCCCGGGCGGAATCCGGGGACGCGCGCCTTGCGGGCGTATTCGCTGACGATGGTTTCGCGCTCGCCGCGCACGGTCTCCGCGGGGATTTCGACACTCAAGGTGGCGACGCACTTCGGCTGCTTCTCGACGACAATGTTCATGTTCGGTGGGTCCGACTTCCCGGTCGGGGGCGGGAAGCTAGGGGATTCCTCCGGCGCTTGTCAAACGAGGTCTGTGGAAACTCCCGGGCCTTCAGGGGCGGCGGTTTCAGGGCACGATCCACGAATGCCTGGCCCAGAAATCCGCGAGCTCGTTCTCGCTGCCGTTGAACGCGTTGTGTTCGAGCGGCCGGTCCATCGTCCCGAAATAACGGGGCGCCCGCCAGCCGCCGTGGTGGTAGACGAGCGGTTGCGAACGGCCGCGGCGCCACTCGACGCCTCCATATTGCCATATCGCCCACTTGCTCCACACGCCGTGCGCTTTCATCAGGTCCTTGGGAGTTTGGAACCCGTTGTCGGGAGAATAGAGTGCGATCCAATACGGATGGCGTTTCAGCCGCTGCTTCTCACCGGCGGAGGCAGACATCATCGTCGTGCGCATCTGCGAGCTGTTCTCCAGGTAAATCACGGGTTTCACACCAGTGAGATGCTCGACGCGATCGAGGAAACGCAGCATGTCTGCCGCTTTCGCACGGGTGTCAAAGTCGCCGACCAACAGGATGGGTTCTCCGCTCAAGCCGCGTTGGCCGGCGTGCGTGCGCACCAGTGAGACATACTGGTCCGCCTGCCGCTCCGGGTTACCGCCTTTGGTGACGAAATAGTAGGTGCCGAGCCGCAGGCCCGATCGCTTCGCGGCGCTCAGGAATGCCCCGCATTTCGAGTCCGCGGCGCCACCCTTGCCGGCGCGGGCGATCAGTCCGCTGGCACCGTTGGCGGCGAGTGACGATACGTCGTTCTCGGAAAATCCGCTTCCGCTCCGTTGCCGTTCCTTCGGATCCCAGCTCGAAACGTTCACGATCTTGGGCGCCTTGTGGAGGGGCATGCTGCCGTAGCCGCCCGAACAATGGCAGAGAAGGAGCGTCGCAGCCGCGAGAAGATGGATCTTGGAAACCATGCGCCCATCGCAACATGCCGCGGTGTTTCCGGCAAGTTTCCCCTGCCCGGGAAACCAAGGCATCGGTGGATGCGGAGCCACGCTCACGGGCGGATCGCTCCGCACCAGTGCCAAAGTCCCGGATCGAGCTCCTGCCGCGCGCAGCGTGCGAGATGTTCGCCGTCCGTGCCATCTCGAAGCACTGCGAAGACCGTGGATCCGGATCCGCACATCAAAGCGGCGGAAACCTCCGATCGGTCGAGAAGCCACTGTTTCAACTCCGCAAGGAAACGATGTTTTCCGAACACGGGGACTTCGAGGTCGTTGACCAGCTCCACTCCGTCGTGCGTTTGCGGCCCATGTGAAATCCCGGGCAACGGCGAGGCCGATGCCCAGCGCCCGTAGGCATCCGGGGTCGCGACCGCAAAGGAGGGCTTGAGCAGGAGGAGCCGCCACCCGGGAGCCGCCGGAGCGTCTTCGAGAACCTCGCCGCGTCCGCGGCAGCGGGTGGAACCTCCGCCGAGGAAAAACGGAATGTCCGACCCGATCGACGCCGCGGTTTCCACCAACCGGTCGTGGGGCAGGGGGGATTCCGCCAAATCGTTGAGGGCCATGAGCAACGCAGCCGCATCGCTGCTGCCGCCACCGAGGCCGGCTCCGTGCGGAATCCGCTTTTCCAGATGGATCCGGCCGTTCCATGAAATCCCGGCCGCCGACTCGAAAGCACGCAGCGCCTTCACGACGAGGTTTCCCTCACCGGTCGGCAGCGCCGGGTCATCGCAGGTGAACGAGAAACAATCCGCATCTTCCAAGGTCAGTCGATCCGCCAGGCCGGGCAGGGTGACCATCCAGGTGTCGAGTTCGTGAAACCCGTCGTCCCGTTTTCCGAGGACGCGGAGCGACAGGTTGATCTTGGCGGGCGCGCTGGTTTCGAGGCGGCTCATGGCGGGGTGTCGAGGGTGAGCAGGGCCATCATCCGGCCGGTGGTCCCGTGTTCCTTGCGGTAACTATAGAAGCGTTCCAGATCCGAGGCGGTGTTGCATCCGCAATCGGAAAAACTCCCGACGCCCGCCGCCTTCGCTTGTTCCGCGATCGTCTTGGCGAAATCCACTTCATAGTCCGGTGGGCGGATGCACGGGCCGAGCACGGCGACCACATCCCCGGGCAGCGATCCGAACCGCTCGGCCATCACCCGCAGTCCTTCGCCAAGAATGTTCGTTTCGGTTCCCTTTTTTCCCGAGTGCAACAAGCCGATCGCACGGCGACGTGGATCCGCCAGCCAGATTGGCCCGCAATCCGCAACGTAGATGGATAGCACCACGCCGGGGGTGGCCGTCACCAGTCCGTCCACACCCGGAACCACCGGCAGTCCATCGGCCGCGTCGTGGGTTGGCGCGCCCGGCACCACGGCCACGGAGTTTCCGTGCACCTGTTCCGCCCGCCACCACGCCGCGCCGTCAGCGAATGTCGCCACCGCCCGTTCGTGATGTGGTCGCAGGAGGCACATCGCCTCGTCCCTTCCGCCCTCGATCGGCAGTCCGCCGATCCGCTCCACCCACGCGGCACGAATCCCGGGCAGATTCCGGAGCGGGTCGAGAAACGTGTGGTTGTCCATGACCCCGGAACGCTAGGAAACCCGCTCGGTTCCCGCCAAGCAGCAAACCGCCCAGCCCGTACAGGGGACGCCCCCGTCACCAAGGGTGGTGACGGGGGCGGTGAGGATTCGCCGGACGGGGGGGCGGTTAGGGCCTCCGGCAGCGAAAGGTGTCAGGAGAGCGCTCGGCCGCCGATGGCGCGCTTCGTGTGCTCAACCGCTTCGGCCTGATCCTCGTCCAAGCTGGCAAGGATGCCGGCCAGGTCGGTCGCGATCTCGGCGCGCATCTTCGAGACAAGCTCGGTGCCTTTGGCGGTGATGCGCACCATGATCTTCCGACGATCTTCAGCCGCATGCACGCGCTCGACGTAGGACAACTTCTCCAATCGGTCGACGAGACCGGTGGCCGCAGCAGTCGAGTGCCCCATCTTTTTCGCGATATCCGACATCGTCAGATACTCCTCGCTCGAAAGGTAGGTCAGCAGGAAGAACTGGGGGAAGGAGATGTTTCCTTTGTTGAGCTCCGTGGACAGGTTGAGGATGCAGCTTCGCTGGGTAAACAGGACGAAGTCAGCAAGACGGTCCGCATCGGCCTTCACCGAAGCGCCCGAGGCGTTCATGGTTTTCATTATGGCTGGTTGTAGTGTTCATGTTTCGGGACATGTAAGGGGGCACAGCCATTGCGGAAGAGAAGTTACCCGGAACACCGGATAGTTATCAACCCTAAAATTGAAGAATTTTATGGACGTTGGCCGTGCTGGTTGGGACGGTTTGAAAGTAAGCGATTAGAAGACATTTTGGAAGAAAAGAATTCGTGAAAAGTTAATTATTTTTTTGAACGTTTCCAGTTTTTGTATTCAATTCACTGTCAGTGCTTTCTGACGCCAAATCGGCGGAACTGGTGGCGGTTTCGGGATTGGGGATATGATGCGAATATACGCCATCTCCCGTTCGAACTTGACCGGATCGAATATCAGCAGCGGTGAATTGACCGAGGGATTCGCCGGTCACGAGCAGGTTGGCGTTGCGATCCTCCTCGCCTCGGGAGGTGAGAACCGTGCCGCTCGGGAGTTTGGTGGCGCCGAATTTTTGAATCAGCACGAATCCGCCCTCCGAGGGCACGGATGCGACCCGTCCGATGAGCTGCGGGGCGGTCGTTGCGGACTCGTCGGTTGCTTCTTTTTCGTTTGGATCCATCGCGCAGGACAGGAGGGCGAGGCATGGGATGAAGCAGATCGAGCGGAAGACGGTGGATGCGGAAGGCATGGCATCGGGAGGGGCGGTTGGAGTTGGAATCCTAGCGCCGGTGAAAGACGCGTCCATTTGTGTTAGGCGGAGTGCTGGATGCGCACCTCGTCGGCCTGGATGATGCGTTCGAGGTCCGATCCGGTCCGGAGCAGCAGCTCCCCCCCGCCGCCGATGCCTTCGACTTCCCCTCGTTTCGTGCCCGAACTGGTCTGGAGCGTCACGGTTTCCCCTGTCAGAACGCAGCGGCTTTGGATCTGCGAGACGAGTTCGGGAAATTCGGCGTCGATTTGGAGGCGTCGGCGGGCGAAGCGGCCGATGACCGCGGCGAGAACGTCATCCGGAGGGAACTCCCTGCCGCCTTGAATGCGGAGCGAAGTGGCGATGCTCGCGATTTCTTCGGGAAATGTGGTGGTGTTGACGTTGATGCCGATGCCGATGATGGCGAAGCCCGGGCCGCCTTCGACGAGGATGCCCGCCACCTTGAGACCGGCGATCCATATGTCATTCGGCCATTTGATGCCGGCCTGGATGCCGAAGGAACCGATCGCCTCGGCGACGGCGAGGCCGGCGGCCAGCGCGAGGCGGGGCCACAGTGCCGGAGGCTCAGGGGGGCGGACAAGGATCGAGAAAGCGAGGGATTCCCCGGGGCGCACGTGCCATGCGGCTCCGCGCCGGCCGCGGCCGGCGGTCTGGCGGTGGGCCAGCAGGATCTGTCCATCCGGCGCGCCCGCCGTGGCGAGCTCGCGGAGGTCGTCGTTGGTGGATCCGGATGATTCGCGGACAAGCAGCCGGAATGGGTCCGGGAGGCGCTCGCCAATGCTTTCCAACCCGGTGTTCATTCCCCGTCGAGAGGAGAGAAGTCCATGCCGAGGTCGAGCGCCGGGGCCGAGTGCGTGAGCGCGCCCACGGAGATGAAATCGACGCCGGTCTCCGCGATGCCGCGGACGGTTTCGAGGGTCACTCCGCCACTCGCCTCAAGGATCGGTCGGGTCGAATTGCCCCGGAGCTCCACCGCAGAGCGCAGTTCGCCGAGGTTCATGTTATCGAGCAGGATGTGATCGACGCCATCGATTCCGAGGAAAGTCTCCACTTGCCGGAGGTTGTCGGCCTCAAGCTCCACCTCGACCTCGGGATGTTGATCGGCGAGGCGATGGATCGCACGTTTCAATTCGGCGATCCCTCCCTCGGAAACGAGGTGGTTGTCCTTCACCATCGCACGATCGTAGAGGCCGATGCGATGGTTGACCCCGCCGCCGTGGACGACGGCCTGTTTTTCCAACAGCCGGTATCCGGGTGTGGTCTTGCGTGTGTCGAGGATGCGCGCGCCGGTGCCCTTCACCGCATCGACATAGCGGGCCGTCAGTGTGGCCACGCCGCTGAGACGCTGGGCGAAATTGAGTGCCGTCCGCTCGGCGGTGAGGATCGACCGGGCCTTGCCTTCGACGCGGATCAACAGCGCGCCACGTCCGACGTGGCTGCCGTCATGGATCAGCACTTCAACATCGAGCGAGGGATCGACCGTCTGAAACACCCGCGCCGCGAGCGTGACTCCGGAGATCACGCCGTCCTGCCGCGCGGCGATGAAGGCGCGGGCGGTCCGGTCGTCCGGGATGAAATACTGCGACGTGACATCGCCAGGACCGATGTCCTCGTTCAGGGCGGCGTTGATCAGGAGTTCCGTGTGGTCGTTCATGGGATGGGTCGCGGTTCAACCTCCCACCACGCTCACGACGATCTCGCGGTGGTGGGGAGCGCGGCGGTGTTCGAAAAGAAAGATTCCCTGCCAGGTGCCGAGCGTCATCCGTCCGTCCAGCACCGGGATCACCTCGCTGGTGCGGGTGAGCGCCATGCGGATGTGGCTCGGCATGTCGTCGGGGCCTTCGGAGGTGTGGATGAACCACGGCGTGTCCTCCGGAACGAGTTGCTCGAAGAAGCGTTCGAGGTCCCGGCGCGCGCTCGGATCTGCGTTTTCCATGATCACCAGGCTGGCGCTGGTATGGCGGACGAAAACGGTGACCTGACCGCAGCGGATGCCGGATTGACGCACGATCTCCGCGACATCACGGGTGATTTCGATGGTCCCTTTGCCGTGGGTTCGGACGGAGAAGGATTCGCAATGGGCGGCCATGGAAAACGCAGGTTCGTTGGTTCAGGGGGAAACGGTCAGCACCCACTTGCCGCGGGCTTCGCCATGTTCCATCGCACGATGGCACTGGCGGAGATTCTCGACCGTGAGGCCGTCGAACATGCGGGTTGCGAGACGCGGGAACCGGCCGTCTTCACAACGCCCGGCGATCTCCGCAAGAATCGCGCCCTGTGATGCCATGTCCGCGGTTTGGAACTTCGCCTTCGCCGCCATGAATTCCCATGCGATCCGCGCGCATTTCATCTTCAGCGGATCGCCCGCGTGCAGCTTCTCGCGGGGTTCCACGATCAGACCGAGGGCACCGAGTGGCGCCAGCAGGTCGCCGGTTTGCTCCCAGTATTGGTCGGTGCTGTAGAGATTCGCGATCCACGGAAACACCGAGATTCCGAGAGCTTCTGCCTGCGGGCGCAGCAATTCGCGATGGTTGATCACCTCGTCCGCACCGAGCGAGCGGCACCAGTCGATGGTTTCCGGGCGGGATGCCGTCGCCACCACCCGCAGTCCCGCGGATTTCGCCAGTGGGATCAGGGCCGAGCCGACTCCGCCGGCGCCATTGATCACCAGCAGCGCGTCGCCGGAGTTCGCACCACCAGGATCGATTCCCATCCGCTCGAACATCAGCTCCCATGCCGTCAACGCCACCAGCGGGACCGCCGCCGCATCTTCAAACGACCAGCCCGTGGGTTTGCGCGAAACAAGGCGCGAGTCGACGCACTGGTATTCCGCGTTGCACCCGGCGCGCGTGAGGTCTCCGGCATACCAGACCTCATCACCTTTCTTGAAATCCCGGACGTCCTTTCCCGCAGCCACCACCACGCCGGCGGCGTCCCAACCGAGGATGCGCGGTGGATCGTGAGGGCCCTCGCCGAGCATGGCGCGGACCTTGGTGTCCACCGGGTTCACCGCCACGGCGCGCAGTTCCACCAGCAGGTCAAGCGGTCCCGGCTCCGGCATCGGTGCGTCGAATTCGACGAGAAACGATGGGTCTTCGACGGGAAGGAATCGGGCGGCACCAATGGCTTTCACGACACGAAGTGAACGGAAACGAAGCGCTCAAGGCAACAAGGGTTTCATGCCGGTCCATTGGCAGCCGATCGAGATGATCCAAGGCAGCGTCACCAGGCTCAACGCGGTCGTGAGGACCACGATCTGCACCGCCACCGCCGGCCGGCCGCCATACAGTCGCGCGAGGATGATCGGCGTCATCCCTGCCGGCATCGCCGCCTGGACGATGAGCACCTGCCGCAGCTCCGTCGCGATCGGCAGGAACTTCGCCGCGCACAAGAACACGGCCGGGGCCAGCAGCATCCGCACAAGCGTCGCGCCAATGCCGATCCGCCACGACGGTTTCTCCGCGGCGATCAGGTCCATGATCAAACACCCGGTGATGAACACCCCTAGTGGAAACCCGCCGATGCCGATCATCGAGAGCGCCCGCCGTGCCGGTCCTTCGATCTTGTCGTCCAGGCCGAGAGCCACCAGCACCAATCCGAAGAGCACGGCGACCACCGGGCCGGTGAGCATCTTGCGCCAATGCAGCCCGCGTTCGCCGCTCATGATCATCACGCCGGCCGACCACATCGCGAGTTCGACTCCGATGTTGTGGATGAAGAGCATCGCCAGAGCACCTTGCGTCCACAGGATTTCGACCACCGGCGCCGCGGTGAACCCGAAATTCTGCGCGCCCGCGCTGAGCGCGAAGGTGCGCATGCCGGTGCCGCGTTCGAGACCGATCAGGCGGCCCACCAGCGCACCGATCGCCGTGCAGGTGAGGATGAGAAAAAATCCGAGCCCGAAGGCGCTGAGGACCGCCGAGCCGTTCCGCAGCACCTCGCTGCCGAGGATCTTGTCGAGGATGAACGCCGGCAGCATCACCGTGTACACGACACGCATGATGCCGTCCTCGTGTTCCTTGCGCACCACGCCGAAGCGCCGTGCCAGGGCTCCGGCGGCGATGAGCAGGTACACCGGCAGCACCGAGGTCACCACATGGCCGGGAGAAATCACGAGGCGAGCGTTCCGGGGGGCGTGACCCCGTGCAAGCGCGGATTTCGCACGCAGCCCCCGCGCCGGCTTGCAATCCGTGCGCATTGATTGTCATCCGGTGTTCCGGAGCTTGTGAATGAATCCTGCGGGCGGCACGAAATGGGAAACCCATCGCACCGCATTCATGATCGCAAACCAACGTTCCGAAACCCTCCGCCACAGCCCCGACAGCGCCGGATTCTTCGGCAGCTACGGCGGCGTTTTCGTTCCGCCCCAGCTTGAGACGGCCATCGCCGAGGTGCGCTCCGCCTACGAGACGCTGAGCCGCACGCATGAGTTCATCGAAGAACTCCGGCGCATCCGCAAACATTTCCAAGGAAGGCCGACGCCGGTCTATCACGCCGCCCGCCTGTCGAGGAAGCTCGGCAAGACGCAGATCTATCTGAAACGCGAGGACCTCAACCACACCGGCGCGCACAAGCTCAACCACTGCATGGGCGAGGGCCTGCTCGCGCGATACATGGGCAAGAAGAAACTCATCGCCGAGACCGGCGCCGGCCAGCACGGTGTGGCGCTCGCCACCGCGGCCGCCTACTTCGGCCTCGAGTGCGACATCTACATGGGCGAGGTGGACATCGCCAAACAGGCGCCCAACGTCGCCCGCATGAAAATCCTCGGCGCCCGCGTGATCCCGGCGACGCATGGGTTGAAAACCCTCAAGGAAGCCGTCGATGCGGCGCTCGTCGCCTATGTCGAGGATCCGGTGGACCAGATCTATTGCATCGGATCGGTCGTCGGTCCGCATCCGTTCCCGATGATGGTGCGCGACTTCCAGCAGGTCGTCGGCCACGAGGCGCGCGAGCAGATTCTCGAAATGACCGGCAACCTTCCGGACATCGTCACCGCCTGCGTCGGCGGCGGCAGCAACGCCATGGGCATCTTCTCCGGCTTCATCGACGATCCGGTTGAAATCCACGGTGTCGAACCTCTTGGCAAGGGAACCATCCTCGGCGAGCACTCCGCCACCATGACCTACGGCCGGGAAGGGGTGATCCACGGGTTCCGTTGTTATCTGCTTCAGGACGAGGCCGGCGAACCCGCGCCCGTCCATTCCATCGCCAGCGGTCTCGACTACCCGGGCGTCGGCCCCGAGCACTGCCATCTCAAGGACAGCGGGCGGGTGAAATATGTCACCGCCACCGACGCCGATGCCGTCGAGGCGTTCTACACGCTGAGCCGCAACGAAGGCATCATCCCCGCGCTCGAAAGCTCCCACGCCGTCGCCCACGCCATGCGCCTCGCCCGCGAGACGCCTGATGTCCCGCGCACCGTCCTCGTCAACCTCAGCGGCCGCGGCGACAAGGACATGGACTACATGATCGAGCACCACGGCATCGGCGACGAATACGGCATCTGAGGCCGCATCCGGTGATGACGTGGGGCTCGCACCATGCGAGACTTCCGCATGGAAACCGCCAGCGTCACCTGTCCGACGTGTTTCGAGTCGTTTGAAGTCGCCCTCCCGCCGCCGGAGGAAACTCCGGCCGAGGTGGACTACGACTGTGAGGTCTGCTGCCGGCCGATGCTCATCGTCTTCGAGGATGGCGGGGCATGGGCCCGCGGCCTGGCGGACGGGTGAATCTCACTCGGTCGCTTCGGATTCGCTCGGGGTGATTTCGAAGATGTTGGGTTCCGAGAAGGTTGGGAAGGACTCGTTCCAGAGTTCCCAATCGAGGCGTTCCTGCGGATCGGTCAACCCGAGGTTCAATGAATCGAGCCATTCCACCGAGAGTTCGGGGTCGAGGGAAACGAGTTGGTTCGTGCCGCTGCCGGGAGCGAGCGGGAATACGACGATATCCCACGCTCCCGTGATCGAGACTGTCCCGCCAAGACTTCCCGTCGTCGTAAGTGAGCCGGTGGACTCCCGGATTTCCGAATCCGGTTCGGCAATTTCCATCATTGTTTCCGGGTCGTAAATGAGGCTGGAGGTGTCGAGTGGAATGATTTCGTACGAAACGGCGGGGGCTGCGGGGAATGTGATCTTCGGCTTTCCTGCTTTCAAAACGCCGATGCGCAAGATGCCGGTGTCGACACCGCCATTCATCTGGAACTTGCCCCATGTCACGCGGCGGCCGGTGCCGGCGAGATCGGTGCGCTTGTAGTAGCCGGTGGCGCCGCTGGTGAAATACAGTTCGAACTGCGATTCCGTCTGCGATTCGGTGCCGGCGGCCTTGCGGAAGTCGATGACGAGCTTGCCGATGTCGGCGCGTTTGCCGTTCACCCGCTTGCGACCGGTTTTGTAGGAGTATTCCGCCTTGGTCTTGGTGGCCGGGCCTTGATAGCGGGCGTTTTTTCCTTTGCGGATGATGACCCGGGTCCGGGTCTGGGAGGAGCCGGCGATCTTGTCGAGTTGCTCGGTGGCGGTGAGCTTGAATTTGAAGAACGTGCCGTTCGGAAGCTTCGTCGGAGGAGGCAGCACGGGGTCTTTCGGGATCCGCCATTTCGTGCCGGTCACGAACACGCCGTTCTTCACCTTGCGGGTGCCGGTGTCGGAAAAGGCGCGGGCGCGCCAGCCGGCTGTCGTGTATTCGGAAACCACCACCGTGAAGTGGAAGGTGCCCGTGAGGTTCGGAATCGAAGCCGGTTCCTTCGCCTTCACGCGGTCGATTTGGAACTGCCCGCCCAACTGGCCGAGCGTGTGCTCCGAAACGACGGTGCCCGGAGCGGGATACTCGCGCTCGGACATGAAGAGCGAGAGTTTCAGGGTGCCCGAAACGGTGCCGGCGGGGCTGAGGTTCTGGATCGGGCCGTCCACCTTGAATCGGCAAACCGGCGGCGTGATTTTCCATGAAGGCGTCCCGACCATCCGGATGATCGATTGCGCGCCGCCGTGCGGGGAAACGGCGAGCAGGACGCACAAGGCGAGCAAGGTTTTCATGACGGGCTTTTCCCGTCATGGCCCCCGCAAGTCAAGCGGCGTCTCCCGCCGCCGGTGCATCAAGCCTCCCGGCCGCAGCAGTTTTTGTATTTTTTCCCGGACCCGCAGGGGCAGGTGGCGTTGCGGCCGGTGGTCTCGATCGAGAAACTCGGTTTGCGTTTCGGCAGGTTGAGCTGGAGCTTGGTGCCCTCGGGAGAGGGGGCGAGCGAGGGGTCGATGTGGCCGGAGCTGCCGGAGATGGCGACGTTGTCGTTGGTCAAGGCCTCCTCGCCGCCGTGGAGCTGCTGGGGCGCGCTGTGAAGCTGCTTGAGGAAGGCTTCGAGGTTCGCTGCGGAGCGGAACAAGTTCGAGAGAGCCTCCTGTTTGATGGAGGACATCAGGTTCACGAACAGGTTGTAGGCCTCGTTCTTGTATTCGATGAGCGGATCCTTCTGGCCTTGGGCGCGGAGGCTCACGCCTTCGCGCAGGGCATCCATGTTGTAGAGGTGCTCCTGCCACTGCTTGTCGATGGCGACGAGCATCATGCGGCGCTCCTCCTGATCAAGGACCTCCATCGGCAGTTTGGCGGTGCGGACTTCGTAGGCTTCCTTCACGCGGCCGACGAGCGCGTTGACGATGGCTTCCTCGTCGCTGGCTTCGAGCACTTCGGATTCGCTGATGCGGATCGGCAGGGTCGAGTTCGCCCAGTTGATGAGCTCCTTGTAATCGGGGACCTCGTTGTCGCGCTCGTTGAGATATTCCTTCACCTTCTCGCCGATGGCTTCGTCGATGATCTCATCGACGAGGTCGCGCGGGACCTCGGTGGTGAGCACTTCGTTGCGGTAGCCGTAAACGACCTCGCGCTGCATGTTCATCACGTCGTCGAAATCGAGGACGCGTTTCCGCCAGGTGTAGTTGCGCTGCTCGACGCGCTTCTGCGCGGTCTCGACGGACTTGTTGAGCCACGAGTGTTCGAGCGCCTCGCCTTCCTGCATGCCGAAGCGTTCCATCATCGCCGTCATGCGGTCGGCGGCGGCGAAGTTGCGCATCAGGTCGTCCTCGAACGAGATGAAGAACTGCGAGCGGCCGGGGTCGCCCTGGCGCGCGCAGCGGCCGCGGAGCTGGCGGTCGATGCGGCGGGATTCGTGGCGCTCGGTGCCGATGACGAAGAGTCCGCCGAGTTCGGGCACGCCCTCGCCGAGTTTGATGTCGGTGCCGCGGCCCGCCATGTTGGTGGAAACGGTGACGGCGCCGCGTTGACCGGCGCGGGAGACGATCTCCGCCTCCTGTTCGTGGAACTTGGCGTTGAGCACCGCGTGCGGGATTTTCGCCCGCTTGAGCATCCGCGCGAGCGTCTCGGACGCCTCGACCGATGCCGTGCCGACGAGGCAGGGCTGGCCTTTGCCATGGGCGGCCTCGATGGTGGAAATGACCGCGTTGAACTTCTCGCGGCGGGTCTTGAACACCTGGTCGTTCTCATCCACGCGGACGTTCGGCGCGTTCGTCGGGATCGGCAGGACGTCGAGTTTGTAGATGTCGTGGAACTCGGCCGCCTCGGTTTCCGCGGTGCCGGTCATGCCCGCGAGTTTCTGATAGAGGCGGAAGTAGTTCTGGATGGTGATGGTGGCGAAGGTCTGCGTCTCCTGTTCGATGGCGACGCCTTCCTTGGCCTCGACCGCCTGGTGCAGGCCGTCGGACCAGCGGCGTCCGGGCATCTCACGGCCGGTGTTTTCATCGACGATGCAGACCTTGCCCTCCTTGACGACGTATTGGACGTCCTTTTCGAACACGCAGTAGGCTTTGAGCAGCTGCGAGATGTTGTGGATCTTCTCGGCCTGCGAATCCATGCGGCGCTGGCACTCGTCCTTGGCCTCGATCTTCTGTTCGTCGTTGAGCGAGGGATCGTTCTCGATGTCGGCGAAAAGCGTGCCGAGATCCGGCAGGGTGAAGGACTCGGGATCGCCGGGCGAGAGATATTCGCGGCCCATTTCCATCAGGTCCGCATCGTGGCCCTTTTCGTCGATGACGAAGAACAGTTCTTCTTTCAGATCGAAGAGTTCCTTTTTCTGCGCGTCCTGGTGGAAGGAAAGCTCGGCTTTCTCCAAAAGGCGGCGCATTTCCGGCTCCTCCATGAAGCGCATCAACTGGCGGTTGCGCGGCTGGCCGAGCTTGAGCTTGAAGAGGCAGCGGCCGGCGGCGTCCTTGTCGCCCGCGTCGAGCAATTGCTTCGCCTCGCCGGCGATCTCGCTGCAGAGCGCGGTCTGGCGTTTCACGAGCTGCTCCACCAGCGGCTTGTATTTGTCATACTGGTGGGTCGAGTGGGCGGACGGACCGGAAATGATGAGCGGCGTGCGCGCTTCATCGATGAGGATGGAGTCGACCTCGTCGATGATGGCGAAATAGTGCCCGCGCTGGACTTGTTCCTCGCGGGTCGAGGCCATGCCGTTGTCGCGCAGGTAGTCGAAGCCGAACTCGGAGTTCGTGCCGTAGGTGATGTCCGCGCCGTATTGCTCGCGGCGCTCCCACGGCGGCATCTGGTTCTGGATGCAGCCGACGCTCAGGCCGAGGTAGCGGTAGAGCGAGCCCATCCACTCGGAGTCGCGGCGGGCGAGGTAGTCGTTCACCGTGACGATGTGCACGCCGAGGCCGGTGAGCGCGTTCAGATAGACAGGCAGCGTGGCGGTGAGCGTCTTGCCCTCACCGGTCTGCATTTCCGCGATCATCCCTCGGTGCAACGCGACGCCGCCGACAAGCTGGACGTCGAAGTGCACCATCTCCCACAGGATCGGATGGTCGTTGACGGTGATGGTGGACCCGCTCATGCGGCGGGCTCCGTTTTTCACCACGGCGTAGGCCTCGGGGAGGATGTTCTCCAAATACTTCGCGCGGATGCGGGGAAACTCGGGTTCGATCTCGTGGAACGCCGCCTTGGCGGCCTCGATCGACTCCGCCGTGGCCTCGACGGACGACGGCAGCGAGGAGAAATCCGAACGCAACGGGGCGAGACGGGCCTCGATCTCCGCCGCCACCTTGGCGAGGTCTTCCGGTGCCATCCGCTCGATGACCGGCTTCGGCGGGGCATCCAGCGCATGGTAGCGGGCCAGCTCGGACTGCCACTTGCGAGTCAGTTCGCGGAGTTTCTCCTCGGGCTCCCGCTGCAGCGCCTCCTCGATTTCATTGATGCGGGCGACCGTCGGCCGGATGCGGCGCACTTCGCGCTGGTTCTTGCTGCCGACGATTTTCTGAAGAATCCACTTGATCATGAGAAACGGGGATGGGGCGGACTCGCCGCCGGGGCGGAGCCAATACTACGGGATGCAAAAGGACGCAAGCACTGGGGCCGGAATCTGCGGGGCGCGGGCGGGGCCGCGGAAGAAACGATGCGTCCGGGGAGCCCGAAGTCAACCGCCCGGTCCGGGTCAGATGCTCATCGCGTTGAATCCACCGTCGACGACCATTTCGATGCCGGTGATGAAGGAGCCGGCCACCGGCGAGGCGAGCAGCAGGGTGGCGCCGATCAGTTCTTCGGCATTGCCGAAGCGCGAGGCCGGCGTGGAGCGCAGGATGTCGAGCACGCGCGACTCGTCGAGCACCTTGCGGTTCTGCTCGGCGGGGAAGAAGCCGGGGACCAGCGTGTTCACCCGGACGTCCTTGTCCGCCCACTCGCGGGCGAGGTTGCGGGTCAGGTTGTGGACCGCGGCCTTCGAGGCGGAGTAGGTGAAGACGCGGGAGAGGGGATTGAGGCCCGAGATCGAGCCGAGGTTGATGATGGATGCCGCGCGGCCCTCCTCGATGAAGTATTTCCCGAACACCTGGCAGGCGCGGAACACGGCGGACAGGTTGGTGTCGATGATCCGCTGGTATTCGTCTTCCGGGATTTCGAGAAACGGGGTGGGCGAGTTGGTTCCCGCGCCGTTGATGAGGATGTCGACCCTGCCCGAGCGGCCGAGGGTTTCATCGAGCAGATGCTGCAGCGAGTCGCGCGAGGTGACGTCCACCGGGACAAAGTAACCCTTGCCGCCGTGGGACTCGATTTCGTCGAGACGGCGCTCGGCCTTTTCCGGGATTCGTCCGCCGAGCACCACTTCGGCACCCGCGCGGGCGAGGCCCACAGCCATCGTGCCGCAAAGTTCGCCGGTTCCGCCGATCACGACGGCGGTTTTCCCGGACAAATCGAAGAGCTCCTTCAGGTAGTTTGCGGTCTGCATGGCTGGAGTCTCGTTGCGACCCCGGGCGCTTGCCAAGCGCGGAGTTCCGGGATTGCGGGAGACTCCGCCCGCACCCAATCTCCCGCCGTGGACGACCGACCGGACATCCCGTGGTTTCGTGACGCACCGCGCCGCGCGAAGTGGCTCGTTGGCGTCTCCGGCGGCGCGGATTCGGTCGCACTGCTCCATCTTTTGCACGACGCGGGATTCCGGAAACTCATTGTCTGCCACCTCGACCATCGCTTGCGGGGCGCCGCATCCACGGCGGACGCGCGTTTCGTCGGGAAACTCGCCGCCCGCCTGGGCTACCGCTGCGAGACCGGCCGCGACGACGTTCGCCAACACATGAAATCCGAAGGCTTGTCGCTGGAAACCGCCGCCCGCGAGGCTCGTCATCGGTTTTTCGCCGCCTGCGCCACCAAGCACCGCTGCCCTCGTGTCCTGCTCGCCCATCACGCGGACGATCAGGCCGAGACCGTGCTCTGGAACCTGGTTCGCGGCTCCGACGGCTTGCGCGGGATGAGCGAAACGCAGGAGATCAGAATCGGCCGCAAAACCCTCACCTTCGTCCGTCCCTTGCTCGGCATCCGCCGGGACGACCTGCGCCGTTTCCTCACCGGAAACGGCCACCGCTGGCGCGAGGACGCGAGCAACGCGATGCCCGTCGCCGTCCGCAACCGCCTCCGCAACGAAGTCCTGCCCCTGCTCGCGGACATCTCCGGGCGCGATCCGGTGCCGCCGCTCGTTCGCGCCGCCGCCGATGCCGCAGGGCTCCGCCATGAAACCACCGCCGCCCTCGACTCCCTCCGCCTCCTCGATCCCCAGGGCCGTCTTCACCTACCGACGCTCCGCGAACTGCCAACCCGTCTCCAACGCGCTGCGATCCATCGATTCCTCGCCGAGCGAAACATCCCCGGTCTTTCCCGTGCCCGCATCGACGAGGCGCTCCACCTGCTCTCACCCGACGGCCCCGCCACCCTCAATCTCCCCGGCGGCATCCGCCTCCGCCGCAGCGCCGGCCGGCTCTGGCTCGATGAACCTGGTTGATGGATGGTTTACTCCTCCTCCGGCCGTCCCGGCCAGATGAGTTCGTAGTTGTTGGGCGAACGTTCGATTTGTTTCACCAATCCGTCGGCGGTGAGGCCGAACCATGGGTTGATGTCGCCGCCCATCGACTCGATCGCCTGGGCGGTCCAGACGTTGCAGACGCGCGGGATGAAATAGGAATGGCGGCTTTCGAGTTGCACGCCTTTGCCCCAGCTCGACGGGCGGACCACGATCGGCCGGCCGTCCGGACCCTGCCGGCTGCAGCCGTTCAGGTAGGCGGCGATCCGCGGTCCGTATTCGCGGCCGACGAGGCCGCGCCAGATCCGCATCTGCGGGCAGACTTCCGCCACGTCCCAATTCACCTCGATGAGCTCCATCACCGACGGCGTGGGCGTGAGCAGCACGCGCATCAATCCGGGGACGCCACCGATGCCTTCTTCCGAGTAGGCGTCGGTATTTCCCCAACTCATCGCCACGCAGCGCGGCGAGCCGAAACCCTCGGGCGGCACGAAGCCGGACTCCACCAGCCAGTCGAAGGGAATCACCATCCCGGTGTGGAAGTCGTTGGCGATCATCCACACCAGCACGTCCGGACTCCGCCCGCTGGCGGAAACGGTGGTGGTCTCCGGCTCCGGCAGACGCGGGTCGAGCGCGGCGTTGTTTTTCACCGGCAACCGCAGGCTGCACGAAGAAAGCAGCGCGGCAGCCGCGGCGATCGGAAGCGCGGTGGAGATTCGCATCAAGCGGAGAGGAACGAGCAGATATACTCGCAGATACAGTCTTTCACGACGATGGTGAAACCACTGTTGCCGGGGACATCGAAATGGGTGCCGGCTTCGTATTCCACCGCGTCCGGGCTGCCGTCGAGCGTCACCGTGCAGCTTCCGGCGATGATTTCCATCCGCTCGGGAGCTCCGGTGCCGAAGTGGTATTCGCCTTCGAAGATGAGTCCCAGGGTTTTCCGGGAGCCGTCTTCGAGGTGGATGGTGTGGGAAACGACGCGGCCGTCGAAATAGACATTGGCTTTGGCGTCGGCGGTGACGTTGGCGAACGTGGTGCTCATGGATGTGGTGGAAAAGGGTTCATTCGGTCGGCAGTCCGGCCTCTTTCCACTCGTCCCAGCCGCCGCTGAAGATGCTCGAGGGATATCCGAAACCGGAAAGGTGCCGTGCCAGCGTGCGGGCGTCCGGACAGGTCGGGCTCGTGCAATACACCACGAGCGTCCTGCCCGCCGCCAACGCGGCTTCGATCTCCTTCTCGCGTTTGTGGATGGCGGTGTCCATGTCGCCGTGCGCGGAGATGTTGATCGCACCGGGCAGGTGGCCGAGGCCGAAGAAAAACGCCGGGCGGGCGTCGAAGATCATCGCCTGTCCGGATTGTTGCAGCGAGAACACCTCGGACAGGCTGATCGATCCGATCTCGCCCCGGTTGTTCATCCGGGGCGGTTTTTTGTAGGGCTTTTTCTCGGGTGCACGCTCGGCGGTTTCCGCCGGTTTCGGCTCCGCGGGCGCGGGCGCGGGAGGCGGTTCGGCGCAGGACGCGAGGACCAGCGCCGGAACGGAAACCAGAAGAGCGTGCCGGAGCCGGGTCACTTGACGATTTCGAGGAGTTCGACGTCGAACACGAGCAGGCCGCCGGGACGTCCGCCGCCGGGGTTTTCGCCGTAGGCGAGGTCCGCGGGGATCCAGAAGCGGCGCTTCTCGCCCGGGACCATGAGCTGCAGGCCTTCGGTCCAGCCCTTGATCACGCCGTTGAGCGGGAAGGTGGCGGGCTCGCCGCGCTGCACCGAGCTGTCGAACATCTCGCCGTCGGTGGTCCAGCCGGTGTAGTGCACCTTCACGGTGTCGGTGGCCTTCGGGTGGTCCTTGCCTTCGCCGGCCTTGAGGACCTTCGACTTGAGTCCGCTGTCGGTTTTCTCCGCGTCATCGGGAGCCGCGGCGACATCGTCCGGAGCCGGCGGCGCGGGCGGGGCTTCCTTGAACGAAACGAGTTCGAACTCAGCCACCACATGACCGCCCGGAGCTCCGGGTTCAGAGAGCCAGCAGGTGCGCTTCTCGCCCTTCTTCATGTCGGAAAGAACTTCGCCAAGCTGCGGCGGAAGCTTGTCGAGCGGAGCGCTGGGTGTTTGGCCGGATTGATGGGTGTCCTGCACCACATTGCCGTCCATGGTGCTGACGATCAGTTGGAAGGTGGCGATGTCTTTGGCTCCGGGTTTCTCTCCCTCGCCTTCCGAAATGACCTTGTAGGCAACTCCGCCCGCGGTCTTCTTCGCGTCCGCGGGGACCTTGGGGGAATCCTTGATCGAGATCAGCTCGACGTCGAAAACCAGCGTGCCGCCGGGGCGTCCGCCACCGGGGTTTTCGCCATAGCCGAGCTCGGCCGGGATCCAGAAGCGGCGCTTCTCGCCCTCGACCATGAGCTGGAGGCCTTCGGTCCAGCCTTTGATCACCCCATTGAGCGGGAAACTGGTGGGCTGGCCGCGCTGCACGGAGCTGTCGAAGAGTTTGCCGTCGGTGGTCCAGCCGGAGTAGTGCACGGTGACCGTGTCGGTGGCGGCGGGGTGTTTCTCCCCTTTGCCGGGGCTGAGGACTTTGGAGGCGAGACCGCTCTCGGTCTTCTGGGCGTCCTCCGGGGCGGCTTTCACGTCGGCTGGGGTCTCGGGCATGGTCGGTTCTTCGGATGGGGCGGCGGAAACGAGGCCGAGCATCACAGCGGCGGTGCCCGCCGCGGCCCGCCGCAGGGATTTCGTGGTGAAATTCATGGGCGGCACGCTCGTTGGATCGGCCCCGGCTGTCAACCCCGTGTATAACTCCGCGGGCGGGACGGATCGCGGACCTCCAGGCTGGAGGGTTCGCCGCAGTATGGGCAGCGGAACTTACCGGTGGCCAGAGAGGCTGCCGCCACGCGCAGCCGGTGGCTTCCGAACAGCGGCCGTGCGCTCCGGTGCTTTCTGCAATATTTCTTCGCCAGAACCGGGGTGCGGCACAGCGGACAGAAGGTCCGCGCTGCGAACAGAACCTGAAGGAGCTGCAACACCAACGATGCGGCTGCCAGACCGAGGCCGATGTGCACCATGGGGATCTTGTGCATTACGATGCCATGGACAAGTAGCACCGCGGAAGCCGGGACCATCAGGCATTTCAGGACCAACAACAGCGCCGCGAGCCGGATCCGGCGGATGGCAGCTGCGGAAGGAAAACGGTGCATGGAAGAAGATTGGAGATGGATCTTGTGAGATATCAGAAGAAACCTCCAGCCAAGGTTTGCGGAAAAGCGGTGCGGATAGCGGCCATCCGTTGGGTTTGCAACACCTAGCACGAAGAATGCCGAACTTTTTGGGATATGCGGAAGGCCTGTTGCTCCCCTTCGATTAGAAAAGCGATCCCTGGTCGTCCTCGCGCGAAGGGCCCGGGCCGCCACTGCCGCCCGCGAGGATCCGGTCGATGCGGGTGAGCAGTTCGATCGAAGGCTTTTCCTCGCCGTCGAGAATGCGTCGCAGCATCGCGCGCCATTCCTCCGTGCTGCCGCCTTCCTCTTGTGCGAGCACGGCCGCGGTCTGGCTGAGGCGGCCGCTCACCGCGAGCTGTTTCGAAGTCCGGCGCAGCCAGGCTTCGAGATAGGGGCGGTCCGGTTTTTGCGGCGGCACGGCGGCACCCTTGCGGGCGGGTGAGGCGGGGTCAAAACCTATTTCCTTCTGCCGCCGCGTTTCGCCGGGCCCTTGGGATACTTGACCGGTCCGGATTTCACCGGTGCCGGCGGGCCGCCGTCCTTGAGCTGTTTGATCTGATCCCGCAGGTGGGCGGCGCGCTCGAATTCGAGCCGTCCCGCCGCCTCGCGCATCTCCTCTTCGAGTTCGGCGATGACGCGGAGTTTGTCATAGGTCTCCTCGTTGTCGGCGACGATCGAGCGGTTGAGCTGCTCCGCCTGCGAGTGTCCGCGTTCGAACGACTGCAAGCTCTGTTGGAGCGCGCGTTTCACACTCTGCGGCGTGATGCCGTGGGCGGTGTTGTGTTCCTGTTGTTTCTCGCGGCGGTAGGCGGAAACATTGAGCAGCACCTGGATCGAGTCGGTCACGTCGTCGCAGAACAACACGCACTCGCCGGAGGCATGCCGCGCCGCGCGGCCCGCCGTTTGAATGAGCGATGTCTCGTTGCGCAGGAAGCCCTCCTTGTCGGCGTCGAGGATGCAAACGAGGGATACCTCCGGAAGATCGAGGCCTTCGCGCAACAGGTTGATGCCGACGAGCACGTCCACCGTCGCGGCGCGGAGTTGGCGGAGGATCTCGACGCGTTCGATCGCATCGATGTCGGCATGGATGTAACGCACCTTCAGGCCGGTTCCGGAAAGATATTCACTCAGATCCTCCGCGGTCTTCTTGGTGAGCGTGGTGACGAGCACCCGTTCGTTCCGCTCGACCCGCTGACGACACAACTCGATCGTCTCGTCGATCTGATGTTTCAACGGACGAAGTGTGATGATGGGATCGAGCAATCCCGTCGGCCGGATGATCTGCTCGACCACGAGGTGGGTGCCGCGTTTCTCCGGGTCGAACGAAGAAACCGGCTCGGTCGATCCGCTCGGCCGGATGCCGAGTTCGCGCGGGCGGATCACGCCGCCCTCGCTGCGGCTCTTCACCGGGATGAACGTCTTGTTTTCCGGTCGGGAATTGAGCAGCTCGAACACGCCGGGCGTCGCGGAAACATAGACGCGCTGCGTGGTTTTCTTCATGAACTCGTCGAAACGCAGCGGCCGGTTGTCCAGCGCGCTCGGCAGGCGGAAACCGTGCTCGACGAGCACCGTCTTGCGGCTCTTGTCGCCCTCGAACATCCCTCCGATCTGCGGGATCGTCGCGTGGCTCTCATCGACGAGCAGCAGGAAATCCTCCGGGAAGAAATCGAGCAGCGTGTGCGGCACCGCGCCCGGTTCGCGGCCGGTGAGGTGGCGCGAGTAGTTCTCGATGCCCTGGCAGAACCCCATCTCGGCCATCATTTCGAGGTCGTAGTCGGTGCGCATCCGCAGCCGCTGGGCCTCGATGAGTTTCCCGTCCTTCTCCAGCTCCGCCACCCGCGCGTCGAGCTCGGCGCGGATCGCGACGATCGCCCGCTTCATCTTGTCGCCGGGCGTGACGAATTGTTTCGCCGGGAAAAACGTGTGGTTTTCGAGCCGCTCGATGAGGTGTCCGGTCAGCGTGTGGATGCTGGAAATCCGCTCGACCTCGTCGTCGAAGAATTCGACCCGGATCGCCGTCTCGTCGAGATACGCCGGGTGCACCTCGACCACGTCGCCGCGCACGCGGAACTTGCCGCGGCCGAAGGCGATGTCGTTGCGCTCGAAGAGCATGCCCACGAGCGATTGGAGAAACTCCTCGCGTGTGAGTTTCTGCCCGGTCCACACCGGCACCATCATGTTTTCGTAGTCCTCGGGGCTGCCCAAACCGTAGATGCACGAAACCGAGGCCACCACGATCACGTCGCGCCGGGTCAGCAGCGAGCCCATCGTGCTCAGCCGCAGGCGCTCGATCTCCTCGTTGATCGACGAGTCCTTCTCGATGTAGGTGTCGCTGCGCGGGATGTAGGCCTCCGGCTGATAGTAGTCGAAGTAGGAAACGAAATACTCGACCGCGTTGTGCGGGAAGAAGTTCTTGAACTCGGAAAACAACTGCGCCGCCAGCGTCTTGTTGTGGCTCATGATCAGCGTCGGCCGGCCGTGCCGCGCGATCAGGTTCGCCATCGTGAAGGTTTTCCCCGAACCCGTCACGCCGAGCAATGTCTGGTGGCGGTTGCCCGCCTGCAGCGATTTCGTCAGCTTCTCGATCGCCTGGGCCTGGTCACCCCGCGGCTGGTATTCGCTGGCCAGTCGGAAATCCATCGGGCGCCACCCATAGCCCCGCCCCGCCGCCCGCGCAAGGGAAGGGGAGGCGGAATTTCCGGCACCGGAATTTTCGCCAATCCGGACAATTTTCCGGTTGCCAAGCCCCGCCGCTCCGCTCTTACTTCCGCCCCGCCCGCGAGGGCGGCTGTGGTTAGGCTCGATAGCTCAGTTGGTAGAGCAGCGGATTGAAAATCCGCGTGTCGCTGGTTCGATCCCGGCTCGAGCCACCACCCCAAGCCCGCTCCGGCGGGCTTTTTTCATGGCTGGTTCAGGATTTGACTTGGGACCGGCGTAGCTATATTCCGTAGCTATGACCACGGCGAAGATCTTCCAGCACGGCGGCAGCCAGGCGGTCCGACTTCCGAAGGCTTTTCGCTTCGAAGGAAACGAGGTGCTCATCGAGAAACATGGCGACGAGGTGGTGCTGAAACCTCTGGCGGCGCCGAAATTTCAGTCCTTCGCGGAAATCGGCGCCTTTCTGGCGGAAAACTTCCCGTCGGACGGTGAGTTTCCGGAGCCTCCGTCGCGGCCGGCAACCCACGAGCGCCCGGTCCCCGAAATTTGATCAGAAGGGAAGATGCCCCCGAGATTTCTCCTCGATTCCAGCGCTTGCATTCCAGTTCTCCGCAACAAGGCAGGTCTGGAGAAACTTCCGGATCCGTCGCAGACGGCCATACCAGTCATCGTGGCGGCCGAGCTTTGGACCGGTGTGAAGAAAAACCTCAAGACCCACCCACAGCACGCCGCGAAACTCGAAGCGTTTCTTGGATTCTTCCAAGTTGCGGATTTCGATCTGGCAGCAGCGCTTCACTACGCGGACATCCGGGCCGTGTTGGAGGCGAAGGGGCAGTCCATCGGCCCGCTCGACCTGTTGATCGCCGCGCAGGCCCGGAGCCTTGGCGCGACCCTCGTCACCGGTAATGTGTCCGAGTTCAAACGGGTCAAAGGGCTGAAAACGATGCTGTGGAGAGCACCGGGCGGTTGATCGTTCCAAATGGGAAGCTCAGGTAAAACCGCGGCTTCGCGGGTTTTTCCGTTTGGCACGTCCTCCGCACCATCGTTTGATGGATCGGAAACCCGTCTTTCTTTTCATGGCCCAGGCAATCATCGACCCCGAAGAAGTCCGCCGTTTCGCGGCGGAGCTGAAACGATTCAATGGCGACGTCCGCGAGCGCAGCGCGTCGCTCATGGCGCGCTTCCACGCGCTCGGCGATACGTGGCAGGACCAGGAGCAGGAGAAATTCGCCGCCGAGTTCACCCAGATCATGAAGTCGCTGAAATCGTTCCTCGACTTGTCCGAGAAACACACACCCTACCTGCTGCGCAAGGCCGACCGCATCCAGCAGTATCTCGACCAGCGCTGAAACCCGCGATGTCCGGCCCGGCGAAAGTTTCTTCGATCGAAGCGCTGGAGGCGTTCCGCGCCGACCTGATCCGCTATGTCGAGAAGGCGCGCGTCGCGCTGGAGGACGCCGAGAGCGAAGTCCGGCGCACCCGTTCGTGGCTGGAGGCGGACCGCGCCCAGCACTGGGGCATGGAGATCAAGAAGCGCAAGAAGCGCCTCGAGATGGCCGAGGCGGACTACTACAACGCACGGATCACCCGGCCGGCCGAGAGCCATACCGCGCACAAACACATGGTCGCCCGCGCGCAGCGTGCTCTGGAAGAGGCGGAGGCCAAGGCGTTGGTGGTGAAGAAATGGCGCGAACGTTTCGACAACGTCGTCCTTCCGCTCGTCCGCCAGCTCGATCCCGCGTTTTTCATGGTCAGCCAGCAGCTCCCCAAGGGCGTGCATCAACTCGGGGAGTCGATCAAGGCACTCCAGGAGTATGCCGAGAAATTTCCGAGCGCGCCGGCGAAGTCATCCGCGCCCGCGCCGACCGAGGAAGGAGGAACCCCGTGAGCGCATCCGCCAGCCGAGGGCTGCTGACGATGGCGACGCGCAACCTCCAGGCGCGGTGGAGCGAGTTGCGCGGATCGTGGCGCGACCAGAAGGCCGCCGAGTTCGAGGAACAATATCTAGCAGAACTCTCGAACACCGTGAACGGCGCGCTCCGCGCCTTGGAGGACCTCGACAAAGTGATTCAGAAAATCCATGCAGATTGCGAATGAGACCATCGGCTATCCGGCCGTCCGCGGAACCATCGACCGGCTCGCCGCGGAAATCTCCGCCGTGAGGGAGGCCGAGGCCGCGGCGATCAAACACAGGGCGGAACAACAGGCCGCGTTGCGTCGCGAGGCCCGCCAGTTTGAGGAAAACACCCACGCCGCTCTCGACTCGCGGGTGTACTCGCTCAACGAAGACCACCGTGGCGAGGTGGAACAGGCGGAGGCGCTCGTCGCCGCCCGCACGGCGTGGGCGCAGAACGCGTATCACGCCGCCAAGGCGTCGATGTCGCAGCGCATCCAGGCCCGCAAGGACAGCAAGGTCGGCCAGGCACAGGGCGAGATCATGCGCAGCCGCCAACAGCGCCAGTCGGTCTATGACGAGGCCGCCGCGGAACACGCCGCCCTTGTCGCAAAGGTCGAGGAATTCCGCTCCGAGCGCCGCACGCTTCGCCAGCAGGCGATGGGCGCGATGAGCACCTTCAAACCGCTCGTCGCGTCATCGTTCACCGGCAGGAAACCGTTTCCGAATCCCGACGAACCCGCATCGGCCGCCGCCGCGCTCGATGCCCTCGCACCGCAGATCGAGCGGGTGAAAAGCGCCGTGGCCTCCGTCCGCGGTCTGCCCTTGCCGAAGCTCTTCCGTTTCCTGCCCCTCTGGCTCATCGCCTCGGTGATCGCGGGAGCCCATGTCTGGCTCGGCCTCCGCGCCGGCGGCGGTGGACTGCGCGAGGTGTTGCCGTCGCTGCAGATTTCCGAAGGCGTGTTGATGGTCGTCTGGATCGCAGCGCTCGCCACCTCGTGGTCGCCGATGCAGCGCGCCGCCCGCGCGATTTCCGACGCGCGTTTTCTCGAAACCTCCGCCGCCAAACTCTCCAGCAAGCGACTCGGCGAACTCGATGCGGAGATGAAGGAGATCGAAGCCGCCGACAGCCAGCGGCTCGGTGAGACGTTCCGCAGTTCGGACCACGAATGGCGCTCGCTGATTGCCGAGGGAAACCAGAAACTCGACGAACGACTCAACCAACTGCCCTCCGCGCTCGAGCGGATGCGCGATCGATTGTTCGGAAGAATCCAGACCGCCCATGAGGCTCGTGTCTCCGCCGCCCGTGGCGAGTCGGACGCCGCGATCGCCGGATTCGCTGCCCAGCAGGACAAGACGAAGCAGGCGCTGGAGGACGAGTTCGGCTCGAAAGTCGATGCCCTGTTGGAAACCTGGAACACCTCCGTGGTCCCGCTCGCGAACGAGATCCGCGAACTCGCCCGCCACTCGCGCGAGCGCTTCCCCGCATGGACCACCGCGGCTTGCGAGAACTGGCAGGTTCCTGCCGACAGCCCGACAGCGGTTCGTGTCGGCGATCTGCCGCTCGATCTCACGAAGTTCGCCGGCGGACTTCCGAGCGATCCACGTTTCAGCGCCACGCTTGGTGAAAACTTCGACGCGCCGTTCTCACTGGCGTTTCCGGAGCCCGCCTCGGTGCTCATCGAGACCGATGGCTCCGACGAAAGTGCCGGCGCCCGCGCCTTGCACGCTGTCGCATTGCGCCTCGTCGCCTCGTTGCAACCGGGCCGCTCGTCGTTTCTCTTCATCGATCCCGTCGGCCTCGGCAAGGACTTCGCCGGCCTGATGCACCTTGCCGACTATGAGGAGACGCTCATCCATCACCGCATCTGGACGCAGAACACCCACATCGAGGAACGCCTCGCCGAGGTGAACGAGCACATCGAGAAGGTGATCCAGATGTATTTGCGCGATGAATACGCGGACATCACCGCCTACAACGAGCAGGCCGGCGTGATCGCGGAGAAATACCATTTTGTGGTCATCTCCGGGTTTCCCTCGAACTTCAGCGACACCGCGCTCAAGCGCCTGCACTCCATCGCCACCAGTGGCGCGCGCTGCGGCGTCTATCTGCTCATCCAGCGTGACCTCCGCGTGGCGCTTGCGGAAAGAGCGATCGAGGACGAGCTTCGCCGCGTCTGCATCCGCATCGAGTTCCGCAAGGGTGTGTTTCATCTAACAAATTCGAAACCCGGAGCCGACACGCTCGCTTTCGACACCGCGCCCGCCGACGCCACCGAACTCGTCCATCGCATCGGCCGCGCCAGCGTCGACTCGAACCGCGTCGAAGTTCCCTTCGCCCACATCGCGCCGGAACCGGGCGGCGAGTGGACGCTCGACACCTCGGAAGAACTCCGCATCCCCGTCGGCCGCACCGGCGCGCGCAAACTCCAGACACTCGCCATCGGCAAGGGGACACGCCAGCACGTGCTCGTCGCAGGCAAGACGGGGTCCGGCAAATCGACGTTGTTCCACGTCATCGTCACCAACCTCGCGCTGTGGGCCTCGCCCGGGCAGGTCGAATTCTATCTGGTGGACTTCAAGAAGGGCGTCGAGTTCAAGTGCTACGCATCGAAACGCCTGCCACACGCGAAGGTCGTGGCGATCGAAAGCGACCGCGAGTTCGCCCTCAGCGTGCTGCAGCGGGTGGACGGCGAGTTGAAGCGCCGCGGCGAGTTGTTCCGGAAGGCCGGCGCGCAGGATCTATCAGGTTACAGGAAGACCGCAGGCTCCGAACCGATGCCGCGCAGCCTGCTGCTCATCGACGAGTTCCAGGAATTCTTCACCGAGGACGACGCCGTGGCGCAGGAGGCGTCTCTTCTGTTGGACCGCATCGTCCGCCAGGGCCGCGCCTTTGGCATCCATGTGATCCTTGGTTCTCAAACCCTCGGAGGTGCCTACACGCTGGCCCGCGCCACGCTCGGCCAGATGGTCATCCGCATCGCGCTGCAATGCAACGAGACCGACGCCCATCTCATTATGGACGAGGACAACCCGGCGCCGCGCCTGCTCACCCGCCCGGGCGAGGGGATTTACAACGACCAGGCCGGAGCTGTCGCCGCCAACAGCCCGTTCCAGATCGTCTGGCTGCCGGAAAGCGAACGCGACACCGCCCTCGACCGCGCCGCCTCGCTGGCGAAACGAGATGGCATCGCCGCCGAGCCGATCGTCTTCGAAGGCAATGCTCCCGCCGACGTCCGGGACAATCCGGATCTGGCAGCCTTCCTCCACAATCCCGTCGCCGCCCGCCCGCGCGTCGCCAAGGCATGGCTCGGAGCGCCGAACTCGATCAAAGGTCACACCGAAGCCGCCTTCCAGCGCCTCAGCGGCAGCCACCTGCTGGTCATCGGCCAGTCCGGTGAACGCACCTCGACCATTCTCGCGCTCTCGTTGCTCTCGCTCGCCTCGCAGTTTCCCGCGGATCAGGCGAACTTCGTCGTCCTCGATCCCCACGGCTCGGAGCCGGATCCGAACTCCGTGTTCCACCGCCTCGCCGCGTTGTTGCCGCACGAGATCAAGATCGGCGGTCCCGCCGAAGTCGCGGACCTGATGACCGGACTCCATCAGGATCTAACGGGACGCTCCGCCGATGCCGGTCGCAACGCGCCGGAAACCTTCCTGCTCGTTCACGAGATCCAGCGGTTCAAGGCGCTTCGCCCCGAGGACGAATTCCGTTTCTCGATGGACGACGAGGAAAGCGCCGCCAGCCCGAGCAAGGTGTTTTCCGACATCCTCGGCGAAGGCGCGCCGTCTGGCATCCATGTCCTCGCCTCGGTCGATACGTGGAACAATGTCAGCCGCTGGATCCCGCGCAAGATGCTCTCCGAGTTCGAAATGCGCGTCCTCTTCCAGATGAGCGCCAACGACTCCGCCAACCTCATCGATTCGCCCGCCGCCACCCAGCTCGGACTCCACCGCGCCCTGTTCTACAACGAACACCTCGGAACGCTGGAAACCTTCCGCCCCTACGCCATGCCGGAGGACGCGTGGTTCGAGGAGACACTTGGCGGACGCGTGCCCACCTGATCTCCACCCGCGGAGATCGTATCAGACGTCCGGCATTTCATAACCCTCGCGACGCGGGCGGTCCTGCATCGCGCGGGCCTCATTGTCTCCGACGATCTGCTCGGCGGCGGGGTCCCATTTCAGCGCGCGTCCGAGTCGTTCGGCGATACCGGAAAGCTGGCAGATCGTGCCGCTGCGGTGTCCGACGGACGCCGGGCAGATGGTCGGTTTGCGGCTGCGGATCGACTCGATGAAATTCACTCGGTGGTCCTTGGATTCGTACACCTGCACGTCGTTCGGACCGTAGCGGTGGCGAACCAGTTCTTTCGGCGAGGATGCGACTTTTCCCCGGCTGACGAGAACTTCTCCTTCGCTGCCGATGAAACGGATCATGTGTCCGTTGTCGGGCTTCCGATCCCGCCAGACGGTGATTCCGTCCGCATAGCGGTAGTGATGGAATTCGGAGCCTTCATGTCCCTTCGGGATGAACTCGACGGGACCGGTGTCGTCACGGCCGAGCGCCCATTGGACGATGTCGAAGTGGTGCGCGCCCCAGTCGCCGAACTTGCGGCTGCCGTATTCCCAGTAGCAGCGCCAGCCGGCACCGTAGTCGCCCTTCACGCGGTTGTCGGAATATTCGAAGACCGGCGTGGGCCCGAGCCAGCGGTCATAGTCGAAACCGTCGGGCACCGCGACGATCTTCTCCTTTGCCGGCGGCTGCGGGAACCGGCCGAGCTGGCAATAGATCTCCTTGATGTCGCCGATCAATCCGTTGCGCACCAGGTTTGCGGCGATGCGGAAATGGACCGACGAGCGTTGCTGGCTGCCCACCTGTAGGATGCGTCCGTATTTCTTTTGCGCGGCGGCGAGCGCCTTGCCTTCCTCGACGGTGAGAGTCATCGGTTTCTCCACATACACGTCCTTGCCCGCTTTCATCGCCGCCAGGGCAATCGCGGCGTGCCAGTGATCAGGCGTGGTGACGCAAACGGCGTCGATGTCCGGATTCGCGAGAACCTCTTCGAACTTCGGGGTGGCGAGAATGTCGTTGTATCCCTTCTCCTTGAGAAGGTTGGCGGCCTTCTCAAGTTGCCATGTCTTCACATCGCACACCGCGATCGGCTGGACCTCCTTCAGCCCGGGGAAAGACCGGAGGTGGCCGTCGGCGATCAGGCCCACGCCGATGAACCCCATGCCGATCCGGGAGTTCGCCGCGGTTTTGGCCGCGTTGCCAAGGGTTTCCGCCCGGACGATCTGCGGTGCGGCCAACGCGCCGGCGGCGGCGAGCGAGGTGCTGAGGAACTGACGACGGCTTTGGTGGGTTTCCATGATCGGTGAGATGCTGACGGTGATGAAACGTGGGGTCTTTCAAACACCGTGCGGGCTCAAGAACGAACACAAAAAAGGGAGGGCGATTTCGCGCCCTCCCTTTGGAATGGGTTCCGCTTCGGATGCCGCGGAGAACCGGGGTTATTCCTCCACCTGCTCCAGCAGCATCTGAAGCACCTTCCGCGCGGAGTCTGGAATCACCGTGCCGGGGCCGAAGATGGCGGAGGCGCCGTTCTTGTAGAGGTAGTCGTAGTCCTGGGCAGGGATCACGCCGCCGCAGACGATCATGATGTCCTCGCGGCCGAGCTTCTTGAGCTCCTCGACGAGCTGCGGGAGCAAGGTCTTGTGGCCGGCCGCGAGCGAACTCATCGCGACCACATGGACATCGTTCTCGACCGCTTGTTTCGCGGTCTCGGCGGGTGTTTGGAAGAGCGGCCCGATGTCGACATCGAAACCCATGTCCGCGTAGGCGGTGGAAACCACCTTGGCCCCTCGGTCGTGGCCGTCCTGGCCCATCTTGGCGACCATCAGGCGCGGGCGGCGTCCTTCGGCGGCTTCGAAACGCCGGATGAGTTCGGGAATGTCGTTCATGTCGCCTTGATTGCTGAATTCCTTGCCGTAAACGCCGGAGATCGAGCGGATCGTCGCTTGATAGCGGCCGAAGTGTTTCTCCATCGCGCTGGAAATCTCGCCGAGCGACGCGCGTGCCTTGGTCGCCTCGATGGCGAGTGCGAGCAGGTTGCCCTTGCCGCCGGCGGCGCACTCCGAGATCGCGTCGAGCGCGGCCTGGCAGGCGGTCTCGTCGCGTTCGGCGCGGAGCTGTTTGAGGCGCTCGATTTGCGAGAGCCGGACGGCCGTGTTGTCGACATCGAGGATCTCAAGCGGATCCTCTTTCGCGAGGCGGTATTTGTTCACGCCGACGATGGTTTCCTCGCCGGAGTCGATGCGTGCCTGGCGGCGTGCGGCGGCTTCCTCGATGCGCATCTTCGGAATGCCGGCCTCGACGGCCTTGGCCATGCCGCCCATTTCCTCGGCCTCCATGATGTGTGCCCATGCCTTGTGCATGAGCTCGTGGGTGAGGCTTTCGACATAGTAGGAACCACCCCATGGGTCGATCACGCGGCAGATCGCGGTCTCGTCCTGCAGGAAAAGCTGGGTATTGCGGGCGATGCGTGCGGAGAAGTCGGTCGGCAGTGCGATCGCCTCGTCGAGAGCGTTGGTGTGCAGCGACTGGGTGTGGCCGAGCGTTGCGGCCATCGCCTCGATCGCGGTGCGGGCGACGTTGTTGAACGGGTCTTGCTCGGTGAGCGACCAACCGGACGTCTGCGAGTGGGTTCGCAGGGCGAGCGACTTCGGGTTCTTCGGGTGGAAGGTCTTGACGATCTTCGCCCACAGCATGCGGGCGGCCCGCATCTTTGCCACCTCCATGAAGTAGTTTTTGCCCTGCGCCCAGAAGAACGAGAGGCGCGGCGCGAACGCGTCGATGTCAATGCCCGCCTCGATGCCCGTGCGGAGGTATTCCCAGCCGTCGGCGAGCGTGTAGGCCATCTCGAGGTCGGCCGTGGCGCCGGCTTCCTGCATGTGGTAGCCGGAAATCGAGATCGAGTTGAACTTCGGCATGTTCTGCGAGGTGAACTCGAAGATGTCCGCGATGATCTTCATCGAGGGGGAGGGCGGATAGATGTAGGTGTTCCGCACCATGTACTCCTTGAGAATGTCGTTTTGGATCGTGCCGGAGAGCTGGTCCAGCGTGGCGCCCTGTTCGAGCGCGGTGACGATGTAGAACGCGAGCACCGGGAGCACCGCGCCGTTCATCGTCATGGAGACCGAAACCTTGTCGAGCGGGATGCTGTCGAAGAGGATCTTCATATCGAGGATCGAGTCGATGGCGACCCCGGCCTTTCCGACGTCACCGACGACGCGTTCGTGGTCCGAGTCGTAGCCGCGGTGGGTGGCGAGGTCGAAGGCGACCGACAGGCCCTTCTGTCCGGCGGCGAGGTTGCGACGATAGAACGCGTTGGATTCCTCGGCGGTGGAGAATCCGGCGTATTGGCGGATGGTCCACGGCCGGAAGCAATACATCGTGGCGTAGGGCCCCCGCAGGAACGGGGCGATGCCCGCCTGGTAGTCGAGGTGCTCCATGCCGGAGAGGTCGTCCCTGGTGTAGAGCGGTTTCACCGGGATCTTCTCCATCGTGTCCCAGACGGAGTTGTAACTCGGGGGCTCCGCCGCGGTGTTGCCGGCGGAGTAGGAGATGGAGGAAAAGTCGGGTCGAGACATGATCAGAGTTGTTTGAATTGCCGGGCGATCGGTGATTCGTGGAAGAGTCAGAGGACGCCGGCGGTTTTCAGAAGTTGCTCGTTGAGTTCGTAGTTGTTGCTGCGGACGTTGACGAAGAGGTCGACTCCCGCGGCGGTCCATGCCGCCTCGTTGTCGCCGGGAGCGCCCGCGACGAGCAGTGTGATGCCGGGGTTCGCCGCCTTGACCGCCTTGGCAAGCGGTTCAACGACTTCGAGGTAGGTCGGGTCGTCGGACGTGATGACCGCGATTTTCGCCGGTGAGGCACCGAGGGCGGAGGCGGCTTCGTCGGCGTCCCGGAAGTCGCGTTTGCCATCGACCGCGAAACCTGCCGCCTCGAAGAACGCCGCGGTCCAGTCGGCGCGCAGGCGGTATTTCCGCGACGGACCGATGTTGAGTTGGAGGATGGGCGGCGGCGCGCCGTTCTTCGCCGCATAGGCGGAGGAAGCGTCGCGCAGAGCTTCGTATTCCTCCGCGGCGCGGATGCAGCCGAGAGCGGGAACGGTGGTGGCCCCGCCGTCGGAGGAACAGCTTCCGGAGGTTTCCTGCATTTCGAGTTTCCTGCCCTTGAGGTCGGGATACATGTTCGCGCCGACGATCTTCTCCTTGCGGATGCGGACATTGCGGAGCTTCGCGCCGCGGACGGTTTCGACGGCCTTCTGCACGTCGCCATCGGTGATGCCCTGGATCATTCCGCCCTTGGTTTCGATGTCCTGGAAGATCGCCCAGCTCTTGGCGGCCACCTGGTCGGTGAGCCACTCGATGTAGTAGGATCCACCGGCCGGGTCGATGACGCGGTCGAGCCCGCATTCCTCGCGCAGGATGGTGTGGAGGTTGCGCGCGATGCGGCGGGAGAACTCGTTGGTTTTGCCGGAAATCTCGTCGTAAGGACCGATGTGGAGGCTATCCGCTCCCGCGACGACGGCGGCGAACGACTCGGAGGTGACACGCAGCATGTTGCTGTGTGCGTCGTATGCGGTCTTGTTCCAGCGCGAGGTGACGGCATGGATGTGGACCGGTGCCCCGCCCACGGCGTAGGCGTCGGCGACGCGGCTCCACAACCAGCGGGCCGCACGGATCTTGGCGAGTTCCATGAAATAGTCGGAACCCACGCCGAGAATCAGCCTGACGCGCGGAAGAACAACGGCGGGATCCAGTCCGCGCTTCTTCATCTCTTCGATGTAGGTGACAAGCGTGGCGATGACATATCCGAGTTCCTGGGTGGCGCTTGCGCCCGCGTTCTGATAGACGGTGCCGTCCACGGCGATGGTCCGCAGGGAGGGTGCGTTCTCCGCCATTTCACGGGTGAGTTCCGCCACGGCGTCGAGGCTCTTTTCCAGCGATCCGGCGAGGCGTCCGGTCGAAACGAGTTTGCCGATCGGATCGAACTGGAAGCCGCCCCGGAGTTTCGCCGCGGGAACCCCCAGTTTCCCGGCGGTGGATAGGTAGTCCGCGGCGATGCGCGGGCTCAGGCCGCCGCTGCGGAACCAGACGGAAACGGCGTCGAGAGCGACGCCGTCGAGAGCGGTGGCGATGTCCGCCGCGTCCTTGAGCATGCATGGGGCGCCGAGGTTGACCTCGCTCTGACCGCCGTTGAGCCCCTCGTGAATCATGGTGTTCAACGCGGCGGGCGAATCGGCGGAGAGTTCCTGGGAGACGTCCCAGCCCGCGTCGAGGAATCCCTCCCGGCGGCTGGCGCGGACGAGCGTGCCGGCGCCCGGAGAATCGTTGCGCTCGGCGAGGTCCGCGATGTCCTCACGGCGGTAGATCGGCTGGATCGTGATGTCCTCGTGGGTCTTGGAAACGAGGAGTTTCTCGAACGGCGCGCCTTTGAGGAGCGCCTCGGCGGCCTCGCGCCACTGCTCATACGAGTGGGCGGGGAATTCGGTGAGGAGGTTGGACATGGGAGATTCGGGAAATGTATTTCGGATCAGAGCTTCGCGTCGTGCATGTCTCCGGTTTCAAGAAACGCTTCGTGGAAGGCGAACGCGGTGCGGAACGATTGCGGCGTGTGGCCGTTCTCGGTGTGTTGGAAGTATTTCCAGAGCATGTCGCGGTAGCTAGGGTCGACGCAATTCTGGATGACCGTCTCGGCACGTTCGCGCGGGTCCTTGCCACGGAAGTCGGCGACGCCGTGTTCGGTGACGAGCACCTGCACCGAGTGTTCGCTGTGGTCCATGTGCGAACACATCGGGACGATCGCGGAGATCATGCCGCCCTTGGCGGTGGAGGGGCAGGTGAAGATGGAAATGTAGGCGTTGCGGGTGAAATCGCCGGAGCCGCCGATGCCGTTCATCATCTTCTGCCCGAGCACGTGGGTCGAGTTGATGTTGCCGAAGATGTCGGCCTCGAGCGCGGTGTTGATCGAAACGATGCCGATGCGGCGGACGATCTCCGGGTTGTTGGCGATCTCCTGAGGTCGCAAGATCAATCGGCCGCGGAAGTAGTCGAGATTGTCATACATGCTTTGCAGCACGTTGTCGGTGATGGTGAGCGAGACGCCGCTGACGAACCCGCATTTGTCCTGTTTCACCAGTTCGATCACCGAGTCCTGGATGACCTCGGTATACATCTGGAAACGTGGGATCTCCGGGTGTTCGCCCATCGCACCGAGCACGGCGTTGGCGACGTTGCCGACGCCCGACTGGATCGGCAGGAACGACTTCGGGATGTGCCCGTTGCGGATCTCCGCGGCGAGGAACTCCGCGACGTTCCACCCGATCTGGGTCGTCACATCGGTCACCGGCGAGAAGTCCTTCACCTCATCGGGACGATCGCACTCGACGACTCCGACGATCTTCTTCGGGTCGACCCACACGCGCTGCGTTCCGATGCGGTCGTCGGCGTTGCAGATCGGGATCGGCCGCCGGTGCGGGGGCGACTCGGGTTCGTAGATATCATGGAAACCCAGCAGTTCCTTCGGGTGCCGGCGGTTCAGTTCGACGATGACTTTCTTGGCCTTCGAAAGGAAGGTCGGCGCTGCCCCGACGGAGGTGGTGAGCAGGATTTTGCCATCCACCGAGACATCCGCCGCTTCCACCACCGCCCAGTCGATGTCGCCGAGGAACCCGTAGCGCACGTACTGCGGCAGCAGCGAGAGGTGCATGTCGAAGAAGTGCGTCTTGCCGGCGTTGATGCTGGCCCGCAGGTCCTTGTCCGACTGATAGGGCGTGCGGAACTTGATCGCGTCCGCCTTGGCGAGCGCACCGTCGAGCGAGGGCCCTGTGGAGGCGCCGGTGATCACCCCGACCTTGAACGGGCGGCCCGCGGCGTGCTCTGCCACCGCCTTTTCCGCGATGGCGGTCGGGATCACCTTGGGCGAACCGGCCGGCGTGAATCCGCTGAAGCCGATGACCTGGTCGTTCTGGATCAGTGCGGCGGCTTCTTCAGCGGTCAGGGACGGGAAGGGTGGTTTCATGCGATGGATGTGGGATTCGTGAGATGTTAGTTGAGCAGCGAGAGGAAGTAGCCGGCGGCTAGGGCGCTGCCGATCACTCCCGCGACGTTGGGACCCATGGCGTGCATCAGCAGGAAGTTGGTGGGATCCGACTTCATTCCGACGTCATGGGAAACCCGGGCGGCCATCGGCACGGCGGACACGCCGGCGGAACCGATGAGCGGGTTGATCTTGTTCTTCGAGAAGAGGTTCATCAGTTTCGCCATCAGCACCCCGGAGGCCGTGGCGACGCAGAAGGCGATGACGCCGAGCAGCAGGATGCCGAGTGTCTGCGGGTTGAGGAAGTGGTGTTCCCGATGGGCGACGCCCTTGACGACGACTTCATGGAAACCGCCCATCTTGAGCCCCACGCAGAGGCCGAGGAAGATGGTGACGATGTTGATGATCTCGTTGGAGGCGGCTTTCGTGAGGCGCTCGGTGACCTTGCTTTCGCGGAACAGGTTGCCGACGAAAAGCATGGCGATGAGCGCGGTGGCGTCCGGGACCACAAGAATGCAGAAGACCATCACGACCGCGGCGAAGACGACTTTCTCGAACTGCGAGACCTTGCGCAGCGTCTTCATCTTGATCTTGCGCTCGGACTGGCTGGTGAGTGCCTTCATGATCGGCGGCTGGATCAGCGGAACCAGCGCCATGTAGCTGTAGGCCGCCACGGCGATCGGGCCGAGCAGGTGCGGCGCGAGCTTGGTGGTCACGAAGATCGAGGTCGGGCCGTCGGCGCCGCCGATGATGCCGATGGACGCGGATTCCATCATGTCGAACCCGAGCAGCGGCGCGCAGACGAAGGTGGCGAAGATGCCGAACTGCGCCGCTCCACCGAGCAGCAATGTGCGCGGATTGGCGATGAGGGGGCCGAAGTCGATCATCGCGCCGACGCCCATGAAGATGAGGGGCGGATAGATGCCGAGGTCGAGTCCCTGTTTCAAATACCAGAACAGCCCGCCTGGTTGCGAACCGACGGGTGCGTTGAGGATGTATTCCTGGACCGGCAGGTTGGAAATGAGGGCACCGAGGGAGATGGGGACCAGCAGCAGCGGTTCAAAACCGCGGACGATGGCGAGATAGAGCAGGACGGCGACGACCACCCACATCACGACCATCTGCCACTGCAGGTGGGCGAAGCCGGTGTTCATCACCATCTCCTTGAGGTCGATGAAGGCGCAGAGGTTCATGCGGGTGTCGTGGTTTCGGAATCAACCAATGGTGAAGAGAGGCTGGCCTTCTTCGACGGCGTCGCCCGATTTCACGTGGATCGCGGTGATGGTGCCGGCGCTGGGAGCGTTGATCGGCGTATACATCTTCATGGCCTCGAGGGTGAGGACGAGCTGACCTTCGGCGACCGTGGCGCCGACGTTGACCTCGACCTTCTGGACGATGCCGGCGAGCGGGCTGGGCATGTCGCCGGCGGCGGCGGAAGCGGCGGGTGCGGGGGCCGGAGTCGGTGCGGCCGCGGGTGCCGCGGCGCGGGCGGCCGCCGGACGTGCCGCCGGTGCCGGGGTTTCGGTGTCGTCGGCGCCGATCTTTTCGACGACGACGTCGTAGGTTTTTCCATCGACGGTGATTCGGAGGCGTTCCATGGTGGTGGTGTTCTGTTAGCGGATGCGGTGGGATGAGAGGACGGATTGACGGCCGGCTTTGGCCCAGCTCGACGAATCACTGCGGATCGATACGATGCGGCGTCCGGGACCGGCGACGGCGGCGACCGCTGCCGCGATGGCGGCGACGATTTCGGGCGGTGTCTGGTCCGGCGCCAGCGGAGCGGCCGCTTGCGGGGCGGCCGTCACGACCGGCGCGGGAGTCGGTTTCGCGGGCGGCTGTATGAGGCCCACGAGCTTGGTGGTGAGCACGCACAGGCCCCACAGGATGGCGAGGGTGCAGATCACCATCAGCATGCCCCCGAGGTGGGGGAGCGCGTCGGATACCGAGTGGGAGTGGCCGAGGTCTCCGTTGGCGGCGGCGAGCAGTTGCGGGATCATGACGGTTAGAGCGGGATGTTGCCGTGTTTCTTCGGCGGGCGGGTTTCGTGTTTGCCCATGATGCCGCGGAAGGCGAGGGCGAGGGTCGAGCGCGAGAGGGCGGGATCGATCACATCGGTGATCATGCCGTTGGAGGCGGCCTGATAGGGCGACGCGAATTTCTCGGAGTAGGCCTTGCGGAGTTCCTTCTCGAGCGCTTCGGGGTCCTCGGCTTCGCTGAGTTCCTTCTTGTAGAGGACTTTCATCGCTCCCTGGGCGCCCATCACGGCGATCTCGGCGGTGGGCCAGGCGAAGACGAAGTCCGCGCCCATGTCGCTGGAGCACATGGCGAGGTAGGCGCCGCCGTAGGCCTTGCGGCAGATGAGGGTGATCTTGGGCACCGTGCCGGAAGCCCATGCGAAGAGCATCTTGGCACCGTGGCGGATGATGCCGCCTCGTTCCTGGGCGAGGCCGGGCATGAAGCCGGGGACATCGACGAGCGAGAGCACCGGGATCGAGTAGATGTTGCAGACGCGGATGAAACGCGCCGCCTTGTCGGATGCGTCGATGTCGATGCAGCCGGCCTTGACGGTGGGTTGGTTGGCGATGATGCCGATGACCATGCCTTCGAGGCGTGCGAATCCGGTGAGCATGTTCGGAGCGAAGTCCGGCTGGATCTCGAACCAGGATCCCGGATCGACGAGGCAGTCGATCACCTTGGCCATGTCGAGCGGCGCCTTGGGGTCCTCCGGGAGGATCTCGTTGAGCTTGGGGTCCGGGACGACGGTGATTTCGTCGCGGATGTCGTGGGGAGGGTCCCCAAGGTTGTTGGACGGAAGGTAGTCGAGCAGGCGTTTGGCGAGTTCGATGGCGTGTTCGTCGTCCTCCGCGATGAGGTGGATGTTTCCAGAGACCTGCGCGTGGGCGTCGGCGGAGGCGAACTGGTCGAGCGAGGCGCTTTGTCCGGTGGCCGCCTTGATGACATCCGGCCCGCAGATGAACATGTTGGCGTTCTTGCGGGTCATGATGATGAAATCGGTGAGCGCCGGCGAGTAGGCCGCGCCACCGGCGCAGGGGCCGGCGATGATCGAGATCTGCGGCACGACGCCGGAGAGCAGCACGTTGCGGAAGAAGACCTGGCCGTAGCCGGAGAGGGCGTCGATGCCCTCCTGGATCCGCGCGCCGCCCGAGTCGTTGATGCCGATGACCGGCATGCCGGCCTTCACCGCGAAGTCGAGCAGGTCGCAGATCTTCTTGGCGTGGATGCGGCCGACGGCGCCGCCGCCTACGGTGAAATCCTGGGCGAAGGCGGCGACCTGGCGGCCGTCCACCGCGCCGGTGGCGCAGACGACGCCGTCACCCGGCATCTTGCGTTTCTCAAGCCCGAAGTTGGAGCACGAGTGGTGGGCATGCATGCCGAACTCGATGAACTGGCCGTCGTCGAAGAAGGCGGCGAGTCGCTCGCGGGCGCTCAGGAGACCTTTTTCGTGGCGTTTTTCAATGCGGTCGATGCCGCCGCCGACGAGGGCTTCCTTGCGGCGTTGTTCGAGACCTTCGAGGAGCGAGCGGTCAATGGCCATGGTGGTGTGGGAGAGGGGTTGGCGGGATGCGGATCAATGGGCGGACTGGCAGAACTCGGTGAGCACGCCGTGCGTGGACTTCGGATGGAGGAAGGCGACGAGTTTGTCGTTGGCTCCTTCGAACGGGACTTCGTGGATGAGGCGGGCGCCCGCCTCGCTCGCTTGTTTCAACTGGCCGCCGATGTCGTCGGTGGCGAAGGCGATGTGGTGGATGCCGGGGCCGTTCTTTTCGAGAAACTTGGCGATGGGGCTTTCGTCGGAGGTGGGCTCCAGCAACTCGATGTGGACCTCGCCGGCGGCGAAGAAGGCGGTGCGGACCTTCTGGGATTCCACTTCCTCGCGTCCCTCACAGGTGAGTCCGAGAACGTTCTCGTAGTAGGGGATCGTTTCGTCGAGCGAGCGGACCGCGATGCCCAGGTGGTCGATTTTGGTGATCATCTTTTGTTCCTTTTGGTTCGTGGACGGGGCGATCATTGCAGATGCGGAAAACGCCACACCGCAGGAAGTCGCCAAAGCTGCGCGTATTTTACCGATGCGAAATTACCGCATCATGCAAGCATCGGGACGCGTTGCGAATCAAGGATTCTACGCGGGAAAACCCGGGTTTTTCGGCCTCTGTCTAACAGGATTCGCCGCGGATCGCAAACGATGCGCAGCGGCGGGAGTCAGAGGTTGATCGCCTGGTCGACGAGGATCAGGAAATCGGTGCGTTCGGTGGGCAGATCCTCGGCGGCGACCTCGCGTGCGAGCGCGGCGACGAGAGCGGCATCGACCTGCGCGTCGCGGTCGTTCGCGGTCCACAAGCCGAAGGCGCAGAGCAGCGCGGCGAAGCGCGCGTCATTGGACGGCTCGCGGGAGGGATCGAGCTCGACGGGCACCGCGGTTGCGGCGCGTCCGTTGGCGCTCCATTCGATGGCGCCGATGGAGCCGGATGCGGTGGAAGCCTCGACTTCGAGGGCGATGAGGGACGATTCGCCGGCCCGCAGCAGATGGCTTGCGGAGGGGGTGGCGGTTCCGCTGGGGATCCGGTTCTCAAGGAGCCGGTAGCGGCGCACGGATTCGGTGTGGGGAACGAAGCGCGCCTCGATCTCGCAATCGACCGATGGGTTTCCGCGCAGCGAGATGACCACAAGGACGGACGATGGTTTCCACGGGCAGGGCAGAACTTCGGTTGCGGCGGTGGCGGCATGGGTTGTGACCACCGGCGAGCGGTTGTCCGGATGCCATGCGCTGACCGGGAATCTCGCCACGACGGTGGGCCCCTCCGGCCGGAGCTGATAGGAATTGAGCAGCGAGGAAATGCGGACTTTTGACGGGTCCGGCAGTTTGCGGTCCTCGCGGATGGTTTTCGCGATCGGGACGAAACCCGATTGACGTCCGATCACCGGGATCGCCATTTCCGGCGACTCCTGCGGTTTCCGGAAATCCGCGCGCTCCGCGAGGGCGGGCAGGGGCACGGAACCGGCTTCGCCACCGGGAGATTCCGCGGCTTCCGTCGCGTCCGGTTCGCTCGCTCCAATGGCGGCGTCCGGTCCGTGAAGCGACCTCCATGTGATCGCCGCGACCAATGCGATCGCGGCGGCGGCGGCGACGGGGGCGAGGTAGGGTTTCAGGTTCGCGAACGAGAACGGCGATGCCTTGGGCTCCGCATTTCTCGCGGCCGCGAGAATCCGATCCCGTTGCTCCCTGTCGAGGCGCGGTTCTCCGAGGTCGAGGGATCCGGCGAGCGAGTCGCGCGCTTCCTCCAGCTCGGCGATCGCGGCCGCCAGCGCGGGGTCGTCCTGAATCGCGGTCGCCACGAGTTCCGCGTCCTGCGGGGACAATTCGCCGAGCAGGTAGGAGGTGAGCCGCGGATCTTCCGGATGGAGTTTCATGATCGTGTGGCGTCAGATGTCGGCCGGCAGCAGGTCGCGCATGCGTTTGAGCCCGGTGTGGATGAGAAATCCGATGTTGCCGGTGCTGAGACCGGTGACCTCGCTGATCTCGCGGTAGGAAAGTCCTTGCTGGAACTTGAGGACGATGACCTCGCGCTGGTTCTCGGTGAGCCGGTCGAGCAGGGCGGCCGCTTTTTCGAGGCGTTCGCGCTGGCGCAGCGTCTCGTCGGGTTGCATCTCGTCGCCGGCGACCTTTTTCCAGCGCACTTCGTCGATCGGTTCGACGCGCCGTTGTTTGCGGAGCACGTCGAACGCGCGGTTCCTGCAGACGGTGAAGAGCCATGCCTTGAGTTGTTTCTCGACCTTTGCGGGTTCCTGTTCGCAGAGGCGCAGGAAGGTGTCCTGCGCCACGTCGCGGGCAAGGTCGATGTCATGGAGGATCGTCGCGGCATAGCCGATGAGTGCGGATTCGAATTCCTCCATCGCCCGCTCGACAAAGCGCTCGCGCGTTTCGGAGGAGGTGGGTGATTCGTCGGAGGGATTCGGGTTCACCGGAGAAACGAACGAACGCGGGAAATGCTTGGGAAATTTTTTTCGCGTGCCGGAAAGCGGCCGCCGCGGCACGCGCTCAGAGATCCTCGGGCTTCTGCAGGATCTCGGAAACCCGCTTCAGCAGCAGACCGACGTCTCCGCCGTCGACGACCCGGTGGTCGAAGGTGATGAAGAGGTCGGAAACGGTGGCCGGAAGGAATGCCTCCACCTCGTCGCTCCAGACGGGTTTCTTGACGCCCGCGCCGATGCCGAGGATCAGCGTCTCGTTGGGCAGCGGGATCGGTGTGCCGAGGGTGAGCCCGAACATGCCGAAATTCGTCACCGTGGCGATGCCGCCTTTGCAATCGTCCTCACCAAGGTGCCGGTCGCGGCCGCGCTCGACGAGGTCGTCGTATTCCGCGATCAGGTCGGCGAGGCGTTTCTGGTCGGCCTTGCGGATGACCGGGACGACGACGCCGTCCTTGATCTGCACGGCGACGCCGATGTCGAAGGAGCGGGGGTGGACGATTTTGTCGCCGATGAGATAGCCTGCGGCGGATGGTTTCTCCGCGAGGGCGAGCGCGAAGGCGCGCAACATGTAGAGCGTGAGGCCGGGCTTCGGCGTGTGCGTGCGGCGGTGGTCGAGCACCCGGTCCAGGAGCACCGGCAGGCCCACGGTGGCGAGCGGGCGGGTCCAGCTCCGGCGCATCGCGTCGGCCACCGACTGGCGCATCGTGGATGCGTGCGAACTCGGCCAACCTTCGAGATAGTTGAGGAAACGCTCGAGGTCCTCAACGGTCACCCGATGTCCCGCGCCGGTGCCGGCGACCGCGGAAATGTCCGCCTCGCGCAGTCCGAGATCGTCCATCCGCGCCCTCATCCGCGGCGAAATGTAGTGCGCGCCCATCGTGCCGGCGGGGACCGGAAGCCCCTTGACCGTCGGGACGATCTGCGGCGACTCCTCGTACGCTTCCTCGTCGTCGATCCGGAAATGCAGGTTCGCCTCCGCGTCGCCGGGCGATGCCGCCTGCTGCGCGGCCGCGCGGCGCGCCTCGTTCGCCTCGATCGTGTCCACGCCGGTGCGGGCCACCTCCTCCTCGGTCACGTCCAGCAGTCCGAGCAAGGAGCCGACGGTGTAGGAAACACCCTCCTGCGCGCGGATTTCGGATACCGTGCCGTTGCAAAGGGTGGTCACGCTCATCACCGCCTTGTTGGTTTCCACCTCGATGATCTCCTGGTCGGCACGCACCGCGTCGCCCACCGAGACGCCGAGACGGACGACGGTTGCCTCGGCGATCGATTCGCCGAGCTGGGGCATGAGGATCGGGACGGTGGGCATGTTGGAAGTGTGGGTTTGTTAGAAACGGAGCAGCTTGTTGAGCGCGTGGCAGATCGACTCGGGGGTCGGCCGGTGCGCGCGCCACAACTTCGGGTGATAGGGGATGGGCGTGTCGCGGGAATTGAGCCGGACCGGTGGCGCGTCGAGCAGGTGGAAACCGTCCTCGGTGACCCGGGCGATGAGTTCCGCGGTGACTCCGCCCCATGGAAACGCCTCGCCCACGGCGAGCATGCGGCCGGTGCGGGCGACGGACGCGAGCACGGTGTCGATGTCGAGCGGTTTCACCGAGCGCAGATCGACGACCTCGATTTCCCAGCCGTCCTTCTGCAGGCGGTCCGCGGCGCGCACGGCCTCATGAACCATCGCGCTGTAGGTGACGACGGTCGCGTGCTTGCCGGTGCGGACGATGCGCGCCTTGCCGATCGGCAGGTGGTCGCCATTGAGCGACTTCGCCTTGAGCCAGCGGTAGAGGAACTTGTGCTCGCAGAAGATGACCGGGTCGTCGAGCTGCACACCGTCGATGAGCATGTGGTAGGCATCCGAGACGGATGCCGGCGTGAGCACGATGAGCCCCGGATACTGGGCGTAGATACCTTCCATGCTCTGGCTGTGGAAGGGACCCGAGCCGGCGGCGCCGCCGGACGGCAGGCGCACGGTCAACGGAACGGGGACGCCGGTGCGGTAGTAGTGGGTCGCCGCCTGGTTGACGATCTGGTTGAACGCCAGCGACGAGAAATCCGCGAACTGCATTTCGATGACCGGCCGCATGCCCTCGACCGCCGCGCCGGCGGCCATCCCGAGCATGGCGTCCTCCGAGATCGGGCTGTCGAACACCCGGCCTGGATGCTCTTCCGCGAGGCCCTTCGTGGCCTTGAACGCTCCGCCGAAAGTGGCGATGTCCTGGCCGTAGAGGAACACCCGTGGGTCGTTCCGCAACAGGTGGTCCATCGCGGCATGGATGGCATCGATGTAGGTCACGGTCATGGCTGGGCACGGATCTGGGTTTCTTCCGTGCAGGGAAGTGGGAAACGGGTGGCCAGCGCGGACCAATCGTCGCTGTATGGGTCCGGAGTTTCCTCCTGCTGGGCCTGGGCGACGGCGCGCTGCACCTCGTCGGCGAGACTGTCCTGCCAGCCGAGGATCTCGTCCACCGAGGCGACGCCGTGTTCCACGAGCTGGCGCATGGCGACCTCGACGCAATCGCGGCCGTAGTGCCCCTTGCGGAGTTCCTGCGGGACGTATCCGCCGTCGTCGTGCTCGCCGTGGCCGGTGAGCCTCAGCATGTGGGCGACGACGAGTTGCGGACCGCCGCCCTCGCGCGCGCGGCGCACCGCCGCGGGAATCACAGAGGCGCAGGCCAGCAGGTCGGTGCCATCCACCGAAAAACCACCCACGCCATAACCGCGGGCACGCTCGACGAGGTCGGCGCAGGCGAACTGCCGGTGTGTGGGCGTCGAGTAGGCGAACTGGTTGTTGGCGATCACCAGCACCAGCGGCAGTTTCTCCACCGCAGCGAGGTTCAGCCCTTCGTGAAACGCACCGGTCGATGATGCCCCGTCGCCGATGCAGGTGGCCCCCACGCGGCCGTTCAGGGTGCCCTGCATGCGCTTCGCGAACAACATGCCGGCGACGAAGGAAATCTGCGAGCCGAGATGGGAAATCATCGCCGGCATGCCGAGGTCGATCCTGCCGCGGTGGATGTTTCCGTCGCGGCCGCGCATCGGCCCCTGCACCGAGCCGAGGTAAGTCCGGGTGCAATCGATGATCGGTTCGCCGAACGCCGTGCGGCCCGCCTGGTCGCGGATCAGCGGAGCGAAGAAATCCGTGCCTTGGATGAGGCTCGCGCCGAGTGTCGCGCTGACGGCCTCCTGGCCCTTGCCGAGATACACGCCGCCGACGATTTTCCCGGCCTTGTAGAGGCTCGACAGCTTGTTCTCAAGGATCCGGGCCTTGAGCATCGACTGGAAGACGGACCGGAGAAACTCCCGGTTTTTCGCCAATTCATCGGTATAGGCAGGGATATCCAGCAGCGGCACGGGCTGAGATTTAAGAGAGTCGGAGGCGGACCTGCAACCGTTTTGCCCGCCGAATCGATCAGGCGCGGCGGTTCCACTCCACCAAGTCCTTGTAAGCGAGACTCTTCCCTCCGAACAGATCGAGCGCGCTGCCGACCGTGACGTCCACCCGGCCGTGGCTCGAGCGGTCGATGAGCCGCAGGTCGTCCATCGACGAGGCACCGCCGGCATAGGTGACGGGGCGCTCGCCCCAGGAGCCGAGCAGGGCGACGAGATCCGCGTCGATGCCGCCGCAAAGGCCTTCCACATCGGCGGCGTGGATCAGGAATTCGGCGCAGTGAGGAGCCAGCCGGTCCAGCGTTTCGTGGGAAACGTCGAGGTCGGTCAGCGTCTGCCAGCGGTTCATCGCGACGGTCCATCCGGCACCGTTTCGGCGGCAGGAAAGGTCGATCACCAGTCGCTCCGCTCCGGCCTCGGCGACGAGGTCGTCGAGTGCCGTGGCTTGAAAACGCCCCTCCTTGTCGAACAAGGCGGAGGTCACGATCAGGTGACTCGCACCCGCGGCGAGCCACTCCGCGGCGTTTCCGGCATGGATGCCGCCGCCGAGTTGCAGTCCGCCCGGCCATGCGGCGAGCGCCTCGCGGGCGGCATTTTCGTTTCCCGGTCCCAGCTTGATCACGTGGCCGCCCGTCAGGCCGTCCGAACGGAAGGTTTCCGCGAACCACGCGGGCGACCGGTCGGAAACGAAGTTCTCCCTCGGCCCGTCGCCATCGTCGGTGAGCGTGCCGCCGACGATTTGTTTCACCACTCCCTGGTGGAGATCGATGCACGGTCGGAAGCGGGTCATGGGCCCGCAGCATGGTCGGGCCGGGCGGGGGAGCCAAGCGGAAGATGCTTCTGCTTGCGGGCCGGCCGGGCCGGGGCGACGCTCCGCCGTCCCATGGCAAACGATCCGACCCCTTCCGACACCGCGGCCGCGGCCCGCTGGTATTCCGGCCCCGCCCTGTGGCGGAAACTGATCCGCATCGCGGGAATCGCGGGTGAGAAGACCCTGCTGGCCGCTCTGACCCTCTTCTACTGCCTCAAGGACAAGGACACGCCGAACTGGGCCCGCGGTGTCATCGTCGGCGCTCTCGGTTACCTCATCCTGCCGACCGACCTGATCCCCGACATCCTGCCGGGCGCCGGCTATGGCGATGACTGGGGGGCCATCGTCGCCGCCTTGGCGACCGTGTCCGCCTACATCAAGGACGAACACAAATCCAAGGCCCGCGAGCAGGTGACCCGCTTGATTGGCCGCCGCCGTCCCGAGGCGCCGCTGGAATTCATTGAATAAAACCGGACCCGATTGAGTATCATCCCCGCAACCAGCCGCCAAGGATCCCCATGAAACCGCTTTCCCTCCTGTGTGCCGCGTGGGCCGCTCTCGCCATGTTGACCTCCGCCGAGGTGACGGTGGACAACGATGTCCTCGGCAAGTCGCTCGGCGGCTGGAAAAAGAAGGACGGAAGCGCCGCCCAATATCCTCTGTCCGGGTCGGACTACTGCACCTACAAACCCGAAGTCAGTCCCACGCCCGAGGGAGGGATTTTCATTTCGGTGCGCATCGACCACGTCCGCGGCTGGATGTCCAACAACGACCACGCCACCCTCGAGATCACGGTTTCCGGCACCGGCGTGATCACATCCGCCAAGTCGAGCATCGCGATCCAGGGTGTCTCGATCGCCAGCGACGTGATCCTCGGCACCAACGAAGCCGGCAAGGAGATCACCGGTGCCGACCGCGCCGTCCAGATCGGCACCGACCTCGTCTCGAACCTCACCGCGAAACTCCTGCGCGAGAACATCGTCGAAGCCGGCCGCGTGACCTTCCCCGCGGCGATCCGCCACAACTACAACCGTCTCTATCAGGCGCTGCGCGTCGATGGCGAGGCGGTTCCCGCATACGCCGCGGTGCAAGCTCCGCCGCCTCCTCCGGCGAAACCGGTCGGCGCCGACGCGAGCCCGGCCACGACCGCCGCCACCACTCCATCGTCCACGCCCGCGACGACGTCGACGGGCACGCCACCCGCCACGCCCGAGAAACCGAAGGAGGAGCCGCCGGCCGATCCTCCGCCGCCGGTCGCGAAGCCGGTCCCCGGAAACGCGCCGCTTGAGATCAATCCTTACGCCCCATCCGGCGGCGGGGAGATCAATCCCGGAGGCTGAGCGGTCCTCAACCGCGCGGGTGGAAGCGCTTGTGCGCCGACTTCAGGCGTTTCGCATCGACGTGCGTGTAGATCTGCGTGGTCGAAATGTCGGAGTGTCCGAGAAGTTCCTGGATCACGCGCAGATCCGCGCCGCCCTCCAGCAGGTGGGTGGCGAACGAATGCCGCAGCAGGTGCGGATACATGTTGATCCCGATGCCCGCCGCCTTCGCCCGCTCTTTGACGATCTGCCGCACCCGGTCCGGCGAAAGACCACCGCCGCGGATGCTGAGGAACAAGTGCGAGCCGGTGCGCTTGGTCACCAGCGCCGGCCGAGATTTCGTTAGATACGTCGAAACGGCGTCCAGCGCCTTGGCTCCGATCCGCACGACGCGCGTCTTCCCGCCCTTGCCGGTGACACGGAGAAAGCCCTCCTCGAAGTCGATCTCCTCCAACTTCAGTCCGGTCAGTTCGCTCAGCCGCAGGCCTGACGAATAGAACAACTCGAGGATCGCCAGATCGCGCATGCCCAGCGGATCCGCCGGATCGATCGATTCGAGCAGCCGTGCCACCTCGGCGGACGGAAGGGTTTCCGGCAGGATCTGGTCCGGACGCGGGGCGAGCAACGGCTCCGCCGGATCGCAGGGCAGATCCTCCTTCGCGGCCAGCCAGCGGAAGAAGATCTTCAAGTGCACCGTCGCGATCCGCAGCGATGCCGGACTGATGCCGTCCGTCCGGCGGTCCTTGAGGAATCCGGCGAGTTCCTCGGTGCCGATGTCCCGCAGCGGCAGGGATTTCCTTCCGGCCCAGGCTGCCAGCGCGTCCAAGGTCTGCCTCACTGAAAGCTGATAGGCGCCCGACAACCCGCGCTCGGTCGCGAGGTGGCGGATGAACCGGTCGGCACGTGCTTCAAGCGACATGGTTGGATGGAAACCGCTCCACCCCGGGCGGGCAAGGGAAGATCCAGGGGTGGTGCGGAAACGATCCGGGTGCATCCGGTTGCTTGCGCGCCGACGGCCGATCTGCCACAGTCCGTTCATGAAACACATGCTCACCGCGATCCTGACCCGCGAGGACGACGGCTTTGTGGCCCTCTGCCCGGAGTTGGATGTGGCTTCCCAGGGCGCGACGGTCGAGGAGGCCAAGGCAAACCTGAAAGAGGCGGTGGAATTGTTCTTCGAGTGTGCATCTGAAGAGGAAGTGCGGCAGAGGATGGCGAGCGAGTCCTACATTTCCACGTTGGAGGTGCAGGTTGCCTAAACTCCCGGTGCTCTCCGGCCATGAAGTGCGCCGGGTGCTGGAAACACACGGATTCACAATGGTTCGCCAACGCGGCAGCCACATGGTCATGCAGCGGGCCGACATTGGCGGCACGACCACGGTTCCCGTGCCTGATCATCCGGAACTCAGGACCGGCACGCTGCGGTCGATCATCCGCCAGAGTGGTCTTGAGGTGGAGTCGTTTCGCAAATAGGAATGATCGGTCAGGACCAGCTCCAGTGGGGGCTGCGGATCGCCGCGAGGGCTTTTTCCGAGGGCACGCCTGCGGCGGCCCGGGTGCGCATCGCGCGCTGGTGGCGGTTCCAAAGATCGATCTCGCCGGCACCGGGTTGATAGGTCCGTTCGTGCGGCACCTTCATGCCGACGAGCATCGCGAGATATCCCTCGATGCCATAGATGTTCGGCTTGTAGGGCAGCGCGCGGATCGTTTCCGGCGCGGGCCCGAGCCTCCGGTATTCCTGATAGAACCCCTCGTAGTCGCCGAGGCTGGTTTCGTTGCGGCAGTGTTTCCAGAACGGGGTGTCGAGCCGGGTGTTGAAGCGGTAGTGGTAGGCGAGGAAATCGCGGATCTCATCCCAGGCCCGGCCGACGATCTCGTTGTAGCGGTCTTTCGCCGATTGGGCTGGATCCATCTGTTCCGTGCGCAGGACCTCGATGAGCCAGCGCACCTCGTAGATCAACTGCGCGAGAGCGGTTGCTTCGAGCGGTTCGACGAATCCCGACGAGTTGCCGACGGCGACCACGTTGCCGACCCAGCCGGAATCATGACGGCCGCTGCGGAACCTCACCAGCCGCGGTTCGTTGGAGACCTTCGGGTTCTTGCGCAGGAACTCACCGAGCGCCTCGTCGTCGTTGATGAAACGGGACGAATATACATATCCACGATTGATCCAGTCCTCGTGCTCGATCTGCCAGCACCAGCCGGAGTCCATCGTCTCCGCGGTGGTGTAGGCGTGCAACGGTTCGTCGCCGCGCGTCCACCCGCCGATCCACGCGCGGTCGCAGAACAGGCCGGTGGAGAAGTCCTTGAACGAAACTCCGAGCGTGCGTCCGATCAACTCGCTGCGGAATCCCGATGCGTCGATGACGAGGTCCGCCGAACGCCGCGCCCCGCTCTGGAAAACGAGGTCGCCGACTCCGTTTTCCGTCCGCTCCGCTTCGACGAAGGTGTCTTCGGAAATCGCGACGCCGCTGGCCGCGCAGATTTTTTCGAGGTATGCGACGAGTCGTTTGTTCTCGATGTGGAAGGCATACTGACCGTTGATCAACGGCTTGCCGAGCGGCCCGCTGGCGAATGCCTTGCCGCACTGCATCAGGGCGGCCGGAAGGTCGAGCAGGCCGCAGTCGTCATCCGCGTAGAAGCCGTTGGCCATCCCCATGCCCTGGCGCTTCTGGTCGTATTGGAAATCGAACGTGTAAAAGAAGTGGTCGCGAGGGCCCCACACGAATTTGATGCCTTGCTTCCACGTCGGACTCGTTTCCCGGTAGAACTCGTCCTTCGGCAGTCCCAGAACCTTGAAGAAATGCTCGGGAAACACGGCCGTCGTTCCCTCGCCCACGCCGATGACTCCGATGTCCGGACTGTGCACGAGTTTCACCGAAACTTCGGGCAGCATGCGGCGGAAGGTGAGCGCGGTGATGAGTCCGGCGCTGCCGCCGCCGAGCACAAGGATCGATTTCACACGTTTCACAATCCGGTATCGCAGCGACTCGGCGGCGAGGGGTCAAGATAAGATCCGCGGAGTTGCTAGAACGCGTCGCGGATGTGGTTCACCCGCGGTTTTTCGCCATCTTCCAGATAGATCTCGATGACGTCGAAGCGCCACGGCAGGTCGCGGCGGCGCAGCCTGCGGAGCCAGTCGTTGGCACCGCGTTCGATGAGTTCGCGTTTGGTTTTGTCCACCGCGTCGAAGGGGCGGATCTTCGCGCCCTCACGCCGGGTTTTGACCTCCACGAAAAGCAGCAGGGTGCCGTCGCGGGCCACGATGTCGACCTCGCCCTTCCTCCGGCCGCGGAAGTTTTTCGCGAGGACCTTGCAGCCGGACGCGCGCAGGTGGCACGCCGCGACCCGCTCGCCGAAGCGTCCGATCCATTCCCGGTCCCGCGGCGTGCCGTCACGCTCCGTCAAGCGGCAGGAGCCGTTGAGCGACCGGCTGAAACGACCGGCGATGGTGGCGGCAAGGGCCGTGAATCCGAAGCGCTTCAAGGTGCGCCTTGGTGCCATATCCCTGGTGCCGCGAAAAGCCGAAAGCCGGAAACTCGGCGTCGATCCCGAGCATGATCCGGTCCCGGCTCACCTTGGCGAGAATGCTGGCCGCGGAGATCGAGAGCGAGAGCCCGTCGCCCTTGACGACGCCATCGTGAGGGAAGGGGAAACCGCGGACGGGCAGCCCGTCGATGAGGCAGTGGCAGGGACGGATGGCGAGGGATTCGGCGGCGCGTCGCATGGCCAGATGCGTCGCCCGCAGGATGTTCAGGCGGTCGATTTCCTCGACGCTCGCCGTCGCCACCGCCCAGCAGACGTCGGGATCGGTGGTGATGCGCTCATAGAGGACCTCACGCCGCGCGGCCGTGAGCTTCTTCGAGTCGTCCAGGCCGTCGAGCGACCAGCCGGTAGGCAGGATCACCGCGGCGGCGGCGACGGGTCCCGCCAAAGGCCCCCGCCCGGCCTCGTCGATGCCGGCGATCCATGACAGACCGCGGGCGATGAGCGCGAGTTCGAGCGAGAGATCGGGCACGCCCGATCAGAAGCTGTTGAAACGGGTGCGTGTCAACATTCCGCTCGTGCCCGGGTTGGCGAAAATCTGGGTCGAGAACACCGTGCCGTCCGAGTCGACCACCGCGCCAACGCCGGTGAACTGCCATTCGTCGAGCATGTTCTTGTGATGGTCCTTCGAGCCTTTCCAAAGATCGATCATTGCTTGCGATGCACCGCCCTGAGGGTGGGTGGAGGCGGCGACGTTTTCGCTCAGGCTGGCCATCTGGTAGCGCTCGCGGGCGAGCAGGGCGCGGCCGTCGAAACCGATGTGGCTCACGTTGCGGCCGTTGAGTGAGAAGGTCCCGCGGTGTTGGCGCAGGTATTCGCAATGCTCCTGCGCGAGGCGGTCGAGGCCGGCGTGGCGCTGGAGCTTCTTCGCGCCTTTGCTCGCGCGGTAGCCGTTGACGTCGTCGAAAATCCGCGTCGAAACGGAGGATTTCGGGTGAATGGAACTCGAAACGGGAATCTTTTGAGCCTCGGGCTGGGTGGCGCACGACGCCAGAACGACGCAGGCGAGGGCAAGGGCGGATTGCAAGGGTGTGGCTTTCATGGGACCCAGGGGTTGTCCCATTGAAGCCGTTGACTGTAAAGAAATTTTAAAAATCAACAGGTTACGCCTTCCCGTAGGGAATGAGTATTTCAAAAATTTCTTCTTCGCGGGAAATCGAGGGGATTCTCTTGGCATCGGGAAGCGGATTGGAAACCCTCCGCGCCGTGCCGAAACCGCCGCACGAACGCATCGTCACCAAGGATCCCGGTGGATTCCGGGACGCCATGGCCCGTTGGTTTTCCGAGCACGGCAAGGACTACCCATGGAGGCGGACCCGCGATCCCTACGCGATCCTTGTTTCCGAGGTGATGCTCCAACAGACGCGGATCGCCACCGTGCTCGGCCGGGGCTTCTACACTTCGTTCCTGCGGACGTTTCCGGACGTGAAACGCCTGGCGGGGGCGGACGACGCGGTTTTGCTGAAAGCCTGGGAGGGCCTTGGGTACTACCGGCGGGCCCGGATGCTCCGCGAAACGGCGCGCGTCGTCCTCGAGCGCCACGGCGGCCGGTTTCCCGACGAACGGGACCGGCTTCTCGACCTGCCGGGCGTCGGCCCCTACACGGCCGGCGCGCTGCTCGCCTTCGCGTTCGACAAACCGGCGGTGCTCGTCGATGGCAACGTGCTCCGCGTGCTCGCCCGCATCATGGATTTCTCCGATCCGGTCGATGCCGGCCCCGGGCGGAAACGCATCGACACCTGGGCCGCGGCGCTTGCCGATCCGGAGCGGCCACGGGTCTATCACTCGGCCTTGATGGAGCTCGGGCAGACGCATTGCCGCCCGGGTGCGCCGGATTGCGAAACATGCCCGGTATCCCGCTGGTGCCGCACGAGAAACCCGGCGGCCCTGCCGGTGAAAGGACGCCGCATTGGCATCACGGATGTCGAAGAGCATGCGGTATGGTTGCGCGACCGGCGGGGCAGGGTGCTCCTCCATCGCGAAGACGGTCCACGTCGCACCGGATTGTGGAAACTGCCGGTCCGCCGGACGGACGAGTGCGCGGATTTGCCGTTGCGAACCGAACACCGCTATTCGATCACCCGCTACCGGGTGTCGCTGAAGGTTCATCAGGGTCTTGCCGGGAAGATCCGCCCGCGAGCAGGCGAGGAGTGGGTCGAGGTGGAGGAAATCCGTCGTCTCGCGATGGCCGCGCCGTTCCGAAAGGTGCTGGAACGATTGTTGCCCGAAATCGGAAATCAGGTGTGACGAATCGTCCCGCCTGTGCTTGTTTCTGCGCGGATGGAACTTCTCGCCCGTTTGCTCGGTGGCCCGCTCGCCTTGTTCGTTCTCGCCTCGTGCGCGGTCGCGCCTCCGCCGGATCCGAAGCCGCCGGGGCCCGAGGTGAGGCAGATGATCATCCGCCGCGCCACCGCGGTGATCGTCACCGGCGGGTCGAACCTCGATCAGTGGGTGAAACGCGGGTATTCCATGCGCGACGCGCCGGACGACGCCGACGGCGGATCCGCCACGCCGATCACCAACGACGGCTATTTCCTCACCGCCGACCATGTGCTTGCCCGTCTCGCCGGCCGCAAGGTCTATGTGCTCTACTCGGTGGGCGCCGGTTTTTCGCCGGTCCCGGCGAGAGTCGTCTGGCGGTCCGAGCCGGCCGATCTCGCGTTGCTGCACGTGCCGTTGCGCACGCCTCATTTCTATCAGTGGACCAACCCGGACGGCTGGGTGCCCGCGGGCTCCCCCGTGGTGCACGGCGGCATCGCCACCGCCCTGCGTTCGGAGGCGGGTCGGGTGACCACCACCCTGCCGCCGGACAGCTCGGTTTTCTGGCACCGCCGCTTCAAGATCGACATCCCGTTGCAACCTGGCGACAGCGGCGGGCCGGTCCTCGACGCGAACGGGCGCCTCGTCGGCATCAACTCCGCCGTCGAGTTCCTCGTTCCGATGGAAACCGCGTTTTTCGTCGAGTCCGAGGGGTCGCGGCCCGATCCCCGGATGATCGACGGGCTCATCCGTGAGGACCGGAAACGAAACACGTCCGCCGCATCGGGAGTAAACTGACTCATGCGCATCCTCCGATCCATTCTCCGACGTCTTCCCGGGCCGGCCATGGCCGCTGGGCTCGCCGCCGGCCTGGTCAGCGCGTGCGCGACCTATGAACAGAGCATGCTGCCGGGCTCCGCCGCGTCGCTGGCGCAGGACCGCATCATGATGGTGCGCAAGTCACCGCCGACGTTCGGCTACGACCGCCTTCTCGACAACTGCCGCAACCATCCCGACCTCGGCGTTTTCGTCAACCGCGAGGGAGTTCCGGATTTCCTTGCGGAAACCCGGAGCCACGGCCGCCAATACCTCATCCTCTACTACCTCTCGCGGCGCGAGGCATTCGCCTGCCGGACGGAGTCCGGACGCGGACGCGGTGTTGAGTTCTCCGGTCCGTATCCGGTGACGCCGCGCGAATTCAAGGTGCTCGACGACTTCCGGAAACGGAATTCCGGTTAGACCCCGCGGTGGAATTGGAAAAATCCGGCGGATTTTCCCAAAGAAGTCCGCGGTTGGGTCGTTAGGTCGGCATCCTATGAACAAACGTCTGCCCTGGATGATGTGGGCCGCCATCACACCGTTGGCCGCCCAGGACCTGATGGACCCGCTGATGGTCACTGCCTCGCGTGTTTCCGAGAAGGAAAGCGATGCGCCCTACTCGACCGAATATCTCACCGCCGAATACCTCCGCGACAACGGCCGTCGCACGCTGCCGGAGGCGCTGCAATACACGCCCGGCGTGCTGGTCCAGAAGACCGCGCATGGCCACGGCTCGCCCTTCATCCGTGGCTTCACCGGCCGGCAGAACCTGCTCCTTGTCGACGGCATCCGTATCAACAACTCCACCTGGCGCGGCGGGCCGGTCCAGTATTGGAACACGGTGGATCCGCTCTCGATCGACCACATCGAGTTGATCCGCAGCCAGGGTTCCGTCCTCTACGGCTCCGATGCCGCCGGCGGCACCCTCAACGCCTTCACCAAGACGCCCGATTTCCGCAACCGCCCGGACGGCGCGTTCTATCAGGGCGGCATGGGTTTCTACGAATACCGCAGCAACGGCCAGGGCAGCCACATCGGCCGCGTCGAGGCCGAGGGCGGCATCGGCGGAAGCTTCGGCATCCTGCTCGGTGCGAGCGTGAAGGAATTCGGCGACATCGAGGACTCCGCCATCGGTCGGATGCAGGGCACCGGCTATCCGGAGCAGGATTTCGATCTCAAGGCGCAGTGGGCGCTTTCCGCGGACTCGACGCTCACCTTCGCCTCCTACTACATCAACCAGGACGACGTTTCCCGCTGGCACCGCACGATTTACAATCCCGGCTGGACCCACGGCAGCCACGTCACCGCCCCCGGGAAATACACCGCCAACACCTACGATCAGGAGCGCTCGATGACCTACCTGCGCTACGAAGGGGAAAACCCGGTGTCCGGCGCGTTCATCCAGCGCTGGAGCGCCACGCTTTCCTACCAGAGCACCCGCGATTCCGAGTTCCAGAACCGCAACCCGGATGCCGATGACGTCCGTTATGCGGACATCGACATCGACACCATCGGCGTCGATGTGCAGTTCGAGTCGCCGCTCGGACCCGGCGCTCTCGTTTACGGCTTCGACTTCTACCACGACGAGGTGGATTCCTCCGGCATCCGCACCGATGCCGCCCGCTCGACCTTCCGCGAGAGCCTGCCCATCGCGGACGATTCGAATTACGACCTGCTCGGCGTTTTCAGCCAATACACGTGGAACCCCTTCGAACCGCTCGAAGTCACCGTCGGCGGCCGTTACACCCACGCCCACGCCAAGCTCGGCCGCTTCTACGACGCCACCACCGGCGCCATCGAAACGGACGAATCCGAGGACTGGGACGCCGTGGTCGGTTCGATTCGCGGACTCTACCGGGTGAATCCCTGCTGGAGCATCTTCGGCGGAGTTTCGCAGGCGTTCCGCGCTCCCAATCTCGACGACCTCTCCGGCAACAAGACCGCCAAGTCCGGCACCAATTCGCTCGGTTCCGTGGACGTCGATCCCGAGTATTTCCTCACCTTTGAAACCGGTGTGCGCCACACCACCGAGACCACCTCGCTGCAGGCCGCCGTGTTCTACACCGACGTCAACGACCTCATCACAGGCGTCGATTTCGACAACAATGGCGACGGCGTCGTCGACGGGTCCGTCACCACCAACGCCGCGGAGGCCTACAGCTACGGCGTGGAACTCGAAGGTGCCTGGCGCTTCCACCCGCAGTGGACGGTTTCCGGATTCGCCGCATGGCAGGACGGCCGTGAGAAAAGCCCGGTTGTTCTCGGCGGGCCGCTCGACGAACGCCCGATGACGCGCTCCTACCCGCTCACCGGGTCCGTCGCGCTGCGCTGGTCGGATCCCGGTGAGAAATACTGGGTCGAGGGACGGGTGCTCGCCGCCGCCCGGGAGGACCGCATCACCGCCGCCGACCAGGCGTCCGACGACCAGCGGATCCCGACCGGCGGCACGCCTGCCTACGTCGTCGCCTCGTTGCGCGCCGGCTGGACGGTCAATGAACACCTCGACCTCATCGCCGGCATCGAGAACATCACCGACGAGGACTACCGGAACCATGGATCCGGCCAGAACGAGCCCGGCATCGGGGGCATCCTGAGCGCCCGGATTTCCTGGTGAATGCCCTGTTTCCGCCGGTGTCGTGTCCGCCGGCCGGGCCGGTGAACCCCTCCTGATCCGCCGGGCAATTCCCTACGGCAGTCTCCGAAGTTCCTCCTTGCTTCGCGAAATCCGCAGATTACGTTTTGGTATTCCTCGGTTCTTTCCGGGGGATATTACATACCCGGGGGTTTCCCCGATTCGTAACCAACAATAAAAGGAAACAAACCTAATGAAAACAAACGTAACCCATCGTCGCGGTTTCACCTTGGTGGAACTGCTCGTCGTGATCGTGATCATCGCCGCGCTCGCGGGCCTCACCGCTCCCATGGTGATCCGCCAGCGCAAGAAGGCCGACCAGACCGAAGCCGTCAACAACGCCCGCCAGATCGGACTCGCCATGCTCGACTTCGAGAGCGAGTACGGCTCGTTCCCGGAAGGCGAGCTTGCGGAGACCATCAACGTCAACACCGGAGAGGAATTCGCCGACTCGACGATCTCCACCTCCAACGATGCGTTCCGCCAGCTCATCGCCGCCGGCATCGCCCAGTCCGAGGTGATGTTCTTCTGCAAGACGGCCTACTCGACCAAGAAGCCGGACGATGTGATGAACACCAAGCAGAGGATGTTGGAAAAGGGTGATGTCGGCTTCGGCTACATCATGAATAGCGGCAACAAGGCCTTCAGCACCGCCGGCAGCCCCGGCCGCGTGCTCGTCGCCGCCCCGCTCAAATACACCGGCTCCTTCGAGAACGGCAAATTCGACCGGGATATCTACGACAACAAGGCCGTCGTCCTCAAGATGGACAACAGCGTCATCTCGCTCAACGTCAACAAGGACGGCGACGCCATCCTCGGTTCCAAGCCGCTCCTGCAGACCGGTGAGGATACCGTCTGGGGCACCGGTGGCGTGACCCCGACCATGCTCAATCCGGATCCGAAGTGATCGGCTCCGCGATCTGACGAAAACTCCACCGGGAGGTCCGCAAGGGCCTCCCGGTTTTTTGTTGCGGCATGCCGCCGGATGGCCGAGGGAAACCCGCGAAATGGATATGGATGACATCACCCAAGAAGCGGAGATCCTGCCGGACTCCGCACCGCCGTCCCGCGCGTTCCTGCCGTATCCGGCCTCCACGCTCAGCCCGCGCATCGTGCCGGCCGATCTCTCGTCGTTCAAATCCCGCGGGATCTCCGAGGTCGAGCGCGATTTCCAGCAGAAGCTCGCCGAGCTGCGCGAGCAATATCTGAAGGCGATCGACCACTTCAATTGGAACAAGCTCGTCTATGAGGCGGACATCCGGTTCGAACCGGTCGTCGGCGGTGTCTATCACCTCTATCAGATGGACGGCCGCCGGGCGCTTTCGATGGTCGCCCCGTCGCAATGGCCGCACCCGCACCTCGCCACCGTCCGGCTCAATGTGGACCGCCAGTGGCAGGTCGTGGAGGTCGGCAAAAACATCGACCCCGCCGAACTGTTCGGTGCCGCCTGACAGGGCGGGCGATTCCACCGGCTCCAAACCGCCACCCAACCAATGTCGGAATCTGTTGGTAAATTATTGATGCGGCCGCATCAATAATTTGTGATCGAGTGTGCGGTCCGGTGCGAATCGGCGGTTTTCATTCGATGGTCACGGGTTGGGAAGATCGGAAAGGGCACGGATCGCCGCCTCGATCTGTGGATCGCGTCCCGCGTCCTCGTCGCCCGGTCCGAGGTCGATGGGGACGGTGGGTTTCGCGCCGTTGAGGTCGAGGTTTTTGCCGGACTTCGCGTCCCACCAGCCGCGAAAGGGAACCTGGAGTTCGCCTACGTCCGGAATGGTGGATTTCACCGCGGAGATCACGCCGCCGGCGGTGGCGGTACCGACGAGTGGCGCGCGTTCCGTGTCGAGGATGGCGTGGCAGAAGATCTCCGAATTCGAGAAGGTGTTCTGGTTGCAAAGCACCGCGAGCGGACCGTTCCATGCGACGTCCACCCGGCGGTCGAGCGGATAGCCCACCGGGCCGCCGCGCGGGCGGGTGACCGAGTGGCGCGGTTGGCAGAAGATCGCGAGCATGCGGTCGGCCTCGCGTCCTCCGCCGTTGTTGCGGAAGTCGAGCACCAGCCGCTGGTGGGATTCCGTGGCGCGGTGCACGGCGAGGCGCAGCGTTTCCAGCGAGTCGCGGCTCATCGTCCGCACCGGGATGTAGGTGCTGCCGGGGAGACCTGTGGAAACCCGGCGGCATGCCTCGTTTTCCCGCTCCGTGAGATCGAGCCGCCGGGCCTCGTCATAGGAAATGCAGGACAGCGCGAGCCTGCGTTCCTCACCGTTCTTCGCGCGGACGGCCACGGCCACCGCCCGTCCGGCGGCGCCCGAGAGAAACTTGTGGAGCGGAGTCGAGGCGTCCACCTTGCGGCCCTCGATCCGTGCGATCGTCTCGCCCGCGTGCGGTCCGCCTTTCATCTCCGCGGCCGGACTGCCGGCGATGACCCGCGCGATCGTCAGCGGCGCGTCCGCCGGAACGTCGTCGCGAAACACCAGGCCCATCGAGGCGGTTTCCGGCTCTTTCTCCTTTGGCTTCGATTCGCCGGGAAACGAGCGCCGCAGGAACGACAGATGCGACGCGTTCAGGTGTCCGAACAAGCGGCTCACCATCCGGTCGAACTGCCGCGAGTCCCGACACCCGGCCGCCGCGTCCTCATAGCGAGGCAGCAGCGCATCCCAATCGCAGCCGTTCATTTCCGGATCGTAAAACCGCTCGCCGAGCGTGCGCCACACCCGCCGGAAACCGAGACGCAGCACGTTTTCCCGTGGCCTCGTCACCCGCAGCGAGATCGGAAACTCGGTCGTCTTCCCGTCTTTCCACACTTCCGGCGTGCGGTCCACCCGCCACAGCAAACCATCGTCCGTCACCCGCACCGGCACGCCCCGGCGTTTCGCGATGATCTCCATGTCCTTCCCATCGATGCCGATCTGATAGAGCCGCTTCGTCCCGGCCCGGCTTTGGAAGAGCAGGCGCTTCGAGTCCGCGCTCCAGACCACGCGCATCGGCTCGATGCCCTTCGTGGGAATCTCCTCCGCCCGCTCGCCGGCGTGTCGCAGCGCCTCGTCGTCCACGTCCGCCTTCGGTCCGCCGGGGCCGAAATCGATGCGCCACAGCAGCGACTTTCCGCCCGGATTGCGCCGCGTGTTGAAGACCAGCCAACGGCCGTCCGGCGACCACCTGGGCGATCCGTCGAATGCCGGATGCCGCGTCAGGTTCACCGGCTTCCGTTTTCCATCCGCGGAGACAAGATATACATCGCGGTTCGCATCCTCGTCCTCCGCCGCCACCGCGAGCCAGCGGCCATCCGGCGACCAATCGAAAGTCGGAGCGTCCCAGCACGGATAGACCACCCGCGGCTTGCCCGGGGAAACCTCCGCCACGCACAGGTCCCCGGTCGCCTCGAGCCACGCGATCCGTTTGCCGTCCGGGCTCGGTTTCAAGCGCCGCTTCGAACGCGGCGTATCGACCAGCGTCTTCTCCTCCGCCAGTTTCCCGTCCGCCACCCGCGCGGTCACGATCTTCGCCGCCACTCCGTCGTCGCGCAGAAATGCGAAGCGCCCGGTTTCTCCCAGAAAACGCGGCTCTTCCTCCGCCTCCGCCGTGTTCGTCAGGCGTTTCGCCGGCTCGTCCGGCGCGCCGATCCACCACAGCTCGCCCTTCGCGGAAAACACCACGTTTTTCGCGCCCGGGCCGAAGTCCGCGGACGTCGCACCGCTCACCCGCTCGGTGAATTCCGGTGCCAGGGTGTCCGCCTCGCGTGTCCACCATCGGACCTCCGCGGCATCGCCGCCCGCCGCCGGGCGCCAGAGATGCACGCCTCCGCCGCGCAGGAACACCATCACCGAGCCATCCGCCGAGAGGGCGGGGGATATCACATTGTCGCTCTCGTAGTGCGTCACTTGTTCCGGATCCGCGCCGAGGTTCATGCGCCACAGGTTCGCCGTTCCGCCGCGGTTCGATGTGAAATAGAACCCCGAGCCATCCGGAAACCACTGCGGCGCCCGTGCTTCCCAGCCGTCCGCCACCTCGCATCGGAAACTCCGGTCCGCCGGCTGATAGAGCCAGATCTGCGCCGCCTTCGCGCCGTGATATCCCCGCCGGAACCTTTGCTCCCCATAGCGGCAGAACAACAGCGACTTCCCATCCGGCGACCACGCCGCCGAGTGCGCCGCCGCGTCGAACAACCGCCGCTCGCGTCGGTCCGCCGTGAGGTCGATCTCCATCAGCCGCGTCGCCCGGAAGCCGGCCCGCTCGCGCATCCCGCGCAGCACCGCGCGTTTCCCATCCGGCGAGAGGCATTGCAGCTCGTTGCCCTCCGAATGATGGCTGTGGCGGATCGTTTCCCCGCCGTCGATCGGCAGCGAGTAAATCTCCGCCGTCCCGCTGCGGTCCGAGCTGAAGACCACCCGCGTCCCGTCCGGGGAGACGCGCGGGCATTCGTCGAGCCCAGGCTCCATCACCAGCGGCCGCGCCTCGCCGCCATCGATCGGCCCCACCCACAGGTCGCCGCACCACTCGATGACCGCGCGTTTCCCGTCCGGCGTCGGCACCGCCTCCGTGATTAGATCCATCCGGACCGCGTCCGGCGGGAGCTCATCCGCCCGCGCGAACGTCAGGAAAACCATCAACCATGCGGCGCTGCGGATCATCGGGCAAGCAAGCCATCCATGCGCCTTCCCGCAAGTGCGAAACCGCGGGGGCTTGCCAGCCGCCGCCGCCGTCCTACGCTGCCCGCCGTGAACCCTGAGATGCCCGTGTCGCCGCCGCGAGCCTGGGCGGAGATCGACCTCTCCGCCATGCGCCACAATCTGGAAGTCGCCCGCGAGGCAGGCGGCAGCGCCATCATGGCGGTGGTCAAGGCCGGTGCCTACGGCCACGGGCTGGAGGAGGTCGCGCGCTTCCTCGCCGGCTGCGGCATCGAGTTTTTCGGCGTCGCCAACGTCGGCGAGGCCCGCCGCATCGCCGAAGCCGGCGTGGACACCCGCATCTATCTGCTCGGTCCCACCTGGGAGGGCGAGCGCGAGGAAATCGTCGCCCGCGGGTGGACGCCGTGTCTGTCGAATGTCGAGGAGGCCGCCCACTTCGACGCGCTGGCCACCGCAGCCGGCAAACGGCTCAGGGTCCACCTTGCCGTCGATACCGGCATGGGCCGCGGTGGCTTCGTCGCCGCCGAGCTGCCGGGCGTCACCGATAAACTCGCCAGCTTCCCCGGGCTCGAAATCGAAGGCGTCGGCTCGCACCTGCCCTCCGCCGATGAGGATGAGGAATTCACCCGCGGTCAGATCGCGAGTTTCCGCGAGGTGATCGACTTGCTCGGCGGCACGGAGCGTTTCCGCTACATCCATCTGCTCAACAGCGCCGGCCTGCTCGGCTACGAGCGCGGCTCCTGCAACCTCGTCCGCCCCGGACTCATGCTCTACGGCATCTCACCGCTGCCAGCCATGCAGGGGCGTTTGAAAAACGTGATGACGCTCAAGTCCCGCGTCACCCTCGTCCGGACCCTGCCCGCCGGGCACGGGGTTTCCTACGGCCGCCAGTTTATCACCACCCGGCCCACCCGCGTCGCCACCATCGGCATCGGCTATGGCGATGGCTACCCACGTCATGTCTCCGGCCACGGCCCCGAAATCTTCCTCCGCGGGCGTCGTTTCCCGATCCTCGGCCGCGTCACCATGGACCAACTCATGGCCGATGTCACCGACGCCCCCGACGTCGGGGCAGGGGACGAAGTCGAAATGTTCGGCGCCAACATCCCCGTCGCCGAAGTCGCCGCCAAAGCCGGTACCATTCCATGGGAAATCCTCACCGGAATCACGCCACGGGTCGTCCGCTGCCACTGCGGGACCCCATAGACGGGGTCGAGCTGAATGAACGCCCGCTTTGCGGGAGCTGCGAACACCGGCATGCCCGCATGGGCGATCGGTTCAGTCAGGAAATGCGAAACCTGCCCCGCCTCTTCGCCAAGCGGGCCAGGGAAGCGCCAGCGGTCCGTCGCCGCGACCGTAGGCGCCGAGCAGAAACCGTCCGCAGCGGGTCGGTTGGAATCGGCACTTTCCGCTTCTGCCATCTTCGGACCAGATGCCTTCCAGCGTGCCTCCCTTTTGTTGGAGTTCGCAGGATCCGCCGGGATAGGTTCCGCGCCAGCCGTCGCTGGTTTCCTCCAGTGTCAGCGTGCCAAAGGATGTCTCCCATGCGCCCGCGGGAGCCACTTCGGAAACCGCGGTTTCGAAACGGAGCGACGCGAGCGGGATTTCGAGCATCAGCCGGACCTTGCCAGACACGTCGTAGGTTCTCGAGGTCACGGTTTCCTTCTCCCAGTCGATCTCGAGTATGGCCGCGTTCGGGTCGGTGTAGGCCCGGCCGATCCGGTTCGGATTGGGCCCGGCGGGCTTCCACGACTGGTTGAGGCTGCTCGAGGTGAGGTCAGGGAGCGGATAGATGTCCGGCCGCTCGATGAGGCTGTACTCGGCCCAATGGGTGTCGCCGGAAAGCAGGATGACGCCCTCGGCACGGGTGTTCCGAAGCAGTTGGAGAAAGCGCTCGCGCTCGCGTGGCAGGTTGGCCCAGGCCTCGTGGCCGTTGTGCGCGCTGCCGAACTGGGTGGAGAGGCCGATGAGGCGCAGTTTCGCCGGTTTCTTCAGCTCCTCTTCCAACCAGGTCCACTGCGCGTCGCCGAGCATCACCTGCTCTTCGTCGTCCAACAACGGACGGTAGCGGCCGAGTTCCGGATAGGCCTTCTCCTCCGCCCGGGCGATCGGTGATCGGAAGGTGCGGAGATCGAGCATCAGGATCTGGATCCGCCGCTCGGGAGGGCCGAGCAAGGTCGAGCGGTAGATGCCCTCGCGCGAGCGCCGCGGGCTGTCCGCCGGCTCGTCGAAAAAGTCGAGGAAGAGGTCTTTGGATGCCTGTTTCGGCCGGAACTGCCGACCGGAATCATCGGCGCCATAGTCGTGATCGTCCCAAGTGGCCAGCACCGGGGTGTCGCGGACGAAGTCGCGCCAGTCGGGTTGGCGGCCGAGCCGGCGGTACTTGCGGCGCAGCACCGCCATGTCTTGCGTGTCGCCGTAGATGTTGTCGCCGAGCGCGAGGTAGAGATCCGGCTTCATGCGGCCGAGGGTTGCCAGCATCGGACACGGCTGGGACTCCCGGTAGCACGACCCCCAGGCGATGCGGGTTGGCTCGAAGTCCGGTTGTTCGACGCCCGGCGGCGCGTGGTCGAGACCCGGCGAGACCGCCGTCGCGTCATCGACGGCAGGCCGTTCGCCGCTCCGCCATTCGAATTCGATCAGCACCGCGGAGTGGTCGCTGGGAAACACCGCGGATTCCTTCGGGCCGGCGGCGTCCTCGCGGTTCCGCGGAAGCACGGTCGTTTTCACCGGCACGAGGCCCGGTTTTTCCGACACGTTCCGGAAATAGAGACGGTCGATGCGTTCCGGCGGATCGTCCTTGCCGTTGTCGCGTTTGTCCTGTCGAGGCGTCCACGTGTTTCCCGGAGCCTTCGCCACGCTCGGGTGAACGAACCGGAACGCATCGGTGAATCCGGCGCCTTCGACCAAACGGCTGACCATCAGCGGCAGGTCACGCCGCCACGGATGCGCCGCGACCGCTTCCGCCGTCCAGTCGCGATGAGACGAGCTATTCCAATCGCCACCTACCAGCAACGGCACGTCGGCTTCAAGATGGCCCATCGCATCGAGCCCGTCGAGCAGCGCCTGAGCCTGTGCGAAGCGGTCCGATGTCCCGGTATCGCAGGCCAGCAATCCGGCATCGGTCGCATCGGGCCGGTCCTGCGCCAGCCACTGCACCGGAGAGCGCCAGTCGAGCCAGATGCTCCATGCGAGGAACTCGCGGCCTGCATCATCGCGAAGCCGGGCACCCACTCCGTGCCACGGATGGTGGAAATATGTTTCCGCGATCTGGAAGCGTGTCGCCACCGCGAGGTGCGGGCTTTCTCCCTGCCATGCCTGCCAACCGAGTTCCTTCGCAACCCATGCGCTCAATTTGGGGCCGTCCTCGCCGAGCGGGTAGGATTCCTGCCAGAGAACCACGTCGGCGCCGCTGTCGCGGACGACTTTCAACACCCGCTCCTTGCCACCGGGACCATAGGGGTTCGATCCGCGCTCGGTGTTCCAGAGGAGAATCTTCAGCGTGTCGGCAGCCTGGAGATGGGCGGCCGCGATCCATGAAAGCAGGGCGAACAGAAACTTCACGCACGTGAAACGGGAGGCGCCGTCCGAGTGTTTCACGGCCTGTCCGCGGCCCTATGCAACCGGGATGGTCCGAACGGTGGTCCTGCTAGACCTTCTCGACGAGCACGTGGTGTCGCTGGCCGTCGATGGTGAGGACCATCGATTGTCCTTTGCCGGTGGGTTCCGGAGAGGCGGCGGGTTCCGGCGGCGCGGCCACCGGAGCGGGCGCGGGTTTCTCCGGTTCCGGCTCGGGAGCCTTGTGCAGCGCCTCGACCTGTTGCGGGAACATGGCGAAGAGGACGGTCGTCTCGTCGTCGGTGGGCAGGCCTTTTTCCTCCGCTTGCTTGCGGTAGTTCTCAAGGCCCGGCTCCAACAGGTCGGCCGGGCGGCAGGTGACGGCTTTCTGGCCGGTCTGTTTCTCGACGGCTGCGAGGATTTCGGGATTCACCGGTCCCGGCGTCTTGCCGTATTTGCCCAGCGCGATGTCCTGCGCCGGCTGGCAGATGACCTTCCAGCGGCCGAACTTCACGTTCATCATCGCCTGGGTGCCGACGATCTGCGAGGTGGGCGTCACCAGCGGGATCCAACCGAGCGCCTCGCGCACAACGGGGATCTCGCGGACGACTTCGTCAAACTTGTCGGCCATCTTCTGTTCGGCGAGCTGGTTGCGGAAATTCGAAAGCATGCCGCCGGGAACCTGGAACGTGAGGATGTCGGAATCGACGCGCTCGTTGGCGTGGCTCGTGAACTTGCCGAGCTGCCTGTAGACTTCCTCGAAGTGGACGCGCAGTTCCTGGAGCTTGTCGGTATCGTAGTCCGGCTTGCGCGGGTGGCCGTCGAGCAGGGCGAGCATGCGCACGGTGTCCGGCTGGCCGGTGCCGTTGGCGAAGGGGACGATCGACGTTTCCACCACATCGACGCCGGCATAGACCGCTGCGAGATATGAGGTGGCGCCGAGCCCGGCGGTGTCGTGGGTGTGGAGCACGATCGGCAGGCCGACCCGCTTCTTCAGCTCGGTGACCAGATCGTGGGCGACCTTGGGCGTGATGATGCCGGACATGTCCTTGATGCCGATCGACTGGCAGCCCATCTTCTCCAGTTCGACGCCCATGTGGACGAACGCGTCGATGGTGTGGACCGGGCTGGTCGTATAACAGATCTCGCCGCGGGCGTGTTTGCCGCAGGCGAGAACGGTGTCGATGGCGGTCTTGAGGTTGCGGGTGTCGTTGAGCGCGTCGAACACGCGGAACACATCCTGCCCCGCGGCGGCGTTGGCGCGGACGAAGGCCTCGACGACGTCATCGGGGAAACTGGCGTATTGGACGATGTTCTGGCCGCGCAGAAGCATGATCTGCGGGGTGTTCGGCGCGGCTTTCTTGAGCGCGCGCAGCCGGTCGAAGGGGTTCTCGTTGAGGTAGCGAAGACACGAGTCGATGGTCGCTCCGCCCCACGTTTCCAGGCCGCTGAATCCGATCGAGTCGAGGATCGGCGCGGCGGGCAGCATCTGCTCGGTGGACATCCGGGTGGCGGCGAGCGACTGGTGGCCGTCTCGCAGCACGGTGTTGTTGAATGTGACGGGTTTCATGGCGATGGGGTTCGAGCTATGGCGGCGAGCGTAGGAGGGGATTTGCGGGATGGCCACGCGTTTCGGGTCCGAACTTGTGCGGAAATTGCCATTCTCGCGTCATTTTCTCCATGGAGTGGACCGCACCTTATGGACTGTGTTTGAACGACGAGCGTGAAGGAAAACGACCCAATCCCAACCGGCACGATGGACGCGAACGAGGCCGTGGCCTCCGTCGCCTATCGCCTCAACGAGTTTTTCGCCATCTACCCGATCACCCCGTCCTCGCCGATGGCGGAGTTCGCCGACGAGTGGTCCGCCGCCTCCAAGCCGAACCTGTGGGGCGCGGTGCCGAGCGTGGTGGAGATGCAGTCCGAAGGTGGTGCCGCGGGCGCTCTGCACGGGGCTCTGCAGGCGGGGTCTCTGAGCGCGTCCTTCACCGCATCCCAGGGACTTCTGCTGATGATCCCGAACATGTTCAAGATCGCCGGCGAGCTGAGCCCGTTCTGCCTGCACGTGACGGCCCGCGCGGTGGCGACGCACGCGCTGAGCATCTTCGGCGACCACTCGGATGTGATGGCCTGCCGCCAGACGGGGTTCGCGATGCTGTGCGGCGGCTCGGTCCAGGAGGCCATGGACACGGCGGTGATCTCCCAGATGGTCACGCTGAAATCGCGGGTGCCATTCCTTCATTTCTTCGATGGCTTCCGCACCTCGCACGAGGTTTCCAAGATCCAGCTTCTCAGCGATGACGACCTCCGATCGCTGGTCGACGAGGATGCCATCGCCGCGCTCCGCGACCGGGCTCTCACGCCGGATGCGCCGAAGATCCGCGGCACGGCGCAGAATCCGGACGCGTTTTTCCAAGCGCGCGAAGGTTGCAATTCGTTCTATGACAAGCTGCCGGAGTTGGTGAAGGAGGCGATGGACGCCTTCGCCGCCCGCACCGGCCGTGCCTACAAACCTTTCGACTACGACGGCGCGCCCGATGCAGAGCACGTGGTCGTCATCATGGGATCGGGGGCCGAAGCGGTTTCAGAAACGGTGGACGCGCTCAACGAAGGCGGCCGCAAGACCGGCGTGATCAAGGTCCGTCTCTACCGGCCGTTCTGCGTCGAGGAATTCGCCGCCACCCTGCCGAAATCGGTGAAGTCGATCGCCGTTCTCGACCGCACCAAGGAACCCGGTGCCCTCGGCGAACCGCTTTACCTCGATGTGGTCGCCGCGCTCCGTCAGGCGGAAACCCTCGGCCTGTTGGAAAACACCAGCGCCATCAAGGTGACCGGCGGTCGCTACGGCCTCGGCTCGAAGGAGTTCAACTGCGCGATGGTCAAGGCGGTCTTTGACGAGCTCGCCAAGGACGATCCCAAAAAGGTCTTCACCGTCGGCATCAACGACGATGTCACCGGCCTCTCGCTCGACTACGATCCGGCGTTCGAGGTCGAAACGCCCGGCATGAAACAGGCCGTCTTTTTCGGCCTCGGCTCGGACGGCACGGTCGGCGCGAACAAGAACTCGATCAAGATCATCGGCGAGGGCACCGACAACTACGCGCAGGGCTACTTCGTCTATGACTCGAAGAAAGCCGGAGCGATGACGGTTTCCCACCTCCGCTTCGGGCCGAAGCCGATCCGCGCGACGTATCTGATCCGCCAGGCCGAGTTCGTCGCCTGCCACCGTTTCGACCTGCTCCATCAGGTCGACGTGCTGTCCTACGCGAAACCGAACGGCATCTTCCTGCTCAACTCGCCCGGCGATCCGGACGAGGCATGGAGCCGCCTGCCGCGCGAGATCCAGGAGCAGATCATCCTGAAAAACCTCTCGTTCTACGCCATCGACGCGTCGTCCGTCGCCCGCGCCGTCGGCATGCCCGGCCGCATCAACACGATCATGCAGACGTGTTATTTCGCGATCTCCGGCGTGCTGCCCAAGGACGAGGCGATCGCCCAGATCAAATACGCGATCAAGAAAACCTACGGCAAACGCGGCGACGCCGTGGTCCAAAAGAACTACGAGGCGGTCGACAGCACGCTGGCGAACCTCAAACAGATCAACTACCCGGATGCGCCCACATCGACGCATCACCTCAACCCGGTGGTGCCCGAGGACGCTCCGGATTTCGTCAAACGCGTCACCGCCCTGATGCTCGCGGGCAAGGGCGACCTGCTGCCTGTCTCCGCGTTTCCCGTGGACGGCACCTGGCCGACCGGCACGACGCAGTGGGAGAAGCGCAACATCGCCGAGGAGATCCCCGTCTGGGAAACGGACATCTGCATTCAGTGCAACAAATGCTCGCTCGTCTGCCCGCACGCGGCGATCCGGCCGAAGGTCTATCAGCCCGAGTTGTTGGAGAACGCGCCGCCGACCTTCAAGTCGACCGACTTCAAGGTGCGCGATTTCGCCGGGATGAAATACACGCTGCAGGTGGCGGCCGAGGATTGCACCGGTTGCCACCTCTGCGTCCAGGTCTGCCCGGCCAAGGACAAGAGCAACCCGAGCCGCAAGGCGATCAACATGGCACCGCAACTCCCGCTGCGCGATGCCGAGCGCGAGAACTTCGCGTTCTTCAACGAGCTGCCGGATCCCGACCGCGCGATGCTCAAGGACGACGTCAAGACGACGCAGTTCATGAAGCCGCTCTTCGAGTTCTCCGGTGCCTGCGCCGGCTGCGGCGAAACGCCCTACATCAAGCTTCTCACCCAGATGTTCGGCGACCGCATGCTGATGGCCAACGCCACCGGATGTTCGTCGATCTACGGCGGAAACCTGCCGACCACGCCCTACACGACCGATCACTGCGGCCGCGGACCCGCATGGGCGAACTCGCTCTTCGAGGACAACGCGGAGTTCGGCCTCGGCATGCGCGCCAGCCTCGACCAGTCGAAGGTCTTCGCCGAACACCTCGTGCGCGGCCAGGCCTCCGTGCTCGGGGATGATCTCGTCAGCGCCATCCTCAGCGCCGACCAGTCGACGGAGCAGGGGATCGAGGAACAACGAAAACGGGTCGTCGCCCTGCGCTCGGCTCTATCAGGGCAGACGTCCTCCGAAGCGAAATCGCTCGCACAGGTCGCCGACTACCTTGTCAACAAGTCCGTATGGATCGTCGGCGGCGACGGCTGGGCCTACGACATCGGGTTCGGCGGTCTCGACCACGTCATCGCCTCCGGCCGCAACGTGAACATCCTCGTTCTCGACACCGAGGTCTATTCGAACACCGGCGGCCAGCAGTCGAAATCCACGCCGCTCGGCGCGGTCGCGAAGTTCTCGATGGCCGGCAAGGCGGTGCCGAAGAAGGACCTCGGGCTCATCGCGTCGAGCTACGGCACGGTCTACGTCGCCCGGGTTTCACTGGGAGCGAAGGACAGCCACGTCGTCTCGGTCTTCCGCGAGGCGGAAAGCTACGACGGCCCATCGCTGGTCATCGCCTACAGCCACTGCGTCGCCCACGGCTACAGCCTGTCGCAGGGTCTGGAGCAGCAGAAGAAGGCGGTCGCCTGCGGTTACTGGCCACTGTTCCGCTTCGACCCGCGCCGCGCGGAGAAAGGGGAGAACCCGATGAAACTCGACTCCGGCGCGCCGAAAGGTTCGCTCGCCGATTTCACCCGCAACGAGACCCGCTTCCAGATGCTCGCCCGCATCAACCCGGAACGCTCGGCCATGCTCCACGAAATGGCGGAGGAATCCGTCAAGGAACGTTACGCTCTCTATCAGCAGATGGCCGCCTCCATGGAGCCCGCCCCCGCCGCCGAGTAAACCCACATTTCAGAATCTCAGCTTCTACTTCCATGGACCTCACCACCAATTACCTCGGCCTCACGCTCAAGAACCCGGTGATGCCCGGCGCCTCGCCGCTGGTCGACAGCCTCGACAACGTCCGCCGGCTCGAGGATGCCGGCGCGGCGGCCATCGTGATGCACTCGCTCTTCGAGGAGCAGATCACCAGCCAGCAGCTCGCCGAGTTCGCGCACACCGAGATGCCCGCCGAGTCGTTCGGCGAGGCGACCTCGTATTTTCCCCAGATGGAGGATTACGCGCTCGGGCCGGACCGCTACCTGGAGCAGATCGCAAAGATCAAAAGCATGGTCGAGATTCCGGTGATCGGATCGCTCAACGGCACCACGCTCGGCGGCTGGACCGACCACGCACGGCTCATCGAGCAGGCCGGTGCCGACGCGCTGGAGCTGAACGTGTACTACATCGCCACGGATCCCGATGAAACCGGGGCGGAGGTCGAGCAACGCACGCTCGACATCCTCGAGGCGGTGAAGGACACCGTGAAAATCCCGATCGCGGTGAAACTGTCACCGTTCTTCTCCTCGCTCGGCAGTTTCGGCAAACAACTCGATGCCGCCGGCGCAGCAGGCCTCATCCTGTTCAACCGTTTCTATCAGCCCGACATCGATATCGAGGAACTCGAGGTCCTGCAGCGGCTCGATCTATCCACCGCCGCGGAACTCCGTCTCCGCCTGCGCTGGGCCGCCATTCTTCACGGGCACTTGAACGCCAGCATCGCCGTCAGCGGCGGAATCCACTCGGTGGAGGATGTCGTCAAAGCGATCATGTGCGGAGCGTCCGCCGTGCAAACGGTTTCCTCGCTGCTCAAGAACGGGCCCGCGCACATCGGCAGCTTGATCCAGGGGGTGCGCCACTGGTTGGAAGATCACGAATACGAATCCGTCGCACAGATGTGCGGCAGCATGAGCCTCCAGCACTGCCCCGATCCGTCAATCTTCGAGCGCGCCAACTACCTCAAGGTGCTCCAACTCTGGAAGGTCTGAGAATCGCCTCGACCCGCCGCGCCCTCACGGGCAGTCTTCCATCGATCAGAAACCCATGACGCATCCTTACCTGCCGGTCCTCGTGTTCTTCGCCGTGGCGCTCGCCGTGCCGATCGGCGCGCTGGTCCTCGCGCGGGTCTGGATGCGGTTCTTCACACCGATCAAGAAGGGGAAACACAAGAACGCCCTTTACGAATGTGGCGTCGAGCCGCTCGACGAGCCGCAGGTGCGCTTCCACTCGCAGTATTACCTGTTCGGCCTGCTGTTTCTTCTCTTCGACGTCGAAACGGTGTTCCTGCTGCCCTTCGCGGTCGCGTTCCTGAAAATGTCGACCGCCGGTTTCCTCGTCGCGATGTTGTTCCTCCTCCTGCTCGCGGAAGGCCTTCTGTGGGCATGGATGCGCGGGCTTCTCGATTGGCGGAAACGCCCGGCCGCGCGAGTTCAGTGACGCATCTGCGTCATCATGAACTCGTTGCCCTCCGGGTCGACGCACATCGCGAGATGCAGCGGTTCCTCCGGCGTGTCGACCGGCTCGCTCGTCAGTTCCCCGCCGCATTCCTTGAGACGTGCGATGCCTTCGCGCAGGTCGTCGAGTTGGAACGAAAGCCCGGTCCAGGTCCGTTTTCCCTCGCCACCGCCGTGAACCCCGATGGTGGCCCCGGCAACGACGATCTCGCTCCAGACCTCGGATTCGAAGCTCACCACGCCGCCGAACATCTCGCGGTAGAACCGGAGGCATCGCTGCCAGTCCGCCGCCCACAGCACGTATTTCACCTTGATCACCTGCATCCGTCGAGTCTGGCCGCGGTGGCATGCGATGGCAATGCCGCGGACGTGCGAATGTGCGGCCGTCGCGTATTTTGCTCTTTGGCGCGCAGACCTTCTTTGGGCTTCCGTTGTCTGCCGGAACCACCCTAGTTTCAAGAGGCTGTCAGAGATGCCGTGGAGCGAATGCCCGGCTGCCGCGACAGCGAAAATCCCTCGGTTTCCAACATGGCGGTAGATCCCAAGCTCGCAGAGGACCTCAAGGCACACGGTGTGCATGTGACGTCGTTCGAGCAGTTGATCAACTGGGGGCGCTCCAGTTCGCTCTGGCCGCTGCAGTTCGGACTCGCCTGCTGTGCGATCGAGATGATCTCGGCCACGATGGCGCGCTACGACATGGCGCGCTTCGGCGCCGAGGTGTTCCGCCCGTCGCCACGCCAGGCGGACCTGATGCTCGTCGCCGGCACGGTCACCAAGAAGATGGCCCCGCAGGTCGTTCGCCTCTACAACCAGATGGCCGAGCCGAAATACGTGATCGCGATGGGTGCCTGTGCCATCTCCGGCGGCCCGTTCAAGGACGGTTACAACGTGCTCAAGGGCATCGATCGGTTCATCCCGGTGGACGTCGTGATCCCCGGCTGTCCGCCACGGCCGGAGGCGCTGCTCGACGGCTTGCTGAAACTCCGCAGCCTGATCGCCGGCGAAAAGCTGATGGGCGGACGTCGCGCCCGCCATGCGGATCCGAACGCGCCGGGTGAGCTCCCCGTTCCGGAATACGGCCCGCACGACATCGAGCCGTCCTGCAACCACGATGTCTGGAACCCACCGACCATCACCAGGGAAGGGGGCGACGCATGAGCGGACGGGTGGCGGAAATCCATGATCGGCTCGCTGCGGAGTTTCCGGGTGCGATCGCACTTCTTTCCAATCCCGGGCCGTCCGGTCAGGACTCGCTTTTGATCGAGCGGGCCGCTCTCGTCGGTGCCGCCGGATTTCTTCGCGACTCCTTGGGTTTCGACATGTTGACCAATCTATCCGGTGTCGATTGGCCGGATGCCGCGCTTGCCGACAAGGTCTGTGTGCCGGTGGCCGCCGAAACCGATGGGGAAGGGGAGAAACCGGAAGTTCCGGGGTTTCTCGAGGTGGTCTATCACATCGAGTCGACCAAGGACCGCGGTGGCGTCGTCACGCTTCGCAGCCGCACCGGCAACCGTGCGGAAGATTGCTCGATCCCTTCGCTCGTTTCCGTCTGGCGCTCCGCCGAATTCCAGGAACGCGAGGCCTACGACCTCTACGGCATCCAATTCACCGGGCACCCGGACCTCCGCCGCATCCTCATGTGGGACGAGTTCACCGACCACCCGATGCGCAAGGATTACGTCGCCCCGGACGACTACGAATACGAGCCGACCCCGCACGACGAGGTGCTGGAGAAGGCGAAGAAGCACTACCCGGCCGATTGATGAACGCTGAGCTTTCAGACGACGACCAGTTGCTCCGGGTGTCCCTCGGCCCGCAACACCCGTCGACGCACGGCGTGTTCCGCATGAACGTGGTGCTTGATGGTGAGACGGTCGTCAGTTTGAAGCCAGTCTTCGGATATCTGCACCGGAACCACGAGAAGATCGCCGAGGGTGTGACTTATCTCAGCTCGATGCCCTACACCGACCGGCTCGACTACATCTGCCCGCTCACCAACAACTGGGCCTATGCGCTGACAGTTGAGAAACTCGCCGGCATCGAGGTGCCCGAACGCGCCGAATACGTCCGGGTCATCCTCGGTGAACTCACCCGACTGATCAACCACACCGCGTTCATGGGGTTCATCCTCGGCGACATGGGCGCCTGGGGGTCCGCGCTGATGTATGCATTCCGCGAGCGCGAGAAGATTCTCGACCTCTTCGAAGACCTCACCGGCGCGCGGATGATGGCGAACTTCATGCGCTTCGGCGGACTCCGCAACGACCTGCCGCCCGGCTGGGTCGAAGGTGTGCGCAAGATCGTCGATGAATACCCCGCCTTCCTCGACGAGATGGAGAAATTCCTCGTTGGCAACGAGATCCTGCTCGCCCGCACCCAGGACGTTGGAGCCCTGCCGAAGGAAACCCTCATCAACGGCGGTGTCACCGGCCCCATGCTGCGCGCCGCGGGCGTGAATCACGACCTCCGCAAGGCGGATCCCTACGGCATTTACGACCGCTTCAAATTCCGCATCCCGCTCGGTGAAAGGGGCGATGTCTATGACCGCCTGATGATCCGTTTCCTCGAGATGCGCGAGTCGCTGGATATCCTCCATCAGGCGCTCGACGGACTGCCCGAGGGCGACTTCATCCACCCCAAAGCCAAGATCCGCGGCTTCAAGCCGCCGGTCGGCGAGGCCTACGCCCGCATCGAGGGACCGAAGGGAGAGCTCGGGTTCCATCTCATCAGCGACGGCAAGCCGAATCCCTATCGCTACCGCGTCCGCCCGCCCAGTTTCATCAACCTCACCCTGCTCGAGGACATGTGCCTCGGCCTCGATCTGGCCGACGTCGTGATCATCCTCGGCAGCATCGACATCGTGCTCGGGGAGGTGGACCGTTAGAAGTCATGGAACCCGCGACCGACATCCAACGCCTGCCCGCTCCGGAGAAACCGGCGCGTTGGGTCGTGCCGGGGCGTGGATTGTTCGAAGGCCTGGTGGTTTCCGGAAAAAACCTCGTTCAGAGTTTCTACAAGAAGGACCGGATGACGACCGTGCAGTATCCCGAGCAGAAACTCGAGATCAGCCCGAACTTCCGCAACTTCCCGTTCCTCGTCTATGACGGCGACAGCCCGGCCGGCCTGCGTTGCACCGCCTGTTCGATCTGCGAGAAGGAATGTCCGCCGCAATGCATCTACATCGTGCTCGACCGCGATGAAAACGGGAAGTCGCTCAAGCGGCCGAAGGTGTTCGATATCGACATCTCCGTCTGCATGAACTGTGGCATCTGCTCGGAAGTCTGCCCCTTCGACTCGATCTACATGGACGGCGAGTATGAGCTTGCCGACACCGACCGCTTCGAGGGCCTGTTGTTCGGTCTCGACCGTCTCGCGAAATCCGCGGACTACCACATGAAACTCCGGCCCGCCCAGGCGACCGAGGTGATGGAACGCCGCAAGGCGGACGAGGAGAAGAAGAAGGCCGCGGCCGCCGCGAAAGCCGCCAAGGCGGCGAAGGAAAAGGCTGAGAAGGAAGCGAAGGCTCAGGAAACCCCGGCCGAAGACGGAAAGGAGGATGCGTGAACCTGCTCGCCGCCACTTCGATTTGGGCACCCGAGCAACTCCCGCGTTTGCCGCAGCACCTCGTTGAGATGTTGCTGGAGTTTCTCAAGATGCCCGCATGGCTCGTCACCCTCGGCGGTCTCGCCGCCGCGGCGGGCACCGTGGTCGGCGTGTTTCTCGGTGGCTTCGCGCTGCTCTCACTCATCGAGCGCAAAACCCTGGCCCGCGTGCAGAACCGCATCGGCCCCAACCGCGCGGGTCCGTTCGGCATTTTCCAGCCGGTGGCCGATGGCATCAAGATGCTCACCAAAGAGGACATCGTCCCGGCGAAAGCCGAGTGGCTGCTGCACTTGTTGGCACCGATCCTCATCGTGGTTCCGTCCATCCTCGCGCTAGGCGTGATCCCCTACGGCCGCGAATGGACGCCGGTGCCGCTCGAACTCGGACTCCTGCTCTTCTTCGCCGTCGGTTCGGTCACCGAGGTCGCGATCTTCATGGCCGGTTGGTCGAGCGGGTCGAAATTCCCCATGCTCGGCGCGATGCGGGCGATCTCCCAGCTCGTGAGTTATGAAATCCCGCTCGTCGCCTCCGCACTCGCCGTTGTGATGATCAGCGGAACGCTCTCGCTGCCGGAGATCGTCGCCCAACAGGGCGGCTGGACCTTCGGTTTCCTGCCGCAATGGAACATCTTCAGCCCGTGGGGGCTGGTCGGCGGCATCGTGTTTTTCATCGCCGCCATCGCCGAGGCGAACCGCACGCCGTTCGACCTTCCGGAAGGCGAGTCGGAAATCGTCGCCGGTCACATGACGGAATATTCCGGCTTCAAATACGCGCTGTTTTTCATGGGCGAATACCTCGGCCTGTTCGCGGTCTCGGGGCTATTCATCACTCTGTTCCTCGGCGGCTGGCAAGCACCGCTGCCCTTCCTCGAATTCATCCCGTCGTGGATCTGGTTCTTCGGGAAACTCGCGGTCCTCATCTTCTTCTTCCTGTGGATCCGCGCGACCTATCCGCGCGTCCGCATCGACCAACTCATGCGATTCGCCTGGCTGTTCCTGATCCCGACCTCGCTTCTCGTCACCGTTGCCGCCGGTCTCTGGCATGTCACCGGCCGGGGAATCGTCTCGTGGGTTGTCTGCCTGCCGGTCGTCGCCATCCCGTGGGTGATCGCCGCCGTGATCTTCAACCGCCGCCTCGCACCGGCCACCCGCACCTATCACTTCGCCGAATGATCGTCCCGCTCCTGCTGTCGATCCTCATGATTCTCGCCGCCTCCGCCGCGGTGTGGATGGCGAAACCCGTGCACGCCGGCCTTTCGCTGGCGCTCACGCTCTCGATCGCGGCGGTGATCTATCTGGTCCTCGGCGCCGATTTCATCGGACTCGTCCAACTCATGGTCTACGTCGGCGCGGTCGCGGTGCTCATCGTGTTCTCGCTGCTCATCACCCGCCGCCGCGACGAGGAGGAGGAACGCTCGCTTCGTCCCAAGGCCCTCGTCATGGGCTTTGGCTGCGTGCTGCCGCTGCTTGCCGTCCTCGCCTACGCGGTCACCGGCGGCATCGACATCAAGCCGGACCGTTGGGAACCCGCCCTGCCGCTTCAGGAACTTGGCAAGGCGCTCTTCACCGACTACGCGCCTGCTGTGCTCGCGATCGGCGTATTGCTCACCGCGGTCATGATCGGCGCCGCCCTGTTCGCCCGTGAAACCCGGAAGGAAACGAAATGACGAACCCGCTCACCATCCTCGTCGCCGCTTCCTCCGTGCTCTTCGCGCTCGGCCTGCTCGCCGTTCTCACACGCCGCAACGCCATCCTCATCCTCGTCGGCGTCGAACTCATGCTCAACGCCGCCAACATCAACTTCATCGCCTTCTGGTGGTGGAACAAAAGCGACCCGTCGCACCTCGGCCCGATGTTCGTGCTCTTCGCCATCGCCATCGCCGCCGCCGAGGCCGCGGTCGGCCTCGCGATCATCCTGATGGTTTTCCGGCACACCCGCTCCACCGATCTCAACCGCCTCAACTCGCTCCGTGGCTGAACTGCTGACACCCCACATGCCCGCGCTGCTCGCGTGGATCCCGCTGGCGCCCCTGCTGGCGGCGGGTGTCATCGCGTTCCTGCCGGACGGCCGTGGGAAACTAGCGTCGAAACTCGCCGTCGGCGGCCTCTTCGTTTCCTTGATCATCGCGCTCGGAGCGCTGCTCTGCACGCTGAAGCCGGGAACCGTCATCGTAGCTCCCTCGTTCGAGTGGTTCTCCTACGGCGACGTTCTGCTGAAACTCGGATTCCTCCTCGATCCTCTGTCCGCCGGCATGGCGGGGATGGTCACCTTCGTCGCGATGTGGATCTTCATCTACAGCCTCGGCTACATGAAGGAGGACCAGCGATTCGGCCGCTTCTTCGGGTTCCTTTCGCTGTTCTGCGGCGCGATGCTCGCCGTCGTCCTCTCGAACAGCCTGCTCCTGCTCTTCATGGCGTGGGAACTCGTGGGCCTCGCATCCTACCTGCTCATCGGATTCCACTATCAGCGCCCTTCCGCCGCGGCGGCCGCACAGAAGGCATTCATCACCACGCGCGTCGGTGATATGGCGTTCTTGTTAGGTTTGATCTGGCTCTATCGCCAGACCGGCACGCTGTTGTTCTTCGACGAGGGCAGGGGACTCTTGGAAACCGGCGCGCTCGATTCACTGGCCGGCACCACCACCATCGGCGGACTCACGGTTTCCGCCGCGGCTTCGCTGCTGCTGCTCGTTGGCGCGATGGGCAAGTCCGGCCAGGTCCCGCTCCACGTCTGGCTGCCCGACGCGATGGAAGGTCCGACCCCCGTTTCCGCGCTCATCCACGCCGCCACGATGGTCGCCGCGGGCGTGTTCCTCGTCGCCCGCATGATGCCGGTGTTCGAACTCGGCGGCGCGACCGGCCCCGCGATGACCGCCACCGCATGGATCGGCGGCATCACCGCGCTCTACGCGGCGCTGGTCGCCGTGGCGCAGTACGATTTCAAGCGCATCCTCGCCTACTCGACCGTCTCGCAACTCGGCTTCATGATGGTCGCGCTCGGCACCGGCGGCGTGGCGGCCGCGATGTTCCACCTGATCGCCCACGCCTTCTTCAAGGCGCTGCTGTTCCTTTCCGCCGGCTCGGTCATCCACGGCTGCCACGAGGAACAGGACATCCGGAAGATGGGCGGTCTGCGCAAGGCGATGCCGAAGACCTTCCTCGCCTACGCCATCGGCATGATGGCGCTCGCCGGTTTCCCGTTCTTGTTCTCCGGCTTCTGGAGCAAGGAGGCGATCTTTCACAGCGCGCAAGTCTGGCCGGGCGGCATGGGGCCCTTTGTTCTCACCGTCTGCGCCGCGCTGCTCACCGCCTTCTACATGACGCGCCAGGCCTTGCTCGTGTTCTTCGGTGAGCCGCGGAAACCCGGTGTGGATCACCCGCACGAGAGTCCGCCGGTGATGACCGTGCCATTGTTCGTGCTCGCGGCCAGCGCTGTGCTGCTCTCGCTCATCGGCACGCCGTTCTGGCCGTGGTTCGAGGAATGGATCCATGGACAGGCCGCGGAGTTCCATGGTGGAGCCTTAGGCGAACACGGAGCCATCGGCCTGCTTCTGCTTTCCCTCGTGATCGTCTCCGTCGGCGTGGGCGCGTCATGGATGATCTATCGCAAGGTCTCCAGCGACAGCGCCGCGCCCGATCCGCTCGGCGCGAAATTCGGCGGCCTCTGGGGTTTCCTCGAGCGCGCGATGGGCTTCGACGCGCTCTATCAGAAGTGCGTGGTCGAACCGCTCGCCTTTTTCGCCGGTGGCGTGGACATGGTCGAACGCATGGTCTTCGCGCCGTTGATGACCTTCGCCATGAGCTGCGCCCGCGCCTGCGGATTGATCTCGAAAGCCACCGACGAGCGCGCACTCAACCCCGGCTTCGACGCCACCTGCGGTGGACTCAAGGGCCGGGCCGCTTCCGTTTCCTCATCCCAGACCGGCCGTCCGCAAGCCTACCTGCGGGTGATCGGCCTCGGTGTGTTCGTCCTGCTGGTCCTCTATTTCTGGCTCGGGAAATCGTAAACCCATGATGTTGTCCGCACTCATCCTCCTGCCGCTCGTCGGAGCCGTCCTGCTCGGCCTCCAGCGCGGGCTCGACGCGCGCGGCGCCGGGCGTCAGGCCGGAATCTGGGCGCTCGTGATCGCGTTTCTCGCCGCCATTCCGAATCCATCAAAACCCGCGGAGTGGACCTTGGCGTGGATGGACGATGGCGCGTTTTCGTTCCGCTTCGCGATCGACGGCATCTCATGGTTGTTCCTCGTCCTCACCGGCGTGGTGACCCTGCTCGCCATCCTCGCCTCGCTGCTTTGGGAAAAGGGAAGCCGCGCCTACTTCGCGTTGATCCTCGTCATCGAGTCCGCGTTGTTCGGCGTCTTCACCGCCCGTCATTTCATCCCGTGGTTCCTGTTCTGGGAAATGACGCTGATCCCCGCGTTCCTGCTGATCCACCTGTGGGGTGGCACGGGCGCGAGGAAAGCCGCGCTGCGCTTCTTCATCGCCACGCTCGGCGGCAGCGCGTTCCTGCTCGTCGGGTTCCTCGCCCTCCAGTTCGCAGTAGGAACGATGGATTTCGACGCGCTCGCGAAACTCGCGACCCGATCGGAACTCGCGCCAAAGCTCGCCACCGCGTTCGGATTGCCCGCGGTCGCCGGCCACAACCTGCTGGTGATGGTCGCGCTCGCCGTGCTGCTCGGCCTAGCGGTGAAGATCCCGATCGTCCCGCTCCACATCTGGCTGCCCGCCGCCTACACCGAGGCACCCACGCCCGTGACGATGATCCTCACCGGCCTGCTCTCGAAGATGGGGGTCTATGGTCTGCTTCGCATTTTCCTGCCGGTGTTCCCGGAGGTGCTGCCGTCGCTCGCTCCGCTGTTGTTAGGTCTTTCCGTCGCCACCGTCCTGCTTGGTGCGGTCGCCGCGCTCGCCCAGACCGACCTGAAACGCATGATGGCCTACTCGTCCGTGAACCACCTCGGGTATTGCGCGCTTGCCATCGCCGCCGTGGCGGCCGGCGGCGGTCGTGAGGAAATCAGCTCCGCCATCACCGGCGTCGTCTATCAGGCCTTCAACCATGGCATCATCGCCGCCGCGCTGTTCTTCGGCATCGGTATTCTCGAACAACGCTCCGGCGGCCGCCGCGGTCTCAGTGACTTCGGTGGCCTGCGTTCCGCCATGCCGGTGTTCTGCGGCCTTTTCGGAATCGCCACCTTCGCCTCGCTCGGTCTGCCGGGACTCGGTGGTTTCGTCGGCGAATTCCTCATCTTCAACGGAGTCTTCGGCCTCAAACCGCTCGCCGCCTCGCTCTCCGCGATCGGCCTGCTGCTCACCGCCGTGTTCCTGCTGCGCATGATCCGGAAGGTCTTTGCCGGACCGCTGCGCAACACGACGCATCCACCGGCCGACCTCTGTCCTTCCGAGCGGGGACTGCTCGGAGCGGCCGTCGCGATCATGTTTCTCACCGGTCTGCTGCCCGCCGTGCTGTTTTCCACCGCCAATCCCGCGATCCTCGAACTCGTGAAGATCCTCCATCCGTGAACCCCGCCTGGACCTTTCTGACGGCTTTCGCCGGAGCGCTGCTGGTGCTCCTGCTGCCGGCGCGTTCCGCCGCCGCATCGCGCTGGGTCGCGCTGGTCGCAGCGCTCGCAGGCGCGGGTGTCGCGCTCGGCGGATGGTCGGCCCGGTTGGCGAATCCGGACGCTCCGGTTTGGTCGCTTGATCTGCCATGGATCCCGGATCTCGGTGCGCGTTTCCATCTTGCGGCCGATGGGCTCACGCTGAGCCTGCTTCTTCTCACCGGCATTGTCGCCGTCGCCGGCATCCTGTTTTCATGGAACGTCGAACGCCGGCCCCGCGCCTTCTTCGCGTGTTTCCTGACGATCATCGGATCGGTGTATGGCGTGTTCCTCAGCCGCGACGCCTTCCTGCTCTTCGTGTTTTACGAAATCGTCATCCTGCCGAAATACCTGCTCATCTCCATCTGGGGATCCACCAACAAGGAATACGGCGCGATGAAACTCACGATGTATTCCATCGGCGCGAGCGCGCTCATCCTGATCGGCCTCGCCGTCGCCTACGCCGCGTCTGGGGCGGGCAGTTTCGATCTATCCGTTCTCGCCGCCGCCGACTACCCGCGCTCGTTGCAACTCTGGGCCTTCCCGATCCTGTTCCTCGGCTTCGGCGTGCTCGCGGGCTTGTGGCCGCTGCACACCTGGGCTCCCACCGGCCACGTCGCCGCGCCCACCGCCGCCTCGATGCTTCTCGCCGGCGTGGTGATGAAACTCGGTGCCTTCGGCGCGATGTTCGTTGCGGTTCCGTTGTTCCCCGAGGGGTTCGCATTCTGGCAGCCGGCGATCGCCGCGCTCGGCGTCGCGGGCATCCTGATGGGCGCGCTCACCGCGCTCTCGCAAAAGGACCTCAAGTTCGTCATCGGCTATTCGTCCGTCAGCCACATGGGTTTCATCCTGCTCGGCATCGCCTCCGCCAACTTGTGGGGGCTGCGCGGCGCCACCTTGCAGATGATTTCCCACGGCATCATCGCAGGGCTGCTCTTCGGCATCGCCGGGCGGGTCGTGTACGAACGCACCCACACGCGCGACCTCGGCAAACTCGCCGCGTTCGATCTCTGGCGCACGCTGCCCGGCGCGGCGCTCGCCTTCACGCTCGCCACCGCCGCCTCGATGGGCATTCCGGGTTTCTCCGGATTCGTCGCGGAAATCTCGGTGGTCATCGGTCTGTGGCAGTCAAATCCGTGGCTCACCGTGTTTGTCGCCTTTGGCATCGTGCTGACGGGGGCCTTCTCGCTGCGCGCTCTTCACCGCGCGTTCTTCCCCGATCGCCGCGACGAAACCAAACCCGCGAAACCGCTGCCGCCCCTCACCAAACCGGAACTCATCGCTATCGTCCTGTTGCTCGCCACCTCGCTGGCCATCGGTCTCTATCCGAAACCGTGGGTCCGCATGATCGATGAAGGTCTCCGTTCACCCTTGTTCGAATCGCTGTCGCTGAAACCGTGAATTTCCCCGCTCTGATCTCCCAGGTCCTGCCGGAAGTGGTGCTCGTCGTCACTGCGCTGCTGGTGCTCGGCCTCGGCGTCGGTGGAGATCGTGCCGGGAAACCGATGCGAGGTGCCACCGGCCGTCTCATCGCCGCGGCGGGCAGCCTGCTTGCCATCGTGCTGTTGTGGTCTGTGGAAGCAACGGCCGGTACCCTGATCGCCGCCGATGCGCTGTCCCGGATGTCCAAGACCGCGATTCTTGCGATGGGTCTTCTTTCCGTCCTGCTGCCGCCCGCCAAGGGCGAGATCAAGGAACGCGGCGAGTTTCTCGCGTTGATGCTTTTCTCGCTGGCCGGATTGTCGCTCGCCTCGGGCACGAACCACCTGCTGCTCATTTTCGTCGCGCTGGAACTCGCGAGCCTCTCGCTGTATCTCGTCACCGGTTTTCCGCGCACCGCGAGGGCGGGGGAGGCTTCGCTCAAGTATTTCCTCTTCGGCTCGGTCTCCGCCGCGTTCCTGCTTTTCGGCATCAGCCTCGTCTATGGCGCGACCTATCAAGGTGATCTGGCAAGAATCGGCTCGATGCTCGACTCCGCCAGTCCGCTCGCCGCGGCGGGGCTCGCGATGATGCTCGCCGGTATCGGATTCAAGCTCGCCGCCGCTCCGTTCCACGCATGGGCGCCCGACGTCTATCAGGGTGGTCCCGCGCCTGGCGTCGCGATCGTCGCCTCGGCATCCAAGGTCGCCGGGTTGGTCGTCGCCGTGCGCATTCTGCTGCTCGGATTCGGACTCTTCGGCGGATCCGCCGCATGGGGGGCGCTCGCCGTCGGTTGGGCACCGTGGATCGGCGTGCTGGCCGCGGTTTCGATGATCTTCGGAAACCTGCTGGCCCTCGCGCAGACCAGCGTGCGCCGCCTGCTCGGCTACTCCGCCATCGCCAACACCGGCTACCTGCTCGTCGCCCTCGCCGCAAACGACGGTGCCTCCGCCGGCGCCGCGCTCTATCACATCACCGGCTACGGCTTCGCCACCATCGGCGCCTTTGCCGTGGTCGCCGCCGTCGAGAAGAACCGCGGAAGCGATTCCCGCGACTCGTTCTCCGGTCTCGTCCACCGCTCGCCACTGCTCGCGATCTCACTGCTCATCTTCCTCGCCTCGCTCGCCGGGCTTCCGCCGCTCGCGGGCTTCACCGGCAAGTTCGCGATGTTCGCCAGCGCCCTCAAGGGTGGTGGCACCGGACTTGCATGGCTTGTCATCCTCGGGGCCCTGCTCAGCGCCGTGTCGCTCTACTACTACATTCTCGTTCTCAAGTGCGCGTTCGGCAGCGATGAGGTCGGCTCGGAACTCGATGTTTCGGCGGGCCATCGCGTGGTCGTTCTTGTTTCCGCCGTTCTCGTAGTCGGGCTTGGCATGATGCCGTCCCCGGTGTTGCATGGCTTCGTGAGCGCGCTCGCGGACCTGATGCCTGGATAGGCTCGGCCGCGGCGGAAAAGAGACGTGGTATTTCAAAAAGGAGAACCGCGACATCGACCTCACTCCGCCTGAACTGGTTGGGAAATGACGACGGATCCATCGTGTCCCGTGATTTGCAGGTTCGGCGGTTGCGCCGCGCCGCGGCAATGGCTATCGATGCGCGTCATGCGTTGGTTTGTTCCGCTTGTTTGCTTCCTCCTTCCCCTCGCCGGACGTGCGGCCGATTCCTGGCACACCTTCACGGATGTCCATGGTCGCAAGCTTGAAGCCAAGGTCCTGCAGGTCGAGGGGGACTTCGCGATTGTTGAATTGAAGTCGAACGGCCGGCAGCTGCCGATCGAGTTCGAGAAGCTCAGCGAGGAGGACGTCGAGTATCTCGAAAACTGGGAGGAGCCCGATGACAAGGCCCCTGCGGGCAAGGCCGGTGTCGAAGGGGGAGACGTAGGGGAACCTGAGATCGGAAGGCTCTATCCGCGCGGCAAGGAGCAGATCCGCAGTGGTATCCGCGAGATCAAGCGTCGCCCGAAACCCGACGGGATCTCGCGCGAGGTCTTCGATGCCACGACGCAGCTCAACATCTATCGATTTCTTTGCGGTGTGCCTTTCGACGTGGAAGCGGACGCCGAGTTCTCCGCCAAGGCCGGGGAAGCCGCCATCGCCTGCAAGAAACACGGCGGTCTTTCCCACGACATCGGCCACTTCACCAACCGTTGCAACCTGTCCGGCGGAGGTGACATGGCCCGGAGTGTCGCCGGATACATCGAGGACTCGGGAGAGAACAACCGCGAGCGCCGAGGCCACCGCGCGTGGTGCCTGAACCCGCCGATGAAACGCGTCGGATTCGGGTCCGCTGGCGCTTCCTACTCCGCCATGTGGTGCATGAACAACGAGGGGAAATCCCTGCGCGGAGCGTGGAGTTATCCGGGCATGGGGCTGTTCCCGCTCGAATACATGCACGGCAACGCGTGGTCGCTCTACGGAGCCGGCAAGCCGGACGCGGCGGACAAGGTGAAGATCGAGATGTTCCGGCTCCTGAAGCGTCCGGAAAAACCATTCTCCGCGACCGCGGAGATCCCCGGGCGTCCGGTGAAGATCAACTACGTATCGCTGGCGATGAACGGCATCAACTTCGAACCCGAGACGCCCGCCGAGCGCGGGGTCTATTGGATCCGGGTCCGCGGCGGAGGCATCCGCGAGGCGTATCTCGTCGAGTTATACTGACCGGGGCGCGCCGCTTACGGCAGGTTCGTCACGCCCATCAGGAAACGGTCGCACTCGCGCGCGGCTCCGCGGCCTTCGTTGATCGCCCAGACGACGAGGGACTGGCCGCGGCGCATGTCGCCTGCCGCGAAAACGCCGGGGACGTTCGTTGTGTATTTGCCATGCTCGGCCTTCACGTTGGAGCGTGCGTCGGTTTCGAGTTCGAACTGTTTCACAATCTCCTGTTCCGGTCCGAGGAAACCCATGGCAAGCAGAACGAGTTGGGCGGGCAGGGTGCGGACGGATCCTTCCTTTTCCACCGGGACGAAGCGCCCTTGATCATCCTTCGCCCACTCGATCTCGCAGATTTCGAGTCCGCTCAGGTTGCCGTCGGCATCCTTGATGAAACGCTTGGTCGAGATGAGATACTGACGGGGATCCTGGCCCTGCACGGCTGCGGCCTCTTCCTGACCGTAGTCCATCTTGTAAACCTTGGGCCACTCGGGCCACGGGTTGTTGGCGGCTCGCTCCGTCGGCGGCTTGGGCATGATCTCGAGCTGGACGACGCTCTTGCAACCGTGGCGCAGCGAGGTGCCGACGCAGTCGGTGCCGGTGTCGCCGCCGCCGATGACGACGACGTCCTTGCCGGTGGCGTTGAGATCCGGATTGCTGCCGTCGAACTTGTGGTCGAGCTGATAGCGGGTGTTCTCGGTGAGGAACTCCATCGCAAGGTGCACGCCCTTCGCGTCGCGGCCGTCGATCGGCAGGTCACGGCCGAGGGTGGCGCCACAGCAGAGGACCACGGCGTCGAACTCGTTGCGCAGTTTTTCCGCGGTCCACTCGCCATCCTTGCCGACGAACACCCCGGTCTTGAAGGTGACCCCCTCGGCGGCAAGCAGGTCGACGCGGCGTTGCACGACCTCCTCCTTGTCGAGTTTCATGTTCGGGATCCCATACATCAGCAGGCCGCCGATGCGGTCCTCCCGCTCGAACACGGTGACCGTGTGGCCGGCCTGGTTGAGCTGGTCGGCACAGGCGAGGCCGGCCGGGCCGGAGCCGATGACGGCGACCTTCTTGCCGGTGCGCTCCCCGGGAATGCGCGGGGTGACCCATCCTTGCTCGAAACCCTTGTCAATGATCGCGCACTCGTTGTTCTTGATGGTGACCGGCGGCGAGATGACGCCAAGCACGCAGGACCCTTCGCACGGCGCCGGGCATACGCGGCCGGTGAACTCGGGGAAGTTGTTGGTCTTGTGCAGGCGGTCGAGCGCCTCCTCCCAACGGTTGCGGAAGATCAGATCGTTCCACTCCGGGATCAGGTTGTTGATCGGGCAGCCGCTGGCCATGCCGGAAACGATGTGCCCGGTGTGGCAGAACGGAGTGCCGCAATCCATGCAGCGCGCGCCCTGGTCACGGCGTTCCTTGTCTTCGCCGTGGATCTTGAACTCGCGCCAGTGTTTGAGGCGATCGAGCGGTGCGGTCTCCTGATCGGTCTTGCGCTGGAAGGTTTTGAATCCGGTGGGGTGGCCCATGTCAAAAAGTTGCTAGATTTCAGTGTTCAGTTTTCAGGAAGAGATCCAAGTTCCAGGTTTCGAATTCGTGCGGAGGCCCGCTGAACACGGAAAACTGAAAACTTGAAACTCCGTCAGTTGCCGCCGACGCGCGAGAGGTCCTTGAGGTTTTCCTCGAACGCGGCCATGGCGGCCTCGTCTCCGGAAAGCCCTTGTTCCTCGACCTTGCGGAAGCATTCGAGCATGCGCTCGTAGTCGCGCGGGAAGACTTTGAAGAACTTGGGAAGTTCGCTCTCCCAGTTCTCCAGCAGGAATTTTCCGCGCTCGGAGCCGGTGGCCTCGACGTGGTTCCCGATCTCGGTGCGGATGAGCGCGATGTCCGCGTCGCCGCACTCGATGAGTCGGTAGAGGTTCACCATGTCCTTGTTGAGGCGTTTCTCGAACAGCCCGTCGATGTCGTAGACATAGGCGACGCCGCCGGACATGCCCGCCGCGAAGTTGCGGCCGGTGGGGCCGAGCACGATCACCTGGCCGCCGGTCATGTATTCGCAGCCGTGGTCGCCCACGCCTTCGACGACGGTCTTGACGCCGGAGTTGCGCACGCAGAACCGCTCTCCGGCGATGCCGTTGATGTAGGCGGTGCCGGCGGTGGCTCCGTAGAACGCGACGTTGCCCACGAGGATGTTCTCCTCCGCCTTGAAGAGCGAGCCCTTCGGCGGGTGGACGACGAGCTTCGATCCCGACATGCCCTTGCCGATGTAGTCATTGGCGTCGCCCTCGAGCAGGAAGGTCATGCCCGGAGGCGTGAACGCGGCGAACGACTGGCCGGCGCTGCCGTTGAACTTGAGGACGATGGTATCGTCCGGCAGTCCCTTGCCGCCGTGTTTGCGCGTGAGCTCGGATCCGGTGATGGTGCCGACGACGCGGTTGATGTTGGTGATGGGAAGCTCCGCGCGCACCTTCTCGCCGCGCTCGATGGCGGGCTTGCAAAGCGCGAGCAGGTGGGTGTTGTCGAGCGCCTTGTCGAGACCGTGGTCCTGGGTGCGTGTGCAGCAGGTTCCGACGTCGTCGCCGATATCCGGCTTGTGAAATACGGAGGTGAGGTCGACGCCCGACGCCTTCCAATGGTCGGTGGCTTCTCGGGTGTCGAGGCACTCGACGTGGCCGACCATCTCGTCGATGGTGCGGAAGCCGAGTTCGGCCATGGTCTCGCGCATTTCCTGTGCGATGAAGCGCATGAAATTCACCACGTGCTCCGGCTTGCCGGTGAAGTTCTTGCGGAGCTCCGGGTCCTGCGTGGCGACGCCGACCGGGCAGGTGTTCTTCTGGCAGACGCGCATCATCAGGCAGCCCATGGTGACGAGCGGCGCGGTGGCGAATCCGTATTCCTCCGCGCCGAGAAGCGCGGCGATCGCGACGTCGCGGCCGGTCTTGAGCTGGCCGTCGGTCTCCAGAACCACGCGGCTGCGCAGGTCGTTGAGCAGCAGGATCTGGTTGGTTTCCGCCAGTCCGAGCTCCCACGGAGCGCCGGCGTTGTAGATGGACGATGCGGGCGAGGCGCCCGTGCCGCCGTCGTGCCCGGAGATGAGGATCACGTCGGCGTGCGCCTTTGCGACGCCCGCCGCGATGGTTCCCACGCCGACCTCGGCCACGAGCTTCACGTTGATGCGGGCGCGCGGGTTCGAGTTCTTGAGGTCGTGAATCAGCTCGGCGAGGTCCTCGATCGAATAGATATCATGGTGCGGGGGAGGGGAAACGAGTCCCACGCCCGGAGTCGAGTGGCGCACTTTGGCGACCCACGGATAGACCTTGGAGCCGGGAAGTTCCCCGCCTTCGCCGGGTTTCGCGCCCTGCGAGATCTTGATCTGGATCTCATCGGAATTGACGAGGTATTCGCTGGTCACGCCGAAGCGGCCGGAGGCGACCTGTTTGATCGCGGAGCGCTTGCTGTCCCCATTGGGCAGCGGCGTGAAGCGTTCGGGATCCTCGCCGCCTTCGCCGGTGTTCGATTTTCCACCGATCCGGTTCATCGCGATGGCGAGCGTTTCGTGGGCTTCCTGCGAGATCGATCCATAGGACATCGCGCCGGTTTTGAAGCGGCGGGTGATCGCTTCGATCGCCTCGACCTCATCGATCGGGACCGGCGTGCGCTTGCTCTTGAAACGCATCAGTCCGCGGAGCGTCGAGAGGTTCTCGCTCTGGTCGTTCACCTTGCGGGCATACTCCTTGTAGACCTCGTAGCTGCCGGTGCGCACCGCCTTCTGGAGCAGGTGGATGGTTTCCGGGTTGAAGAGGTGGTATTCACCGTCCTTGCGCCATTGATACATGCCGCCGGAGTCGAGCGCGCGGTCCTCGTTTTCGATGTGGCGGTCCGGGAACGCCTCGCGGTGGCGCAGCAACGCCTCCTCGGCGATGTGGTTGATGTCCGAGCCTTCGCACCGGCTCGAGGTGCCGGTGAAGAACTTGTTCACCAGATCGGTGCTCAGGCCGATGGTTTCGAAGATCTGCGCGCCGCGATAGGAGGCCACCGTCGAGATGCCCATCTTCGCCATGGTTTTCACCACGCCTTTGATCGAGCCCTTTAGGTAATTGTAGACCGCCTTGTCGAAGTCCATGTCGAGCATGTCGTCCGCGATCATGCGGTGGATCGAATCAAAGGCCATGTAGGGGTTGATGGCGTCCGCACCGTATCCGATGAGCGTCGAGAAATGGTGCACCTCGCGCGCCTCGCCAGTCTCGAGGATGATCGAGACCTTGGTCCGGTTGCCGGAACGCACCAGGTGGTGGTGCAGGCCGCCGGTGACCAGCAGGGTGGGCATCGCCGCGTGATCCTTATCGATGGCGCGGTCCGAAACGACGAGCAGGTTGCAGCCGTCCGCGATCGCCTGGTCAGCCTGCGAGCAGAGGGCGTCGAAGGCCTTGAGCAGGCCCTTGCCGCCTTCACCGGCGGGGAACAAGGCGTCCAGGGTGGTCGACTTGAAGCCGGACAACTCGACCTCGCGCAGCTTGGCGAGTTGTTTGTTGTCGATGAGCGGGCTGTCGAGGCGGATCATGCGGCAGCTTTCCGGCCCGGGGGCGAGAAGGTTGCCTTCGGAACCGAGGAAGGTCTCGGTGGCGGTGACGAGTTCCTCGCGGATGCAGTCGAGCGCCGGGTTGGTGACCTGCGCGAAGATCTGCTTGAAATACTGATAGAGATGCTTCGGCCGGGCGGAGAGCACGGCGAGCGGCGTGTCATTGCCCATCGAGGCGATCGGCTGGACGCCGCTGGTCGCCGTGGGCCCGAGCAGCATGCGCAGGTCTTCGTAGGTGTAGCCGAAGGCGATCTGGCGTTCGAGGACGCGATCTTCCTCCACGCCCAGCGGCGACTTCGCCGCCGGCAGGTCCGAGAGGTGCACGCGGTGCTCGTCGAGCCACTTGGCGTAGGGTTTCGCGGCGTAAACGCGGCGCTTCACCTCGTCGTCGGGGACGATGCGGCCCTCGTTCATGTCCACAAGGAACATGCGGCCGGGGCGCAGGCGGCCCTTCTCGACCACGGTGAGCGGGTCGAGGTCCGGGATGACGCCCACTTCCGAAGCCATGATGACGAGGTCGTCATTGGTGACGTAGTAACGGCTCGGGCGGAGGCCGTTTCGATCAAGAACCGCGCCGATTTGTTGGCCGTCCGAGAACGTGATCGACGCCGGGCCGTCCCACGGTTCCATCAGGCACGCGTGGTATTCATAGAATGCCTTCTTGTCCGGATCCATGAGCGTGTGGCGTTCCCACGGCTCGGGGATCATCATCATCACCGCATGGACGAGGTCGTAGCCACCGAGGTGCATGAACTCGAGCACGTTGTCGAAGCGCGCGGAGTCCGAGCCGTCCTCATCGACGACCGGGAAGATCTGCCGCAGGTCCTCGCCGAAGAGGTCCGTCGCGCACAGCGACTCGCGGGCCTTCATCATGTTCGCGTTGCCCATCACCGTGTTGATCTCGCCGTTGTGGGCGATGAAACGGTTCGGGTGCGCGCGCGACCAGCTCGGGAAGGTGTTGGTCGAAAAGCGGGTGTGCATCAGCGCGAGCGCCGACTCGAAGTCCGGATCGAGCAGGTCCGGGAAATACTCGCCGAGCTGGCAGGGCGTGAGCATGCCTTTATACACCATCGTCCGGGCCGAGAGGTTGGTGACGTAGTGATATTCCGCACCGGGGAAGCGGCCGTCCTTGAGACCGTGAACGTTCTTGAAACGATTCGGGATCTCGTTTTCGCGGATCCACGCGCGGACCCGCTTGCGGATGATGTACAGCTTGCGTTCGAATTCGAGCGGATCGGTGATCTCCGGATTCCTCCCGATGAACACCTGCTTGATGACCGGTTCGAAACGTCCGGACATCTTGCCGAGGATCTCGCTCTTCACCGGGACCGTGCGCCAGCCGATGAATTCCTGGTCCTCGTCGCGGATGACGTGCTCGAACACCTGCATCACAGCCTCGCGGGACGAGGCTTCCGGCGACATGAAGACAAGGCCCGATCCGTAGTTTCCTTCCTCCGGCAGATCGATGCCCTTCTTCGCCATCTCTTTGCGCAGGAACTTGTCCGGCATCTGCACGAACAAACCGGCGCCGTCACCGGTGGCCGGATCCGCGCCGCTGGCGCCGCGGTGGTCCATCTGCTCGTTCA
>JACKPZ010000001.1 GCA_024233135.1 Akkermansiaceae bacterium | reverse complement strand
GCATCTGACCTCGGCACGCCGCAGATCGAGGAAATCGCCTCCGCTTTTCCGCAGTGGGAGATTCTCGGGCCCATCGGCCGCGGCGGCATGGGCTTCGTCTATCGAGTGCGCCAGCCGGCGCTCGACCGCACCGTCGCCCTCAAGATCCTCGATCCCGCCCTCGGCCGCGATCCGGCCTTCGCCGAGCGCTTCGCCCGCGAGGCCCGCACGCTGGGAAAACTCCAGCACCCGAACATCGTAAGCGTCTTCGAGCACGGCGAGGCGGGCGGGTTTTTTTACCTGGTCATGGAGCACGTCGATGGCGTGAACCTCCGCCAGGCCATGCAGGCCGGCCGATTCACTCCGGAGCAAGCGCTCGCCATCGTTCCCGGCATCTGTGACGCCCTCCAGGCAGCCCACGCCCAAGGCGTCTGGCACCGCGACATCAAACCGGAAAACATCCTCCTCGACCGCGACGGCCGCGTGAAGATCGCCGACTTCGGCATCGCCCGCCTCGTCGGCGACCCCCAGCGCGACTTCACCCTCACCCGCACCGGCCACGCCCTCGGCAGCGCCGCCTACATGGCCCCCGAGCAACACGAGAAACCCCACGACATCGACCACCGCGCCGACATCTACAGCCTCGGTGTGGTGATTTATGAAATGCTCACCGGCGAGCTCCCGCTCGGCCGCTTCCCGCTCCCCAGCCAGCGAGCCGAAGTCGGGAAACGCATCGACGAGATCGTGCTGCGGACCTTAGAGAAAGAACGCGAGTTGAGGCAGCAAAGCGCGGGCGAGGTGAAGACGGAGGTGGAGGGGGCCGCCAACGCGCCGACGGCTGAGAAGCCGAAGAAGCGGGCGGTGCCGAAGGCCGTGTGGATCGGTTGCGCGGGAGTGTTGGTGCTTGGCTTGCTGTTATTGATAGTGCCTCTGGTTGTCTGGTTCAGTTTCCGAAAAACCAACTTGCGGGAAGCGAGGCTGCGGCAAGTGGAAGCGGTGAGGCAGCAACAGCCGGAGGCCGCCCGGGAACGAAGGCCACTACCAGTTCCGCCTCCCGATGTGCCGCCCGCTGACCGCGAACCGGTCGCGCCGCAGGTTGACACGTTGGTCAACTGGAAGATCACCTATCCTGGAAACGAGCGGGAGGCGGAAAGAACAGTCGAAATGAATGGCAAGGTTCAAGGCGGCGCGGTCAGCGGAGATGTCTACACCTCGTTCGCTATATTCGTGGGGGAGTCGAATTGGCGTCCCGTGTGCATGATCGTTGCCAAAGGGGGGCTGCGCAGCGGACGAAGCGAAAGCGACGGGCAAAGCATCTCGGGTTCGGTGCTGATAGGTAAACGCCGGTTCGAGTATTCGATCGAAGAAAGCGACAAGGTGCTGCTCAATTCAGCCGAGTGGGACTTGAATCGAGGACGGGTGTTCGTGTTCCGCCCTGACGGATCGCTGAGGCAGATCGCAATGTTTCCCGAGCGATTTGTTTCTGCCAACGAGATCGATGAGTTCGCGGCGGAGATTCCTCAGGAGACGCTTCGAGACTCGGAAAGGACTCTATCACAGGAAGAGTTGCGAGAGTTCAATCGGAATCGAGAATGAAGCTGTCCGACGAAAACCGCCCCGCTCCATGGGCACACACTCTCCAAGCCCGGAGGGCTGATGCGAAATTAGCCGGTGGCGTGAGCCACCGGACAACGATCCCATTGAAATCGAGCCCCGGAGGGGCGGCGGAGCGGGGTTCACCAAAGAAACCGTTCGTCGTATTCGACACCACAACGTTTCAGAAGCGTGAGGTATTCCTCTTGGAACGAATGCTTCCGGTGATGCACTTCCTGACCTGCGATGTATCGCACCACTGTCGCGCGTTGCGATGGGCTGACGGTGAACGCTCCATATCCTTCCTGCCACGTGAACGTGTGCTCATGGATTTCCTCATGCACCCACCTCGACGAAACCGCCTTCACATCGCGCACCACATCCGCGAGACACGCGGTGGCCTTCAATCCAACGAGCAGATGCACGTGATCCTCCACACCGCCCACGGCCTCCGGGACCCCGCCCACATTGCGAACCACGCCGCCAAGATAGGCGTGGAGACGGGGTCGCCAATCGGTCGCAATGGACGGCGCGCGGCCTTTGGTGCTGAACACGATGTGGTAATGGAGCGCGAGATGGGTCGAGGGCATGGCGCGTGGGTTCCTGCGCCCCTGCCGGGGCGCGTGGGTATGTTCTACCGTTTCCGGTGGCTCACGCCACCGGCTAATTTCCAAGAGGCCCTCCGGGCCGAAAATTGATCTCCCAGCGCGCTATCAAATGACCTCCTCCTTCCATCCCACCCGCTGGACGCTCGTCCTCCGCGCCCGCGGCGAGGGGGACGAGGCGAAGGCTGCGTTGTCGGACCTTTGCGAGGCGTATTATGCGCCGGTGGTGGGATTCCTGAAACGGGAGGGGCGCAGCGAGGACGCGGCGAGGGAGCTGGCGCACGGGTTTTTCGAAAGCGTTCTATCAGGCGGGCTGGGCGCGCCGGAACCGGGGCGGGGGAGGTTCCGGAGCTATTTGTTAGGTGCGTTGAAGCACTTTCGATCGAAGCACCGTGCCGCCGCGCTCGCGGGGAAACGCGGGGGCGCGGTGGAGCATGTGGAGTGGGACCTCGCCAACGATGCGGGGACGGCGGATGACGCGCTCGGTTTCGATCGCGAATGGGCGCTGGCATTGATCGGCCGGGCCTTGGTGGCTTTGGAGGCGGAGGAGAAACCGGAGCGGTTCCGCGTGTTGAAACCGTGGCTGAATGGCGACGCGGATGTTTCGCAAGCCGAAGCCGCGCGCGAACTCGGCATGTCCGGGACGGCGGTGAAGGTCGCGATCCACCGGTTGCGCGTTCGTTTCCGCGAGCTGATCCGCGCGGAGGTGGCGGCGACGGTGGGCGATCCGGCGGAAGTGGCGGACGAGCTGCGCCATCTGATCGCGGTGGTGGGGAGCGGGTGATCCATCCGTGGCACGCGATTGCTCTGTTTCCGGGGTGGGCATCCGTTGTAGTCGTTTCGCCATGGGACAGGAGATCGAGCGCAAGTTCCGGGTGGCCGGCGACGGATGGCGGACGAATGCGGGAATCCGTTTCCGGCAGGGCTATCTGTGCGCGGAGAAGGAGCGCACGGTGAGGGTGCGGACGGAGGGGGAGCGCGCGGTGATCACGGTGAAGGGCGCGACGAGGGGCGTGACGCGCAGCGAGTTCGAATACGAGATCCCGAAGGAGGATGCGGACGAGATGCTCGACACGCTGTGCGGCCGGCCCTTGATCGAGAAGACGCGCCACAAGGTGGAGCACGGCGGGCTGACGTGGGAGATCGACGAGTTTTCCGGCGACAACGAGGGGCTGGTGATCGCCGAGGTGGAACTGGAGGACGAGGCGCAGGAATTCGCCCGGCCGGATTGGCTCGGCGAGGAAGTGAGCGGCGATCCGCGCTTCTTCAACGCGAATCTGGCGAAGGAGCCGTATGCGCGGTGGCGCGACGACGGCTGAGGTGCCGTCTCTCTAACAAAATCGCACCATGTCCTTCACGAACTGTCCCCAGAGGAAGAACAGGCCGCGGGTGGTGTAGCGGAACGAGCCGTCGTCGGTGAGGGTGATGATGCCGGTTGCGAGGTTGTGATCCACCTGGCGGCGCATCTCGGTCTCGATGGTTTCCTCGATGCGGTCGGGGTCGGGAATGCGCAGGGAGTCGGCGGCGATTCCGCGGGTTTCGAGGTATTTGTGGTGGTCGCGCAGGATCTGGTGGAAGCAGTTGCGCGAGCAGGGGACGTGGTTCCAACGGACGTCGGGCGGGCAACGCAGGGTCGGAGCGAAGGGGAAATTCGTGGTGCGCCAGATGCGGCCCTGGGCGTCGGTGGAGGTGACGGTGATGAATGCGAAGGCGACATCGCTCTGCTCGCAGAGGCAGACGGCGGCGACGGCGCGTTCCTCCGGGTGCCAGAAGAGGCGGAAGTTCTGCTGCATGCCGTCCCAGTCCCAGCCGCAGTCGGAGACGTGTTCGAAGCCGGCCTCATCCATCGCGGCGGCGGCCTGCACCGCATTGGGAAACCACGACGGGTTCGGCACCTCGCGGTGTTCGAGGTGGTTCACCACCGGCAGGCGCATGCGGCGGATGCGGGTGAGCAGCTCGATCCATGGCAGGAAAAACCAGATCGCCACGCCGATGAGTCCTTCCCATGCGTTTCCGGTGAGGAAGTAGAACAGGCAGTAGGAGGCGGCGAGGAAACCGAGCGCGCCGAGCTTGCGGACGAGGCCCTTGCGCGATGAGCGCAGTCCGACCGCGAGGACCAGCAGGCCGACGACGATCAGGGTTTCACGCATGGGTGGAGGCCGGAGGAAAACAAAGTGCCGGGTGACTTGTCACGGGTTCCATCGCTGGGTGCGGGGTGCAAGCCTTGATTCCGTGCTCATCCGGTCCACGCGAGGCCGAGCAGCTCGCGCAGGCGTTGCGGATCGGTGGCGCTGGTCTTGGCGACAAACCCGCGGGCGTGGGCGAAGTGGACGTCGTCGCAGGCGTCGATGCGGGTGAAGTCGAGCCGCGGGTGGTCGCGGTGGCGGGAGAGTCCGAAACCGGAGCCGCGGCGGTCCGGGTAGACCAAGCCGGCGACTTCGGGTTTCTCCGGGTGGCTGGCGATGAAGCGGTCGAGGCCGGCGGAGGGCTCGTCGGGCAACGGATCGGTGCGCGGCAGGAACAGGACGCGGAATTGATCCGCGCCGGTGGCGATGTCCCAGAACTCGGTGTGCTCGGTGAGAAACGAGAGCCGCTGGCGTTGGGTGGCGAGGTAGTCGAGCAGGTCGGTGCCGACCCAGCGCATGAGTTCCCAGAGGATCTCGCCGGGCATGACGACGCTGGATTTCGCGAAGCGGCGCAGCAGCGTGATGTCGGACGGGGAGATGAGCTTGGCGAGCGCGTCGCGCGAGACGCCGAGCCACTTCGCGGTGTCGAAGGGCCCGCGGGTGTCGAAGCGCTCGGTGGTTTCCAACCAGTCGCAGAAGATCCGTGCGTCGTCGTACACGCCGAGGTGCTGGAGCACGAGGCTCAGCGCGCAGAGCGGCGGGTGGTCTTTGGGAAACTGGTGGTGGTCGAAGTTTCCGCGGGCGGGCTCGTGCTCGCCGCCCACATCGACGACGGCGGTGGCCGGATCGGCGAGGTCGGTTTCGTCCGGTTCGCGGCGGTGGATGGAGACCGGATGGCGGGCCAGCAACACGCAGCAGGCGAGGAATTCGTCCTGATGCGCGCCGCCGGGGTGGGTGACGATGCGTTGGAAGGCCATGGAAACGAGGGAGTCGCGGCGGATGCCCGCCGGCGAGGGCGCCAACAAGGATGCGCGGGGCGGAACCCGCAAGACCTTTTTCGGGTGCCGCGGGTTGAAATGGAGGCTCAATCCCCGGGTTGCCTCTGTAGGGCCGCGGCGTCCGCCTTCTTCCGCAGCGCCTGGATCGCGGTTGCCATTTTCTCGAATCCCGCCAGCAACAAGGCCGCCCTCTCGGGGTCCTTCGCCTTCGCCGCCCGCAAGCGGTAGGTTAACCTGGCCCGCTCGAAAAACTCCGGTCCGGTCTCGCTCTCGCCGCGGGTGAGTTGATGTAGACCGCCATCGGACGCCCAGTCCGCCATCAGGTTCGTCCGGGCGAAGTCGCCGTGTTCGTCGAGGTCGATACTACAGGAAAACGCGTCCCATCCCAGTCTCGCCAGATCGTCATGACACACCATCCACTCGACCGTGCGCGGTTCGTCGTAGGGATTCACCCGCGGCCGGGTTGCGAGGATTTTCTTCTTTTCCACCGGCACGCGGGCCAGCGGCTGTTTCAACCACCAGTCGATGTCGAGGTCCGGAAACGGAATGTCAAATTTGACCTCCAGACGTTTCTCGAGGCTTCCGAGCGCCCGCACGATCTTCGGGTCGGGAGCAGTCCGTTCCTCCGCATGAGCCGGAGTGGCGGCGAGGATGAGCAGGGGAACGAATCGGGCAAAGAGGCGTCGCATGGCGCACATCACAAAGTCATTTGGCCGTCTCGCTGCCAACTCATTTCGCCCGTCCGCCACCCGCGGCTACGGCTTCCGCAGGGCCGGGACGTTGTTTTCCCAGACGTGGACCTGCGAGGCACCGCCTTCCTCCAGCGAGGAAACCAGACATTTCCACTCGTCCCGAGGGGCCGCTCCGAAGGCGGTGGCGAACGCGTCCGCCACGGCCGCGCCTTCGGCGGAAACCACGGCTGCGACGCGCGCTCTCCGGTGCACCCGGCCGGCGACGGGATCGATGAGGATGCGGTCCGCTTCGTTCGCCGACACGGCGAGTCCGGCATCGGCGAACTCGATGCTGCCGACGAGATCGGTCTCGCCATCGACGGGGGTTCCCATCACGGCGAGCCGCCACGGGCGGCCTTCGGGGTGGCTGCCGATTGCGAGGCTTTCGCCGAGATGGAGCATGGCGGTTGTGACTCCTTCGGCGCGCAGGCGGGCAGCGACGGTATCCGCCAGAAATCCCTGGCCGATGGCGTTCATGCTGAGCTGCGTGAGCGGGTGGCGGAGGCGGACGGCCGAGCTGAAATCGATGAACTTCGGGTCGGTGGCCGCGATGAGTTTGCTCCACTGCGGGTCGTCGGCGAGACCGTCGGAGGAGCCGCGTTCCTGCAGCCACTGCCACGCGCCGTGGACGGCCGGGTTGAAGGATCCGGATGTGCGGCGGTGCAGATCGAGGGACAGGGTGAGAAGTTCGCGGAACAACGGGCTCGGATGGCGGAGGACGCGCTCGCGGTTGAGGATGCGCAGCTCGGAGTTTTCCTGATAGAGCGAAAACGCCTGCTCCAGCGAGCGGATGGTGTCCTCGCAGGTCGTGCCGAGCCGCTCGCCCTTTCCACGGTCCACGCCGTGGATCTCCATGCTCATGTCGATGCCGAATCCGATGCCCGACCAGTGGAATGCCTCCGCTGCGGCTGTGGTCGGCGGTTTCCGCCTGTCGCAGGAAGGGAAACACGGCAGCAGGGCCGCGGCGCCGGCGCGCAGGAAGTTTCTCCGGGTGATGCGGGAAACGGCCATCGCTCAACGGTTGCGCCGGGGTTTCCGGAAAAACAGCACCAGCCCGGTGCCGCAGAGCCAGAGCGTGCATACGGCGACGAAATCGTAGAAATACGCCGCGAGCGGTCCGAGAAACCTGCCGGCATGGAGGTCCAGCACGACGCGCGACGCCGGCAGTCCGCCGCGGGCCCAGGACTTGCGCAGCCGGTCGGCGGTCGGTTTGTCCTCCAGCGGGGAAAGCTTCTGCGCTGTCAGATCACCGGCATCGGCGGGCGTGAATCCCAGCCAGTCGGCCGAGACCTTGTACCAGCCGGACGCGTTGCGCAGGAAGACCGAATCGTTGGCGATCGTTGCTCCGGTGAGCGGGAGTTCCGGCAGCGAAATCGAATCGAGGGTTTCCACCACCGCGCCAGCGGCGTCGAGGCGGACGACCTCGGAGGTTGTCACGATTGCGACGCCATCCCCGTCCGGAACCGCGCCGACGAGCGCGCCGGATGTCTCGGCGGGTTCGCCATCGAGAAACACCTGGCCATCCCATGCGGCGACTTCGCGAGGAGCGCCGCGCAACACCGACGGCGTGCCCGACGGCGTCATCCCGTAGGCGCGCAGCACCCACGGGTGGTCGATCTGGATGCGGTCGAGCCGCCAATCGACAGTGTGGTTGAGCGCGACACCGGTGACGGTCACCCACGCCAGCGGCAGCACGGTGAGGACGCCGAGCACGCGGTGCCACGGGCGGGACCTGCGTTTCTTCGGCGCGGGTGGCGGAGGGGATTCGGCCATGGAGGCGCTACTCTCCCGATTGCCGGCTCAGATACAAGGCCGCGGCTCCGAGTTTCGTCAGGGCGCGCACGGACAAGGTCGCGCCGACGATGCCGTCGATGTTCTTGTCGAGCCGGTTGCCGGACAACGTGGCGCCGGCGAATTGTTTCGTGAAAAACGGCCGGCTGACTTCCCAACCGTGGCTTTCCCGATAGATCAGGACCTTCACTTCGGAGATCTTCCCTCCGCGGATGATGAACCCGGTGGTGATGGGCTCCGTCTTGCCGATCTCCTCGAGGATCCACGCCGACTTGCCGCCTTCCGCCCAGTAGCGGACCTGCTTCTGGCCGTAGCGGTGGCCGAGGATGGCGGCGAGTTGTTTCTGCCGCGTGCCGTCGATCTTCAGCACCCGTGTCTGGGGGACTTTGCCGAAGTGGCGGGTCAGGAACGCGGAGGGTTTTTCATAGACCTTCTCCGCGGCGACGGCGGACACCGCCTGCAAACCGAACACGATGGCGGCGAACGCCGCGCCACGGAGGATCGAAGTCATGTGAGGGGCGGGAATCTCGGTTAGAAGTAGTAGCCGATGCCGAAGTTCACCGTCTCGTTGTTGGCGCCGCCTTCATCGATGTGGGTGTAGTCCACCTTGAGCACCACCTCGTCGATGGGCCAGTAGTTCACGCCAGCGCTGTACTCCTTGCTCTCCTTGCGGGTGGTGTTGAAGTACTCGTATTGGCTGAAGCGGGCGAAGACGCCGGTTTTGCCCCACGGGATGTCGAAGGTGTAGGACGGCTCGAGGTAGTAGCCCCATTGGTCCTCGGTGTCGGGATCGGCGAATCCATCGACGTTCCAGTAGGCCGCCAGCGCGCGGAACTCGAAGCCGCCCTTGCGATAGATGCCGTGTCCCTCGGCGAGGAAGGTGCTCTGGTCGCCCGCGACGGTGCTGGAGACGTCCTGCTGGTATTGCAGGGTGCTGGCGAGTTCGACTCCGGAAATGCCCGTGTATCTCGCCCGTCCGGTGACACCCCAGCTCTGACCCTCGGTGTATTCATGAAGGTCCAGTTTGCCATGGCCGGAACGGATGTAACCGTCGCTGCCCATGTCCATCGCGGTGTGGCCCATGACGTCGAACTGCAGGCCGTTGTCGAAGGTCTTCACCACGCCCACGGCGCCTTCCCACCAGGTGCTCGGAATGATGTATTTCTCCACGTTCGGCCGCTCGACGCCGAAGAAGGTGGTCGGCTCGTGGGTGACGCTGACGATGCCGACGGGCACGAGCTGGATACCGGCGTTGATCAGGAAATCGTCCGCGACCGAATATTCGAAGTAGGCCTGCTCGACTTCGATCTCAAGGTCCTCTTCGCCGTTCGCCTCGTCGTTGTAAAACACGTGCTCAAACTCGACCTCTGACACGAATTTCAGTTTGTCGGTGACCTGGAAACTCAGCAGACCGACGAGACGGTGGAAGTCGATGTTGTCGTCGCCATCGCCCACCCGGCTGTGGATTTCGCCATACGAGCCGATCGTGAAACGGTCCGTGAAATCGGTGCCCGTTTTGCCGAACGAGTCGTCAAGTGCATCGGCTTCGTTGCCGGCGAAGGCCGCTCCGGCGAGAGCGGTCGGAAGGGCGAGAACGGAAAGGAAACGGCGGGTCATGGGTGCTTGGAATGTCGTGGTTGGGTCGCTGCGCGGGGTCGCCGGAACCCGTCCGGCGCGCACGCGGGCCGGTTGTTAATGAGAATGATTTTCAATAGCAAGGGGTTTTTGGGGTGTTTTTTCCCGTGTGGTTGGCGGAAGCCGCGCGATGCACGATGGCGGTCTCGGATCGACCTCGCGGAAGCCTGTGGGCTTGCGTCGTGTCAGGCCGAAACCTCGGTCCCGCGTTTCTGCAGGATCTTCCAGTCCTCCTCGCTCACGCAGCAGGGATCCGCGGCGACCTCGTGGCCGGGGGCGATCTCGCGGAGCGAGAGATCCATGCCGACGGTCTCGTCGTAACGCGGGTGGCTCATCCGGTGGCCGAAGGCCGAGCCAGCGGGGGGATCGATGGGCGAGGGGACGTCACCCTCGAGCAGGATCTTCTCGCGCTTGTGCTTGGGATCGGTGGCGGGAATGGCGGAGATGAGCGCCTTGGTGTAGGCGTGGCGCGGGTCGCGGTAGATCGTTTCCGCGGGAGCGGTCTCGACGATCTTGCCGAGATACATCACGGCGACGCGGTCGCTGATGTGTTTCACCACCGAGAGGTCGTGGGCGATGAAGAGATAGGAAAGTCCGAAGTCGCGCTGGAGCTCGACGAGCAGGTTGAGAATCTGCGACTGGATGGAGACATCGAGAGCCGAGACCGGCTCGTCGCAGATGATGAGCTTGGGCTTGAGCGCGAGCGCGCGGGCGATGCCGATGCGCTGGCGCTGGCCGCCGGAAAACTCGAACGGATACCGCTCGGCGGCGGATTTCGGCAGGCCGACGCGGTCGAGCAGCTCGTCGCTCCATTGGTGGCGCTCGGCGCGGTTGCCGAGGCCGTGGATGACGTATGGCTCCTCGAGGATCGAACGCACGCTCATGCGCGGGTCGAGCGACTCCATCGGGTCTTGGAAGATCATCTGGAACTCGCGGCGCAGCGGACGAATCGTTCCTTGGGACAGCTCGCTGATCTCGCGGCCGCCGAAGCGGATGGACCCCTCGGTGGGGGTGAGCAGGCGGACGACCGCCTTGCCGAGGGTGGACTTGCCGCAGCCGGACTCGCCGACGAGGCCGAGCGTTTCCCCCGGGCCGATGTGGAAGGAAACGTCATCGACCGCGCGCACCGCGCCGATCTGGCGCATGAAGACGCCGCCGCGCACCGGGAAGTGCACCTTGAGCTTCGATACGGAAAGCAGCGGGGATTCGCTCATGCGGACGGATGATAACAATGCGGGCAGGTTTCCACCCAGTGGCCGGGCGAGACTTCGGAAAACCCGGGGCGCTCGCGGGTGCCGCGCGAGGTGATGCGGCCCATGCGTTGGCAGAAACGGCAGCCGTGGGTGTGCTCGCCGAGCGCGGCGACCATGCCGGGGATGGTGTTGAGCAGCGACTTCGACGGCGTGTCGAGCGTGGGGATGGAGGCGAGCAGGCCGCGGGTGTACGCGTGCAGTGGGTTTTCGAAAAGCTCCTCGGTGCCGGCGCGCTCGACGACGCGGCCGGCGTACATGACGACCACCTCGTCACAGGTTTCCGCAATCACGCCGAGGTCGTGGGTGATGAGGATGATGGACATGTGCATCTCGTCCTGAAGGCGGGCCATCAGGTCGAGGATCTGGGCCTGCACGGTGACGTCGAGGGCGGTGGTCGGCTCGTCGGCGATGACCAGCGACGGCCGGCACGCGAGGGCGAGCGCGATGACGATGCGCTGGCGCATGCCGCCGGAAAGCTGGTGCGGATAGTCCGTCATCCGTTTTTCCGGCGCGGGGATGCGGACGAGCTGGAGCATCTCGGTCGCGGCGTCCCAAGCGTCCTTCTTCGACATCTTCTTGTGGATGCGGAACACCTCGGAAACCTGACGGCCGATCCGGTGCACCGGGTTGAGGGCGGACATCGGCTCCTGGAAGATCATGCCGATGTCACCGCCGCGGATGCGGTGGATCTCCGCGTCGCTGGCGCGGACAAGATCCTTGCCCTTGAAATGCACGTGGCCGCCGAGGATCTTGCCGGCCGGCTGGGGCAGCAGGCGGATGAGGGACATCGCGGTGACGCTCTTGCCGCAACCGGACTCACCGACGATGCCGACGGTTTTTCCGGCGCTGACGGAGAACGAAACCTGGTCGACGGCGCGCAGCAGGCCGCGCTCGGTCTCGAACGACGAGATCAGCTTGTCGACTTCCAGCAGGGGCTTCGTTTCTCCGCTCATGATTCTCCGGTTTCCTCCTCCGGCATCGGTTCGGGTGCGGGCGGCGCCTCGGGCTCACCCGCCGGCTCGGGATCCGGGCGCGTCTGGCCGGGCGACGGCAGGCGGTATTCGTCGACGATGCGGTTCGACTCGGGAAACTTGCGGTTCGTGCGCATCGCCTCGCGGGTGTCGGCGAGCATTTCCTCGTCGATCCAGAAGACGAACGACTCGTGCGGGTCATAGACCACCGGCGGGCTGAAACGCGTGTTTTCGCAATCCGGCCAACGGGCCCAGCGCCATGAGCCGATGCGCATGAAATCGCCGCTCCAGGCGGGCACGAAGATGCATTCGTCGTGGATGATGTGCTGGAGCTTCTGCGTGGCTTCGCGGACTTCCTCGACCGTGCGGCCGGTGCGCACCTTGTCACAGAGCACATCGGTATCCGGCCGCGCCCAGACGAAGATGTTGTTGGTCTGCGGTTTGACGTTGCCCTTGTCATCGTAGGCGTTCGTCGAGTGCATGAACTGGTGGAAATCCGGCATGGGCGGCGAGATCAGCCAGCTTCCGAAGGTGATCTCGTGCTGCTTCTGCATTTCCTTCTTGTAGGCGACGGTCACCTCGAGTCCGTCGAGCCGCAGGTCGAATCCGCATTTCTTCGCCTCCTCGCGGAGGATGGCGAACATGCGGTCGTAGAGGGAAATGGCCGGGTAAGTCAGCGAAAGCGAGAGTTTGGTGCCGTCCGCGCGGCGGAGGATGCCGTCGCGGCCTTCCTCGACGAAGCCGGCCTTGGCGAAGGCCTCGCGCGCCTTGTCGATGGAAAACGGCCGCGCCTCGATGGTGGGGTCGCTGAACAAGGTGTAACCTTCGTTGAAGGAGTTGAGGCGCTGGAAGTCGCCGCGGAACATCACGTCGATGACCTTCTGCCAGTTGGTGGCGTATTGGATGCCGAGGCGGACGTCGATGTCGTCGAGCAGCGGCTTGCTGACGTTCAGGTAGAGGCCGCGGGGGAGTTTCGGATAGCGGTTGTAGTAGGTGACGCGTTCGATGTAGCCGTCGTAGACCTGCTCGATCTCGGACTTCTCGTACCAGTAGTCCGGCCGCGTGAGGTAGAAGGTTTCGAGTTCGCCAGCGCGGAACAACTCGAAGGCCTTCGATTCATCGCGCACCACGGTGTGGACGATCTTGTCCGGGTTGAAACGATGGCGGTAGTACTTGCGGTCCTTGGCCCACCAGTTGCGGACGCGCGTCTGGGTGATCGAAGCGCCCTTGACGATGTCGTCCGGCAGCACCTCGTAGGCGCCGGTGGTCGGCGGGAAGCGCCATTGAAAGCGCTCGCTGTAGTCCGGCCCGTATTCCTCGTAGAAATGCGGTGGCGACGGCAGCGCGGCCCCGGCGATGAAGGGTGCGAAGAGATTGGCCTCGGGCAACGAGACGGAAAGCGTGAGGTCGTCGTACGTCGCGAGCTGCGCGATGTTCTCGCGGTAGTATTGCTTCGAGTACGGGTTGACGATGTTGTCCGAGACGCGGAGGTAGGTGCCGACGAGGAAATCGCGGGCGCGCACCGGTTCTCCGTCCGAATAGCGGGCTTCGGGGTCGATGCGGAAATACGTCGTGCGCCCGTCCTTGCTGAGCGCCCATTCCTTCGCGAGGCCGGGGATCATCTCCATCGTTTCCGGATGGAGGTTCACCAACGGCAGCTCGATGTAGTCGTAGAGGTCGCCGCGGAACGAGTTGTTCGAGTTTTCACCGAAGGGGCGGATGGTCGGCGGAAACGTCGGAATGTAGCGGCGGAACACCCCGCCCTTTTTCGCGGCGGGATCGCCGATCTCCGGCTGGTCCATGCCGTCCTGCCATTCCAGATCGGCCGGGATCTCGGACGGCCCGCTGATTTTCAGGTAGTCGCCGAGGTCGGCGCGGAAACGCCATTTCTCGCGGTCCTTGAGCAGCGAGTCGAGGTGCACCTGGAGCTGCTCCTTCTGGTCGTCCGCGGCGGCGGCGAGCTTGGCTTCGGTCGTGGCGATCTCGGTTTCCGTGGCCTTGCTCTGGTCGGCGATCCAACCGGCGATGTAGCGGTTGTAGATCGGCCGGAAGTCCTCGAAGCCGAGCGAGTGGTGGTTCTCCGCGGCGTCGCGACGGCAGCCGGTGGCCGCCAGCGCGAGCGCGGCGAGCGGCAGCCAGGAGCGGAGCAGCTTGGAGCGGATGGTCATCGGTAGTAAGTGAATTTCTTCGGATCGAAGGCCTCGCGCACGGCCTCGCCGACGAAGGTGATGAGCACCAGGATGCCGACGAGCACGACGAAGGTGGATGTGACCAACCACGGGGCCGAGAGGTTCGCGAGGCCGTCGTTGAGCAAGCGGCCCCAGGTGGCGTATTCCGGCGGCAGGCCGAAGCCGAGGTAATCCAGCGCGGTGAGCGAGGAGATCAACGACGACATCGTGAACGGCACCAGCGTCACGATGATGGCGATGGTGTTGGGCAGCAGGTGGCGGAACAGGATGCGCGGCGTGCCGGCGCCGAGCACCCGCGCCGCGGAGATGTAGTCGCGCTCGCGGTCGCGGTAGGCGGCGGTGCGCATCAGATAGGTCATCCCCATCCAGCCGAAGGCTACGAGGATCGTCAGGATCACCGGCAGACCCTTGAAACGCTCCGGCACCATGCTGGAGAAAATGATCACCACGAACAGGAACGGCATGTTCGAGAAAATCTCGATGAGGCGTTGCGAGACGAGGTCGAACCAGCCGCCGAAGAAACCCATCAGCATGCCGATCGTCACGCCGATGAGATAGACGATCGGCAGATAGATGAGCGCCGCCTTGAAGTTCACCTGGAGGCCTCCGTACAGGTAGGCGAGCACGTCGTAGCCCTGCGAGGTGGTGCCGAGCCAGTTGCGGGTCTCGAAGATCGGCGGGGCGGGGTGGTATTTCACCGCGCGCGGCTCGCTGCTCGCCAGTGCGAGGAAATCCTCCTTCGCGCCCTCGCCGTTGTAGGTTTCGGAAACGAGTTTCCCGTCCTCATACGTCGCGGTGTAGACCGGGCTGCCGTTCTCGTCCCAGCCGTCGACGGGTCCGGAGAACTTCCCGTTGCGCATGGTGTAGCGCAGGTGGAAGCGGGATTCGTCCACATCGAAGTAGCGGGCGGCGAGACCGAAGAACGGCTTGCGCTCGCCACTCTCGTGATAGGCGCCCTCGCGCTCGACGAGCGCGCGCGAACGCGGGGCGAGCGTGTCGCCGGTGGGATCGAAGGGGATCAACGGCATGATCACCCGGCCCTTGCCGGATTTCTGGAACGACTTGCGGAGCTTGCGGTAGTCCACGGGCGCCTCCGCCGGTTCGCCGGTGACGTTGAAGTCCTTGTTCTTGAGATCGCTCTGGAGGAAGGCGGGAAACACCCATTTGCCATCTGATTTCACCGCGAGCGCCCGTTTGCCCACGACCGCCTGGTCGAGCGCGGCCAGCGAAGCGAGGGCGATGAGGATCCACAAGGAATGATAGCCGCGCTTGATTTCGCGGAAGCGCTTGATGCGGCGGATCGTGAGCGGGTTGCGCGGCGCGCGGGAAAACGAGCGCGCGAGCAACATGGCGCCGCAGACGAGCAGCACGACCACGGAAAACCAGCCGAACCACGGGAAGACGGCGTCCTTTCCGAGATCGATGTTGAGCGGCGGCACCTTGCGGCTCGCGGCGAAAAACCAGCGGGCCGTCGGAAACGCGATGTGCAGGACCTCGCCGGCCGCCGCGAGGCCGCCGAGGACGATGCCGATGAGTCCGAGGGCGCGCATGGTCTACTTGAACTGGATGCGGGGGTCGACCATCGCGACGACGAGGTCCGAGATGATGTTGCCGATGAGCATCAGGAACGATGCGACGGTGAGCGTGCCCATGATCACCGGAACATCGCGGGCGATGACCGATTGGTATTGGAGCAGTCCGAAGCCCTGGATGTCGAAGACGGTCTCGATGAGCATCGAGCCGGCGATGAAGATCATGATCAGGTTGCCGATGCTGGTGGCCACCGGGATCATCGAGTTGCGGAACGCGTGGCCGAAGACCGCCTTGCGGAAACTCGCGCCCTTGGCGACGGCCGTGCGCACGTAGTCGGCCGCCAGGTTGTCCATCAGGTTGTTCTTCGTGAGCATCGTCAGCCACGCGAAGGCGCCGACGAGGTAGCAGATGAGCGGAAGCACCGTGTGGTGGGCGAGGTCCTTGATCTTGCCGGCGGCGTCGAGTTTGTCGAAATCCGGACTGGTGAGGCCGAACAGCGGAAACCACTGGAGACGAGCGCCGAAATGCACGAGCAGGATCGCGCCCAGCGCGAAACCGGGGATGGAGTAGCCGAAGAAGATGAGCACCGAACTCGCCGAGTCGATGAAGGTCCGGTGTTTGAGCGCCTTGAGAACGCCGAGCGGCAGGCACACGGCGTAGGTGATGAACGCGGTGAGCAGTCCGAAATACGCGGCGACGGGAACGCGGGCGAGGATCATCTCGTGCACCGGGTCGTTGAAAACCTGCGAGCGGCCGAGGTCGCCCTGGAGCAGTCCGGAGAAACGGGTCTGATAGATCACGGCGCGCGGGAAATACTCCGGCACGTCGGTGTTGCCGGGGTTCCGCCGGGTGAAGCGCGCCTTGCGATCCTCCGGGGTTTCGAGTTTCACCTTCCAGCCTTCCTCCGCGATCGGACGGCCGTCCGCCTTGAACACGGCGGAGGCGATCTCATCGCCCTTGCGGACGACGGTGACCGCCCGGCCGTCGCCGCGCAGGACGACCTCCGTGGTGGTCTTCGGATCGACGTCGCCGCCGATCTTCTCGTTTCCGGCGTCGGCGAACTCGCCTTTCGAGATCCACGATTCGCGCGGCAGCGCGCCGAGCCACTGCAAGTAGGCGTGGAGCACGAATTTATCGAGGCCGTATTGTTCCTCGAGTTCCTCGAGTTGCTCCTCGCTGATCCCGCCGCTCGCCTGGTTGGAGGACGAGGCGCGTTTTCCGCCCTGTTCGTTTCCGCGTGCGGCCTCCTGCAGCATCCGGTCCGCGGGACCCCCGGGCACGAATCGCGTGATCGTGAAGACGAGCATGGTGATTCCGAGCAGGGTCGGAACGATCAGCAGGAGTCTTCTGAGGAAATAACTGGCCACGCGGAGTCCCGGCGTTTCTAGACCTCACGGACGAGGGTGCAAGCATGTTCGGCGGATGGCGGTGAAACGCCGCGCCCGGCCCTGGGATGCGCGTCGTTCATGGCTCCTTGAACAAGTCGAGAAACCGATCCTCATACTCCTCGAACAGACCGAGGCGGTCGAGCTCCTGCTTCAGTTCGAAGGCGCGCGCGCGGTCGCGCCCGGCCTCTTCGAACAATTCCTCCAGCCGCTCCAGCGCGGCGGGATCCTTTTTCCTCGTCCCCACCGGAGATGGTTCGGAGTCGTCATCGGGTCCCTGTGGCGTGTCGCCCTCCATCCGGAGGAGGAAATCCTCCAGCGTGCGGTCCACGCGGTCCGCCTGGGATTTCAACTCGGCGAGGTCCACCGAGACCCCGCTGAGGCGGGAAAAGGCCTCAAGCACCGCCATCGATGCCTTGGGGAAGGGGATCTGGGAGAACACATGCGGGATTTCGCCGAGCAGACAACCGCCCGTGAGGCCGTGGGCGGCTGCCGTTTCCAACAATGTGCCGTTGAGCCCGCTGATGGTGGCGGTTTCCAAGGGCTCCACTCCGGCGCGCTGGAATTTCTCAAGCGTCGCCTTGTCGATCGCCGCTCCGAACACCCGCGAGCGCTCCGCCGGGCGCATCTGCGTCGCCATCGCCGCGAAGGTGTGGACTTTCGAGATCCGCAGGTCCCGCGCGCTGGCGATCAGTCGCGCACAGAACTCACCGGCGCGCAACTGCGGCTGGGCCTCGCCGATGAAAACGAGCAGGTCGTTGCCGCCGTTGGGAGCCCGCCACGCGAACATCCGGCTGCGCGGCAGGCGACGGGTGACGATGAGGCCGCGCTTCACGTAGACCTCGTCGCGGTCGAAATAGTCCGTGGCGGGAAATTCGAGCACCAGATGCATTCCCAGTTTCGCCATCAGGTAGTAGCCGGCGCTGATCGCCACGCCTCCCATGCCCGGCCAGACGGCGAGGAGCCAGGGATCCTTCAGCGGCGGGGACGCTTCCATGGCACAAGTTCGCACCATCCCACAGAGCGTCAAAGAGTCGATTGGATCAGGGGGCCGGTGTTCGGCCATCCGGGGCTCGTGCTTGACATGGAGGCGAAATAGAGGTTCATCAGGCGCGTCCCCGGTGCCGGTGAAAACCGGAATTTCCGGAATCCCGAATCAATTCGGCCCTTCCTATGACCCTCTCACGGCTCCTCAGGCGCACTTCCGGTTTTCTCGCTTTGGTGCCGCTCGCTTCCTGCAGCCTCATCTCCGAATCCGGGCCCCTGAAAAAGAACATCCGTGAGGAGGGGGACATGGAGTACCGGCTCGTCGAAGTGCGCTCCCGCTCGGACCTTCCGACGCACGGGCGCACCTACGGACTGGCCGAACGGCCGCCCGCCATCAAAGGGCCGGCATACTCGGACAAGATCCGCGAGCGCGACACGCTGCACTTCGTCATCACCGACCCCTCGGACCAGAGCCCCTTTTACAGCAAGGGCGAGGTGTTCCGTTTCGGACCCATCGAGGTGCCGGCAGACGGCCTCGTCAGCTTCCCATACGTCGGTGACATCCAGGTCATCGACCGGACGCTCGCCGGCGTGACCACCGACCTCTCCGAGAGGGTGAAACCGATCTCCAACACCGCGCAGGTGAACGTCGTCCGTTCCGACCGCCTGCCCCACACCGCCAACGTGATCGGCGAAGTCAAGACGCCGGGTCCGGTTCCGCTCGAGCGCGGCGACATCACCTCGCTCGATCTGCTCGCCACATCGGGTGGCCCCACCGAGGCCGAGCACCTCTTCCGCTACACGCTGCGCCGGGGCGGGCATGACTACCGGTTCGACTACCTCGGTTTCCGCCAGAGTCCGTTCGCGGTGGAGGAGGGCGACCTGCTCACCGTCACCACTGACATGTCGAACCGCTTCCACGTCATGGGAGCGATCAACAAGCCGATCACCGTCCCGTTCCCCACGCCGGCGCCCACCCTGGCGGACGCCCTCGGCGCCGCTACCGGCCTCGACGAACGGCGTTCGGACCCCTCGGGTGTGTTCGTGTTCCGCAAGGGTTCGCCGGACATCGTCTATACCTTCGATCTGAAAAACCCGGGCGTCATGCCGCTGGTCCAACGATTCCCGATGAAGGGCGAGGACATCGTCTATGTCACGGAAGCGCCGCTGGCCCGTTGGAACCGCATGATCTCGCAGATCCTGCCGACCACTGTCACCCAGGCCGCCAATGTGGGTGCCCGCTACGCCAACTGACCCGATTCCGAAATCCCACATGATTCTTCGTCGTCTGGTCCTCCTGTTGTCGGTCTCCGCCCTCGCGGCCTGCATGCCGATGCCGCCCGCCGGCCACATCGGCGGAACCACCGTCCCGGTGTCCCGCCAGGCCCGACCCGACGCTCCGAAGCTCAAGAAGCTCCAGAACGGCCACTACCGCGTCCGCAAACCGTGGACCGTCACCCTCAACGGCCGCGTGTGGAAGGTGCAGAAAGGCTACTCTTCCAACGGCATCACCGCCCCGGCCAAGGTCAAGGCATCCCTCGGTGACGGGATCGACCGTCCGGAAACCTGGGCCGCCGTGTTCCACGACTGGCTCTTCACCCAACCCGGCATCTCCCGGACCACCGCGGACAAGACGTTTTACGAACTGCTCCTCGCCTATGGCGTCCCGGAGAAGAAGGCGCGGATGATGTACACCACCGTATCCGTCTACTCGCTGACCAAAGGTTCGCGCTGACCGCCCGACGTCATGCCCGTCGATATCCCCACCAACTCCGCATGGACGAACCAGCGTCTGGTGCTGTCCGCCCTGCTCCATCGCGAGGCGGTCACCCGGTTCGGGAAATACAAACTGGGCGTGCTGTGGCTGCTGGTGGAGCCGCTGACCAGCGTGATCGTCCTCGGCCTGGTGCTCGGCCCCATCGTCGGCCGCACGGCGCCGGACATGCCCTACGCGTTCTTCCTGCTCAACGGGATGATCCTGCTGGGAAACATCACCGGAGTGATGACCTCCGCCATGGGAGCGATCAAGGCGAACAGCGGACTGCTGGTCTTCCCCAAGGTGCAGCCGTTCGACCTGCTGCTGTCGCGTTTCGTGTTCGAACTGTTCTCCGGTGCCTTTTCGTTCGTGACCTTCTGCGTCATCGGCATGTGGGCGGGCGTCTCGCTCTCGCTCGGCTCGCTGCACGTCCTGCTCGCCTGTTTCCTCATCACCTGGCTCATCGGCTGCGGCATCGGCACCATCCTCGCGGTCGCGTCGGCATACTATCAATCGGTGGAAAAAGCCTACGCCTTCGTCCGCCGGCCGCTCATCTTCGTTTCCTGCGTGCTCTATCCGCTCCACGGTCTTCCGGAGTCCGCCCAGCGCGTGCTGTTGATGAATCCGCTCGTCCACACCATCGAGCTGAGCCGCAAGTGCCTGTTCCCGCTCTATCATGTGAGCGGGGTGAACCTGCTCTATCCGGCCGCCTGGGCGATCGTCCTGCTCGGCATCGGTGTGCCGATTTTCCACCACTACCGCCACGACCTGAACCACCGCTGAATCGCCGCCCCGGATGATCGAACTACGGAACGTGACCAAATTCTATCCGATGAAGTCCGGCGTGCGGGACATTCTCCGGGATGTCTCGATGGTCATTCCCACCGGGGCGAACCTGGCGGTGCTCGGACCCAACGGCGCGGGCAAATCCACCTTCCTGCGGCTCATCGGTGGCGCCGAGGCTCCCAACAGCGGGCGCATCCTCAGCGACCAGTCGATCTCCTGGCCGCTGGGCATCAACAGCGGGTTCCAAGGGTCCCTCACCGGCCGGCAGAACCTGCTCTTCGCCTGCCGTGTCAACGGCCTCAACCAGGAGCAGATCGAGACGGTCACCGATGAGGTCGTCGATTTCGCGAAGCTCGGTGAATACTTCGACCTGCCGCTCAAGACCTATTCGTCGGGCATGCGCGCGCGGCTGAGCTTCGGCCTGTCGATGGCCTTCACCTTCGATGTCTATCTGATCGACGAGCTCACTTCGGTGGGCGACGCGATCTTCCGCTCGAAGGCGAAGCAGGCCTTCAAGAACATGCGACAGCGCGCGTCGATCATCTTCGTCTCCCACAACCTCAGCACGCTGCGCGAGAGCTGTGACTCCGCGTTGTTCCTCCACGACGGCACCGCCGCCTTCTTCCCGTCGATCGACGACGGGATCGAGGCCTATCAGGAATACATCCGTTCCGACCGCGACAAGCACGCGAAGGAGCTCAAGGAAATCAAGCGCGCCCGCAGGGCCAAGCGCCGCGCGCGCCGCCGCGCGCGGAACAAGGCGGCGAAGGAAGCCGGGAACGACGATTCCACCACGGACCCCTGAACCCATCCCGAGACATTTTCCATGAAATCCGAATCATCAACCTCCTCGCTCTGGGACGGCATCCCGGGGTTCCTGCTGCGTGTTCTGGCGCTGCTCTATTTCCTGCTTCTCGCCGCCTCCGTCGCCTACATCTGGCTCATCGCCGAGAATCGCTTCGTCAGCATCGCATCGTACAAGATCTCGCGCCATTCCCCGTCCAGCGGCGAGGTGGGGATCGCGGGAATCGCGCTGCCGGGACTCTCGGACAACGGTTCGTCGGACTCGCAGATCGCCATCGGATTCGTCGACTCCGCCAACCTTCTGCTCGATCTGGAGAAAAGGTACCACCTGTGGGACCACTATTCGGCGCCGACGAAAGATTACCTCTTCCGGCTGGAGAAGGATGCTTCGGTCGAAGACCGGCTGGAATACTATCGCGGCCTGATCTTTTCGCGTTACGACAAGGAGACCGGACTGACCATGCTCGAGGTCAACACCTTCGATCCGGAGCTGTCACAGCGGATCGCCGTGGATGTTCTCAAACAAACCGAGGAATTCATCAACGCCCTCAACCAGAAGGTCGCCGACCAGCAGCTCGGATTCATCCGTAGCGAAATGGACCGGTCCGAACGGAATGTCAGCTCGATCATTTCCGAAATGATCGCCCTGCAGAACGACCACAACATCGTCACTCCGGATCAAGCCATCCGCGCCGGCCTCGAAACCGTCCAGGCGCTCCGGATGAGCAAGCTGCGGCTCGAGACCCAGATCGCCGCCACCGAGGTGAACTCGCCGTCCTCGCCGGTTCTTGAAACGCTGCGCAGCGAGCTCCGCACCCTCGACAAGCAGATCGCCGAGGAATCCGCCCAGTTGTCCGGTGCGGACAAGGACCGCTTGAACCAGTTGCAGGCGGAATACAAGGAACTGGAGATGAAGCTCGATTTCGCAACCCACCTGCGAACCAGCACCGCGGCCCTGTTGGAAAAAACCCGGATGGACGCCGCGGCCCAATCGCGGTTCCTCTCCATCCTGCAAAGTCCCTACCTGCCGGAAGAGGCGTCCTTTCCCCGCCACATTTACGCCACCTGCACCATCCTCGCGCTCGGCATCCTGTTGTTTTTCGTCCTGCGCATCCTGATCCTCTCGGTGTATGAGCGCGTGAGCTGAAGTCCGCCGCACGGTCATGGCCCGCTCTCCAGATCCCAACGTGGCGTTCGTGGGCTGGAATCCGTTCCAGTTCCTGCATTTCGCTCCGATCGCCGCCCGGTTCCCGCGGTCCACGCTGATCGTGGAGAAGCGGCCGCCCGGCTGGGACCGGTCCGTGCTCCGGACACGGTTTCCGGAGTCGCGGATCATGGAGCTGGGTCCCGGCGAGATGGAGAAACTCGACGGCAAATTCGATATCCTCGTCTGCCAGACGCTTTTCCACGGCATCGGGAAAATGCGGAAGTCGCGCATCGCGATGCTTCAGTATGGCTATGCCAAGGAGGCTCACAATTTCGGCGCATGGCGGTCCTTCGCGGACGTCTGCATGACCTTCGGGCCCTACGCGTCGCAAAAAGTGACGCCCTTCTGCCACGCCGCGCCCATCGGAAACCCGCGCTTCGAATGCTGGGACGAGAGTTCGTTTCGCACCCGCGCGGCGGATCGGCTCGCCGGCCGTCTCGACCCGGCGAAGAAGACACTGCTCTACGCGCCCACATGGGGGGCGCTCTCCAGCATCAAGGAGTTCGCGAAAGCCATCCGCGCCCTTTCTGCCGAGTACAATGTGATCCTCAAGGTCCACCACAACACCCAGCGGTTCGACGCCTCGACGCTGGACGATCTGCGGGGCGAGTTCGGCTGCATCCACGGCGCGGATGAGGACATCGTCGAGCTGCTCGCGGTTTCCGACGCGCTGCTCAGCGACTTCAGCGGCGCCATTTTCGATGCCATCTACGGGCGGGTCCCGGTGCTGCTTCTCGGCACCGCCGCTCCGGAATCCACCAGCGACGGCTTCAGCCTTGAACAGGCGCGGCGGGACGAATTGGGCGAGCAGGTCGCCCGTCCCGCGGACCTGCCGGCGGCGGTCGCCCGGGTTCTCGTCCGGCCCCTGTCACCGGCCGGGGGAGCCGCCGGTCTTCGGGAGGAATTGTTCCGCGAAGCCGCCGGTGCCGCGGCGAGGGCGGAGGAGGTCATCCGCCGCCTGGCCGCCGGCGAATTCCGCCCGAACCAGTCCCAGCTCTACATCCGGAAAGAGATGGCCGAGCTGCAGGAATTCCGCGAGAGGTCCCGCCGGTTCGGCCGCTGGTTCCGGATGTTGCGCCGGCGCTCGTGACGGGCGCCCGCGGCGAAAGTGGAGATTGACTCCGACGCCCGTGGATGACTGTATGCTCCCGTCATTCCGTGATCCATCCGGTGGTCATTCTTTGGCGATACCGCCACCTCCGGAAATCCCGCGGGCATCCCCAATCAAGTACCATGAAAACCTGCTCCAGCACCCGTCCGCTGAGAAAGCGCCTCCTCCACGGTCTTCTCGCCGTGTCATGCCTCGTCGCCGTCCCGGCGGCCTCCGCCGCCGACTCGGCCATCGGCCAGCTCAACGTCTCGCTTAAGAAAAAGACACTCCAGAACGGCGAGAATCTCGTCGCCAAGAGCAAGAAGAAGATCGAGGCGTCCAAGTCCTACAGCTACGAATTCAAGGCCAAGGTCCGCGGCGTGAAGGGCACGCCGGCCGCGGGTCTGGTCCGGAGCGGCACCACCCTCTCGAATTTCCTGAAGTCGTTCTCACCGGGTTCGCTCCGCTACCTCCAAGGCGAGTTCGCCAACCCGTCCGGAAAACTCCCGATCACCGTCCTCAACCGGAAGATCGGCGGCAAACGCAAGGTCAAGGGGCTTGGAAAGGTCAAGATCTCCATGAAGCTGCTCGGAACCATCGAGAAGGACGGCACCTGCGTGCTCAAGGTCAGCAAGGTGAAAATCAAGTCCTCGAAGGTGAAGGACCTCGGTGCCATCGAATTCATGAAGGGGTCCAACCTCTTCATCGCCGCCGCACCCGAGGTGACCTTCCTCAAGAAGGCCACCACCGTCGATGAGAACGCGGGCAGCGTCACGGTGGCCGTCCGCCGCCTGATCAACTTCAGCGAAACCGTCACCGTGAACTATACCACCGTGCCCGGCACCGCCACCGAGGCGGACTTCACCCCCACCAGCGGGACCGTCACCTTCGGCCCCAACGAGAATTCCCAGGACATCGTCGTTCCGATCATCGACAACGGACTCGACGACGGTGTGCGCCGCTTCACCATCGAGATCAGCAATCCGTCCGACGGCGCGTTCCTCGGCTCCATGGTCTCCACCAAGATCGTCATTCTCGACGACGAGTGAGATCCCAATCCGCACCGGGGTGGTCTGTGGCGCACGGCGCGCCATGCGGCCATCCCGATGCGTTTCGCTGGGTTCCGTGAGGGGAGAACCCGGGCGTCCAGCCGGCGGACCGACGCGCCGATTCCGTTTTCGAAACCAATGCTGAAACTTCCATTCTTCAAGAAGCGGCCGAAACCCGTGGTGGGTTTCCTCGTCGCGGGGACTCAGAAGGGCGGGACCACCGCGCTTCACATGTGGCTCAAAAAGCACCGCCAGGTGATGATGGCGAAGCGCAAGGAGGTCCATTTCTTCGACAACGAGAAGCACGACTGGAAATCGCGGAACTACGACCCCTACCACGCGTATTTCAAACCGAACCCGCGCGGCAAGCTGGTGGGCGAGGCGACCCCCATCTACATGTATTGGAATGGCGCGGTGCGGCGGATTTTCGAGTACAACCCGGAGATGAAGTTCGTCATCTCGCTGCGCGATCCGGTGGCCCGCGCCTACTCCCACTGGAACATGGAGCGGGACATGAAGAAGGAGAAGCTGCCCTTCTGGGAGGCGCTCCAGGCCGAGGAGCGGCGGGCCCGCAAGGCGAGTCCGCTTCAAACACGGGCGTTTTCGTATCTCGACCGCGGGTTCTATGCACGCCAGCTCACCGACCTCTGGAAGATCTTCCCGCGCGAGCAGACGCTGGTGATCCGCAGCTCGGAGCTGATGGGCGAGCCCGCCGCCACCCTTGGCAAGGTGACCACCTTTCTGGGGATCCGCCCGTTCGAGAATGTCGAAAAGGAGGTGTTCCACGCGCGACCCTATGTTTCCCGGATCAGCGAACGCGAACGGGAGTTTCTCAAGGAGCGTCTCGCCCCGGACATCCGGCAGCTCGAGAAACTGCTCGGCTGGGACTGCTCAGACTGGCTCCGCTGAGCGGACGTCGCGCACGACGGGTCGCGAGATCTCGAGAAGGCCGGCGAGAAATTCGAGGGTCCCGGGATCGCCGGTGACGACCTCGTCGTAGTTGACCAACGCGCGCTCGGGTTCGAAGCGGCGGTCCGTTTCCGGAAGGAACAGGGTGTGTTTCGGTCCGTTGACCCGCTGCATCATGTGGTTGGAATAGTGATGCTTCAGATAGACCACCTCGCGGGGCGCGAGTTCCCGCACCATCGTCTCGCAGGCGGTGGCGGTGGAGATCGGAAGCACGACGAGCGCCCGCCCCTTGCGGCCCGGGCGCAGACGGTCCAGCGCGGACAGCAGCTTCAAATGAAAATAGGTCAACACGTGGTTGGTGGCGGCCACCATGACCGCCGGCGTGTCGCCATCCGGAGATTCCCGCGCTGCGGAGAGCGCGCGCTGCGGAGCAGCCAGCTCGAAAACCGTCGAGAAATGAACGTGAACCCGGTCGACCGGTCTCTTGACGCGTTTCATCGCGCGGTCGGGATCCCAGACGCCGATGATTTTCAGCAGCCTGCGGATGCTGACGTTGAGTTTCTGCATGCGCACCCGGGTGGCATGGCGGCTGCCGCCGAGGCCCCGGTCGCCGCCGCACAGCTTCGTTTCCAGCTCGACCTGCAGGCCGGCCGCATGGCGGACCGCCTGCTGGAACCGGGAGTCGTCGCATTCGGTCCGTTGGCCGTAATAGTGGTGAAGCAGCGCCACCAAAGGCGAGATGCCGCTGGTGGCGTGGCCCATCGCCTCCGCGGCCAGCTCCGCCGCGCGCCCCGCGTCGGACGCCTCCATCGGCGGGAGGTCCCGGATCAGGCGGAAGTCACCGATCACAGCCTCCGGTTCGACCGGCCGCGTGAGCATCAGGGCCTTGCCGGTGGCCAGCCAGTCGTATGCCACCGCGGAGATGTCGGTGATCATCACATCCATGGCGTCGAGCTGCCAACCGAACGAGCTGCTGTCCGCGTAGTGGACCGGTGCGGGCAACGCCGCGTTCGTTTCCCGCAGCATGCGCAGGATCCTTTGGTTCGCGAGCCGGATGGTGGTGTCCCGTGTCCCGGACAACGGGTGCGGCCGGTAGATCACCTGGTAGCCGCCGTGATCCAGCAACGAACGGACGATCGCCGGACCGTGGCTGGCGATCGACGAATAACGGGTCGCGCGGGTGACGCCTTCCCAGGTCGGCGCGTAGAGCACGCGCGTGAGCCCGCTGGCCGGGAAATCGTCCGGCGGTTGGTGGGTGTCGAGGATCTGGGGCCGGCCGATGAGAAGGACACGCCGCGCCACATCGTAGTGGGAAACGTTGGACGCAAGCCTCTCCCGCGCCGCCTCGCCGGCGGCGAAACACAGGTCGAACCGCTTGATCGTGTTCTGGTACATGTAGGCCTTGTCCGATTCCCCGTGGCAGATGAAGACGTGGACGCTGAGCGGATCGCAAAGAACGAGCGAGTTCTTCAGGCTTTGGTTCGCATACAGGAACACCGCAGGCGGATGGCTGGCGAGGTGGTCCCGCAGCGCCTTGGCGCCACGCAGGCGGACGGAGGGAATGGGACAATGCTCCAGCAACCCGGCCGAGTGGCCGGAGGAATACCAGATTTCCACGGGAATGACCTTTGCCAGCCGCTCCAAGGACTGCACCCACTGCTTGAGCTGGTAGAGCTTGTTCTTCTCGTCATCGAGAAAGACCAGCACCACCCGCGGGGAGGGGTCGGAAGGATCGGGGCTCGGCATATTCGGTAACCTGACGCCCGGCAGCCGCCGGGCTCGCGATGATGCTAGGGCGAGACCTCACCCTGCCAAGGGGAAATCCCCTCGGGTCCGGACTCACGAAATCTCGCTTGTCTCCGCGGGGGATGCCATGCAGCTTCTGCCCGTCCGGCTTGCCGAGGCGGCCGGAACGCCCTTCCGCACCATCGCGTTTGTCAGACATCGTCCGCCCGGATCCCGGCTTGATCGAGAAGCGAAGAATCTGGACTTGGCCGGCACCGGACGTCCTCCGAACCCTATGTCATTCTGATTTTCTTCGACCGACCCGCCCCCATGAAGCGCTGCTGGATCCACATCGGAATGCACAAGACCGGAACGACTTCCGTGCAATCCAATCTCGCCGACACCCCGGATCCGGACGGTTGGACCATTCTCAAGACCGGCGGCAGGCCGAACATGGGAATGGCGCTGTATGCGATGTTCGCGACGGAGCCCCACAAGTTCCACCTCTTCGCCAAGAAGGGACTGAGCGAGGAGCAGGTCGCCGAAAAAGGCGAACGGCTGCGCCGTCAGTTGCGCAAATCGATCGAACGGACCACCGCGGAGACCGTGGTGATCTCCGGTGAGGCCGCCTGCCTCATCGACGCCGCGGGCATCGTGGCGATGAAGGATTTTCTCGGGCCGCTCTTCGATGAGGTGCGGGTGATCGGCTACGTGCGGCCGCCGATGGGCTACAAGACGTCGATCTTCCAGCAGCATCTGAAATACGCGGCCCATCCGTTGGATTTCAGCACCATCCGCGTCGCCTACCGCCGCAAGTTCGAGAAGTTCGACCGGGCTTTCGGCAAGGAGAACGTGCTGCTGTGCAAGTTCGCGCCCGAGACCTTCGCCGGCGGATGCATTGTCGCGGATTTCTGTGCCCGCATCGGCATCAAACCTCCGCCCGCGGCATCCATCCGGCGGGTCAACGAGGGGATGACACGGGAAGCCTGCGGCATCCTCTACGCGTGGCGGAAGTTCGGCCCCGGCGTGGAGCGCGGGAAGGACTACATCCGCGAGAACAACCGCATCGTCGCTCCTCTGCTCGCCCTTTCCGGGACGAGGTTCCGGGTTTCTCCCGAACTTCTTCATGCCGGAGCCGATCCGGCCGCCAAGCCGTACCGTTGGATCGAGCGCCGTCTCGGCGAGTCGCTGGCGGAAACATCCGGGACGCAGGGCGCCGCGATCACATGCGAGGAGGACCTGCTTGAAATTCCGGTGGAATTCTGCCGCGAGTACCGCCGCCGGTTCGAGGAGATCCACGGCGTTTCGGTCCCGGCCTTCGATCTTCCTTCGTCCGGGCCGGTGAACCCGGAGCGCATCGCCGCGTTGGTGGAGGCATGTCGCCATGCCAAGACGGCGTCTCCGGCCGGCCGCGGATTCCTCGGGTCGCTCAAGAACCTGTTCTGCAAGGCTCCCGGATCGGATCGCCCGGGGATTTCGACATGAAGGCGGCCGGATTCTTCCATCCCGCCTTCATCGCGAAGGCACCCTTGGACTACTGGCTCGGCTGGATCAGATACAAACAGCGCCGCTGGGCCGGGGCCGAACGGCGCTTCGCGGCGGCGGTCCGCTCGAACCCGCGCCATGGCCCGAGTCATTTCCAACGCGGAATGGTCGAGTTCAAACGCGAACGCTGGGAACTCGCATACGCCCACATGAGCGAGGCGCTCGCGTTGGAACCCGGACGCACCGACTGGATGGTCCAGTTCTGCCAGGCGGCGCGGCACCTCAAGGGCACCCAGGCCAAGGCGTTGGAGTTCTGCACCAGCCACATCCTGCAACGGATTTCCGAAGATCAGCGATCGGCGCAACTTTACTCCGAACTCGCCGCCATCTACCGCATCCAGGGCCGCGCATGGCTGGAAAAGGAGGCGCTCGCAAACGCGCTCGCCCTCCGGCCCGACGACGCGCCCCTGCTCGTTCGCCTCGGCGAAGTGTATGAACGGATGACCTGCCGCGAGGAAGCCGCCGATTGCTACCGCCGCGCCTCGGATCTCGATCCCAAAGATTCCGTCACCAACCACAGGGCCGGGTTCATGCTGGAATCCGCCGGCAACACCGAGGCCGCCCGGACCTACTACGACCGCGCCATCGCGCACGATCCCACCGGTGACGGACGGCGCTTCGGCATCGGAGCCCTGCACGCCGCATCCGGATACTGGGAGGCCGCCGCCCGCGCCTACACCGATCGATTGCAGAGCCATCCCGACCATGCCGAGTTGCATTTCCTCCTCGGCTCCGTGCGGGACCGGCTTTACGACTGGCCGGAAGCCATCCGTCTCTACCGGGCGGCGATCGCCATGCATGACGGCGATCCGCTGTGGCACCGGCGTCTCGGCACCTTGGAGGAGAAAACCGGCGACTTCGAGGCCGCCGCGGCCACCTACCGGCGGCTCCTCGGTTTTCCGGACTACAAGGACCATCCGGTCTGGCTCTACCGCCTCGGACACGTGCTCGAACAGGCGGGCCAACTTGAAAACGCCTGCGCTGCCTACGACGCCGTGGAGGCCCGTGACGATCTCGGGACCTCCCTGGTTTCCAACCTGCTCGGCCTCGGACGGGGACGGAAATCCCCGGGCTCTTCGAAACGCGCGAAGTCTTCCGCCGAAATCGCCGCGAGGTTGAAAACCGACGCCACCTCCGCCGACGACTGGTTCTCCCTCGGCACCATGCTCGAAGCGGAAGGCGATGCCGCGGGTGCGGCCCGCGCCTTCGGCCAGGCCGCGGACCGCTCGAATGATCACGACCCCCGCTGCTGGTTCAGGCTCGGGCGCTCCCTGGCCTCCCTCGGAAGGCAGCGCGACGCGTGCGAGGCCTATCGCGGAATGCGCATCCTGCAACGCAACCACGGCGTGGCTGAAGACCACTTCAAACGCCACGCGAAATTCCGCCGCACTGCGTCCTACGTCGAATATTGCGAGGTCCTGCCCCTCCGTTCCGAGACCATCCTCTACGAGAGCTTCCACGGCAGGATGTTGTCCTGCAATCCGTTCGCGCTCTTCCTCCACCTCCTTGAGGATCCGCGCTTCGCCGGTTGGACCCACGTCTGGGCGGTCGAATCTCCGGACGTCATCCCCGAGCGACTGAAAGGGCTGGAGAACGTCATCTTCGTCACCCGCGATTCGGACGCCTGCCTGCGCTTCCTCGCCACCGCGTCCGTGCTCGTCAACAACGTCACGTTTCCATCCTTCTTCGCACGCCGCGACGGCCAGATCTACCTCAACACCTGGCACGGCACGCCATGGAAAACCCTCGGCCGCGACGCCACGGGGGAATTCATGACGCACGGCAACGTCGCCCGCAACCTTCTCCAGGCCAGTCACATTGCCAGCCCGAACCGGCATACCTCGGAGAGGCTCATGACCGCGTTCAACGTGGATGGCATCTTCCAAGGCGCGATCATGGAAACCGGCTCGCCCCGCGTGGACATGACGCTCAATGCCGGCGCGGAGGCCAAGGCCGCCCTGCGCGCCCGCCTCGGCATCCCGCCGGGCCGCAAGGTCGTTCTCTACGCCCCGACCTGGCGCGGCACGTTGGAGTCACCCTTCCACGAAGTCACCGCCACGCGGAACGTCATCGACATCCTGCGAAACGCCGATTGCCACCTGCTTTTCCGGGGCCACTACTTCGTCGAGTCCGCGCTCGTGGCGGACGCGGACCAGTCGCTAATCCCACCCCTGGACATCACAACCAATGAGTTGCTGTCCATCGTCGATGTCCTGGTCACCGACTACTCCAGCGTCTTCTTCGATTTCCTGCCCACCGGTCGGCCCGTGGTCTTCCACCTCGCGGACCATGCCGACTACCTCGCCAACCGCGGTTTGTATTTCGATATCAGCGAGCTCCCCGGCCCGGTCGCCACCGATGCCGGGAGCCTCGCCGCCCACCTCGGCGGCGCCCTCCGCGGCGACATCCCGCGGGACGCATATCAGGCGGCGCGCGACAGGTTCTGTGCCATGGAGGACGGCCGCGCCTGCGGCCGCGTGGTCGATTTCATCTTCAGCGCGTCATCCCTCCGTCCCCCTGCCCCGGACGGCCGGCGCAATCTCCTCATCTTCGGCGGCCACTTCGCCCTCAACGGCATCACCATCGCCTTGGTCAATCTGCTGCGGAACATCGACCACGAAAAACTCCGCGTCGTGCTCGTCGTGGAAATGGGGGGAATCTCGATGGTTCCGGAAAGTGTCGAATATCTGAAGTCCCTGCCGCCGGAGATCCGCGTCCTTCCCCGCGCGGGCGCCGCCAGCACCACTCTGGAGGAACGCCGGATCCTCGGGTATTTCAACCGAAGTTATCACCTCGAGGACGATTCCTATGTCTTTGGAGCGCTGAGCCACCATTTCCGCCGCGAGATCCACCGCATGTTCGGCAGCGCGCGTTTCGACGGCGCCATCGACTACTCCGGATACACCGCGTTCTACGCCTGCCTGTTCGGGTTCGCCGCTCGCTCGACCATCCGCCACAAGGCCATCTATCAACACAACGAGATGTATGGCGAGTGGACCGTGAAATACCCCGAGCTCGAGCGGGTTTTCCACCTCTACCGGCAGTACGACCACCTCATCTCCGTCAGCAGGGACGCCCGCGACATCAATCGAGACCAGCTCACGGAGCGCTTCGGCCTGCCGGCCGCTCGCTTCGACTTCGTCGAGAACCCGCTGGACATCACCACCGTGTTGGAACGCGCATCCGAACCCGTCGCGGACGCCGATGAAGTCCTCTTTTTCGCCCCGGGCACCGTGGTTTTCATCACCATCGGGCGCCTATCGGTGGAGAAGGACCATCGCAAGCTCATCCAAGCCTTCGCCCGCGTCCACGCGGAACGTCCGGAATCCCGCCTGCTCGTCGTCGGCGACGGCCCGCTCGCCGTGATGCTGGACCTGCTGGTCGACGAACTCGGCTTGCGCGGCATCGTTCACCTCGTCGGCTACCGGCTCAATCCGTTCCCGCTCTTGAAGCGATCCGACTGCTTTGTCTTCTCGTCCAACCATGAGGGCCAGGGCTTGGTCCTGCTGGAAGCGATGATGTTGGAAAAGCCGATCGTCTGTGCCGATATCGACGTCTGCCGCGGCGTCGTCGAACACCGCTCCGGCCTGCTGGTCGAAAACTCCATCGACGGACTGCACCGTGGCATGATCGAGTTTCTCGATGGCCGGGTGACCGTCCGCCCCGTCGATTTCGATGTCTATCAGAAAACCGCCCTCGGCATGTTCTACCGCAAGTCCTGCGGGTTTGCCGCGGCTTCCGAACCGGAGCGAGCCGCCCCGTCCACCCTCGATTCCCTCCCACTGACCTCATGAAGCGCTGCTGGATCCACATTGGCATGCACAAGACAGGAAGCACCACCATCCAGCGGAGGCTGGGCGAGATCGAACGGGCCGACGGCTGGAACTACATCACGCTGGAAGAGAACCGCCGCCACCTGAACGCCGCCATGTTCGCCATGTTCGCAAGCCGGCCGCGGAGATATCATGAGTTCCGGTCGTCGGGCGCCACCGCCGAAGACATCGCCCGCAAGGGCCGCGTGCTGCGCGGGAGACTGGAGCGCGCGGTCCGCGAATCGACCGAGGAGAACCTGATCCTGTCCGCCGAGTCCCTCGATCAGATGGACAGCGAGGGCGTCGGGCGCCTTGCGGATTTCCTACGTCCGCACGTCGATGACATCCGCGTGATCGGATACGTCCGCCCTCCCGGCGGACTGATGAGTTCGAGATTCCAGGAAAAGGTGAAACACGGCAAGCGGCGCTTCGACCTGTCCAGTTGCACGGCGGACTACCGGTTCCGCTTCGCGAAATACGACGAGGTGTTCGGCCCCTCGCAGGTGAAACTTGTCAAATACGATCCGAAGTCGTTCACGAACCAGTGCGTGCTCTCGGACTTCACCGAGCGGGTGGGCATCTCCCTGCCGGGGAGCCCTCCCGCGCGGCGGCTCAACCGGAGATTGAGCAGGCAGGCCTGCGGAATCCTCTATGCCTACAATAAATTCGGCGAAGGATTCGGCGGAGGCAGGCATGCGCTGCCGGAGAACCGCCTGCTGGTCCGCTCGCTCTCCGCGATGGAGGGAGAGAAGTTCCGACTCGCTCCCGAACTTGTGGCGGCCGTGAACGAAACCACCAGCGATGATATCCGCTGGATGGAGAACCGCCTCGGCACCACGCTCGACGAAACCATGCCCTCGGGAGGGGGAATCGCTTGCGAGGAGGACCTGCTCCGCATCGAGACCGCCGAGCTCCAGGAATTCGCCAGGAATTTCGAAGAGGTGGTGGAGGCTGCCGCTCCACCGCTCCCTGAATCCGACTCCTTGATCGTCCCGCCCGAGCAGGTCGCCGCCTGCGTCCAGTCTTGCGGTGAACTCGCCGCGGAGAGCTTGCGCGAAGTGGAGGCGGTTCCCGAAGTCCGCAGCCAGGGTCTCCTGCACTCCTTGGTCCGCCGGTTGCGCCAGATGTGCGGACGCTCCCGTTCCTGACCAGTCACTCCAGATGATCTCATGAAGCGTTGCTGGATCCATATCGGGATGCACAAGACGGGCAGCACCACCATCCAGCGGAGGCTGGGTGAGATCGGACGAGGCGACGGTTGGAACTACATCACGGTGGAAAAGAACCGCCGCCACCTGAACGCCGCGATGTTCGCCATGTTTGCGAGCCAGCCGCGGAAATATCATGAGTTCCGGTCGTCGGGCGCCACGCCGGAAGATATCGCCCGCAAGGGCCGTGTGTTGCGCGGAAGGCTGGAGCGCGCGATCCGCGAATCCACCGAGGACAATCTCATTCTTTCCGCCGAGTCCCTCGATCAAATGGATCGCGAAGGTGTCGAGCGTCTCGCGGAATTCCTTCGTCCGCTCGTCGACGACATCCACGTGATCGGCTACGTCCGTCCTCCCGGCGGACTGATGAGTTCGAGATTTCAGGAACAGGTGAAACACGGCAAGAGGCGCTTCCAATTCTCCAGCTGTACCGCGGACTACCGGTTCCGCTTCGAGAAATACGACGAGGTGTTCGGCCTCGAGCGTGTGACGCTGATCAAGTTCGATCCGAATTCTTTCACCAACCAATGCGTGCTGGCGGACTTCAGCGAACGCGTCGGCATCACCCTGCCTGAGGGGCTCTCCTCCCGGCGCGTCAACAAAGGATTGTGCAGGCAGGCTTGTGGAATCCTCTATGCCTACAACCAATATGGAGCCGGATTCGGCTCGGGCAGGCATGTGAATCCGGAAAACCGGCTGCTCGTGCGTTCACTCACCGCGATGAAGGGAGACAAGTTCCTGCTGGCCCCGGAGATCGTGGCGGCCGTGAATGATGCCAACCGGGATGACATCCGCTGGATGGAGGAGCGCCTCGGCGCCTCGTTCGGCGGACCATCCCCCGCGGGAGTCGGAATCGAGTGTGAGAGGGATCTGCTCCACATTGAAACCAGCGCGCTGCGCGAATTCGCCAGGGCATTTGAAGCGGTGTTGAAAGTCGCCGCCCCTCCTCCCCCGGATCCCTCCTCGGGCGTGATTCCGCCGGAGCAGGCCGCCGCCTACTTCCAGTCCTGCGGCGATCTCGTCCGAACCCGCGAGACGGGAACCCCGTCCAAGGTCCGCAGGAAGGGCGGGCTGCCGTCCCTGATCCGCAGGCTGCGCAGGGCGTTCGGAGGATCCCACCCCTGACGAGCCTCTCTACAAGACATCATGAAGCGTTGTTGGTTACATATCGGGATGCACAAGACGGGGACCACCTCCCTGCAGACGAATCTCAAGCGCATCGGCTCCACGGACGAGTGGGAGTATGTCTGCGTTGGCGGCAAGTTGCACATGAACACGCCGTTCCATGCGATGTTCGCCACCAACCCGTTCCACTACCATTGGTTCGACAAACAAGGGGTCTCCGCCGAGACCTTGAAACAACGGGGGGAAAACCTCCGGGAACGGCTCGCCGCCGCGATCACCCGTTCCAAGGCCGGCACCGTCATCCTGTCGGCCGAGGCGCTGCCCCTCGTGGACAAGGACGGCATCGGCCGCCTCAAGGAGTTCCTCGCCCCCTTCTTCGACGAGATCCGCGTCATCGGTTACGTAAGGCCGCCGGTCAGTTTCAAGGTTTCCATCTTTCAGGAAATGGTGAAGGGCGGACGCTCGAAATTCGAACTCGGCGGCATCAAGCTGAACTACCGTCGCAAGTTCGAGAAATTCGACACCCACTTCGGCCGCGAGAACGTCGTCCTCCGCAAGTTCGATCCGTCTTCGTTCGCGGACGGCTGCACGGTTTCCGACTTCTTCGCAACCATCGGGCTCACGCCGCCGCCGCGTGAGACGATCAAGCGCACCAACGAGAGCATGAGCCTCGGGGCCTGCGGGATACTTTACGTCTACCGTCGCTTCGGTCCCGGCTATGGCAGCGGGCCGGGCGTGGTCGCCGAGAATCTCCAGCTCATCAAGATCCTGCTCGCAATGAAGGGAGACAAGTTCGCAGCCGCGCCATCCATCGTTGCCAACGGTCTTGAAAAAGAAGCCGCCGACATCCGCTGGATGGAATCCCGCCTCGGCGCCTCCCTTTCCGAAAACCTCACGGAAGCCCATGGCATCACCTCCGAGGCCGACTTGTTGAACATCCCCCGCGCCACTATCGACGAATTTGTCAAACGGGTCAGAACCGTGCAGAAATACCACATCCCTCCGGAACTCGTTCCCACCGGCGACCCGGCGGATCCGAAGGAGCTTGCCAACCTCGTCGAACATTGCCGCGGCGTGATTCGCGAGGAGCTGAGGGTTCAGCGGGAGCAACAGGAGCGCCGGCGCAAGGGGCTGCGCGGCTTCCTGCGGCGCTTCGTCCGGAAACTCCGCAAGGCAGCCGGGCGGGTGTGACCATTGCTTCATCCCCATTCTTCCGATGATCTCCCGCCTCAAGACCGCACTCCGCAGCCCCCTTCCGTATTGGCAGGGTCTTGCGCGTTACCGGCTCAAACACTGGGACGCGGCCGACGGGTGTTTCGCGGCGGCGCTGGAGAAATCTCCCGATCATGCTCCGAGTTTGTTCAAGCGCGGCATGGTCCGTTGGATGAACAAGAAGTGGATGGAAGCCTTTCCGTATGTCCAGAAAGCGGTCTTCCTCCGTCCCGGCAACGAGATCTGGATGACGAGGCTCCGCATTCTTGAGGACAAACTGGAAACGGAGTCTCCACCTTCCTTTCTGAGCGAGGAGGAGATCCTCGTCCGTCTGGAGAGAGAACCGGACTCGGCGTTCCTGCACAGCGAGCTGGCCCGCTGCTTCCGTCTGGGAAACAAATGGTGGCTCCAGATCGATGCCTTGAAGGCCGCGCTCGAGATCGACGGAAACAACTCCGGCTTCCACTCGAGGCTCGGCGAGGCGCTCGAACAAATGCACCGCTACCGCGAAGCCGCGGCGGAATACGAAAGAGCTCTCGAACTCGCCGACCGCTCCGCCGTCTGGCACTACAAGGCCGGCTACGCCTTGTCCCGGATCCCGGACGCCGGCCCCGCGGAAATGGAACGGTCGCGCGCGTTCTATCAGGCGGCGATCGGCCATCCCAGCAACCAGAAGCAGCAACATCTGGGCCTCGGTTATTTCCATCAGAAGTTCTCCCGCTGGCAGCTCGCCGCGGATGCCTATGAGGAGGTGGCCCGCAGTCTCGATGCCGACTCGTCCGGACAAGCCCTCTTCAACCTCGCGTGCTGCCACGACCGGAACTACCGGTGGGACAAGGCGGAGCAGGGATACGAAGCCGCCATCCAACGGCACGATTGCGAAGCCGAATGGCACTACCGCCTCGGGTTCGTCCGTGAACGCCAGGGGAAACATCAGGCGGCGGCAAGCGCCTACCGCAATGCCGCGGAAAGCGCCCCCAAACTGGTCCCCGCGTGGTTCTACCGGCTCGGCCAGGTTCTCGCGAAGGAGGGCGCGTATGAGAAGGCGTGCGAAGCGTTCCACATGTCCCGCGAGGCGGATGCCGGCGGAGCCGGCCCGGATCTGGAATGGCTCGATGATCCGGCGCTCAACGAGACGGGAGAAAGAGGAGTCGAACAGGCGCGCGACCGCCTCGCCCGCGAAACCGGCCGCGACGCGACCGATCCGGACGCATGGTGGAAACTCGGCAACTGCCATGAAGCCCTATCCCAATGGAGCGAAGCGGCGGAGGCCTACAACCAGTGTGTCATGCGGACACCCGGTCACGACCCCGCACGCTACTACCGGCTGGGCGCTTGCCTGGCGAAACTCGGCCGCCATGAGGAAGCTTGCGAGGCCTACGCGAGCCTCCGTCCCATCCGGAGGGCCCATGGGCTCAACAAATCGACCTTCCAGGGCGACTCCGCGTTCCGCAAGGTCGCGATCTACACCGAGTACTACGAGACCCTCGCCATCCGTCCCGGGATGGCTCTCTACGAGAGTTTCCATGGTGAGACGATGTCGTGCAATCCGTATGCCTTGTTCCTCGACCTGCTCGCGGATCCGTCCCGCGCGGATTGGATCCACGTCTGGTCGGTAAACGACCCGTCCCTCGTTCCCGAACGTTTCAAGGGGATGAGGAACGTCATCTTCGTTGTCCGCGGCTCCGATGCTTACATGCGTCATCTCGCTTCCGCGGGCGTCCTGATCAACAACGTGACCTTCCACCCGTACTTCATCCGGAAGGAAGGACAGATCTATCTCAACACGTGGCACGGCACACCGTGGAAAACCGTCGGAAAACATATCCAGGGCGAGCCCTTCGTCTATGGAAACATCTCCCGGAACCTCCTCCAGGCGACCCACATCCTCAGCCCGAACCCCCACACGACCGACATCCTGACCCGCGCCTACGAGATCGATGGTCTCGCCCATGGCGACATCATCGAGACCGGCTATCCACGGATCGACCTCACCCTCAACGCCACGGACGCTGAAAAGGAAGCGATGAGGAAACGGCTCGGCATCGACGGTTCCCGGAAAGTGGTGCTCTACGCCCCGACCTGGCGCGGAAGCCATGCGACTCCCGAACTCGAGGCCGATGAGGTCGAACGCGAGGTGAACCGCCTGAAGGAGGGAGACTGCCATCTGTTGTTCCGCGGCCACACCCTGAGCGACTCCCGTGGACTGGCCCACCATGTTCCCGATGACATCTCCACCAACGATCTCCTGTCGATCGTCGACATCCTCGTCACGGACTACTCGAGCATCTGGTTCGACTTCCTCGCCACCGGCCGGACGATCTTGTTCTACCTCAAGGATCTGGAGGAATACACCGCGGCAAGAGGCATCTACTTCGGAATCGACGGGTTGCCGGGCCCCGTCGCCAGGAATCTCGACGATCTGCTCGCGGAGTTGCGGAACCATCTCCGCGGCGACGTCTCCCCGGCACCGCGTATTGAAACGGCGCGGCTCGAATTCTGCCCTCACGAGGACGGACGGGCGACGAAGCGGGTGCTCGAGCGGATTTTCGCGCCGCGGTCCCGCCCGCTGGAGAGCACGGAACCACAGGTCCTGATGTTCGGTGGGAAACTGCTCCCCAACGGCATTACTTCGTCGCTCGCCAACCTTCTGGACGCCAGCGCCGGATCGCCACCGCGCATCACCATGCTCGCGGAATCGAAGTGGCTGAAGGAAACCGAACCGGAGGACGCCAGGCGGATGGGCAGGTTGGCCGCCGCGGCGCGGATCCTCCCGCGGGTCGGGCGCGCGAATTTCAGCCACGAGGAAATGTGGATCCAGCAGCGGTTCCGGGACGATGGCGCGATTCCCGATTCCGAGGAGATCCGCGGGATCTACCAACACGCGTTCGCCCGCGAATACCGGCGGCTGCTGGGCGAATCCCGCTTCGATGCCGCGATCGATTTCGAAGGATACAACACGTTCTGGACCGCGCTCATCGGCTGCGCCCCCGGACATCTGGTGGGACACAAGGCGATCTATCAGCATAACGACATGATGAGCGAATGCTGTGTCCGGTTTCCTTATCTGACCCAGGTCTTCGAGTTGTACCGGCATTTCGACCGGATCATCTCGGTTTCCCGGATGACGATGGATCTCAACAACGCGTCGTTGTCCGCCCGCTACGGAATCCCGGATTCGAAATTCGACTTCGTGGAGAACGTGCTGATCCCTTCGCGGATCCGTGACCTCGCGGCCGGGGAGCCGGAGGGGGATGCCGACATCTTCGACGGGATAGGACCCGTTTTCATCACGGTCGGCCGGCTGTCGATCGAGAAGGACCATGCGAAGTTGATCCGTGCGTTCGCCAAGGTCGCCAAACGAAACGAAACGGCGAAACTGGCGATCGTGGGAGACGGACCGCTCCGTCTCCAGCTCGAGGGTCAGGTCCGTTCCCTCGGCTTGGAAGAACGGATCCGGTTCCTGGGGTTCCGGGAGAATCCGTTCCCCTACATCCGGAAATCGGATTGTTTCGTCCTCTCTTCCAACCACGAGGGCCAGCCGATGGTGTTGCTGGAGGCGATCATCCTCGGCAAACCCATCATCGCCACCGACATCGTCGGCTCCAGAGGCGTGATCGAAGGGCGGTCCGGCGAACTGGTGGAAAACTCGGACGCCGGGCTCGCGCGGGGGATGAGGGAATTCCTCAAGGGCGGGATTGCGGCGGCCGAGGTGGACATGGATGCCTATCTCACCAAAGCGCTTCAGGCGTTCCGCGCCAAATCGTGCGGACTGGGCGACGCGGCCCCCCGGTAGCGCGGATCAATCGGATCCCGACGACGGGGATGCGTCGGCACCGAGTTTCTTTTCATAGGCGAGCAACTTCCGCTTGATGAAATCCCCTTCGGGTTTCAGAGCGCTGGCCAGCTTCATGAGTTGATAGGCTTGCTTCAGGTCGGTCCCTTCCAAGGCGGCCGCCGCATCCCGGAGGACCCGAACCGCACCCTTCGGGTGGGATTTCCTCCGACCGCCGCGGGATCTGCCGATGAGGGATGAAAGGACCATCTCCTGCTCGCTGGTCAGCATCCGGCCTTCGTTCGGATCGGCCTGTTTGCGTCCCGGAAACAAGGTGTCCCGTCCGGGGAAAAGCTCCTTCCGCAGGTTTTCGTTGGACGCCCGGAACTCGTCCACGATCCGCTGGTATACATCCTCCGGAAGCTGCTGACCCGTCCTCCGGAAGGCTTCGGCGATCCGGGAGATCCAGCGCCGGTTCTCCTTGTTCGAGCCGGCTCCCTCGATGTAACGCGGTTCGACGGCGTTCACCGAGCGGGCGATGACCTGCCCCAGATGTGTCATCGACTCGTTGTGGTTGCTTCCGGGCCTGAGCAGACCGGGAAGCAGTACCGGATCGATCCTGCCGAAGAAGTCCGAAAGCAAGTCCCCGTCGATGAATTCGTCGCGGGCGAACAGCCGGGCGGAGAGCGCGTCGTCGCCGAACTGGTCGCGCCAACGGCCCAGACCGAGATGAAAGTTGAAGTATGGGTTGCTCTCGCGGCAGACTTTTCCGGTGAATTCGTGCAAGCCGGAGATCTCCCCATCCGCCTTGAGGACGGTGGAATACAGGGATGTCAGCAGTTCCGGCTGGTTCCTGAGATAGACGACGATTTCGACGTGGGAGAAATGCCGGTCCAGGAATCCCGCCAGCGCGGCGATCTCCTCCGCGGTGTTGAGGCGCGAGTAGAAGTGCTCGCAGGAGGTCACCACCGTGTGCGTTCCGGCGGGCAGGGAAGCCAGCTCGTCTTCGAGTTCCCGGAGCTTCGCGGCCCGGTGTTCTTCGAACTCGGCGGGAGTCGTGATGCGGCGGATCCTGCAATACTCATCCGTCGGACGGAATTTCGAGTAGAAACAGCGGGGGAAGGCCACATGGTTGCTGACCCCCATCGAAGCGAGGTAGTGGTAGCCGAAGGAATGCAGATGGTCCCGGTTCGCGTTGAGAACCTGCTGGATCGAGGTGGTGCCGGTCTTGGGCGTTCCGATATGCGCGATGATCTTCATGAGGCTCCGTGAATCGCTGGCCGGGATCGGGAAAAGGGCCGCCGGCCGGCCCGGAGAATGTCCGCGGGGGCGGCATCGCGCAAGCGCGGGACGGAAACGCAGGAAACCATCCGTCCCGGGGGCGGACCTACGCCGGACTCAACCTCGGCCGCCGGTGGCGATGTTTTGTTTGATCTCGGTGGTCGAGATGTTCGCCGTGCGGGGGAGATACACCACCTCGCACTTGTCCTTGAGGAAATCGAAGTGGCCTTTCCAATCGTCGCCGATGGTGAAGACATCCACCTCATGGGTCACCACATCGGTGACTTTCTGCTCCCAGTTTTCCTCGGGGATGACGAGATCGACGAAGCGGAGCGATTCGAGGATCACCTTGCGGTCGGCGTAGGTGTTCACGCAGACCTTGTTCTTCTCGGCGAGATTGAACTCGTCGGTGGACAACGCTACGATCAGGCGGTCGCCAAGATCCCGGGCCCGCCGCAACAGGTTGATGTGGCCGATGTGGAGCAGATCGAAGGTGCCGTAGGTCAGAACGGTGCGCATGGCGGCGGCAGAATGAGGATCACACGAGATCCGTCAACCGGCTGTTGCGGGCAGGAGCGGATTTCGCCTTGGGTTTCTTCTCGGACCGGATGTCTCGCGCCATCAGCGCCGCGGCGCATTCGCGGGGGGACCGGACTCCGTCGAGGATCTCGTTCACCGCACGAGCGAGAGGCATTTCGATGCCCGCCGCCTCCGCCCGTCCGCAGATGAGGCGTGCGGTCTGCACGCCTTCGGCGACGTGGCCCAGGGTCTCGAGCGCCCGGGCGAGCGGCACTCCCGACGCCAGCGCCATGCCGACCTGGTAATTGCGGGATTGCCGGCTGCCGCAGGTCAGATGGAAGTCACCGAAACCAGACAGGCCGACCAGGGTGGAACGTTTGCCGTTCCATGCCTTGAGGAGCACCCTGGTTTCGGCGATGGCGCGTGTCATCATGGCGGCACGGGTGTTCACACCCCAGCCGCATCCGTCGATGATGCCGGCGGCGATGGCATACACATTCTTGATCGCGCCGCAGATCTGCACGCCGATGAGATCCGGATTCGCGTAGACACGGAGACTTTCGTTGGAAAGTGCTTCGGCGACGGCAAGGGTGGATTCCTTGCCGGCGTTGGTCGCGACGACGAGCGCGGTCGGATCTCCGCTTGCCAGCCCTTCCGCGAAGCCGGGGCCGGAGAGCGCGCCGTGGACGGTTCCGGGTGTGAGGATTTCCGCCGCCGCAGCGGACAGGAGTTCGCCGGTCCGCGGGCAGAATCCCTTGCAGCCCCAGATCACCGGAAGGCCGGGCCGCGCGTCCGCCACCGCTCCCACCACCGAAGCGAATGCTGCCGTGGGTGTTGCGACGAGCGCGAGGTCGGCGGATGCGAGGCCGGCCGCGATGTCGGTGGTGACATGGATGGCATCGGGAATCCTGTGGTCCGGCAGGTAGTGTGGGTTGGTCCGGGTCCGGAGGATCTCCGCCGCATCGGCAGATGATCGGACGATCCAGCGGATTTCTTTCCGTCGCGAAAGATTGATCGCGAGGGAGCTGCCCAACGCTCCTCCACCGATGATGGCGATTTCCCGCAGGGTCATGGCTCAGGTGCCCACCCGGTCAGGAACCCGGCCGCGGGTGGCCGTCTGGCAAAGCACCCGTGAGGTCGGTGCGTCATCCGCGATCTCGTCCTCTTCGGTTGCTTCGCGTGCAAGGAAACTCCGTTGAAAGGGCTGCGGCCACCGGATGCGGCAGCGCCCGGGCACGTCGAAGCAACGTTGCGACAGGGTGCCGCGGCCTTGGTTGAGCTCGAGCAGGAGGTGGATGAAACGGGTCACCATGGCCGCCTTCGGCCGTTTCGCCTTCGTCCAGAACTCGTCGAGTCCGCCCTGCCACGTCAGTTTCGGCAGATCGTAGACGGCCGTGCCGAGCGCGATCACCGGAGCGTGGTGAACCAGACCGGAGATGCCCACCGAGCTGTTGATGTTGACGACGCCGAGCGAGTTGGAAAGCAGGGTCGGCAGGTGGACGCGGTCGACGTAGATCAAGCGGCCTCCGCCGAGCCGGAGGTCGAGACCGGCGATCAGGTCGGCGTAGTCCTTGTAACCACGGTCCATCGGATGGACCTTGAAAATCAGTTTGGTGTCCGCCGGGGCATGGTTCGCGAACGAGGTGACCACCTCCTTGATGAACTGCTCGATCGAGTCGTAGTTCGAGCAGCGGGTGATCTGGGTGTCGCTGTGGACCTGCAGCGGCACCGCATAGTAGGTGCCGGACCACTCGCCGGCGATCACTTCGTCGAGCTCGGCGTCACGGCCGCGCTCGAGGAAACGCCAGAGGTGGATCATGCCGTGTTTGAAATGGGTCCACAGGTTCATGTCCCGCTGGTCGACAAAATTCGGGAACAGGGGGGAGGTGAGCCGGCTGAACAGGAAATTGGCGCAGAACGAAGCCATCTTGACCGGCGTGCTCACCTGGCAGAGCTCCTGCGGCATCTCCTCCGGGGCGGGCTCGTCGCGCTCGTCATTGAGGAGTTTCTCCCACTCGCGGGAAAGCGCCACCAGCGGAGTGTTCTGGCGGTCGAAGACCATCACGCAGTTCGGCCGGATGAGGCCCAGCTCGAACACCTGGCAGTCCAGATCCAGTTCCTCGGCGAGGTTCCAGGCGATCTGGTTGTACGGCCGGTAGTGGTTGTAGAGGAAAAACGTGTCGTAGCCTTCGTCGCGGACGAGCTGCCTCAACCATCCGTCGAACTCTTCCAGCGGCTTGCGGAAGGAATGGGTGCGGATCCCTTTGAGGCGGTAAACGTAATCCGGGGCGCAGAAAAGAACCTTGCCGACCTCATGCCCCGCGTCCTCCAGATCCTGCGCCAACAACGCCATGCCGGCCTCCCAGTCACCTTGGACGATCAGGATTTTCTTGCCGGTGGCCGTCGTGCGCGGCGGCGGCGGATCTCCGGACCACTTCGTGGTTCTCGCGGCAGGCGGGTGGAGAACCCAACCTTCTCCCGCGGCAGGCTCAACGAGAGAGCCCGGGCCCTGACGGAAAGACGGGGAATCAGATAGCATACGCCACAGCATCGTTCTTGTTCATAGGTATGATCCGCCGAAATGCCGCGATTGGATGGCGTGGATTTTTACTTTTTTCGGGAGCGGCGGACGGCCGGACTCTAGGAAGCGCTTGGAATCCGTCAATCTTCAAACGATCCGTAGGAGCCGGCCGGTAGCACGCGACCGAACATCGTCCGATTCGAAGCTTGCTTTCGTTTTTCCGGGGTGAGAATGTGATCCTGAACCTAAACCCTGAAAACCATGAGCGAACTCATCGATGCGTGGAAACAAGTCGATCGCAACAAGATCGCCGCTCTGCTGAGTGTCGTGCCCGGTCTGGGGCACCTCTACAAACATCACTACGTCTCCGGCTTCGGGCTGCTGCTCATCGGAAACGTGCTGATGCTCTTCGTCACCGGTCTGCTGGCCTTTGCCACGCTGGGATTCTCCCTCGTGCTGGTGCCTGTGCTGTGGGTCGCCGGAGTCGCCATTTCCGCCTACATGGCATCGGATGAACACGGTCACCATCCGTGGCTCCACGTTTGGGAATACCGCTGGTCAAAGTTCCGGAGCCGCCCCCCCCACGCGTGATCCGCGGGCTCCCGCCAGGGTGAGATGTCCCCCGGCGTGGGCGGGTGTTCCCCCCCACCGTCCGCGCCGAGGGTTGGATGGGACCGGCCGGTGGGTTCGTCGAACGGCCCGCCGGGTGGGAACGATCCGGCATGAGGGTTGACAATCCGCGGGGCGGCCGAGAAAGCTCGCCGCGGATGAAGCAGCATGTGGGGCAAGCCGCCTGGGTCTATCGCAAGGTGCTGCGCCATCCGCTGCTTCCCGGGTTTCTCGCGGCGCGGGCCGCGGGGCGTCCGGAGGTGCATGTAGGCTGGGGGTTGAAACCGAGCGGGCTTTCGGCGATGCGCGCGGCCAAACGCACCGGGCGGCCGCTCTTGTTGTTGGAGGATGCCCTCGTCCGCTCGCTGCGGCCGGGAATGGAAGGTGCTTGTTACGGCCTGCTCGCGGACTCCATGGGCATCCACTATGCCGCGGATGGAAACTCGGATCTGATCGAGTCGATCCGCTCCGGCGAACCCCGGGGCTGGATGCTCCCGAGCGACCCGGATGGTATTCCGGTGGACGAGTTGATGCGGCGTTTCCGCGAAACCGGAGCTTCGAAATACAATTGGTTTCCCGGCGAGTATCGCGATGCGGAGGTCCCGGAGGAAACCGGTGTGCTGGTGGTCGACCAGACCCGCGGCGACGCGTCGATCCGCCACGGTGGGATGGTGGATCGCGATTTCGAGCGCATGTTGAGGGCGGCGTTGGATGAATTCGATGGTTGTCCGGTCTATGTGCGGGCGCATCCAGACCACGTGCACCGGCGCAAGCACAGTTGCCTGCCGGAGCGCCTGCTGGCCGACGCCCGCGTCCGGCTGTTGCCTCCGGATTTGTCACCGGCGCAGTGTTTCTCGTTCTGCCATACCGTGCTGGTCGGCGGGTCGCTGATGGGCATGGAGGCGCTTGTCCATGGCCGGCGGGTGATCACGTTCGGGCGGCCGTTTTTCGCCGGCTGGGGCCTCACCGACGACCGCGCGCCCGGAGCGGACCGCGGAACGCGCGCCGGTCTGGCGGAGGTCTTCGAGGCGGCTTATGTCCGGTATTGCCACTACTTCGACCCGGACAGCGGCGAACCCTGCGGACTCGGCGGCATCCTCGATCACCTTGCGCTGCAAAAGGAAATGTTCCGCCGCAACCGCGGGACCACGGTCGTGATCGGCCTCACGCCGTGGCAACGGAGCATCGTTCCCGCCTACCTGCGCAGCCCGGCGGGCGAGTTGCGGCATGTTTCCGGAGCGGACGAAGCTCCGGACTCCGCCGACCGTTTCCTCGTCTGGGGCCGTTGGAGCGAGGTGCCGGAGCGCATCGCCGCCCGCACGGCGCGCGTCGAGGACGGCTTCCTGCGCTCGCGCGGGCTCGGAGCAGCGTTCAACTTTCCCTACTCGTGGGTCGTCGACGGCCGCGGGATCTACTTCGATGCCGGCGCTCCGTCCGATCTGGAGGCGATCTATCAGTCCGGCTTTTCCGGCGAGGATGCCCGGCAGGCCCGCGAACTGATCGATCTGCTGCGCGAAATGCGGCTCACGAAATACAACGTCGGCGGCGGCAATGTGGCGCTGGACGCATCGAAAACCGCCGGCCGCAAGGTGATCCTCGTGCCTGGACAAGTCGAGGCGGACGCGTCGATCGCCTTCGGCAGCCCGGAGCTGAAGTCGAACCTCGCGCTGCTCCAGCGCGTGCGCGAAATGGAGCCGGGCGCCTACATCGTCTTCAAGGCCCACCCCGACCTCGTCGCCGGGGCGCGCCATGGAAACGTGCTGCCGCCCGGTTTCGCGGAAGCCTGCGACCTCGCCGTCACCGAAGGCAACGTGCTCGACTGGCTCGACCTCTGCGACGAGGTCCACACGATGACCTCCACCGTCGGCTTCGAGGCGCTCATCCGCGAGAAACCCGTGTTCACCTACGGCATCCCGTTCTACGCCGGCTGGGGGCTCACCACCGACCGGATCGCCTGCGGGCGCCGCACCCGCACGCTCACGCTTGAGGAACTCGTCTGCGGCGCGCTCATCCGCTACCCGCGTTATCTGAACCCCGAGACCGGCGAGTTCACCACCGCGCTCAAGGTCGCGCGCCTGCTCGTTTCGCCCGCCGCGGCGGAGGATCGCAGGCCTTGGTATCTGAAAGGGGTTTCCAAAGCCAAACGATTGTGGGTGGAATGGGCGCGCCGCCGCCCCACCTCATGACCGAACCGAACGCCCAGCCCGATCCGTCCCGCCCGCTGCGCGTCGAGGTCGTCTCGGACACCTTCGTGCCGGACATCAACGGCGTGGCGCTCTCGCTCGGCCGCATCACCTCCGGCCTGCGGAAACTCGGCCACCAGGTGGAGATCATCCGTTCCGGTCCTCCGCGCGGCGAACACGAGACCGGGATTCCGTCGTGGCCGCTGCCCGGGTATTGGGAAATCCGCGTCGGCGCTCCGTGGCCCGGATGGTTCCGCCGCCGCTGGAGCCGGACGAAACCCGACGTTGTCTACGTCGCCATCGAGACCCCGCTCGGGTTCTCCGCCGTCGCCGCCGCGCGGAAACTCGGCATTCCCGTCGTCGGCGGTTACCACACGAATTTCCGCCAGTACCTCCACCGCTACGGCATCGGCTGGATCGGTGAGCGGGTGTGGGGCTATCAGAAATGGTTCCACAACCGCCTCGCCCGCACGGTCGCCCCTTCGCCGGAATCGCGCGACGCCCTGCTCGCCGCCGGTTTCACCAAGGCCGCCGTGCTCGGCCGGGGCGTCGATGCGGATCTCTATCAGCCGTCCCGCCGCAGCGCGGAGCTCCGCAGCTCGTGGGGCGCCGGTGACGGCGCGCCCGTCGTCATCGTCGTCGGCCGTGTCTCGTCGGAGAAAAACATCGGCCTCGCCCTGCGCGCGATCGCCGCGATGCGCGAGGTGCGCCCCGATGTCGTCGGCGTGGTCGTCGGCGACGGTCCGGCGCGAGCGGAGCTCGAGCGCAACCATCCGGACGTTCGTTTCACCGGATACCGCACCGGCGCGGACCTTGCCGCGTGTTACGCCTCGGCCGACATCCAGCTTTTCCCGAGCGAGACCGAGACCTTCGGCAATGTGCTGCTCGAAGGCATGGCCAGCGGCCTCGCGTCCGTCGCCTATGACAGCGCCGCCGCCGCATGGCACGGCCGCGACGGCGGGAACCTGCTCAAGGTGCCGCTCGGCGACGAGCAGTCGTTTCTAGCAGCCTCGCTGCGCCTGCTCGACGACGACCTCCGCCGCCGCATCGGCACCGGCGCCCGCGCCTCGGCGGAGACCCTCTCGTGGCCGGCGATCGTCCGCGATTTCGAGGCGATCCTGCGGGAAGTGGCATCGCCTTCGTGATCCGGCGGGGTTTTCCCTCCTTGCCGCACGCTTCCTGCTCTGCCATGGGAGTCCGCGTCCGTTCCGTATGTCGAATTACCGCACCTCTCCGTCCGACCTCGAGGGCATGCCGCCGGGCGTGCCGCACATCATAGGAAACGAAGCCGCCGAGCGTTTCTCCTTCTACGGGATGAAGGCGGTGCTCGCCGTGTTCATGGTGAGCTACCTGCATCTGATGGACGGCCATGGCGTGTCCGTGATGAACGAGGCGGAGGCCACGGAAAAGGTCCACCTCTTCAACAGCGCGGTGTATTTCACGCCGGTCCTCGGCGCGTTGCTGGCGGATCTGTTCGCGGGGAAATACCTCACCATCGTCTGGCTCTCGCTGGTGTATTGCGCCGGCCATGCCGCGCTCGCCTGCATGGGCGTGTTCGGAAACTCGCCGGTATGGCTCGCCGCCGGCCTCGGTCTGATCGCGCTCGGCTCCGGCGGCATCAAACCCTGCGTCTCCGCCCACGTCGGCGATCAGTTCGGCGCCCGCAACGCCCACCTGCTCACCCGCATCTTCAACTGGTTCTATTTCTCCATCAACATCGGCGCCTTCATCTCGATGCTGCTCACGCCGTGGCTGCTCGAGTGGTACGGACCGCACTGGGCCTTTGGCGTGCCCGGCGTGCTGATGGCCATCGCCACCTTCGTGTTCTGGCTGGGCCGCAAGCGTTTCGTCCACGTGCCGGCGGGCGGGATGGGCTTCGTGAAGGAGATGTTCACCGGCGGCGGCCTCGTCACGATCCTGAAACTGCTGCCGCTCTATCTGATCGTCGCGATGTTCTGGGCGCTCTTCGACCAGACGGGTTCGACGTGGATCTTCCAGTCGATGGACATGGACCGCAACTTCCTCGGCTTCGAGTGGCTGCCCTCGCAGATCCAATCGCTCAACTCGGTCTTCGTCCTCACGTTCATCCCGCTTTTCACCTATCTCTTCTATCCGGCGGGCGACCGGATCTGGAAACTCACGCCGCTGCGCAAGATCGGCCTCGGCCTCTTCATCATGGCCGGTTCGTTCGCGCTGGTCGCCCTCATCCAGCAATGGATCGACGGCGGGGCGAAACCGAACATCGGCTGGCAGATCATCGCCTTCGCCCTGCTCACCGTGGCGGAGGTCATGGTTTCCATCGTTGCTCTTGAGTTCGCCTACACCCAGGCGCCCAAGACAATGAAATCGCTCGTCATGTGCCTCTATCTCGGCTCCGTGGCGGTCGGAAACCTGTTCGTCGCCGGCGTGAACCATTTCATCCAGATCCCCGACAGCGCCACGCGCCAGTTCGAGGAGGCCGTGGCCAGGCAGCCGGAAGGATGGGAAAAATCCGCGCGCAACATCGTGTTGCCGGGATACGACGAAGAGGATCCTGCCGATGACATCGTCGCCCGTGTGAAGGATGGTGTGCCGGAGAGTTATGATATCCCCGGGAAGGAAAAATTCGAAGCCGCCGCCGCCGAGATCGAACGCTTGTTCGAAGCCAACGGCGGCAGGTTCCCCGATGACGAGGCCGGTAACAAGGCGCTCGCTACCTATCAGGACCCGTGGGGCTCGCCGATCCGCTTCGACATCCTCAACTCGAACCGCGCCCGCCTGATGAGCGACGGGCCCGACCGCAAGACGGGCACCGAGTGGGACATCGGCATGGTCATCGAATACAAGGAGCCCGCCGCGGGCGGGGAAGAGGAATCGTTCCTTGATTTCCTCCACCCGGAAAAACCATGGCTCGACCGCCGCAAGGAAGAGCTCGGCATCGCCAAGGAAGCCGCGACCGCTGGCTCCGGCTCCGCCTTCACGCGCTCCGCGTTCTCCGGCGGCCAGACGAAACTCCACGGCGCGGAGTATTTCCGCTTCTTCACCTGGCTCATGCTCGGCACGGCCGTCGTCTTCGTGCCCTACGCGCTGCTCTACCGGCAGCGGACGTATCTGCAGGAATAGCCCGCCGAGCGCCTGCGGCGTTGACGACGCTGTCGGTTTCGGGTGGGATCTCCGCCCATGATCCCCTCATCCATCGTTGGTTGTCGGTTCGCTCCGCTGTTGCGGATGGCGCTCGGCCTCCTTGCGTTTTCGTCCGTCGCCCGGTCCGCGGTGGAAACGTATTTCATCGACAAAGGCGGCACCTTCAACGGCACCGGCGCTTATTGGCACCAGCAGTTCACGGTGGGATCGACGAAAACCTTCGTCCTGCGTTTCACCAGCGACTACGCGGCGGATTGCGCCGTCTTCAAGAGCGACCAGCTCACGAACTTCGTGAACAACCGCTCGTTCTCCGGCTACGCGATGTTCGACAATTCGTTCGGCACCAAGTCGGTGACGCTGGGGCCGGGGACCTACTACGTGGGCGCGCGCGGGCAGTCCCAGACATCGAGCGCATACCGCCTCGAACTCGACTACGACATCAAGGTGCCGGCCACGTCGACCGAGTCATGGTCATTCGTCGATGTGTATATCCAGGGCAGCAAATATGTGGACGCCAACGGTGGCAGGATGTGGCACGGCTTCACCATCCAGTCGGGATTCCGGTATTTCATCGACGGCTGCAATCCGGGCATGTCGGTCTACATCATCCCGGCCGGCGAGCTCTCGGCGTTCACCTCGGGCGGGACGTTTCAATATTACACGAATTTCAGCGGGACGGATCCCGCGCTGCCGGGCTTGAGCGAGCTGAACCTCGCGCCGGGGTCCTACTATCTCGCGGTGCACAACACCAACGCGGTCGACCGGCCGGTGACCTACACGCTGGAGCGCTGGAAGAAGAATCCGGTGGCCACCGGCAGTCTCGATCTCGCGGGTCCCGCCTCGTGGAAAACGAAAGGAGGCCGCGTGAAAATCAAGGTCGCGAAGGTGGCGAACCTGCGGAACTCCGGCAAGAGCGGCTCGCTGCGCCTGCGCTTGTGGGCGGTGAAGAAACGCTACAAGGGCGGCCGCATCAAGGGCTACGTGATGGGCACTCGGAACATGAACCCGCTCAAGGCGGGATACCAATATACCGACCTCGGTGGCAAGGTGGCTCTGAAACGTCCGCCGTCCGGCCGTTATTATACCACTCTGACGCTCGAGGAATACACCTCGTCCGGTTGGGCGATCCGCGATTTCATCTCGTTTTCAGGGAAAACAAAGTTCTGATCCCTGCGGGTGCAGGGGGCCTTGACCGGGCGGAGCGCCGCCGCATGATCGGTGCCGATGGATTTCAAAACACGCACCTTGGTTGCATTGCGCGCCGCGCGCCGCCACGCTCCGGTTCCGAACGTGTGGATCGGCGTCGATGGGTTTGTCGACACGATCGTCACCCCGGTGGCGCGCCGCGAGGGACCGGGTGAGGATTTCGCGCCCATCGCCACCATCACGGACTTCGCCCGCCGCATCGAGGGAGCCGCGGGCAAGAGCACCAACATCGAGTTCTATCCGCGGATGGAGAAACTTGGTGGCAACGGACCGATCATGGCCAACGCGATGCTCGCGACCGAGACCCGGGTGACCTACGTCGGCGCGTTGGGGAAACCGAACATCCATCCGGTGTTCGCGAACCTGGCGGCCCACGCGGAGGTCATCGCCCTCTGCGATCCGGCGCTGACGACGGCGGTCGAGTTCAAGGATGGCAAGCTGATGCTCGGCCAGCTTCGCAGTCTGGATGAGGTGACCTACCCGGCGATCGTCGATGCGATGGGTGCCGACGGGCTGCGGCGGAAACTTGCTGCGGCGGACCTCGTCGCGCTGCTGAACTGGACGATGGTGCCGCACATGACGGAACTGCTGCGCGGTTTCCTCGACGAGGCGCTGCCGGCCGTGCCGAAGCGCGAGGACCGGATTTTCTTCTTCGACCTCTGCGACCCGGAGAAAAAGTCGCGCGAGGATCTTCTCGAGCTGTTGGATCTGCTCGGTCGCTTCTCCGAGTTCGGCCGTCCGGTGCTGGGGCTCAACCTGAAGGAGGCGCAACGGGTGCATGCCGACCTCGGGTTCTCCACCCTCGGCGAGTCGCCGGACGGACTTCGTGAACTGGCGGCCGACATCCGCGGCAGCCTCGGAATCGCGATGGCGGTCGTCCACCCGCGCGAGTCCGCCGCCTGCGCGGATGCGGACGGCAGCTTCTGGGTGCCCGGCCCGTACACCGACGAGCCGCTCATCACCACCGGCGCGGGCGATCACTTCAACGCGGGTTTCATCCGCGGCATGCTGCTCGGTCTGCCGCCGGAGGCCTGTCTCGGCCTCGGCGTTTCCACCAGCGGCCACTACGTGCGCACCGCGAAGAGCCCGTCGCTCGACGAGTTGGAGGCCTTTCTCAGTGCTTGGACTTGAGCGCTCCGAGCGCCTTCACCACATCATCCGGCTCGGCCCGGTTGCGGTAGTCGGCATCGAGAAACGCCCACGCGATCGTGCCGTCCGGGGCGATCACATAGGTCGCGGCCAGCGGGAGTTCGTCGCTTTCGTCGCCGTTGCGAAGGTGGGTCTTGGCGCCGGCTCGCATCGCCTTGGCCACCCCGTCGGTCATCTGGAACACGATGCCGTATTCCCGGGCCACCTTGTTGCCGACGTCGGAAAGCACTTCGAAGGTGAGTTTGTTTTTCCCCGCGGTGTCGAGCGAGTGGTCGGGCAGCTCCGGGGTGAGTGCGACGAGCGTGGCACCATGTTTCTTGAACTCGGGCGTTTTCTCCTGAAGCGCCGCGAGGGCGATGTTGCAGTAGGGACACCAGCCGCCGCGGTACCAGGTGAGCACGACGGGACCCTTGGCGAGCAGGGCGGAGAGTTTCACATCCTCGCCCTTGGCGTTCCGGAGGGTGAATCCGGGCGCCTTGTCGCCCTTCTTCTTCGCTTTCTCGAGGATGCCGCTGGCGGCGACGGCGTCGATGCCGTCCTGATAGATCCCGATCTTGTCGGCGGGTGCGGATTTGAGGAACTCCGCGCGACGTTCGTCGAGCCGGCGCTGCAGCGTCTGGCCCGAGGCGAAGCCGCAGGCGATGGGAAGCAACAGCAGGAAGATCCGGGAGGCGGGAAGCGGCAACATGTCGGTGCGAGGACCTGGCGGCGCTGTTTATTCCCGTTTTCCTCTGTCACTCGACGTTCTGCACCTGCTCGCGGATCTTCTCGAGCTCGGTCTTCGCCTCGACGACGGTCTGGGCGATTCCCGCGTCGTTGGCCTTTGAGCCGATGGTGTTGAATTCGCGGAACAACTCCTGACAGAGGAAATCGAGCGGCCGGCCGGGCGCCTCCTCGCCGTCGAGGTATTCGCGGAATTTGGCGAAATGCGAGTCGAGCCGCGTGAGTTCCTCGCTCACATCGCAGCGGTCGGCGAACAACGCGATCTCCTTGACCACCCGCTCGTCGGCCGGATCGAGATCAAGCGAGGCGTCACGCAGGCGTTTCAGCAGCAATTCGCGCTGGCGCGCCGGACGGTCCGCCGCATCGGTGGAAATCCGCGCGGCGAAGGCGGCGAGCGTGCCGATGCGCGCCTCGAGATCCGCCTTGAGGTGGGCGCCCTCGCTGGAACGCATCGTGACGAGAGCCTCGACCGCGTCACGCAGCGCGGGCTCGATCACCCGCCATGCATCCTGCGGATCGGACTCGGTGGACCCGGTGGCGATGAGCCCCGGGTGGCGGAGGTAGTCGGATGCGGCGGGCAGGACGTCCTCGCCGGTGAGGATCGAGATTTCGCGGAACGCGTCATGCAGCGCCTTGGCGAGGGAGGCGTCCACCTTCAGGACCGCCGAGTCGCCACCCGCGCGTTCGAGCGAGATCGACACGTTGACCCGGCCGCGGGAGATCCGGTCGAGCACCGTCTTGCGGACTTCGGTTTCCAGACTGGAAAACTCGCGCGACATCTGGACCACCACCTCGGCCTGCTTGCGGTTCACCGATCCCGCCTCCACGTTTGCCAGCCACTCCCCAGCCTGCGCGCTGCCCCGCCCGAATCCCGTCATCGATTGCATGTGCCGAGGATGAACGCCGGTCATCAAACGTCCAGTCATGAACGCCGTCCGCCGCCTGTTTGCCGCGGCCGGAGACGGATTCCGTCACGCCCTCCCCGCAGGCGGCGGAAACGCGCGGCTCTGGCGATCAACGGCCTGTGCGGAAACGCCTCGGAACAAAGGGTTTCGGGTGCGGAATTTGCTTTGCAGGCTCGGAACTGATTTGCTAACCACCCGCCATGATTCGAATGAATGGGTTGTTTGCTGGATTGGGACGGGGACATGTCCGTCGGAAACATCTCGGATTCCCGGTTCTCGCCAGCGCCCTGACCTTGGGGATTCTCTTCGGCGGCGGCCGGGCGGACGCGCGAACCATTTACGTCGACAACTCGATCAAGACCGGCGGCAACGGCACCAATTGGGGCAATGCCTACAAATATCTCCGGGACGCCCTTGAGGCCTCCGCTTCAGGTGATGAAATCTGGGTCGCCCAGGGCACCTATTACCCCGATGAGGGCAAAACCGGCCTGTTCGGCGACCGCGAACAGTCCTTTGATCTCAATATCGACGGCCTTCGGATCTATGGTGGATTCGACGGTTCCGAAACCAGGGTCGGCCAGCGTGATCCGGAGGCGAATCCGACCATCCTTTCCGGCAAGATCTGGCAGGGAGCCGGTGAGGAAATCTTCTGGTCGCTCCATGTCATCAAGGCGACCCAGAGCGTCCTGCTCGACGGACTCACCGTCACCGGCGGCAATGCCAACGGTTCGCTTTCGTGGGCCTACCCCAATCTCCCGGAATATGACCGCGGTGGCGGTTGCTATCTGAGTGGTGGTGCAACGCTGAGGGTCAACGATTGCATCTTCATTGAGAATCGGGCGATTGAGTCTGGTGGAGCGGTCATGATTGTTGGTGGTTCCGGAAAAGTTGTCGCGACGAATTCCAGGTTCGAGGACAATGGCGTTGAAACCTATTTCCTCGCGACGTCCAGTGGGACCGGAGGAGCGGTCAGCGGTGATGTCGATGCGACGGACTGCGAGTTCATTGACAACTTCGTCATCGCTGAGCCTTCGAATGATGACGACAACTCGATCGGGACCGGAGGAGCGATCGCGGGTGATGTGGACGCCGTCGATTGCAGATTCGAAGGCAATTCGGTCACTTCCAGCGCCGTCGCAGCTGATGACAGCACGGCGATCGGCGGTGCGATTGCTGGTGCGGTGGATGCGCTGAATTGTGAATTCATTGGAAACTCTGCCGAGACGAACGGCGGAGATGCGATTGTCTCGGGTGGTGCGATCAGCGGACCCGTTTCGTTGAAGCGCTGCAGATTCGACAACAACAGCGCGATCGCCAACGCATCCGCGACCGACTCCATCTGTAGTGGAGGTGCGATCGATGCCAGTTCGGCTGCTGCGGTGAGTTGCTGGTTCTCGGCCAACGAGAGCGGTGTGGGATTCGCAGGCAACGATGGGCCGACGCGGGGCTCCGGAGGCGGAGGCGCATTCCACATCTCCGGAGGGAACTCGACCATTACGAACTGTGTTTTTGTCGCGAACATCACTCAGTTCAGAGGTGGTGCCGTGGTGATCGATGCCGATCCCGAAGAAAACTCCCTGATCATCGCCAACTCTACCTTTGTTGATAATGGCGCCGGAAACGAAGGAGCGGCCGTGCTGTGCGAAGGGGTTCTGCGGATCGTGAACAACATCTTCTGGAACACGGCGACGACGGGAAGCGGTGTTGATCTGACCAATCTGATTCAGGTTGTTGAAACGGGTGTCCTCCGCAACACGGATTTGAATTATCCGACGCCGTCAGGCTTCGCGCAGAACGTCGTTAACGGCGGGATCGCCTCGGTCACCTCAATCGGTGGAAGTGATCGTTACCTCGGTGTGACTTCTGACACCTTGGTCAACGCTGATCCGTTGTTCGTTGATGTTGCGGATCCGGATGGCCCCGATGATATTTTCGGCACGTTGGACGACGGACTCCGAATCTCGGCCGGCAGCGCCGCCCTAGGCACCGCTCGGGATCCTGATATCGACTACCGCTCATTCGTTCCGCTGGACGTCCAAGACGTCGACGACGACAACAACTTCAGCGAGCGGCTCCCGTCCGATATCGCGCGCTTTGTCCGCATCCAGGATGACTATGTGGACATGGGTGCCTATGAATTCGGTGACATTCAGCATGTCCCGGACATCGAATTGTCGATTTCCGGCGGCAGTCCGCTCGTGAGCGGGTCCAGCTCGGTCAATTTCGGAACGGCCAACGGAAAAACCGTCACCCGGAACTTCACCATCAAGAACGTCGGTCTTTCGAACCTGAACGACCTGCAGGTGTCGCTCACCGGTGCCGGTGCCGCGAATTTCTCGGCGATCCAGCCGGGCAACGCTCCGGTGGTTCCCGGCGGCGCGGTCGGTTTCTCGGTGACCTACAAACCGCTTGCCGATGGTGACCACACCGCGACGCTGCGTGTCGCCAGCGACGATCCCGACGAGAACCCGTTCACCGTCACCCTCAACGGATCCGGCCTGGTGCCGGACATCGCTGTCGAGTACCCCTCCGGCACCGGACTCGTCGATGGAAAGTCCACGGTTTCTTTCGGCGATGTGCCTGTGAAATCGACTTCCGGACGGGTTTTCACCATCCGCAACACCGGCAAGGCGAGCCTCACGCTCGGAACCATCAGCGTGAAGGGGAACAACAAGAAGGACTTCAGCGTCGGAAGACCCGGCAAGCTGGTGATTCCGGCGGGCGGCAGCACCACCCTCGTTGTCTCCGCGAATCCCGCCAAGACCGGCTCCACCTCCGCCACCCTCTCGATCAAGAGCAGCGACCCGGATGCCGAAGCTGAATTCACCGTCACCCTCAAGACCAAGGGCATCATCGCTCCGGACATCCAGGTTTCCCAACCTCCGTCCAACGAACTGGCCTCGGGTGCCACCCGTTCCTTCGGTTCGGTGAAACTCGGTCTCACCTACGCGAAGACCTTCACCATCAAGAACAGCGGAACCAGCACCCTCAAGGACATCAAGGTCAAGCTCTCCGGCGCGACCAACCACTACACGCTCACCAAGTCGTCCGTGAAGAAACTCAAGCCCGGCGAGACCACCAAGTTCACCGTGTCCTTCAAGCCGAAGTCCTCCGGCTCCTTCACGGCGAAGGTCAAGATCTCCAGCAACGATGCCGATGAGAACCCGTTCAACATCGACATCACCGGCTCGGGAGTCGCCAAGTCGGCGAAGGTCCGCAAATCGTCCCTGCTCGACGAGTTCGAGGACCTCTTCGCGACGAGGAAATCCGCCAAGGGTGTCGATGCCATCGCCTCGACCGTCAAATCCTCCGACGGCCAGCGCTACAAGGTGCTCGTCGTGAAGAAAGGCGCCGGTTGGAACGACTCGAAGCACAGCGTCCAGGTCTCCTCGAACCTCCTCGACTGGTTCAGCGGCAAGAAGCACACCACCGTGCTCGTCGACAACGACAAGATCCTGAAAGTGCGTGACAACACGCCGGTCACCAAGGGAAGCAAACGCTTCATCCGGCTGAAGTAAGCGCCGCGGTTCACTTCAAGGCCCGGGGTTCCGAAATTCGGGACCCCGGGTTTTTTGCGTCCGGGTGGGATGCCGCACCGCATGCGCTCCCCGATCTGTGGAGCCCGGTTTGTCCGCTCCGTAATGCCGTCTGACGGTGACTTCCGGATTGGCTCTTTGCTGGCCGATGTTCCAGTCTTCCCGCATGGCGAAGGTGCTGGTGGGACTCTCGGGCGGCGTGGACAGCGCGGTGGCGGCGGCGCTGCTTGTCGAGCAGGGTCATGAGGTGGCGGCGGGATACATGAAGAACTGGATCAACGAGGAGGGGATTCCGGGAGATTGTCCGTGGGAGCAGGACATCGAGGATGCCCACGCGGTGGCGCGGAAACTGGGGATCGAGTTCCGGGTGATCGATCTGATCGATTCGTATCGCGGGCGGATCGTGGACTATCTGATCGAGGGCTACCGCTCGGGCGTGACTCCGAATCCGGATGTCTGGTGCAACCGCGAGATGAAGTTCGGGGTGTTTCTCGACTACGCGCTCGGCCAGGGTTTCGAGCGGGTGGCGACGGGGCACTACGCGCGCCGGCGGGATGGAGCCTCCGGCGCGGCGATTCTGCGCGGCGCGGATCCGAACAAGGACCAGAGTTATTTCCTCTCGCTGATGACGGCGCGGCAGGTGGGGCACGCGATGTTTCCCACCGGGGAGATGTTGAAACCGGAGGTTCGTGAGGTGGCGAAACGTTTTGATCTTCCGGTGGCGGCCAAGAAGGACAGCCAGGGGATTTGTTTTCTCGGACAGGTGAAGATGAGTGATTTCCTGCGCCACTACGTGCCGGACAGCCCGGGCGAGATCGTCGATACCGAAGGCCGCGTGATGGGCGGGCACCAAGGGCTGCATCTTTACACGCTCGGCCAGCGGAAAGGCCACGGCGTCGCCTCTCCCCGTGAGGGGATGGCGTATGTGGTGGTGGGCAAGGACCTGGCGAACAACCGGCTCATCGTCGGCTGGGACACGCCGGACTCGTCCGGGCTCTACGCGAAGACTTGCGTGGTCGGCACGCTGTCGTCGATCAACGAGCCGATCGCATCGTTGAAGCGTGTGGAAGCCCAGCCGCGTTACCGGTCGCGCGCCGAGCCTGCGGCGGTGGAGGACCTGGGCGGCGGACGGATCCGCCTGACCTTCGCGAAAGCGCAGCGGGCGATCTCGCCGGGGCAGATCTGCGCGTTCTACGAAGGTGGCCGGCTGTTGGGCGGCGGCGTGTTCGAAAGCGCGGAGTGATTCAATTCTCCGGCCGCGTCCACTCGCGGACGACGTTGATTTTCACCGATCCCTGGCCGCGGGCGACAAGGTTGCCGCCGCCGCCGGTCTTGATGGTCTGGATGGTGTCGAGCTGTTCCTTGAGGACGATCGGATAGAGCAGCGAGAGCCAGAGTTTCCCGGACTCGATGGTCATGTCCTCGTCGGTGAAGTTGCCCTCGAAGTCGGGAAACTGGCGGCGGCTGAGGTCGCCGGTGACGGAGAACACGCCGCACGGATGTCCCTCGACGGCCTCGATCGCCTCGAACTTCAGCTTGAGCGTTCCTTTCGCTTTGCCGGCGACGAGCATCTTGAGGGTGTCTCCGGTGAGCGTCATCTCCTCGCCGAGGTGGATGCGGCGTTGGGGAAACCAGAGCGGCCGCGCGGCGAGCGAGTTGTCGATGAGCAGGTCATCGAAGACCGGGCCGAGCTGCTTGGAGAGGACGACGGCGCGGAAACCTTCCTTGTCGTCGGTGCGCCACTTCTCGCCGACCTTGCGGAAGGTGACCGGTTTCTTGTTCACCGCCGCGGGCAGCGGTTGCTCCGCGGATTCCATCGGTGCCGTTTCCGCTCCTTCGACGACGGGTTTGGAGAATCCCGAGTCGAGCAGGGTGTAACGCACGGCGCCGGCGGCGCGTTCGAGTTTGGTGACCGTCGTCTGGATGCCCTCTACCTGCTTCGCCTCGCTGCCGAGTTCGGACGCTTGGAAGAAGCGCCCGGACAGCACGACCTTGCGGGTGGTGCGGACATCGATGCGGGTGGGGAAGGGGAGATCGCTGCGGAACATGACGCCCTCGTCCGTCTGGTCGACGAGTTTCTGAAGTTCGGGGTCGGCGAGGGTGCCTTCCGCCTTCGCCTTCTTGGTCTCGACGGCCTCCTTCAGCTCGGACGCCTTGGATGCGAGTTCCTTCGCCTTGTCGCAGGAAACGAGCGGCAGGGCGGCCAGGGTAAGGGCAATGACGATGACGGGTTTCATGACTTCAGTCTCGGAAGCGGCAATCGAGTTTCTGGTTCATCGCGATGGCGGGGTTTTCCTCACTGGACTCGCCGACGACCACGGCGGGCACGCCGGCGACGGTCTTGTGCGGCGGCACGTCGGTGAGCACCACGCTGCCCGCGCCAACCTTGGCGCCGGTACCGATCTCGACCCGGCCGAGGATCTTGGCACCCGCGCCGAGCAGCACGCCCGAGCGAACGACCGGGTGGCGGTCGCCGCACTCCTTGCCGGTGCCGCCGAGGGTGACTTCATGGAGGATCGATACGTTGTCCTCGATGATCGCCGTTTCACCGACGACGAAGGAGGTCGCGTGGTCGAGCAGAATGCCGCAGCCGATGCGGGCGGCCGGGTGGATGTCCACGCCGAAGGCCTCGGAGCAGAGGCTCTGGAAATAGAGGGCAAGCCAGCGGCGTTCGTCGCGCCACAGCTCGTGGGCGACGCGGTGGGTGGACAGCGCCAGGAAACCCTTGAAAAACAACAGCGGCTCGAGCGGCGAGAAACACGCCGGGTCGCGGTCGTAGATCGCCATCAGGTCGCGCGCGCACTGGAGTACGATGGCCGGACGGCTCTGGAACATCGAGGTGAAAAGAGGCTCCATCGCGTCGCGCGGCATGTCGGAGCGGGCGAGCCGTCGGCTGAGGCGGGCGCCGAGGGATGCGGCCAGCGAGTCGCGGCCGAGCACGACGTCCTCGACGAGGTGGGCGAGCTTCGGCTCGTCGGAAACCACGCGGAGAGCCTCCGAACGCAGTGTTTCCCAGACCTTGTCGATATCGGTGGCCGTCTCTCCGCAGAGCCGTTCGGGATTCATGCTGGCGGGGAGAGTTCCGGTCTGGTGGGATTCGCTCATGAAGATTTCGCAGAAGCTGGAGTATGCCTGTCGCGCCGCCGCCCAATTGGCGAAGCGCCATGACGGCAAGACTCTTACACGGCTTGACGAGCTCGCGCAACGGGAAGCCGTGTCCGGAAACTTCCTCGTCCAGATTCTCAACGACCTCCGGCGCGCCGGGCTCATCGAGAGCCGCCGTGGCAAGTCCGGCGGCTACCTGCTCGCCCGGGCTCCGGGCCTGATCACCCTGCGGCAGGTGGTGGAGGCGGTGGATCCGGCGCTGCTCCAGTGTTCCGTGGCCCGATCCGGCGAGTCGGGAACCGCCGTCCGGCAGGCGTGGGAACAGGTTTCCGGCGATGTCCGGCAGGCGATGGAGCGCATTACCTTGGAAACTCTTGCAAGCAATTCCTCCTCTCCGATGTTTTACATCTGAGCAGGCCGCGCGCTCCGCCGGGGGGCGCGCCTCCGCATTTCCGCCATGATCCGCTGGTTCGCACGCAACGACATCGCCGCGAATTTCCTCATCCTCTCCATCCTGCTGTGGGGAGGCTACTCCGCCATGGAGCGGGTGCCGCTGGAGGTCCAGCCGGCCATCAAGTTCAACCAGGTCGACATCAACGTGCCGTACCGCGGCGGCAGTCCGCAGGATGTCGAGCGCGCGGTGCTCATCCCGATCGAGAGCGCGCTGGAGGGACTCAAGGGCGTCGAGCGCATCGAGTCCGAGGCGCGGTCCGGCAGCGGCAGGGTGCGGGTGATCGCCCACGAGTCGGGAAACCCGAAGGAGCTGATGGAGGAGGTGAAAACCCGGGTGGACCGGATCACCACGTTTCCGCAGGAGATCGAGCCGCCGCGGATCCAGATCCCGGACAGCGACATGTGGTTCGACGTCATCAAGATCGCCGTGACCGGCGACATGGATGAAGTCGACCTGCTGAAAGCCGCGCGGCGGGTGCGCGACGACCTCATCGAGATGCGCGGGATTTCCCAGGCGAACGTCCAGGGTGCGAGCCCGATGGAGATTTCCATCGAGGCCGACCCGATGCGGTTGCGCGACTACGGACTGACGTTTTCCGACCTGACGGCGGCCATCCAGCGGTCTTCGCTCGACCTGCCGGCCGGCGAGATCCAGACCGACGAGGGCAGTCTGATGATCCGCTCGCAAGGGCAGGCGTATGTGCGTTCGGATTTCGAAAACATCGTCATCCGCAACGAGGCCGGCGCCGAGGTCAGCCTGGCGAAGGTGGCGCGCGTGGTGGACGGCTTCGAGGAGAACCGCAAGATCATGCGTTTCAACGGCACTCCCTGCCTGCTCGTCGAGGCGTTGCGCCTCGGGAACGAGAACGCGCTGGATATCGCCGCGCTGGTGAAAAACTACGCGGCCACGGCGAGCGCGAGATTTCCGGAAGGCATCACGCTGCACATCTGGGACGACTCGTCGGAGGAACTCGAGGGCCGGCTGGGGACCTTGCTGGGCAGTTTGTTGCAGGGCAGCCTGCTGGTGCTCGTCGTGCTCGGCTTGTTCCTGCGTCCGGGCATCGCGTTCTGGGTCACGTTGGGGATTCCGGTTTCCTTCGCCGGCGGATTCATCCTGATGCCGTATTTCGGGATCACCGCCAATGTGATGAGCATCTTCGGCTTCATCATCGTGGTCGGCATCATCGTCGATGACGCCATCGTCACCGCGGAAAACGTCTACATCAAGCTGCGCGACGGAGTGCCGCCGCTCGATGCCGCCACCGAGGGTACGAAGGAGGTCGCGGTGCCCGTCACCTTCGGCGCGCTGACCACCATTGTCGCGTTCGTGCCGTTGTTGTTCTTCGAGGGCTTTTACGGATCGTTCACCAAGCAGATCCCACCCGTGGTCACGGCGGTGCTGATCTTCTCGCTCATCGAGTCGAAACTCTGCCTGCCCTGCCACCTCAAGCACGTGCGGGTGCATCGCAAGCGCTTCAACCGCTTCGAGCGTTTCCAAAAGTTCATCGCGGATGGACTGGAAGCCTTTGTATCCAAAGTCTACGAACCCGCGCTCCGGTTCTCGCTGAAACACCGCTACATCACGCTCGCCGGATTCCTCGCCGCGGGCATGGCGGCCACGGGATACATCGAGAGCGGTGCGCTCGGCTTCGTGAACATGCCGTCGATCGACCGCAACCGCATCGTCGCCCAGGTCCGGATGCCGCGCGACACACCCGTCGAGGTCACCGACGAGCGTGTCAAAACCGTCGAGTCCGCCGTGGCCGAGCTGCGCCGCGAGTTTGTCGACCCCGGCACCGGTGAGTCGCTCATCAGCGACGCGCTCACCTCCAGCGGCGGCTGGTCGGGCCATCCCGGGGTCGATCCGCGCACCGGCTTCGTCACCATTTCGGTGCTCGATCCCGGATTCCGTAGCGAACCGGGACCCAAAAACAGCGAGATCGCGAAACGCTGGACCGAACTCGTCGGCGATATGCCGGACGTGCAGTCGTTCTGGATCTCCGGCGACCGGGGCGGTGGCTTCCGCGGTGGCGATGACCTCGAGTCGATCCGCGTCGAAGTGCGTGGACCGACGGGTCCGGACAAGGAGGAAGTCACGCGCCAGATCGAAGAAATGATCGAGTCCTACGACGGCATCGCGGACGCGTGGAGCAACGCCGGAGGAAACCGCGACGAGTTGATCATCAAGATCCGTCCCGAGGGCGAGGAGTTGGGGCTCACCCAGCGCGAACTGGCCCGCCAGGTGCGCGCCGCGTTTTTCGGCGAGCAGGCGCAGCGCGTCCAACGCGAGCGCGACGACATCCGCGTGATGGTGCGCCTCCCGCAGGAACAGCGGCAGTCGCTTTCCACCCTCGACAGCATGCGGATCCGCACTCCCTCCGGCGGCGAGGCACCGTTCCGTTCGGTTGCCACCGCCGAATTCGCCCGCGCCCGCTCGGACATCGACCGCATCGACGGCTCGCAGGTCGTCCGCGTCGATGCGAAACCCGAGGACGAGACGGTCGATGTCGTGGCCATCGCGCGCAACCTCGCGCCCGAGCTCGACCGCCTGCTCAACCAGCACCCGGAACTCTCATGGCGGTATTCCGGATACGTCGCCGAGCACGAGGAAACCAAGAAGCGCTCGATGATCGGCGGCACCGCTTTGTTTCTCGCGCTTTACGCCCTTCTGGCCATCCCGTTCCGTTCGCTCTATCAGCCGTTCTTCGTGATGCTCGCCGTGCCTTTCGGCGCGATCGGCGCGATGGCCGGGCATGTCATCCTCGACATCGTCCCGTCCTATCTCTCCGTCTTCGGCATCCTCGCGCTCGCCGGCGTCGTCGTGAACGACTCGCTCGTGATGGTCGATTTCATCAACCAGAAGACCCGCGCCGGAGAGAACCTGTTCGAGTCGGTCGTCGGATCGGGCACGCGGCGTTTCCGGCCGATCTTCCTGACCTCCGCGACCACCTTCGCCGGATTGCTGCCGATCCTCTTCGATCGTTCGCTCCAAGCCCAGTTCCTCATCCCGATGGCCGCCTCGCTCGCCTTCGGCATCCTCTTCGCGACCACCATCACCTTGTTCCTGATCCCGTCGGCCTATATCGCCGCCGAGGAAATCCGCGGCGTGCTGGGTCGTGCCTGGGGCTGGTACCGCCGACCCTTCCGAAGTGATGAGGACGAGGATGGCCATCTGCCGACGGAAGCCGGGATTTATCAGGAAAAGTGAAATATTTCGCTGGATGGAATAAGTGCTTTGCGATAAGGGAGTGACAGCTTTTCACCCCCATTTCGCGCCATGTCCACCCAGACCGAGCACACCCACCACATCCGGATCAGCCCCAAGCAGATGGAAATGCGCGCGCCCGACGGCGCCTCGCAACGCGGCAACGAGGACTATGATCGCAAGCTGAAGGAGGCCCAGGAGGAGCTGGAGCGGATCCAGCACCAGCGCCAGGAACTCGAGCGGCAGAAGCAGGAGCTGGAGGAGATCAACACCCGCAAGCGCGCCTTCATCTCCCAGCACGCCGAGCTCACCGAGAAAATGGGCAGCGCCATCACCCTCATCGACCGCCAGCTCGTCGAGATGCGTGACGAAGCGGAGGAACTCGAGCAATGCCGCGCCAGCTTCGCCGCCCATCTTTCCCGCCTCGGCAAGTTCACCCCCGAGTCGTGGACGCGGGACAACCTCGCCGAGAAACTTGAACGTGCCACCCAGGCCGTCGACCACGCCGCCGACGAATATGACCAGTGCGCGGCCCACTTCGAGAACACCCGCAGCGGGTCCGTCTTCGGCCGCGGCGGCCGGCGCCCGCGCAAGCCCGCCCGCGGCGCGGCCGGCGGCGAGTTCTTCGAGAACTTCCGCAACGGATTCGCCTTCAACCTGCCGGTCATCGTGCTCGGCTCGCTTGCCCTGATCGCCTATCTTGTGAAGTAAGCCGCCATGCCGCGCAGGAAACGCAAGTCCGACGACGACCTCAACCAGCTCGAGTTCGAGGAGCAGCGGCTGATGCTGCGCGCCAAGGAGATCGCGGAAAACCGCCAGCGCATCGCCGAGGAACGCATCGAGCGCGAGAGCACCATCCCGCCGCTCGAGGAGATCCGCGAGCGCGAGGCGCGCAAGAAATACGAGGAAACCGTCTCCCGCGGCGAGGTCGCCAACCTCGTCCGCACCCAGAACCGCAGCCTGCTCCTGCTCGTCCTGCTCGTCACCGCCGCCTGCACCCTCGTCTGGTGGGGCCTGCGCGTCATGCAGGGTGTCTGAGCGCACAAGTTTCTGTTGGGGACTTGCCACCGACCGCGCCATGGGCAAGGGTGCGATGATGAAACGAACGCTCCTGCCGCTGTTGTTGGCACCATGCCTCGTGCATGGTGAGGTCGAAAACGCCATCCTCCCGTTTTTCGACGTGGCGAGGACCTACGTGCGTGGCACCGGAGGCCTCGATGCCGGCCGGGGAGATATGGAATCGTTCGACTTCGTCGCCCGCTCGGTCATCACTCCCGAACCCCGCATCGGCGACTGGTGGGTCGTCCCGTTTTTCGACTACCGCTTCACCAGCATCCATGTCGATGGCGCACCCGCCGCGTTTCCCACCGACGACGTCGATCTCCATTCGCTCGCCCTGAGCACCTTCCTCGTCCACATGGAGGATACCTCGCCGTGGTTCTACGGCGGCTGGGGACGCGCCGAACTGGCGAGCGACTTCCAGCACATCGACGGCGACGATTTCACCTTCGATCTGTCCGCCGGCGTCGGCTACAGGTTCAGCGATCGTTTCACCCTCGCTCTCGGCGCCGCGGTCATCAATCTCAACGGCGACCCGCAGTGGTTCCCCGGACTGAACTTCGACTGGAAGATCAGCGACTGCCTCAGCGCCGGTATCTACGGTCCCAGCGGCCTCATCGTCTATCAGCCCGCGGCCGACTGGATGTTCACGCTGCGTGGCGACCCGGCCGGCGGCGTCTGGAACATCACCGACAACGCCGGCGACTCCCGCTCGCTCGACTGGTCCGCCTACCGCGCCGGTGCCTACGTCAGCCGCCGCATCGTCCGCGAACTCTGGTTCACCGCCGGCGGCGGCGCCGTGTTCTCCGGCGATCTCGACCGCACCACCCCCACCGGCCGCACGATCGCCAGCGCCGACCCCGGCACCGGCTGGTTCGGCCTCGTCGGTCTCCGCCTCAGGGCGTGGTGACGTCGCTCTTCGACTTCAAGCGCTCCTTCAGCTCGGGCCACTGCTCGCGGCTGACGATGTAGCCGACGCATCCGTCCGTGCCGCAGCGGCACGGGTGGTCTTCGAAGCTCTCGATGTCGAAGCCGTAGTCGAAGGTGAGCTCCTCGCCGGGCTGGATGTCGCGCAGGGCGTGGATGTAGATCCGCTTGCCCTCGATCCATGCCTCGCAGTTCGGCGCGCACGAATGGTTGATGAGCCGCGCGGTGTTCCACGGGACGTTGCCGTCGAGATCGTAGTTGCGGTTGACGGTGAAGATATACACCGCCGCGCCGCCGGTCTTGAGCGATTGTGCGTGAAGCGCGTTACCGCGCTTGTCGCTCTCCTTCTTGTCGATCAACTCGCCGACGTATTCGATGATCCGCGTTTCCTCCGGAATGAAACGGGTGGCGTACACGCCGTGGCCGTGGATGTCCGAGCCGCGGACCTCGCAGTATTCGCTCTGGCCGCGGTTCCAAAGCTTGAGGAGCTTGCGGTGCAACTCGCGGTCCTCGTTCGTCTTCTTTTTCGACATGTTCGTTTCTAACGGACTTCTCGTTTGTTCACGGGCGGCAGCTTGATGTCCTGCGGCAGCGTGATGAACAGGCTGCGCAGGTCGTTCGGGCCGAGGCTCGCGCCGTCGATGAAGGTCCAGTCCTCCGCCTCTTTGTCGCGGATGGCGACCTGGAAGCCGGTGCTCTCGATGACCAGTGGCTTCGGATCGCCCTGGCGAAGGATTCGGAACCGGGTGACCGTGGGGACCAACACCATGTATTTGGTATGCACGAGGCGTTCCACTTGTCTGCCGTTTTCAGTCACCACTTTTTTGCCCGGCCACACCTCGTAGGCGCTCGGCTGGCCCTTGGGTTGGAAGGAAATCATGCTGATGCCCTGCTGCACCATCTGCTTCGCGACGCCCTTGAGCTGTGCTTCGAGTTTTTCCATCCCGCCGATGCGCTTCGCGGCGCGTTCCTTCCACATCGGGTTCATCTTTTCGATGGCGGTTTCGTAGCGACCGAGCACCACCTGGTCGCCGAGCGCCTTGACCGCGGCGACGGCCGAGGCGGTCACGTCGGCGGGGATCGGCTCGGCCATGATCTCGGCGTCCGCCGGCACGGGAGTGGTGGCGGCTTCCTGCTGCGCCCAGAGAGGCGAGCAGGCGAACACGAGGGGGAGCAGGATGCGGAACCGGAATGGCGATTGCACGGCGCATGGATGCCTCCGGAGCGGTCGAGCGTCAAGCAGGCCCTTGCGCCCGCGGTGCGAAGATCCGTTTTTCGCGTGCGGAATTTCACAAGGGAATCCGCTTGGAATCCGTGTGGGCTTTGCGTAATCGTCCCTCCCCCATGGCGAAACAGGCACTCGGCAAAGGACTCGGCGCGCTGATCAGGAAAAACCCTGCGGCGGGAGGAACCGTGCCCGCCGATAGCCATGACGACGCCCAGCGGGTGCGCGACGTGCCGATCGACAACGTGGTGCCCAGCCCGCTCCAGCCGCGCCACACCTTTGTCGAAGCGCCGCTCGACGATCTCGTCGACTCGATCCGCCAGCACGGCATCATCCAGCCGCTCATCGTCCGCCCGGTGAACGGCAAGCTCGAACTCATCGCCGGCGAACGCCGCTGGCGCGCCTCGAAGAAACTCGGGCTCGCCACCGTGCCCGTCATCGAGCGCGAGGCGTCGGACCGCGACGTGCTCGAGATGGCGCTGATCGAGAACCTCCAGCGCGAGGATCTCAACCCGATGGAAGAGGCCGCCGGCTACGTGCGCCTCGCCAGGGAATTCTCCCTCAAGCAGGACGAGATCGCCGCCCGGGTCGGCAAGTCCCGCGCCAGCGTGGCCAATGCCATGCGACTGCTCGACCTGCACGACGACGTGCAGAAACTCGTCGCCCAGCAACGCCTCACCGTCGGCCACGCCAAGGCGATCCTCTCGATCAAGGACCGCGACGGCCAGCTCCTCGCCGCCGACCAGATCATCAAGCGCCAGCTCACCGTCCGGGCCGCCGAGCGCCTCGCCCAGGGTTTCTCCTCCGACTCCTCCGCGGAAGGTTCCGGCGGCAAGAAATCCGGAGTCTCCCGTGAGGTCGACGTGCACATCCGCGCCATCGCCAACCGCCTGCGCGAGCACCTCGCCACCCACGTCGCCATCCAGCACTCGACGAAGAAGGGCCGCATCGAGATCGAATACTACGGTGACGACGACCTCCAGCGCCTGCTCGAGCGCATCGGCCTTGGCGCATCCGATTGAACGGGCGGGGGCTGGTTCCTTGCAATCCGGTAGGCGCGTCGTTATGGTGTCCGGGTGAATCACCACCCCGAGATCACAGCGGATCCGAATGTGATGACAGGAGTGCCTTGCATCCGGGGCACCCGGGTCACGGTGGCGAATGTTGTCCGCCAGGTCGCAAGTGGCCGGACTTCGGAAGAAATCTGCGCGGACTATCCCTATCTGACGCCATCTTCGATCAAAGCCGCGCTTGAATTCGCCGCCGACCTTTCCTCATCGGAAACCCACGAGCTCCGCGCCTCGTGAGACTCATCATCGACGAGAATCTTCCTCCGCGCTGGAAATCGTTCCTAGGCCTCCATGGGTTTGATGCCGGACATTGGACGGAGATCGGCGCTTGTGGGGATCCGGACACCGTGATTTTCGACCATGCGTTCGAGAACCGCGGGATCATCGTAACGCAGGATCTGGATTTCACCCGCCTCGTCGCGACGCGCGGTTCCACCCTTCCGAGTGTGATCCTGCTCCGGGTGGCATGTCCCATTCCCGAATCGTGCGGAACCATTCTTGTGAACATTCTCCGGACCTACGGGGAGCAGCTTGAGCAGGGTTGTTTGATCTCCGTCGAACCGGATCGGCACCGGGTCCGCCTGCTCCCCCTGCGTTGACTTCCTCTTGCCCTCGTGTTCCGGCACGTTTAGCAAGCGGCATCAAACGTCGCTCCTTCAGCCTCCTGCTCGCCCGCCGGTATCTCAATCCGCGGCGCTCGGTGCTTTCCTCCTTCACCCTCATCTCGCTGGTCGGGGTCACCCTCGGGGTCCTCGTCCTGGTCGTCGTGATGGCGGTGTATGCCGGAATGGAGCGCGAGGTGAAAACGCGTTTCCTCGGGTTTTCCCCGCATGTCCTCATCCGGCCGCCGTCGCTGGGCTTCGGGCAGACGGGAGCGATCGAGGACTGGCAGGCGGTCGCGGAGGAGGCGCGGAAACTCCCGCATGTGCGCTCGGCCACGCCGTTTGTGTCCGACAGCGTGCTGGCCGACTGCGACCACTGGCCGGATCCCTACATGTTCGCCATGGTCGGGCTCGACACCCAGGACCCGTCGCAGGTCGAGAGCATCGAGAACATGCTCGCCCGTGACGACTACCCCGGGTCCACCGCGGACCTCGGACTCGACGACCGCATCATCATCTCGTCGCGACTCGCCGAGGGATACGCCGTCGGCGTGGGCGACATGCTCCGGCTCTACTCCACCGGCAACCTGCGCGACGTGATGCGCGTTTACAAATCCACCGAGCATCCGCCGCTGCGCGAGGCCTTCTCGGATCTTTGGAAACAAACCGACACCCTCAAGGCCGCGTGGAAACCGGACGGCGATCGTTTCTCCGTCCCGTTGGAAACGCTGACCTCCGTTTACAACTCGCTGATCGAGATCTCGGAGAAGAACATCCGCGACGCCGAACGTGAGATCCTGATGGAACTCATCGTCACCCTTGAAGACAGCGAGCGCAACGCAGCCGGCGATGCCTACACGTTTTCCGCGGAGACCAAGGCCGCGATCGGGGAACTGGTGGAGAAACTCGACACCACCGACGCCGGCAGGATGGACGACGAGGCCTACAAGCAGCTCAAGACCGTCGCCCTGCCGAAGGAGGCGGTGGTGGCCGGCGTCTATCAGGCGTCGATGATGTCCGCCACTCCCGACATTTTCGCGCCGCTGCCGCTCGCCGGAAGCCTCGCGGGGCTCGACACCGGCGAGGTCCAGGGCATCTCGGTGCGCCTCGACGATCCCTACACCGCCTCCGAGGTCGCGCGGTTGGCGGAGGCGAAATTCGGCGACGGCTGGCTCATCGTGCCGTGGAACGAGCAGGAACAGTTCGTCAGTTTCTCCATGCTCATCGATCAGCAGCGCGTCATGATGTATTTCTCGCTGTCCTTCATCATGTTGGTGGCGGCGTTTTCGATGATGGCGAACATCTTCACCGTCACCATCCAGAAACGCCGCGAGATCGGAGTGATGAAGGCGCTCGGCGCGGCCCCCGGCCAGATCGTGCGGGTGTTCATCTATCAGGGCATGCTGCTCGGCCTGCTCGGCGCCGGCCTCGGCGTCGCGGGCGGCCGCCTTGTCGTCCACTTCCGCGGAGCCATCCAGGTGTTCCTGCGTCAGTTCGGCTTCGATCCGTTCTCCGCCACCATCACCGGCTTCAACGTCATCCCGGCGCACAACAACCCGCTCGAGCAGTTGCTCATCGGCCTCATGGCCTTCGTGCTCTGCACGCTCGCCGCGCTGGTCCCCGCCTTCGTCGCCGCCCGCAGCGACGCCGCCAAATCCCTGCGCAACCTCTGACCATGGAAGTCTGGACCATCGAGGACGGCGAAAAGCGCGGACCCTTCCACGACTTCGAGATCCGCCGCCGCATCGAGAACGGCGAGTTGAAGCCTGACACGCCGGCATGGCACGAGGGCATCGACGAGTGGACCCTGCTCGGCGAGATCCCCTTGTTTTCGCGGGAGTTCGATCTCCGCCACGTCGATGAGGTCCTGCCGCCGCCCTTGCCGGAGCCGGAGGTCCCCGCGCCCGGTGCTCCGGACGGTGGGGGGAAACCCTCCTACGGCCGTCGTTTCTGGGCCCGCTGGTTCGACCTCGTCGGCTTCATGGCCCTGCTGTGGTTCGCCCTCTGGTTCGTCGGCCGCGACATCCGAACGGTGCTCAACAACCCTTGGTTCATGCTCTTCCAGCTCGTGCCGTGGTTCATGCTCGAACCGTGGCTCATCCACCGCTGGGGCCGCACGCCCGGCAAGTGGTTGCTCGGCATCCGCGTCGTCAACGACGACGGCTCGAACCTCACGCTCGCCCAGGCCAGCCGGCGTTCCATACGTGTCATGTTCATCGGCGTCGGCTTCGGCTGGGGATATATCTCCCTCATCTGCCACGGCATGTCCCTGTTCTTCGCCCGCCGCCTCGGCCGGCCGCTCTGGGACCAGGTCGGCGGCCACCGCGTGGAAACATCCCCGCTCCGCCCGCTCGGCGTCCTCGCCTTCGTCGCCATCTTCTGGGGCATGCTCACCCTCTACGGCGCCGTCGTTTCCCCCTACGTCGCCGAACAACTCGAGAAACAGTTCCCCAAAGCGAAGGAATACTTCGAGAAGAACCCGCCCACCCACCTGCCGAAGGGCGGGCCGTGGAAGAAGAAGGAGTGATCCCCCAAGGCCGGGAGCGGGATCGCCGCCGGCTGGAAACACCGGTGTGCGCCGCTGCCATCAACCATCCTTCCTCGACGCCGTCCGCATCGCGAAGGGAATGCAGCACGCGCCGGCGAACAACATCACCCCGCCCAACCCCGCCACCATCTGGAACGGCAGGATGGCGAACCGGGTCACCCGGGCGACCTCCGGGTCCTGCGGAGAATACGTCACGCTCGCGTTGCCGCTCTGAAGCGCGGAGCGATAGGTGGCCCCGTCCACATCGAACGCCGCAGTGATCGCCTCACCGCCTTCGGGAACATACTCGACCACCAGCGACCAGGTCTGACCGCCCTTCGAAAGCTTCCTGGTCGCGTGATCGATCAAGCGACCGTCCACGACCGCGGCTCCATGATCCAGCGTTTGCTGGATTCGGACCTCCTTCCAACCCCAGAGCAAAAGCCAGCCTCCTCCTCCTGTTAGGAAGCCGATGACAAGGAGCGGGCGCAGGATTCGCAGGAACATGATCGAGGTCGGAGTCTGCTGTCCGTCCCATCGAAGTCAAACGCAACGGGCGGTCGTGGTCTCGGGTCCACGCCTGCGTTGGATGGGACTCAGCGAGACCAGCGCCGGACTTCGAAATCCTCGTGGCGCTCGATGGTTTCCGAGTTCGGAAACCCGGCTTCGAAAGCAGGGAAGAAGGTGTCTCCTTCGTGCTCGGCGAAGACGTGGCTGACGAGCAGTTCGTCGAGGTGGGGCATGAACGCCTGATAGATCTCCGCGCCGCCGATGATGAAAACGGTTTCGCCGAGGTCATCCAAAGCGTTTAGCTGTTCCGGCGAGGTGATGGTTTCCACACCGGGGGCGGACCATGCGGGATCGCGGGTGAGGACGATGTTGCGGCGTTTCGGCAGCGGCCGGCCGATCGACTCGTAGGTCTTGCGGCCCATGACGATGGGATGGCCGGAGGTGGTGCGTTTGAAGAATTTCAGATCCTCCGGCAGGTGCCACGGCAGGTCGCCGCCGCGGCCGATGACGCGCGAGGGAGTCATCGCGACGATGGCGGTGAGTCGGGGTGTCATGAGGGCTGGGGGTCAAACGGCCACCGGCGCCTTGATGTGCGGGTGCGGATCGTAGTTCTCGAGCCGGAAATCATCGAAGGTGAACGAGTCGATGTCCCGGACGTCCGGGTTGATCCACAGGGTCGGGAGTTTCCGCGGTTCGCGGGCGAGTTGCTCGCGGGCCTGGTCGAGATGGTTCTGATAGAGATGGACGTCGCCGAAGGTGTGGACGAAGTCGCGCGCCTCGAAGCCACAGACCTGCGCGACCATCAGGGTGAGCAGCGCGTAGGAGGCGATGTTGAAAGGGACGCCGAGGAACAGGTCCGCGCTACGTTGGTAGAGCTGGCAGGAGAGTCCGGGGCGGCCGCCATCGGCGGCCGGGTGCACATGGAACTGGAACATCAGGTGGCAGGGCGGCAGCGCCATCTGATGGATCTGGCCGACGTTCCACGCGGAAACGATGTGCCGGCGGGACTCGGGGTTTCCCTTCAGCTCGTCGATGAGCAGGTGGATCTGGTCGATCTCCCGGCCGTCGGGCGCGGGCCACGCGCGCCATTGTTTGCCGTAAACGGGGCCGAGGTCGCCCTCGTCATCGGCCCACTCGTCCCAGATGGTCACGCCGTTTTCACGCAGCGAGGCGACGTTCGTCTCGCCGCGCAGGAACCACAGCAGTTCGTGGATGATGGAGCGCAGGTGGAGTTTCTTGGTCGTCAGGCAGGGGAACCCCTCGCGAAGGTCGTAGCGGGTCTGGCGGCCGAAGAGCGAGAGGGTGCCCGTCCCCGTCCGGTCGGTGCGCGTTTCACCGTTCTCCAGCACGTCCCGCATCAGGTCGAGGTAGGTTTTCATGCGGTCATCAAGCCACGGCAGGCAACCCGCCTGCAAGGAAAGACGGCCCGCGCGGCAAATCATGCGCAAGCAGCAAGAAACGCGCAATCGATGGCAGGCGGTGAGTAGTCGGCCCCCTTGCGCGCGGGCACTCTCACGGCACTTCAATCCAACCACGACCCACCGATACCCCTACCTATGAAAGCCCCGATCGTCACCACCACCCTTGGTCTTCTCGCTGGTCTTGCCACCGCAGGCACCGTCGTTTCCGACATGGCCGCTCCCGCGCCCACGGCTCCGAGCGACGCCTTCGCCCAAGCCCGCCGCCCGATCAGCAACCCGACGCTGTTCGACCTCGCGCTGCCGACGACCAACGTGCACCCGATTTTCATCTATCACGGCCTGCCGGACAAGATCAGCGCGGCCAACACCAAAGTGCCGCTCGGTGGTGACGTGCAGGTTTACGCGCTGCAGTTCGAAATCGCCCTCAACGAGCGTCTGTCAATCGTCGCCACCAAGGATGGCTATGTTGACATGAACCCCGACACCACCCTGGGCGACACCAACGGCTGGGCCAACCTCGGCGCCGGTCTGAAATATGCGTTCATCTACGATCCCGCCTCCGGAACGGCGGTCAGCGGAACGGCCACCTTCGAGCTTCCCACCGGCAACACCGACGTGTTCCAAGGCGAAGGCAAGGGCGCGGTGAACCTGATGGTCAACGGCCTCAAGATGATGGACCAATGGCAGTTCGCCGGCGCGGTCGGCGCGGTGGTGCCCTTCAGCAACGAGCAATCGACCAGTTCGTTCCTGAGCACGCACGTCAGCTACGAGGTGACCCCGTGGTTCATCCCGCTCGTCGAGCTCAACTGGTTCCACGTGTGGGACGCCGGTGACGGCGGCCGGCTCACCGGGGTTTCGGGCATCGTCGAGTTCGAAGGAAACGACTTCTTCAACCTCGGCGCTGCGAACGCCCATCAAAACCGCGACCTTGTGACAGCCGCCTTCGGCTTCCGCTCGAGCATCACCGACAGCATCGACATCGGCGCCGCCTACGAGATCCCTCTCACCAATGAGGAGGACAGCTTGTTCGACGAGCGATTCACCGTCGACCTCATCTGGAAGTTCTAAGATTTCTCTGGAGTATTGGGTTGTTGGAAAGTCCGGGCCGGCTTGCCGATCCGGGCTTTCCCGTGTCCGGGGCCCGCGGCTTTGCAGTTGGCAGATGCCCGGGGCCGCGGAATAGTCCGCGCCAAGGCCGGCCCCGCGATCCGGGCGGAGTTCCGGCCGCCGACCCTTGCTTCCGATGCCGATGCTCCGCTCCGCCCTCGCCCTTCCGGTTTCCCTCGTCCTGCTGAAATCCGCGCCCGCCGCCGCCGGTGGTGTGCTGGATGCGATCGCCGCGGTGGCCGGCGGCGTCGGCGTGCCGGAGGGGACGACCTTGCGGACGGTCGCGGACCCGAAACACCTCGGTGTTTCGTCGCCCACGGCGCTGGCATTCGACGAGGACGGCCGCATCTTCGTGGCCGAGACGCACCGCTTCGGCCACGGGGTGGAGGATGACCGCGCGCACACGTATTGGTATCTCGACGATCTCGCCGCCCGCAGCACGGCGGACCGCCGCGCACTGCACGAGAAATGGAAGGACAAGTATCCGCTGGAGCGGATGACGGAGAAATCCGAGTTGCTGCGCCTGCTCGTGGATACCGATGGCGACGGCACGCCGGATGAGTCGAATGTTTTCGCCGATGGTTTCAATGACGTGCTCGACGGCACGCTCGCCGGGGTGATGCCGTACGAGGGCACGGTGTTTGTCGCCTGCATTCCGAAACTGCTCGCCCTGCGCGACACCGATGGCGATGGCAAGGCGGACGAACGCAACACGCTCGTCGAGGGTTTCGGCGTGCGGATCTCGTTGTCTGGACACGACCTGAACGGGTTCGCGCTCGGTCCCGACGGACGGATCTACGGCACGATCGGCGACCGCGGATTCGTCGTGACGACTCCGGAGGGAAAGAAACTCGAATACCCGAACGAAGGCGCCGTGTTCCGTTTCGAGGCGGATGGCAGCGGGTTCGAGATCGTTCACCGCGGGTTGCGAAACCCGAAGGAAATCGCCTTCGACGAGCTCGGCTACGCGTTCACCGTCGATAACAATTCGGACCAGGGCGATGCCGCGCGTGTCGTCTATGTCGTTGAAGGCGGGGACTCCGGTTGGGAAATGGAACACCAGGCGATGCATACGTTTCACCGGCAGATCGGATTGGAAAACCGGCCGCCGAACCGCTGGATGGACGAGCGGATGTGGGAACTCGCGAACGACGGCCAACCTGCTCACATCCTGCCGCCCGTGGCTCACCTCACCTCCGGTCCGTCGGGGCTGACCTATCATCCGGGTGTTGGTTTCATCCAGTCCGAGGCCGGGCGCTTCCTCGTCTGCGACTACCGTGGCGGAGCGGCGAACTCCGGCATATGGTCTTTCGGCACGGAGCCGGACGGCGCGGGCATGAAACTCGTCGCGCCGCGCAAGATCGTGTCCGGAATCGCCGCGACGGATGCCGAGTTTTCCTGGGACGGGAGGCTGTTCGTCACCGACTTCGGCGGCGGCTGGGTCTCGCACCCCGGCGGACGCCTCGTGGAGATCGACGCCGGTGAAAACACCTGGCGCGCCAAGGAGGCGGACAGCGCCGCGGCGATCATGCGCGAGGGTTTCTCCGAACGCGGGCCGGCCGAGTTGCTGACGCTGCTGCGCCATCCCGACGTCCGCATCCGCATCCGCGCGCACATCGAGCTGACCCGCAGGCCGGAGAGCGTCAAGCGGCTCACGGAGGCCACCAAGTCGTCGGAGCGCATGGTGAGAATCCACGGCATCCAAGCGCTCGGCATCGTCGCGCGCTGCGGCTCGGCCCCATCGCCGGGCGGAGGTTTCCGGGACATCCCGTCGATCACCGACCGCCGCAAGGCGGAGGAAGTGCTGATGGAACTCACCAGCGACCCGGACGAGGAAATCCGCTGCCAGGCGCTGCGCGCGCTGCTGGATGCCACGGTCGAGCCGGGACCCTTGCAACTCGGTCCCTTGTTCGTCGACGCATCGCCGCGGGTGCGCTTTTTCGCGACGCTTCTCGCGGGCAAACGGAAGGACGAGCGGCTTTTCGGACTGGTCTGCGAGATGTTGAAGAAAAACGACAATCGCGACCCCTATCTCCGCCATGCCGGCGCCTACGCGCTGCAGCACCTCGTGCCGTCTTCGGACGCTTTGCGTTCGCTCGCGGGATACGATTCCGTCGCCGTCCGGATCGCCGCCGTGGTCGCCCTCCGCCGCATGCGCGACCCGATGCTCGCCACGTTTCTCAACGACCGCGACGACCGCGTCGTCGACGAAGCCATCCGCGCCGTCTGTGACCTCGGAATGGATGCGCAGCGGAAGTCCGTCGCCCGTTGGATGGACGACCTCGACGTGCGCGAGTGGTCGCCGATGATGCTCCGGCGCCTGCTCCACAACTCGTTTTTCATCGGAGATGAGGAAAACGCGAAGCGTGTTCTCGATTTCGCGACGGGTAAGAAACGTCCGGTCGCGCTCCGTGTCGAGGCGCTCCGGTTGATCGCCGGGTGGGCCGAGCCGTTTCCTGTCGATCAATTCACCGGCCACTGGCGGCCGATGGAGAAACGTGACACACCATGGATGGCGGAACTCATCCGCGGACGTTTGCCCAAACTGTTGGCCCGGGATGGCCCCGTTCTGGCCGCGACGCTCGAAGCCGTGGATCGCTACCAGGTTTCCTCGGACGAACTCGGAGAGGATCGGCTCCGCGATTTTGTGAGCGACAAGGACGCGTCCGCGGAGGTCCGCGCCAAGGCGCTCGAGATCCTCGTGAAGAGGAAACCCGACGATCTGCCCGGCTTGCTCGACACGCTCACCCGCGACACCCCGGACGAAGTCACCGCCGCCGCCCTCGAAGCGCTCGTCCGGATTTCCCCACAACGCGCGCTCGCTCCGTTGAAGGAAGCGCTCGATCCGTCGCGTCCCGAGCTCGCGCAACGTGTCTGGCCGCTGGTCGCCCGCATCGAGGGGCCGGAAGCCGACCGGATCATCGCCGCCGGCGTGGAGAAACTCACCGAGGCGGAAGGCATCGCGCCGTGGGCCATCGAGTTGCTTGGTGCCGCGTCCAGTCGCGAATCGGATGAGGTCGCCAAGGCGCTTAAAGCGTATGGGAAACGCATCGACTCGCTCGACGACCCGCTCGCCGCATGGAACGTCTCGCTCCAAGGCGGCGACGCGGAAAACGGCAAGGCCTTGTTCACCACCCATCCCGCGGCCGAGTGCATGCGCTGCCACAAGGTTGGCGGCGGTCACGATCTCGGCGGCGCCACCGCACCTGACCTCGCCGGAGTCGCCAGACGTCACAAGGACCGTCGCTCGCTTCTTGAGTCAATGGTTCTGCCGAACAAGGCGATCGCACCCGGCTTTGGCGCGGTCGTCATCGAGTTGGCAAACGGTGCGTCCCTTGGTGGCAACCTGGTTTCCTCCACGGACGACCACATCGATGTCGAGTCGGATGGCAAGCTTCTCCGCATCCGGCGCCCGGATGTCAAATCGGTCACCAAACCCACCTCGCCGATGCCTTCCATGGCGGAAATCCTCAGCCGCTCGGAACTGCGTGACCTCGTCGCCTACCTCGCGACCCTCGACGAGGCGCCTGAAGCCACCGGGCCCGCCCGCGAGCCGGTTGTGGTCGATCCCGACTCGCTTCTCGAATCCGAGCCCACCGCTGGCGCCGCCCCCGCAGGCGTGGATCCCGCCGACATGAAGTCCGGCAAGACCCAGTTCATCGTCTGCGCCGCATGCCACGGCCAGAACGGCGAGGGGACCGCGGCCGGACCGCCGCTCGCCGGCTCCGAGTGGGTCGTCGGTCCCGCGGAAAACCTCATTCGCATCCAGCTCCGCGGCCTGCGCGGCCCGATCGAAGTGAAAGGAACCACCTACGATTTCCCCGCGGGCATGGCCGCGCTCGCCTATCAGAACGACCAGCAGATCGCCGCCGTGCTCACCTACATCCGCAACTCGTTCGGAAACTCCGCCCCACCCGTCACCGCGGCCGAGGTCGCCGCCCTGCGTTCCGAGGTCGGCAAGCCGCAGCTCACCGCCGCCGATCTTGTGCCGCCGGATCGCGCCGCCGCGCCAGCGGATGAGAAACCGTCCGCGCCCTCCGCCGGGAAATACGATGACCTTCGTACCGGCCCCTCCGTTCCCAAGTGGGTCATCCTTCTCGGAGGCGTCCTCGCGGTTTCCATCCTCACCTGGCTGCAGATCAAACGCTCGAAACCTCCGGCTCCCTGAGCCGCAGTCCCACCGTGTCCCCGGAATCCATCCCGCAGATCAGCCTTGGCACCGCGGCGCTCGTCATCTTCGCCGTCTGCGCCGCGTTCGTCGTGCTGCGCGGCATGACGCGCGTGCTGGTCGGCACCATCGTGCTCGCCGTCAGCGCGTGGATCGCGTTCCGTGTCTGGCAGGCGGCTCCCGCGTGGTCTCACGATTGGTTCGGCCGCTCGATCACCGCTTTCACCACCGGTCTCCCGGTGGCGGCCTTTCTCGTTTCCTGGTTTCTCATTCGGAAACTGGTTTCCACCCTCGTCCGCCCGTTCGGCAAAAAAGAGGAGCCGGAGGAGCCGAAACGATCCTCACCCGTCGCGCGGGCCGCTCTCGGCCTGGCCCTCGCGCTCGTCCCCGCCTCGCTTCTCTGGCTCGTCGGCGCCACCTTCATCCACCATTCCGGAGCCGTCGCCGAGATCCACGCATTCGCCGAAAAATCCCTCGGCATCGGCGGCGCGACCCCCGCCAAATTCTCCGAGCGGCTCAAGACCGCCATCGAAGGTGCGCTGCCCGAATCCTGGCTCGCCGTCCTCGATCCCATGGCCGATCCGTCCCGCCTCACCCTCGCCAAGATCGTCACCGCGCGGGCGGACTCGCCGCTCGAGCCCGTCATCGATCCGAAAACCGGCGAGCCGATCCCGCGCGCCATCATCGTCGACGATCCCGAACTCCAACAGCTTGCCCGCGACGGCAAATACGGTACGCTCCTCCGGCACCCGCTCCTCACCAAGACCCTCGAAGACCCCCGCGTCCGCTCCCTTCTCAAGGACCTCCACCTCTGAATCCCAGCTTTCCAGCATCCACCAACCATGTCCTATCTCGTCACCATCGGCCTTGAAGTCCACGCGCAGGTGAAAACCAACACCAAGATGTTCTGCGCCTGCGAAACCTCTTTCGGTGACGAACCCAACACCCACACCTGCCCGGTCTGCCTCGGACTGCCCGGCGCGCTGCCCGTGCTCAACCGCCGCGCCATCGAGAAGACCCTGCTCACCGGACTGATGATCGATTGTTCCTCGCCGGAAATCTCGAAGTGGGATCGCAAGAACTACTTCTATCCGGACATGCCGAAGAACTATCAGACGACGCAGATGGACCTGCCGCTCTGCATCGGCGGCGAGGTTCCTCTCTACGACCACTGCTACCCCACGGACCACCGCAAGAACATCGCCAAACCCGGCAAGAAGGTCCGCCTCAACCGCATCCACCTCGAGGAGGATGTCGCCAAGTCCACCCATCTCGGAAACTCGTCGCTCATCGATTTCAACCGCGCGGGCACGCCGCTCATGGAGATCGTCTCCGAGCCGGACATCGACTCCGCCGAGGAGGCCTTCGCCTATCTCCGCTCGCTCCAGATGATTCTCCAGCAGGGCGACGTCTCGGATGCCGATATGGAGAAAGGCCAGCTCCGCTGCGACGTGAACATCTCGCTCCGCAAAAACGAAAGCGATCCGCTCGGCCCCAAGGTCGAGCTGAAGAACCTCAACTCCATCTCCGCCATCCGCCGCGCCATCCACTTCGAGATCGCCCGCCAGTCCGAAGATATGGATCGCGGGATCCCGCAGATCCAGTCCACCCGCCGTTGGGACGATGACCGTGGCGAGACCCAGCTCATGCGCACCAAGGAGGACGCGCACGACTACCGCTATTTCACCTGCCCCGACCTGCTTCCCATCGAGACCGCGCTGCTGTTGGAGGAGATCCGCCCGCTTGTTCCCGAACTGCCGCACGAACTCGCCGCGCGTTTCGAACGCGACTTCGAAGTCACCGCCTACGACGCGTCCGTGCTCTCGTCCGACCGCCACCTGGCCACCTACTTCGAAGCCGCCCTCGACAAGTCGATCCCCGCCAAGAAGGTCGCCAATTTCATCATCAACAACCTGCTCGGCAAACTGAACGAAGAAGGTGTCACCATCGACGCCTGTCCGGTGGAGCCCGGCAAACTCCGCGCGCTCCTTTCGCTTGTCGAAGACGGCACCCTCGCCTCCAACCAGGCCAACGAGGTCTTCGCTGTCCTCTATCAGAATCCGGACAAGGAACCCGCCGCCATCGCCGATGGCCTCGGTTTCAAGAAAGCCGACGCCGGCGAACTCGAAGCTCTCGTCGACGCCGCCATCGCCAACAACCCGTCCGAAGTCGAGGCCGTCAAAGGCGGCAACGAAAAACTCCTCAACTTCCTCACCGGCCAGGTCATGAAATCCGCCGCCACCAAGCCGAACCCCAAGCAGGTCACCGAACTGCTCCGGGCGAAGCTGCTGTAGATGCTGGCGCGGTCCGCCTCATTCGCCATGATCCCCGACTTCGCCCATTCGCTCCACGACCGCTTCGCGCGCGAAGGCATCCCGCTGCTCCTCGCCGGCGGCTGGGCGGTTTGCCACCATGGATACTCCCGCCTGACTCTCGATGTGGACTGGGTCTGTCCACGTTCGCACGAGGCAGCGGCGATCGCTCTCATGGACAATCTCGGTTTTTCGAAGACGACCGAGGGAATGGCGTCCCGCTTCAAGAACCGAAGGCACCCCGCTTTCCCATACGTCGATCTCATCTGGGTCGATGATGTCTCGTTTGGGAAAATGGCTGAACCGGACGGCGACGGGACGCCAAAACCGCCGGTTCCCACGATCAACTTCCGTTCCCTGCTCGCGATGAAACTCTTTGCATTGAAGGACGATGAGGAACGGGCGCACAAGGATCTGCTCGATATCCGGTTTCTCCTGAAGTATGGTCACACCCGGATCCCAGATGAGGAGTTCAAAACCCTCTGCGAACGCTATGCAGGACCCGGCGCCTACGAACAAGTAAACCACTCGTCATGAATGTCATCGATCTCGATCTCCCCGACTTCTCCGGTCACCCGCCGCCGCCCCAGGTGACGCTCGATGTGTATGAAAAGTGGGTGTTCGAGTTGCTGCGTTGCGGAATGCGTCCGGAAATGACCGACGAGGAACTCATCGCCGACTTCATGAAAAACGAAGGCCGCCAAACCGAAGAATGGCCGGACTTCGGAGCGTGAGCCAAGCCAACTGCAACGTCGGTGCTTCTGGCGAAACTCCGTTCGACACCCTTGCCGCGGACGCCGCTTTCATTTATTCGATGGAGCGATGAAAACGACGTTGAAGTCCGTGTTTCTCGCGTTTTGTGCGCTCATCGCTCCAGCAATGGCGGACACGATGGTTTCCGCAGCCGCACATCCGGAAGACCCCATCAAGCCCGGCGGCACGGCTGTTTGGACGCCGCTTTTTCAATCGACGTGGGATGGTATGAACGTCCGGTTCGGAGGCACTGCGTCAAAAGTAGAGCCACCGAACGCGCTTATGACAAAGCTCGACTCGTTTCAATGGGACGCGCGAAGTGTCATGCCTCGCAATGGATTCAAGACGTGGGCGGATATCGCCACCCGCGGGTTTGTGGATCGGGTTGGCAAGGAGGCTCGTGACATGCTTCCTCGGATTCCCGCCGACTGGCTTGAAGTGGAGGAGGACCGTCAGGCGGTTCTTGCGGTCTCGGTGCTGAACCGGAATCTCGATTTCGCGCGTCCGTTTCCACACTACGATCGGACGCCAATGGGTTTCGATGGGTCACCTCCGGACAAGGGATTTCTCTATTTCGGTGTGATGAGGGAAAAGTGTTTGGACTACATCGATTCGGTGGAAGTCCTACGGTGGTCACGGGATTCCTACACGAATTCGATTCTACGAAACAGCCCGGTGAGAAAGTCCTGCTGCATCTTCCCCGGAAACCCTCTTCGTTTCACGATGCTTGCGAGACGCTGCGAAATCTTCGCAAGCTTCCGGAGGCCGGAGGCGGTCAATCCGCCGGAAAGACGGAGAACAACCGTCTTGCGGAAGTCGATACGTTGGCGGTTCCCTTCGTGACGATCGAATCGAATCAGGATTTCACCTCAAGACTTGCCGGCCGGCGGACGCACCCAGGAATCGATGAACCGGTCGAGGTCCGGAAAGCGAAGCAGTTCATGACCTTCCGTATGGACCAAAGAGGAGCGAAAGTGGAGGGTGCTGCGCTGTTGTCCTCCGGATGGGGCGTTGATGAGGTCACGCCCCGCCGTTTCGTCTTTGACCGTCCTTTTTTCGTTTTTCTTTGGCGTGACAAGGCGGAGTGGCCCTATTTCGGCGCTTGGATCGGCGACTCGTCCGCGCTCGTCCCTTTCCCCACCAAGCCCGCTCCTCAAACCAGTCCGCCGAACAACGAGTGAAGCCCGGATCATCGATGCGGCCGCATCAGGAATTCGCTAACAAATCCTGCGCGCGTTTGCCGGCGAGGCGGAGGGCTTCGTGGCGGGCGTTCCAGGATTCCTCGCCATGGTAGTTGTCGGGCCAGAGTTCGCGGGGAAGGAGGGGGTCGGCCTCGAGGCAGTCGGCCCAGAGTTTGCGCTCGGTGGCGCCCCAGTGGAGAAGGGTTTCCCCATCCATCTGCGCGGCGTGGTCGCGAAGGGCGAGCAGGTGGTCCTGGTGGAGATCGTATGCCTCGCCGATCCGGGTGAAATCCCAAGTGGTGGCGACGACATCGGCCGGAGTCTCGCCTCCGCAGGGCGTGCCCTCGAACATCGTCATCACGGAACAAGCGGGCAGGCTGTCCTTAAGCCGGTCCCGCAGTTCACCGAGCGGGTCCGGGGAAATCCAGACGCTGCCCTGGAGTCCGCCGAACCGGGAGCTATGGAGCATCTTGCGGAATTCGTTTCTCAACGAGCGCTGCGTTTCCGGCAGATCGAACAAGATCATCCGCCACTTGCCGTCCCAGCCGCGGTCCCATTGTTCGGGTGGATGCACACCGCCGATGGCCCGCAGCAGACCGTTGTGGGTGAGGCGGAAGACGCGCTCGGTCGTATCTGGATCCTGCCGGGTTTCCAGCCAGCCCTTCGACTTGAGTGTGCGGACCTGGCGGAGGAAACCGGCCTGGTAGGCCCAGCCTTCGAAGGATTCGTCCAGCGTGCGCCACGTGGGATGCATCACCTTTTCCGCCATCCACAGGCAGTGGTAGAGAATGAGTTCGGATTTCGCTTTCACGGTTTCGGGCGGATGTATGGGGATTCGCCGGCTTGCGGAGAACGTCCGGCTGTCGTTCCGTCTGCCGCCCCGGCCCGGGATCATTCCGCAAAACCCGCCGATCTGCTAGCAAATTTCCAGTGCGGCCGCATCGATGATTTGCTCCGTGTTTGGGTGAGGTCCGGGGCGTGATCGGTGATGGGCGCGAGGGTGCCGGAAGGCGTCGAGAGCTTCGATAAGAACGCGTGAGGGAAATCAGGCGATGAGGGAGCTGAGCTTGGTCTCGAGGATGGTGGTGAGCTCGATAGCCCCTCCCTTGGGAGGCAGGCTGCCGTCGGTGATGAGGTCGCTGACGGGGATCGGTTCTCCGGCGGTGACTTCGGTGCGGCGTGGCACGGGGTAGTTCGGGAAACCGAAGAGGTCTTCCTCCAGTTTCATGAGGGTCTCGGCGCGGCGGTCGAGGGTGTTGTCGGCGGTGAGGTAGTCGCCGATGTAACTGTGGGCCTGGAGGGCGGTGAAGACGAGATCCAGATCGTCGAGCAGGGCGTCGCGTTCGGCGCGGGCGGGCGGGTTGGCGGTGTCGAGCAGGCGGCGGCGGATGCGGTATCTCAGGGCGCGGACACGCTCGGGAGGCGTGGTGGCCTTGGCATCCTTGGGGTAGCGGGTTTCGACTTCGTCGAGTGCGTCCTCGCAGAGCCGGGTGAGGCGTTGGTGGATGTCTCCGCTGTTGGCGCGGCCGAGGGCTTCGGTTTCCTTGAGGGCGAGCACGCCGGTCGCCAGGCGGCGGATGCGGTCGTCGGTGGGCATGTTCGGCTTGGGAATCCAGCCGATGCGGTCTTCGAGTTTGGAGAGGCGGTCGCGGAAGGTGGTTTCCACCGAGGGGTCGTGAAAGAAGCGCAGGGCGACCGGAACGAGATATGCCTTGCGCGGCGGCGCGAGCTTCGCGGCGACCTTGAGCAGGATCGACGCGACGCCTTCATTGAGCGGATCGAGCCGGCGATGATGGTGATAGATCTCGCCTTCGGGAAACATGACGAGCGGTTCCTCGCCGGCGTCGAGGATCTGCATCGCCATCTTCACGGCGGAGAGATCGGGGCCGTCGCGATCAACGGAGAAAACCCCCATCTGCTGGAGCGACCAACCGGCCACGGGGCTCACCTCGAAGATCTCGCGGGCACCCATGAAAAACGGCTGCAAGTCATGGCGGCGGCCGATTTCCAGCAGCACGTGGGGATCGGCGTGGTCCGAGTGGTTCGGCGCGAGAAGCACGGCGTGCTCGGCCTCCACAAGCTTCCGGACCACATCGAAACCCTCGTCGCGGATGTGCGCGATCTGGTATTTCCGCCGCAGGTGGACATGCTGGTTCACAGCATGTCCGAGCGGCCGGACCCACGAATTGCGGACGGGCGGGCGGAATGTGTAGGGCAGGTCGTTGCGGAGCCGGCGCATGGGCTGGCTTCTAACACGCCCTCCTGCGTTTCCGCGATCAAATTCCGGCGCTCAACCGGCGATGACGAACTTCGGATCGAAGAAGGAAATCGCCTTCACGTTGCCGTCGGGATCGTCGTAGAGCACGACGACGTAGTTTCCCGGGTCTTCCGGCGAAAGGGTGGTCACGATCTCGTCACCCACCTTCACGAGCACTTCGCCGCGGGAGCGGCCGAGGTCGACGGATGTGGTGGCGAGACGTTTGGCGAAGGCCTTTTCCACGCTGCCCTTGCCTTGGATGGCTGCCTGGACCTCGACCTGGTCCTTGCTGCTGACCGAAACGATGGTCATGCGGTATCCGCGTTCCGGATCGCTTTGCTTGAGGCGCAGGATGCGGGTGGTGAAGACGGGGGGCTTGTCCTCCTCGCCCTTCTTGGGGGGGAGTTTTTCAGCGAATCCGATTAGCGACATCGTTTCGCCCGTCTTGAGGTCCACCTTGGTGGTGCCGGGTTCGACGCCGTCTTTGAGGATCTTGATGGAATGGCTGCCGGCCTTGAGCCCGAAACCGCCGGTGCGCTGGCCGAGCTTGTAGCCCTTGGGAAAGATGTCCTCGCCATCGATTTCGAAACGGGTGTTGCCCTCGCCGGCGGCCACCGCGTTGACGATGCGCACGAAACACACCTGGGGCGGACCCTCCTCCTGAGCGATGGCCGGTGGCAGGATGGCGATGGCGGACAACGCGACCGCGGTAAGGATGTTAGAAATCGTTCTCATGGATGGTGACGAGGCGGGCTTTGGTAGAGTCGATGGAGCCGTCGTTTGCGCGTTCGCCTGGATCGTTGAAAACCGTGAAGGCGCGCCGGACCTCGGCGAGGACTTTCGGATTCGTATTGCCCGTCGTGGTGGGAGCGACCGCCTGCGCGACGACCCAGACGCGGAAATTGCGCGAGCGCACGGTGGATGATTCGTAGACCCTGCCGAACATTTCCTCGGAGGCGGAGTCGCTGCGCTGGATCTTCTGCCGGTCGGTGACAAGCTTGAGGTTTCCGAATGCCGGCTCGCCATTCCACATCACCGAGGCGATTTCGGAAGGGCTGGCGAAGGGCGTGACCGCGCGGGTGGCGATGATGGCGTCCGCGATGACATTGGCCTCGTTCACGATCTGGGTATCGGACGCCTCGTATTCGGATACGGACGGGGCCATGAGATTGGAGGTGTTGTGGTTGTCGCTGGTGCGGTATTCGATGGCGGGATCCATCTTAAGCGCGCCGATGGCGAGCGCGCGAAGCGCGTCACGGGAGGCGGTGTTTATGTTCACATGGCCGTCGATGCGGACAAGATCGCCTTCGATTTCGTCGGAATCTTCCGAGAGCGGTTGACCGGCGTGGAACAGATCGAGCAATCGCCATGCTTCCTTGCCGGGATTTGATTCGAGGCGGAACGCGGGGTGCTCGGGGCGGCCGATGCGCAGGGTGTTTCCTCCTCCGAAGTCGCTGCTCGCCTTGGTGCCCGGCAGGATTTCGCCCCAGGGTCCGTTGACCGAGCTTGGCATGGAAACCTCCCACATGACGGGGTCATACACACGGCCGAGTTCCGTGGCGCTGAAGAAAAGTCCGGAGTTCGAGAGCCTCATCGGGGCGAGTTTCGGATCCGGGTTGCGGAGCACGGAAGAGCCGGATGGCATGAAGCGCGGATCATCGGGGACAATGCGCTCGTCGGTGGTGTAGAAGGAATTCGTCTCGTAGGGTGAATTGTGACCTCCATCCGGCCATTCGGACGGCATCACACGCCCGTAGACCTTCGGTTTCGTGGAGCCGTCTTTCGAGTAGATCGTGCCCCAGCGGATGTTGCGGCGGTTGGGGCTGTAGTTGTCCGGATAGGCGTTCGCATCCTGCGGGCACTCGTTGTAGTAGGCCATGCGGGGGTCGCCCATGTTGTTGCGGAAGGACCCGTTGCGGGTGTGCGAGTGGCAGGGAATCGTGCAGCGGGTGCGCTGGCCGGGTTGGTTGGCGGTGTTGGTCGGATAGTTGAGGCTGCTGTTGTTCCGATGAATGCCGCCGCGCGATTGATCGACGAGGACTTCGTTCCACCTCAGACGGTAGCCGGAGCCGGAGGATCCGTAGGTCTCGCCTTCGAGAACGAGTGGACTCGGGACCCAGACCGCGGAGCTGCCCGCGTCGATGTTGTAAACCACGGTGCCGCAGTTCACGATCAGGTATTCGTTCGGTTTGAGCGAAACCTCGACGGGTTTGTGCCACCAGAAACCGTCTTTTTTCTCAAGGTCGTGGGTGGCCTCGTCGAGGTCGGCGAGACTGACCTCCGGGTTGGCCCCGAGCGGGAAGGTGTAGGCGCATTCGTACGTCACTTCGGCCTGGCCGGAAACATCCCTGTCGCTCATGTTCCAGAGTTCGACGTAGGTGGTGGCGCGGAGCTCGACGATCTTGCGGCCGCGTTGGGTTTTCACACTCGCCCACTTGAAGGTCATCAGGAACTCCGAGACGAGCGGGTAGGCGTCGAGGCCGCGGACGCCGTTGGCGATGGTGGGTTCATTGTCCTTGTCGGCGTAGTCGAGGGCGTTGGCGGCGAGGGTTTTGAGGTAGTCGTCGGGGAAGCCGCCCTTGCGGTTGACGAAGTCGGGGAGGGCTTCGTCGATGAGGGATGCCATCTCATCGACGGCGGCGGAGCGGTTGTCGGTGAGCAGGCGGTTGAGGTTGAGTTTCGGCTGGCCGGCGACGGAGGGGTCGATGCCGCGCGCGAACGGGATGACCGGTTGTTCCAAGTACGATTCCTGCCGTACTGCGGAGAGTGACGCCTCGGCGGCGGCGGCCGCGGGATCGATGAGGAGGCCGGTGTTGTCCCGGGTGAGTGGCGGGGAGAAACCCGCGGCGGCGAGCACGGAACCGGGCGTCATGAGCAGGCCGCGGTTTTTGACGAGGTTCTTGGCGAGGGAGCCCTGGTTGCTCTCGGTGGCGGCGGGATCGACGGCCCAGAGGGCGATCTCGTCGTGGACGGTACCTTCGTCGGGAATCGGGTTGATGCCGGGAGCGGGGAAGGGCCATTCGGTGCGGGCGTGGCTGGACGAGGGACCCCGTTCGTTGCCGGCGTGTTTGGCATCGATGCGGCCCTGCAGGTCTTCGACATAGTAGGCGTAGCGGGCTACGACCTTGTCCTTTCCATCCCTCACGGGAACCCATGCGGTGCGCACCGGCTCCATGGTCGGCAGCGGGGAGAATTCGATGTAGTCGGACCCGACCGAGGCGTCCGGTGTGGGTGTCTGCAGTCCCGTGGTTTCGGGCGGCAGGGAAGAGGACGAGAACAGCGGGGTGTATTTGTAGCTGTAGGAGGAACCCGCGCCCTTGCCGCGGGCGAGAAAGAGCTGGTTGGCGGCGGGCAGGGGATTGTTCGTGTCGTCTGCGCGCGCGGAGCCGAAGACAATGTAGTCGTCGTTGGCGGCGTCGCGGAGGAGCACGGCTTCGACCTCCTCGACGGCGGCACGGGCTGCGAGTTCCGCTTTCTTGAGATCGACGAAGGAGCGCGCGGTGCTGCGCTCGACCCCGGTGACGATGAGGATGCCAACGGCGAGGATCAGCAGGGCGCCGACGACAAGCAGCACGGTCGGGAGCGCGAATCCCGCCGCCGCGACATGCGGGTGGCGGCGGCTTTCAGGGGTTCGCATGGTTTCCAAAACGGATGAGGGTGGAATAGACTTCCAGGTTTTCGTTGCGGTCGGCTTCGTCGGGCTGGCCGAGAAGTTCCCGGGTCTTGCCTCCGCCGTCCCAATCGCCGGGGGTCTTGAGTTTCCCGGCGAGGTCGCGGCGGGCGACGATGAGGCGGACGTCGAAAGCTTCGGGACCGGTGCTGTCGTTTTTCACCCAGTCGGTCCACTGGCCGGCGGAATCGCGCATCATCGGTTTGAGTTTGAAGGAGATGACACCGAAGGCGAGCGGTTCGTCGATGTTGGAGCGTGGCGCGAACAACGAGGCGGTCTGGCCGTCGGCAAGGGCTTTGAAGGTGTCGGCACTCTCACGGAATCCACGCATGAGGCAGCGCTCGGTTTTACCGCCGATGGTGAGGTCCTTGATGTAGTAGCTGACGGCGCAGAGGTCGCCGATGCGGCCGTCGTCGGTCTGGGCGTCGTCGGGCTGGAGGCAGAGAAATCCGATGCGGTCTGCGGGCCAGGAGTCGGAGGATTCGTCGAGTTCTTGATCCGCATGGAACACGGCGGTCGAGAAATCCGCGCCGAGTTGGTGGAGCAGCGCGCGGGCCTCGCGTTCGGCCGCGACGTTTCCACCGATCTGCTCGTAGCTGTCGCCGGAGCCGCCGAGCATGGATGCGGCGAGCAGGAGGATGATGGAGCCGATGACCATGGAGGTCATGAGTTCCATCAAAGTGAATCCCGGGTGAGTGTGGGCGCGCCGTTTCATGGGATCCGGGTGTGGAACTCGATGCGTTCGCGTTTTTCGGCGGGTGCCGCGGCGGGGTATTCGACGGCGATGGTGGTGCGCATCAGGAGCGGACCGCCGGGTGCGGCCGGCTCGGATTCAGGCTCTGCGGAAAGCGTGGCGATGTAGCGGACCGGGTTGGTGGTCGAGCCCCGGGTCCCTTTTTCGTAGTCGGACTTGCCCACCTTGCCTACGGCGCGCCCTTCCGCGGTGAAACCGATGGCCCACAAGTCGTTGCCGTCGGGGAACGGCTGGCCGCTTGAGGTGGCGGAGAAATACGCCGGTTTTCCAGCGCGCGAGGCGTCGATCTCGGCAAGGCAGGCGGGGACGATCCAGTTCGAGCGGGTTTCCGCCTCGGCGGACATGCCGACCTTGCCGGATTCGACGAAAGTGCCGAAGACCAGCGGGATGGCCACGGCGAGCACGCCGACGGCGATGACCGCCTCGACAAGGGTCGCGCCACTCCGGCGCGTGGGAGAGGGCAGGGGGATTTTCATCCGTCGAAGCGGTAGGGGCGCGCACTGACGCGCCCGATCTTGATGCGGTTTTCGATGACTCCGCCGTCGGTGGCCCCGCGATAGGGCACGGCCACGCCGTTTCGGTAGGTCCCTTCGGCGAGGCGCAGCGCCACGGGGCTGGAGCCTTCGGGGAAACGGAGCCGTCCGCGCGGGTTGAAAACCAGTGCGTGGACGGTGACGCTCTGTTTGGTGGAGCCGAATTCGATGTCCAGTTCTCCGCCGTCGAGCGGATTCGGTATTCCGTCGACGTCACCAGGGAGCAGGGCGACGCCGATTTCGAGCGTTTTCCAGCGGCTGAGCAGGGTGGCGCTGATGTCGCCGGAGTCCGGCCATTCGGTCACCTTGAAGATTCCGAGCCGGCAGCGCTGATCACCGGATGGCAGGTCGCCGGGTTCGGCGATGGCGAGGATCACGTCGGACCGGCTGGTGATCGCGGTGGTGCGCGCTTGGTCGATCATCGCATAGATGAGGTCGTTCGCGGATTTTCGCGCCTGCGGGCCGGTTCCGCGCAAGAGGGCGACGCCCGCGAGCAGCAGGGCGGCGACGATCGTGATGACGACGAGCATCTCGATGAGGGTGAACGCGCGTCGATGCGATCGGCGGAGTCTGTGGGGGATGGCGTTCACGATTTCGAAATGTCGGGACGGCGGAATCGGTTGCAAGCGACGTGCCAACACTCCGTAAACACAACAACAAGTATCGGGTTTTCGCAAGAGTGTCCGCAAACGGGCAGATGTGACGGATTGGTCACCTTGGGGAGGGGGTTCGCAGGATGTCATCGAGCACACCCTGGGCGCCGCGGATGATCTCCCCGCCGTCGCGGATGATTTCGCCGCTTTTGTCGAGCGCCTTGTCCATGGCGTCGGGGACGTGTTCTTCCAGCACCGCGCGGCTGAAACGGAGCACCTTCTCGCCGGTTTGGGGCACGATTTCGAACATCCGCATGCCGGCGGCATCGATGAGCCGGTCGGTGAGGTCTTCTTCGGGGTTGTCGAGGGTTCCGGTGATGTGGAGCGGGGTCCAAAGCAGGCCGCGCTCGCCGGGCAGGAAAACGTCGGTTTCCGCGCCTGGGATGGAAGAGAGCACCCCGGGGGCGATGCCGAGCAGGAAACGGCCGTCGAGATTTCCGTCGCGGATGTCGAGCGAGCCATCGAGCTGGAGCAGCGCCTCGCTGCCGAGGCGGATGTTGCGGAAGCTCAGAAATCCGCGCTCCCAGCTCCAGTCGGTGCTCGCCTCGTTGAGGTTGATGGTGCGGAAACGACGGGTGTCCGCGTAGGCGGCGAGGGTGTCGAGAACGGGCAGTGCGGTGAGGACCCCGCGATGCAGCTCGGCGTGGCCGCTGGCGACGGGTTTCCCGGACGTGTTGTCGAGGGACAAGCTGGATTCCATGATGCCGGAAGCGCGCCGGGACCAAGTTTCGTCGAAAGCCTCCTCGCATTTGACGTTCGAGATCCCGCCGTCCAGCGAATAGAGGCGGGTCGTCCGGTCGGCTTCGCCGGAAAGCTCGAGGTGGGCGTCGCTCCATGCGTCGGCAGAGAGGTGATTGAGGAAAATGCGGCCTTCCTCGTAGCGGAAGCGGGCCTTGTCGAGGCGGAGTTCCGGCAACATCCGGTAGGGCGCGTGCGCGGTCCCTCCGCTCATCGTGACGTCGTAGCCACCTCCGCCGCGGGTCGGCTCGCAGGTGAGGCGCATGCCGTCGGCGGCGATTGTTCCCCCGTCGAGCAAGGCGCGGAACGAGATCTCCCCGATCCGGAGCCCCATCACCTCGACTTTGGTCGGCAGCCAGCCGGGAACGGATTTCCGGGCCTCTTCGGAGGGGTCGGAGTCGGCCGGAGAGACTTTCGTTTCATCCCGGCCGCGGCCATCGATCTCGATCTCCACCCTCCGGGCGGAGGTCTCGCGGACCTCCCAGACGCCGCGTTTCAGGCCGCCGAGTCCGACTTCGGTGCGCAGGTCGTCGATGCCCAGCGAGCGGATCATTTCCCCGCCTGTGGCCCGGTATTCCTTCGAGCGGACCGCCAGCCCGTCCCATTGGAAGGGGGAAAACGAGCCGTCCACCCTGGCAACCTCACCAACCTTGGCGGAGAGAAAACTCCGGAAACCGTCGCTGTGCAGATAGGCCCGAACCGCAAGGAACAGACCCGCAGCGGCGACGATCAAAAACAAGACGAAGCCGAGGGCCAGCTTGCCCTGCCATGCCGGACGCGATCCCCCGCGCCGTTTTCTCGACCTGCGACTCACGGGCCGAATGCTAGCCCGGAGCGGCCTCTCCGCAAGGTCGCATCCGGGGTCCGCAAAGAGCGCGAGATTGACATCGCCTTGATTTACAGGTATTGGCATTCCGCTGTCCCTTACATTACCCGAATCATGAAATTCGAAGCATCTCTCCTCGCGGGAGTGGGCTTGTTTTTCGTCGTCCAGCCAGCCGACGCGAAGCCGAAGACCATTCTCCCGGAACCTGTAAAAGCCAAACAGGTCGAAAAATCACCCTGCCGCTACAACGGTGTCGTCCAGACCGCCAACGCCCGCGGCAGCGGGTTCTGCGCGTGGAATCGCCGCACGTTTTTCACCGCCGCGCACGTGGTCTATGACGGCGAATCGTGGGGAGCTCCACCGTTCTGGGCGCCCGCTGTGAACGACCTGCAGCTTGGAAAACGAGATGGCTTCTGGTCCCGCGGTTACTACCGCTGGGCGGACTACGCGAAGATTGTTGCCGAAGAGGGTAACAACAACGCGGCATTCGGCATCGATACCGTCGTCGGCTTCTCATTTCGCAAGCTCGTCAAGGGCCGGCCCGCGCCGATCGACATTCGTGGGGGGCACACGCTTACGACAAAGGTGAAGTCCACGATCACCGGCTACCCCGCGCAGAATCCATACAAGGACAAGAACATCGAGGGATACTACCTGCACCAGACGGAGCCCTCGGTGACACCGTACCGCAGTCACAGGAATGGTTCGCTGATCACGCCGCTCATCACCACCGGGCCGGGCAACAGCGGAGGTCCGGTTTGGACCAAGCAGAAGAAACGTTGGAAGGCGTCCGGAGTGCTCGTGGGAGGACTTCCTTCCGAAACCGTCGTGTGCCCCTTCACCTCGGAAACCAACTCGCTCCTGCGGGCCGTGAAGCCCATCGTTTCGAAAAAATCCAGCGACGCGATCGGCGTCAACGGTGTCGGTGCGACCTCCTATTTCTTCCCATACAACAAACGCGTGAAACTGCCCGATGGCGCGACGCAGTGGACGAACTTCCGCGTTGGCGTCAAAGCCTTCGAACGCGATTCGATCACCAGCATCGTCCGCTTGTCGCTCGACATCCGCACCAAGCACCGCGGTGACCTGCAGGTGATGCTCACCGGCACCGATGGCGCCGAGGCGCTCATCCACAACGAAGGCGGCGCGGGTAAGGACAACCTCATCATCAAGGATATGGACCTCAGCGAGGCGTTCGCCGGGGTCGATCCGAACGGAACCTGGATCCTGCGGGTCCAGGATCGTCTCAAAGGAGATGTCTGCACGCTGCGCTCGTTCCGCCTGGAAATCGGCGTCGAGGACCCGACGTTTGACGGTTCAGGAGACGGCGGCACCGTCGATCCATGAACCGGACCGCCCGCTGGTGCGCGGTCGCATTGTTGGTGCTCGCAGCCGTGCTTGGTGTCCGGCATGCGTTTCGCGAAGAACGAAATGCGGTTGGTGAAAGAGTCAGCGGAACTCCGCCTCCCGCGACCACCCGCCGTTCCGATCCGGATGACGCTGCAAGCCGCGGGCGAATGGAGGCATCCGCCGTGGTGTTGATCGACCGCGAATGGAGCGATCTGCTCGCATGGCTGGACGGCGATCCCACGCCCTCGGCCGAGGAAACCCGCGAGCGGCTCATGGAAGTCCGCAGCCGCTGGTTGGAAGCGGATTTCATCGTGCTCTCGAAAGCGGTCGGCAGGGCCTTGGACTCCGGCGAGGACCGCGCCACCGGACTTCCCTTTGAGGTGGGCCGGCACGGGATGTTGAATTCGTGGCCCACGCTTCGCGTGTTCCTGCTCGACGTGCTCGCCCGCTCGGACCCCGAGATGGCGGCGGAGATCGCCCGCCACGTGCTCGATACCACCGGCTCGGCGGATGAATACGCCGTCGCCCTCCGCTCGCTGACTCGCGAAGGGCTCGGACGGGCGTCGGATGGCGAGTTGCTCACCCGTTTCGAGCGAATGCTCGGCGAGGATGCCTGGGCCGGATCGCCCGGATTCGCGGAAGCCTTCGACCTCGCGCGTTTCCTCGGCAGTCCCGAAGCGGCGGAGAGCCTCGCGTCTTGGGACGGCAACGCCGCCCTCCGCTCGATGGCTCTGCATGAACTCGCCGCCGAGAATCCGGGCGCGGTTTTCCCGGTGCTCGACGGACTCGATCCTTCCGACCGAGGTTCGTTGATCGCCCGTGCCGACCCGGTGGACCCGGAGCAAGCCGCAGCGGTCGAGACGTTCCTGAAAAACCCCTCGTCCACGCCCGAGGAGATCGAGGTGTTCCTGAAAACCTTTCCGCTGCGCAGCGCGACGACGGGATACCGTCTCTACGGCCGCACGCCCGCGCCGTTCCGCCGCGAGGAGATGCGGGAGGGGGATCGAGAGGCCCGGGAAATGGTCGCCCGCTGGTTGGCCGACCCATCGCTCGAGCGATATCACGAACCCCTCGGCGAACTTCGCGAGCGCCTCGACGACTGGCTTGAGGAGGATGATTGACCAGCCGGCCATCTAGCGAAAATAGCATGGGCAAGACCGCGGATTCGTGCTGGTTTGGGATCCGTTGATCATGAAACGCCGCCATTTCCTCGCCACATCGTCGGCCGCCCTCGCCGGAGCCGCTCTCCCGTCGTGCAAAAGCAATCCCGGCAAGACCCTGAGGGTTTACACATGGGTGGACTATCTCGCACCGGAGCTCGCCAGTCGTTTCGAGAAGGAAAACGGATGCAAGCTGGTGCTCGATACCTTCGATTCCAACGAGTCGATGTATGCCAAGCTCTCCGCCGGAGCCTCCGGCTACGATGTGCTCGTTCCCACCTCCTACATGGTGAAAACCCTCGCCCGCGAGGAGCGTATCCAGCCGCTCGACCACTCGAAGATCCCCAATCTAACTCATGTCGATCCGGACTATCTGAAACAGTCGCTCGATCCGGAGATGAAATATTCGGTCCCCTACATGATGGCGCCCACCTGCATCGCATGGCTGAAAAGCAAGGTGGCCAATCCGGAGCCCAGCTACCGGATGTTCGGCCGCAGCGACCTCAAGGGAAGGATGACCCTGCTCGACGACTTCCGCGAGGTGATCGGCGCCGCGTTGCTTTCCCTCGGCCACCCGCCGAACTCGAAAGACCCCGGCCAGCTTGCCGCTGCCCGCGACGTCGCCATCGGCTGGAAGAAGAACATCGCGAAGTTCGACAACGAACAATACAAGGCGGGCATCGACTCCGGCGAGTTCCATCTGGTGCAAGGATATGCCGGCGACCTGTTCCAGGTGGCGGAGGAGAACGGCGATCTCGTCATCCGCATTCCCGAAGAGGGCGCGCTGTATTCGTGCGACGATCTGGTGATTCCCAAGGACGCCGCATCCGTGGACCTCGCCTACGCGTTCATCAATTTCCTCACCGAACCCGACGTCGCCGCGGAGAACATGGACTACATCGTCTATCGGGCGCCGAACAAATCCGCCTATCCGTTGCTCGGCGCCGACTTCCGTTCCAACGAGGTGCTGTTCCCGCCGGCCGAGGTGTTCGCGAAGATGTCGCCGATCGACGACCTCGGGGACGCGCTGCCGTTGTGGACCAAGACATGGGACGAAATCAAGGCGGCATGAAACGAGCCGCCCTCCTGTTGCTCGGATCCGCCCTTTCCTGCACGGCCGCGCCTGAGATCAGCGGCAAGGTCGATGCGCCCCGCTCGTTTGTGATGCGCAGCGACGCCCTGTTGCGCGACGGTCTGCCGCCGGATGGAAGATTCGATTTCGCCGAGCACGCGGACGATCCACGGATCTCCACGGGAAATCCGGAGTGGGATGCCGTGCACGCGCTGGCCTGTCACGAGGCGCGGCTCAACGCGGTGCCGGAGATCCGTGACGGCGCCTACCGCCATGGCGAGCCGATCCCGCTGAATGCATATCAAACCGGCGAGAAGTGGACTTATGTCTGGACTCGGGACCTCGCTTACGCGACCGCGCTCGGGCTCGCGCCGATGGACCCGCAGCGGGCGTTCGCATCGCTGTGGTTCAAAACCTCGCCATTCAAGCCTTCCGTCGCCGGTGGGAGTGACAAACGATTCATCGTGCAGGACACCGGATCCGGCGGGAGTTGGCCGGTATCGAGCGACCGCGTCACATGGGCGCTCGGCATGCGGTCGCTGCTTCCGTGGCTGCCGCCGGAACAACGAAGCAAAGTCGCGCGCGATGCTTATGCCGTGCTCACCGCGACGCTCCGCCAGGACGAGCGCGTGCTGCGTGATCCCGCCGACGGCTTGTTCCGCGGCGAACAGTCGTTCCTCGACTGGCGCGAGCAAACCTATCCGCTTTGGACGCAAAACGACGTAGGCGCCATCTCCGCGTCGAAGTCGCTCTCCACCAATGTCGCGTTTCTCGCCGCCATGCGCGCCGCGGCGTATTTCGGCGCCCTCGCCGGCGCGGAGGACGCGGAGACCTGGGAGCGCAAGGCGGAGAACCTGCGGCGTTCGATCCATCCCGCGTTTTTCGATCCCAAGCGCGGTTGTTATTCCTCGCTGCTGCTTCGCGACGGGCTCGTGGAACGCCGGACGGAGCGTGACGATCTGCTCGGCACCGCCCTCGCCATTCTGGAAAACGTGCCTCCGCCGGACCAGGCCGCCGCCATCCTCGCGCGCCATCCGCTCGGCTCTTCCGGCCCGCCGGTGGTGAGCCCGCAGGAAACCACCGTGCCGATCTATCACAACTGCGGCATCTGGCCCTTCGCCACCGCATGGTGGACGCTCGCCGGCGCCAAGGCGGGCCATCCGGGCGTCGTCGACGCCGGCTTCCGGTCGATCGCCACCGCCGCCGCGCGAAACCTTTCGCACATGGAGAACCTCGACTTCGCCACCGGCGCGGCGTGGGCTTCGCACGACGGCATCGAGGGCCCGGTGGTGAACTCGCGCCGCCAGATTTGGTCGGTCGCCGGCGCGCTCGGCATCTATCATTCGCTGCTCTTCGGCGTGGAGGTGGACGTCGAGGGCATCCGCTTCCGCCCTCGTATCCCGGCGGCGATCGCCCGCGAACTTGGCAAAACCGTCGAACTACGAAACTTCCCGTACTTGGGAAAACGTATCGAGGTTTCCATGGTGCTGCCGGAACAACGGGACGGTGACGGTTTTCTAACAATCGTATCGACCGAGGTAGACGGCAAGCCTGCCGGCGGCGGTTTCGTGCCGGCGGCGGGCCTCAAGGATCGCTCGCGCTGGCGGATCGTCCTCGGCCCGCCGGAGGGAGACGCCGGACCGGCGCTGCGGCGCATCGATCCCGCGGACGACTTCGCCCCGGCCGCGCCGGAGTGGAGCGGCGAAGGCATTTCGCTCGTCGATGGGCATGTGGACCTGACGTTTTCCCATCCGGAGTCCGGCAGCGTGACGTTCCGCGTGTTTCGGGATGGCGAATCCGTCGCCTCCGGAATCAAAGACACGGTTTGGCGGGATCCGGATCCGTTCACTGTCGTTCACGAATACAGCATCGAGGCGATTGATTCGCGCGGCGTCGCGTCCCACCCGACGCGTTCGCTCCGCCTGTCAGCGTCGGATCGGAGGACCGCTCTGCTTGCTCCGGATTTCGACCACGTCGGCGGCAAACTCCGCGAGGGCAGTCATTTCATGGACTGGGGAAAACCCGGGGATACGCTGATGTCGCCCGGATGGACGCCGGAGAAGGGCGGGCGGCACATGCTGCGGATCGAGTTCGCCAACGGTGCGGGCCCCGTCAACACCGGCATCTGCTGCGGCGTGAAACTGTTGGAGGTGCTTGATGGCGAAAAAGTCGTCCACAGGTCCTACGCCGTGTTTCCCCAGTCGGGAACCTGGGAGCGTCACGACTTCACCGTGCCCATCGAACTCTCGCTGGAAGCCGGTCATTCCTACCGCTTCCGCCTCGGCGATGGCAAGGGCGTGGGCAACATGAGCTATCTCGAACACAACGCCGACTATACCGCGCACGCCGGTGGTGGTCCCGCACCGAGTCATTTCGTGGACATCTTCGCGATCGACCTGCTGCGCCTCGATCCTTGAACAGAAGCCGGGAGAATCGGTTGCGTCCGCCGTGAGGAGGGCCATGCTGTCCCCGCGATGCCGCAGGAACCCCAGGAAATCGAAGTCGAAGTCGTCGATGCCGGCGGACCATCGATCCTCGTGCGTGACGAACCGGTGAGCGACGTCCCGGAACGTGATCCGCAGGGCCGCGACTGGCGCCGGTGGCAGGGCCGCGTCCGCACGCTCGACAGTCGTTGGTGGCCGCTCTGGGTGCTGCTCGGCATCATCGCGGTGACGCTCGCCCTGGCCATCGGCGTGGTCGTGGGAACGCTCTATCTCATCCTGCGGGCGATCCGCGCCGTGATCTCGGCGATTCTGCGCTGAGGCCCGGAAATCCGCGGGTTGACACCTGCCGTCCGCCGCCGCCACGCTCCGTGCATGTCACGTTTCGCGAACAAAGTCGCCGTCGTCACCGGAGGAGGCCGAGGCATCGGTCAGGAGATCGCCCGCAAGCTCGCCTCCGAGGGCGCGAAGGTCGCCGTCGTGAGCCGCAGCGCGTCGAGTTGCGGCAAGGCGGCCGATGAGATCAACGCCGAGTTTCCCGGAGCCGCGAAAGCCTATCCCGTGGACATCGCCGACCACGCCGCGGTCCAGGAGCTTGCCAAGCAGGTTTGCGAGGACTTCGGCAGCGTGAACATCCTCGTCAACAACGCCGGCGTCACCCGCGACACCCTGCTCATGCGCATGAAGGAGGACGATTGGGACACCGTGCTCAACACCAACCTCAAGGGCGCCTTCAATACTGTTAAAGGCTTCATGCGCGTGCTCATGAAAGCCGAGGACGCGCGCATCATCAACATCGCCTCGGTCATCGGCCTCATCGGCAACGCCGGACAGGCGAACTACTCCGCTTCGAAAGCGGGCCTCATCGGATTCACCAAAGCGGTCGCCCGCGAACTCGCCGGCCGTCAGGTCACCAGCAACGCCGTCGCTCCCGGATTCATCACCACCGACATGACCGACGAGCTTCCCGACGCGGTCAAGGAAGCGGTCATCGGCAAGATCCCGCTCGCCACCTTCGGGGAAACCAAGGACATCGCCGAGGCCGTCGCCTTCCTCGCCAGCCCCGGCGCCCGCTACATTACCGGCCAGGTGCTCGCCGTCGACGGCGGCATGACCATGTGAACTCGGGTTTCTCAGCTTCTCAGAATATTCGTATTTCAGCTTCTACCTTTTGATGGACCTGATCCTTCTGCGCCACGGCAAGGCCGAGGACTTCAATCCCGCGGGCGACTCGGCGCGCGCGCTCGTCGAGAAAGGGCGCGAGCAGTCCCGCAAGGCCGCCCGCGCCCTCAAGCGCGCCGGTTGGTTGCCCGACATCGTGCTCACCAGCCCGCTGGTCCGCGCGCGGCAGACGGCCGCCGAGTTTTGCGACACCGCCGGCATGCCCGGCCCGCTCGTCCAACCGTGGCTGGCCTGCGGCATGTCGCCGGAAACGGCGATGAAGGAACTCAAGGGTTTCTCCGAATTCGAGCGCGTCATGATCGTCGGCCACGAACCGGATTTCTCGATCCTCGCCGGGTCGATCCTCGGCTCCGCCGGAGGCGACATCCGGATCAAGAAAGGCTCGATTTCCTGCTTCCGTGTCCGCCCGCCCTCGCGCCATGGCAGCCTGCTCTTTCTCGTCCCGCCCAAACTCGCGGACGACGTCGACTGAGCGGCGGCCGTTTTGATGATTGCATGGCGCCGGGGAGTTCCGGAGAGTCGGGAGCGCTCCCGTGGCGCCGCCCTTGCCATGAACGTCATCGCCGTCGCCAACCAAAAAGGCGGGGTGGGGAAAACCACCACCGCCCTCAACCTGTCCGCCGGGCTCGCCCTGCGCGGCCAGCGCGTGCTCCTCGTCGATCTCGATCCGCAGGCGAACTGCACCAGCGGCCTCGGAATCGAAGCGCCCGAAGGTGGCAGCATGTATCCGGTGCTCATCGGCGAAGCCACCGTCCACCAGCAGATCATGGAAACCGGCCGCGAGAACCTTTCGCTCGTGCCCTCCGAAATGGACCTTGCCGGCGTCGAAATCGATCTCGCCCGCGGGGACGACCACCTGTCCCGGCTGCGCAACATCCTGCAGGGGCTGAAACCGAACGACTTGTTCGAATACTGCATCCTCGACACCCCACCGTCGCTCGGGATCCTCATGACCTCCGCGCTCGCCGCCGCGGATGAAATCCTCATCCCGCTCCAGTGCGAGTGGTTCGGCCTCGAAGGACTCGCCAAGATCGTTCACGTCATCGATCAGATCCGTGACTCCGGCGCGAATCCCGATCTCAATCTCGAAGGCATCGTCATGACCATGTTCGACGGCCGCACCTTGCTCTCCCGCCAGGTTGTGGAGGAAGTCACCCGATTCTTCCCGGAGCAGATCTATCGGACCTCGATCTCGCGGACGATCCGGATCGGCGAAGCACCCAGTCACGGCCGAACCATCTTCGAGCACGATCCCAACGGCGCCGGCGCCATCGCGTACGGCCAACTTGCCGACGAGTTTCTCACCCGCCGGGCCGCCGTTGGTCCGCTCCTCGCCGGCAGCGAGTGAATCCCGGGAAACGACCCGCTCGGACGTCAGGGGGATTCCCTCGACAGAAAGGGATCGCGGAGCGCGCCGACGATCGGACGTGCTCAACACCGGAGCGAACCATGGGGCTCCCCCATGTGGCAATGAATCCCGCATGGCGCCGGAGCGCTTGCCGATGCCCGTGGCCGTCCGGCTTCGTCTCCAGGATAGCGTCCGCAGTTCCAGGTTTGGGTCCGCAGTTCCAGGTTTGGGTCCGCAGTTCCAGGTCTCAACAGAATCGTTCCGTTCTTTCTCAAGCCCTTGCCGTCCCTCACCGCCGCTCGGGCTGCTTCTCAATAAATATCGCATATTTCAAATATGTGAAATAGAGGCGGAAAACCCGGAGGTGTATCAGATCCATAGGGGCGGGAATGAGTTCGGGTTCGGTCTCGAAGGAGTGGAAGGAGACCGTGCTAGGACCGGATGTCAGGGGCCGACCACCTGGCGGTCCGGTCCGAATGTCAGGGGCCGACCTCCGGGCGGTCCGGTCCGAATGTCAGGGGCCGACCTCCGGGCGGTCCGGTCCAAATGGCAGGGACCGGCCTCCGGACGGTCCGGGCGCAGGAGCCGCCGATGCGACCCGATTCTCGGGCAGCGGATCGGTCTCGAACTCAGTGTCGGCAGTGACCCCCTCAACCGGAACGCGTGCGGATCAGGAAACCGAGACGAGCATGCGCCGCGCTCCTTGCCGCGGACGGGCCGCCGGATTCTATGGCCGCGGCCTTCTTGGCCGGTTGGCGGGTTTTTTCGCGACCGGCGCCTTCGAAAGACCGAGCAACATCTCGATTTCCTTCGAGTTGAGCAACGCGTGGCGGCCGGCTTCGAGGTCGCCGAGCCACAAACCGCCGATGCGCACGCGCAGGAGTTTCGTCACCTGATAGCCGAGCGCTTCGAACATCACGCGGATCTGGCGTTTGGCACCGTGTTCGAGCACGATTTTGATGCGGCGCGGAGAGAGCCGCTCGATGGCCTTGGCCTTGAGCTTGCCCTCGGGTGTGTAGATGCCCTCGAGAAACTGGTCGAGGTGGGCGTTTTCGAAGGCTTGGTCGGCGGTGACGAGGTATTCCTTCTCGACGGACTTCGACGGGTGCATGAGCTGCTGCGAGAGGTCGCCGTCGTTGGTGAGGATGAGCAACCCCTCGGAGTCGCGGTCGAGCCGGCCGACGTGGTTGAGGTTGCGCAGGTTCGGCGGCAGCAGGGTGTAGATCGTGTCGCGGCCGAGTTCGTCGTCCTTCGAGCAGACGAAACCGCGCGGTTTGTGAAACGCGATGACCTTGGTTTCCTTGGGTGTGACGCGTTTGCCGTCGAGCCGGACGTGGTCGCCGGGGCCGATGCGGGTGCCCATGTTGAGGCAGGGGCTGCCGTTCACCTCGACGCGGCCTTCCTGGATGAGCTCGTCGCACTTGCGCCGGGATCCCACGGCGCAGGACGCGAGGAATTTGTTGAGGCGGACGCCTTCGTTCATGGCCGCTGGAAACACAAAAGGCGCGGAACCCGGAGGCTCCGCGCGGGAAAAGAAACCGATCCGCCGGGGATCAGCCTTCGTGTTTGGTCTTCGGCAGGCCGATCGGCGACTTGCCGTCTTTCCACTCGCCACGGGATTTCATGAGCTTGACGCGCTCGAAGCGCTTCAGGACGGAGCGCTTGCCGCCGACGGTGGCTTTGGACTTGAGACTGTTGTGCTTGGACATCGCGTGATGTTGGTTGAGCTTTCGCGGGGGGCGGGACGCTAGGGGCGGGAGACCCGGGTGGCAATCCGAAAAATGGGAAAGTTCCGAGATCTGTCAGGCGCTCCGTCCGCGCAGGGTGAGCACCGCGAGTTCCGGCGGGCAGGCGAACCGGACCCGAAGCCCGGTGGTGCCGACGCCGCGGGTGACGAACAGGTTCGCTCCGTCCTTCCGGAAGTGACCTTCCACGTATTTCCGTCCCCAGCGTGGCTTGACCGGTGCGATGCCGACCAACGGCACGCGGCACTGGCCGCCGTGGGTGTGGCCGGAAACCTGCAGGTCGGCCGCGCGGTGGACGTTCACGGTGTCGAAGTAGTCCGGCTCGTGGACGAGGGTGACAAGCGGCGCGTCGGCGGGCACTCCGCGGAGCATGCGGACAGGGTCCGGGTTTCCGTCCCAAACGAAATCGGTGCCGGCGACGTAGAGCGATTCGCCGCGGATGGACAGGCGGCTGTGGTCGTTGATGAGCATGCCGAAGCCCGCCTTCTCGAACAAACGCCGCGCCCGTCCCGAGTCCGCGTTCCAGCCGTCGTGGTTGCCCAGCGAGGCGAAAACGCCGTGTTTCGCCTGCAATCCGGAGATCCGTCTCAGCAGCGGGGCCATCATCTTCTCGTCCGAGTCGATGAAGTCGCCGGGCATCAACACGAGGTCCGGGGTTTCGCGGTGGATCGCATCGACGACGCGTTCGAGCAGCGGATCGTCCTCGTCCGGCTCGCGGTAGTGGAGGTCGGAAACGAGGCAGACGCGCAGACCGTCGAGCCCCGGCGGCAGGTTCGGGCAGGGGATGTCCCGGCGGGTGATCGTCAGGCTTTCCGGCTCGATCCACGCCGCGTTCACGCCCGCGCCGGCGGTGGTGGCGACGAACGATCCGGCGATCATCCGCAGCACGCGGCGCCGGGTGACCGGCGGCATGTTCGAGGGAGAAAGTTTCATGCGGGGGAGCTTCACGCCGCGCAGTGTGGCGGGCGTTTCATGAAAACCCGATGAGGCTGCGGTGAAAATTCCGCCATCCCGTGGGTCCGTCGTCCCGGAGCGCCTCAGCGGCCGTCCTGGATGCGGTCGGCCAGCATGGTCGGCAGGCCCGCGTCGATGATCTTCCGCTGGGTGGTGGCGATGTCGTATTCCATCCGGCGGAACACGACGAGCTTGTGGTCGAGATCGTAGATCGCGTAACAGGCGCGCCAGTCGCCGTCCCGTGGCTGGCCGACGGAGCCGACGTTGATGAAATATTTCGAACCGTCCTCGATTTCCACCGACTCGGCGGGCACCTCGCGCACCTTGTCCGATTTCACGTAAACACGCGGCACGTGGGTGTGGCCGTGGAAACAGACCTGGGTGAACTGGTACGAGAAGTTCGACATCGCGTCGAAGCGGTTGGTCACGTAGTTCCAGTGCGCCGGTTGGTCGAGCGTGCTGTGGACCACGGTGAAATCCGATACCTGGCGGACCATGCGCAGGCGGTTGAGCCACTGGCGCTGCTCTTCGGAGAGCTGGCGGCGGGTCCACTCGAGCGCGGCGGCGGCCACCGGGTTCATCGAGTCGAGCGAGTGGCTGCCGGCGGCGTCCTCGTCGTGGTTGCCCTTCACGACCGGGCAATCCATCGCCTTCACCTTTTCCAGGCAGGCGGACGGGTCCGCGTTGTAACCGACGACGTCACCGGTGCAGATGTAGTCCGTGACACCCTGTTGCTCCGCATCGGCCAACACGGCTTCCAGAGCCTCCAAATTGGCATGAATGTCACCGAAAAGCGCGATCCGCATGAAACCGTGGGTCAGTCGTGGGCGCGAGTCTCACCGCCACCCGCGGCACTGTCGAGACGAAACCTGAACGAGTTACTGCGAAAACCACTGGTCCGGACCGGGAGGCGGAGGCAGCGGCTGGTTGAGCGGGTTTTCGCCCGCCGGGATGTCGAGGTCCTTGCCCAGGCGTTGCAGCGCCTCGGCGACTCCATACACCGGAAACCGGTCGCGAGTCCGCTGCCAGTGGGTGCCGAGTTGCTCGAAGGCCTTTTCCTTCGTTCCGAAAAGCCGCACCGCCAGCTCCTCCATGTCCTGCGACGCGTCCGCATGGGCCTCCAGAACGAACAACAGGCTCAGCAGGGTGGGGGTGTGATTGCGCTCGCTCTCGTTGTAGAAGCGTCGCGCGATCTCCAGCGCCTCATCCTCGCGTCCGGGAACCCGGGCGAGCGCGTAGAGCGAGAACCGCTTCACATATGGCAGCGCCCGGCCCGTCGCCTCCGCCTTGCGATAGGCCTCCGCTGCTTCCTCGAACGACTTCGCCTGATCGCGGAATGCGGGAAACTTGTTCGGATCGGACAGCAGGAAACCCTTGTTCGCCCACAGGCTCCAGTCGTCCGGGTTGTTGCGGATGCCGCGTTCGAGGAAATCGCGGCCGGCGTGGATCGACTCGCGCCATGCCTCGCGCCGGCGCTCGGCGGGCAGCTTCTCCTCATTGATGTAATACGACGCCGCGTTGTAGGCTTGGTGCCAATATCCCGTTTCCCAGTAGTAACGGGTATGGGGCGCGAGGGTGACGATCAGGTCGAAGGTGCGCGCGACGTCGCCCCAGCGTTGCTCGGTGAATTCGGAGAACGCCCGCAGGTTGTAGAAGGTGGCGACCAAGGTGCGCAGGCCTCCGAGCGAGACCGCGGCGAAAGTCTGGCCGAGTTTCTGTTTCGTGCCCACCTCAAGTTCTCGCGGGATCAGCCCGGACTTCTCGAGTTCGCCGCGCAGGGCCGATTCGAAAGGCATCCGGATGGCGCCGAAGACCAGCGCCACCGCCAGCAGGATCATCGATTTCCTCACCAACCGCATGATGTCAAAACTCTTTGTCCGCGAAGATGAACCACGACGCGAAGGTGTAGAACACCGTGTAGTAGAAACCGACGAACACCAGCTTCCCGAACACGTCGAGCGGCAGCACCCCGCCTTGGATCACGGTGTCGATCACGTTGAACAACTGGAAGTCCGGCAGGATCAGCGAAACCAACAACGAGCCGAGCCGTGCGAGCACGCCCTGTCCCGCCTCGCCGCTGTGGAGATAGACATCCCGCGCGTCGGCCTGGAAGTAGCCGATGAAATAGACGAGGAAACTCACGATCGTCGTGAACAGGGTGCTCGTCGAAAACGTCGAGATCATCAGCGCGATCGCCGCCATCACCGCGGAGCGCAGGAACACCGCCACCACCGCGCCCTGCAGCGACCAATTCGGTCCCAACGCCTCGGTTTCCGCGCGCATCGAGTCGATCGTGCCCTGCGACCACCCGAGCGCCGTCGCCATTTCCTGTTGCTGCGTGAGCACCATCGAGGTCCGCACCTGCAGCACCGCCACCATCAGCAGGTCCATCAGCGCGAGCGAAACGAAGATCAGCATCAGCACCCCCAGAAGTTTCCCGGCGAGATAGTCGAAACGCGGCACCGGCTTCGCCAGCACGGTGTAGAGCGTGCGGTCCTCGATGTCCTTCGGCAGCAGCAGAGCGGTCGCGACGATCGCCAGCACCACCGAGAACAAGGTCATCGTGCCGAGCGACCAGCTCTTGATCTGGCTGAGCACGTTGGAGCCCATCGACTCGGGGCCCTCGTGCTGCGGCAGGCTGATGAAGTTGCTGGCCAGCGCGATGACCGCGAAGATGGCCAGGAAATAGAACACCTTCATCCGCATGAGCTGCGTGAAGGCGTGCGTCGCGATGACGAGGATGCGGCCCGTGTGGGACCCTTGCGATGCGGATGCGGTGGCGGCCTGGCTCATCGGGGGAAAACTAACGGATTTCTCTCAGGAACAAACGCTCCAGCGTGGTGCGCGGCTTGCCGGTGCGGACGACTTCGGCGCCGCCCTCCTGTCTCACCAGCTCCTCGATCCGGGCGACGAGTTCCGGCGAGGCGTCCTTGAGCACGATCTCGGTCTGGTCCTCAATGGCGATCAGGTCCTCGAGCCGGCCCTCCTTGACCAGCTTGCCGCGGAAAATGATGCCCACATGGTCGCAGACCTCCTGCACCTGCTCCAGAAGGTGCGAGCAGAGGAACACGGTGATGCCCCGCTCGCGGAGCTTGAAGATCAGGTCGCGGATCTGGCGCGAGCCGATCGGGTCCACGCCCGCGGTCGGCTCGTCGAGGATCAACAAGCGTGGTTCCTGGATGAGCGCCTGCGCCAGTCCGATGCGCTGCAGCATCCCCTTCGAGTAGCCGCCGATCCGCCGGTCGCTCGCGTCCTCCAGATCCACCAGCGCGAGCATTTCCTTCACCCGCTCGTCGAGGGTTTTGCCTCCCAGTCCGCAGAGCTTGCCGTAGAAACGCAGGGTTTCCCTGCCGCTCAGGTGTTTGTAGAAATACGGGTTTTCCGGCAGGAAGCCGACATCGTTGCGCGAGTCCACCTTCAGCGAGTCCTTGCCGAAGATCGAGCAGCGCCCGGCCGTCGGCGCGACGAGTCCGAGCAGCGCCTTCATCGTCGTCGATTTCCCCGAGCCGTTCGGGCCGATGAGTCCGTAGACCTCGCCCGCCGGGATCGTCAGCGAAACATCGTCCACCGCCCGCAAGGGGGTGCGCCGGAAGGACGTGTGGAAATCCTTCACCAGGCCGACGATTTCAACCGCGGGAGTCATGCTAGCCATCCGGAGGACGATCTAACCCTCCGCCGCGGCCGGCGCAACGAACAATTTCCCATCCGGATCTTGCCATGGCCGCGGCTTTCGCACATCCATGGATCGGTCGCTCAAGAACCACACCCGCCTATGAAAACCATCCTCCGTTTCCTCGCCCCGCTGCTTGTCGCCCTCGCGCTGCCGGGCTGCCTGCAATACGAAGCCACCATCCGCCTCAACAAGGACGGCAGCGGCACCTTCGAAGAACAGACCCTGCTCGGCGCCCAGATGATGGAAATGCTCAACCAGTTCGCCGCCATGGGCGGGGAGGACGCCAAGGGTGACCCCATCGCCGACATGATGTCCGAGGACAAGGCCAAGGAACGTGCCGCCGAACTCGGCGAGGGCGTCACCTTCGACAAGGCCGAGCGCATCGACAAGAACGGCGCCAAGGGCGTCAAGATCACCTACCGCTTCAAGGACATCAACACCCTCAAGGCCTCCATGGGCGACGGCCTCCAAGGCGCCAACCCGATGGCCGACATGGCCCCCGGTGCCGCCGAGAAACCCAAGGAAGAGCCGATGACCTTCGCCTACGCCGACGGCAAGCTCACCATCAGCCTGCCCCAGGGCGACAAGGACGAGGCCAAGAAGGCCGCCGAGGATGCCAAGGACGCCGCCGGTGGTGCCGACATGCCCGACATGGACAACCCCGAGGCCGAAGCCATGATGAAACAAATGCTCGGCGACATGCGGATGAGCATGAAACTCATCGTCGAGCCCGGAATTTCCGAAACCGACGCATCCCACCGCGACGGCAACACCATCACCCTCATGGAGATGGACATGGCCAAGCTCATCGAAAACAAGGACGCCTTCAAAAAACTCGCCAACGCCAACCAGGACGATCCGACCAAGGCCATGGAAATGCTCAAGGGCGTCGAAGGCGTGAAGGTCGAGACCAAGGAAAAAGTCACCGTCGAGCTGGACTGACTTTCCATGCGGCCGCGCTCGTGAGAGCGCCTTGTCCCGCTTCCCGATGCACCAGGTCAAAACAAACAATCGATGCGGCCGCATCGATTGTTTGCTAACAGAGCCACGCGATCTCCCGGATCGCGAAGCGATCGATGACAGATTGCTGATGCGGCCGCATTCATGATTTGCCAACAGATTCCGAGCGCCAGGCTTCCGATTTCCGATGACATCCGAATCACCCGCCGCCCGGCGTTTCCTCGATCTCGCCACCCGCCCGCTCGAAGGAAACGCCGAGCTCCACCTCGCCGCCCGCGGCGACCTCGCGCGGCGCATCGCCTCGAGCCCGGCGGCGACCGAAGAGGTGCTGGACGAAGCCTCCAAGCGGCTTGAAGCGGCGGACGGGAACCGCAGAGGCCGCCGGGCAATGACAGCGTTCTCTGTCCTCGCAGTCTGTATGGTGCTCGTCTGGCTGGTTACGACGGCCACACGTCTGGTGCTCGCATTACAAGCTCTGAACGCGATTGGCGGACCGTTCGGTTCGGCGTTCACCGAACCGGCAAGATACTTCGCCTATCCATCCATCACCGACGCGCGGACGCGGCTGCTGCTTTTCGGCGATGAGTCCTCCACCGAGGAGGCCGCGAAGTGGCGGCCGCTTTGGGAGAGCGAACCGTCGAACAAGGCCTACTTCGCCAACTATGTCGGGGCGTGGAACCTGTCACATGGCAATGTCTCCGATGCGTTGCTGGAACAGGCGGCGACAATCGATCCGGGCAACGGATGGTATCTGGCCCTCGCGTCGGGCAGTCGCCTCGACGACACGGTTCTTGAAAAGCGGAAACCTTCCAACGCCGCCGCGAAGGCGGGCGAACGCACGGAATACAAGATTCTCAACGAGTCGGAGTATGCGATCGCTCTCGAGCTTTTTTTCCGCTCGGCCGAAAATCCGGACTTCAGCGATCGTTCGCGGGATCTCTATCAAGAGCGCGTTGCCCATTTGCCGCACGCGGATGATGTCGCATCCAATTTGCGCAATGTCGCTTATGCCGCGGGACAAAAGTCATCCGTGGCCCAAATGCGCCGGCTGGTGGACATGATCTCCCATGAGGCGAACCGAAGCGTTCTGGCGGACGATGAAGATGCCTTTCGCCGGACGGTTCGGGCTTGGCGTTGGTTCGTGGAGCGGTTCAATCGATCAGGATCCACGTTGGTGGATGGCCTTGTGCTCAAAGTGATCTTGTCGGCACCGCTGCGTAATTTCCATGACGCCGCGACGCACTTCGGTATGGCTGAGGACGCCGCGTTCTTCGATGAACTTCATGCCGAGTTCGAGGCGGAACGAGTTGCTCGTAGAGAAAGCGTGAACCCCGACTCGGAACGGATCCATGCGAAGGGCTCGTTGATTACCAGCCTCGCTGCGCCGATGATCGGACGTCAGGTGAAATCGCCGCCACTGATTGACGACGCGGACCTCAAGCCCGGACGATTGGCGGATCACGCGCTTGCCGGAAGACTGCTAACGGGCATGACCGCTCTGCTGCTCGTCCTCGTCGCCGCGACGGCCGTGGCAGTCCGATATCGGCACGGCGCCTTCAGCCGCAAACTCTCGGAGCGGATGATCCTCTTGCTCCACCCCGGCGACTGGCTGGTCATGGGACTCCTCGGGGTGGTACTTCCGCTTGCTTGGTTCCTTGTGGTCACTCGACTTTCACCGCTCTCTTTTCGCGATTGGAACCCGAAGTTCGCGGGGGGCATCCCGCTGCTCGGCCAGTGGGGCGCGCTGGCGGTGCTCGTGTTCACCGCCTCGGCGAGCGCGGCGGGGTGGCGGTTGGACCGGCGGCTTCGTTTCCTCGGACCGATGCCGAAATCGGCGTTGTTTGGTTTCGCTGCTGTCGTCTGCGCGGCGCTTGCGGTCCCCGCGTTTGGCGCAATCCCAATTGATTCCGACAACGGCGGGAGAATCGCGCTGTGGGTGGGGGCCGGTCTCGGCGGAGCGGTTGCGTTGTGGTGGTTGGCCGGGCTGTTCAGCATCGCCATCGGGTATCCGGGAAACGGCGTGCTGCGGCGGGTGGCGATTTCGCGGTTGCTGGTTCCGCTGTGGTTGGCGGGCGCGCTGGTGTTCGCGGGGTTTTCCTATCAGCAGTCGCTGGAGGAACGTCACTGGGTGAAGCGTGACACGCTGATGGGGTTCTCGCCCGAAGCCGTCGGTTTGTCGCGCTACGAGGGCGATGTGACCGAGCAACTCCGCAAGGAACTCGGCGAAGTCATCGCCCGCCTCCCGGAAATGTGAATTACTTCACCGCCGGCACTTCTCCAGAAGCCCGCCGAGGAAACGGGTGATCTGGACGAGGGCGTCGCGGTGCGGTCCGTCGGGCAGCGGGGCGAGGTCGTCGCGGCACTCGGCGAGCATGGCGAGCGCGGTGTCCACAGCGCTTTCGATGGCACCGGCGTATTCGGCGATGCCGAGCAGGACGGGCAGGTCGAGCGGTTCCTGGGCGAGGATGCGCTTGTTGAGCTTGAGGCGCTGGGCCTCGGAGGCGCTTTCGAGCAGGTTGAGGATCGGCAGGGTGAGCTTGCCCTTCACGAGGTCGGTGCGCAGCGTCTTTCCGACAACTTCCTCGGAGCCGACGAGGTCGAGGCAGTCGTCGTAGATCTGATAGGCGGTGCCGAGTTTCATGCCGTAGGCGTGGAGCCGATCCTCGGCATCGGCATCCATGCCGGAGAGCTTGGCGGACAGTCCGGTGGCGGCGGCGAAGAGCGCGCCGGTTTTCATGGCGATGACCTTGAAGTAGTCCGCCTTGGTGAGCGTGAGGTCGAAACGGCGCTGCGTCTGGATGATCTCGCCCTGGCAGACCTCGGTGGCGGCGCGGCCGACCTTGCGGCAGATCTCGATGCTGTCGAAGTCGGTGGCCAGGGTGAGGGCGTGCGAGAAAAGCGCGTCGCCGAGCAGCACGGAGAGGCTGTTGCCCCACTTGGCGTTGGCGGTGGCGACCATGCGGCGGGTGTTGGCGCCGTCGATGATGTCGTCGTGCACCAGGGTGGCCATGTGGATGAGCTCGAGCAGGACGCCGAGTTTCACATGATCGCCGGTGGTGCCGCCGGCCGCTCCGCCGACGAGGATGGCCAGCGCCGGGCGGATCCGCTTGCCGGACGTGTTGCAGACGTAGGCGACGTAGGGCTCGATGGCGGGATCGAAGGCTCGGACCTGTTCGCGGATCGAGATTTCCACTCGTTCGAGGTCGGGGCGGACGAGTTCGAAGGGAAACAGTTCGCCGGGAGTTGGATTGGCGGTGCTGGCGGGCATGGCGTCGGGCTGACCCCAAGAATCCACAATCCCGGGTGTCCCGCAACCCCGTATGTGCCTCCGCGGGCGGTGTCGGCGCCGGATTTCCCGAGTCGACGCCCCGGGGCTTGCAAGATGCCCGGGATTCTGGCGTTTGGTAGTCCCGATGAATGCAAGGATTCTGCTGATGATGGCGGCCGGCCTCTCTTGTGGCGCGGCCCGTGGCGAGGTGAAAGGCGAGCCCGGAACGCCAAAGCTTCCGGATGTGCCATACCGGGTGCACGACGGCTCGCGCCCGCAGCCGAGGAAGGTCGATCCGGCCGGTCCGGTGCTGGTGAAACCGCCGTCGGATGCCAAGGTCTTGTTTGACGGCACTTCGCTCGACGCGTGGACGACGAACGGCGGACCGCCCGCGTTCCAGATCAAGGACGGCGTGCTGGTGGCCCACGGGAAAAACATCCAGACGAAGGAGAAGTTCGGAGCGGTGCAGCTCCATTTCGAATGGCGGCTGCCTGCGGGGCGTCCGGTCGATGGCCAGAAGGGTGGCAACAGCGGGGTGTTCCTGATGGATCTGTACGAGGTTCAGGTTCTTCAGAACCACAACAATGCGACGTACGCGGACGGCTCGGCCGGCGCGATGTATGGGCAGTATCCTCCGCTGGCCAACGCGACCACCCCGCAGGGCGAGTGGCAAAGCTACGACATCGCCTTCGAGCCGCCGGTCTACGACGGTGAGAACGTGGTGAAACCCGCAAAGGTTACCGTGATCCACAACGGAGTCGTGGTGCAGCACGGCGAGTCCTATCTGGGCCCGACGGTTTGGCGCAGGCTGGCGCGCTATCCCAAAAAGCATCCGGAAACCGGCCCGATTGGGCTGCAGTTCCATGGCGATCCGATGGAATACCGCAACATCTGGATCCGGCCGCTGGGCAAACGTGACGTCGAGTGATGAAGGCTGCCTGCATCCCGATGGTCGCCGCGTGCGTGTTCGCCGCGGTTTGTCGCGCCGATGTCCCATCCCCGGGGCATGCGGGCAAGCTGCCCGCCGCGAGCCGCCAGTCACTCCTCGACAAAGAGGCCCGGCCCTTCGTGTTCGCGGATCCTGATTGGTTTCAATGGGGCGGGAGCTGCATCCTCGGCGAAGACGGGAAATATCATCTCTTCTACGCACGCTGGCCGCGGGACAACCCGCGCGGGATGTTCGGCTGGCTCTATGTGTCGGAAATCGCCCGGGCGGTGGCCGACAAACCCGAGGGGCCCTATGTTCACCAGGAAACGGTGCTCAAGGGTTTCGGCGAGCCGCAGCAGGAACGCTGGGACGCTCACAACGCCCACAATCCTTGCATCACGCGGATGAAGGATCCGGACACCGGGAAACTCCGCTACTATCTCTACTTCATCGCCAACCGCGACGACGACGAAACGGCCAGCGACTGGCTCGACCGTGTCGTCACCCAGCGAGTCGGCGTGGCTTCGGCCGATTCGCCCGCGGGTCCGTGGAAGCGCCATGACAAACCGGTGATCGCGCCGCCGGCCGGTCCGTTGCGCCGATACGTGACAAACCCCGGAGTCTGCCAGCTTCCCGACGGCCGCTATCTGATGGTGTTGAAAGGTCGCGCCAACGAAGGCAGCGGCGAGGCCGCCCGACGCGGCAACTTCGGGCCGATGCTCCACGGTTGGGCGCTGGCCGACCGGCCGGAGGGACCCTTCGTGGCGCAGGACTCGTTGTTGTTTCCCGCCAGCGTCCCGGCCGAGGACCCCTGCGTGTGGGTGCAGGGCGGCTGGATCTTCTGCGCCGTGAAGGATTGGCACGGGAAACTCGGCGGGCAAACCGGCATTTCCTACGTCCGCGGGAAACTCGACGCCGATGGCAAGATCGACTGGCAGGTGCCGGAAAACGCCAGCATCACGCCGCGGGAAATCCGTTGGGACGACGGCATCGTGACCAAGCTCGACGCCACCGAGCGGCCCTTCGTGCTGCGCGACGCAAGCGGCAAGCCGAGCCATCTTTTCATGGCCGCCAGCGAGTTGAACCCCTTCGCCAACGGTAACCAGAAACCGAGGGCGGACGGCAAGGTCGTGCCGCTGCGCAATCTGCCCTTCAATCTCTGCCTGCCGCTGGTGCCCGCGCCGGGCGGCTGAGTGGAAACGAAAACGCCGGACCCGCGGAGAGCGGATCCGGCGAACTTCCGGCAAGACACAACCGGGTTGCGAAAATGGGGAGGGTGGAGCGTCCTCAGCGCTTGCGCTTCGCTTCCAGCCCTTCGAGCACCTTGGTCTCGATTTCCTGATAGAGCGCGTCGTCACCCTTCAGGATTTCCTTGGCGGCATCCCGCCCTTGGGCGAGCTGGCTGCCGTTGTAGGAGAACCACGAGCCGCGTTTCTGGATCACCTCCATTTCAAGCGCGAGGTCGAGCAACGAGCCGGTCGAGGAAATCCCCTCGTTGTACATGATGTCGAACTCGGCCTCCGTGAACGGTGGCGCCACCTTGTTCTTCACGATCTTGAGCTTCGTCCGGTTGCCGGTGACGGTGCCGTCGGTGGCCTTGATCTGGCCGATGCGGCGGATGTCCACCCGCACCGAGGCGAAGAACTTGAGCGCGCGGCCGCCGGGGGTGGTCTCCGGGTTGCCGAACATGACGCCGATCTTCTCGCGGATTTGGTTGGTGAAAATGCACACGGTGCGCGCCTTGGAAATCAGCGCGGTGAGCTTCCGCATCGCGGCGCTCATCAGGCGGGCCTGCGCGCCGACGGTGGAATCGCCGATCTCGCCGTCGAGTTCCTGCTTGGTGACAAGCGCGGCGACCGAGTCGACCACGATCACGTCGATGGCGTTGGAGCGGACGAGCGCCTCGCAGATCTGGAGCGCTTCCTCGCCGGAGTTCGGCTGGGAAACGAGCAGGTCGTCGAGGTTCACGCCGAGCTTGCGGGCGTATTGAGGATCGAGAGCATGCTCGACGTCGATGAAGGCGGCCAGTCCGCCTTTCTTCTGGGCCTGGGCGATGGCGGTGAGCGTGAGGGTCGTCTTGCCGGAGCTTTCCGGGCCGAACACCTCGATGATCCGTCCGCGGGGGAATCCGCCGACTCCGAGCGCACGGTCGATGAGCAGGTTGCCGGTCGGGATGACGTCGACATCGACGCGATGCTCGTCGCCCATGCGCATGATGGCGGTTTCCCCGAACTCCTTCTGGATCTGGGAGATGGCGAGGTCGAGGTTGCGCTTGCGGGCGTCCTGGAGTTTGGCGGAGGCGGATTCTTCTGGGGTAGCTTTTGCGGCCATGGGCGTGTGTGCGGTGTTGCCGGTGGTATGGACGAGACGTGTTCGGATGGCAAGAAAAAGATGTTCGCGCGAACAAAAAAGAGACAATTGCCTGAAAATCAGGGCAAAGTTGTCCCTGGGATCTTGGTTGTCGGATCACGGGAGCGTTTCCCGGAGCCTCACTTCACGGTGAAATGGAGGCGCGCCTTGCCGTCGGTGTCCTGGGTGGCGTCGGGGATCCAATGGATGGTGAAGCCCTCGTAGAGCGGTGCCTCGCCCTTGTTCGAGAGTTTCATCAGGGAACTGCCGGTGGTCGAGAATGCAAACGACGTTCCCGCGAAAGGGCTGAATTCCGCTTCGAGGGATTCGATCCCGGTGCCGTTCACCTCTTCGGATTTCGCATCCACCTTGTCCGAACCGTCGAATTTCAGCCGCTTGCCGTCGAAGCGTTTGATCGAGACCCGGTCTTTCTCGATCTTCTTTTCGAAGGCCTTGTTTTTCTCGTTGTTGGGATAAATGTCCGAGAAATCGACCTGGACCGTAAAACGAAGTGGATTCTTGAGTTTGCCGGGATCCGTCACCCGGCCGCCGATGGCGAAGTCACCGCGTTTGTTTTCGATGGTCACTTCGAACGCCGCGTCCCCCGTGACCTTGCCGCGGAAGCTCACGGATTCCGGTTCATTGGTGGCTTCATCGGACGTCTCGAGAGTGTCCGGCTGGATCCGTTTCAAGACCGGGTCGCGTCCGGGGACGAGTTCCTCGACGGAGATCAGCACCTTCGGGCAGACTTTTTCGAAAACCGGAGTCGTGCGGTTCTTCATCGGCTGGATGACGCCCTTGCCCTGCATGGTGAGTCCGAAGCGGAACTTCCGGTCCTCGTAGCCGATGAAATGGCCGATCCACGGCTGCTCATCAAGGGCGGGCAGGGAGGCCTTCACCGCGGGCGAAGCGGCGAACCACAGCGCCGCACAGCAGGAAACAAGGGGGAGGAAACAACGCATGCGACCTTCCTAACGCCAAGCGGGGCGGGTCGCCAGTGAAAAACCGGAGTCGCGGGTCGTCGAGCCGCTCACACGCAACGGGTGAAACCATCGACCGACGCATGATCGAGCCGGCGGACGAGGGCGGTGACGAGCTGGACGAGCGCGATCTGGTCGTTGATGTCGATGATCGCGTTGTGCGAGTGGATGTAGCGGGCGGGCGTGCCGAGCACGACGCACGGGATGCCGTCGTTGGCGAGGTGGAACGATCCGGCATCGGTGCCGCCGCCACGGCGGACGGTGACCTGGTGCGCGATGCCCTCGGAGCGTGCGGTGTCGGTGACGAAGCGTGCGAGCCGCGGGTTGGTGATGGCGGTGGGATCGAACACGCGGATCTGCACGCCGCCGCCGAGACGTCCCTGGCTGTCGGAACGGTTGAAACCCGGCGTGTCGTCGGCGGGCGGGCCTTCGAGCACGAGGGCGACATCCGGTTTGGCGAAATAGGCCGCGGTTTTCGCGCCGCGCAGGCCCACCTCCTCCTGCACGGTGCCGCAGAGGACGAGCGAATTCGGACCCGGGTCCTTGGCCAGCATGCGGCCGGCCTGGATGACGCCGGCCATGCCGACGCGGTTGTCGAAGGCCTTGGCGAGGAAATAGTCCGGGTGGGCCATCGGGCTGAATCCGCTCACCGGCGCGATCGGATCGCCCAACGCGATGCCGAACTCCTCGGTCGCCTGCCCGTAGCACTCCGCACCGACGTCGATGAACATCTGGTCGATCGGAAGCACCTGCTGGCGCTGGGATTCACCAAGGAAATGGGGTGGTCGCGAGCAGACCACGCCGAGCACCTTGGTGCCGGAGCGGGTGAGGATCTCGACCCGTTGCGAGAGCAGGTTGTGGCCCCACCAGCCGCCGAGGTTGACGAACTGGAGGAACCCATCGGTGGTGATGTTCTGCACCAGGAAACCGACTTCGTCCATGTGGCCGGCGACCATCACCCGCGGTCCCTCGCCATGGATCTCGCAAAACACCGAGCCGAGTTTGTCGGTGGAAATCTCGCCGCAGTCTTTTAGCTCGTTGACGAATACGGCACGTACTTCATCTTCATGTCCGGGGACCGAATGGGCTTCCGTCAGTTCCCGCAGCAATGACACGGCTTCCTCTCGCATGCGCGGAAGCTGGCGCGGATCCCTGCCGCATCCAAGCGCCAAGTTCCGCCCGGCGCAGGTTGGCCCGGCCCATGCTTCAAACCCGCCCGTCCGCTTTTCCGTCCTGATCGCACCCAAACCCATGCCCGATCTTTGCGTTTATTTCCAAGTCCACCAACCGAAGCGCCTGCTGCCGTGCGAGCTTCAGAAGGGACGAACGTTCCGCGAGCGCGAGGACGTCGGCATGAACACCGAGATCCTCAACGCCGTCGCCGAAAATTGTTATCTTCCGGTGAACCGCATGTTCCGCGAACTCATCAACGAACATGGCGGCCGTTTCAGCTTCGCGCTGTCGATCAGCGGCACGGCGATCGAACAGATGGAACGCTACCGCCCGGACGTGCTCGATTCGTTCCGCGAGTTGGTGGCGGCGGGAAATGTCGAGTTGCTCGCGGAGACGTATCACCACTCGCTCGCCTTCGCGATTTCCAACCGCGAGTTCGAGCGCCAGGTCGAGGCACACCTCGAGGTGTTGGAGACCGTGTTCCACATCCGCCCGCGCGTGTTCCGCAACAGCGAGCTGATCTACGACGACTCGATCGCCGCCCGCGCGGAAACGATGGGCTTCGACGGTGTGCTCGCCGAAGGCCTCGAAAGCAATCTCAAGGGCGCGTCGCCGAATTTCCTCTATCGCGCCCCGCATACGGCGCGCATCAAGACGCTGCTGCGACACACCCCGCTTTCGGACGACATCGGATTCCGGTTTTCCGATCCGTCGTGGATCGACCACCCGCTCACCGCGCCGAAATTCGCCGACTGGATGGCGCACTGTCCCGGCGATCTGGTGAACTTGTTCATGGGATACGAGGCCATCGGCCAGCACCAGAAAACCGGCACCGGCATCTTTCGATTCTGGCAGGCGCTGCCCGAGGCGGTGATCGAGGCCGGCCTGCAGTGGGTCACTCCGTCCGAGGCCGTCGATCTATACCGCGCCAGCCGCGACTACGCCTGCGAAAAAGCGACGTCGTGGACCGACGGCGAACATGATCTATCCGCTTGGATGGGCAACGAGATGCAGCAGGAGGCGATCGCCGCCGTGATGAGTCTCGAACGCGACGCGCTGGCCAGCGGCGACCCCGTTGCGATCCATAACTGGGCCGGCATGCTCGCCAGCAATCATTTCCACTGGATGTCCACCAAGGGGCGGATCGGCAGCAGCAGTCACTCCCCGCTCATTCCCTATCCGACGCCGCGCGACGCCTTCGAGCGGTACATGTGCGCGCTCGAAGCCCTGCGCGATGAAATCCCGTCCGCCGCTCCGCGCGGAAACCGGTGAGCGTTTTCATGACCTCTGCCATGCAGCGGGGAATCGCTTTGTTCGCCGCGTTGACCCGCTTCAACGCGCCCGCCGAGGAAGTCCGCCCCGCGTTGAAACTCGCCTCGCCACGGATCACCGAGGCGAGCGGCATCGCGGCCTCGCTGCGTCATCCGGGAGCCTTGTGGATCGTCAACGACAGTGGCGCGGGTCCCGAGCTCCATCTCGTCGGCGAGGATGGTGCGGACCGTGGCTCCGTCGCCTTGCGCAACACCAGGAACCGCGACTGGGAGGACCTCGCGTCGTTCGAGTGGAAGGGCCGGCCGTACCTGCTCGTCGCGGACACCGGTGACAACGCATCGAAACACGAGATGTGCTCGTTGGTTGTCGTCGCCGAGCCCTCGGTCGGCAAGGACGGCCGCCTGCTTGCGGGAAACGTCGCGGCCGCATGGAAAATCGACTTCCGCTACGAGGATGGCCCGCGCGATTGCGAGTCGGTGGCGGTCGATCCGGCGGCCGGGACGATTCTGCTGCTCAGCAAGCGCACGGCCCCGCCCGCGCTTTACGAGCTGCCGCTCGTCCCGGGCACGCAGGCGCCGCAGACCGCGAAACGCATCGGCGAAACCCGCGCCGAGCGCCCGGGCGGCACCTTGCTTCCCTTCGGCAACCAGCCGACGGGCATGGATGTTTCTCCCGACGCATCGCGTGCGGCGATCGTGACCTACAACGGCTGGTTTCTCGTCGTGCGCGGCGAGGGGGAAACATGGTCCGCCGCATTCGCCCGCGGGGCGGTTTGGCAGGGACCGCATTTGCTGCCGCAGGCGGAGTCCATCGCGTTCTCGCGCGACGGTTCCGAAGTGTTCCTGACGAGCGAGGGAACGCATCCGAAGTTGCTGCGTTTCCCCGTGGTGGAATTACGTTAGATCCGGCGCGGTCGGGACATTCATTGCACCCGGCGCGAGCCGTGCTACGGGTTCCTGTTGAACCCGAACCCCCGCCATGAATCCGAAACACCGTCCCACGCCTCTGCGGCGCGCGGCGGGCGTCATCGCGCTCGCCGGTGCGCTTCTCGTCTCAACCGCCATCGCGTCCGATATTCCGGACGAACGTTCGTCATTCCGTTTCAGCGGCATCTACAAGGTGTCGTCGAGCAATGACCCGATGTTTCCCGCCGCTCCGAACCGCGAGTATTTCCTCGATTTCGGCAAGGGTATCCACGACGGCAAGTTGAGCGGCACCGTCGCCGTCTCGATGCGCCAGAATCCGAACGTGAAGGTGCGGCTGCTCGCTTGGCAGTATTTCCCGGAGAGAGGCGTGCTGGTCATCGGCCATCCGTACTCGGAGGGGTCGCAAAAAGCAGTGGTGCGCGCTGCATGGCGCATGACCGGACTCGACAACCGCGTCGTGTTCGAGCGCGGAAACTACACCGTCAGCCTGCGAAGGCCGGCGCCCGGTGATTATTGATCGGCGAGCCGTTCCTCAAGCCGCTTGCGCAGCCTGGCCGCGGTCTCCGCCTGTTCCTCCGCGACGTTGGCGGTTTCCCCCTCGTCGGTCCGGTGGTCGTAGAGTTCCATCTTCCCGCCGGGATGGACGATGAGCCGGTGGCTGTCGCTGCGGATGCTCCGCCTCTTGCCGAAATACGAAACCGCGGCGCGTCCCGGCGCCGACGGATCGGCCAGTTGCGGCGACAAATTCCGGCCGTCGAGCCACGCCGGGGAGTCGATACCACCGAGCGCGCAGAGTGTTGGATAGATATCGATCGTCTCCGCGATCGAGCGCGTCGCCTTGCCAGGTGATTTGATTCCGGGCGAGCGAACGATCAGCGGCGCGCGCAGTGATTCCTCGAACAAGGTGTGCTTGCCCCACACCGCGTGTTCTCCGAGATGCCAGCCGTGGTCGCCCCACAAAACGACGATCGTGTTGTCCGCCAGGCCAAGCGAGTCGAGTCGTTCCAGCACGCGGCCGACCTGGGTATCGGCATAACTCACGCAGGCGGCGTAGTGGCGTCTGACCTCATCCGCGAAAGCGGCGTCCTTGTTCGGGTCCCGCCCCCACAGATTGTAGCGGCGGAACTCGCCGGAGTTATGCCAAGTCGAAAGCCCGCGCGGTTTCTCCGGATGGGCGATCGGCGGCAGTTCCTTTCCGTTGTAGGGCTCGAAGTAATTCTTCGGTGACCCGAACGGCAGATGCGGGCGGATCCAGCCGACGGCGAGCAGGAACGGCTTGCCGTCCTTCTCTAACAAATCGAGCTGATCGAGCGCCGCGCCGGTGATCAGCCCGTCCGGATAGATGTCGTCCGGGCCATCCGCGGATTGGAACACATCCATCGCGCCGGCCTTGCCGCGGATCTCGCCTCTCGCCAGTCCGTGCATCGCCCCGCGCGGGTGTTTCCACGCTCCCGTCGGCTGCAGGCTGCGGACCCATGCGCCGGGCATCTCCACGTCCGAGGTGTCGTCCCAGTCCGCTCCGCCGAGACCGCCCGGATGATGGCTCACCTTGCCGATCGAAACGGTGGTGTAGCCATGGTCGCGGAAATGCCGCGGCAACGACGGCCGTGCGGGCGGTTCCCCAAGCGATTTCGCCCGTTGGAAGAGCGCCTCGTTTCCCCGGCCCTGCCGGTCGTAGGTGCCGGTGAGCAGCGAATACCGCGAGGCGCCGCAGGTGGGCGACTGGACGTAATGGCGCTCGAACAAACGGCCGGACGCCGCCAGCTTGTCGATGTGCGGCGAGCGGACGTGGGCCACTCCATAACAGCCGAGTTCCGGCCGGAGGTCGTCGATGCAGAGCAGCAGGATGTTCGGGCTCCCCGCGCGCAGCGGTGCGGCGAAGAGAACGAGGGGAAGGCAGATGCGGGACCAAACGGACATGGCGGAACTACCCGAGGCGCGCCGCGATCCTGTCACCTGCCTCCCGGAACTTCACGCGGTGGCCAGAAACACGTCCTCGTTTTTCCGGATGCCTGCCATCAGCTTGCGATAGACGTGCTTGTCCTTCACCAGCAGGCCCGCCGACTTTTCCACCATCGTAAACCCGCCCGCCGGCTGGTCGCTCTCCTCCCACTTCATCATCGCGAACATTCCGCCGCGGTTCACCTGGCAATACAACGCGTGGTCGAACTCTTCCTTTCCATGCACCTCGCCGTCGTGAATGTGCACGGTGGGGAAGAACAGCTTGTCGGGATGCCGCGTCGGAAACGTGAACGCCATCGGATGCACCGATTGCGCGTCCTTCCGCAACTTGAACACCGCGAATCCATAGTCCGCGTAGAGCGGGATCTTGTCCCATGTCGCCTTCGGAATGCGGAAACGCGCGTCGAGCCGGTCGAAGTCGGCCGGTTTCGGAACGAACGACGCTTCGAATTCGCCCACGGTCTCGACCTTGAGCGACTTGGGCGCGAGGTCACCGGCGTTGCGGGTGGCTTCCGGAAGCGGCTGCGGAAACCCGCTCCGCAGGTCGTCGAAGAAACCGGGATAGCCTTTGAGATTGATGAACCGGAGCGCGTCCTCCGCGGTGCCTTCCGACACCGGTAGCGGCAGGATCATCGCCAGCTCCCGGTCCGCCCCGTATTCCATCTGATAGGCAATCGCCTGCCGCGAAGCCTCCGTCATCCGCGCGAAGATCCGCGTGGAGCCGACAAATCTCACCGTGCCGCTGAAACAACACATGCCGCGAGGCTAGTGCGTCAGGGCTTGTTGTCGAGCAGGCAGGGTGCGGCCCACGGGCGGGATGAATCCCGTTCATGTCTTTCTTGCTGATCGTCAGGCAGCCACAAAGATATTTCGCTTGTCGGAAATCGCGGATTCCGGTTCATGTTAGTGTAGCGAATCTGTTGCAGCATTCGTCCGGTTTCCCCCTTTCATCGGACCATCCCCAATCCAGCCCCACGAGCGCACGAATGTCTGCCGAGCCACGTCCTCCGGATGCGTTTCCTCCCACCCGTTGGACCCTCGTCCAGCAGATCGCAGTGGCGGGGGATCACGGGGCCTTCGCCGCACTCTCGAAACTCTGTGAGACTTATTATGAACCCATCCTGTCCGTCATCCGCTCGCGGCGTCCGGAAGGGGAGGAACCCGAGGATCTGACACAGCATTTCTTCATGCATCTGGTGCGGAACGGCGACTTCTCGGCCGCGGCATCGAAGGGCATCAAGCTCCGTGCCTTCCTGTTGCAGGAGCTCAAGGGATTCCTGATCGACCGCCACCGCCACGCCACCGCTGCGAAGCGGGACGCGCGGCGGAGCGTTTCGATGGATGCACCCGGCGGCGCCGCGGCGGAAGCGCCGGCGCTGGTGGACTGGACGACGCCGGAGCTGGAATTCGACCGCGGGTGGCGCAAGGCGCTCGTGGCGACCTCGATGAAGGACCTCGGGCGTTCGTGGGAGCGGAAACGGACCGACAAACCGGAACTTCCGCGTTTTGACGAGATCGCGCCGCTCATCGGCCAGACGGGCGACGAGTCCCAGCGCGCCGCGGCGGAGCGTCTCGGCATGAATGCGAACACACTGAAGTCCCACATCCGGAGCCTGAGATCGGAACTCGGCTCGCTGATCCATCAACAGGTCGCGCAGACCCTGGTTCACCCCACCGGGGAGGCGGTGCGGGAGGAACTGGCCGCATTGAAATTGATCGGCTCATGAACCACGAGCCCCCTGCGGATGAAGAGAGCGAGCCGGACCCGCTGATGGGAAACCGGATCACCGATCTGATCGACTGCGCGTTCGATCCCGGCGCGGCACCTTCCGACCCCGGGGGATGGAGTCTGCCGGATGAGGACGAGTTGAAGCGGATTCTTCCGAACTATCAGATCCTCGCCCTGTTGGGCCGCGGCGGCATGGGCGTGGTATACAAAGCCTATGACACCGTGCTCCGGAACACGGTGGCGGTGAAACTGCTGCCGCAGGCGCTCGCCTCGGACCACGCGCTGATGGCGAGGTTCAAGAAAGAAGCCCGCATCCTGAGCCAGCTCGACCATCCCGGGATCGTCAAGGTTCGCTCGTTTGTCGAAACCGGCGACGGGCAGGCGTATTTCGTCATGGATTTCGTCGAGGGGCGCACCGTCCACGAGCTTGTGCGGGAGAAACGGTTGAAGGTGCGCGACGCCCTCAAGCTGGTCACCCAGGTCTGCAAGGCGCTGCAATATCTCCATGACCAGGGTGTCGTCCATCGTGATATCAAACCCACCAACATCCTCGTGGACGAGGCGGGAAACGCGCGGCTCGTTGATTTCGGAATCGCGGGCCAGGTCTCGGCGGAGACGCTCGTTCTCACCCGTACGGGCCAGACTCCGGGGACACCGTTTTACATCGCCCCCGAACTCTACGACGGCGTTCCGCCCACTCCCCGCAGCGATGTGTATTCGCTCGGCGTCACATTCTACGAAATGCTGACCGGGGAGCGTCCCCACATCCGCTCGCCCGCGCCGTCGTCCGTTTCCGGTGTCTACAAGGGGGTGGACCGCGTCGTGTTCCGCGCCCTGAACCGGAAGCCGGACCGCCGTTACCCGAGCGCGGATTCGCTCCGCAGGGACCTCCAGCGCTGCACCCGCCGGGCGCGGGAAATCCGGCTCGCCTGGGTGATCGCGGCGTTGATGTTCCTCGCGGGCGGGGTTTATCTCGGATGGCACATCGCTCCCCGCGGAAAGCCGAAAGCGGTGTCGGCGGTTCCGCTTGCGTCCGCGCCCGCCGTGATGGAAGAGGCTCCGGCTGTTGTCGAGGCCACGGATGAACCGGCGGAGTCAGATCCGTTCGCGACGGATCATCCGTTGGAATTCCCATCCGACACCGCAATCGCTCCCGAGCATCCGCTGGACTTTGGCGATCCTCCGGAAGTTGCTTCCGACCCTTTCGTCCTGCCGCGGGAGGAAGTCGAAACGCCCCCGCAGGAGGTGGCGGACCCCACCGACGAATTGCGGCGGGTTCTGATGGGACACACATGGAGTTATGAGGACTCCCTGTTCCCCAACAAGAAGGAGAACATGCCACGCGAAGGGAGGGGGAAACCCAAGGCTCCGATCCGATTCTTCCCGAACGGAAAGTTTCATGACCACTGGAAATGGAACTACTGGATCATCGGTCCGCGGGCGATCCACGTCCAATATTCGGACCCGGTGTATAGGACTAATCCGGACGTCGTTCTCACCTTTTCCGAGGACTTCCTGACGTATTCCGGCGGCTTCCGGGACGGCAGGGGCAAGTACCACAAGATCACCGGAACCCGCATCGATCCGATCCGATGAAATTTTTTTCGATTTTTTCTCACCCACGCTGCCGGCGAATTCGAGTGAGAGGATGAACCACGACATTTCCAAGCACTTCATCCCATGAAACGAACCTCCATGTTTCCCCCTCCCGTCGGGCGCCGCCTCCGCTGGGCATGCATCAGCCTGCTCGTCGCCAACCTCGCGATGCCGGTGGATGCGGAGCTTGCGGTCGGCTCCACCATCGAGCACCTGTCGCTTTCCGACGGCCGGACGTTCGAGAACGTGACGGTCACCTCGGTCACCGACGAGGGGATCGGCATCCGACATCAGGATGGCAGCACCCGCATCCGCTTCGAATTGCTCGGAGGCGATCAGAAATCGGATGCCGAGCACCTGCGGAAATCGTTCGAGGCCCCGCCGGCGCGTTTCCGCCCGGAGGCGTCGGACCTGCTCACCGCCATCTCCGCGCCGTATTGGATCAATGGCGACGCGGTCCGCGCGCCGGGTGGAAACCAAGCGTTTCTCGAACGCTCGATGACATCGGCCGACCCGAAGGTGGCTTCGGTCGCACGCAAGTTCGACGAGCTGGCCGCGAACTGGCGGGCGCAGGAAACGCAGATCCAGGAGAACAACCGCGATCTGAACACCGCCGCCGCCGCGATGCCGGCCCAGATCGGTGCCATGGGATTGCTCGGTGTGTTCGGTGACGGACCCGATCTGGCGGGCATGGCCGCGGGTCTCGAACAAAGCACGGGAGGAGCCGACATGCAGAGGAATCTGAACAAGGTCGGTGAACAGAAAATCGCGCGTCTCCGCCTCGGTTCGGAACTTCGGAGCCTCGCGGCCGACCTAGCGCGGGCGAATCCCGCGAAACAAACCGTTTCAAAACCGCCGGTCATGGCGGACTTGGAAGATCCCGGATTCCTGCATGTCACGAACGACTCCGGGCGCACGCTGCACCATTGCCTGCTCATCGTCCGCACCACCATGCGCAAGGTCGATGCGCCGGTCGGAGAACAACTCACCGCCCAGATGGCGAACCAGATTGTCGGCTACAGCCCGGAGTTCAGCCAGGAATCGTCCCGCACGCTCTCGTTGCGCGCCGAGCTTGCAAGCGCGGAACGTGGTTTCCTCATTCACATCCCCATGATCAGGGACAAGGAAACCGCACAACTTCCATTCTGCGATCCCGCGTTGATCCCATCGGCCACCGAGGTCCGCCTGTCGATCTGGACGGATGATTTCGAGTTCGAGAACGCCGTCGTTCCGGGCCTCGATTCGCTCAAGGAACGCGTGCTGGCAGCCGCCCGCGCCGATTCGGAACGAAGGGCCGCATCCCAACCTGGAAAGCAACCGTCCAACTGGAACCGTGAACGGGTGAACCTCCGCCCGAAAATCTGGCGCGATCCGAATAACCCGCTGCATCAAGGGACTGGTTCCCGCATGTTCGGCCGCTGAACCTCGAACTTACATATCTCCCGATTTCCCCATGAAAACCAAATCCCTTCACCAAACCGCGGCCGCACTGGCCTGTCTCGCCCTCGCCCAGGCCCCGGCCCGGGGCGCGAATCCGGAAGGCCACCGCAAACTGGTGCTCGAAGGCGAGCGCGCCGCGCTCGGCGAATCCGTCGATCCCGAGTCGACCTCCTACACCGTCACCCCGACCGGCAAACTCGTTTTCCGCAGCGGCGGCGGTTGGTATATCGTTGCCCCCGGCGGCAAGGCCGCGCGCCTGATCCTCCCGAGCATGCCCGCGCCCGGCGGACGCCGGTTCACCGACCTGTCCGCCAGTTTCCGCGGCGTGGAATCGATCGCGGCCGAGGGGCAGGTCGCGTTCATCGGCGAGACCACCACCACGACCGGGGCCGATCCGAAAACCGGACTCTTCCTCGCCCGTCCCGGGGGCACCATCCGCATCGCGCAGACCGGTGACGCCGCACCCGGTGGCGGGACCTATGATTTCTACGGCGCGGAAACGCCCCGCGTGAGCAACACCGGGAAATATGTCGCCTTCCGTTGCAACACCCTCGGCGGCCCGGGCGGCGGATTGTTTCTCGCCGCACCGGGGAAATCCGGATCGTCCATCAAGGCCATCTACAAGCTCGGTCAATCCGCTCCCGGCGGCGGGACCTTCACCTCGGCTGTCACGATCCGTTCCGATGAATTCGCCGTCAACGATTCCGGGAAAATCGTCTTTGTCGCGGACACCACCACCCGCACCGCCTTGTTCGGATGGAACGGCTCGAAAGTGGTCGAGATTCCCCGCGCAGGAAACGGATTCTTCACGATGTTCAACAACCGCGGCGCGCTCGTCGTGAACAACAGCGTCGATCTCGCGGTCGGCAAGATCACCGGCGTGCGACTCGTCGTCGATACCTTGGACAAGGCTCCCCGTGGACTGTTTTTCCAAAACATCGCGTTCCCCACTCTCGCGCCGAACAACGACATCGCCTTCACCGCCAGCCTCTTTGACGACAACCGCTACAGCGCCGGCGACGGCGTCTTCATCCGCAGCGGAGGAAAGGTGAAAGCGATCGCCCTCTCGTCCGACAGCCTGCCCGGAGGCGGCGCCTTCACCGATCTCGCGCCCTATGGCTACTATCCGGTTCCCGCCGGCGACGGCTCCGTCTATTTCCAAGCCCGGACGACCTTCGGCGAGGCGATCTTCCGTGGCTCGGGCGGCAAACTGACCCGCATCATCGGCCCGGGCGACCAACTCGAAGGCCGCACGGTCCAATCCGTTTCCTTCGACCCCTCGCCGCTCCGCGTCATGGCGGGGCAGGGTGCGGTGAACGAAACCGGGCAGCTCGTCTATCATGCCGACCTCGGCGACACGGACGGCCTGTTCCTTTATTCGCCGCCGCCGGTGCCGGTCATCCGGGTGGAGAAATCCAAGGGCAAGGAATTGACCTACGGCAAAGCGGAGATGGGATTCGGTTCGGTATCAACCAAGTCCTCCGGCCGCTCGAAGAGGTTCTGGATCCACAGCGACGGTCGGGCCTCCCTCGGGAAACTCAAAGTCACGGTCAAAGGCGCGCACCGCAAGGACTTCCGCGTCAAGGGCTCCATCCCGTCCACCCTCAAACCGGGTGCCGAAGCCACCTTCCAGGTCCGCTTCAAACCAAAGTCCAAAGGCAACCGCTCCGCCGTCCTCAAGATCAGGAGCAACGATAAGAAACGAAGCTCGTTCAAAGTCGGCCTCAGCGGCAAAGGTGTCTGAGATCGTTCACAAAAATCTATCTGTTCTATGAAAATGATAACAAATCGTTGGAATCGCGCGTGCGCGCGGATTGTTTTCGGCACGCTGTTCTTGCTTGTTGTCCAAGGATTCGCTTCGTCCCTCGTCAGCGCAGAAGAACCATCCCGCAGTTGGACGCACGCGCCGACGGGACGGACGATCACCGGGACCATCGTCGGCAAGGCCGCGGACGGATCCCGCGTCACCGTGAAACGTTCCGACACGGGCAAGGAAGTCGAACTTGTCGTTTCCACGCTGTCCGACGACGACCGGAAACACGTCGCCGCCTGGTCCCCGCCGAAAGTGGAACCCAAGGGGATCGTGCGGGGCCGCGTGAGCACCTTGTCGCAGGCACAGGGCGGCAAGAGCCGCGTGATGGGCGACCTGCAAAGTGTCCTGAGACCCTACGGCAAGGCATCGGAAGACACGGGGCCGGATCCGAAGTCGTTCATCTACAAAGGCCCGGCCCTCTATCCGGGCGGCCCGAAGATCGAGATTCCCTATCTGATGCCGTTCGGAAAGGCCTTGTCGCTTCTTGTCCAGCGTCCGGGCCCGTCGTCGCGCCGGCCCGCGGTGGCACCGGGGTTTCCGCCCGGCATGATTGTTTACGAATATGACCTCAACCCCAGGTTCGGAGTGTACAACCGCCTGTTCGTCGTCGTGGACCAGGCGGACCAGATGGTCGCCCTTCAGATCAAGTCGGAAACCAAGAACGATCCGAAGATCCCGACTCTTCCCGAATGGAAACCAGCGGTGATGCCGAACCGCAGCACCTCGGATTTCATCGAACCGAAGACCGGCGGAGCCGCCTGCCATGTGCTCGACATCCGCGGCAAGGAGAAGTGCATCGTGATCGACCTGGAGGCCGGCGGCGAAACCCTGTTGTTCCTGCCGCAGCCGATGATCAATCTATGCCTGTTTCACATTGAACAGGATTTGAGAAAATAATGTCTCACGGCATCGCCAACCCGGCCTTGAGGTCGACGGCGAGTTTCTTCTCCTCCTTGCCGGTCCAGTTGTCGATGACGAGGATCAGCTCCTTCGGCTCGGTCTTGAAGGTGTAGGAGAAGGTGCCGGAGCCCTTGCCCATCATCGACATCCAGCTCGAGCCGCCTCGGTCGGATTCGATTTCCTTGCCGTCCTTGTCGAGGAACCGGATGCCGGCGAAGTCGTCGACCCTGCGGTTGGTGGTGAACTCGATTTCCAGCTTGCCGTCGCCCCACTTCGGCTTGCCGGTGGATTTCACCTTGAGCGTAGGCATATCTTTCGCATCGGCGGGAAATGTGACTTCGGCACCTTTTTCGACGGCGAACGGCTCGCTGCGGGTTTCCGCCTTGCCGCTGGCGAGGGTGATCGGCAGCTCTCCTTTCACCGCGAGGCTGCCGTCGGGGGAGACCGTGGCCTTGCCGTCGGTATTGAACTCGATCCGGAGCGCGAGGTGGTCTTCGGAAAACGCCTGTTTTCCGAAGAAGCGGCAGTTGGTCTTGGCTCCGCCGATGGTGATGGTGGCCTTGTCGTCGTCGAAACCGACCATTTGTTTGTCCGCGGCGCGGACGATGAGGGCGACGTTGTAGCCGGTGTCCGAGTTGAAGGTTTTGAAGCCGTCGAATTCCTTGGCTCCGTCGTCGATGACGACCTGCACGGCGGCGAGTTTCACTTCGGGGTCCGCGGCGATGAGGGTTCCGGAGAGGATCGGGAGAAGGAGGAGGGTGATGGATTTCATGGCGGGCGGATGATGCACGGAGGAGGCCGGGGGACGCGATCACGAAAAAGCCGGACGGGTTGCCCCGTCCGGCTTTGGATTGGTTGTAGCTGCGGTCGATGACCGCCGCCAAGGGCTTACATCATGCCGCCCATTCCGCCCATGCCGTGGTCATGACCGCCACCACCGCCACCCTTTTCGGGCTCGGGGATGTCGGTGATGAGGCACTCGGTGGTGAGCAGGAGGCCGGAGATCGAAGCGGCGTTCTGCAGCGCGGTGCGGGTCACCTTGGTGGGGTCGACCACGCCGGAGGCGATGAGGTCTTCGAACTTGTCGGTGGCGACGTTGTAGCCGTGGCCGTCCTTGTTGTTCTTGACGTTCTCAACGATGAGCGCGGCTTCGCGACCGGCGTTGGCGACGAGCTGGCGCAGCGGCGCCTCGACGGCGCGGGCCACGATGGCGAAGCCGGTCTTCTCGTCCTCGTTGGAGGCGGCGGAGCAGGCGTCGGCCTTCATCGCGGCGCCGAGCGCGCGGATCAGGGCGGTGCCACCGCCGGGGACGATGCCTTCCTCCACCGCGGCGCGGGTGGCGTGCAGGGCGTCCTCGACGCGGGCCTTCTTCTCCTTCATCTCGGTCTCGGTGGCGGCACCGACGTTGATGACGGCCACACCGCCGGCGAGCTTGGCGAGGCGCTCCTGGAGCTTCTCGCGGTCGTAGTCGCTGGTGGTTTCCTCGATCTGCTTGCGGATCAGGTTCACGCGGCCGGTGATGCCTTCGGAGGTGCCACCGCCTTCGACGATGACGGTGTTCTCCTTGCTGATGGTGATGCGCTTGGCTTCACCGAGGTCGCTGAGATCGACGGACTCGAGCTTGATGCCGAGGTCCTCGGTGATCACGCGGCCACCGGTGAGGATGGCGAGGTCCTCGAGCATGGCCTTGCGGCGGTCGCCGAAGCCGGGAGCCTTGACGGCGGCGATGTTGAGGATGCCGCGCAGCTTGTTGACCACGAGAGTGGCGAGGGCTTCGCCTTCGACGTCCTCGGCGATGATGAGCAGCGGCTTGCCGGTCTTGGCGACCTTCTCAAGCAGCGGCAGCATGTCCTTGAGGTTGCTGATCTTCTTCTCGTGGATGAGGATGTAGGCGTCGTCGAGCTGGGCTTCCATGCTCTCGGCATTGGTCACGAAATAGGGAGAAAGATATCCCTTGTCGAACTGCATGCCTTCGACCACGTCGAGGGTGGTTTCGATGCCCTTGGCTTCCTCGACGGTGATGGTGCCGTCCTTGCCGACCTTGTCCATCGCCTCGGCGATGATGTTGCCGATCTCGGCATCGGAGTTGGCGGAGATGGAGGCGACCTGGGCGATCTCCTTGGCGTCCGAAACGGTCTTCGAAGCCTTCTTGAGCTCGGCGACGATCGCCTCGGAGGCCTTGAGGATGCCGCGTTGCAGCGAGATCGGGTTGGCACCGGCGGTCACGTTGCGGAGACCTTCCTTGTAGATGGCCTCGGCGAGCACGGTCGCGGTGGTGGTTCCGTCACCGGCGATGTCCGAGGTCTTGCTCGAAACTTCGCGGATGAGCTGGGCGCCCATGTTTTCATAGGGGTCCTCGAGTTCGATCTCCTTGGCGACCGAGACACCGTCCTTGGTGATGGTCGGGGAACCGAATTTCTTGTCGAGGATCACGTTGCGGCCCGCGGGGCCGAGGGTCGCCTTGACGGCGGCGGCGAGTTTCTCCACGCCGCGCAGCAGCGCGTGGCGGGCGGATTCGTCGAATTGGAGTTGTTTGGCCATGTTGATTTACGATTGAGGATTGTTGATTGAAGATTGTGGATGGTGGTTCACTCGACGACGCCGAGGATGTCGGATTGGGAAAGGATGAGGACTTCCTGACCGTCGATCTTCACTTCGGTGCCGCCGTATTTGGAGATGAGCACCTTGTCGCCGACCTTGACGTGGAAGACGATGTCGTTGCCGTTGTCATCCTTGCCACCGGTGCCGAGGGCGAGCACTTCGGCTTCCTGCGGTTTTTCCTTGGCGGTGTCCGGCAGGACGATGCCGCCGGCGCTCATGCTTTCGGCTTCGATGCGTTTGACGAGGACTCGTTGTCCGAGCGGTTTGATGTTGGCCATGTTGTGTATGGTTTTGGTTGTTGGTTTGGTGAGAGGCCACGCGCCGCGTGGGGCGCGTGGAAAGGGTTCACAGTGTGAGGTTTCGCGGGGACCGGGGCGTGGCCAGCAGGCTGGCTCACGCAGAGCGGCAGCGGGCTGCCGCAGTCCAAGGTGTTGGATCAATCGACGACTTCGGCGTCGACGACCTTGCCTTTGGCTTGTTTCGGTTCGGAGGATTCGGGTTCGCCTTCGGCGGGTTCGACGTCGGGTTGGGCACCACCGCCGGCCTGGGCTTGCTGGGCGGCTTGGGAAAGGGCCTGCAGCGAGTTTTCGAGGTCGGAGACGGCGGCGTTGATCTTGTCGAGGTCGTCGGACGAGATGGCGTCCTTCACGGCCTGGATCTTGCCGTTGAGCATGTCCTTGAGTTCGGCGGGCGCCTGGTCTCCGAGTTCGTTGAGTTGTTTCTCGACGGAGAACACGAGGTTGTCGGCCTTGTTCTTGGCATCGACTTTCTCGGCGCGCCTGCGGTCTTCCTCGGCGTGGGATTCGGCGTCTTGTTTCGCCTTTTCGATCTCATCCTTGGAGAGACCGGAGGAACCTTGGATCGAGATCTTCTGTTCCTTGCCGGATTGTTTGTCCTTGGCGGAGACGTGGAGGATGCCGTTGGCGTCGATGTCGAAGGTGACTTCGATCTGCGGCTCGCCGCGGCGGGCGGGCGAGATGCCGTCGAGGCGGAAGTTGCCGAGCAGTTTGTTGTCGGAGAACATCGGGCGTTCGCCTTGGCAGATGCGGATGTCGACGGCCGGCTGGTTGTCGGCGGCGGTCGAGAAGATCTGCGATTTTTTGGCCGGAATGGTCGTGTTGCGCTCGATCATCGGGGTGGCGCGCGAGCCTTCGGTTTCGATCGAGAGCGTGAGCGGAGTGACGTCGAGCAGGAGCACGTCCTTCACGTCGCCGCGGAGCACGCCGCCTTGGATGGCCGCGCCGATGGCGACGACTTCATCCGGGTTCACGCCTTGGTGCGGCGTCTGGCCGGCGAGGTCGCGGGCGGTTTCGACCACCTTGGGCATGCGGGTCATGCCGCCGACGAGGACGAGTTCGTCGATGTCGGAAGCGGAGACGCCGGCTTCGGCGAGGCAGTCTTTGACCGGCTTCTTGGTGCGCTCGAAGAGCGAGTCGGTGAGCTGCTCGAGTTTCGAGCGGGAGAGCGAGAGCTGGATGTGCTTAGGACCGCTCGAATCGGCGGTGATGAAGGGCAGCGAGATGTCGTAAGACTGGGTGGAGGACAGGGCGATCTTCGCCTTTTCCGCCTCTTCCTTGATCCGCTGAAGGGCATCCGGCTGGCCGGAGAGGTCAATGCCGTGGTCTTTGCGGAACTCGTCGACGATCCACTGGATGAGTGCGTTGTCCCAGTCGTCACCACCGAGCTGGGTGTCACCGTCGGTGGCGAGCACCTCGAAAACGCCGTCGCCGATTTCGAGCACCGAGATATCGAATGTGCCGCCGCCGAGGTCGTAGACGGCGATCTTTTCGTCGGACTTCTTGTCGAGTCCGTAGGCGAGAGCCGCGGCGGTGGGCTCGTTGATGATGCGGAGAACCTCGAGGCCGGCGATTTCGCCCGCGGCCTTGGTGGCGTTGCGCTGCGAGTCGTTGAAATAGGCGGGCACGGTGATGACCGCTTGTTTGATCGGCTCGCCGAGTTTCGATTCGGCGTCGGACTTGAGTTTGCCGAGGATCATCGCGGAGATTTCCTGCGGCGAGAAGGTTTTCGTTTCGCCACCGACCTCCACTTGGATGTGGGCGTCGCCATTGGCCGCGGCGACGATCTTGTAGGGCATGCGCTTGTCGGCGTCGGTCAGTTCGGAGAATTTCCGACCGATCAGGCGCTTGGCGGAGAAGATGGTGTTTTTCGGGTTGGTGACGGCCTGGCGTTTGGCGGCTTGACCGACCAAGCGCTCGCCGGACTTGGAGAAAGCCACCACCGAGGGGGTGGTGCGGGCACCTTCCGAGTTTTCGAGCACGGTGGGCTCGCCGCCGTCCATGACGGACATGCAGGAGTTGGTGGTGCCGAGGTCGATTCCGAGGATTTTGGACATGATGAGGATTCCTTTCGTGTGGGCGCGTGGCGCCGGGTTGAACGATGTCTGCTTTCGCATGGGGCGTGCCAGCGACCTGCGGGTAGGTTGTAAGTGGCTTGTTTCCAGATGAATCGGGATTTCATGACAGCTTGGTGTGGGGCCGTCGGATGGAGAAATGGAGACAGCTTGTCGCACTTCGTGGTGGACGGAATGTCGCGCGCGCCGGATTTGCGCGGCAGCTTCGTTCCGACCTTGAACCGGAGGAGGAAACCCACCTAGGGTCCGCCCACTCCATGCGCAACACAGCTTTCCAATGGATCGCGCGAGGCGAGCCGTTTCATCCCGGGGAAATCCGGAAGGACGGCTCGTTTCCGGCGATCTTGGAACACCTCATCCGCCAGCGCGGGCTGGCGGCAGGGGTGGATCTGGAGTCCTACCTGCACCCGCGACTCAAGGATCTGGAGGATCCGTTTCTCATCCCCGACATGCGCGATGCGGTGGAGCGCATCCTCCAGGCGGTGGACCGGAAGGAAAACGTCTGCGTCTTCGGCGACTACGACGTCGATGGAGTATCCTCGATCACGCTCATGAGGCGGATCCTGCGCGCGTATGGGCTCGAGCCCCGGCATTTCATTCCGCGGCGCGGCAGCGAGGGTTATGGTTTGAGCGAGGCGGCGTTGAAACGTTGCATGGAGGAGGGGGCGAAACCGGATTTGATGATTTCGGTCGATTGCGGCACCGTGTCGGTGGCGGAGGCAGAGATCCTGAAGGATCAGGGGATCGATCTCGTCATCGTCGATCACCACGAGCCGCTCGCCGAAGGCCGGCCGACCTGTCGCGCGCTCGTCAATCCGAAGTGCGGTGATCGTTTCACCTACCTGTGCGCCGCCGGCGTCGTGTTCAAACTCGGCCACGCCTTGTTGAAGGCCCGGCGCGTCGACCTCGATCTCAAGGAACTCATCGACCTCGTCGCCGTCGCCACCATCTCCGACATCGTGCCGATGGTGGAGGAAAACCGGCTGCTTGTGCGGCATGGTCTGCGGCATCTGCCGAACACGCTGAATCCCGGGCTGCGCGCCTTGCAGGATGTCACCGGCATGAACGGCAACGCGACGTCGATGGACGTCGGTTTCCGCATCGGGCCTCGTTTGAACGCGGCGGGACGGATGGATGTGCCCGAGGATGCTCTGGCCACCCTGACCACCGACTGCCGCCGGCTGGCGCGTGATTTCGCGAAGAAACTCGACGACTACAACCGCGAGCGGCAGACCTTCGAAAACCGCATCCGTTCCCAAGCCCTCGGCATGCTCGCCACGGGTTTCGATCCGGAGCGGGACCCGGTGATCGTCCTCGGATCGCGCGATTGGCATCCGGGAGTGGTGGGCATCGTGGCGTCGCGGTTGATGCGGCAGTTTCACAAGCCGACGTTCATCGTGGCCATCGACGAAACGGGTGTGGGCAAAGGCTCGGGCCGCAGCATCGAGGGCGTGTCGTTGGTCGATGCCATCCGCGATTGCGCCGGGGAGCTTCTGGCCGGCGGCGGGCACGCGATGGCGGCCGGCCTTTCGATCCACGAGGACCGGATCGACGCCTTCCGGAAACGCTTCGGCGAATACGTCCTGCGCACCACCACCGATGAGCAGCGGCGGCCGAAGCTGCTCTATGATGCGGAGATTTCCTTCGACCAGCTCTCGCTCGAGTTCCTCGCGTCCTACGACCTGCTGCAGCCCTTCGGAAACGGCAATCCCCAGCCCGTCTTTGTGGCCCGCAAGGTCGGGCTGTCGCGCGCGCCGGTGCACATGAAGAACAAGCACCTGCGCTTCATGCTGCGTCAGGGCTACCACGAACAGGACGCCGTGTTCTTCGGCGGCGGCGAATACGCCCTGCCCGATCCGCCGTGGGATGTCGCCTTCACCATCGACCGCAATCATTTCCGCGGAAAGACGACGCTCCAGCTCATCATCCAGGATGTGAAGGCGGCGGAGTGATCGAGGCACCGGGGGCTTATCCCGGATTCCCGGAAATTTCCGGTTTTCATTCCAGATTTCCCGGTCTTGAATCCCGCCCCGCCCATGAGCCATCCCACCTACCGCATCGCCGTCGGAGCCGATCACGGAGCGTTCGAGTTGAAGAACGCCGTGGTTGCCCACCTGCAATCCATCGGGCACGAGGTCCGAGATTTCGGCACCTTCGCCAAGGAATCCGTCGATTATCCGGACTACGCCAATCTTGTGGCCCGCAACGTGGCCGATGGCACCTATGATTTCGGCATTCTTGCCTGCACCTCCGGCGTGGGCATGTGCATCGCCGCCAACCGCCACCGCCACGTCCGCGCCGCGAACGTGCGCGACGTCGAGGAAGCCACGACCACGCGCCAGCACAACGACTCGAACGTGCTTTGCCTCAGCGGCAAGGTGCTTGACGAAGCCACCGCGCTGGCAATGACCGACGCGTTTCTCACCACCGCGTTCGAGGGCGGCCGCCACGAGGCGCGCGTCTGCAAGTCTTCCGGCAGCCGCATCCAGATGACCGACCCGGACGTTTACGCGGCGATCACCGCCGAGGAGCAGCGCCAGCGCAACAACATCGAACTCATCGCTTCGGAAAACTTCACCTCGCCCGCCGTCATGGAGGCGCAGGGTTCCGTGCTCACCAACAAATACGCCGAAGGCTACCCCGGCCGCCGCTGGTACGGTGGTTGCGAAAACGTCGACGTCGTCGAAACGCTCGCCATCGAGCGTGCCAAGAAGCTCTTCGGCGCCGAGCACGCCAACGTCCAGCCGCACTCGGGCTCGCAGGCCAACACCGCCGTTTACTTCTCCGTGCTGAAACCCGGCGACAAGATCTTCACGATGGATCTCGCCCACGGCGGCCACCTTACCCACGGCCACCGCGCGAATTTCTCCGGCCGCTTCTACGACGTCACCCATTACGGCGTGAGCGAGAAGGACGAGCACATCGACTATGACGAGCTGGAAAAAACCGCCCGTGAGTTGAAACCCGCGCTCATCACCGTGGGTGCCTCCGCCTATCCGCGGATCATCGACTTCGAACGCATGGGCAAGCTCGCCCGCGAGGTCGGAGCCTATCTGTTCGTGGACATGGCGCACATCGCCGGACTCGTCGCCGCCGGGCTGCATCCGAACCCGGTGCCGCACGCCGACTTCGTCACCTCCACCACCCACAAGTCCCTGCGCGGCCCGCGCGGCGGCATCATCCTGTGCAAGGAGGAGTTCGCGAAAAAGATCGATGCCCAGGTGTTCCCGGGCATCCAGGGCGGCCCGCTCATGCACGTCATCGCCGCCAAGGCGGTGTGCTTCGGCGAGGCGCTCAAGCCCGAGTTCAAGGAATACTCCGCGCAGGTGATCAAGAACGCGCAGGCGATGGCCGCGCGGCTCGCATCGCACGGCTACCGCATCGTTTCCGGCGGCACGGACAACCACCTGATGCTCGTCGACCTCCGGCCGAAGGGTCTCAACGGCGCGGAAGCGTCCCATGCCCTCGACGAAGCAGGCATCACCGTGAACAAGAACGGCATTCCGTTCGACACCGGCAGTCCGATGAAACCGAGCGGCATCCGCATCGGCACGCCGGCCGTCACCACCCGCGGGATGAAGGAAGCTCATATCGAGCAAGTGGCCGATTTCATCCACGAAGCCTTGTCCGATCACACCAATCTGGAGAAGCTCCACGCGCTCCGCGACCGGGTCCACGCGTTCAACCGCGACTTCCCGCTTCCTTGGTAAATGCTGAAAAGCTGAAACACTGAGAAGCTGAGAGGGCTTCGCTCCGCGTTTTCACATCTCAGCATTTCAGCGTTTCAGTATCTCAGCTTCTACCTCCGCATGAACCCCTTCCGTGAAGACCTTGCCGCGCGCTCGATGGCCGAGCCGTGCACCGTGGTGATCTTCGGCGCCACCGGCGACCTCACGCACCGCAAGCTCATCCCCGCGCTCTACAACCTCGCGGTGGATGGCGAGCTACCGACGGGCGTGAAAATCGTCGGCTTCGCCCGCAGGGAAAAATCCGACGAGGAGTTCCGCGAGGGGCTCGCCAAGGTGAACGCGCAGGTCTCACGCTCCGGCGTCGACGAGCGCGTATGGGGACCGTTCATCGAGAACGTCCACTACCACCAGAGCGAGTTCAAGGACGCCGATGGCTACCAGCGCCTCGCCGAACGGTTGGACGAGATTGATTCGGCCCGCGGTGGGAAAGGCAACCGCCTGTTCTACATCGCCTCCGCTCCCGAGTTCTTCGACGACATCCTCATCGAGCTGAAAAACGCCGGACTCAACCAGGCGGCGGAAGGTTGTTGGTCGCGGGTGATCGTCGAGAAGCCCTTCGGCACCGACCTCGCCACCGCGCGGCACCTCAACGAGGTGGTCAACGCGACGTTCGAAGAAAAGGACACCTATCGAATCGACCACTACCTCGGCAAGGAGACCGCGCAGAACCTGATGGTCCTGCGTTTCGCCAACGCCATCTTCGAGCCGCTCTGGAACAGCAAATACATCAGCCACATCCAGATCACCTGCGCCGAGAACCTCGGCATGGAAGGCGGCCGCGGCGGATACTACGACACCGCCGGCGCCCTGCGCGACATGGTGCAGAACCACCTGCTGCAGCTCCTCAGCCTGGTCGCCATGGAGCCGCCGACCGACCTGACGGCCGACGGCGTGCGCGATGAGAAGGTCAAGGTGATCCGCTCGCTGCGCCAGTGGGACACGCCGGAGAAGGTCGCCGCCAACGTCGTGCGCGCCCAGTACACCGCCGGCCACGTCGATGGCAACCCGGTGCCCGGATACCGCGAGGAGGACCGGGTGAACCCGAGGTCGAACACCGAGGCCTACGTCGCCGTCCGCCTGCTCATCGACACCTGGCGCTGGAGCGGCGTGCCGTTTTACATCCGCATGGGCAAGCGCCTGCCGAAGAAGAGCACCGAGATCTCCGTCCACTTCAAGGACGCCCCCTGCGTGCTCTTCAACACGCCCGGAGCTGGCACGCCGGGCGGCAACACGCTCGTCATCCGCATCCAGCCGGACGAAGGCATCTCGCTGCGCATGGTTTCGAAGATCCCCGGCAACAACCTCCGCCTCGAACCGGTGAAAATGGATTTCCACTACGCCACCAGTTTCGGCAAGGCATCCCCCGAAGCCTACGAGCGCCTCTTGTTGGACGCCATTTCCGGCGACGCCACCCTCTTCGCCCGCCGCGACGAAGTCGAGGAAGCGTGGAAATTCATCGACCACATCGAGCGCGCCTGGCACGCCAGCGACAACCCGCCGCCGATGGCCGAGTTCATCGCCGGCTCCTGGGGTCCCCGTGAAGCCGACCGCCTGCTGGCTCAGGATGGCAATGAGTGGCGACGGTTGTAATCAGGGCATCCCGTCCCATCTGTTTCCCGACTATTCACGCAAGGTTCCGCTTGTCCTGAACTCAGGCCTGGAGTAAGATTGTCTTACATTGAAAACCTCGTTGTCGAGCAAAGGTCAGATCGTGCTGCCTGCGGCGATCCGCAGAAAGCTCGGTCTTCAGGTGGGTGCGGAACTCGAAGTCGTGTTGGATGACGATCGGGTGGTCCTCACGCCAAAACGCCCGCTGAAGGCAACGTTTCGGCAGGGCACGAATGAGCTTTCCGGATTGCCGGAGCTCGATATCACGGGCAACCAAACGAAACTCACTTCCGCACAAGTCTCCGAACTTCTTGCCGATTTTCCATGATCTGGCTGCTGGATGTGAACGCGCTGATCGCGGCTCTTGTATCCGGGCATGAAGCCAACCACAGGGTTTCCGCGTGGCTCGCGGGCCTGGATCGAGGAGATGGTCTAGCGACCTGTTCGATCACGGAATTGGGATTCGTCCGGATTCTGAATCAAGCGCCGCAATACCGCGTGCCGGTAAAGGAATCGATCAAGACACTGGAGCGGTTCCGCAGCAATACCGTCTTGCCGGTCAGCCGACTCGAGGACTCACGTGGTGCATCGGATTTGCCGCGGTGGGTGAAAGGAGCGCGGCAGGTCACCGATGGGCACTTGTTAGGGGTTGCTGATTCATTTGGCGCCAAGTTGGCGACTCTGGACGAGGGCATCGCAGGTGCGTTTCTGATTCCTGCCGCTTCTTGAACGCAGGACGTGAGATCACCCCGTCGTCCTCAGTCCCGATGAGATCGCGTTCACCGAGATCAAGAGATCGGGGATCATCGCTTCGGCTCCGGATTCGTCGCCGGCGGAGACGAGCGCGCGCCATTCGCGGAGAAGGGAGACCTGCTGGGCGTGGAGCATGCGCAGCGGTTCCTCGCGGATGTCGAGGGTGCGGGCCATGCGCGGGCGGCGGGTTTCGAAGTCGGCGGCGAAGAGGTCTTTGACCGCAGCGCGGGTGCGGTGGAACTCCTCGAGGATGATGCCGAGAAAACGATCGCGGAGTTCCTCGTCCGGGACGAGTCCGGCGTAGGAGCGCATGATCTCCTCGTTGGCGCTGGCGATCGAGCTGTCGATATTGGTCACCACGTAGCGCGGGAACGCGAGGTGGCGGACCTGGTCGGCGAGTTTCGCGAAGCCGTCGGGGTTTTCGGCACGCAGGCGTTCGAGCGCGCTGCCGGCGCCGAACCAACCGGGAAGATAGAAACGCGACTGCGTCCACGAGAACACCCACGGAATGGCGCGGAGGTCTTCCAATGTCGCTCGTCCGGTGCGGCGCGCGGGCCGCGAGCCGATGCGCGAGTTTTCCAAGGCGTCGATGGGTGTGGCGGTCCGGTAGAACTCGATGAATCCCGGCGCGTGCAGCAGACCTTTGTAGGCCTCGCGGCTCCAGGCGGTGAGTTGTTCGAAGAGCGGAAAATCGACGTCGTCGGCAGCAGCCTCGCCACGGTGTTTCGCGGTCGCGGAGGCGACGGATGCGACCAGCAGTTCGGTCTGATAGGTGGCGCTGCCGAGGTGGGCGTATTTCTGCGAGATCGTCTCGCCTTGTTCGGTCATGCGGAACGCGCCGCCGAGCGCGCCGTGCGGGAGCGCCTCCATGAACCAATGCGCCGGTCCCGCGCCGCGGCCGACGGTGCCGCCGCGGCCGTGGAAGAACACGGGACGCACGCCGTGGCGGCGGCAGACGGCGGCGAGTTCGTGCTGGGCCTTGTGCAGCGCCCACTGGCTGGCGACGATGCCGCAGTCCTTGTTGGAGTCCGAGTAGCCGAGCATCATCTGGAAATCGCCGCCGCAGAGGCTGCGCTTGGTGACCGGATGGGATAGGAATTCCTCGACGATGCCGGGCGCGTTTTCCAGATCGTCGATCGTTTCGAACAACGGCACGACCGGCAGCGGGCTGACGAGTCCATCGTCCGTGATGCGCACCAGGCCCGCTTCGCGGGCGAGCACGTACACGGTGAGCAGGTCCGCGGTGTTGCGGGTCATCGAAACGATGAGCGCGCCGAGTCCGTCGTTTCCATATCTGTCGAGCTGCGCGGCGAGCACGCGGTGGCAATCGAGCACCGCATCCGCTTCGGCTCCGGCCGACATGCCGGGCGCGAGGAAGGGCCGGGGAGATTCGAGCTCGGCATTCAGGAAAGCGAGGCGGCGGGTGGCGTCCCAGTTTTCGAACTCGCCATCCTCCACGATGCCCGCCTTGCGAAGAAGCTGGCCGAGGGCGCGCTCGTGAAACGCCGAGTTCTGCCGCACGTCGAGAGTGGCGGAGTGGAAACCGAACACGTCGAGCAAACGGTGGATCGGTCGGATGAAATCGGAGGCCAGATATCCGGCGCCCGTTTCGCACAGCGTGCGCTCGATGATGTCGAGATCGGCGAGCAGGCAGGATGGTTTCTGATAGGTCTCCTCCGCGCCGGGGTGGTCGCGGGTGAAGAGGATCTTGAGGCGGATGAGGTGGGCGGCGAGGCGCCACGGTTCCTCGGCGTGCTGCATCGCGAGTTTCGCGACCGCGGGATCGCCGGCGAGTTCCGCGGTGAGCCGCGCGATCAGGGTGTCCAGCTCGGCGGGCACCGTTTGGAAGTGGCGGCTGAGCGGAAGGTCGTAGCCGAGACGTTCGAGCTTGCGGGCGAAGAGCCGCAGCGCGTTGTAACGCAGCGCGCCGAGAGCGTGGCGCGTCACGTCCGACGTCACGCCGGGGTGGCCGTCGCGGTCGCCGCCGATCCATGTTCCGAAGCGGATCATCGGCGGCAAATTCTCGAGTTCCTCGGTTGGGAATCCCGCGCCCTCCCACGCCTCGCGCAGGTGGGTGTGCATGCGCGACACCGCTTCGGGAAACACCTCGCGCAGATAGAACAACGCGTTTTCCAGCTCCTGATGAATGCTCGGCCGGGTGACGTGGATCTCGCCGGTGCGCCACAGCGTTTCCAGGCTCGCTTCGAGAAACCCTCGGCCGCGTTCGCGTTCGCGCTCGGTGTAGGATGCGTTCTCGCGGAGCTGCATCAGGTCGTAGATCTCGCGGTGGCGTTCGCGCACGGTCTCGCGTTTCGCCTCGGTGGGGTGGGCGGTGAGCACCGGCTCGACGCGCACCTCGCGCAAGGCGGCGAGGATCTCCTCCGGCTTCAATCCCATCTTCGCCATCGACTCGATCTTCTCCGGCCACAGACCTTTCTCCGCGGCGGGCCCGCGGGCCTTCTCGCGCATGCGGCGCACCTGGGCGGCGGCCCGTTCCTCCACGATGTTGAGGAGCTGAAAGGCGATCGAATACGCCTGGCCCAGCGCGCGGTCCTTGCCCTCGACCGCATTCGGCGGGTGGTCCCCCCACGGAAGGCGTTCCGCAAGATCCGAGTGGCCGAGGCGGCGCAACACCGCCCGGAACGCATCCATGGCGAAGGAAAGCTCGGATTCCAGCAGCTGGAATCCGTCGGGAATGTAGGAGTTGGGCATGTTGGAGAGGGCGCGGGTCGCTCCCCGAAGCAGGACCGATGCCGCCGCAGGGGGCAAGCCCGATTCTTTCCTCCGCAATTCCGCTCATGCGCCGCGGCAACGCTTCTCATGCCCGCAGACTTGCCTCGCGGGTTGAAATTTGACCCCATCCCGTCGCCCCGAAGTTCATGACCGACACACCGACATCCTCCGTCACCGATTCCTGCCCCGAACTCGGCATCGAGGTGCCCGTCGCCCAGATCGACAAGGAACTCCGCAAGCTGTGGGAGCAGGACGACGCGCGCACCAACGCGTCGCTGATGAATCTCGTCGTCTACTCCGAGAAATCCGGCGCGCTGGTGGACAACTCCGCGATCATCCGCGACCTGACGCGCGAACACGCCTGCCGCGCCATTCTCGTTGAGATCGATCGCTACGTTTCCGATCCCTCGCTGCGGGCGTGGATCACCGCCCATTGCCACCTAGCCCACGGCCGCAAGACGGTGTGCTGCGAGCAGATCGCCTTCCACCTCACCGGCAAGGTCACCGGCCGTTTCCGCAACACGGTCTTCGCCCATCTCAACTCCGACCTGCCACTCGTCTTCTGGTGGCAGGGCGAGCTGTCCGATATTCTAACGGAACGTCTGGTCAGCGTGATGGACCGCCTCATCGTGGACAGCTCGACGTGGGAGGATCCGGCCGCCGGTTTCCGGCGCATCGAGGTGACATCCGCGCTCAACCACGACCTCATCCTGCAGGATCACGCGTGGACGCGAACCTGGCAGTTCCGCCTCGGAGTCGCCAGCGTGTTCGACGACCCCGCCGCGCAGAAGGTGCTGCCGCAGGTGGATCGGGTGGAGATCCGCTATCATCGCGAACACCGGAACTCCGCACTGCTCCTGCTCGCATGGTTGGCCGTGCAGGCGGGTTGGAAAGACCAGCCCTCGATCCAGGGATTCGCATTCCGCAATCCGGAGGGGGGCACGATCACCGTTTCGCTCGACCGCTGCGACGAAGGGCCGCCGCTTTCGGAAATCGTCCTCCGTGCGGGAGACCGCCGGGCACGCATCAGCCAGCCGCCGGGCGCGGACTTCGTCGAGCGCCATGTCGAGGCGCCGGGCTACCATGTTTCCTCGATGGCACCGGCCGATCCGGAAGCACCGGAGGCTCTTGTCGCGCTCCAGCTCGCCCGCGGCGGGAAAAACTCGCTGTTCATGAAGATCCTTCCGCGGTTCCGGAAGATGCTGGAGGTGTGAAATCGATTGCGGATCGTGAATCGCGGCTTTGAGATCGGTCGTCCGCCATGCCTGAACCCCTGCTTTACGAATCCCACTGCCACACGCCGTTGTGCAAACACGCGTATGGCGAGCCGGACGAATACGCCGCCGTCGCGCTCGAACGCGGGCTCAAGGGCATCACGTTCACCTGCCACTGCCCGCTGCCCGGTGGCTTTTCCGCGCCCGTGCGGATGGCACCGGAGCAGTTCGACGGATACGTCGCGATGATCGGTGAAACCCGCGACCGCTTCGCCGGGAAACTCGACGTTCGGCTCGGTCTCGAGTGCGATTTCTATCCGGGCATCGAGGATTGGCACCGCGCCCTGCTCGCCCGTGCGCCGTTCAGCCACGTGCTCGGATCGATCCACTATCAGATTCCCGAATACCGCGCCTTGTTCCACCCGGGTGACACGCGGCTCTATCAGGAAGTGTATTTCGACCACCTCGCGCGGTCGGCGGAGAGTGGTCTGTTCGACACACTCGCGCATCCGGATTTGATCAAGAACGAGTCGCCGCGCGAGTGGGATTTCGAATCCATGCGCCCTGTCATCGCCCGCGCGCTCGACCGCATCGCCGCAACGGGAGTGGCGATGGAACTCAACACGAGCGGTGTGGAAAAACGGATCCCGGAGATGAATCCGTCGCCGTCCATGCTGTCCATGATGCGCGAGCGCGACATTCCTGTCGTCATCGGCGCGGACGCCCACTACGCGAGGCGGGTGGGCGATGGATACGTCACCGCGCTGCGAATGCTGGAAACAGCGGGCTACGACGAGGTGAGTTGGTTTATTGATCGGAAGCGAAGGTCGGCGACGATCAAGGAGGCGCTGGCGTCATTGCAAATGTAGTTTCGGACTTCAGTCCGTTCTTCGGAGCGGAAAGACGGACTGAAGTCCGGGACTACGTTTCCATCACCTCTTCCGGTGCGATTCCAAATCGATCACAACGCCCGAGAACGTAGCCTTCTCCCAATCCGGCCTTCGACGGGTTCTCGGCAATGTAACGGCGAAAATGATTCAACTGCCTTTCGCTTCGCACGATGTGGTCGAACGCCTCCGCCTGCCATAAACTGCCGGATTGTCCGAGCCACTGGTTGATCCGTCTCGCGCCCGCACCCTTCCAGCGTTTCACGATCGCTCCGAGCGTCGTTCCTTCCGCCGGCTCCACAATGACATGGAAATGATTCGGCATGATGACCCACGCATCCAATTCGTAATCTTTACCGAGTCCACCGAGGAACAGTTCGATGAGAATCCCGGCCACCTCATTTCGCGCAAGACAGCAAGATCCATGTCCTGCATCCAGCAGCTCATGAAACCTCGCCGTGAACTTGCGGTGAAATTCAGTTCTTTCGATTTCCGGCAAGGAATCAGGCCCGGCCTCCGGATTAACGCCGTGTTGTGCAAACCAACTCGAACGCTGTGCGATCCACTCGTCGCGGACCGATGGAGGAATGGAATCCGCGAGACGCGTCGTCACGAAATACGTCCTTCCCCACTGCCGCCAGTGAGGAAGATTGAGACGGTGGCGATGGACCGTCTCGTCGCGGTCATATGGCGAAAATGCCATGCATGGATGCTATCAATGTAGTCAAGGACTTCAGTCCGTTCTTCGCCCCGGCGTATCCGCCGATGTCATCGCTCCCGTTTCACCCGATAAAACGCCGTGCCACCAGGCGGCTGGAAGTCGTCGCTAAATGTCACTATCGCGTCCCACTCCATTCTGCCGCCAGACGCTACCGTGGTCCATTCGGCAGTCCCCAGATCCATATGACGTTGGAGGGAGTAGGTGGCACCTTCCCGCGCTGCGAAGGTGATCGAAAATCCCTCCTCGTTCCGAGTGAAGGAAATGGTCTGTATAGCCCCTTCCGGCGGGACTGAAGGAGGCGCTCCGAGATTCACGGTCGGACGTTCCTGCCAGGTGGGCGAGGTGAATCCAGAGGCACCATTGTAGTAGTAGATCGTGAACCCGAGTTGGGCACCGGTAAAGGCGTTGGTCGCGTTCAAAGGGGCATTTCCGAGGAAGGTGATACCCAACAGATCCGAACCGGAGAATGCCCCTTCACCGATCGAGACGATCCCTTTTCCGATCGTGAACTGGTGCAGGCTCGCGCATGATCCGAAGGCATGGTTCCCAATCGTTCCCGCGCCGTTTCCTATGGTGACTCTCACGAGCGAGGTGCAGAGATAGAACGCGCTTTTCCCGATGCTTACGTGGCCGGGAATGTCGATTGACCCAAGCGAATTGCACTGGCGAAACGACTCATCCCCAAGAAGGCAAAGACTGTTCGGCAGTTTCACCGACACAAGCGCTCCGCAATTGCCGAAGGACTGGAGAGCGGTTGCGAGGACGCCCTCTTGCAGTTCCACAAAGACCAGACCCGAACAACCAGAGAACGCGGCTTGCCCGATGAGCCGGACACTTCCGGGAATCACCAGCTGCGGCAACGAGACGCACCCTGCGAACGCGCTCGCTTCGATCGTCCCCACCCCGTGCCTGATGGTCAGCTGGAGCATGCCCCCGCAGTAGGCGAAGGCACCCTGCCTGACGTTGGCGGTCGAAGGAATGGTCATGGACAGGATTCCGCCGCACTTGTTGAACGCGCCTGCCCCGATGCTCACGATCCCTTCTCCCAACGTCGCCTCGATGAGCCCAGTGCACTCGTTGAAGGCTTGCAACCCGATGCAGAGGACAGTTCCGGGAATCACCGTTTCCGTCATCCCGGTGCAATTCGAGAATGCCCGGGTCCCGATACTCGCGAGTCCCGGGGGAAGCATGGCGGACTCCAGCGCGGAACAGTAACGGAAGGCCTGATACCCGATATGCTTCAACCCGGCGGAAAAAGCCACGATGGTAAGATTGGTGCAGCTTTCGAAGGCCTGGGCTTCGATCCTCCGCAAGCTGCCCGGAAGCGTGATCCCGGTGAGCGATGTCCGGTTGTAGAACGAGCCCCAATCAAGCGCTCTCACCGGGATCCCCTCCAAGGTTTCCGGAATGGCGACATTCCCACCGCTGCCGGTGTACCCGGTGACTCTGGCGCCATCGGCATCCACGATGTATCTGAAGTCCCCGGACTGGCTTTGGTCGCCAAGGTCCACGGTGGCATATCCATTCCAGGTCGGCGAGGTGAAGGTGCTTCCGCTGTAGTATCGTATGTTGAATCCCGGCGCGGAGTAGAGGAAAGCATCGGCATGCATGGAAGACGGCACCCTGCCCGTGAAGGTGGCGGTCAGGAGACTCCGGCAGGAATGAAAAGCTCCTTGGCGGATCGTGCCCACGCTGGAGGGGATGGTCACCTCCTGCAACGAAGAGCAGCCCCAGAAAGCCTGCTGCCCGATGGAGTAGAGACCGGACGGGAGCACGACGCTCGCAAGATCCGGGCAGGTGGCAAAGGTGAAATCATTGATCGAAGTGACACCGGACGGAATCGTCACAGAGGTGAGTCCGGAAGCGGTAAATGCGTAACTCCCGATGCTTGTGAGGCTCTCCGGCAGGGAAATGCTCTTGAGACCGGTGGCCGAGTGAAATGCGGAGCTGGCGATGGTGGTGAAGCTCTCCGGCAGTGCGATGTCGATCGGTGCCGTGCAGGCGCCGAACGCCGATGCTTCGATGGTGGTCAGGCTTTTGGGAATGACAATGCCGGTCAGCCCTTTGCAGGCGCCGAAGGCCGATGTCCCAATGGTCGTGACGGTGGATGGAACGGTGTAGGTGCCCGTTCGTCCGATGGGATACTGGATCAGGGTGAGACCGAATTTGTCGAAGAGGACGCCTGCCTTGCTCAGATAGGCCGGGTTGTCCGGGGACACGCTGAAGTCTTGCAGGCTGGCGCAGGCCTTGAATACCTCGGTCTTCAATTGGGTAAGGCTTGCGGGCAAGGAAACCGTGAGCAATTCCGGACAATAACTGAAGGCCCCGCTCTCAATGGTCACCGTGCCTTGCGGGATCACAAGATGCTTCAGGCCGGCACCGAAGAAAGCATTCCCGTAGATCTCGGCAACACTTCCCGGAATCGTGACGCTGGCGAGTAGGGTGCAACCATCGAATGCTTGCCCTCCGATATTCTCAACGCCGGCGGGAATGATGACACTCGTGATCGCGGTCTTGTTGCGAAACGCGCGGTATCCGATAGACCGCACGGGCGCTCCCCCGAGAGTGGCTGGTATCGTGACATGGCCTCCGGCACCGGTGTAGCCTGTCACCGTGGCAAACCCTGAGGAGGTTGTGTAGGTGAATTGTGCCGACAATGAGCCCGAAAGAACGATGACCCATGTCAACATCGCTAAGCAGGCTCTAAAGATAAACGACGGCAACAATGATGAGGAATACATGATGAGTGAGGAATGTTGGCTCGATATCTCGCGATAGAGGTCTGCTTCACCGAATTAGGACAAGAGACGCCTCTGCCATGCCGGCTTGTTTCTCGCCTTCGTTGGAATGCTCGCCGTTCTTGTCGACTTTCTCCACGAAGGTGGTGATCGGAAATCGGGCCGGAGCGGTCGCATTTCCAAGACCACCCTTGGCGAGAAACGCGCGTGCCGCGGCGGACGCGCCTTTTTCCTCAAGGGTGGTCGAGAGGTCGAAGGCCGGTCCGGTGGAGGGGGTGAAGGACCACTTGATGATGGTCCCGAAATCGCGCCAGTCGCCGCCGGACTTCGCCGAGTGGGTGACGGTCTCTTGAAACCCGGCGAGCGCGTGAATTTCCGTGGCCTCTCCATCCTCCATCGGCAGCATTGGATGTCCCTCGCCGAGGATCCAGGTGAAGGTGGTTTTTCCCGAAATAGGGGCGGACAGGGCGAGCAGGCCGCGCGGGTTCCAGAATTCCTCCTCGGCGGCTGGCTCCCGCTCCAGAAGGACGCGGACGATGCCGCCGGGTTCGGAGGAAAAGGTTGGCTGCCACGCCTTCCCGAGCCGACCGGTCACGGCGATGTCGAGCGTCGCACCCAGCCCCTCGCCGGCGGACTTGATTCGGAAACTCCGCGGGTCCGCCGGGCCGCTGCCGCCGGTGTAGGTCGTGCCGACTTCCATCGGCGCTTCCTCGCCGCTCTTGAGCTTGCGGATGAACTTCGCCTTGGGATGCACCCGCCCGCCGGTGGGTGAGTCGGAGGCGATCACCTCGAGTTCCTTGATCTGGCCGGATTTGATCAGCTCCGGGAGTTTGTCGGTCACTTGGCGGCAGGCGGCAGTATCGCCGGTCGCGAAGCGTTTCATCAACGCCTCGTGGAAGCGGGAGTCCATTTCCAACAGCCATGCCTCGTCGGCGGAGGCGGAGTGGAAGGAGAGCAGGAGGATCGGCAGAAAGAGGAAGCGGTCCATGGCGTGAGATGGAAACTGAAACTATTTGCGGACGGCCTTTCCGGTCACCCGGATGTCGAATGGATTCTCGTCGGCATCGTTGCTGGTCACATGCAACCACGCGGCTTTCTTGCCCTTTGTCACGGGTTTGAACTGCACCCTGAAGGTCGTTTGTTTCCCTGGTGCGAGAGTCGTGGCAGGACGAGACTTGAACCGGAAATTCCCGGAATCCTTGCCACGGATGGACACCTTGATGCCTGAGAGTGCCTTTCCGCCGGTGTTCCTGATGGTGAATGTCCTGGAGATGCCTTTGCTCGATCCGACAACGACGGTCTCGAACTTGCGACTGGATTTTCCGTCGATCAGCCCGGTGCCCGCCGGCTGTTGGATCGAGATCTCTGGTGCGGCCGGCAAGAGCCCGGAGAGGTTCAAGGTGTAGTTCCCGTAAGAACCCACTCCCGATGAGTTGTATCCAAACAGATAGAGGAAATATACGCCCGGGTTCAGCGATACCTCCCGGTCATGGCTTTGCGAGGGATCAAAACGCGTTGGGGATTGGCCGGATTCGTTCATCAACACGGGCCGCAAATTGACGCTCCCAGAAATGCGGAAGCGGACCGTCTTCGGTGCGTTGCCCGGCACGACAAACCGGAAGTGATCCGAATCGTTGGGCACATCGATCCTGCCGGAGATGGTTCCATCCTTGACCGCGGTTGCATTGTCGGGCGTGAACAGTTTCAGGCTGAAATCTCCCGTATTCGGTGCGTTGGTGGCGGAATTGACGGTGATGAAATAGGTGCCTGGATTCAGGAACGCCGCGTCAGGTCCGCTAAATACGTAGCCCCCAGCTTCATCCCTCAGCGTGATATTAAGGTTGATCAGAGGAGTGGAGACTTGCGGCCTGATCTGCAAGAGCTCCACATAGCCGGGCGAATTAAGTGTGAACTTGTAGACTTCCCAATCATTGCGAACATCGAAGTTGTCCTGAATCAATTGAGTGATAGGGATCGCGCTGGACTGGGTTTTAAGAACCAAGCGATAAGCACCCGTTGCGCTTGAGGACCAGTGCGCTACCCGCACGTAATAGGTTCCAGTCTGGAGCAAGCTTTCGATCCGGGGGGTGGATACGACTCCTGAACTTGCGATATGCTGGCCTGGTGATTGGTTCTGAGAGTCATAGAGGAAAAGCGAGCAATCGGTCGCCGGGACGCCCACGGCGGACGCCTTGATCGCGATAACGACCCTCTGCGCGCTGTCGATGGTGAACTTGTAGTAATCCACATCCCCCACCGGGCTGATGGCGCCGGCCGTATCCCCGGGCTCGATTGCGATCGCAGTGCCGAATGTGTCGTCAGCAAGTGCCACTGCGGGGGAGAGCAGCAGGGCGGCCGCACAAAGGAGCCGGGATCTGGTGGAGAGCAAGAGAGTGGCAGGAGAAGGAATACGGATTCGTTTCGCAGGATTCATGACGTGGGGCAGGTTTGTAGGTTTGGTAGTGGGAGGATTGGCTTCTTGTTCTTGTGGACAGAGACCGGGTCGCCGAGCGAACTTGCGCCGTTTTTTTTCGGGAGAGGGAGTTTTTCCCTATTCCGGCGAGTGACGGCTCAAGACTGCGGCGAGGTGGCGGAGTTCGTCGTCGATCTCATCCGGGTGGGAGACGGTCCGCGCGACGGCTTCGCGGACGGCGTGGCGCCAGGACTTGCGGAGGCGGTACAGCCGGGCGCGAAGTGCGGCATGGGTGCGGCCGGTGTCGCGAGCGAGCTGCTTCAAGGTGGCGTCCCCGGGGTCGGCCAGGATCCACGGGCGGAGTTCCGCGAGAGCTTCGCGGGTGGAAGGGGATTCGGATTTCAGGGCCTCGAACGAGATGCTGAGGATGTGCTGGGCCCAGTGGCGGTCGTAAGCGTCGGAATCCACGCTGGGAGGTGAGAAGGCCGCACCATCGGCCGCGGTTTCCTGATGGGCGGCGGGGTTGGTGGTGTCCAGGCTTTCGAACTGGAGGTTGCCGCCGCGGATCAGGGCGCGGGCGCGGCGATGCTGGTTTCTCAGGTAGTTGTCGAGAATGCGGCTGAGATAGGTGCGGAGCCGTACTCGGGAATTCTCCTGATCTGGATCGTAGGTAAGGAAGTGAGGCTTCCCACCGGTGAGGCAGAGCGTGACGAATTCCGAGGTGAGGTCATCGACTTCGGCTTCCTGCAACCGCGGCCAATGGTGCCGGATGTAGCTGCGCACCGGCCGGGTATAGTCGAGGAACAGCCGACGCAGGGCCTCCTCCTGTTCCGCCGCCGATCCGGACCTCAGTTTTGTCAGAGTAGGATGATCGGTCTCAGGCCAGCCTTCTCCGCCGCCAGCAGGCGGTGATGAAGGCTGGCAATCGTCCGGGGTCGGGTCGGCGGCGAAAGGGGAGGGGATGGACATCCGGGAATCCAGAAGGACATGCACCTTCGGCGGGTGGCTGTGACGAAAATTCCTGGGTTTTTTCTCAACGTCGCAACCGGAAGAACCGGCGGGGAATTCCCGGATCGGTCGGGACGCCGTAGAGGATATTCCCGTCGTCGAGGGTGAAGGGACCGGTCACCTCGCTCCACGAATCGATTTCGAGCGTGGTGGAGGTTTCCAGCGTCACGCCGGTCAAGGCGGCGGGCCAGATCACGACAGGCGGTTCGGAGGGCGGGCCGGTGATCCGCAAGGTGCCATCCAGCGATTGGACGACGGAGCCGTAGTCGCGACCGATGTACCATTCGTCCAGCACGTAAACATCACCACTCTCCAGATTGACCGTGCGAATGAAGGAATGGGAGAGGGTCGCCAAGCCGGAGGGCAGGGTGATGGTGGCGGATGGTGGTCCGGGGTCGGTGGATTCGCCAGGATTGATGAAAAGGCTCACGGTGTCGTAAACGCCGTCGTGAGGCTCGATGCAGGCGACCAGCAGGTAAGTGGTCGCGCCCGCGATGGGGACCGCGCTGTCGAACGCGCTCGCGCCGGATGCCGTGGTGCTGCGTGCGAAGAAGTGGAATGGTGCGGGGAAGGTGGAAGAGGTCGTATTCGCGCCGATGCTGACCCGTGGGATGCCCCCGGCGGCGTTGTCGTTGTCGTCGAAACCGATCTGGAAGAAATCCTGGTTCGCCAGCGGGCTCGGGTTGTTGGTCCGGAAGAGGAGTGAGAACCAGAGGATTTCCCCCGCGGCGGCGCTGAAGGAGGTTCCGAGCGGGCGATGGACCGCGTAGGTGCCGTTGGCAACTCCGTCGAAGCGGAGGGCGCGATTCCCTCCGGCGATGACCACCTCTCCGTTGAGATAGAGGATCGGGTTGGCCGTGCGGTCCTCGATTTTGACCAGGGATTTGATCGCGTTACTAACGTCGTATGGCCCGCCCCAGCCGGTTCCACCATTGATGCCGGTGCCGGACGAACCGTTTGATCCACTTTCCACTTGGCTGCCCGCGGCATAGTCGCCGTAGCGGTCATGGCAAACGACCTGGGCACCCATCGGTGAGAGAAACGAGGTGGCGAGCGCGGGTAGCACTACGGAAATCGGAAGGGCGGAGCTGGGCATTTCCACGCTCAAATCCAATCCAAGTCCTCTCGAAACTGTCAATCGGCGAAACGCGGAGAGGTCGGGCGTGCGTGCTCCCATCAGCGCAGTTTTGCCAGATCTTGACGTTCCCTCGCAGTGAGAGAGGCGGCCTGATCGGCAAGCTTCTCCATAAGCCGATCGAGTCGGTTGGCGGTCTTTTCGTTCCAGTCTATCTCCGCACGGTCGGCCAGCCTACGGGCTTGGTGGAACGCTGTGGCGGTGAGCAGCGCGAGCTGGACGTTTTCCGGATCACGCGCTTGGCGCGGCCCCAGCAGTTCGATCGCGAAGGCCGTCTGGCGGGCAGCCGCATCGCGGTCTCCCGAGGCAAGGAGCAACCGGCTTTTCGAAAGATGGAGCCGCGCCCGCTGAATCACGACCACGTCCCGTCCGTCTCCGCTCCGTCGGAGGTGGGTGGTGAATCGGGTCGCAACGTCGATCGCGGTTTTCCTCAACGCGGAATCCTCACCATATTCCAACGATCTCGCCCACTCCGTGGCCGTGACGGAAATCTGCCACAACACGGGAATCGAAGGGCTTCTGGGATCTGGAGGATGATCGAGCAGGAGTCTGGCGGCTTCCTCGAAATACTCTTTCACGCCCTTGCCTCCTTCGGCCTCCAATGAAAGTCGGGCCGCAGCTTCGAGGCAGCGCGCCAGGCTACAGGCCAGGGCGAAGGAATCCGGATCACGTCCGTAGGCGCTCCGGCAATCTTCGGTGGCTCGGTGAACTACGAGTTTGGCATCTGGAAGCCATGATGGACCGGCCTGGAGCGAGTAGGTGGCCAGATCGGAAACGGCAAGCGACAGTCTCGGAAGCCATTCCGAATCCGGACGGGTTCGTAGAGACTCGCAGACCGAGATGGTCTCTTGGCAAATCCGAATCGCCTCCACGGAGTCGCCCGACTGGTGGGTATGGAGGGCGACCAGCGCCAAAGCATCGCAGCGCAAGGGCGCAACCGGGCTGGAATCGAAGCCCGACCAAACCGCGAGGCGGTCCAGTTGATTCAACGTTTTCCGAGCGTGAAGACTGGCTCCGTCGCCTCGGCCCGTCTTTTCGCACAGCCGGGCGAAGCTAAGGCGGGCGCGGGCGGCATCCAGCAACCTCACCGGATCGGTTGGCTCCTCCTTCGACAACTCGCTGTAAAGATCAAGAGCCCGCTGGATGGATTTCAATGCCGGACCATACTGCACTCGGCCTTCCGATGTCGCCGACCGGAGATCCGCCAGCAGCGCCTGATAATAACGCAGATCCAGCTCTCCCGCCGCGTTCACGGGCAGCGCGGGATCGTTACCGCCGGAGTCACCGGGGAGGTCGAGATCTGCTGCAAGCGGTTCGGTTGCATGCTCCGTCGTGGACCCGTGCAGTTCATCTCGCAATTGTCGGAGGGTGAAGGACGTCAGCGAGTAGGCATCCCTCAGGTTTGCCTCATTCTGAGCCGCCACCGCCCGGTGCCGTTGATACATCACGCCGCCAGCGGCCAAACCCGCCAGTACCAGTGCAGCCGCCACCGCGGATCGCCTCGCCTGCCGCCTCACGAAGGTGGAGGCGAGGTAAAAAGCCGTATGACTCCGCGCGGATACCGGTTGTTTCGCGGCGAATCGGGCAAGATCCGTGTCGAGATCCCGCGCATTGTGATAGCGCCGTGCCGGATCCGGCGAAAGTGCCTGCCTCAGAATCCATTTCAGATCCTCCGGCAACTGGCGCGCAGCTCCTTCGAAAACCAGCGGCGGCGGATGCAGCACACGCGCCAGAGTTTCCGTCGTAGTTTCGCCGGGCGGCCTCAGCCACACCCCGGTGAGTATATGGTGGAGCATGAGACCCAGCGCGTAAACATCCACCGGCATCGCCCGCGCCCCTTTGCCATTGGCCGCCTGCTCGGGTGCCATGAAATGCAGCGTGCCACAGATTCCGATGCTGCCGCCGTCCACGTATGGAGCAGTTTCCTCCACATGCAACCGGGCTAGTCCGAAATCCACGATCTTCGGCACACCTTGCATGTCCACGATCACGTTCGCGGGTTTCAAATCGCGGTGGATCACGCCATGGTCATGGAGGAACGCCACGCCCCTCACCACGTTGCGGAACAGGCCGAGCCTGTCGTCGGGGGACATTTCAGGATGGCGTTCGAGCCACTCGTCCAGCGGCCAGCCGTCGATCCACTCCATCGCAAGTCCGAAGCGCCCGTCGCCCGTGGTAATGCTACGGTAGAGCACCACCAGATTCGGATGAACCAACTTCGCCAGAATGCGGACCTCCCGCTGCAACACCTCTTCCGTGGCCGATCCCGGGCGTAGGAGCTTGAGCGCCACCATGCGGTCCGGCTCCTGCTCTTCCGCCAGCCAGACATCGCCGGACGCCCCCGACCCGAGACGGCCGATGATTTCAAAGCCCTCCACTTCCAGAGTGCCGTCCTTTGTTGATGACGGAACCCTCCCCGAAACCGTGGCCACCTCCAGCAATGCGGCCTGCAACGATGGATCTGGTGTTGGAAAGGAAACGGCAGACCTCATGCTACGGAGCTTATTGAAAAGCCGGGCGATATTGCAAGCCGAGCTGGGCTCAATTGGTGTAGTCCGCAGGACGACGGACTGGCGATAGATTGAAGGGCCGAGCGAAGGAGGAAATGCAGGTGATCCTCCAATCCACCGACGATTTCCGGCAAGCCATCCGGACCGGCCTCCGGGTTAACGCCGTGTTGCGCGAGCGAACTGGCGCGTTGCGCCCACCACTCGTCGCGGACCGATGGAGGAATGGAATCCGCGAGACGTGTCGTTACGAAATACGTCCTTCCCCACTGCCGCCAATGGGGAAGATTGAGAGGGTGGCGATGGACCGTCTCATCGCGGTCATATGGCGAAAATGCCATGCATGGATGCTATCAATGTAGTCAAGGACTTCAGTCCGTTCTCCGCAGCGGCATGACGGACTGAAGTCCGTGACTACGATTCCGCCACAGCGCGAAGACCAAACCGATCAACGCGCCGGCATATCCGCCGGTGTGGATCCATCCGACGAGGAGAAATCGTCGCGTCTCTTCAAGATCGATCCCATCGGCCCATGCCTTTGGACCGTCGGGAAACGTCATGTGGCAAAGAGCGCCAAGAACGGCGCCGGAGATCGCGAAACCAATGATCCATGCGATGCCCGTCGCCACGCGACGCTGGCGATGACTCCCGTGTTTCAACGCGACCCGCCCGAGAAACCACCCGGCGATGAATCCCACCCACCATGTCGCGAGAAAACCAATCTCCGCGACGAACACGCGGACTGGAAACCCGAGGTCAGCCCAAGCGAACTGCCCGAACTTGAACTTGGTGAAATACTCCGGCGAGAGCGTGTAGGTGATCTGGTCGTGAACGATGCCATAGACCCCGGCGACGAGCGCGCCGAGTGCGGCGGAGGTCAGACAAGATGAGATCTCCCGCGGTGGGAGCTTCGGATAGATCGGGGACATGGGGCGGCATGACGGACTGAAGTCCGGGACTACGATTTCACCATCGGCCGGACCGGCACGCCCTTGCTGGCGAAGAGTTCTTTCGCCTCGCCGACGGTGTGTTTGCCGAAGTGGAAAATCGAAGCTGCAAGAACGGCGTCGGCCTTGCCCTTGTCGAGCACTTCCACCATGTGGTCGAGGTTTCCGGCGCCACCGGAAGCGATGACGGGGATGCCGACCGCGGTGGAAACGGCGGAGGTGAGCTCGATGTCGTAGCCGGCCTGGGTGCCGTCGGCGTCCATGCTGGTGAGGAGGATCTCGCCGGCACCGCGGTTCCAGACTTCCTTCGCCCACTCGACGGCGTCGAGGCCGACGGGAGTGCGTCCGCCGTGGGTGTAGACGCCCCACTTGCCGGGGCCTTCGCGTTTCGCGTCGATGGCGACGACGATGCATTGGCTGCCGAAGGCTTTCGCGCCTTCGTCCACCAGGCCGGGGTTGTTCACGGCGGACGTGTTGATGCCCACCTTGTCGGCGCCGGCGAGCAACATCTCGCGCATGTTCTCCACCGAGCGGATGCCGCCGCCGACGGTGAGCGGGATGAAACAATGCTCGGCGGTGCGTTTCACGACGTCCACCATCGTCGCGCGGTTGTCGGACGAGGCGGTGATGTCGAGAAACACGAGTTCGTCCGCCTGCTGTTCGTTGTAGGCCATCGCGGCCTCGACCGGGTCCCCGGCGTCGATGAGGTCCACGAAGTTGACGCCCTTGACCACGCGGCCGTCGGTGACGTCGAGGCAGGGGATGATGCGTTTGGCGAGCACGCGGCGAGCGTCCGGGATCGGCGGGCACGGCGCAAGGAAAACGGCGGACTTGCCGTTTGCGGATGCCTTCGTTTCACTCGCCGCATGTCCCGACCCGACGGCCGCAATCCCGATCAACTCCGCCCGGTTTCCTTCATCCCGAACGTGGCTCCGAACGCCACCGGCTCGGTGCTCGTCTCGTTCGGCAACACGCGGGTGATCTGCTCGGCGACCATCGAGGACGACGTGCCGCGCTGGATGCGCGCGCAGCGGGTCGAGGGAGGCTGGCTCACCGCGGAGTATTCGATGCTTCCGTATTCCACCCACGACCGCAAACCGCGCGACATTTCGCGCGGCAAACTCGACGGCCGTTCGTCCGAGATCCAGCGCCTCATCGGCCGCTCGCTGCGCGCGGTGGTCGACCTGAAAAAGATCGGCCAACGCACGATCTGGATCGACTGCGATGTGCTGCAGGCCGACGGAGGAACCCGCACCGCATCGATCACCGGCGGCTGCGTGGCGGTGGCGATCGCCCTCAACAAGCTGATGGGCGAGGGCAAACTGAAGGATTTTCCGCTCAAGAAACTCGTCGCCGCCGTCTCGGCCGGAGTCTACGAAGGCACGCCGGTGCTCGACCTCAACTACGTCGAGGACAAGGGTGCGGCGGTCGATTTCAACGTCGTGATGACCGAGGCGCTCGAATTCGTCGAGCTGCAGGGCAGCGGCGAGGAGGCGGTGTTTTCCGCGGATGAAATGAAGTCGATGCTCGAACTCTCGAAGAAGGGCATCTCCGAGCTGATCTCGCTGCAGAAACAGGCGATCCTCACCGCCGACCGCGCGGCTCCGGCGGATCTTGCGTCCCTCACCGCGGCGTTCGGCCGTTAGAAACGATGCGCCGTTTCGTTCCGCTCGCGTGCGTGGTGCTGGCCCTCGCGGGCTGCGGCGGCAAGCGGACGGTGGCGAAACGTGCCGGCCCGATGGAGCCGCCGGCGTTCTGGGTGTGGCACCGGAGTTCGGCGTTTCACCCGGCGGAGCTGACGTCATTGCGCGAAGCCGGGGTGGAGCGCCTGTTCCAGCAGGTCGCCGAGTGCCGCTGGGCCGGCGGAAGCTGGCAGGTGAAACGCATCGCTCCGGCCCGCGAGGCACCGTCAGGCATCGAGGTGGTGCCCGTGTTCCGGCTCGCTCCGGACGCTTCGTTTCTCGGCAATCCATCGTCGGCGGGAGCGCTGGCGGAACGCGTGCGGGCATGGTCGGAGGCGGTTCCGATTCCTGCCGAGGTGCAGCTCGATTTCGACTGTCCGGACCGCGTGCTGGGCGAATACGCCGCGTTTCTCGAACGCTTCGCGGAGGGTGTGTCGCCGAGCAGCGTATCGATCACCGCGCTGGCGGCATGGCCGCGGCATCCGGAGTTCCAACGACTGGCGAAACCGGTGCGGGCGTTTTATCCGATGTTCTACGATCTCGTCGCGGACAAGCCGGAGGATGTGTTGCAGGGTCGTTTCGTGCCGCTCGCCGACCCCGCGTCCGGGCTGCTCATCCGCGCATGGCGGGTCTGCCCGAAACCATGGTTCGCCGGACTGCCGAACTTCGAGCGGGTCTCGCGTTTCGGGGCCGACGGCCGGCTGGAGGGTCACCTTCGGGACTGGGACGCGGGCAGCTTGATGAGGTGGAACGCGCCGGAGATTTCGGAGCATGGCGTGACGATTCAAAAGGAGGGCGGGCGCACGACGGTGCACCGCATTCCGCATGAAACGGAGCTGCGCAAACTCATCGAATGCGCCGACGAAGCAGGGGCGTCGGGTGTGATTTTCTTCGCGCTTCCCGGGCCCGGCACGCATGCCGCCTACACTCCGTCGCACCTCGCGCGGAAGGCACCGCCACGGTTGCGGGTTGCGATCGGACCCAAGGGGGAAATCGAATTGCGGAACCCCGGGCCGGCCGACCTGCCGACGCGGATCTGCGATCCGGAAGATGCGTCGCGGCGTGGTTGGACACTGGTGTTGAGCGGCTCGCCGGGCATGTTCGGGGCGTCGTTTCCCGGGGAGTTTGAGGAAAGCGACACGGGAAACGTGCCGGCGGAAATGACATCGCGGATCCGCTTCCGTTTCCCGGCGCTTCCGGCGGGAGCGATGATCCGCAGCGGTCCGGTTTTGCCATCGAGCGCGGTCCTCGCGGCGGAGATCGAGGGCGCGCCGGAGATTCGTGTGGAAGTCGCTTCCGATTCCGCTCGATGAGCGCCGCGGCTTGCGTATGAGGAATCATGCGCCGCGCCTTTCTCCTGCCCGCCATCGCCGCGATCGCCTGCGGACCGTTCTTCTATCAGGCGCCGCCGCCCTTGAACCAGTACCCGGAACGGGTCGCGACGAAACAATGGACCGACTTCGCGGACGAGGCGGCACCGGCCGATCCGCAGGCGCCCGAAGGTCCGGCCTTGGACCTCGAGTGCCGCGGGTTGCCTGCGAAACTCGCGCCACTTCCTCCCGCGGAACGTTTGGCGGAGATCGACCGCCTGCTCGCGACGAACCGTGGCGGCCCGTATTCCTCGCGGCGCGCGAATTTCCTGCACGAACTGCGCGAACTCGCCGCGGAGGATCCCTTGTTTGGCGATGCTGCGTCCTACATCGGCTGGCGCATGGACCACGGCGCGCTGCTGCCGAAGCGTCCTCCGGTGGCGCGGCCGTGGGACATGGAGCAGGCCGAGTTTGACCGGCAAAAGGCTCTCTATCAGGAGCAGCTTGTCGAGAGGTTGGCGGAGATCGAAAAACTCACCGGCGAGGCACCCGCATCGCTGCGGCCGTATTGGCTGGTGCGCAAGGGAGCGTTCCTGTTTGGGGTGGGGAAACGTGACAACGCGGCATCGGTTTTCCAATCCGTGCTCGACGGGTTTCCCGACCATCCCCGTGCCGAGGTGGCGGCGCTGATGCTCGGAAGGTCGAGGATCGAACAGGCCTGCGCCGTCAGCCGCGACCCGGAGGTGCCGGTGGATGAAAAACCGGATCGAGTGAACGAACTTCGTGGCGAGGCGAGGACCATTCTATCGAAATCCCTCGAGCGGTATCCGAAGGGCAGGTTCTCGCCCGACGCGGAAGGGTGGTTGGGCGCGCTCGCCTTCGACGAGGGAAGATATGGCGAAACGGTGCGCCGCCAGATCCGCCGGATGAAACTTCAGCCCACCCGCGAGATCCTCCGCAGCGGATTGCGCGAGTGCGACATGGTGTTCGGCCTCCTGCTCGGCAGGGAGGAGGGTGCCGATGGCGTGTGGATCGATGCCGATGAGAACTTCGACGCGGCTGCGATCGCTGGCGACCCGTGGGTGACTCGTTTGTTTCTGAGCCGTTGCATCGATCCAACCACCGGCATTTCGCTTCCGGTGTGGTGGGACGACGGGTATTCGGGCGACCGGGAAACGATCGATTTCCTCCGTCAGCGGATCCTGCGGCCGCAGCCGTTCGTCCGCGCTTCGTTGGCCGAACTCGGCAGCGCGCTGCTTTCCTCACGAGGCAAGCCGGACCGGACGACGCTCGTGCTTCTCGCATGGTCGGCCACCGCGGACGGCGAACACGAGCAGGCGCTCGCGTTGTTGGACCGGGTTCCGGCGGACGATGCGAACGACGAGTCGATGCACGCGAGGGCGGTCGTGCTCCAGCGTCTCGGACGCCATCGCGAGGCGGCCGGGGCCTTCGATGATCTGGAACGCGCGTTTCCGAACAGCCCGTTGTGCGCGGACGTGGCGTTCCGTCGTTCGCTTTGCCATTTCCACGCGGGCGACTCGGCGCGGGCGATCCTCGACGTGCTTCCGCACGCGCTGCCGCCGGAGAGATATGGAGACCCGTCCACGCCAAGCCGTGCGATGCGTCCCGATACCGAGTGGGCCCAGTGGCTTGACCTGCTGGTCCAGTTTTCGCCGCTGGAGGATCTCCAGGCCGCGCTTGCGAAGTGCGACGGAAACCCGCCGGCGGAAACATTGCTTCGCCACGCCCTGCGCACGCGGGCAATCGCTGCGGAGAGGTTCGATCTCGCTGCCGCGGCCTTGGATGCAACCACGGAAGATCCTCCTGAGGACCTGTGGCCGATCCCCCCGCTGATGGATGACCAGACGATGGATCGCGAGCGCTGGGACGCATGTGCGGAGGAGTTGGCGAGGCGGACCGCGGCATTGGCCGGTTTGGATGGGTCGGCCCGTGCGCAGGAGCATCTCCAGATCGCCCGGCTGTGGATGAAGCAACGCGGCCGGCTGTCTTTGCCGTCGATCTCGCTTTGTTATTACGCCGGCAGCGAGGAGGAGAAACAGGATCTGCTGCGGCGTCGCAATGCGCTCGCGTTCGGAATCGATAGGGAACGCATTCATCGCGAACTCGACAGCCGCGATGAGGCGACGCACGCGCTGGAACACGCGCTCGAGGCGGCGAAGTCGGACAACCCGGCGATCGCCGCGCCGGCGCTGGAGCTTGCGAACCAGTGTTTGTTCCGCCGGGCGGAGTTCTCGCTCTATCAGAGGTCGCGCGCGATCGAGCGGGACGACGCCGCGACATCGAAGCATATCTATCAGGAACTGCGCTCCCGGTTCCCCGCCAGCGCCGAGGCGAAACGCGCGGCGTTCTTCGCGTTCCCGCCCGTCGCCGGCAGGTGGATGCCGGGCGACTACAATCCGCAGAACTCGGCGGGCCACGCGCTGGAGGCGATTGCCGGACCAGTTGCGGACGAAGCCGCGGACCCGGACGCGGAGATCGGGCGGATCACGAATGCCGCAATCGCGTTTGATGGAAAGGCGCCGCTGGCCCAGGTGCGCCGATCGCTCCGCGAGGCGCATGAAACGATCAACAAGCTCCGCGCCGGGACCGATCCCGAAAACCAGTCGGGTGTGTTGCGGATCATCGACCGCCTCGACGATCTCGAAGCCGCGGCCTCGTTGCCGGGCATCGCGACGGTCGATCTGCGGCGCTACGCCGACGGGCGTTTCCGCGATCTTCCGCCGGGCTTCGCGCCTTTCGTGGAGTTCCGCGAGCGGCTGAAACCCGTCCTCGACGAGCATGGATTCGAAAAGGGCAGGCGCAACGACACGATCGACGGTTGGCGGGAGTTTCTGGAGAAACACCCGGACAGCCCGAAGTCCGAGGCCGCCTCGCTCCGGCTCACCCGGTTGATTGCACGCCGGTATCGCGGCAGGATCGGGATCACCGCCTGCCACTTTCCCGAAGCCCCGATTCCGAACGGCTACAAATGGGTTGCCGTCGCACGTGATATCTCGCCCGGCGATCCCGAGACCATGCTGGCGGCGATCGACGCGCACGAACGCCGTTTCCCGGGAGGCCGCTATCAAGACGACCTCAACCTGCTGCGCGCCGGTGCCTTGATCGATGCCGGAGAGTTTTCGCGCGCCCTGCCACTGCTCGAGGGGATTCTTGCGAACCCGCGCCAGCAGGACCTGCGGGTGGTCGCGCTGCTGAACTTCATGGACATCGCCCAGCGCCTGCTCGTGCCGGAGGAGCGGTTGGAGGCCGCCAAGGCGTTCCGGCGCTCGACGGCATCGATGAAACGCCTCCGCAAGCTCGCGCGTGGCGACACCTTCCTGTGGCGGCTCGGGCCGCTGATGCCGTGGCTGGAAAACCGCGGTTGATTCCGCGGCCCCGGAATTTCCCTTGGCGAAGCGGGATTCCCCCGCTAGGAAACCCGCGCCATGACCCGTCCCGCCATCGAAGCCTGCATCAAGGTGTTCATCTTCGCCCTTGTCATCACTTTCGCGCTGACGGTCTTTCGCGTGCTGGGGATGCTCGGCGTGATCTGATTCAGGTCCAGGCGACCTGCACCTCGGAGACGTTTCCAAGTTTGTCGCCGTATTTCAGGAGACCGTGTTCGAGCGCGAACTCGTGCACGCATTTGGTCACCTTGACGTCGTAGGCGCAGTATTCGGCGATTTTGCGGAGCGGCTCGAAATCGCCGGATTTCTTGTGTTCCTGCCACCATTTGAGCGCATCGAGTCCATCGGCGGTCTTGCCGGTGCCGAGTGACGCGGAGGCCACGGCGTCGAGTTTCAAGCGGTGGCCGAGGATTTCCTGGACGGCGAGCATCATGTCGAGGTTCACCGTTTGCTCCGCAAGGGTGGGAAACACGTAGGGCTGGAGCACCGGGTAGTCGAACTGGACATGATTCCAGCCGACGACGAGGTCGGCCTTCACAAGCTCCTCGCCGAGTTGGTCGAGTTCGCCTTCACCGTAGATCTCGTAGCTGCCGCGGGCGGTGCTGTAGGTGACGGCGACGGAAACGCCCATCTTGTCCTTGGCGTTGCCCACGTCATTGAAGCTGCGCTGCGTTTCGAGGTCGAAATAGACGATGTTCCTGTCGGCCACGGCAGTGTTCTAGGTGGGTGCGGCGGTGTCGGGCAAGCCCGGGTTCCCGGCGGCGCTCAGAACTCGCAGTGCCCCGGCGTCCGCGCGAAGGGGATGACGTCGCGGATGTTGGCCATGCCGGTGACGAACATGAGGAGCCGCTCGAACCCGAGGCCAAAACCGGCGTGCGGGACGCTGCCGTATTTCCGCAGGTCGGCATACCAACCGTAGGTCTCCGCATCGAGGCCGGCGCGGGCGAAGTTGCCGAGCAGGACGTCGAGCCGCTCCTCGCGCTGGCTGCCGCCGATGATCTCGCCGATGCCGGGGACGAGCACGTCCATCGCGGTGACGGTCTTGTCGTCGTCGTTGAGCCGCATGTAGAACGGTTTGATCTCCTTCGGGTAGTTGAAGACGGTGACCGGTTTCTTGAAATGTTGCTCGGTGAGCCAGCGCTCGTGCTCGGATTGCAGGTTGAGGCCGTATTCGACGGGGTATTGGAAGGAAACTCCGCTGTTGCGCAGGAGTTCGACGGCGTCGGTGTACGAAATGCGTTCGAACGGGCGGCCGGCGACGAATTCGAGACGCTCGCGCAGACCCTTGTCGACGAACTTGGCGAAGATATCGAGGTCGCCCTCGTGGTTTTCGAGCATCTCGTGGACGAGGAATTTCACCATGCTCTCGGCGAGATCCATGTCGCCATCGAGATCGCAGAAGGCGACTTCCGGCTCGACCATCCAGAACTCGGCGGCGTGGCGCGAGGTGTTCGAGTTTTCCGCCCGGAAGGTGGGGCCGAAGGTGTAGATGTTCGAGAGCGCGCAGGCGAAGGACTCGCCCTCGAGTTGGCCGGAAACGGTGAGAAACGCGCGTTTCCCGAAGAACTCCTCCTCGACGCGCGCCGCCTTGTCGTCCGGCAGGGTGGTCACGCGGAACATCTCGCCCGCGCCCTCGCAGTCGCTCGCGGTGATGATGGGCGTGTGGACGTAGACGAAGTCGCGCTCCTGGAAAAACCGGTGGATCGCGTAGGCCATCCGGCTGCGCGTGCGGAACACGGCGCCGTAGAGGTTCGTCCGCGGCCGCAGGTGGGCGATGCTGCGGAGAAACTCGGCGCTGTGGCCTTTTTTCTGGAGCGGATAGTCATCCGGCGCGGCGCCCAACAGTTTCACCGAGGTCGCCTGAAGTTCCCACTTCTGACCGGCGGCGGGCGAGGGGATCAGGCGGCCGTGGACCTCGACGGACGCGCCGGTGCTCATTTTCGCGAGATCCTCGCTGCCGGGGATGCCGGCGTCGGCGATGACCTGCAGGTTGGCGAGGCAGGTGCCGTCGTTCAGCTCGAGAAAGGAAAACGCCTTGGAATCGCGCTTGGTCCGCACCCAGCCGGCGACGTGGAGCGTGTCGGCCGCTTCCTCGCGGCGGAGCACCTGTTTGATGAGCGTGCGCATGGCCATCCGTTAGCCAGCGGCGGCGAGATTGTCAAAGCCGGCTCAGGGATGCTTGTGCGAGCCGTCGCAAAACGGCGGGGTCGTGGTCCGCTTGCATTGGCAGAACCAGAGCTTCTTGGGCTCCGTGACTTCGAATTTCACCGGCTGCAGGCCGGTCCCCTTGTGCGAGCCATCGCAAAATGGAGCGTGGGACGTGCGTCCGCAGGCGCACCAGAAATACGTGCCCGGCTCGACTTCCAGTGGAAGCGGTCGGTTGTCGGACGGTATCGGGTTTTCCGCCATCGTCCGGAGGATCAGCGCGATACGGAAACCGGCATCACCTGGCCATCGAGGGCCGGCACCGGGGGTTTTTCGTCGGTATCGGTCGAGGATACCGAGGGGTATTTGTCGAGACGCGGATACCGCTGCGACGGCACATCCCGGAAAAACGTCACCGCCAGCCATCCTGCGAGAATGACGGCGGACCCACTGACAAATCGGTGAACGTCCATCGAATAATTAGGATCTCTTTAGTATCCTGCCCGCGTTTTGTGCGCCCCATCGCCGCGAAATGCAACCCCAAAACCGGCCATCGCGAAATCCGACGGTCGCCCGGGCGGAACGGCGGAGCACGGAACCGCGAGCCCCATCCCCGCGTGCACGGGCGGATCAGGCCTGGATCAGGTCGTTGTCCTCCTCCTTCGAGAGGTCGAGCGCGCAGTCGATGAGCGCGAGGTGGCTGTAGGCCTGTGGAAAGTTTCCGAGGTGCCGCCGGGTGGCGAAATCGAGATCCTCGCCGAAGAGCCCGTGGCCGTTGGCTGCCTTCAGGAGCTGCTCGAACAAGGTGCGGGCCTCGCTGCTGCGGCCGATCGAGATGAGCGCCTTGACCATCCAGAACGAGCAAACGGTGAAGGCGCTTCGTGGCGCGCCGAAGTCGTCGGAGTTGCGATACCGGTAGAGCAACCCGTCGACGCAGAGCTCCTCGAGCGTCCGCTCGACAGTCGCCACATAGCGCGGGTCCGTCGGCTCGATGAATCCGTATTCCGCCATCAGCAGGTTCGACGAATCGAGATCGTCCACGCCATACGATTGCACGAAGGCGCCTTTCTTCTCGTTCCAGCCTTTCTCGATGATGTCGGCGTGCATCATGTGGAGCGTCTCGCGATGCTCCTCCGCCCAGGTGTGCTTGCCGAGCATGTCGGCGATCTTGATCGCGCGGTCGAGCGCCACCCAGCAGAGGACTTTGGAAAACACGAAGTGCCGCATCTCGCCGCGGATCTCCCAGATGCCGCGGTCGGGCTTGCGCCATGACTCGGAAACCGTGCGCGCGATCGAGCGCACCTGCGTGTAGATCCGGTCGAGCGTTTCCGGCGTCCGCTGGCGCAGGCTGAGGTCCTGGTGGATCACGTCCATCACCACGCCGAAGATGTCGTGCTGCTCCTGCGTGTACGCCGCGTTGCCGATGCGCACCGGGCGCGACCCCTGATAGCCTGATAGATGGCCGAGGATTTTTTCCGTCAGCACCTTCTCGCCGCGGATGCCGTACATGATCTGCAGCGAGTCGTCCTTGGTGGGCACGGTCTTGAGCATCCAGTCGATGAACTCCGCGGCCATCTCCGGATGGCCGATGCGGCGCAGCACCGCCACCGTCATCGACGCGTCGCGCAACCAGCAGAACCGATAGTCCCAGTTGCGCTCCTCGCCGATGGTCTCGGGCAACGAGGTCGTCGCGGCGGCGAGGAAGGCGCCCGTCGGGCCGTATTGCAGCATCTTGAGCACCAGCGCGCTGCGCAGCACCTCGCGGCGGTACTGCCGCGGCAGGTGCGTCCGCGCCGAGAACAACAGCCAGTAGGCCCGGGTGCGCTGCAGCATCAGCTCGACGAGGTCGATGTTCGGCCGCTGCACCTTGTCGTGATAACTCAACAACAGGAAGCGGTCCGCCTCGAGCGTGATCGACGAGCCGACGAGCACCGCTCCGGGGTCGAGATCGGTCCACAGATAGGCGGACTCGTAGATGGTTCCGTGTTCGCCGGAAAACTCGGTGGTCGCCTTGATGCGCCCGGGTTCATGCGCCAGCCGGGTGGTGCCGATGCCGTATTCGAGCTTGGGCGTGAAACGAACGCGCAGCCGCGGCTTGCCGCGCACGAGCTGCAGCTTGCGGACGACGTCCGGGCCGATGTCGTCGCGCGCGCCGGCCCGTCCGTCGGACGTGTAGCGCGGCATGAAGTCCACGAGATGGAACGCGCCGTCCTTTCCTTCGAAACAGGTGACGAGGATGTTCGTGTGTTTTTCGTAGTATTGGCCGGTCACGCGGCCGTCCACCATCTCGACGCCGAACGAGCCGCCGAGCTCGGAATCGAGCAAGGAGGCGAACATCGTTCCGGAGTCGAAGGCGGGCAGGCAGCAGAAGACGATCGTGCCGAACGCATCGACCAACGCGCAGGTGCGCCCGTTGCCGATCATTCCCAGGTGATAGTCTTCAGCGAGTCGGGAGGGGTCGATCTTCATCGTCAGCTTTGCTGGGTTCCCCGCTGTTCGTCGAGCAAGCGGGCGAGATCGACAAGGAATTTCCGCAATCCTGCGATGTCCGTGCGCCGTGTCGCGCGCGTCGGCCCCTTGCCCACCTTGACGCCGGTGAAATCCACGCCCGGAGGGTCGAGCGCGATCATCGTTTCATCCGTCTGGTCGTCACCGGCGACGAGCGCGACATCGCATCCCCACTCGCGGATCAGGTGGTCCACGGCCAGCCCCTTGCTGACCTGAAGGCTGGAAACCTCGACGATTTTCTGGCCGTGGTGCACCGTGACCGGCAGGTTGGCGGCCATCACCGTGAGTTCGTCGAGCAGGCTGCGCGCGCGCCATTGGCCGAACTCGGGATCCGCCTTCCGATAGTGCCAGACCAGTGCCGATTGTTTCTCCTCCACATGCGTTCCGGGCGTCAGCAGCGACGCTTGTTCCAGGTGGTCGCGGATCGCGTGTTTCCAATCCGTGTTCACATGCGGGTTGAAGAGCAGCCAGTCGCCCTTGCCTTCGTCGAGCCAGCGGTAGCCATGCTCCGCGACGAGCGTCACTCCGAGCCCGGCGAAGTGGCTCTCGAGAAACACCGGAGGCCGCCCGCTCACCAGGCCGAGCGACAGCCCCTCGAACGCTGCGAGCCGGCGCAGCAACGGCGGCAGTTCCCCATCCGGCACGGCGTCGTCCGGAACGTCCACGAAATCCCGCAGCGTGCCGTCGTAGTCGAGAAACAAGGCGACGTGTTTTCCCTCCGCCACATCGGCGGCAAGCTTTTGCGCCATCGGCAGCATCTCGGTGATCTCGACGCGGTCCTCGGATTGCGGCACCGCCTCCAGATCGCTCAGGAAACGGCCCGCCCACACGCCGCTGTGCTGCTTGCGGAGACGCCCCTGCATCGCCTCGATGCGCGAGAGGCGCTCGGCGTCCGGCATGTCGAGCGCCCGGTTGATGGCGTCCGCGACGCTGTCGATGTCGTACGGGTTCACGTGCAGCGCGAGCGAGAGCTCCTGCGCCGCGCCGGCGAATTCGCTCAGGATCAGCACGCCCGGCCGCTGATAGAACTCCGGCCGCTGGCAATCGAGAAACTCCTTCGCCACCAGGTTCATCCCGTCGCGCAACGGCGTGACCATGCACACCTCGGAGAGCGCGTAGAACGCCGCGAGATCCGCCAGCGGAAACCCGCGGTGAAGAAACTGGATCGGCGCGTGGCCGATGCTCCCGAACTCGCCGTTGATCGCTCCCACCTCGCGCTGCACGTGCTCGGTGAGCGAGTCGTATTCCGCGACGCCCTGCCGCGAAGGCACCGCGATCAAGACGAAGAGAACCTCGGTGCGCTTGTCCGGATGGCGCTCGAGAAACCGCTTCATCGCCGCGAGTTTCTCCGGAACCCCCTTCGTGTAGTCGAGCCGCTCGACGTTCAGGATCATCCGTTTGCCTGATAGATTTCGCCGGTGTTCCGCCAGCACCGCCGGAAACCCGGGATCGTGCATCTCTTTTTCGAAGCCGGTGTGGTTGTGGCCGATCGGATAGACGCCCATCCGCACCTCGCGGCCGTCGAGCCACAGCCTTTCGGTTTCCGACTCGATGCCCAGGATGCGCAGCAGCGACGAGCGGAAGTGCCGCAGGTAGTCATACGTGTGGAAACCCAGCAGGTCCGCGCCGAGCAGCCCCTCCAGCAACGTGCTCCGTCCCGGCAGCGCGCGGAACACCTCGCTCGTCGGAAACGGCGTGTGGAGGAAGAACCCGATCCGCAGTTGCTTGCCGCCCTCGCGCAGCATCGTCGGGACGAGCAGCAGGTGGTAGTCGTGGATCCACACCTGGTCACCGTCGTCCGCCGCTTCGAGCACGACGTCCGCGTAGCGCCGGTTCACTTCCTGATAGATATCCCACCATTCGCGCGAGAACCGCGCGCGCTCGACCATCGAGTGGAGCACCGGCCACAGCGAGGAGTTCGCGTAGCCTTCGTAGAATCCATCGACCTCCTCGCGGCTCAGGAACACCGGCTTGAGCCCCGTCTCGGCGAGCGCCATGGTGACGGCTTCCAGATCGTTGAAATCCTCCTCCGTTCCACCGGGCCATCCGACCCACAACCTGTCCTCGTCCGTGTTCGCGCCCTCGAGGGCGGAGGCCAGGCCTCCGGTCGTCCTCCGGGCGGCTCCATCCGCCGCGATGCTGACGGGCAGACGGTTCGATACCATGATCAGTTTACCCATGCGCCGAGGTGATCGCACGGGATTCCACGCCTGTCCACGCTTTGGTTTCTAACAATGCGGCGTCCGCGCTCCAACCATGGGTTGCGTCCGCCCGCCGGATGTGCTGGTTTGGTTGGCATGAGGATCGTGCTTCTGCTGCTGGCGCTGGTCTCCGTCGCGTCCGCCCAGACGGACGGGGCGGCGAAGACGCCGATGGCGGCGCGCAGCCTCGAGTCGCTGCGCACGGTGGTCGATCCGCTGGAGAAGGCGATCGGGGAGGTCGATGCCCTGCGTGCGAAGCTGAAGAAAGCGGCGAACGAGGAGGAGAAGCAGGATCTGCGCAACTCGATCCAAGCCGAGCGCGAGCGCGTCGAGCAGTTGCGCGGGCATTTCCGCGACATCGTGGGTGGCGCGGAAGCCGCCGGCTACAAGGAGACCGAACCGGAGAAAAAGAGCGCGCAGGAGCAGATGGGCGAGCTGCTGGAGCCGTTGCTGGGAGAATTGCGCGACGCCACCTCGCTGCCGCGCCAGATGGACGAGCTGCGCAAGGATCTGGAGGTCTGGAAAAACCGGAAGCAACGCTGCGAGGCGGTGATCGCCAGGATCGACCGCATCACCGCGATGGCGGAGGATGAAACGCTGCTTTCGGAACTCGCCGCCACCCGCCGGCTGTGGACCGACCGCCTCGCGGACGCCACCGGCGAGATCGGCGTGCTCGACGTCCGCATCGAGGAGCTCGAAGGCCGCAAGCGGCCGATGTGGGAAACCGTTTCCGGCACGGTGGCGCGTTTCTTCCGCAGCCGCGGAGTGAATCTGCTGCTCGCGATCATCGCGGCGGTCGCGGGTTTCATCCTCACCACGCGCATCTATCGGTACGTCCGCAGGGTGAGCCCGATGCATCGCGGCAAACCGTCGCTCACCAGCCGCATCTCGGACGTGCTCGCGATGGCCGCCGCGGTGCTCGTCGCGGTGCTCGCCGTGCTGCTGGTTTTCTACGCGCGGGGCGACTGGCTGCTTCTCACCCTCGCCGTCATCCTGCTCGTCGGCGCGGCGTGGGCGGGCAAAACCGCCCTGCCACCCTATCTCGAACAAATCCGCATGATGCTCAATCTCGGCCCGGTGCGCGAGGGCGAGCGCCTGATCCTCCGCGGACTGCCATGGAAGGTGGAAACGATCGGCTTCTACACGCGCCTCACCAATCCGAACCTGCAGGGCGGCGAACTCCGCGTCCCCGTCCGCGATCTGATGGGCATGGTGTCCCGCGCGCCCGACGACCACGAGCCGTGGTTCCCGTCACAGCCTGACGAGTGGGTGGTGTTAGGTGACGGGACTTATGGCAAAACCGTGACGCAAACACCGGAAAACGTGGTGCTCCTCCAGATCGGCGGCAGCCGGAAGACATACGCCACCGAGGCGTTTCTCGAACAAACACCGGAGAACCTCTCCCATGGATTCCGTGTCTCCGCCGCCTTCGGCATCGACTACGCCCACCAGGCGATCGCCGTGGACGAGGTGCCCGAGATCCTCACCCGCATGCTCACCGAGAGCTTGATCGGCGACTTCGGCCGCGACGCGGTGCGCTCGGTGCAGGTGGAGTTCGCCAACGCCGGCGCCTCGTCGCTGGACTATGACATTCTCGCGGACTTCGACGGATCGGTCGCCTCGCGCCTGGGGCCGATCCGCCGCAGGATCCAGCAGTGCATGGTGCGCGCCTGCAACGAACACGGCTGGGTCATTCCGTTCACCCAGATCACCGTGCACGAGGCCGCTCCCGGCGAATGAGCTCAGTCGATCCGTTTCTGCGTCGCCGGGTCGATCGTGATCGGCCAGCCGGGATAGGGTTTGTCGTCCGGCGTGGAGCGCTGCGGTCCTGATAGATAGGGCCAGACCGCGAGTGTGATGGATCCGCTGGCGCGGTCGAGCGTGAGGGTCGCGTATCCGACGGCTTTGTCGAAGAGCCGGGCGGGTTCGCGGTCGATGTCATACGGGTTGGCCGCCGCGTGGAGCGTGATGCGGTTGCCGAAGCCGTCTTCGAAGCGCCCGGTGTATTTCGGCGCGCCTTCGCGCCGGTCGAGTCCGCCTTCATCGGGAAACCATCGGCGCGGCCAGAGGTTGGCGATGGCTGGAGACGAGATCCACCAGCCGGCGTCCTCCCAGTCGTTCACTCCATATTGGCCGGTGGAACCAAGGTGTTGGTCGCCGGTGACGTGCACCGCATGCGCGCCGGCGAGGATTTCCACGGCGAGGTCGCGTTTTTTCTGCGGCCAGCCGTTCGAATCGTAGTCGAGCTTCGGAATGTCTCCCTCCGGATATTCGCCGGGTTTCATGCGTGGCAGCGAGGGGACGACGCCGTCGCTGAACTCATCCTCGGGGATCGATTGCAGGCACATCAGCGGTGTCTGGGAAAATACCAGACGCCACTTCGCATCGGCGGGTTTCTCCGCCGCCCATTTCGTCAGGAACTCCTCCTGCCGTTTCCCTAACAGCTCCGCGCCATCGACGGACAACTCGCGCGGCGTGGTGAGCGCGGGCCGTTGCTTCGCATGGTTCTGCGGCCAGCCGTTGCGGATCTTCGACTCGGGCAGCAGCGCCTTCGGCGCGGACTTGAACTGACGGTCGGCGACGATCGCCATGTCCATGCCGCCGTATTCCCAGGTCGTGTAGTAAACGCCGATGCCGTTGTCGCAGGGCGTGGCGTCCGCCGGGGCGGGAAGGCTGCCGGATTGCGTGAGATGCACGGCGTTCACGAAACCCGGCGACATCTTGTATCCTCCGCTGTCCTGCGCCCCGGCATAGATATCTCCGGAGCGGTCCGCCAGCTTGCCGCCGCAGCCCCAGATGTTGCCGTGGAAGACATCGTGGTCATCGGGAATGGTGATTGTCGGCGTGTCGCGCAGCAGGTCGCGCCAGGTCCAGCCGTGCATGTAGTATTTCCGCAGATAGCTCAACACCGTGCGGTCGTCGTAGGATGTGTTGTCGTCGCCGAAGACCAGCCCGTATCCGCCGATCGGCTCGTAGATCTGGTCGCCGAGGAACGCAACGAGATCCGGCTTCTGCGCGGTGACGTTTTCGACGAGCGGTTGGTGCGGAAACCCGGTCGAGTCGTTGCAGGACATCGCGGCCACGGTGAGCCGCGGTTTGTCCACCGGCTCGCTGCGGATCGTTCCGTCGAAGGTGTCGCCGCCCCAGCGGATCTGATAGGGATGCGCCTTGGTGGCGTCGATGTCCTTGACGACGAACCGCGCGACGCGTGCGTGCGGGTCGATCGTCGCGGTGCTCTCCTTGCCATCGATCACGAGCTTCGCCGCTTCCTTCGGATCGACCGGCGCGAACTGCGCGGTGAGCACCAGCGTGCCGCGGTCGAGGCTGTGCTGGCACCAGAGGATCGGTCCGAAGCGCTGCTCCGGCTTCGCCGCCACCTTCGGGCCGGCGAGTTTCATGCCGCTGATTCCGAAGCGCCAGTCGCCGCCGCGTTTCTGTGCGATGGACGGCACGTGGGCGGGGCGCTTGCTCCGCACAACCGCTTTGTTCGCCGCATCATGGGAAACGGTGAACGAAACCGGTCCCGCGAGCCATGAGGCGTCCACTCCGGCATTGGAGAACCGGCCGATCTCTTCGCCGGCCCGCTTCGCCACGAGGGTGAGATCGTGCGTTCCGCCTTCTCCGGGTTTTCCTTCGAGCGTGAGAAGAACCTCGCCGGCGAATGGCTTGGCGATCGCTTCTTCGGACTTCGCGCCGCCGATGAAAAGATGTCCTTGCGCGTCGAGGCCGGCGGCGAAACCGCTGCCATAGATCGCGCTGTCACGGTAGTCGTCGAAGTCGCCCTTGAGCCCGATCTGGAAGCCGATGAATCCGCCCTGCGACTTGGTGGCGCGCGGGTGGAAGGTCGCTTCGACCCGGAACGCGCCGTTTTGCTCCGTCAGTTCGCCGCTGAGCAGGACGAGTTCGCGGTCACCGCCGGAGTGGGTGTTTTCCGCGACGCCGCCGCTGAGGTTCCAATCCTCCATCGGGTTCGCCCAGAAATCCGGGCCGATCCACGGTCGGGTGACCGTATCATCGGGTTTCGGCGCGACTTCGTCGGCTCCAGAGGGAAGACAGACCGCGCACGGAACGAGGGCGGTGATGACAAGACGATGAAACAAACACATGACGAACGCATCCAAGCCGATGCTCCATTCCTCGCCAACCGGAAAGTTTCCCCGCGCGCCGGATTGCTCAGCGGATCACCCCGCGCTCGGAGGACTCGATGAAGTGGATCAGATGCGCCACATGGGGGGTGTCCGCGGCATGGGTCGCCTTGAGCGAGCTGACCGAGTTGGCGAGATTGCCGTCCTTTTTGAGGAACAGTTTTTTGTAAGCGGTCTTGAGCGACTTGATGTCCTCCTCGGCGAAGCCGCGCCGTTGAAGGCCCACCTGGTTGAGCCCGCGGGCGGTGGCCGGATTGCCATCGACGATCATGAACGGCGGCACGTCCTGCACCACCTTCGCCACGCCGCCGATGATCGAGTGGCAGCCGATGCGGCAGAACTGGTGCACCGCCGCCATGCCCGAAACAATCGCGTGATCCTCGACCTCGACGTGCCCGGCCAGCCCGCAGCCGCCCGATAGGATGATGTGGTCTCCGAGACGGCAGTCGTGCGCGACGTGCGCATACGCCAGCAGCAGGTTGTGCGATCCAAGCCGCGTCGGCGTGTGCTCGTGTGTGCCCCGGTGCACGGTGACTCCTTCGCGGAACACATTGTGATCCCCCACCTCGAGATGGGTGGGCTCGCCGATATACTTCAAATCCTGCGTTTTCCCGCCGATCGCCGAGAAGGGGAAAAACTCGTTGGCCCTGCCAAACTTCGCGTGCCCTTCCAGCACGACGTGCGAGTGGAGCACGCACTCGTCTCCGAGTTCCACATGCGCGCCGATCACGCAGTAGGGGCCGATGCGCACGTTGTTTCCGAGTTTCGCCAGCGGCGAAACGATCGCGGTGGGGTGAATCACGGGCGGAGTTTCCGAAATCGATGCCGATCGTGACGAGACATTTCCCGAATGCACAAATCATTTGTTGATGTAAAACACTTGCATAAACGGATCCAATCGTGGAAACCCGCCGCGCCATGAAATGCCTCGCCATCGGAACCGCGGTTGTTTCCCTTCTTTCGTCGGCCGCCGCATCGCCCACCTGCGATGCGGATCACGATCACGTCCATGCCGCGGACGAAGCCGATGCCTTCGGGCGTTTCAACGACTGGTCGGTCGGCGGTTTCCTGTTCGCCGGGCTGAATCTGCAGGGGATCGGGGGCATGGTGGATGGCGCCCCGGAGGAACTCGCGGTGGGTGCCCACGATCCGAAGCGGGAACGGTTTTCCGCCCAGACGATCGAGCCGACGCTCTTGCTGCGAGGTGGTCCGGTGGAGGTCTTTTCCAACGCGGTGTTGGGCCAGGATGCCGACGGCGGATGGGATGCCGAAATGGAGGAATATCACGCCACGTTTTTCCACGACGGATTCCGGCTCAAGGGGGGCTCGTTCCTCGCCGAGAACGGACTTCATGGAGCGTTGCACGCACATGGTCTGGATTGGGTGAACGCACCGCTCGCCAGCTCCGTCTTTCTTGGCGAGCACGGCCTCCTGCTGCGAGGTGCGGAAATCTCATGGGAACCGGAGCAAGTGCCGCTGCGTTTTGTTGCGGGACTCGGCCGCGCCGATACGCACGATCACGAAGAGCACGAGTACGAGCACGAGGACGAGCACGAGGACGAGCACGAGGATGAACACGGGCATGAACATGAGCACGACCACGCGGACTGGCATGAGGCGGAATTCGCCTCGACGGTCGTGAACCTGCGGTCGACGGGGACGTGGCGGGCCGGCAGGGGGAATCGCTTCCTCGCCGGAACCTCGCTCGCCACCGGTCGCAACGGATTCGGCCACGAAACGACGGTGCTGGGAGCGGATTTCCGCTGGAGCAGGAAACCCGCGGGTGCCGATCACGAATGGAGCTGGAACAGCGAGATCCTCTGGCGGCGGGTCGGGACCGGCGGTGGTTCCGGAATCGATTGGGGGGCGGGCAGCGAATTGACCCTGCGCTGGCGGGAAATGTGGGACTTCGGTCTGCGTTGCGAATGGCTGGAAGGTATGCCGGAGATCGGCCTCGACGAGCGCGTCCGGCTGAGTCCGGTGGTGACCCGCTGGCTGGACAGCGGACGCCGCGTCGGCCTGCGCACCCAGTATGACTGCGATCTTATCGATGGCGGGCGCCTCGATCATTCGCTCTGGTTTCAGCTCAACATCGCCCTTGGAAGCCGCGAAGAGCCGCGGTGACCGTGCCCTTGCTCGACAAAGCGCGGGCGGGGCCTCACAACCCCCGCGCGTGAGTCGATTCCTGAGATCCGAGGCCGGGGCGGTGGTGTTGTGGGTGTGTGGCTCGCTGCTGCTTGCCGCGGTGCTCGCGCCGTGGATCTATCAGGCGGGGATGAACCTCGCCGCGGCCGCCGCGGAAAAGGAACTTCCCGGCGTGCTCGAATGGCTGGGGGCGGCCTGTGAACGCTCGACCCACAAGTTCGGACGCTTCTTCAACCGCTCGCTGATGCTATCCGCGCTCGTGCTGCTGCCGTTGCTGTGGCGGCGCGTGCGCGCCATCAGCCGGGGCGGCTCGATCATGGGCGACCTGCGGCCGGTTTCCCCCCGCGATGTCTGCCTGCAGGTCGTCTGCGGTTGTCTCATCGCGGGCGGGCTGCTCTGGCTCACCGGCATCCTGCTCGCCTCGGCGGGCGCCTATCAGCCGCGGATTCCGGAGCCGGCGCTCGGCAAGGTGCTGCGCAAAACGCTGGTGCCGGGGGTGGCAGCGCCCTTGGTGGAGGAGTGGTTGTTCCGCGGCGTGTTGCTCGGCCTGTGGCTGCGCTTCGCACGCCCGGCGGCCGCCTGCGTCGGGACCTCGCTGGTTTTCGCCTTCCTGCATTTCCTCGATCCTCCGTCCGGCACGGTCATCGCCGATCCCACCGCGCCCACGGCCGGCTTCGAGCTGCTGGGCAAGATCCTCCTGCACTTTGCGGACCCGGTGTTTTTCGTCACCGATTTCGCGACCTTGTTTCTCGTCGGCTGGATTCTCGCGCGGGCCCGGGTGCGGACGATGGCGCTGTGGTTTCCGATGGGACTCCACGCCGGCTGGGTGGCGACCTTCAAGAGCCACTCGTTGATCTATCAGAAAGCCGCGGGGCACCCCTTGTTCCCGTGGGGCGTGGGCGACTCGCTGCGCTCCGGAGCGATCCCGCTGGCGGTGCTCGTGCTCACGGCCGTGGCCTGTCACTTCGCGCTGCTGCGCCTCGGCCGCCGGGAACAGGTCTAACCGCGCATCACGCTTACCGCGAAGACGCGCCGGAAGCCGGCCTTGCGCAGGGTTTTCGCGCATTCGTGCATGGTCGATCCGGTGGTCAGCACGTCATCCACCAACACGACACCCTGCGGGTTTTCCTTCGCGCGTTTCCGGCCCAGCCGCGTCGGGGCGAACGCGCCCTTGAGGTTTTCCATCCGCTGCCTGCGGCCGAGCGCGGTCTGGGTGTCGGTGCCGCGCGTGCGGCACAGCAACGGCATCACCGGCAGGCCGATGAGCGGCGAGAGCGCGATCGCGATCTCCTCCGCCTGGTTGTAGTGCCTCTCCCGCATCCGCGCGCGGTGAAGCGGCACCGGCACCAGCGGCCAGCGGCCGGCGAGGGCGGGAGCGAAACGCGGATCGTCGAACGCCTCGCGCGCGATGATTCCGAGCCCGACTGCGAGGTGCGGCTCGTGCTGGTATTTCAAGCGGTGGATCAGGTCCAGCGTGCGGTCGTCGCGTACCAGCGCGGGGCGGGCGAACTCGAAGGAAAAGCGCACGCCGCTGCAGTTCGGGCAGGTGAAATCGCCGTCGATCCGGCCATCGAATCCCTCGCCGCAGGACCGGCAGAACGGCGCGCACAGGCGCGGCAGATCGTCTCCACACGGCAGGCACAGGGTTCTCCCGTGCGTCAGGCGGTCGCCGCAGAGCCCGCAGCGCGGAGGATAAACGGCATCCAACAGGCGGCTCGCGAGCCGATGGAAACGTCCCGGATCATGATTCGACGGGCCGCTCATCGTTGCCGCGGCTGGTCAGGATGTGGGACAGGAAGGCCACCACCGAGAGGGCGACCAAGGGCACGATGCCGCTGGCAAGCATCTCCGCCGCGGGTTTCGACCGGCCGTCGGCCGCGGGCACGATCCACATGCCGAGCGCCGCACGAGAGAACAACCAGCCGGTGTGGAGGCCGATCGGCAGCCACAGGGAGGCGGTCCGCCAGCGTGCGTAGGCAAGCAGCGCGCCGAGCCCGAAATACGGCAGGAACACGCCTACGAAGCCGCTGCCTTCGGCAAGGTGGCGCAGGACGAGGGACAGCATTTCCCAGCCGGTGCCGCCGGCATCGGGGTCGGCGACGTCGAGGCGCCCCGCCGGGAGCAGGCTGTGGATCGCGGCGAAATACAGCGCCGTCATCGCGATGGCGGCCGAGGGTTTCATCGCCCGCAGGAAAATGCCCATCGCGACGCCGCGGAAAAGCACCTCCTGCACGGCGGCGAGCAGCAGCGCGAGAGGCAACAGCGTCCGAAGCAATGGCAGGAATCCCGCGCCCGACTGCCGCATCGTGCCGAATCCCGCCGGCACCAGCGCCATCCCGAGCGAAAGCGTCAGCCCGGCCGCCAGCAGAAACCCGGCGCACAAATGCCAGAGCCCGCGCGGATACCCGTGCAGCGCCTGCCCTTCCGTCCGGATGCGGGCCCGGCCCGGTGCCAGCCGCCACGGGCCCGGCGGCCGCCAGCCATCGGAGGACCTCCGTCCGGCGGAGAGCCACTCGATCCACGGCAGGAACAAAACCAGCGCCGCGATCCCCAGCGCCGTCAGGTAGAATTCGGGAAACCCGGCCTTGGCGCAGCGTCCGGCCAGCCATTCGATGGGCCCGTTGGTGGTCTTCGCCCGGCTCACCTCGGCCAGCGCCTTGCCCGCGTTGTACACCAGTGGCGCCATCCACGCGCCCAGCAACACCACGGCCGCCGGAAACAGCCACAGTTTGCAAACGTCTTTCCGGTCGCCGGCCGCCATCTCCGGGATCCTGCCAAGCCGGACCCCTCTTGCAAAGCCCGGGATCGCGGGGGGAGCTCATGGTTTTCCGGAGTTGCCCGCCGGGACGCATGCGCTAGCCTTGCGCCCATGATCCGCACCGAACCGGTCGGGTCCATCCGCTGCCAGTGGGGCGAAGGCCCGGTCTGGTGGAAGGGCGGACTCTATTTCGTCGATATCGAAGGCAGGCAGATCCATCGCTACGATCCCGCCGACGGTAGCGAACGCTCGTGGCCGGTGGACCAGCGCATCGGCTGCCTCATCCCGCGCAGCGCGGGCGGCTTCGTCCTCGGCGGCGACCACGGGTTGTTCTTCTTCGACGAGGAAAGCGGGGAAACCCGGCCGATTGCCGACCCCGAGCCCGGGAAAACGGACAACCGCTTCAACGACGGCAAGGCCGCGCCCGACGGCCGGATCTTCGCCGGCACCATCAGCCTCGCCAAACGCACCGGCGACGCCTGCCTCTACCGGCTCGATCCGGATCTCTCGCTTCACGAAGCCTTCGGCCCGGTGACGAATTCCAACGGCCTCGCCTGGTCCGCCGACGGCCGCACCTTGTTCTACATCGACACCCCGCGGCGCGAGGTCCTCGCCTTCGACTACGAGGACGGCCATCTCCGCAACCTGCGCAGCGCGTTTTCCACCGCCCACATCGACGCCTCGCCGGACGGCATGACCATCGACGCCGGCGGCCGCCTGTGGATCGCGTTCTGCCACGGCGGCTGCGTCTCGTGTTTCGACCCCGTTTCCGGCGACGAACTCCACCGCGTGCCGGTGCCGTGTTTGGAAACCACCTCCTGCGCCTTCGGGGGACCGGGCCTCGCCGATTTGTTCGTCACCACCGGCGTTCACAAGACCGCCAAGGAAACCCACGCCGGCCGCCTGTTTGTCATCCGCGGTCTCGACGCCCGCGGTTTTCCCGCCGATTCGTTCGAGGGGTGAAGCGGGCCACGGCCCGCGCCCGCGTTTCTGCCGGAAAATTGCCGGCCCGGGAGCTTCCTTCAACGGCTGCGGTGTCATGAGTGGCCGCATTCGGAGGCTCCCGGGCGCGAAATCAGGAAATCAGTTGTGCCCGGAGTCGACCCCGAGGATCGACTCGATGATCTGGTGGAGGCGCTGGAGTTGGTCGGCATCGAGAAGCGCCGGAGCTTCCTTCGCGGAAAGCCAGTTGAGGGCGGTCTCCTCGCTCTTCGACCTGCGGCCGCCGTGGGCCGGCTCGATCCGGGTGAGCGCCCCGAGCATCGAGGTCAGCGCGCGTTCGCAGCCGTGCAGCATGTCGCTGTCGCCCGGCAGCGGAACCTTCGCCGTCCGCAGTTCCCCTAGGATCTCCAGAATCATCGGGAAACGGGTCATCACATGGTTGATCTCATCCGCCGCCTGACGCCGCGTGCGCGGGTCGGCATCCTCTTGTTCCATGGATGGGGTGAACATTTCGATCCCGAGTATAGCCAGCTCGGCGGATTTCGCGCAATTGACCTTTTCGGCATTCTTCACCCCTCCGGGCCGGATTTTGGTTCGTATTTGAACACCCCGGCTGTCAGTGTGCGGCCCATGGAAACTCCGGAATCGTTCATGGGGCGGGCCATCGAACTCGCCCGCGACGGAATGCGCCGCGGCCACGGCGGGCCCTTCGGCGCGGTGATCGTCCGCGACGGCTCGATCATCGGCGAGGGCTGGAACCAGGTGGTGGCTTCCAAGGATCCCACCGCCCACGGCGAGATCACCGCCATCCGCGACGCCTGCCGGCGGATCGCATCGTTCTCGCTCGACGGTTGCGACATCTACACCACCGGCCAGCCGTGCCCGATGTGCCTCGGGGCGATCTACTGGGCCCGCATCCGGTCGATCTACTATGGATTTCGTATCGAGGATGCCGCGGCGATCGGCTTCGACGACAGCGAGTTTTTCCGGCAGATCGCGCTGCCTGTGGAGTCCCGAGCCGTTCCCGCGCGACCGCTGTGTCATGAACAGGCGCTCGAACTCGCCAGGGAATATGGAGAATTGGAGGGCCGCACGCACTATTAGATGACTTGGCGGACACTTGCTTGACGCCGGCGCCGGGGGCGTCCGAGTATCCCGGCCATGGCATGGCGGATCGATGAAGCGGTCACCCGCGGCGAAATCGACAACCGGACCGAAGGACGCACCATCGGCCGCATCTGGCTCGCGGGTCGCGACGAGCCGCTCCAACTGCGCTTGGACGGCGATTGCTGGCGAGATCTCGCCGGCTCGCTCCTCACGTTCGAAAACGCCTCGCCGCGCGAGGATCCCGAGGCCATCGGGCTCTCGTCGGATCAGTCCGGCATCGTCGGCGACATGACCGCATCGAGGAAATGCCGGGTGCCGGCGGTTTCCGAGGAGGAGATCCAGCGGCTCTATCAGAACCAGCAGGAGATCCCCTGCGAGTGGCGCAACGTCCTTTCGCTCGAATGGTTCAGCGAGGTCAACGGGCGGGTGGTCATCGAGTCCCATCGCTACCGCCTGCGCGTCTCGCCGCACGAGTGGAGCATGGACGAGGACGAGGAGGAGGCGCAGAAACTCGCGAACCTCCACGCCATGCGCGACTTCATGGCCCAGGTGATCCGCCGCCGCGAAACGCCGGACGGCGAGTTCGAGACCGAGGTCGAGCTCGACGAGTTCGCATGGGAGGAGCGCCTCAAGGAATCCGACCGCCTCACCGATGCCTATCAGGAGGTGCTGGAGAAATACATGGATGATTCCGACAGCGAGCGGAAGGAGGCCTTCGTGATGGGCTGGGACGGTCTGCTCGACGCCCTCGCCGAGCGTGAGGAGGAAGGCGGCGACGACGAGGAGGACGAGCCGTTTTCCGATACGTCGTTGTTCGACGAGGAGGATTCCGAGGACGGGTTTTTCGAGGCGGATGATGATCCTCTTGGCGACGATGACGAGGACGACCATCCGCTCCAGGTGAAGGCGCGCGAGCTGGCCCTGCGGGCGATGGATGTGGTGCAGCGGGACGCCGCGCCCGGCACGCCCGCCTACCGGGTGGTCTCGCTTCTGCTTCAGGTGAGCGGCAAGATGGCGGCCGCTCTCAACGGCCGCGGCAGCGGCTACGAACCGGAGACCGGCTACGTGCTCGCCTTGCTCAAGCGTTGTCTCAACTGGCTCAACGAAGCCGTCGGCGCCTGTCAGGAACTGATGGCCGCCGAGGAGGATCCCGACCAACTCGCCGCGCTCTCCCACATCCGGACATCGGCATTCGAGATCCGGGACGCGATCACCGAGCTGCGGCGCGAGTTGAAATGAGGCGCGCCGCCCGATGGTCCTCGCCTATCACAAACCCTACGGCGTGCTCTGCCAGTTCACGCCGGACCAGCCGGGGCAACGCACCCTCGCCGACTTCGGGTTTCCCGCCGGCGTCTATCCGGTCGGCCGGCTAGACATGGACTCGGAAGGCTTGCTGCTGCTGAGCGACGAGCCGGGCTTCAACCACCGCCTGCTCGATCCCTCGGCCGGCCACCGGCGCACCTATCAGGCGCAGGTCGAGGGGCTGCCGGACGCCGCCGCGCTCGGTCGGCTGGCCCGCGGCGGCTTGTCGATCCGCGGCCACCGGACTCTTCCGTGCGAGGCGCGTTTGCCCGATCCCGCGCCGGATTGGCCTCCGCGCGATCCACCGGTCCGCTTTCGCCGCGAAATCCCGACCACATGGATCGAGTTGCGTCTCCGCGAGGGGAAAAACCGCCAGGTCCGCCGGATGACCGCCGCCGTGGGGTATCCGACGCTGCGGCTCATCCGCACCGCCATCGGAACCTATCCGCTCGGCACGCTCGCGCCGGGTGCCTGGGTCGAGCTGAACCGCGGGGACCTGAATCGCGTGTTCGGCCGCTGAAACAAAGTGCGGTGCGGAGTTTTCTTCCCTCCCTACTGCCCCGACCACGCCTGGGGGGAGCGATCGGGGCAGCGACACACTATGCTGGGGGGGACCCCGGGTTCCGGGCTTTGAAAACCGCGGAGGGGATCGGGAAATCTGATGTCAGAAGTGAAGCACGAAATCGGACGGAAGTCACCCACGTGATCGCGTGGTTTCCGCCGTCACCAGCCGCCCGTCAGGTTGTCCGGGAGATGTTCGTCGCTGCTTTTCAGCGAGCACTCCATATACAATTCGCCGAGCGGCGGGACCGTGTCGTTGCCGTACACCGCACCGTACGTGTAGCTGCCTCCTCCGGGGCATTCCGGCGTGGTTTCCACGAATTTGCCGAGGCCGATGATCTGACCCTGCAGACCGGGCGCGTTCGCTCCGGGATCGAAGCCGTAGAGATTCGAGTAGCTGCGGACGGATTTCTGCACCGCCTGGATGTTGATGATGCAGAGCGCGCGGTCCGAGCCACGTTTCCACGCCTGCGCGCCGAAAAACAACACCGAGATCATCGTCATCAGCACGAGGATCACGACGGTGAGCTCCAAAAGAGTCATCCCCGCCCGGAAGCGGGGGCGCGACGCCCGCCGGGGACATGGCAGTGCGTCACGTATGATGTAAGGGGAATGTTTCATTGGGCTGATTGTCGGGAGTATAAAGCCGTCAAAGATCGTTGAGAATCAATGCTCAATTTGCGAATCGCCTCCCATATTCGGCCACAAGCTCCGCTGCGGCCGCTTTTGGGACCTCGTCGCGGGATGGATCAGTCTGTCGCGCCGTTTTTCGCTTCCGCCAGTTTCCTCATCCCTTCCTCCACATCGGCCGCCGCGTCAGGGTGCTTCAGGCGCAGCCGGTCGATGGCCGCGCGGTTGAGAAACTGGCGGGTGCGCGAATCGTCTCCGAACAAGTCGACGTCGAGAAGAATGCGCGGCCCCACCGGGGTGGCGATGACGGCATAGACCGGCCGGGTGGGGGATTCGTCTCGGGGGATCATGGTTTGCACCAAGGTCAGGACCCGTCCCGCTTCCGCCCGGGAGACGACCGGTTCGCCGTCGGAGCGGCGGACGTCGTCGAGGTCCACTGCGGCACGTCGCAGGACCTCGTCCTTGCCGTCGTTTTCGAGAAACCTCGCGCAGCGACCGAGCGCGGTCTGCAGGTCTCCTTCGTGCAGGTCGCGGAACCAGGCGGCCACCAGATCCGCGGCCTGCTCCGTGGTGGGGACCGGCAGTTCGGGCAGCTTGTCGATGTGATAGGTGCCGGCCAGCAGCTTGTCGCGCCACGCGCCGGGCCAGTGATCCTCTTGTTCGTCGAGCCATTCGCCGAAGGTTCTCGCGGCCATCCACGGAATCGGGCACCCACAGCCAGCCATCGTCTCCGCGTCGGAAAAACAGGGTGACCGGCTGGAACTCATCGGGATCCAAGGGCGAGAGAAGCTGCAGGAAGAGCGCCGAGGCATCGCCCTCCTCCTGACGGGCGAGGGGGATCAACTGGTGCGCCGGACTCGCGCCGTGGCGGGAAAACCACAGCTTCGCCAGGCGGCCCAGGGCGATCCGTGCGATCCCCGCGTTTCCATCGATCCGCGCCGTTTCCAACAACGGCACCAGGCTCGACGCCCGGATGGCGGCGAGCGTCGCGGATTCCGCGGCCTCCGCCGTGTCCGCCGGCTTCGCAGGGTGCTTCTCCCGCAGACGCGCCGGGAACAAATCGAGCAGGTCGCCGTCGAGGATCGCGCCCTCGTCCTCCTCGTCTTCCGGGGCCTCGGTCGGCGTCCAGAACGACTCGCCGGGATCGACGCGCCACATCGTGTCCCCCCCGCGCGTCAGTTCGATGTGGACGATCTCCACCTGCGGCGGGCCCGGGCGGTCGCGCCCGGAGCGGGGGTCGAGGCAGCCGACGGAAACGAGCGCGCTTTTCCGGTCCTCCTCGTGGTGCACCACGGCCCGCAGCACCTCTTCGGAACTCAGCAGGCGCCACGGCCGGATTTCCGGAAACGGCTTCGCGAGCATCTCCTCGCAGACGCGGATCCGGTCGCGAAGGTTTGACGGCGGCCGCTCGGACAAACCGCCGAGCAGGCCGATCACCACCGCGATGTCGCGGCGCTCGCAGGCGTCGAGGAACGTGCCGGCGACCTGCTCCGGGTCCATCGCCCGCAGCTTCGCGAGCGGCAGGCCGGACTCGATCTTGCGGCGGATCCTCGCCGCCGCCTCGTCGCGCAGCTTCAGCAGATCGAGCGCGCGGTTCTTGAGCATCCAGGATTCGAGCGCCTTGATCCGGGCGCGGGTTTCCGGCCTCGCCTGCAGCCCGGAGTTTTCAAACGACGCGGGCATCGGTGCCGGCAGCCAGCGTTCGCCGCTGCGCACCATGGCCACCGGAAACACATGCAGGCTGGTGGGATCGAAGTCCGGCGAGCGGCGCACCAGCACCGCGGCGAGGTCGCCGTCCGTCTGGACGGGGCCGAGTTGCAGCTTGCTGTTGCCGAGGTCGGAGGCCATGCGCTCGAGCCGGCGGGAGATTTCGCGGCGTTTCGCGCGGCTCGTTTCCCGTGCGATCGCCGTGTCCGCGCCGGGTTCCAGATCCACCTGCCGATCGCGCACGCGCTCGAGAAAGGCGAGCGCCGCATCGGCCGGTCCCGAAGGGGCGGCGGCGGTCGTCGCAATGGTGGCGAGAAGGGCGGGCAGGAACCTCACGGCGCGGAATCTGGCACAGCCGCCACCACCGCGAAAGCCGGAAAACCACGGCACATCGGGCTTGCGGCGGCCGCCATCCTGCGGTCCTGTGGCCGGGGATGTCCGAACCGCTCGTCTACGCCTGTCCCTTCTGCGGCTGCGAGGTCCGCGTCGGCTCCTCCTGCCCGGGCTGCGAGAAAAAGAAACGCCGCCGCCCGAAATCCCGCGCCGCCGCGGAGCCCCGCCGCTCGTGGGAACAGGACGAAAGCAGCGACGGACTCGATCTCCCGGACGACGACTTCGACTACGATGACTTCGTCGCCCGCGAGTTCGGCAAGGCGCCGCACAAATCCATCGGCGTGAAGTGGTACTGGTGGCTGCTCGGCGTCGTCCTGCTGGTCGCGATGTTTGCGTGGGCGTTCGGCATGTAAGCCGCACCCGCCGCGATCACGAATCCACCGGCCACGCCTTCTTCACCGGCGGCATCGCCTGCCTCCGGCGTTTCACCCGCACCGGCAGATGGTGCGGCATCAGCAGTGAGAACAAATGCACCACCGGATAGGCGAGCATGGCCAACAGCACGCCGGACGTCATCATGCCCAGCAGGAAACTCGCCGCGTTCAGATGCCCCGCACCCGGCACGTCGAAGGCCACCTTCGCCAGGAAGTGAGGCATCGGCACGCCCAGCGTGTCGCGCATCCAGTCGCCCAGCCGGAACTGGCACCACAGCACCGGAGCCGTCGTCAGCGGGTTGGTGATCCAGCACGTGGCGATCGCCAGCGGCACGTTCGCCCGCACCCGGATCGCCAGCAGGGCCGCCGGGATCATCTGCAGCGGCATCAGCATCATCGAGAAAAACGCGCCGATCGCCACCCCGCTCGAGACCGTCGCCCGGCACGGGATCCACAGCGCGCGGTCCGTCACCGGCCGCGTCACCGCCTGCCACCACCGCCGGTGCCGCAGCCGCGGGTGTCGCAGCGTGCGCAGCGCGTGGCGCACGAGACGGAGGTAACGTTTCTTCATGCCGCTGGAGGACCCATACGGTCGGGCCGGGTCGCATTTTCCTCCGGATCGACCGACAATCAACCGCAAATGCCCTTGTCGGCCCCGGCGTCGCTCCCGCAGAGTCCCGGCGCACATGCACCCCCTGCAAGCGTTCCTCCTCGGCCTCATCGAAGGCATCACCGAGTATCTGCCCGTCAGCTCCACCGGCCACCTGCTCGTCGCCCAGCACCTCATGGGCATCGGCACCGCCGGCCCGCAGGACAAGGCCGCGGCCGATTGTTTCGCCATCTGCATCCAGGGCGGCGCCATCCTCGCCGTCGTCGGCCTCTATGCGAAACGTGTGCTCCAGATGATCCGCGGCATGCTCGGTCAGGACGCCGAGGGCCTGCGGCTCGCTGTGCTCATCCTCGTCGGCTTCCTGCCCGCCGCCGTCATCGGCGTGATCGCCAACGATTGGATCGAGGCGAAACTTTTCGGCATGTGGCCGGTCATCGCCGCATGGATCGTCGGCGGCGTCGCCATCCTCGCCACCGCCGCGTGGAAAAAGAAGAACCCCTCCGCCGGCGGCGGCAAGGACCTTCTCGACATGACATGGAAGATGGCGCTCGCCATCGGCTTCCTCCAATGCGTCGCCATGTGGCCCGGCACCAGCCGCTCGCTCATGACCATTGTCGGCGGACTTTTGGTGGGCCTCTCGCTGCGCGCCGCGGTCGAATATTCGTTTTTGTTAGGCGTGCTCACCCTCACCGCCGCCACCGCCAAGAAAGCCGTGTGGAAAGTCCACGGCATCGACCCCGCCTACGACGTCTGGTTCGGCGGCACCAAGCTGATGTGGGAAACCTACGGCCCTCTCGCGCTCGCCGTCGGCATCGTCGCCGCCACCGTCTCCGCCGCCCTCGCCGTGAAATGGCTCGTGTCCTATCTCCAGCGCCACGGACTCTCCATCTTCGGCTGGTACCGCATCGCACTGGGCCTCGTCATCGGCGGCCTCACGCTGGCGGGCGTGTTTTCCGCATGACAAGAGGGAGGGCATTCCTGTCCGTCGCATCCCGCTCTCACCACCCACGGATGACCGTTTTCTTCCACCGCACGACAATCATGGCCCGGGCTTCCGCTGTCCTTGCGTTTCTGCTCGCGGCGGCCATCGCATCGGCCGACGGGTTGCGCGACGAACGGACGTGGACCGGGAAAAACGGCAAGACCCTTCGCGGCACCTTTCACCGTCTCCGGCCGGATGGCAAACAGGTCGAGATCCTCACGGGAAACGGCACACTGCTCGCCATCGCGTTGGAGAACCTGTGCGACGACGACCAGGCCTTCATCCGGGGAGGCGGCGTTCCCGTCGCGCCGGATACGCCCGCCGCGCCGCAGGGAGAAACGGTGGACTTCCGACCCTGCGCGTTTCCGGAAAGGTCCTCGTTCACCTGGGTGCCGACCGAGGACGCCGGCGGGAAGTTTCCGAAGGATTGGCAGAAGGCGCTCTGGACTTCGTGCCTGTGGTGGGATGCCTCCGGTGTGCTCGATCTCCCGGCGGCTGACTCGTCGCGAAAGCACCAGCGCTTTTTCAAAGACCTGCTCAAACGGGAACTCCGCAGCGCCGATGACGCCGTCGCCGCCCTCGAGTCGATCTACCGCGGCAGCGCCGTATTCCGCACCTTTTCGGAGCCGAAGGACTTCCGCGCGGAACGTCTCGCGTCCTTCGCGACCGGCCCGAACCTCGTCTTTTTGTATTTGTCTCCCAAGGGGGCCATCCGTTCCCGGCTCGCCATGTTGGAATCGATCACACCGGACGGAGACTTCGTCCTGCACATGGGGGTGCGGAGATTGGTCGGCAAGGTACGGAGCGGCGGGCCGGACCACCCGCGGATCCCACATGGCGAAAGCGTCTTCCACGTCAGCAACACGCAGGATCTGCCGCCGGATCTCGTTGGCAAAACGGAGGAACTCGAAACAAGTGGCACCTATACCCGTTGCGTCGTCGTGAAACCCTACGTCTATGCCAAACCCGGCACAGCCTCGCCACCTCCGCCGGATGCGGATTTCCCCGTCTGCGTTCCCCCGGCCGCGAAGCCGGCCGCGCCGGTGGTGGAGTGAGTCCCAAGCCGCCGCCTTGACAGCCTCCCACCATCCCGCGCCATGTTGGAGATGTGAAAACCCGGTGGATCGTTCTGCTCTGCGTGGTTTGTTTCGCGGGCTCCTGCGAGCACCGGCACGGGCATGGCTCCAAAGCGGACTTGCAGAGACAGTCGAAAAGCTATCTGCGCCTTTCGACGAGTGAAATTCTGGCCTGCATCAAAGCTTCCGGAACGGATCTCGTGCCAATCCGAGACGAGCAGGGGCTCAGGCAGATCGACAATCTTGTAGCGGAGGGAATCGTCCGGTTCCCAGAAAATGGGAAAAAAGAATTCGGGTTTCCCAGCACCTTTCCCGACGCGGCGGCCCATGTCGTCAGCGGATTCTACCGGCCCGACCATCGTCGGCACGGGATCAAGTATGTCGTCGCGTGGAAACACGAGGAACGCGAACCATGGAACGTGACCTCCGCCGTCGCCACTTTCGACCACGAGGTGTTCGAGATGTGCGAATCCGTTCAGGACGACCGATGGATTCGGGAACATATCATCGAGTTTCCCGTGGAAGGTTCGAAAACCTGGCTGCGTCTTCAGGAATGCAAGAACCGGTGAAGAACGGAGCTCCCGGCCTCTCGCTTCAGGTCGCCGGGCATGGCCGGATCCCTTCCGCGTCCGCCGCCTTGACATCCTCCCACCATCCCGCGCCATGTTGGAGATGTGAAAACCCGGTGGATCGCCCTGCTCTGCGTGGTTTGTTTCGCGGCCGGAGTCGGTGTCGGCAGCCGGATGGGCGATGCGCCGCCGCCTCCGCCGGAAACTCCGCGTCCCGGTACGCCGCCGCCGCGCATGGCCGCCGCGGACACCCCGCGGGCTGATGCATCCGCCGCCACCGCCACCAAACGTTTGCGTCCGGCGAAACCCGCCGTGCCGCCGGCACCCGCGCCGCCGCCTGAACTCGTTGACCGCTTGGTGAAGGACGCCATGCAGATCGATGACGAAGCGCTGCGCATCGCCGCGCTCGAAGACGTCCGCGCCGCCATTTCCTCGTCCGATCCCTCGGAGATCCGCGCCGGTCTCACTGCCTTCCTCCGGCTCCAGACGCTCGATTTCGACAAAGCCTCCTACCACGACGCCATCCTCCGCCACACGAGCTCCGGGGATCCATCCATCCGGAACACCACGTTTCCCGCCCTGCTTGCCAGCGGCCTGCGGCCCGGCGATGACGCCCTCATCCGCGCCGCCGCCCGCGACGGTCTGGGCGAGGGCACCTCGATCCTGCTCCTCACCATGGAAAAGGGCGATCTCACCGGCGAGTCCGGCGCCATCGTCCGCGACCTGCTCCACCGCGACGACATCCCCGCCCGCGAAACCCTGCGCGGCATCTGGGGCGGCCGTTTCTCCCCCGAGCTCGAAGCCCGCATCATCGCCCTCAGCCGCGAGCCCGCCACCCACCACGACGCCATCTACTTCGCCCTCAGCACCCAGAACAACAAAAGCGCCGCCAGCGTCGACCGCCTCATCGAGGAGCTCTCCGATCCCGACAGCCACAACAACGGCGGCCGCGCCGCATGGGGACTCGGCTACGGGGTCGCCCCCGCCGACCACCCGCGCGTCGCCGACGCCGCCCTCAAGATCGTCGCCACCCGCAACAGCGGTTACCTCCACCAGCAGGCCTGGAGCCTCGTGAAAAAATACACCGGCCCCGCCCAGCTCCCGGCCCTCAAGACTCTCTCCGCCAAACCCAACCTCCCCGCCGAACAACGCGAGTGGGTCGACGCGAGCATCGCCTCCCTGGAGGAAGGGGGAGATTGAAACCTAACGATTCGTCCCGCCGATGAAACACCTTTCCATCCTTATCTGCGGCGTGTTGATGCTCGCTTCCCCGGTGCGGGCGGAAAAGCGGATCCCTTTTCCGGATCTCTCGGTCGCGTTGAAAGGCGGCAAGCTCGTGCATCAGTCGGATGGGGAGTTGCTGATGGGTTTTCGGTATGAATACGAATCGGACGAGGATTTCGAGATATGGAAGAAGCGCCTCGGAGATTTTCTGGGAAAGGAATGGAAGGCGGAGCAGCGGACTCCGGATGAGGAACTGGCGATGAAGCGTGTCATGGAGGCGCAAGGCGTCGATCTTGTGGGATCCGCCGAGTTCAAGAGTCCGGCGTTTCCCCTGCATCCGATTCAACTGATCGTGATCAAGGAAAAGATCGACGGGAAGGAGCGGCGCATGGTGACTCTCATCGGCAATTGGACCAAGGCGCAGGCAGCCGCCGGCCTCGCCATCGCTCCGGAGAAAAAGCCAGCCGGTGATCCTCAACCCGAAAAGAGGAAGATCCGCCAATGATCAAACTCACGCGCTCTATTCCCGCCGTTCTGGGACTGGCTTGCCTTGCGGGCTGCGTTCCTTCCGTCCAAAAGCCGACCTTCGGATTTGCTATTTGATGCGGCCTTTCGGCAGGGACCGACCTCCGGGCGGTCCGCGCGAATGAGCGGCGATTGAACAAGCACGATGCGATTCACAGACCCCGAGGAGCGGCGGAGTGTGTCCGCCGTGGCGAAAGAAACGCCCGTGGAAAATCGGCCCCCCGGCTCCGAACCTCTGCGTTTCGAATCGCCTTTGCACGGTCCGGAGTTCACGCTTCAGCGTGTCTTTTCAAACGCTCTTCGCTCCGCGGCACGCTGAAGCGTGGACTCCGGACAGGTTTTGGTTTGCATCGCATCCACAAGAGGCGATCTGAAGTTATAGGAAAACACGTTCACCCTGATGACTCGAACAAACCGAATGGCCACCATGAATACACTCCGAATCACCATGCTCGCCCTCCTCGCCATGGCCGGACCCGCCGAATCCGCCATGGGCGACATGCCGTTGACGGAACGGATCACCATCGCCCGCTTTGCCAAGCTGGAAGGGGTGAAGGTGGACTTAAAGGAGGAGGGACAGCTTTGCCACATCACCATCGAGATGGATCCACGCAATGAGATCGTCCGGGTGGACAAGGCGACGAGCGTGTTTCTGGACCTGAGGGATCGGAACGACTCGCCGGTCGCCGGAGTGGAGCTCCGGAGCCGGTTCGACTTTCCGGAAGGGACGATCGTGGGTCCGTTCGATGACTCCGCGCATCCCTCGCTGTTGTTCGAGGTCTCTTGCCGGAAAGAACTTCTCGAACAATCGTCGATCCGGATCCGGACTCCCGTGGTGTTGGGACAGGGGGCGTTGGACGTGCTGCTCGGCGATCTCTTCGAGGTCGGGAAGCGGAAGCAGGAGCCGGAGACTTCGGCGTCACCCGGGACGAAAGACAAGACCGAGGCGGGAGCCGAAGAGGTGCCTCGGTCCCGCTAGCTGCGGTGTTCCCCGCGCTTGCCAGCGGAGCGGGTGAATTCAATGCTCGCCGGAGCGTATCGTCAGGTTTAGGTTCCGGTCTATGAGCCTTGCCGAAGTCCGCAACCTGCCGCTGCGCGAGAAACTTCAGATCCTCGAGGCGATCTGGGAGGATTTGGGTGCGCGGGTGGATCAGATGGAGCTTTCCCCGGCCGACCGGACCCTGCTGGACTCCCGGATCGAACGCGTGCGGAACGGCGAGGCGAAGATCCACGATTGGGATGCGGTGAAGCACTCGCTGGGACGGCAGTGATCCAGGTCCACATTTCTGGCGATGCGTTGGATGATCTCAATGAGGGGTTTTGGTTCTATGAGGTTCAGGAGCCTGGCTTGGGCGACTATTTCCTCTCCCAGTTGCGGGCGGACATCGATGGGCTGAAGATTACGGCGGGGATTCACCGCATGCCGTATCGTGGTTTGCACCGACTCGTGAGCCATCGTTTTCCCTTCGCCATATTCTATGAATGTGATGCGGAACGGGCGTTAGTGATCGCCGTGGTGGATTGCAGACGGGATCCAGAGTGGATCAAAGCACATCTCGACCAGTGAGCGTGTCTCGCGCTTGCCAGCCGCGCGGGTGCCATGAGAGGCAAGGGGATGCGCATCGTGCTCGCCTCGTCCTCGCCCCGCCGCCGTGAATTGCTGGAGCGGGCGGGGGTGGTGTTCGAGACGGCGGTTTCCCCGGCGGAGGAACTGCATGACGCGTCGATGCCGCCGGAGGAGTTGTGCGAGGAGAACGCGGTGCGCAAGGCGGTGGCGGTGGCGCCGGAGTTTCCGGACGCGGTGGTGATCGGCTCGGACACGCTGGTGTTCATCGACGGCGGGCCGCTGGGCAAGCCGAAGGACCTGGAAGAGGCGCGGGCGATGCTGCGGCGTCTATCAGGCCGGCCGCATTTCGTCTGCACGGGCGTGTGCCTGGTACTGCCGGGTGGAGATCGAAAGGTGTTCCACGATACGACGGAGGTGGATTTCCGGGAATTGGACGGGGAAACGATCGACCGCTATCTCTCGCTGGTGAACGTGCTCGACAAGGCGGGCGCCTACGGCATCCAGGAACACGGCGAGTTGATCATTTCCGGGATCCGCGGGAGTTTTGAAAACGTGATGGGTTTCCCGGTGGAGAAGGTGGTGGAGGCGCTGGCGGAACTGTAGCCGCTTCAGGACTTCAACAGGTGCATCACGAACGATCCTCCGAACTGGACGGCGACGAACACGGCGGCGACGACAAAAGCGTGCGGCCACCGGAGGTAGCAGAACTGACGGACCGCCCAAGCCGCGAGCAGGAAGCCGATCGCAAGGGCGAAGATTCCGAGGAAGATGCTGCTGATGGCGGTGACGACGGCGACGCCGAACGCGATGAGGAAGGTGCGGACCATCGAGGCATCCGCCTCGTGACGGGCGATCGCCCACATGGTCAGGGACATCGCCGCGGCGGCAATGAGGGCGACAAGCATGGGGTTTGGTTATCCGGACCGGCAGGGAATGGAAAGGGAATTGTTAGCAGCCATGGGGGGCTTCCGCGCTGCTGGCGAATTCCGCCCGGAGCGGGCGAGTCGGAGATTTCCCGCGTCTTTCGTGGTTCCTCCTTCCTTCCGGCCACGTCGTGACGAAAGCAGGATCTGCGCATCGGCTCTGAGAAGCTGCGCGGATCGGACGGAAGAATCGCCATGTGGGACAGAAACATGCATTTCCCTGTCCCCGCAGCGACTGGCGGGAACTCACGACTTATGAGCACATCCCTAGATATCCACGGACGCGAAGTGATCGGCATCGTCCATTCCCATCCCGGAGGCATCTGGGCGAACAGCCTGAGCCGGCTGGTGAGCGAGCGGTTCGGTGCCGCGGCGAGGTTCCGGACATCGATGGGCGCGGGCCTCGATCTGGACGAACTGATGGTCTATCTGGAAGCCCGGGACAAGATCCGGGTGACGGGCGACATGGTGTTCCCGGGCGGCCGTCCGGCGCGGGCGCATTGAGAGCCTATTCCGGTTTGTCCGGGTATTCGGGTTTCGCGCCCTTGTCGGAGACCTCGGGGCTTCCGGCGAAGGGGTCGTAGAAGCCGATGCCGTGGCCTTCGAGCCATGCGAGCTGCGATTTCAGTCGGGTTTCGAACGAGGCGAAATCCTTGCGTTTTTCCGGCGTCCACGCCGCCTCGGCCAGAGCGATGAGGCGCGGCCAGGTCAGGAAATCGCGGCGGGCCTGGGTGACGGCGGCCTCGGTCCACAGGCAGGCCTGGATGCCGAGCACCTGATTTGCATCGGCATCGGAGAGGTCGAGGCCTTTTGGAAATTGATAGACATCCTGGAGCGGATTGAAACCGCCCCAGCGGCGTCCGGTCTGGTGGCTCTCGTGTTGCACGAAGTCGAAGTAACACGGCCGGCGCGGGCAGAGCACCACCGGGTAGCCGGCGTCGAGCGCCTGGCGCAGGACCTGCGGTTTGTCGTGGCGCCACCACCAGACGAGGGTCTGGTCGGCCGGCAGCTCGCGGGCGGCGATCTCGTCCCAGCCACCGGTCTTGAATCCGAGCTGGTTGATTTTCCCGGCCATGCGGCGGTTGAACCACGTCTCGACGTCGGCGAGTTGCTTGAGGTTCTCACGTTTCATCAGGTCCTGGACCTCGGGCAGCTCGGGCCACTTGTGCCAGCCGAAATGGACCTCGTCGCCGCCGAAGTGGATGACTCCGGCGTCGGGAAACAACGAGGCGACCTCGTCGAGAATGTGATCGAGAAACTCGAGGGTTTCCTTCTTCGCGGGGTTGAAGGTGAAACGAGGCCACTTGTCGGTTCTGCCTTTTTGCAGGAATCCTCCGCCGTCGTGTTCGGGATAGGCTTTCACCGCGGCATCGGCGTGGCCGGGCATGTCGATCTCGGGGATGACGATGATGCCGCGCTCCTTCGCGTAGGCGACGATGTCGCGCACCTGGTCCTGGGTGTAGAACTGGGCCGGCGCGTCGGGCCGCAGGTCGCTCTCGTTGCCCCGGCCGCCGGTGCGGGTGAGTTCGGGGTAGCGCTTGATCTCGATGCGCCAGCCGGGCGAGTCGGTGAGATGCCAGTGGAAGCGGTTGAGCTTGTAGCGCGACATCGCGTCGAGCAGTCGCTTCACCCCCGCCTCGCCGGTGAAGTGGCGCGATTCGTCGAGCATGTAGCCGCGCCATGCGAAGCGTGGTTTGTCGGCGATCTCGCGGCAGGCGAGCGAGGTGGTGCCGTCGGATTTTTCCGCGGCTTCCGCGATCTGGACGAACGACTGCCAGCCGTAGAGCCGCCCCGCGGGTGTGGTGGCGACGATGGTGACACCGTCCGGAGTGATCTTGAGCCGGTATCCTTCGCCGCTGGCGATCTTGTCACCGGCGGCGGGCGTTTGGAATTTCACCACGGCATCGGCGGCTCCGGCGGCGCTCGCCTTGAGACCGGCGTGGCGCAGCATCGGGGCGAGAAGGGCTTCGCCGCCCTCGGGAAACGCCACCTTCACTTCGGGGCCGAGGCGCAGGTTTCCGGCTGCGGATTTCTCCGCCATCGGCCGCGGAATCACCTGCGCGACGAGCGGAAACGACGAGACGAACAAGACACAAAACAAACGGAACATGCGGCGGAAACGTCGGCGCGGGCGCGGTCCTATCGTCACGCGGCTTGCCGGACCTCCGTTTCTCTGCGATAGCTGCCACCGGATGAACGTTCTCTCTCTCTCCGCCAAGCGCCTGCTTTTGCTGGCGGCCGCGCTGTTTTTCGTCGCCGGTGCGGCGTCCGCGCGAGCCGGTGGCGCGGATGGTTTCTACAAGCCCACCTCGCTCGAAGGTTCGGTGAAATTCCTCGGTCGCACCTATGAGCTTCCCATCAAGGAGCTGCGCCGCGCCTTGCTGGACAAGGGCATGCTGGCGATCTATCGGAACCGCATTCCCGTGAAGAAGGTGAAGTGGGAGGATCTGGTGGAGGAGTTCAACTTCAGGGACATCGGCGGCAAGGCCACCGCGTCCGGCCCCTCCAACATCGTCCTCAAGAAACGCCGGAAGAATTTCGCCGGCAGGTCGAAGACGCCGCTCATCGTGCGGCAGAAGGGGAAATACAAGTTTGTGTCCGTGACCCTGACGATGCGCACGACATTTCCCACGAAGATCAAGGACGGCAAGCTGACGATGGTGGCGCCCGTCGAGATCCGCGCGCTGGGACTCACGGCGAAGGGATCGATCGTGCTGGAGGCGGAGAAGCAGGAGCTGCCGCCGATTCCTCCGGATCTCGATATCCCCGGTGCGCCGTGAGCCCGCTCATGGCATCCTTGAAAATTCCGATCACTCCCGCGCCGGTGCGTGCGCCGGCATTGCCCATCGGCGGTTCCGCTCAATCCCCCGACTTGAGCACCTTGATGAAGGCCTCCTGCGGGATGCTCACCTTGCCGAACTGCTTCATCTTCTCCTTCCCCTTCTTCTGCTTTTCGAGCAGCTTGCGCTTCCGGGTGATGTCGCCGCCGTAGCACTTGGCGGTGACGTTCTTGCGCATCGCGGAGATCCTCTCGGAGGCGATGATCTTGCCGCCGATGCAGGCCTGGATGGCCACCACGAAGAGCTGCTGGGGAATGACGTCCTTGAGTTTCACGGCGAGCGCGCGGCCGTAGCCCTCCGCCTTCTCGCGGTGGACGATGGTGGAGAACGCCTCGACCGGCTCGCCGGCGATGAGCATGTCCATCTTGACCATCTTCGCCGGACGGTAGCCGTGGTGTTCGTAGTCCATGGAGCCGTAGCCGCGGGTCATCGACTTCATGCGGTCGTTGAAATCGACGAGGATCTCGGCGAGCGGCAGCTCGCAGGTGAGCATCACGCGGGTGTCGTCGATGGTCTCGGTGTGGGTGACGTCGCCCCGTTTCTCCATCACCAGCGCCATGATGTCGCCGATGTATTCGCCGGGGATCATGATGTAGACCTGCACCATCGGCTCGCGGATCTCCTCGATCTCCTGCGGCTCGGGCAGGAACGACGGGTTGTCCACGATGAGTTCCTCGCCGGTGGTTTTGGTAACCTGATAGATGACCGAGGGATACGTCGAGATGACGTCCATGTTGAACTCGCGGCGCAGGCGTTCCTGGATGATCTCCATGTGGAGCAGGCCGAGGAACCCGCAGCGGAAGCCGAAACCGAGCGCCGTGGAACTTTCCGACGAGTAGGTGAAGGCGGCGTCGTTGATCTGCAGCTTGGCCATCGCTGCCTTGAGGCCCTCGTAGTCCGAGTTGTCGACCGGATAGATGCCGGAAAACACCATCGGCTGGATCTCCTTGTAGCCCGGCAACGGCTCGGGGCAGGGATGGGTGGAGTCGGTGAGCGTGTCGCCGATCTTCGCCTCGTCGGCCGATTTCATGTTGGCGATGACGTAGCCGACGTCGCCGGCGATCAGCTCGTCGCGGGCGGTCATCTTGGGGGTGAAGACGCCGACTTCCTTGACTTCGTAGACCTTGTCGGTGGCGAAGAGTTTCACCCTCTGGCGCTTGCGGATCGAGCCGGAGAACACGCGCACGTAGGAGATGACGCCGCGGTAGGAATCGTAGATCGAGTCGAACACGGAAGCACGCAGCAGCTTGTCCGGATTTTCCGTCGGCGGCGGGACGCGCTCGATGACGGCTTCGAGGATGTCCTCGATGCCGATGCCGTTCTTCGCCGACGCGGGGATCGCGTCCTCGGCGGGGATCGCGAGGATGTCCTCGAGCTGGTGCTTGCATTTCTCGACGTCGGCGGCGGGCAGGTCGATCTTGTTGAGCACCGGGATGATGACGAGGTTCTGCTCCATGGCGAGGTGGAGGTTGGCCATCGTCTGGGCCTCCACGCCCTGGGCGGCGTCGACCATCAGGATGGCTCCCTCGCAGGCGGCCAGCGAGCGGGCGACTTCGTAGGAGAAATCGACGTGGCCGGGGGTGTCGAGCAGGTTGAGTTTATACGTTTTGCCGTCCTTGGCCTTGTATTCCATCGCCACCGGGTGGGATTTGATGGTGATGCCCTTTTCCCGCTCGAGGTCCATGGCGTCGAGCAGTTGGTCCTGCTTCTCGCGCTCGGAAATCGTCTGGGTGGCTTCGAGAAGCCGGTCGGAAAGCGTGGTTTTCCCGTGGTCGATGTGGGCGATGATCGAGAAATTTCGTGTCAGGGACGTGGACATGATGAGCAGGGCCGCGGGCGGCGCGGGGAGAGAAAGCAGGAATCTGCCGGGTGGGCACGAAAAATCAAGAGCCCCCGGAACGCCGGGGTGCGTCACTTTGCGGTTTCCGCCGGCCGGGGAGGCGCATTAGGCTGCGCGGCACGATGAGCGAGGGCAGGGACATGCTGGTGGCGGCGCCGGAGCGGTGGGACGAGACTTGTTTCGCCGTCCCGGCGGTGCGGGCCCTGCGGCAATCGGGCTTGGCGACCGGCGTTCTGTGCCCGGAGGATCAGTGTGAATTCTGGGAAACCCTGGCCGGCGTGGAGATCATGGGTTTCCCGCCGAAAGCCAAGCCGAAGGCGGTCGCCACGATGCTCGACGACGGCTGGAAAGCGTCCCTCGCGTGGTCTGGCGGAGCGGCTGCCGCGGCCTTCGCGCAGGTGGGGATCTCACGACGTCTGGGGCCGGACGAGAAGGCCCTGCGGAAGCTCCTCACCCATCCGCTGGAGATCCGCCCGGGGCCGTTGGAGCACCGGGTGCGATTCTATTTGGGTACGGTCGAGGCGCTCGGTATCGAGGCGTTGGCGCCGTCGTTTTTCGCTCCCGCGGACCTGGGAATCGAGACGCAGGCCGGGACGGTCATGATCTGCCCCGAGTCGGACTTCGGCCCGAGTCATGAATGGCCGGTGGAGCGCTGGGAAACCGTGGCCGCCGCGCTCCGGTCCGATGGCCTGCGGGTGACGGTGGCGGGACTTTCCGGCGGCCGTGGTATGGCCCGGCGTCTGGCCGATTCGCTCGAGGGCGTCGAGTATTTCGACGCGAATCCCATCGCCGGCGCGCTGCCGCTGTTGGCGGTGCACCAGCTTCTGGTGGCGGCGGACGGCTCGCTCCCCCACCTGGCGGCCTATGCGGGATCGACATGCGTGACGCTCTTCGGACCGAACGATCCTTCATGGAAACGTCCGCTCGGCCGACGGCACACGGTGGTCCGCCGCCACGTCGAGTGCGCTCCCTGCCTGCTTGCCAAGTGTCCGCTCGATCATCGCTGCCAGCGCGAGCTCGAAGCCGAAGAGGTGCTCGCCGCGGTGCGCGCCGCCCTGGCGTGATCGCCGCGACAACACGCTCGACAGTCCGGGCGGATGACCGAAAATCCCGCGACTCCGCCGCCGACCATGGAATTCCTCCGCACCCACTCGAAAGCGCTCCTGACGACCTTGGGTCTCGCCGCCCTCGGCGCGCTGGTGTGCCTGTGGCTGGTGCCGCGGGAAATCCGGGCGGTCGACCAGCAACTCGTTGGCTTTCCGGACTCCGACGCCTTCACGCACCGGGCGCGTCCGTGGGTGCTCGCGTTTCTCGCCTTCCTGCCCGCGCTCGCATCGGCCGCGTATCTGGCGAGCGGCACCTTGTCCCGTTATGTCGTCCGCCAGTTCCTGGTGATCTTCGGCATCTGCATGGCCGCCTTGTTCCTGATCTGGCTGCTCATGGATTTGAGCGACAACGTCAGCGACTTCCGTGACTCGGGCAAGGCCCTGCGCACGGCGCTGTATTTCTACGGCACCACCGCACCGGCGACGGTGCTGCTGTTGCTGCCATACGGCCTGCTGCTCGCGCTGCTCTACGCGCTCGGGAAGCTTTCCACCCACCGCGAGATCGTGGCGATGATCCAGTCCGGCCGTGGGGTCATCCGGATCACCATCCCGCTGTTGGTGGCGGGGGTGTTCTGCACACTCGCCAGCCTCGCGCTGAACTACCACTGGGCACCGGTGGCCGAGGGCCAGCAGAAGGCGATCCTCGACGAGGCGCGCGGCCGGAGCGTCAACGAGGCCACCGAGGTGCTCTACCGCAATGCCGGCGAACGGCGCTTGTGGATGATCGGCGCGTTTCCCCGCTCGTATGAAAAAGGCGAGCCGCTGCAGTTCGTCGAGATCACCACCACCGACGACCGAAACCGCATGGTGAGCCGTTTCACCGCGAGCCGGGCGATGTGGGACCGTGAAACGTCCCGCTGGACCTTTGTTGATCCGGTGATCGGCCGCTACGCGCCGGATCGCGCGCCGGTATTCGAATCAGCGCCCGGTCCGCTGACCGTGGACGGCTGGACGGAGACTCCTTGGCAGCTCATCAAGCCGGGACTGAGCGCCGCGGCCCTCGGCATTCCGGACCTCAATACCTGGCTGCTCGCCAACCGCCGGAGCAGCTATTTCGCCGATCCCGCTCCGTATCTCACCCATTGGCACTACCGCTGGGCGCTGCCGTTCACCTGCGTGGTCACCGTGTTGCTGGCCGCTCCGCTGGCGATCCACTTCTCGCGCCGCGCGCCGGCCGGCTCCATCTTCATCGCCGTTGTGCTGTCCGCCGTGATGATGCTCTTCAGCAGTATCTCGCTGGCCCTCGGCGAGGCGGGCATCACCCACCCGATGTTCGCCGCCTGGCTGCCGAACGGTGTCTTCGCGCTGCTCGGTTTTTATCTCTTCCACCGCCGCGTCACCGGCCGGCCGATCTATCAGACCGTCCGCCGTCTGTTGCCCGGCGCCCCCTGATCCCTCCACCAACCCATCCGTTTCACCGCATCATGGCTCTCCCAGAATCCTGGCATGTCCGCTCCCGCTCGCGCGAATGCGCCGCCACCCAGCGCCGCTTCGAAGATGGGGAAACCATCGTCACCGCGCTGTTTCCGGATCTTGAATCGTCCGGTTACCTGCGGCGCGACTACTGCGTCGAGGCATGGGAACAACGCGGCGGGGACGAGGAACCGCCATTTTCCTTCTGGCGAACCAAGTTCGCCGCACCCCGGCAGACCGAGAACGAGGATCCGGAGGAAAAACTCAGCGCCGAGGAAATCCTCCAGCGTCTCGTCGAGGAGGACGAGGAGCACACCGAGAACACCCGCTACATCCTCGCCGTGATGCTCGAACGGCAGAAGACACTGCGAGAGACCGACAGCCAGCGGACGCCCAATGGCATCCTGCGCGTTTACGAACACCGCAAGTCCGGCGAGATCTACCTGGTGCGCGATCCGGACATCCCCCTCGACCAGATCGAGGCGGTCCAGCAGGAGGTCTTTGTCCTGCTGGAAAACAACGGCCGGATGCCCGAACCACAAGTGGAGGAACCCGCCGAAAACGCCGAATCCCCGGCGGAGGAAAATGGTTCCGAGGATGCGGGAGAACCCGTCGCTGAAACGGAGGAATCCTCAGAGGAGAACTCCGGGACGTCAGCGGAGGAAGCGGAAGCCGAAGCGGAGCCCGAAGCGGACGAACGTTCCGGAAATCCGGAAGAGTGAGGGGATCGGACTCGGCTCAGGGACCGACGGGGTTGCCCGCCGCGTCCTCTTCCGCGTCGTCCTCCGGCCCGTAGGTCTCTTCTTCGAGCGGATCCTCGCCGTCCTCGGAACGCGGATCGGGTGCGGGCTTGCCGTAGAGTTTCTCCGGGTCGGTCTCGTCGCTGCCGCCCGTGTGGGAAGGCACGAGCGTGTTGCGCTCGATGTGGTTCATCACCTTCTTCCGCTCCGCGAGCATCGCGAAATACATGTCCATCTGGCCGGGCGTGAGGATGCCGTCGAAACATCGGAGTTCATCCTCCAAGAGCTCGCGCTGCCGGCGGATCAACTCCTGATGAGCCGCCTGCACGTTGTCCGGGTGCGGAGGGCCTCCGCCATGCGGGTGAGCGTGAGGATGCCATCCATCGTCAGGTCGGTCATCTCGGTCGGCAGCAGCGAGGTGCCGAGCAACAAGGTCGCCGCGGCGGGCACTTCCTGAATCTGGGTGCGCTCGAATTGTTTCAAACGTGCCGACAACTCTTCCCGCTGCCCGGGCGATAGATCGACCTCGCGGATGACCTTGGCGATGCGGTCCTGGGCGCGTGCTTCGATCATGTTGTCGCGCTCGCGCTCGCGGATCGCCTCGAACTCCTCCATCTGCTCGGGCGTCAGGATCTTGGCGAGCGTGTCGAGGAGTTCCTTGCCGCGGATCGCGAAGTCGTCGATCACCGGGATCTGGTCGGAGGCGTTGTTGCGCGCGTGTTCGACGGCGGCGGCGATCTTCGCCTGCTGGTCGATGCTCAGGCCGAGCGCTTCGCTCAGGCGGGACATTTTCGCTTCGGTGCGCGTCTTCGGCCCCGCCTCCGCCTGGTCGGCGAGGGGGAAATCCGCGGCGCTCACTTCTTCCGGGCGCTTGGTCGCCTGGTCGTCGCGGTCGGCGCGCGGTCGGTTGCGCGGAACGATCCGGTCGCTGGTGTCCGGGCTGCCGTCGGCCGTCGTTGCGTTCGCTGGTTCGCTGGGTTTCACCACCCATGCGACGGCGAAGCCGATCACGGCGGCGAGGACGGGAAGGAGATTCTGGATTTTCATGCGTTGCGGATCGATTGGATCGCCGCGGCCATGTCCGGCGCACGGAAGGTGGACGAGCCGGCGACCATCACGTTGGCTCCCACGGCGGCGCAGCGGGCGGCGGTGCCCGCGTCGATGCCTCCATCCACTTCAACGTGGAAGGCGAGGCCGTTTGTCTGGCGAATTTCCGCCACGGCCGAGATTTTCTCCAACACCTCCGGCATGAACGACTGGCCGCCGAAGCCGGGAACCACCGTCATGCAAAGCAGCAGGTCGATCTCGCCGAGGTAGGGTTCCACCGCGGCGACGGGCGTCGCGGGATTCAGCGCCAGACCCGCCAGGCGGCCGGCGGCGCGGATCCGCCGCAGTGTTTCGCCCACCGGGTGCTCGGCCTCGACGTGCACGGTGATCATGTCCGCTCCCGCCTCGATGAAACGCGGCAGGTAGTGGTCCGGCCGAGAGATCATCAGGTGGACGTCGAGAAACGCGTCGGTCGCCTTGTCCACCGTTTCCACCACGGCGGGGCCGAAGGAGATGTTGTCCACAAAGTGGCCGTCCATCACGTCGAGGTGGATCCAGTCGGCCCCGGAATCCACCGCCCGGCGGCTTTCCTCGCCGATCTTCGAGAAATCCGCGGCGAGCAGCGACGGGGCGATGATCCGTTCATGGAAATCGATGGGTTTCACGGCGCGCAACGAAACACCTGCCGCACCCGATGACACGGAAAATCTCCGCCGCCGGGGCGAATCGGCGTGTCGCCGCGCGGGCCGTCCGCTATCCCTCCGCCGTGGACGAAAACGAGGCACCCATCATCGACCTGCGGAGCGACGCGCACTTCATGTCCCAGGCGCTGCGCGAGGCGCACAAGGCCTTCAACCGCGGCGAGGTGCCCATCGGCGCCGTCATCGTCCATGAGAACCGCATCATCGCCCGCGCATGGAACCAGGTGGAGACCCTCAAGGACGCCACCGCCCATGCCGAGATGCTGGCCCTCACCGCCGCCCAGCAGGCGCTCGGCGACTGGCGTTTGGAAAACTGCACGCTCTACGTCACCAAGGAACCGTGCCCGATGTGCGCCGGCGCCATCGTCCACTGCCGGCCGTCCCGCGTCGTCTTCGGCTGCCCGGACCCGAAAGGCGGCGCCGCGGGCGGTTGGATCAACCTGCTCGACGCGAATCCGCCGCTCAACCACCGCTGCGACACGCTTTCCGGCGTGATGGGCGAGGAGTCCCTGCGCCTGCTCCAGACCTTCTTCCGCGAGGCGCGGGAGAAGAAGAAGGCGGAGAAACAAGCGGGTGAAATCATTCCGGATACTTGATCCCGCCCGCCGGCGTCGCTAGGACCATCCCGTGGCCGCCAAACCGAAACCCACCGCAGCGAAACCCGGCAATCTTTTCGCCGTGGTCGGCACCGACGAGGGCATGGTGCGCGAGGCCGGGCTGAAGATCTACAACCAGCTCACCGGCGGCAACGACGACGGCTTCACTCACGAGACCATCGACGGCATCGCCGACAACTCGGACTCCGCCTTCGAGATCTGCTCTTCCACGGTGCAGGCTTTGCAGACGATCCCGATGTTCGGCGGCGACAAGGTGGTGTGGCTGCGCAACGCGAACTTCCTCGGCGACAACATGACCGGCAAGTCGCAGCGCACCGAGTCAGGGGTGGAAATGCTCCGCAACACCCTCGAAGCCGGGCTTTCGCCGAGCGTGAGGTTTCTCATGACGGCCCATGGCGTCGACAAACGGAAGAGCTTCTGGAAATTCATCGAAGCGAACGCCGAGGTGCAGGTGCACGACCGCATCGACACCAGCCGCGACGATTGGCAGGACCAGGTGGCCGCGCTCGTCACCCGCCGTGCTTCGGAACTCGGCCTCAGCTTCGAACCGGAGGCCCTCGCGGTCTTCGTCCTCCTCGCCGGCGAGCAATCGCAGCAGATCGGCGCGGAGCTGGAGAAACTCGATCTCTTCCTCGGCCCCGAGCGCCGCGTCATCACGGGGAAGGACGTCGACGCGCTCGTCCCGCTCAGCCGTGAGGCGGTCGTCTTTGAAATCGGCAAGGCTCTCCAGAACGGCAATGCGAAACGTGCCATCCAACTCGTCGACCAACAGCTCGCCGCCGACGAATCCGCCATCGGCATCATGCGCGCGTCGGTCATCGGCGTGGTCCGCAATCTCTATCTGGCCCGCCTCATCATCGAGAAACTCAAGATCCAGCCGACGCGCAACTACGGTGCCTTCGCCGGCGCGCTCAACCGACTGCCGGAGAACGACCGCGCATGGCTGCCGCAGAAAAAGGACGGCAGCGGCGTGAACGTCTATCCGGTTTTCCTCGCCGCGGACAACGCGCGCAACTTCGACCTCGCGAGCCTCCAACACGTGCTCGAAGCCACCCACAAGGCGGACATGGCGCTCGTCACCACCGGGCTCGACCACCGCCTCATCCTCCACCGCCTGATCGTGGAGATCGCCGCCGCGCGCAGGCAGCCCGCAAAACACGCCGCCCCGTCCCGCAGATGAAAATGCTCCTGTTCGCCGCCCTCATCGGCGCCACCGCCGGACTGCTCGGCGCCCTCTGCGGCGTCGGCGGCGGCATCGTGATGGTGCCGGGATTCGTTGGTCTGTTAGGTCTCCAGCAGAAACAAGCGGTGGCCACCTCGATGGCGGTCATCATCGTCATCGCCGCCGCCGCGACCGCGAACAACGTGCGCGCCAGCAACCTCATCGACTGGCGCGTCGTTCTCGCCGTCGGTCTCGCCTCGGCGGTCGCCTCGTGGTTCGGCAGCGACCTGATGCGCGGCCTCAGCAACCACACGCTCACCCGCATCTTCGGCTGCACGCTCATCGTCTTCGGCGTGCGCATGCTGTGGAAAGGCTGAGCGCGGGTTTGCGGCTTGGAAGATCCGCGCGGCTCCGCTGGTATGCGGACCATGCCGCTCCGCTCTCTCGTGCCCGCCGCGTTCGCCGCGCTTCTCGTTCCCACCTCCGCCGGCGAATGGACTCCTCTTTTCAACGGCAGCGACCTCGACGGTTGGACGACGACGATCCAAGGCCTCGAGCCCGGGCTCGATCCGCAGCGCCACGTGCAGGTGAAAAACGGCGAGATCCACATGTATCCGGACGTGGAGGAGGGGACGGAGGTGCCCTTCGGCGTGATCACCCACGACCGCGAGTTCTCCCGTTTCCAGTTCCGCTTCGAATACCGCTGGCTCGGCAAACGTTTCCCGCCCCGTGCGGACAAACTGCGCGACGCCGGTGTGATCTATCACGTCAAGGACATCTCCAAGGTCTGGCCGGCGGGCGTCGAATGCCAGGTCCAGGAGGGCGATACCGGAGACATCGTGCTCATCAACTGCGGCGGCACGACGTGGATGCATCCCGATCCCGACACCGCGCCCGAGGGGCAGGGCGATCCGGGCATGTTGCCGGAAAACGGCGGGCTGGTCCGCGTGTTCGAGCCGAGCTGGCCGTACGTCGGACGATTTGAAGAAGCGGATTCTCCGAGCGGATGGAACCGCGTGGTGTTGACCGTGCACGGCGCGGACACCGCGGTGCACGAAGTCAACGGCCGCTTGATCGCCCGCATCGGGGACATGGTGGACCTCAAGGGCGAAATCCTCGATGCCGGCCGAATCAGCCTGCAACTCGAAGGCGCGCAGATCGCTTATCGAAACATCGAGGTGCGCGAACTCGATGCGCCGGCCAAGGCGGATCAGAAACATGTGGGTTTCAGCTCCGTCTCCGGACAGAGGGCACGCGGGCGTGTCGTCACCATCGCGAACCCGCGGAATGAACCGCTCGCTACGCCTGCGGGGATCATCGGAGCGGACGCCGGAGCGTTCCGCGTCGTGGACGCGCCCGAAACGCTCGCCGCCGGCGCGAGCGGCAAGTGGAACATCGAGTTTCATCCGAACCGCGGAGCCGGCCGCTACAGCGCCGGCCTGCAGGTGGGCGACATCGCGGACGGGGTTTTCATCGTGCTCCAGGGTGTCGCCCTCGATGCCTTCGAGGGAAAAAACGAGCCGCCTCTGCAACGTGTCGTTCACGCGCTCGGAATCCCGCTCGACGTCGGAGGCGGGAAACTCGAACTCGATACGAAGGCCGGAAAAATCGGTGACGGAGCCGAGGTCGCGCGTTTCACCGCTGTGAACGGCGCGAAGGTCCGCGTCACGCCCGTCGCTCGGTTTTCTCCTCCGGGTGCCACTCCGGTCGGAGTGATCACCGCGGGTGGGGAAACCCGTGAGATCGCGAAACTCGCCGATTCGTCACCCGATCTGCCGGACGCGCACCAGTGCCTGATGCCGCCTTTCGAAGATGGTCGCGACGTTGTCGAGTTCGACGCTCCGGACGAGCCTTTCGCGTTCTTCATGCGCGGGCACAAATACCTTTCCGCCACCGACCCGGCGCTGGCGGAAGGTGCGCCGATCCCGCACACGGCGCGGGTCTATCAGGTGTCTCGTTTCCAAGGCCGCTTGATGAAGGACGCGTGGCTCGTCGGTTTCGAAGAAGCCTCGAACGGCGACTATCAGGACGCCGTGCTGCTTATCGAGAACGTCCGGCCGGCGGAGCGCTGAGTTGGTTCAAGCGAACTCATAACGAAGCGCGGAAACGCAGAACAAGGTCGCGGTTTCCACCCGCAGGACGATGTCGCCCAGAGTCACCGGGAGAAATCCTGCTGTTAGAGCGGCCTCCGTTTCCGCGGGCGCGAAGTCGCCTTCGGGGCCGATGAGAAGCGTGACTTCGCGCGTGCCCGGATGATCGTGCAACACATCTCGCATCGGTCGCGCGCCGGGAGCGAGCGAGGCGATGATCCTGAGGCCGGAAGTTCCGTGATTCGCGAGCCATTCATCGAACGGAACGGCATCGGCGACCTCCGGCAGCGTGTCCTGGCCGCATTGCTTGCAGGCTTCCAAGGCGGTGCGCCGCCACTTGTCGGACTTGCCTTCGCCGGGATGTACGATGGTGTTTTTCGTCACGAGCGGCTGGATGCGGGCGACGCCGAGTTCCACCGCCTTCTGGACGATGAGATCCATGTTTTTCCCCTTTGGGATCGCCTGTGCGAGTGTGATCGCCGGAAGCGGCGGCGTGGGGACCGACGCTTCCTGGAGTTTCAGCGAAACCTCGTGTTTGGAAACATGCAGCACTTCCGCATCCGCCCGCCGGCCCTCGCCGTCGAACACGGTGACCGTGTCGCCTGCCCGTCCGCGGAGGACTTGCGCGAAGTGTTTCGCCTCGTCGCCGGTGAGCGTGGCGGAGGACCACTCGGAAGGCGGGAGGAAGAAACGTGCCATGGAACCGGCGGGACCTAGATGTCGAAAAACCGCTTCGCCTTTTGGAAGAATCCTTCCTGCATCGGCGAGTTGTGTTCGCCGATCGACTCGGCGAACTCACGAAGTTTCTCCTGTTGCGAGTGGCTCAGCTTGGTGGGCACCTCGACCTGCACGCGCACGTTGAGGTCGCCGCGGCGCTGCGCGGAGAGCGCGGGCATGCCTTTCTCGCGAAGGCGGAACACGGTGCCGCCCTGCGTGCCGGCCGGGATCTTGATCGACGCCTGGCCGTTGAGCGTGGGCACCTTCAGTTCGCCGCCGAGAGCCGCCGTGGAAAACGGCAGCGGAACCTCGCAGAACAAGTCCGCGTCGTCGCGCTCGAACACGTCGTGGTCGCGCACGTGGAGGAACACGTAGAGGTCGCCCGCGGTGCCGCCGCGCACGCCCGCATCGCCGTTGCCGGCGGAGCGGAGGCGCGTGCCGGTATCGACGCCCGCCGGGATGCGGAGCTTGATGCGGCTCTCGCGTTGCACCCGGCCTTCGCCGTGACACGACTTGCAGGGGTCGGAGATCGTTTCGCCTGCGCCGCGGCATTCCGGGCAGGTCGATTGTTGGATGAAAATGCCGGCCTGTCGCGCGACCACGCCGCGGCCGCCGCAGGTCGAGCAGACTTTCACACCGCCGGAGCCTTTCGTGCCGCGGGCCTCGCAGGTGTCGCAGGGCACGTAGCGCTCGATTTCGAGTTCCTTCTCGACGCCGGTCGCCGCTTCTTCGAGGGAAATCTCAAGGTCGTATCGCAGGTCGCTGCCGCGTTGTTTGCCGGAGCCCTTGCGGCGTCCGCCGCCACCGCCGAAGAAGTCTTCGAAGCCACCGCCGAAGATCTGCGAGAAGATGTCCATCGGGTCGTGGAAGCCGCCGAAGCCTCCGCGTCCGCCGCCGCCGCCCATGCCGCCGGAAAACGCGGCGTGGCCGTAGCGGTCGTACGCGGCGCGCTTGTCCGGATCGCTCAGCGCCTCGTAGGCCTCGCCGAGCTCCTTGAACTTCTCCTCGGCGGTGTGGTCCCCCGGGTTTTTGTCCGGGTGGAACTTCACCGCGAGCTTGCGGTAGGACTTCTTGATTTCCTCGGGACTCGCGTCGCGGGAAACGCCGAGCACCTCGTAGTAGTCGCGTTTTTCGGACATGAAAATCAGGCTTCGCCGGGTTGGTCGGGAAGTTTGGAAACGACCACGCTCGCCGGGCGCAGCAGTCGGTCGCGCAGTTTGTAGCCGCGGCGGGTGACGCGCAGGATGCGGCCTTCCTCGCCTTTGGCGCAGTCTTCCTGGGCCACGGCGTCGTGGATGTTCGGGTCGAACATGCCGTCGCTCGGGATTTCCTCCACGCCTTGGGCGGCGAGGAAGTCGTGGAGCTGGCGGCGCACCATGTCCATGCCGATGTAGATCATCGAGCTCTTGTCCTGCGACGCGGCCTGCATGCCCATTTCGAAGTTGTCGATCACCGGCAGCAGTTCCTCGAGCAGACGCTGGTTGGCGAATCGCACGGCCTCCTCGCGTTCGCGGGCGGTGCGTTTGCGCAGGTTTTCGATCTCGGCGGCGGTGCGCATCGAGATTTCCTTCCACTTCGTGGCCTCGGCTTCAAGTTCCTCCCACGGATCGAGTTCCGCCGGAGCGGCCTCCGCGGCGGGCGCGTCGGCTTCGGTTTCCGGGTTCTCAACCTGTGGTTCATCGCCCGGTCGGGGGTCGTTGGCGGCTTGCATGGCGCATAGCTGTAGCCGCCAACGCCCCCGCGTCAACCCCCGCGGCCGCGGGGTGTTCCGCCGTGCCGCGGTGGAAATCCGCTTGCCAAGGGGCATCGGGGTCGATACCCACTCGCCCCCGGCCGCAGGATTTGCGGCCCGCCCCCTTGATTATGAAGTTGGCGAAGTTGCTCAGCGCGGACCAGGTCCTGCTCGACCTCAAGGCGACCGAACACTGGCCCGTCATTGTCGAGCTGGTCGATCACCTTGTGCGGATCGACCGCCTTCCCGCCAGCCTCCAGGAGGAAACCCTCGGCGCGCTGAAAGCCCGGGAGGACCAGGTCAGCACCGGCATCGGCTCCGGCGTCGCCATCCCGCACGCGTTTTCCGACAAACTCGAGGAGGTCGTCGTCGTCTTCGGCCGCTCGAAGGAAGGCGTCGATTTCGAGGCGCTCGACAACGCGCCGGTGCATTTCATCATACTCTTCGTCGTGCCGCGCAAGGACTACCACCTGCACCTGCGCACGCTGGCCGCCATCGCCAAGATGTTCACCAACTGCGAGGTCCGCCGCCAGCTCGGCGCCGCCGAAACCCGCGACGAAATCCTCGCCATCCTCGACTCCAAGCCGCCGCGGGCCGCCGCTCCGGAAGCCTGATCGGGCGGCGCTTCACCCGCTTCCGCCATGACGATCCTCCAGGACCTGGAATCCCGCCTTACCACCGCCCTCGCCGCCGTGCTCGGCGAGCCCGCCACCGCCAGCGTCACCGCCGCCGCGGACCTGCGCTTCGGCGACTATCAATCGAACGCCGCGATGGTGCTCGCCAAGCAGCGGAAAACGAATCCGCGCGCGCTCGCCCAGGAGATCATCGACAAGCTCGACCTCGCCGGCCTCGCCACCACCGAGATCGCCGGTCCGGGATTCATCAATTTCCGCATCCTGCCCGAGGCCTACGCCGCGAAGGCGAAGGAGTTGTTAGGCGACGCGCAGCTCGGTGTCCCCGCCATCGGCGAAGGGAAAACCGTGGTCGTCGATTTCTCCGCGCCCAACGTCGCGAAGCCGATGCACGTCGGCCACATCCGCTCGACGATCATCGGCGACTCGCTGTGCCGCATCGCGCGTTTCCTCGGTTTCAAAGTCATCGCCGACAATCACATCGGCGACTGGGGCACCCAGTTCGGGATGATCCTGCACGGTTGGAAAACGCTTCTCAACAAGGACGCTCTCGATGCCGATCCGATCGCCGAGTTGCTCCGCATCTATCGCGAGGTCAACGCCGCCGCCAAGGAGGACGCCGCGGTGATGGACACCTGCCGCAACGAACTCGTGAAACTCCAGGCCGGCGACGAGGAGAACCTCGGGATCTGGCAGCAGTGCGTCGATGTTTCGAAACGCGGCCTCCAGAAAATCTACGACAAGCTCGACGTTTCCTTCGACCACTGGCTCGGCGAGAGTTTCTACAACGACCGCCTCGGTCCGCTGGTCGACGAGTTCCTCGCCAAGGAACTCGCCCGCGTGAGCGAAGGCGCCGTTTGCATTTTCTCGGACGGCACGAAAAAACCGGAGGAGGATCCGTTCCGCGTGCAGAACAAGGAGGGCTGGATCGACAACCCCGCCATCATCCGCAAGGCCGACGGCGGATTCCTCTACGCCACCACCGACCTCGCGACGCTGCAATATCGCATCGACGAATGGAACGCCGACCAGATCTGGTACGTCGTCGGCGTCCCGCAGACGCTGCATTTTCGCCAGATCTTCGACGCCGCCGCGCGGTGGGGGAAAACCGGCGACTTCCGCCACATCGCGTTCGGCTCGATCCTCGGTGAGGACCGCAAGCTGATGAAAACCCGCTCCGGTGACAACGTCGGCCTCGTCGAGGTGCTCGATGAAGCCGTCGAGCGCGCCGCGAAAGTCATCGCCGAGAAAAACCCGGATCTCGAGAACGCGGACGAGATCGCCGAGACCGTCGGCCTCGGTGCGGTGAAGTTCGCCGAGCTCTCGCAGAACCGCCTCACCGACTACGTCTTCGCCTGGGACCGCATGCTTGCCCTGCAAGGCGACACCGCGCCGTATTTGCAATATTCGCACGTCCGCATCCGCTCGATCTTCCGGAAACTGGAAGCCGACTTCGATGCTTCGTCCGCCGCCATCACTCTGGAGAAGGACGAGGAGATCCACCTCGCCCGCCTGCACGCCCGCTTCGGCGAGCTGCTGCCCACCGTGCTCGATGATTTCCGCCCGAACCTGCTGGCCAACTACCTGCTCGAACTTGCCCGCGCGTTCCACTCGTTCTTCGAGGCCTGCCCGGTGCTCAAGTCCGACGAACCGCTGCGCTCCAGCCGCCTCGCCCTCTGCGAACTCACCGCCCGCATCCTCAACACCGGCCTCGGCCTGCTCGGCATCAAGTGCCCGGAGCGGATGTGAGCTGAGGGATCACGGGCGATCCAGCGGATGCTCCCACCGCAGGCCGGGATAGCGGGAAAAGCCGCGGTCCATGGTGATCCACTCGCAGCCCGTCTCGATGGCCAGCGCGGCATGATAGGCATCCGGAATCAGATTGCCGCGGGCGTCGGCTTTCTTGCAAAGATCGGCAAAAATCCGCCAGTGCCTGGTCCCGGGGGAAAGCAGATGGACCGCGTCCCGGTCCCGGAAGTCCTCTACAAATTCGAGCGCAAGATCCAGAGGTGTCGGCCGGATGAAAACCTTCGGGTGGGTTACGATCCGCAGAAATCCGCTCAACACCAACTCGGAAACCGCGACACCGGTCGGTTCCGCCATCGCGCCTTCGAGCCACGACGTCAGCTCCCGATGTCGGTCCGCATCCTCGCGGTGCACCTGCACCAGGATGTTCACGTCGAGTAGTCTCATGGCGCGTCCATCAGATCCTCCAGCGATGCGTTCGAAACGAGGTCCACGCCCGGCCTGACCCCGCCACCGGCGAAGGTTTTGAAACTCCTTGGGACCTCATCTTCGCCCGGCTTTTTCCGTGCCAGCAGGGTCACCATCAACGCCTCCTCGATCACTTCCCCCAAGCTGCAGCCCCGTTCCACCGAAGCCTTCTTCGCCCGCATGAGAAGTTCATCGGAAATGGAAATGGTGGTTCTCACGCATCAAAGCATCATTCTTCTGCATCATGATGTCAAGCCGGGCAGGTATCAGGTCCCCAGAGCTGATCTCCCTTGATTCACGCCTCATCGCCCGGGTTGAAACTCCCGCCATACCCCGGTCGGTAGAGCAGCAGGCCCGCGTGTTTCGAGATTTCCTCGAAATGCGCGTCGATCGCGTAGAGCCGGGTGCCGTCGTGGATCGCGATGGCGGCGATGAGCACGTCGAGCCACGGGACCGTCAGACCCTTTCCCGCAAGCGTCTCCATGCGAGGGCCACCGCGCGATCCCAATCGTCCTCGCGGCAGGGGCGGTAGGGGATCACGGAGAAGTGCTCGCCGAGACGGGCGCGTTCCTCCTTGCGCGCGCCGCCGAGGACTTCGAGGCGGACGGGTGAGCACCATTGCGCCTCGTACGCCTCCAACAAACCCTCGACGGCGAGTTTCACCCGCAGGTCGCCTTGGCGACGCAGGCTCTCGATCCATGCGGATGAATCCACAAGCACCATGGCGGCCTACTCGGGATAGAGTGGTGGAACCGGGTTCGCGGGATCAAGAGCCGCCGCATCCGCCGGCGGTGCCGGATAATCAAACGCGCCCTCGCGGATCAGACGGCCGAACTCGCGCGCCTTTTTCCGGCGTACGAACTCGGTGACCGCCCGTGCCACGGCTGGACTCTTGTTCTTGTCGCCAGTGATTTTCATCAGGTCGGCCAGAACGTTTTCGTCGATGTCGACGGTGATTCTCATGGCGATAAGGAATCCTCATAATGCATCAAATGCAATCAAAATTATCATCATTTAGAATCGATGGGTTCGAATTCTCGTGCACCCGTTCGCCTTCGACGATTCCCACACAGGACAAAATTCGCGCAGGTCACGACGGATGGGGACTGGACAAGGTATGGCCTCTGTCCCAGCATCAACTTTTCACCCTTCCATGCCCCAGTTCCTTGTCATTGGACACAAGAATCCGGATACGGACGCCATCTGCTCTGCCATCGGTTATGCCTCGCTGCTGCGGGCCACGGGCGAGGAACCGGAAGCCATCCCGGCCCGCTGCGGCGAGATTTCCCAGCGCACGAAGTGGGTGCTGGAGAAAGCCGGCATCGAGGTGCCCATGCTGGTCACCGACGTCCGCACCAACGCGGGAATGATCGCACACAAGAAGGTGGTCAAGGTTTCGGTGAACGACACCTTTCTCACCGCCTACCGCAGCATGATGGAAGCGGAGGTGCGGTGCGTTCCGGTGGAGGACAATGATGGCATGCTCTGCGGGCTGCTCCGGTATTTCGATTTGTTGAAACTGTTGCTTCCGGAGGACACCGAGGGCCTCCGCGTCCGCACGGTGCATGCCTCGCTCTCGCACCTCGCGCGCACCCTGCAGGCCGAAAGCATCGGCACCGAAGGACCGCTTCCGGAAAACGAGGAGGATCTCATCCTGCTCGTCGGTGCATCCTCGCAAGGCACGGTGGACAAGCGGCTCAAGCAGGCCACCGCGGACGGAAATGTCAGCAAGTTCCTCGTGATCTGCGGCGACCGGCCGATCGTCCAGCGATACGCCATCGAGAACGGCGCCCGCGCGCTGCTCGTCACGGGCGGAAACCCGGTGTCCGCCGAGGTGCGGCATTTCGCCGCCAAGCGCGGCGTCTATCTGCTCCGCTGCCAGCAGGACACCGCCTCCGCCTCCACGCTCATCCGTTGTTCGCGCACGGTGCGCCACGTCATGGAGCCCAACTTCGAAACCGTGCTGCCCACCGAGCCGGTCTCGCGCCTCCGGAAACGCCTCAACGCATCGGACCAGGACCTCTTTCCCGTGGTCGATCCGAACACCGGCCGCATGACCGGCGTGTTGTCGAAATCCAACCTCGTCGATCCGCCGCGCATCCGTCTCGCGCTCGTCGACCACAACGAGTACGCCCAGGCCGTGAACGGCGTGGAGGAGGCGTCGGTAAGCGAGGTGATCGATCACCACCGCCTGGCTGGCGACCTCGTTTCGCGCGAGCCGATCCGTTTCCTCAACGAGCCGGTCGGTTCGACCTGCACGCTGGTGGCCCGCAAGTATTTCTACCGCGGCCTGATGCCCGAGCCGGGCGTGGCGATGTGCCTCTGCGGCGGCATCGTTTCCGACACCCTCTGCCTGAGCTCGCCGACGACGACCTTGCTCGACCGCGAGATGCTCACCTGGCTCGGCAGCGTGGCCGGGCTCGATCCGAAGAAGTTCACCGAGGAGTTCTTCGCCGTCGGCTCGCTCATCGCCAACGGCACGCCCGACGAGGTCCTGCATGCCGACCGCAAGGAGTTCACCGAGCAGGGATACAAACTGAGCATCTCGCAGGTGGAGGAACGCGATCTCCATGGTTTCTCCGCCCGCCGCAAGGACCTCGAAAAGGCGGTGAAGGAACTGCACGAGGGCAACGGCTACGATCTGACGGTCCTCGCCGTCACCGATGTCGCGCTGCACCACAGCATGATCCTCGCGGTCGGAAAGGACGGACTGGTGGCGAAGCTGCCCTTCGAGCGCATCGACGAGCATTTGTTCCATGCGCCGGGCGTGGTCAGCCGCAAGCGGCAGATCTTCCCCGCCGTCTGCGAGGCGATCCAGCAGTCCGCCTGAGTTTCAGCGGCAGAGCTCGCACGAGTGCGCGGCGAAACCCGCGCCGAACGATGTGAGCCACAGCGAGCGGTCGTACGGGTGTTGGCTGAGACGCTTCTCCAATGCGAACAGCAAGGCCGGGCTGCTCAGGTTGCCGTGGTCGCGAAGAACGTCGCGGGTTTCGGAAAGCTGATAGGGAATCACCGCTTCCAGCGCGTCGATCACATCGCGCCCGCCCGAGTGGGCGATCACCTGGTCCGGACGCGCGCCGCTTCGCGCGAAGAGATCGGCCACCGCCTCCGCGGCGAGAGTGGGCACCGCGCGGTCGAGTTGGTTCTTCAGGCGGCCGTCCTCATTGACGAAGCGGATCCGCTCGCGCTCGTCCGGGCGGTGCACGGTGTCGAATCCGCGGGTGCGCCATTGGCCCTCGTTTCCATCCGCGGACCACAACGCCGCGGCCGCGCCGTCGCCGAAGAGACACATGCTGATGAGCACGCCGGGGTCGTCGTTGAGGAAAAACGCCGCCGAACAGAGCTCCACCGCGACCATTGCCACCAATGAGCCCGGGTTCGCCGCGAGGAAACCTTCGACCGCGCGCATCGTCGGGATCGCCGCGCCGCAACCGAGGCCAACGAGGTCAGCCAGATAGGTGTTCGCGCGTAGGCCGATCCGCTCTGCGATATGACTGGTGAGTCCCGGACACAGGTAGCCGGTACAGGTGCAGACGAAGAGCGCGTCGATTTCCCCCGGCGCCGCGCCGGCGTTCGCGAGCGCCTTCGTCAGGGCATCCGCACCGAGCGCAGGCGCGTCGCGTTCGAAGGCCTCGTTGAGTTGCTGGGCACCGCGGTTGAAGACCGGACCGATCTCATCGAGGGCGAAATTGCGTCGCTCGATGCCTGACGTTCCGTTTTTGAGAATCTTGCCGACCAACTTGTCGAGGCTGGCCTTGAGGCGGTCCAGAAGGTTTCCGAAACACCCGCCAGCATTCGGCCTGGGTGAACGAATGCGGCGGGACGGCGGTGGCGAGAGAACGGAGATACATGGGGGATCTAACGGACAAGGGACAGCATCGGGCGGAAGGGCAGCGTTCCGGCCCGCGGTGCTCCCTCACGGGTGCGAGAAAAACCCCCGGTGCAACCACATCGCCGCGGACAGGGCGGTGATGAAACGCGCAGGGATGCCGGACGGTTCCATCGTGTATCTGACCTTCCCCGTGCCGCCGGTGCATGCCATGGCGGCAGGTTCTGCAGGCGGTCTTGCGGCCTACGCGACCGACATGCCGTTGCCCGTGAATGGCGGAATCATGCTCTCCGCATCGCCGACGCATCAGGTCGCGACGTGAGTTGCTGGCGGCCGAGCAACCAACCCGGCGCCACCGCACACTCGAGATCCGCGACGCCACGGTGCGCCGCTACGGAAAGATCGTTCCGGAGGCGGACACGCCTCCCATGCTGATAGGATGACCAGCTCCTCATCGACGCGAAGTCCGTCCGCAGATCCTTGTCGTCGGAACATCATCCGCGACGGCGTTCCGGCGAACCATCCTCGACGGGAGAGACGCAAAAGGAATGCGTCGAGCCGTTTCTTCCGAGCGGCATCTCCAGATCGGCGGGCCGGGAACAGCCGCGGCATCGACCGCGCCTTGGAGCCCGATCAGGCCGCCGTCGAGGCCTGCTGCCCAACGCGGCCGTCACGACCGCATCCGCCGGTGATGAACGTCAACCAGGCCGTCGACGAAGTGCGCCGCTCCCGTGCCGCAGTGAACAAGTGCGCTGGAGGCGCTCATCAAGCGCCAGCGGGAAAGATCGATCGGCGGCCACGGGAACCTCGTGCCGGTGAACCACGCGCGTGGGAAGCTCGACCTGCTGCTGCGGGGAAGCCAACGCGCCTTCAGCACCGCCTCGATGCCATCCTCGAGCGTTTCGAGCAGTTCCGCGCGCTCTTCAACTACCGGCGCCAGGGCTGGGCCAGGCGGGCGCTGGCCAACTGGTGCGAACTGGCCCACGCCAGCGGGCTCGCGCCCTTCCAGCGGCTTGCAAGAAGCTTCACTCAACATTGCGAGCGGGTCTGCGGATTCGTGAAACACGGGTTGACGTCGGGACTGATCGAAGGCTTCAACAATCTCGTCTCAAGAATGATCCACAAGGCCTGCGGCTACCGGGATCTGGACTACCTCGAACTCAAGCTCCGCCATCATTCCGTCATGCGCTGACGACGAAGAGCCTTAGTTTTCGTAGTTTTATAGCACACTGGTTTTCGTTCTCAAACATCCTGGCGAACGATTCCGCCCGCCGATCGATCAAATTCACGATTCCTAGAATGGAGAATCCGGATGCCAGTAGCCCCAGGTTGAATAGTCCGCACCTTAAAGTGGAGATAGAGTGTAATTCTCCCCGAAAGTAAAAATAAATTATTATGGTGGATAGAATCGCATATAAGAGAATGAAAATTGATAACCGCCGCGCGGATGCGGTAGGTTCTTTCTCCATGCTGGAGTCTTTCTCAGGCTGTTTGGTCCGACGAGTGCTGAGCCAAAATAGCCGATCGTTAGAAGGATGCTGCGGGGCCGGCAAGCGAAGCAATGATCCGCATTGGATGGTGGAAGGCATGGATGCTGCGAATAGTGTTCTGCGGTTATAAGTATCCGCAGGTTCTAGATGTGCATAGGCCGGGCGTGGGCGATGGGACCGTGTTTCCGTCCATGCTTCGTCAGGGGCGGATGTCGCGCACCATGCGCACGTGGTGCTTGCTCCGGACCACGTCGCCCTGCGGATGCGCGTCCGCGCGGAACCCGCAGGATGCCCCCGCCCGTCCTTCGGGTCCGAGCGCTGGGCTCCGGCACCATGAACATCGAGCAGGCAGGGGGGCGAATGTGGCGGCGCGCCGGATGATCCTGAACCATCCGAGCGCCTCGCCGAAACAGATATATACCGCGTCCGTCCCGCCGCGCGTGTTCTGATGGGTCGTCGATGTCCAAAACGAAGGAAACGCGATCCCGCCCGGCCTCGTCCTTGATTTGGGAAATCTCGAACAACGGCGAAATCGCGCGGACACTATCGTGCTCTGCGGGCCGCGCGTGACATCGACGATGCTGTGGAGTTCCTTCGCGTTCGGCAGCCGCCAGTCGTCGTGCCCGAGATATTTCTCCGCATTCTTGCCGCGCACCCAGGCGAGTGCGTTTTTCCAATCCATGCCGCGGCCGCTGTCCGCTTTCTCCCACATCAGGCCGGTGGCGTTGTCATGAATCGTTCCGTCGCCATGGTCATGGAGTTTGTCACCTTTTCCGTATTCCGGATTTCGTCCCGGACGAAACGCACGGTGAAGCGTTTTCCCGAACGCGTCCGCGGATCGGAAACCGGATATACCCGCGTTGATCCTGCGTCGGCCGCGTTGAAACCGAACACCGTCTTCATGCCGCCCATCGTCTTTCCCTGATAGATCGTCGACGGGATGAAGGAGATGGGGCGCGTGTCGATCGTCGGCGTCCGTTCGAGCCGATATTCGAAGCCGAAGACGGCGTCGAGGCCTGGCTTCGCGCCTTTCGGCACGCGTTCCATGCCCGGGCCGCTGGCATCCACGCCGCTGAACAGGGCGAGCGCAGTAGAGTTCCTTGATGTCCGGAAGCCGCCAGTCGTTCGTTTTCCCGCCGAGCGAGAAGACCTTCTGTTTCCGCAGGGCCTCCTGATAGGTCATCACGGCGAAACCTTTCTGCCAGACAAGTCCGGTGACCTCGTCGGTGACGGTTCCGTCCCCGTTGTCCGCATAGCGCGGCGGATTGCGCGCAAACGAGGCGTCCTGGCCATCGAACGCGCTGCCGGCCCGTGGTTTCGAGATCGCCTTCATCCCATCGAAAAACGAAGTTTGTCCCGTGTCCACCACGGGATACGTCGTCGGCTCCGCATTTGAAAGCGGCATTGCGATGGCTATGACCAGCGGAAGTCGAAGAGTCATGAGTTCACGGACTCAAGCGCACGAACGCCGCAGGGACAAGCGCGGGAGTGCCGTCCTCCGCACGCGGCTTGCCGATGGCGGTTGCGCGTGACAGCATGCGGTCGATTGAACGCGCTTGGCACCCATGACCTGCCGGACCGGTTCGACCCGGTGACCGTCAAGGAGCTGCGGCAGAACCTGCGGCGCACGACGTTCGTGGCGCCATTCCTGGGCGTGCATGTGCTGGCCGCGGTGGCGATGGTCGCCGAGTTCAGGACCGGCGCTTCGCGCGGCGTGGGAGAGGGAGCCTTCCTCGTGTTCACCTCGGGCCCGCTGTGGCTGCTCATTTCCGCGGTGTGCATCGGGATCCTTCCGCTCGGCGGACTGGTGATGATGCGCGAGGAACTTGAAGAGGGAAACCACGAGCTGCTCCAACTCACGAAACTCGGCCGCTGGCGCGTCGTCTTCGGGAAACTCGCCACGCTGTGGGGGCTCAGCGCGCTCACCCTGGTGTCGCTGCTGCCGTACGTCGTGGTCCGCTATCTCGTCGGCGGCATCGAGTGGTGGCGCGAGATGACCTGTGTGCTCACCGTGCTCGGCGCGGCCGCCGTCGTCGGAGCGGGCGCGATCGGCGCGTCGTCCTTCCGCGGCCTCGGCGCGCGCGCCGCTGTGTTCCTCCTGTATCTCGGCTCGATGCTCGTCGGTTGCGGCATCCCGATGGCGGTGGCGGGCGGCATGTTCGGCACCACCGGCTGGAAGGGGCTCTACTATCATCTCACCACGCTCGCCGCGGTGGCGACCTATTCGTTGATCGGCATCTCGCTGGCGCGCTCTCGCATGCGGCTTGCGCTGCTGACCTACGAGGTGAAGCCGAGCGGGGCGATGATCGGCGTGTTGATCTTCGCGCCGTTTTTCATCGGACTTGTCACCGCGATGTCCGTGGGTTTCGGCGGCTGGATCGGTCTCGGTCTCGCGGCTCTGGTCGCCGCCCGGGTGGACACCACGCCGACTTCCTCGACGCCCCGGGCTCCGCTGGCCCGGGCGATCCACGAAAAGCCACTGGAGTGACGACGCTTCAGGCGCCCGGATAGAAACGCTCTTCGAGGCGGTTGAGGAAATGCCGCTCGGTGGGCGAGATGCCGTCCGCTCCGAGCACCCGGGTCAGCCAGGTGAGGGCTTCCGCCTGTCCGCCGTCGCGGATGATCGTTTCCGCGCGCTCGTCGATGAAGGCGCGGACTTTTTCCAGGCTGTCGTATGCTCCACGGGCGCCGCTGAAGGCTTTCCAGATATATGCCTCGCGGGGTTGCAACGAATCCCAGCCAAGGCGGTCGAGCGCGTTGGAAAGGATGTCGTCCTCGGCGAGCGAAAGATGGTCGTCGAGATACAGGGAGAGGAACAGCAGATCGATGATGGCCTCGCGCGAAGATTGGTTCATGGCCGCCGACCCTAGCGGGCCGGCGGCCGATGACAATCCGGATTCGCGGGGACCGGCAGCCGCTTTGTTTCCTATCAGAGGCCGAGCTGGGCTGGTGTCGGCAGCACGTTGCCGTATCGGTGCAGGGTTTCCGTGACGGATTGCTCGCGCAGCAGCCAGAGAAGCTCGAGGCGGCCGTTGTGGAGCACCGGACCGGTGACGAGGCGGAGGCCTGCTGCGGCCGCTGCGGCGTGCAGGGCGGGAGAGGCATTCACGGCGCGGAGTCCCTGCCATGGGAGTTTGGCGGAGCCGATGCGTGCGATGAAAGCGTCCTCGGATTCCTCTGTTAGATCGAGGCGGAGTCCGTCGAGAGCCGGGCGCGGCGCATCGGTGGAGACTTCCAACGCGACGCCCGCGGTGGCGGCGGCCAGCAGGATGCGGGCGAGGGCGGCGTCGGACATCGAAGCGTCGGCCCGCACGATCGAGCGCGCGAAGGGCCGGTAGCGGAAGACATTCGACTCGCAGGTGAGACCGCTCGGGTCGTGGTTGATCCCGAACTCGGAAGCCCATGCGGCGGCGTCGCTGGCGGCGGCGGACCGCAGGGCGTGCGCATCGTCCGGGAGTTTGGAAACGAGGGTATCCAGTAGTTCCTTCGCCTTGCCGGTGACGGTGGCGGCGGTGCCGGGCAAGTCCGTGTTTTCCCATGCGCCGAAGAGTTGCACGTAGTTCGGACCGCCCGCCTTGGCGCCGGGGCCGAACGACGAGTTTTTCCACCCGCCGAATGGCTGGCGGCGGACGATCGCACCAGTGATCGGGCGGTTGACGTAGGCGTTGCCGACTTCGACGCGCTGTTTCCATTCCTCGATCTCGGCCGGATCAAGCGAGTGGATGCCGCCGGTGAGTCCAAAGGCGGATGAGTTCTGGATCCGGATGGCGTGGTCGAGACTGTCCGCACGGATGAGGCCGAGCACCGGGCCGAAACACTCGGTCTTGCGGTACCAGCTTTCCGGCTTCACGCCGAGACGGATGCCGGGCGACCAGAGCTGCGGGTTGCCATCGATCATCCGCGGTTCGAGCAGCCATTGTTCGCCGTCGTCCAGCGTCGTCAGGCCGCGCTGGAGTTCCTCGCCGGGCGGCACGACGGTGGGTGTGACGACGGAATCGTATTTCCACGGAGCACCAACGGCGAGTGAGGCGGCGGCATCGCGCAGTTGGCGGAGAAACGCCGGGTTGTCATAGACCTGGGCTTCGATGATGCCGAGCGAGGCGGCGGAGCACTTCTGGCCCGAGTGACCGAAGGCACTGCGGACGAGGTCCTTCACCGCCTGGTCCGGATCCGCGGCGGCGGTGATGATGAGGGCGTTTTTGCCGGAGGTTTCGGCGAAGAGTTTCATCTCCGGCTTCCAGCCGAGGAACATGCGCGCCGTTTCCCAGCCGCCGGTGAGGATCACGCCGCCGCAGCGGGGATCGGTGAGCATTTGCCGGCCCTCCCTGCCGGCGCAGGTGACGAATTGGAGCACCTCGCGCGGAATGCCGGCGGCCCACAATGCCTGTGCGAGCACCCAGCCGGTGAGGGCGGTGGCGCTCGCGGGCTTGAGGATCACCGTGTTGCCGGCCATCAGCGCGGCAAGCACGCCGCCGCAGGGAATGGCGAAGGGGAAATTCCACGGCGGGGTGACGACCACCGTGCCGAGCGGGGTGAACGCGCTGCCGTCGGCGAACGCCGGATCCGACATACCACGGGCATAGTAGTTGGCGAAATCGATCGCTTCGGAAACCTCGACGTCGCCCTCGCTGATCGCCTTGCCTCCATCGAGCACCATCGTGGCAATGAGGTCGCCGCGTCGCGCGGCGATGCTGGCGGCGCACTTGCGGAGCAGATCCGCCCGGCCTTCGACACCGAGCGCCTGCCACGCCGCGCGGGCGGACTCGGCGGTGGCCAGCGCCGTCTCGATCTGGTCCGGACTCGCGAGCGCGAAGCGGTATGCCTCGACGCCGGGCCGCGACGGGTCGCAGCCGATCTTCTCAGCCGCGCCGGGCTGTTCGCCGCCGCCGATGCACAGCGGCAGGACGGCGGGCGGGGCGTCGCGCTGGGCTTCCACCTTGCCGCGGATCCACGCGATGTTGTGAGGCAACGCCCAATCGGTGTCCGCCTCGTTGTGGAACGGCGCGTCGGCCGCGACGGGCTGCGGGTTTTCCGTGGAGCGATCCTGCGTGCGGCGCGGACCGCAGGGCACCTCGTCCTTGCGGGCGCAGGCGCGCAGGAACCTCTCGCGCTGGCTGTCCCATGAGCTGTCGCCGACTTTCATTCCGAACAGATCGTGAAGGAAATTTTCTTCCGACGTGTTCTCGTCGAGGCGACGGACGAGATAGGCGATGGCGCTGTGAAAGTCATCGCGGGAAACGACCGGCGCATAGAGCAGCAGTCCGCCGGCGTCCTCGTTGACGATGCGCGCCTGGTGGTTCGCCATGCCTTCGAGCATTTCGAATTCGATGCGGTCCTCGACGCCCTCGCGGGTGCGCAGGAGCATCGCATACGCGAGGTCGAAGAGGTTGTGCGACGCGAGCCCGATGCGCACGTGTTTCGCGTTCTCCGGCTTGCAGCCTTCATGGACCATGCGCTTGAAGTTGGCATCGACCTCCTCCTTCGTCGGATAGGGCGCCTGCGGCCAGTCATGCATTTCGGCCTCGACCTTCTCCATCGCGAGGTTGGCGCCTTTGACGATGCGGATCTTGATGCCGGCTCCACCGCGGGCGACGCGGTCGGCCGCCCATGCGTTGAGCTCCTTCTGCACCGGCCAGGAGTCCGGAAGATAGGCCTGCAAAACGATGCCGGCTTCGAGACGCATGAACTCCGGTTCGTCCAGCACCTGGGTGAATACGTCGCGGGTGAGCTGAAGGTCGCGGTATTCCTCCATGTCGAGGTTCACGAACTTGGGACGTGATCCTCCGTTTCCATCGGAAACCGGATGCTCGATCGCGCAGCGGTAGAGACGGCGGACGCGTTCCTTGAGTTTTTCCAACGTTTCCTCATGGGCGATGAGATGAATCTGGGAAAACACCGCGGAGATCTTCACGGATAGGTATTCGCAATCCGGGCTCGAAATCCGTGCGAGGATGGCCTGCATCCGTTTTTCCGCCTCCGCCTCGCCGAGGATCGCCTCGCCGAGTTGGTTGATGTTCATCTTCATTCCCGCACGGCGCCGCTGCTCGAGGTGAGGGCGCAGGTGGGCGTCGTCTCCCGGAAGAATGACCGAGTCGCTCTCGCCCCGGAGTTTCGCGGTGACGAGCGGCATCACGATGCCGGGCGCCACGGCGGATGCGGCGGCCCCGAGTTTCATGCCGATCCGCTCGATCGGCGGCAAATACTCCGGCACGCCGTAGTCGTGGACGAGCGAGCGGAAGCGCTCGGCGGAACGTTCGTGCGACGGCGGGCGGAACACCTGATCGGCCATCGCGAAGGTGAGCGCCTTGCCCGGCGCGTCGGTCATCATGCGCGAGAGCTGGGCGGATTGCTTGCGCTCGTCCGAATGCATGCCTTCGGTGGCGCTTTTGAGCCACTCGGCGGCGAGATTCACCGCTTCGCGGGCAAGGGATTCGTCGTCCGGGCGGCTGCGGCGGACGGTGTCGAGAAGTGTTTCAATGGCGGATCGTGGCATCCACCCAATATACACTTGGTGTCTTGACCGATCCCGTCGCCCGCCGCGGCGGGATCGGCAAATTTTTCCGCGGAATCGCCGGGCTCAGCGTCCTTGGTCGAGGGCGTCGAGTTCGTCCTCCATGAACTCCATGAGGCGCTGCATTTCCTCGAAATGCTGGCGCAGCGCGCGCGGCGACCGTTGCGGGCGCTGCATCTGGCCACGGGCGCGGCCCTGGTTCATCACCTGCGCCGGAGCGTCATCGTTGCGGACCTCAGCGAGCGACGGGTCCATCGCCTTGCCGTTTTCCAACAGCGAGACCACCGCGGCGGCCGGCATGATGAACGAGCGGGTGCGGTCGGCGCGTGCGACCGTGATGCCGACGACGTTGCCCTTCAGGTCGACGACCGGCCCGCCGATCTGCTTCGGCTCGGGGCGCATGTCCGACTGGATCGCGCGGGTGAACGAGCTGCGGACGCGGCTCTGGCCGGAGCCCATCCGCTCCATGATGCGCAGACGGTCGCTGTTGAACTTCGGCAGCTCCGGGCGGTTGCCGAGCGTGACGTCGACGGGTTTCTCGATGTTGCGGCTGCGGACGAGCAGGCGCACGGTTTCGCCAGGGGAAATACCGACGAGCGAGTTCTTCAGCTCGAGCAGGCCGGAAATCTCGCGTTCGCCCACCTTGAGGATCACGTCGCCTTCCTTGAGGCCGGCCTCGGCGGCGCCGGAGTCCGGGGTGACTTCCGAAATGCGCACGCCCGGTCCGTCGAAATCGATCGACCCCATGATGCCGAGATACGATTGGTCGGTCTCGCGGAGGTTTCGCTCGAGCACGCTGACCACGCCGAAGGCGGCGGGGCGGCCGCCCGGTTGGGGCGCGGCGAGAAACGCGCCGAGCCGCGGGGTTTCCGTGGACCACTTCACGGCAGGCAGCGCGTCTCCGGTTTCGAGTTTCAACACGGCGAGGTCCTCGTCCGGATAGGTGCCGGTGATCGACGCGTGACGTCCGACTCCGTCGCCCGCGTCGATGAGCAGCGAGCCGCCGCGCCGGGCGACCTCGCTCCACTTCGTGAGCACCTCGGTGCCGTCGCCGATGACGGTGCCGTAGGCGAGTTTGTTGCGGCCGGCCCAGATGCGGACGGTCGATTTCGCCGCATCGGCGAGGACCGGTTCGAGGGCTTTGTTGAACTCGTCGCTCTGGCGGTTGACCGCTTCCTTTTCATCCGGGCGGAGCAACGGGATGTCGTCCTGGGCGATGGCCGCCGCGGGGAGCAGCGCCAGCAGCGTGAATGCGAGTGCTTTGTGAATCATGGTTCGTTCGGAAAGGTGTGGGTTCATTCTTCTTCGGCGAACAGGTCGATGCGGCGCTGCAGCTTGACCTCGGTTTCGCGTGTGTCGCCGTCGCGCGCATAGGTGACTTCCACCGTGTCGCCGGGCTCGCGTTTCGCGAGTAGCTGGAGCAACTCGCCGCCGTCGCCGATCTTGTCGCCATCGAAGGAAACGATCACGTCGCCGCGCTTGAGTCCCGCGGCCACGGCCGGCGAACCGGGCACGACGCTTTCCACCACCACGCCGCGGATTCCGCGCACGCGGCCCATGCCGATTCCGAGCACCGGCATCTCCGGGTTCGCGAAGGGGTTCATCGAGAGTTCGCCCCAGGTTTCGCCGGCGATGAGGCGGTCCCAATCGTCGCGGAAACCATCGATCCCGGCGTGGTTGTTGTTCGAAATCGAGCGGCCGATCGACGAATGGATGCCCACCAGCTTGCCGTTGAGGTCGAACAATGGCCCGCCCGAGTCGCCGCCGATGAGCGTGCAGTCGGTGGTCAGGAAATTGCCGGGACCGTCGGAGATCACGCGGCCGAAACGCACCGGCGGCGTGCGGCTCGCGTCGAAACCGGCCGAGTGGCCGAGCGCGACGACCCAGTCGCCGGCAGCGAGTTTCTCGGAGTCGCCCATCTCGACGGTCGGCCACGAGCCTTTTTCGGTGATGCGCACCATGGCGATGTCCTTCGAATAGTTTGCGCCGAGCACCTTGCCGGGCACTTGTTTTCCGTCCGGGAAGACGACCAGCAACTGGTCGGTCCCCTGCACGACGTGCGCGGCGGTGAGGATCAGCCCGTCATCGGCGACGATCACGCCCGATCCGGACGAGCCGGTACGGTCCGAGAGCAGCGAGACGGTCGCCGGCAGCACCTTGTCCGCGACGCCGACGACCTTGGTTTCCAATCGTGCCAGATCGGCGAGGGTGGCGGACGGATCCTTGGCCGCCAGCGGCTGGACGGCTGCGAGCCCGGTGAGAAGGGTGGTGAAAATCAATCGTCTGGTTTTCATTTTGTTCCTGAAAAGCGTGGCCGGTGCCAAGGTTTGTCTGATTCGGTCCCCGCCGCGTTCCCGGCCGCAATCCGGGGTGGCGGGCGCGCCCGGGATCGCCTATGAGTTCCGCCGTCGATGGCATCCCGCAAACCGAAAGAGACAAAAAAACGCGGCCGCTCCGCGGAATCCTCCGCCCCCAAACGCCGCCGCCCGGGTGCCGTGTCGATCCTCCTCGGCTGGCCGTTCCACCTGGTGAACCTCTTCACGCTGCCCTTTCCCCAGCCGTGGCGCTTCCTCCTGCGGTTGGCCGGCTACCCCGGCGTGATCGCCCTGATGGTCCTCATCGTGCTCGGCGTCATCTACGGCTGGCGCTCGCAGTCCTTCGACCTGCGGCGCATCCACGCGATGCCGGAGCGCACGATCATCTACGACCGCCTCGGTGAGGAAATCGGGCGCATCCATGGCGAGAAACGGTCCATCGTTCCTCTGAAGGACGTCTCCGAGAGCTTCCGCAAAGCCATCCTCGCCCGTGAGGACGAGCGTTTCTATCAGCACGGGGCCTTCGACGTCATCGGCATCGGCCGCGCCATCACCAAGAACCTCCAGGGCAAACGCGAGGGCGCCTCCACCATCACCCAGCAGCTCGCGTCGGACATTTTCCAACTCAAACGCGGGGACAAGGGCGTGTTTCTCCGCCAGCTCGACCGCAAGTTTCTCGAAATCGCCATCGCCATCCGCATCGAGGCGGCGAACGACAAGGACCAGATCCTCGAAGCCTACATCAACCAGATCGACTGGGGCCGCCAGATCAAGGGCGTCGGCGAAGCGTCGCGCATTTACTTCGAAAAACACCCGGCCGAGCTGACGCTCTCCGAGTCCGCGCTGCTCGCCGGCATCGTCCGAGGACCCGGATCCTACAATCCGTTCACTTCGATCGAGGCCTCCGAGCGCGAGCGGAACACCACGCTCGCCCGCATGGTCGATGCCAAGGTGATCACCCAGGCCGAGGCGGATGCCGCGAAACAAGAACCCATCGAGATCCGCCCCGTGTGGCGCCGCCATTACAAGGAGTCCTTCGCCATGGACATCATCCGCCGCGACCTTGAGATCATTCTCGAAGCAGAGGACATCGAACTCGGCGGCTGCGAGATCATCACCACCATCGACAAGCGCATCCAGGAGGTGGCCGAGGAGGCGCTGGAGAAGAAACTGGAATCCGTCGAGAAACTCTCCGGTTACCAGCATCCCACGCGCGAGGCATGGCTCAAGATCCCCGAGATGGAGCGCAGGGAGCCCGGCTACATCCAAGGTGCCACCGTGGTCATGGAAAACCGCACCGGCGGCGTGCTCGCCGTCGTCGGCGGCCGCAACGCCAACGAATCCCGCTTCAATCGCGCGACCTCCGCGTTCCGCCAGATGGGCTCCATTTTCAAGCCCTTCGTCTATCTCGCCGGCTTCGACAAGGGCATCAAACCAAGCACACCGGTGAGCGACGGCCCGCTTCGCCCCGGTGAGATCAAGGGCGGCGGCACCTGGCGGCCGCGCAATTCCGACGGCAAGTTCAGCGGAGAACACCCGGCGTCCTACGGGCTCATCCGCTCGCGCAACACGATGTCCGTCCGCGTCGGCGACTTCGCCGGCGTCGATTACGTCGCGAAGGTCGCCGAGAAAGTCGGCTTCGACACGCCGATGCCGAAAAATCCCTCGTCCTTCCTCGGTTCCTGGGAGGCCACGCCGTGGGAGGTCGCCAGCGCCTACACCTTGTTCCCGAACGCCGGGAAACGATTCCGCCCCTACATCATCTCGCAGATCAAGGACCGCGATGGAAACATCCTGTTCTCCACGCTCCCGATCGCCATTCCCACCGCCGAGCCGACCTCCGCCATCGGAGTTTCCCGCATCCTTGAGGAAGTCGCCAGCAGCGGCACCGCGGCCTCGGTGAAACGCCTCGGCTTCGACAAACCCTGCGGCGCGAAAACCGGCACCACCAACGATTTCAAAGACGCTTGGTTCGCCGGTTTCACCTCCACCCTCACCTGCGCCGTGTGGGTCGGCTTCGATACCCCCAAGACCACCATCCAGCGTGGCTTCGGCTCCACCCTCGCCCTGCCGGTCTGGGTGGATGTCATGAAAACCGCCGACCGTCTCGGTTACCGCGCCGGCAAGCTCAACGACAACTCCGGCCGCGTCGTCACCATGGAGATCTGCCAGCTCTCCGGAAAACGCGCCACCGCCGGTTGCCGCGAGGCGGGCACCACCCGCACCGATGTCGTCGCACCCGACATAGCGCTGCCGGAGAACGACTACTGCCCGCTCCACCCCGCCAAGGCGATGGCCGTCGATGCATCCGCACCACGCGCCACCCCGGCGCAGGACCCGTCGCCGCCGCGCGCCGCCCCCGTCCGCGAGGAAGAACCCCGCAAGGCCGTCCCGGTCGAAGAAACACCCCGCAAAGCCATCCCCGTCCGCTGAGCCGCCCGGATCCCAGCATTTCAGAATCTACCCCACCCGTGTCCACCTGGCGCCCGATCAACCGTCCCCCCTTCTGGAAGCGCTGGCTTCCCGAGTGGCTCCACGGGCCCGTGAAGTGGACCTTCCAACTGGCCCTCATCGGGCTGGTCATCGGCGCGGGCATCGCGTTTTTCTATCTGCTGCTCGCCTCGCGCTACGATCTCGACGAGGTCGCGAAACTCCCCGCCGGCACCACATTTTACGACCGCAAGGGCGTGCCGCTGGACGCACCCGGCAGCAGCGGGCGCCGCTTGGTGAAACGCGACGAGATCCCCGAGTTCCTCGTCCAGGCGCTGCAGGCCCGCGAGGACGCGCGATTCTTCCGCCACAGCGGCGTCGACGTCCGCGGCCTCGCCCGCGCCACCGTGCGCAACGTCAAGGACCGCGATTTCACCCAGGGCGCCTCCACGCTTAGCATGCAGCTCGCCCGCAACACCTTCGGCATGCGGGAGAAATCGCTGCACCGCAAATTGCTCGAGATCGCCCTCACGCTGCGCATCGAGGCCCGCTACTCGAAAGACGAGATCCTCACCCACTACCTCAACCGCATCTACTTCGGCTCCGGCGCCGACGGCATCGAACAGGCCGCCCGCACCTACTTCGGCAAGACCACCCGCGAGCTCACGCCCGACGAGTGCGCCCTCGTCGTCGGCATCATCCGCGGCCCGCACATCTACTCTCCCCTGCGAAACCCGGAGGCCGCCGTCGAACAACGCCGCCAGACGCTCGCCCGCATGGCCACCATGGGCTTCGTCACCGCGGAAAAACGCGACCAACTCGCCGCCGCCCCGCTCCGCCTCGCCGATGACGAGGACGGCGTGAACCAGACCTCCTACGCCCTCCAGGCCGTCCGCCGCGAGCTCTACCGCATCCTCGAAGGCCGCGACGACGCGCTCACCGGGCTCCGCGTTTCCACCACCATCGACTCCGCATGGCAGGCCCGTCTCCAGGACGATCTCAACCGCGCCGTCTCCGACCTCGAACACGAGAAATCCTGGACCCACCCGACCCATCACGACCACCCCTCCGGCAAGGAGCCCGACTACGTCCAATACGCCGCCGTCACCGTCGAAACCAAATCCGGCGCCGTGCTCGCCCTCATCGGCGGCCGCGACTATGCCGACTCCCGGCTCGACCGCACCCATTCCAAGCGCGACCTCGGCTCCGCCTTCGAGCCCTTCATCGCCGCCGCCGCCTCCGAGCGCGGCAAGCTCGTCCTCCCCGGCCGCCCGCTCCAGACCGGCCGCCAGATCGGCCACGCCGAGGTCGAGCGCATCGCCCGCCGCTGCGGGCTCGACGGCCCCTTCGTCCAGGGCGAGGACCTCTTCCGCGGCTACGTCGCCGCCAGCCCGCGCGAAATGGCCACCGGCCTCGCCACCATCGGAAACTCCGGCAAACGCCCGCGCCCCTTCTTCATCCGCGAGATCCGCGACTCCGCCGGCAAGCTCATCTACTCCGCCAAACCCGAGCTCACCCAGGCCATCGGCGCCAACGCCGCCCAGGACGCCGCCAGCATCCTCAAACGCCGCGCCGGCACCCGCTGCTTCACCGGCGCCACCAACTCCGAACGCGACGCCTGGACCCTCCGCCTCGGCCCCTCCGGCTCCACCGCCATCTGGATCGGCTTCGACCAACCCGCCAAAATCGCCCCCGAACCCCGCCTCGACTCCCTGCTCGACGAGTTCGTGAAACGATTGGGAAACGAGTGAGGGGAGAGGATTCCAGCCGGCGGAAGCCGCGGGAGTCCGATCGATCAAGACCTTGCGCCCGTGCCGCGGTCTGATAACCTGCGGGACATGATCACCATCGAATCCACCGATAAGGAAATCCGCGTGTCCATCCCGCGTGGTGAAGTGGATCCGGTGCAACTCGAGCGCATGTTGCGTCCGTTCCGCCTCGAAAACGCCCTTGCCAGCAGCCGCATGACGGATGAGGAGGCCGATCGGATGGCCGAGGAGGTGAAGGACAGGTGGTGGGCGGAAAACAAACATCGATTCCTTCCCTCGGATCCAGCCTGAGGACATGCGATGCGGGTGGTCGTCGATGCGAACATTGCGTTCCGGGCGCTTGCGGGCGTGCGCGGCGATCTGCGGGCGCTCATGGCGTCATCTGTCGACGTGGCGTTTTTCTCCCCGTTCTTCATTCTAGTCGAACTCTACAAACACAAGGAACGCATCCAGCGCCGGACCTCGCTTGGCGAAGAGCTTGTCCTCACCGCGCTTCATGAGCTCTGTGAGTGTTTGACCTTCATCCGCGAAGCGGAAATTGCTGTCGGAACCTGGGCGGAAGCCAGCCGCCTCACTCATGGCGTCGATCCGAAGGATACACCATATGTTGCGTTGACATTGCACCTCGGAGCGAAGCTCTGGACTCATGACCTCGAATTGAAGCAAGGCCTCCGGGCCAAGGGATTCGACGAATTCTGGGAAGTCTAGTGGCGGCTCCGCCGCCATCCGGATCGGCTTCGACCAACCCGTCAAAATCGCCCCCGTGATCGCGCGTGCTTCGGAAAAACTAACCGCTTTGACACGCCGCGCGCGCTCCGCCATTTTCCCTCCATGCAGGCGATGCAGTTCGAGCAGTCGGTCTATTCGATTTTGAAGCGCGACAGGCGTTTCGATCCGCAGGCCTATTTGTTCCTGAAGGACGCGCTCGACTTCACGCTCAAGCGGATCGCCGACGGGAACAACGGCCAGGCGCGGCACGTGAGCGGGCCGGAACTGCTGGCCGGATTCCGCGACCACGCGCTGGAACAATTCGGCCCGATGGCCTCGACGCTCATGAAGGAATGGGGCGTGCGGAAGTGCCGCGACGTGGGCGACATGGTGTTTTTGCTCATCGAGGAGCAGGTGTTTGGAAAACAGGAGTCCGACCGGCCGGAGGATTTCTCGGAAATCTTCGACTTCGAGGACTCGCTGGTGGAGCCGTTCCTGCCGGCGCGCCTGCGCGAGGAGCCGAAGAAACCGGCCCGCGGCGGCCGCACCGCGGCCTCTTCCTGAACCCCGAGACCCGTGTCCCCATATTTAGGGACATGACAGGTTTCCGAAATATCGGCAGTCTCGCGGGCGTCGAGGGGAGCGATCCCCGGTTTCAAATTCAGGTTTCACTTCATGACAGAAGTAAGAAGGGCCGCCCGGGTGGGCGGCCCTCTCTTCGTACAGGGGGTGGGAAATGCCTGTCGGCGTCCGGGTTTCGTGGTTCCACGTGGGAGAACCACGAAAGGGCACGATAGGGGAGAGCGGTGGGATGACCGGACGATGGAGGGTTTCCGCTTCCTGATTTCGTGATCCTTCGGATGTTTCGTGGTTTCCGTTTCCAGTCCCGACCCTTGCGGAAATTTCGGCCGGTGGGAGGATGTTCCCGTCGCCATCCGCCGGAAAAACCCCTTGGCATTCCGGCCGGGAAGGGACAAACAACGGTCATGTTCAGCGCCAGCAAGCTTACCCCCGAACAGGTCGCGTCCCTGAAGCAGCGCGCCGCCGAAGGCGCGTCGATGTCCGACCTCCAGCGCCACCTCAAGGACGAGTTCGGGATCACGATCACCTACATGGACACCCGTTTCCTGATCCTCGACCTCGGCATCGAGCTGATCGAGGAAACCAAGGAGGAGCCGAAGGAGGAAGCGGCGGAGAAACCCGAGGTGGTGCCCACCGGCGAGGTGACCGTGACGATGGACACGCTCGCCCTGCCCGGCGCGCTCGTCAGCGGCAAGGTGACCTTCAGCGACGGTGAATCCGCCGTGTGGATGCTCGACCAGACGGGCCGTCCGGGCCTCGATCCCGACACGCCGGGCTACCGCCCGACGCAAGAGGATGTGATGGAATTCCAGGTGCAGCTTCGCTCCTTGCTGCAGAAATCCGGCTACTGAGGGCCGGGTGTCCGGGTGCGCCGGTTCAGACACAAGCCGCCGCCGGTGGCGTTGATTCCGAGGAAAATGGCAGCGTCGCAGGTCCGGAAACTCCTCGCCACAAGCGTCTTGGCGGGGCTGTGCCTCGCCGGAGCGGGCTGCGAACGCCGGGAAACCGCGGCGGCACCGGACATTCCGGAGACGATCGAGCCCGCGGAGTCTCCCGCTCTCGCCGGTGCCCGCGTGGACCTCGCAAACACCGCGCTGTCCCGTGACGACCGCGACGAGTCCTTCGCGCTGCTGGTTTCCGCACTGCGGGCGGACCCGGCCTGCGCCGAGGCCCGCGGGCGGCTCGTGCAATTGCTTGAGGAGACCCGCTGGAACCTGCCGGAGCTGGTTCTCCCGCACGGCGTGCCGGTGACGCGGGTCGCCACGGGCGGCGACTCGCTGTGGGTCACCGTCGGCGACCCGGTGGGCACGACCTTGCGCTGGGATCTGCTGTCGCGTTCTCCGGCGGCCGTGATGTTTCCCCGCCCGGGGGAGGAAACGAGGAGCCTGGTGATTTCTCCGGACGGCAGCTACGCGGTCATCGAACGCGGTGCGGCGACCCTGCTGTGCCGGGCGGACACGCTGGAGCCGATCCGCGATATCGGCCCGTTGCCGGATTTCGTGACGCCCGCGGCGGGCGTGGCGTTCTCGCCGGACGCGTTGCTCGTCGCCCACCCGGAAACCCTCGATGGCGGCGCGGTGGTCTGGCGCATCCGCGACAGCAAGTCCGGCGAGATGCTGCGCTCGAGCGAGCCGCAGGCCGCGGACGCGCCCCGTCCGCTTGCCGCGCACCTCGCGGCGGACGCCTTGTTCGTGCTGCATGCGGACGGCGGGCTGATGCGGATGCCGGTTTCGCCGGTGGACGGGATCACGCGCACAGGGATCGAGGGTGGAGTGCATTTGCGGCGGGCTTTGTTCTCGTCCACCGGAGGATCCGCGCTGGTCCTGCAGGACGGCGGACCGCACGAAGCGCCTGCCATTTCGTTTCTCTCGTACGGCGAGGAGGAGGCTCCGTCGCTCGAAACGCCTGGCCTCCTGGAACGCGATGTCTGGACCGCCTCCGGACCGTCGCTGTGGACCGGCCTGCTGCACGACCCGGAGCATCCCTGGGTGCGCACCGGAGAGCGGGGAATGCATATCTCCGGCGACGGCCACGCACCGCTGCGGACGGATGCCGATCTAACGACTTTCGCGATTTCCGGCGAACGCATCGTCACCGGCGAGGCCGACGGCACGGTGACCATCCATCACATTCTCCCCCTGCCGACGAAACCGGCCGAGGAAAAACCCGCGACGGAAACGATCGACGCGGACCTGCTCGATCCGCTCTGTGTGGCGCTCGCCGGCTGCCGCTACAACGACGCCACGCGCACCTTCGTGTTTCCCGATGCGGACGAGCGTTTCGACGCCGTATCCCGCATCGACGGCGACGCGTTGCAAGCCGCGCTGCCCGAGCTGGACCTCCGTTTCCTCATCGTCGTGCTCCACAAGCACACGCTCGACCGTGCCGCGCCCGAGGCTCTCATCCCGATGTGGGACCGCCTCGCCCGCGCCGATCCCACCGGTGACTCGTGGCCGGCGATCCTTGCGGCGACTTCGCAGCTCAAGGACACGGAGTGGCACCAGCAACTCGCCGCCGCGGTCGTGACCAAACCATCGTCCGGGGCGGCGGACAACCCGTGGCTCGCGCCGCGGGTTGTGGACCAGGCGTTCGAGAGCGGTGGCGAGGAGGAGATCCTCAAGGCGATCGCGCAAGCCGGTTCCTCCGGTCCGGCCGCGGCCAAGGCGCTGGAACTCTCGCTCGCCTCGACGCATCCGGAGTGGATCCGACTCTGCCTCAACCAAGCCGAAGGGCTTCCGCTCACGCTGCGCTGTCTCGCCTTGTCGCGTGTCGCGTGGCTGGAGGACCGCAAGGCGGACGCCATCGCAAGCTGGCCGGACGGCGTGCCGACCTATCAGACAATCCGCTCGCGTGAGGACTGGCGCGGCTGGGAACAAGGAAACTTCCAGCCCGCCCTCGACGTCCTGCGCCAATGCCTTCGGGAGGAACTCGCCGCCATCGAAGTGCCGGACGATCCGGACGAAATCCAGCGAGCGGAGCTCGCCGCCCGCCTGCTCGACCCCGCCACCCTGCGCGCCGTCGGCCGTGATCGTTATGCCAAGGCCTGCCTCGATGCCGCGCTCGTCTTCGCCGCCCACAAGGAAGATATGGAGACCACTCTCCGCCTCGCCGAGCTTGCGCGAAACTTCGGCGCGGACCCCGCTCCCTGCCTGCGCGCCGAGGCGATGGCCTACACCGCGCTCGGCGACTATCAGAACGCCCGCGACCGTTGGGTGGCGCTCATCACGGAGCACCCCGTCGAGTCGCAGCTTCCCGGCGACTACGCCGAGGCCGCCTACACGTCGTTCGAAAACGCCGACCCGGTGCAGGCGATGCAGATCCTCACCACCGGCACCCATCGTTTCCCCAACGACGCCAACTTCGCCCTGCGCGCCGGATGGGTCTCCCTGCTCACGGGCAACTCCGAGCGCGCCTATCGGTTTCTAACGACGGGCCAGCGCATCGGTTATCCCGAGGAGAAACGCGAGAACGCCACCTTGTTGCTCGCCATCGCCGCCGCCCAGACCGGCGCCTTCGAGGACGCCCAGGCATGGTATGAGGACCTCAAGCGCCTCGACGACGACTGGCTCGACCCCGCCACCATCGAGACCCTCGAATGGCCCGAGGAACTCAAGGCCAGCCTCCGGCAACTGGCGTGGTGAGCGCGCGATGGCATCGGCGGCGAACCGCATCTTCGGCCCCGCCGGCGCCCCTTGCGGGGCTCTGTCTCCGGTGCGGTGCCAGTCCACGGGGTGAACCCCGTGGCTACGCGCCGACGTCCCTGCGGGACTGGTTCCGCGTGGGGCGGGTTTTCCTATCTTCCCAGTTCCGAAGGAGCGGGGGCACGTAGCCGTGGGGTTCACCGCGTGGAACGGACGGACGAAGAATTCCTCAGCTCCGAAGGAGCGGGGGCACGTAGCCACGGGGTTCACCCCGTGGATTGGAGGAGATAGGTTTTTTCAGCTCCGTAGGAGCGCAGGCGGGCATCTTGACCTACCGGATCGTTCAGTTGCAGGGGCAGCAATCGATCCCGTCGCACGGGCAGCAGTCACAGCAGCCGTGGTCGCCGGGTCCCCAGTCACAGGCGGCGTCGCAACAGCAGGAACCGTGGCTGCTTCCATGACACGGACAGCAATCGCAGTGATGCCACCACGGAGCGCCCTCTTTCCTGCGCTTCTTCTTTTTCTCTTTCGTGGCTTGCAGATGAAGGAAGGGCCGCTGGCGTTGCGCCGTGGTGGTCTGGAGGTTCGCAACCAGACCGGCGTTGCGGAGCAGAGGGAGTTGGGAGAGTGAGGAAGTGAACCCGTCCCACGCGGCGGTGATCCGCCGATGGATCGCGGCGGAGTCCACCTGTTCGAAAGGATTGAAGCGGCCGTGTGTGCGGTCTTCGTCGCGATCGTCCCATGCGTCGCGCCAATAGACCAGCGAGCCGAGCGCGGCCCCGATGTCGGACAGCGGTTTCCGGTGCTGGGGAACGTCGAGCAAGGTGGCGAGATGCGCGGTGATGATGCCGTAGGCGGTGGCGGTGGGCTCGTCCGCCCGCAGCGGCGCGTTGGATTCGACCGATTCCTGGCTCCCTAACAGTTCTGTCACCCGTGCGGTCGGAAATCCGCCGCTGTTGAGGATGGCGACGGCGCGATCGGCCGCCGGAGATGTGAGAACGGTTCCGAGTTTCGCGATGCCGCGGCGCAGGGTGCCTTCGTCCCGCGAGTCGTCGGCGAGTTTGGTCGCGAGTCCGCATACGGAGACCGCGGCGGCGTGGAGAACGGCCGGGTGGTCATCGGCCACCGGATAAGGGCGGGCGAGCGGGTTGCAACAGGTGGCGTGTTTCCACCGCGGTGCGGCGGGGTCGAGGGAAAGCCCGAGCAGGCCGACGAAGGTGGCGTCGCGGTTCACCAGCAGCCGCGCCGGGTTTCCAAACTCGCGGCCGAGGCAGCGGGCCAGCCCGCAGAAGGCCCCGCGCCACGCGGGGAACGATTCGCTGGTGCAGGCGGCGCAGGGAGTGGCGATGAATCCGAACATCCGGGAGTTATGTCTATCACTCGAAGAATCCGCGGAACTGGTTGATCTCGCGGCGGTCTTTTTTCGTCGGCCGGCCGCGCGGCGCCTCGCGGCGGTGCTCGTGCCAGAGACGGCGTTCGTCGAGAGTCTCCTGCGGCGTGTTCTCGTCGAAACAAGCGCGGGCGACCGGTGCGGCGGCGCGGCGTTCGATGAGGGCGGTGACCGTCACGTTGCGGATGCCGGGGCCCTCGGGCCATGGGATCTCCAGTTCGTCTCCCGGACGCAGGGCGGCGGCGGGTTTGAGCGAAACACCGGCCCGTTTCACCTTGCCGGCATTGCACATCTTGGTGGCGACCGAGCGGGTCTTGAAGAAACGCGCCGCCCACAGCCAGACGTCGGCGCGGACGGATTCGGGAGCCGGGGGTTCGGACATCGGGCGGATGTTAGATGCCGTCGAGCGCTCCCAGCACGTCGTCCGGCGAGAGCAGTTCGGGAAGGATCACGGGCTCCTTGCCCGGGGCGATGAGGATGTTCACGGGAATGGCGGTGCGGCCGAGTTTCTGGAGCGCGGTTTCGATTTCGGGATTGGGTTTGGTCTTGTCGGCCTTGAGGGTGACGACGTTTTTCTCGCCGAACTTCGCGATCACCTCCTTGGTGTAGGCGCGCTTCTTGTTGACCTGGCAGGTGGCGCACCACTGCGCGGTGAAGTCTACGTAAACGGGTTTCCCTTCCTCCAGCAGCTCGGCCACCCGTTCCTCCGACCACTTCTCCCAGACGAGCGCGCTCGGTTTCGGCGGCTTGGCGAGCAGGAAACCACCGGCGGCGAACAGCAGCGTCAGCACCAGGGCGGTCGCACGAGTGGACTTCTCTTTGTGCGGCAGGTTCCAGCGGCCGTAAATCCAGCCTGCGGCGGCGATGGCGCTGAGCCCGAAGACCGGACCGAGCAGGTTTTCCAGGCCGATCTGCCCGGCATAAACCCACAGCAGGTATCCCGCGGTGGCGAAGAGAAGGAAGGACATCGCCTGCTTGAAGCTTTCCATCCATGCGCCCGGACGCGGCAGGAGATCGATGAGCGCGGGAAACACCGAGAGCACGAGATAGGGCAGCGCGAGGCCGAGCGCCATCGCTGCGAAGGCGCTGAAGAACTGGACGGCCGGCAGCGCGATCGCCGCCCCGATGGCCGCGCCGAGGAAGGGTGCGGAGCAGGGCGTGGCGACCACCGTGGCGAGCACGCCGGAAAAGAAGGATCCCGCGAGACCTTGCTTCGACTGCAGGTTTCCACCGACGGAGGTGGCGGAGGCGCCGATCTCGAAAACACCGAACATGTTCAACGCGAGCACGAACATGAGCAGCATGAGCGCGAGCACCACCCACGGGTTCTGAAGCTGATAGCCCCAGCCGATGTCCGAGCCGCCGGCGGCCGCGCGCGCGGCAAACAAGATGCCGCTCAGCACGCCGAAGGATGCGAGCACGCCGAGCGCGAAGGTGACACCGTGCATCGCCACCTTCGCACGGTCCGAGCCGGACTGCTGGACGAAGCCCATGATCTTGAGGCCGATGACGGGAAACACGCATGGCATCAGGTTGAGGATGAGCCCGCCGAGAAACATGCCGCCGAGAATCTTGAGCAGGCCGCCCGCGCCTGCCGGTTTCGTTCCGCCCGCAACCGTCGCCGCGGGGGCGGAGATCTGCGTTTCCATCACCCGCACCGGCCGCTCGCCGGTGAGGATGCCGGAGATGGCCGCGGCCCGTTCGAGCTCGTTTCCGATGGCGTCCTCGGTGACGCGCGGCAGGCGGATCTTCCATGCGTCGCCGTCCATTTCGATCGAGCCGCCGCTGCTGGCGGACGCGACGGACGGCTGGTCTGGAACGAAATCCGCGGGTTTGCCACCCAACGATCCGGCGGGCGAAACGCGCAGTTCCACCGTGCCGTCCGCATCCGTCGCGGTGATCTCGAGGCCTTCCGGCTCCGCGGGCAGCGCGGCGCGCGCCTTCGCGAAGAGCACCTGGGCGTCCGGATTCATCTCCGCTTCGCCGCCGGTCGCCACGGTCGCGGTTAGATCGGCGGATTCGTTGATGCACGACTCCTTGCAGATCTGCCACTCGGCCTTGGCCTGGAGGGTTACGGATTTCCCGGACTCCAAGTCACCGGGTGGAGTGATCTCGACGAGAAACGCCGGCGATCCCTGATAGACGAAGCTCTTGCCGAAGAAGCCGTCTACCACCTCGGGCACCGGCCACTGGATCGGCCCGGCGGAGAAACCGTCCGGTAGAGTCCATCGGATCGACGGCGCCAGCTCGACGCCGCCGCTGTTCTGATAGTAGCTGTGCCAGTGCTCGGGATGTTCGAGCCGGAGAGCCACGGTGAAGGGCTTGCCGGCGGCGATCGTTTTCGCCTCGGAAACCAGCGACGCCTTGCTCTCGCTCTTTGTGCTTTCTTCTGCCCCGAGGGAGTAGTCGAACTGGCCTTGAAGGGGTGCCGTGGCGGCGAACAGCGGGAGCAGGAAACAAAGCGTGCGAATCATGGTGAACCGGTTGGCAGTGACGATAAGAGCAGCGCGTCACCGGAATCATCCAAAAAAAGCAGCCACTCCGTAACGGAATGGCTGCTTGAACCGCGGGATCGAGTCCGTGGAAGAGGCCTCAATAGCCGTACTGGCGTTTGTCCTGCTCATTGCCGATGATGGCTCCGGTGGCTCCGCCGGCGCCTGCTCCGAGGGCGGCACCTTCGAGTGTGCGCCCGGATTGGTGGCCGATGATGGCTCCGGCCCCGGCTCCAAGAAGCGCTCCGGTGGCGGCTCCACGCTGGGTGTTCGGCCCGGCGGGCGCGGTGCAGCTCGTGAAGAGCAGGACGGGGGAAAGGGCGGTGCAGATCAGGATGTGTTTCATGGTGTGGTTTCCGGTTGTTTCAGGATGGATGACCATAAACCGGCCGCGCGGTCGCGCAAGGGATCGATCGCAGTCCGGGAGATTGGTGTGAAGTTGGCACTCGCGGTGCTCTTTCTCTGGCGTCGCAACACAAAGGCGGTCCGACTGAGATGCCCCGGGGTTAATGGGTTTTCCCTGTGGATGATCAGTCGGGCCGCCCATTTTTTTCGCGCGGGCGGCAACCTGAGAAATCTTTTCGCCGGACGAAGCGCGGTGGTGTCTTGGCATGGCGAGTGCTTTCCAATGAATTGTTGCGACCCACAGGCGGTCCGACTGAGATGCCATTTGGAGTTTATGGGTTTTCTCCGTGGATGATCAGTCGGGCCGCCAACTTCGCCACCCTTCCCCGGCGTGCGGGTTCCGTGGTTTTTCCGATTTGGGTTTGGATGATTTCTGCTACGTTCCGCGCATGAAGTTGATTCGTTTCGGCGAGCCGGGGCGCGAGGAACCGGGAGTGCAGTTGGAGGACGGCCGTCGGATCGACGCAAGCGGCGAGTTCCATGACTACGATGAAGGGTTCTTCGCGTCGGGTGGCCTTGAGGCCCTCGCGGAGTGGGTGGCCCAAGGATGCCCGGGTGGACCCGAGGTGGACCCGGTGATGCGGCTCGGCCCGCCAGTGAATCGGCCGTCGAAGATCGTGTGCGTTGGCAAGAACTACCTCGACCATGCCAAGGAGTTGGGCGAGGGGATCCCGACGGAACCCGCGTTGTTCCTGAAGGCGACGAGCGCGTGGAGCGGTCCGGAGGACGATGTGCTGAAGCCTCACGGGGCGACGAAGCTGGACTACGAGGTGGAGCTGGCCTTCGTCGTCGGACGCACCGCGTCGCACGTGGACGAGGAGGAGGCGCTCGATTTCATCGCGGGATACTCGACGTTCTGCGATTTCTCGGAACGGGCTTTCCAAAAGGAAATGGGCGGACAATGGACCAAGGGGAAAAGCTCGGACTCCTTCGCGCCGATGGGGCCGTGGCTGACGACCGCCGACGAAATGGACGACCCGCAGATGTTGCGGCTGTGGTGCAAGGTGAATGGCGAACTGCGGCAGAACGGCTGGACGGGCGACATGCTTTTCTCCGTCCGGCAGTTGGTTTCCTACATCAGCCGCTTCATGACCCTGCTGCCCGGAGATGTGGTCGCCACCGGGACGCCGGCCGGCTGCGCGATGGGGATGAACCCGCCGCGATACCTCCAGGCGGGAGACCTCGTCGAGTGCGGCGTCGAAGGACTCGGCGGGCTCTCGCAACGTGTCGTCGCGCCCAACGGAGCATGATTCGCGGATTCAACAGACGCTGGCGGGCGCTGGCCGCGTGGCCCCGGCCGCGGGGTGGCACGCGCTATTCCGCCTGTCATTTCTGCGACACCCTGCACGAGGTGGAAACGGTGGCCGAGGGCGACGCCGCCCGCTGCACCCGCTGTGGAGCCGTCCTCTATCAGAACCGCCGCGCGTCGCTGACCCGCGCCGCCGCGTTCTCGCTCGCCGCGCTGCTGGCGATGGTGGTGATGCACTCGTTTCCCTTCCTGGTGATGGACGCGGCGTCATTGAGAAGAAACCTCACGCTCTTCGGCGCGGCGTGGTCGCTCTCGCAGGAGGGGATGCCGGAGCTCGGATTGGCGGTGATCGTTTTCACGGTGATCGCGCCGTTCGTTCTCGCCGGTGGCATGCTGTATGTGACGATGCCGCTGATCTTCGGCCGCTCGATGCCCCACGCGCGGATGGTGGCGAAGTGGATGTACATGAGCGAGCCGTGGAACATGGCGGAGGTGTTCTTGTTAGGCGTGCTGGTGAGCCTGCTCAAGATCGCGAAGCTCGCGGATGTGGAATTCGGAATCGGCTTCTGGGCTTGCGGGGTGGTCATGGTCTGCATGGCCGCCGCGGTGGCGGGGATCGACCGCGAGGAACTCTGGGACCGGCTGGAGGTGGCCGAAACATGAGCCGGGGATTTACCAAGGCGTCCTCGCTGGGACTGGCTTCCTGCCATGTCTGCCACCTCGTTTCCCCGGTCGCGGAGGGTCACTGCCCGCGCTGCGGCACGGCGATCCACCTGCGGAAACCCGCCAGCATCCAGAAAACCGTCGCGCTGATGGTGGCCGCGGCCGCGCTCTACATCCCGTCCCACCTGCTGCCGGTGCTCACGACCGTCGAGCTCGGCGAGGTGACCCACAACACGATCGTCGGCGGCATGCTCTCGTTCTGGCGCAGCGGCGCCTATCCGATCGCGATCGTCATTTTCACCGCCTCGATCCTGATCCCGCTGCTCAAGATCTTCGCGTTGACGTGGCTCTGTCTGGCGGCCACGGGGCGGATCCGTCCGAGCCCGGAGTTTCTCGGCAAGATCTACTGGATGACCGAGTTGATGGGGCGCTGGTCGATGGTTGACATCTTCGTGGTCGGGATTCTGGTGTCCGTCGTGCAGCTTGGAAACTACATGTCCATCACCCCGCAGCCGGGAGCGATCGCGTTCGCCGGGGTGGTGATCCTGACGATGTTTTCCGCGATGAGTTTCGAACCGCGCTTGCTCTGGGACCAACTCGATGAAGAATGCGCGCTTGGAGAGGAGACTGTGAACGCCACAGAGACGTGAACGAAGAAACCGAGAGCAAATCCGCCCCGAAGCCGAGGATCCAACGCGCCCAGCGCTGGAACATGGTTTGGGTCGTGCCCATGGTGGCGCTTCTGCTCGGCGTCTGGCTGCTCTACCGGCATTTCTCCACCAGCGGTCCCCTCGCCGAGGTCACTTTCGAAACGGCGGACGGGATCTCCGCCGGCAAGACCGAGGTCCGCTGCCGCTCGGTGAAGGTGGGCATCGTCAAGGAAGTGAAGCTTTCCGACGACCTCAACTCGGTGGTCGTCCACTGCGAGTTCGATCCGGACGTCTCGGATCTGCTGCGCGAGGGTACACGCTTCTGGGTGGTGCGCCCGCGCCTGACCGCATCGGAGATCTCCGGCGTGGGCACCCTGATCACCGGCGCCTACATCGAGCTCGATCCCGGGCCGGACGGCGGCCCGCGCGTTGCGGATTTCGCCGGACTGGAAATCCCGCCCGCCACCAACAGCAGCGTGCCCGGCCGGCGCATCATCCTCACCGCGGACCAGACCGGTTCGCTGGTGGTCGGGTCGCCGATCTATCACCGCGGCTTCGAGGTCGGGCGGGTCGAGGCGCGCCGTCTCGACAGCCGCGGCAAGCGTGTCGAGTTCGACGCGTTCATCCAGCAGGACTACGCGTTTCTCGTGCGGGAAAACACCCGCTTCTGGAACACCAGCGGCATCAACCTCACCGCGGACTCCAGCGGCTTCAAACTGCACACGCCTTCGCTCCAGTCGATGATCTCCGGCGGTGTCACCTTCGGCGTGCCGCGCGGGCTCGAACGGGGCGAGGAGGTGCCCGACGGGACGAAATTCGCGCTCTACGACGACTCCGAAGCCGCCGAGCACTCAACGTTCAACCCGACGCTCACCTTCCTCCTGCTCTTCGACCAGTCGGTGCGCGGTCTCTCGGACAACGCGCCGGTCGAGTTCCGCGGCATCACCATCGGCCGCGTCGCGGAGATTTCCTTCGACCTCGTCAAGGAAGCGGACGAAAGCCGGATCCCGGTCTTGATCGAGATCGATCCGACCTTGATGCGTCCGGAAACGGCGGCCGAGATGGTGAAGTCCGAGTCGATGTTCCTGCGCGACGAGGTGGGCAAGGGGATGCGGGCCTCGCTCAAAACAGGCAGCCTTCTCACTGGCGCCTTGTTCGTGGACCTCGATTACTATCCCGACGCTTCGGTCGCCTCGCTCGGTCAGAGCGGCGGCTTCACGACCATCCCGACGGTTTCCTCCGGTCTCGCCCAATTGGAGGCGAAGCTCACCGCGATCCTCGACAAGATCCAGGCGCTGCCGATCGAGACGACCATGCAGGACATCGCCGAGGCGGCGAGGGAGGCCAAGACCACCATTGCCGACGCCCGCGAGGCCTTGCAGGAAATCGAGGAAGCGGCGGAGGCCGCGGAGAAAGTTCTCGCCGATCCCGAGTTCAAGGAACTTCCGGCGGACCTTCGAGTCACTCTGGACGAGCTGAAGAAATCCGTCGCCAGCGTCGGCCCGGACGGTGCCGTGCAGGGCGACCTGCTGCGCACGCTCGACGAACTGCGCGCTTCCCTGCGCTCCTTGAAGTCGATGACCAACACCATCGACGAAAAACCGAACTCGCTGCTCTTCGGCCGCGAGTCCTCGGGCAATCCGATCCCCAAGGCACCCCGCGTGAAACGATGATCTCCTTGCTCACCCGCCGCTGCTTCCTCGCCGCCGCGTTTCTGCTCGCCGGCTGCGCGGTTTCCTCGAAGTCGTTCTACGTTCTCACGGCAGACGGGCCGCCCCCGTCCGGTGGCGGTGGCCCCGGCGTCGGCGTGGGCCCGATCACGCTCGCCGAATACATCGACCGCACGAACCTGGTGATCGCCCAAGGACCGAACGAGCTCGCCGTGGCGGAGGACCACCGCTGGGCGGGAGACCTTTCGTCGTCCATCGCGCGCGTCACCGCCACCAACCTCGGCCGGCGCCTCGGCACCGGCAACGTGCGCACCTATCCGTGGCAGGGCGACGGCGGTCTCCGCTGGCAGGTCACCATCGACGTCCGCCAACTCCACGCGGGCAACGACGGCTACGCGGTCATCGAGGCCGGCTGGCGCGCCTACTCGCTGCCCGGCCGGCAGGTCGCCGCGGCCCGGACCTTTGTCGACCGCGAGCCGCTCGAGTCCGACGGATATCCCGCCTTGGTCGCCGCGCAATCGCGGCTGCTGGCGCGCCTCGCCGACGATATCGCGGCGGGTTTGAAGTGACTCACGCGTCGTCGCGTTTCATCGCGTCCAGCCGGCTCACCAGTTCGTCCCTGCGGTTCTGATAGGCGCTGCGGTTGGTCTGGTATTTCGTCGAGTTCACGGTGCCCATTACCGCGGCGATGAGAGCGAAAAAACCCATGCCGATGGGAACCATTTGGAAGATGCCCGGCGCTCCGGTGTTGCTGGCCATGCCCGCCATGCTGAAACAAACGATCGCGAAAAACACGGCGAACAACAGGCCGACGGCTGCGCCGGCGCGCGAGGGCGGGCCCTTGCCGCGGCGTTTCGATTCGTAGCCGCCGCGCACGGAATCCCACTCGCGGTCGAGTTGTTCGATTTCGTTCTGCAGCTTGATCACCTCCAGGCTCTCGGCCATCCGGTCCGTGTTGCGGGCGATCCGCGCGACCTCCTCGGTGAAGACCGAGTTTTCCGTGCGTTTCACTTCAAGCTGGCTGTTGCAGAACGTGCAGGTGACGAAGCGGGTGTTCTCCGCCACGTCGAGCGGGGCACCGCAGTGGTTGCAACGGACGGACACGGTCGTCATGGCCCCTATGGTATCCGCGTCGCGGCTTCTGGCAACCCCGCCGCAAACTCACTTTTTCTGATAGATCCGCACGTGGTCCACTTCGTAGCGCTGGGGAAACCTGGTCTTCGACGGGTCGCCGCCCTGGCCGCCGATGGCGAGATTCAGGCGCAGGCGGTGCGGCTCGCGGAACGGGTTGCGTTGCGGATCGTTGCCGTTGAAAGACTTCGTCACGTCGTGGCTGTTGAGCAGGCGGCCGTCGAGGTAGATGTCGATCCGCTCCTCGGTCCACTCCATGACCCACAGATGGAAGCGCTCGTCCCAGGTGGCGAGGTCGAAACTCTCGATCGGATGGTGCGACGAGTTCCACTTGTCGCGTCCATGTTCGTTGGCGTGCACGAAGTTCGCGAGGATCTGCCTGCGGTAGAACTCCATGATGTCGATCTCGCCGGAGTCCGGCCAGCGGCCGTGGCCGGTGGTCCAGATGGCAGGCCAGAGACCGTCCTTCGCCGGAAACCGCGCGCGGATCTCGAATCGGCCGTATTTCCATGAGAGCCGCGGTTTGGTGATGAGCGAGGCGGAGGTGTACTGCGCGAACTTCCGCGCCTGCCGCCAATCGCGCGAGCCGGATTTGAACCGCGGATTCTCCACCTTCTCGCGGCGCGCTTCGAAGACGAGCGATCCGTCGCGGCAGACGACGTTTTCCTTTTGATACCACTGGAGCTCGCGGTTGCGCTCGAAGCCCGATTCGAAGTCCCAGACCTGCGGGTCGGGCGGCCCGTCGGTGTTGAACTCGTCGGACCACACGAGTTTCCACGAGGCGTCGCGCGGCGGTTTCACCTCCTCGGCATGGAGGTGGGTGGCGATCAGAAGGAAGGCGGAGAAACGAAGGATCATGGTGATGTGAGGAGCGGTCATTTCATCAGTGCCGCGCGGAAGCGTGGTTGTTTGGTCGTGGGGTCCCAATAGCCGAATCCCGCTTTCCATTCCCACAGCGTCCACGGGATCGATCGCTCTTCCGCCAGCCGGCGGACGTCGCGCAGGTAGCGCGCGCGGCTGGCGTCGTCCGCGACCTGATAGGCGCCGAACTCGCCGAGGTGCACCGGACGTCCGAAACGAGACGACCACTCGCGCGCGACCTCGAGCGCCTCGCGGACCGGGCCCGGGCCGCTCGGGTTGGTGGCCGCGGGACGGGTGTTGTAGGCGTCGAGGAAAGCGGCGACTCCGTGGTTGTCCGCGAGGGCGGGGGGAAGCTCGAGCGCCTGCTCCGGCGGCCCCGGATAGATGACTCCGCGCAAGCCTTGGAGTCCCACCCAACCGGCGCCTTGGTGTGTGAACTGGAACGGATCGTAGCAATGGACGGTTACGATGATGCGGTCGTCGTCCGGGAGTCGGAGAAGGTCGAGCGAACGAACGGCGCCCCAGTGCCCCGGGCTTGCGACGAGGATGCGGTCCGGATCGATGGCGCGGAGTGCGGAAACCGTTTCCTGATAGAGCGAGTTGAGAGTTTCTCCCGCGAGCGCGGAATGGGGTTCGTTGAGAAGTTCGAGATACAACTCGGGCGGCCAGTTCTTGAATCGCCGGCAGATCGCCTCCCACCCGGCGATGAATCGCGCGCGGTGCGCCGCGGGATCGCCTGTTAGGTCGTTGAAGTGATGCCAGTTGAGCATCACCCGCAGCTTGCGGTCCAGCGCGCGGCGCAGCACGGGCTCGATCTCCGCGAGGAACACCGGGTCGATCCCGGCCTTCCCATCGCGCATGGTCAGGCGGAAGTGCCAGGCCACCGGCACCCGGATGTGGTCGAAGCCCTCGTCGGCGATCCGGTCGATGTCGTCCACTGTGAAACGCACACCCCAGCCTTCTCCGGGAGTGGCTTCCCAGCCGTTGCCGAGGTTCACGCCGCGTTTCATCCGCGATGCCGCGCGGTGGGCGGGCGTGTCCTTGCCGAGCGCTTTCGGCTCGATGAAACCGGGTGGTTTCGCGGCCCGCGCGTGAACGGTTAGGTCCACGGGCACGCCTTTCCGGACATCGACGAACTGCTGCAGCGGACGGTTCATCCACGCGGCTCCCAGGCCGCCGCCGCTGCGTGCTTCCGCACCCGCGAGCGGCCATGCGCCGGGTTCCAGGTAATCGCCCCAAGGCGACTGCCATCCGGCGGGTCCGCCGTTTTCAAGTTCATCGAATCCACCGTTCGCGATGTGCGCGCCATTCGCCGTCACATCGTCCCACAACACCTCTTGCCGGGGCGTCTCGCCATCGACCGCTTCGCCCCATGGCCCCATCAGAAGCAGTTCGATCCTGCCGTCGGCAGCGGGGGTGAAGGAAACGACCGCCTCATCCCATGCCCACCAGCGGATGGGAAACGTGACCTCCGTGAGACGTTTTCTCGCCTCCGCGTCGCGTTCCCACGGCGCCTGGACGGCGGCCCCGCGGCTGGTCCCGATGGATGCGAGCGGCGGAGAGTCCGCCGGGACCTTGATCCACAGGCGGGCCTCGGTGGCCATGCGGTGCACCTCGCCATGCAGCGCGGTGGCGCCGAGGGCGAGGAAAGTCGTCAGGATGCGGATGATTCGTTCCATTCTTGCGGACCCGGCGGTGCGGACCTATTGCCTACGGCATGGAGCACCATGTTTATTTCTGGTTGAACGAAGAGAACAAGAATCCCGACGACCGCGCCCGCTTCGAGAAGGGGTTGGCATCGCTGTTTGAGATCGATCTTGTCGAAGGCGGCTGCTGGTCGGTGCCGGCGGAGGTCGAGCTCCGGCCCGTGGTGGACCAATCGTGGGACTACGCGCTCTCGATGAGGTTCAAGACCCTCGAGGACCAGTGTGTCTATCAGGATCACCCGGACCACCACGTTTTCATCGACGGGTTCAAGCCGCTGTGGGCGAAGGTGCTGGTGATGGACCTCGCGTGACGGGATGGGAAACCCCGCGCCACGCCTGACGGAGGAGCAGCGCGCCGATGCGACGCGCCGCGTGCTGGCGGGCGAGAAGGCCGCGGCGCTTGCCAGGGAACTCGGCGTCACGCCCGCCTACATCTCGCTGCTCAAGGCGCAGGCGCTCGACCCCGCGCGCTTCCGGAAAAAGCGCGAGAACAAGCTCACCCGCAAGCTGACGGATGCGGAACTCGCATCGTTCCGCGAGGCGATCAACTCGTCGAACCCCCATGAGCTGGGGCTCGATCCGCCGACGGTCCGCTGGTGCCACGACCATGGGTATCAACTCGCCGAGCGCATGTTCGGCAAGCGGCCGAGCAAGCGGGTGGTCGATGAATGCCTCGGCCCGTTGTTGAAACGGAAGCCGGACCGTTTCCTGCGCCGTCCGCAGCCGCCGCCGAAACACCACATCAGCCAGCTCGACCCCGAACTCGCGCGCGATGAGGAATTTGTCGCCTACTATCTATCGCCGATCTGCGAGCAGATCACGTGGCGCGAATACGAGCGTGCGCTGGCCGATTGGCAGGCCCGCTATGGCGACGCGGAGGAAATCGATCTGGAGGCGGGCGCGCCGTCCGAGGATATCGATGACATCGACTGGGAAGTGCCCGCTCCGATGCCGGAGGTGGAATCCGGACGCCGCTCGGGGAAGCACGCCGGCAGCAAGGGCAGCCCGTTCACGCCGTCGAAAAAGAAGAAGCGCAAGAAGCGGCGTTGAAAGGCACCCGTTTCTGAACACGAAAACGCCGGCCCGGACGGACCGGACCGGCGTTGAGAAGATTCGCAACCGCGGATCAGGCCAAAGCGCTCAGTTTCGCCTTGAGCTGCTCCTTGGAGACGCCGGCGCCGACGATCTGGTCCTTCACCTCGCCGTTCTTGAAAAACAGGAGCAGGGGGATCGAGCGGACGTTGTATTTCACCGCGAGCTCGCGGGCTTCGTCCACGTTCACCTTGCCGACCTTGGCGGTGCCGTCGACTTCGGAGGAGAGTTGATCGATGATCGGTCCGATCATTTTGCAGGGGCCGCACCATTCCGCCCAGAAGTCCACGAGGACGGGCACGTCGGAGTCGATCACTTCGGATTGGAAATTGCTGTCGTCAAGTTTGAGTGCCATGCGCGGAACATGGAGCGCGTCCCCGGAAACGTCAAGAGCCGCCCTGCGGTGTGCGCAGGGCGGCTCTTGCTAGAATCCGGAGACTCGCCTCGGCGGGTCACAGTGGCAGCGATCCGGCGGCGAAGGCCAGATAGAGAACCAATGCGGCGAGGATCGTGTTGATGATGGGTAGAGCCATGGGCTTGGAAGAGGTGGGTGGATTATTCGGAACTGATGAGCTGCGACCAGTCGCCCGATTTCGGGTTGTCGGTCACGCTGATCCAGGTGTTGGCCATCATCAGTTGGAACGCGAGGACGGCGATCGCCGCGACGAGGCAGACGCCCGAAACGATGGTCGCCGGCATGTCGGTGCCTTCTTCGTCATCGTCATCGTCGAGCTGGAGGGTGCTGGCCTGCGACGGCGTCGGCGCGGTGCCGAGCGGCGCGGTCGGTGCGGAGAGCTGGACGGTCGCCTTCGGCAGGCTGGGCGCGCCGCCGGCGCCGGGGCGCGAGGTCGGAAGCGGTGCGGCCGAGGTGGCGAGCTTGATGGTCGGCGCGGGAGCGGCGGCACCGGCGGTGGGAGCGCCGGGCGTGCGCAGCGGGATCGTCGGTGCCGGACGCGGGGCGCCGGTGGGCGTCGGAGCGGCGGCAGGGGCCGTCGGCGTCGGCGGAGTCGGCGGCCTCACCGGCGGTGCGGTCGGGACCGTGGAGGAAGGGACCGCGGGCGGGGCATCGGCTGCCTTGAGCGTCACGCGGACGGTTTCCTTTTTGAGAGGGACGCTCGAAGTTTGCTTCGACGGCGAGGGTGGTTGATTTTCGTTTTCGGCCATGCGCGCGGGGTTTGTATTTCCAGTGCGGAAAAGTTGGCAAGTCGCCCGATGCGTGTCAAACCCCCACACGGGGAATTACGGATTTTTCCAAAGCCGCGGAGGTTTCCCATGAGGGCGAGGGTTTCGCGGGCCGGCGGAAGGGCGGGAAAACGAGCTCGAGCAGATAGGGGATGAGCAGGGCGGCGAGGAGGCCGGTGGCGAGGGATTGCCAGGCGATCCGGGCCATTTCTTCGCCGTATTTGGGGCTGATGGGGCCGCTGGCGATGCGCGAGTCGGTATGGTTCGAGAGCCGTGGTCGGTCGGCTGCTTGTTCCCTGAGGAGGTCGTTGTGGAGCGTGAGCAGGCGGCGGGTTTCCTCGTTGGCGATCCGCAATTCCTCGCGGGCTTGTGCGAGGACCGCCGGGGAGGTGGGCGGAGATGCGGATTCGAGGCGGGAAAGCCGGACACTTTGTTCCTCCGCGGACGCCCGCGCATCGGCGATCTGGAGTTCGTGGCGCGCGGCGAGTTCCTTGTGGCGTGCGACGCGGTCGCCGTCGATGACGGTGAGCAAGGCTTCCGGCATGGCCATCGCGACTTGTTGGGCGGTCCGGGCCGACGTGTGGGTGGCCCGGACGCGCAGGAGCGGGCCGGGTTCGACGAGGTCCGCATCGGTGGTATGGTGCAGGACTTTGCGGGCGTCCTCGTTCTGGATGTTGCCAAGCGCGCCGTGCAGGTTCCGGATGGTCTGGTTGAGGACGGCGTCCGAGTGGATCATCGCGACGAGTTGCTCGGGCGACGGGCCGTTTTCGATCTGAAACAACGATTCGCTGCGGAATTTCTGCGCTCCGAAATACAATGCGAACATTCCGGAGAGCAGCAGCGCCATCGGCAGCACGGACAGGCAGGCCCGCAGCGGCCAGACCCAGCGGCGGTACACGCGGGAGGGCAGGAATCGGCCTTGGTCTTGAGGTTCCGACATGTTGGCAGGTTGGTCATCCGTTTCCCGGCCTCCAAGACGAATCTGCCGGCGGGCGTGAAGTTTTTCGTGCCTTTGGCCGCGGTCGCGGTTCCAATCCGGCCACGCAACATGTCCGCCGAAAAGACCGCCATCACCCCCACCCGGGCGCAGGATTTCCCCGAGTGGTATCAACAAGTCATCAAGGCCGCCGACCTCGCCGAAAACTCGGAGACGCGCGGCTGCATGGTCATCAAGCCGTGGGGCTACGGCATCTGGGAACTCATCCAGCAGCAGCTCGACCGGAAATTCAAAGCCACCGGCCACCAGAACGCGTATTTCCCGCTGCTCATCCCCCTTTCGTATCTGGAAAAGGAAGCGGAGCACGCCGAAGGCTTCGCCACCGAGTGCGCGGTGGTCACCCACCACCGGCTGGAGGCGGTAAAGGATGAGGAAACCGGCAAGACGAAGATGGTCCCGACCGGCGAACTGGCCGAGCCCTACGTGATCCGGCCGACCTCCGAGACGATCATCGGAGCCGCCTTCGCGCGCTGGACGGAGTCGTATCGCGACCTGCCCTTGCTCATCAACCAGTGGGCCAACGTGATGCGTTGGGAGATGCGCCCGCGTTTGTTTCTGCGCACCGCCGAGTTTCTCTGGCAGGAAGGCCACACCGCCCACGAGACCGAGGCCGAGGCACTGGAGGAAACCCGGATGATCCATGGGCTCTACGAAGAGTTTCTCCGCGACCACCTCGCCATCCCCGTGATCCCCGGCGAGAAGACGGAAAACGAACGGTTTCCCGGTGCCGACATCACGCTCACCGTCGAGGCGATGGTGCAGGACAAGAAGGCCATCCAGGCCGGAACCTCCCATTTCCTCGGCCAGAATTTCTCGAAGGCGCAGGACATCTCGTTCACCGGCCGCGACGGCGCGGTGCAGCACGCCTACACGACGTCATGGGGCGTCTCGACCCGCATGATCGGCACCCTGATCATGGCCCACTCCGACGACGACGGCCTCGTGCTCCCGCCGCGCGTCGCCACCCAGCAGGTCGTCATTCTGCCGATCACCCCCAAGGAAGACAGCCGCGACGCGGTCATCGCCTCCTGCATGGCGCTTGCGGAAACCCTGCGCCACCAAGTCTATCGCGGAGAGCCCTTGCGCGTCCACGTCGACAACCGCGACATCAACGGCGGGGTGAAGAAGTGGGAGTGGATCAAGAAAGGCGTGCCGATCCGCATCGAGATCGGTCCGCGCGATGTCGAGTCGCGCAAGGTCTGCGTCCAGCGCCGCGACAAGCCCGCCAAGGACAAGGAGTTCATGGAAAAGGAGGATTTCATCCGTCACAGCACCGAGATCCTCGACGAGATCCACCGCAGCCTGCTCGATCGGGCGACCGCTTTTCGCAACGAGAACATCACCGTCTGCGGCTCGCTCGACGAATTCCACGCCCACTGGGGACAGGAAAACCCCGGCTGGCTTCTAACTTCATGGGCCGGTACGCCGGAGCAGGAGGAAGTGCTCTCGAAACAACACAAGATCACCATCCGCTGCATCCCGCTCGACTCGGTGAAACTTCCGGGCGCACCGGGAAAATGCGTGCTCACCGGCGTCGAGACCGCCACCCGCGTCCTCTGGGGCCGCAGCTATTGATCGATCACAGGAGTTCGGGGATCCCCCGCGAAGGACGCCAATCGACTGGAAAGCAGAAGGGTCCGGTGCGTCGCGCCCGTGCGGCCGATGTGGGATCCCTGCCGCCCTGCCAAACCCGCACTTCCTGGTAGTCTTCGCGTCATTCGTGGTCGGCCGCTTTCCTTTCGAGGCTGATCCGCCCCCACTCAGCGTTGTTGCGTCGATGATCGGAATACAACCGATTACGCCCTCCGTGGGGTCGGTTGAAACCGGTGCCCATGTGGAACCTCGGCGGCTTTGAGGAAATCCGTCCGGTCATCCTGGGTGCCAAACAATGCCAAACGACAGGCACGCAGTCAGAAGCCCACGGAAAAGACCTCCCGATCACCCGGTGAACGACTTCGTCGCTCTCCCGCTTCCATAGGCTTTCGCAGATCTTCCCGCCACGACCGCCCCGAGTTCCCCAAAAATCACATATTTAAAATATGAAATAAAGCAGAGGTGGCGATTTGTCCGGGAATTGGGTTCCGGGATTCCGCGGTCCGGTCGATTCTGCGGTCCGGTCGATTCTGCGGTCCGGTCGATTCTGCGGTCCGGTCGATTCCGCGGTCTGCGAACGAGCGAACGAGCCGCTTGTTTCCGCGGGCGGCTGGGTGTTTTCTCCGGCCGTGCACGACTCTGAGAACCCCTACGCTCCGCCGCCGCTTCCGGCAGCGCCCGCCACCGATGACCTTTCGCGCCAGCTTCAGGGGCTTCAGTATCCATTGACGCTGTCGTTCAAGATCCTCGCCTTCGCGAGCCAGGCGACGGTGACCGACGCCAACGGCCGCACGGTGCTCTACACGAAGCAGAAGCTCCTCAAGTTCAAGGAGCACGTCGAAATCTGGACCGACAGCAACAAGGCGACGAAACTCGCCGACATCCGGGCGAACAAGGTGATCGACTGGTCGGCCCGCTATTTCTTCACCAATTCCGCGGGCATCGCGCTGGGCAGTGTCGGTCGGCGCGGATGGCGGTCGCTGTGGAAGGCCCACTACGAGGTTTTCAAGCCCGGCGACGAGGCGCCCGATTTTTCGATCCACGAGGAAAACCCGTGGACCAAGGTGCTCGACTCGATCCTCGGCGACCTGCCGATCATCGGCATGTTCAGCGGCTATTTCCTGCACCCGAGCTATCTTGCCAGCCGTGCGGACGGCAGCCCCGCGATGAAACTCACCAAGCAGCCGGCGTTTTGGGAAGGCCGGTTCCGGATCGACAAGGTCGGAAACCTCGACGCCAGGGAGGAACTCGGGTTGTTCCTTTCGTTTCTGATGCTCATCCTGCTCGAACGGCGCAGGGGATGAGGCGGGGAAAGGTGCGGATCGAGGAAACTCCGCGGATATTTTTTAGGATGTCCAGACTTTTTTGATACGCGAACAGTCAGGTTGCCCGTTTTTTTGGGATTGTGATAAATGTGATCACAGTTCCCCATGAAAACCAACTCACTGCGCATTGTCGTGTCGTTGATCGGCGTCATTTCGCCCGTTGCCGCCCAGGACCTTGGTGGTCCGGGTGCGTCCGAGTCCTCGATGATCTTGTTCCCGCAGCAACTGCCCGCGGTCGAGCGGGTGCGCTCGTCAATTCAGGACGGCCCTTCGGTGGTCATGGAACAGGAACTCGGAACTCTCGAGGACGGGATGCGAGTCGTTTCGGTCCCGGTTTCCGGAAACGCGGCGGATGTGCTCGGCGCCTCGCCGGCTTTTGGGTCGCTCACGGACGGCGGCTCCAGTGACGCGAAGCATTTGGAACAAGCATCCGCCGCTTATCGCGAGCCGGGAACCGTCGAGAAGGACTGCCAGCGGCTCGGGCTTTCGGTCGAAGAACGCGTGAAGCGCGAACCGTCCGAACTCCTCGAAGCGGTGGAATCCGAAATCCGTGTGAACCCGGGCTGCGCCTGCGAGGTGGTCAAGTCCGCCATCCGCGCCACCGATGGGGAAACCGAAACCGTGGTGGCGATCACCGAGACCGCGATGCTCACCGCGCCGGAACACGTCCGTCTCATTTCCCAGTGCGCCATCGCCGCCGCGCCTGACTCGCTCTCGGCGATCCAGGCGCTTCTGGCCCGCTACGATGCCAACGCCGGCGAGGAAGGCGAGAGTGCGAAGAGCGCGAAAAGCTCGAAGGATTCCAAATCCATCATCGAACCCGAGGCCGAATCCGTCGCCGCGGTGAGCAACCCGCTCGATTTCCCCGGCAACGGACCGGTTGGCCCGCAGTCCGGGATGCCCGGCGGCGAACCGCTCGTCCCGGTGACCCCGCCGATCGTCGCTCCGCCCGTCACAGCGGTGGATCCCTGAGTTCCGGCAAGGAAACCGGACAAGAAAAAGCCGCCGGTCATGGGAGTGACCAGCGGCCTTGAAGTGTCGAACGAAAGCCCGCGTTCTTACGGAGCGGGGGGATAGGTCTCGCCGGCCTTCACCAGGACGAAGAAGCGCTTGCTGTCCGCAACGTTGTCCTCAACGAACGGCGAGGCGGTCACGCTGGTTCCGATCTTGGACCAACTCGAAAGATTGTCCGATGCATAGACATCCACATCACCGGAGGCGGTGAAGTTGATCGTCACCTTCTTGCCGGACACCGAGCCGGAGCCGGTGGTGATGCTGTCGACGGCGACATCGAACGGCCCCGCGGCCGACTGTGAGAGGAACGAGACGTTGCCCGCCGCATCGACGGTGATGGTGCCTTCGAAGGTGCCTTGGCGGAGGGGCCCTTCGATGCGGTTCGCGTCGGTGTTGAAGGTGTCGGCATAGATGCGGTAGAGGTCGATGGCGAACTCCACCTCGCCGGCGCCGCCGAAGGTTCCCCACGCGCTGGCGGAACCCTGCTGCTGAACGCCACCGGGAAAGGTGCCGTAGGCGGTGCCCTGGCTTCCACCGAGAACGAACGGGTGGTTCTCGAGAAGTTTGTTCGGAGATGAGTCGATCACCTCCTTGTTGTCGGAACCGTTGTTCTCGAAGTCGGTCGTGAGCATCGAGAGCATGGCGTTGGCGCCACTCGAGTGCGCGGTGTTGCCGCTGGTGTTCTTCTGGGCGGAGGCCGCGACGCCGACGGCTCCCACGGACGTGCGGGGAGATCCCACATAGAGCGTGCGGCCCGGGTCGCCGTTGACCGCCACTGGAGTTGATAGATTGGTATAGATTCCCGCGACACTGACGAAAAGATTGTCATCATCCTTCCAGTTCGCCCCGAAGGCACTGGTGAGCTCGGCGTTGATGTTGACGATGTTGAGCATGTCGGGAGCTCCGGGGCCGGTGGTGGCGCCGCGGAAGTCGAGGGCGGCGCTGCCGAGGCGGGCGTATACACGTTGGGATGTGCCGTCGCGCTGTTGGAAGTGGATGACGAGATCGCCCGGGGCGAAGGAGGGGTTGGCTGCGAACGTGGCTTGCGGGAGGAGAAGGGCTCCGAGGAGCAGGCTGCGAATCGTGGTGTTCTTCATGGTTCTGGTGGTGAGTGATGTGTTTTGGAATGGGCCGGACGTCCGAATCGTGGATGGGTTCCGAACGCCCTCGCGGAAATGCAGCGAACCATGCCGCCGGCGCATGTGCGGACAACGATCACGTTGTGACGAATGTGTCACATCCTCCGCCTTGGTGTGGCGCTTTCGTGACAAATAGTGGCCCGCGTCTCCGGCGGCCTTCCGACCCTGTTCGATTACCTGCGATATGGTCACGAAATGGTCACATGAAACCACTAGAGCCGATATGATAGGTATATTTCGTTCAGCGGCGTCGCGACCGGCACCGGCATCGTTCCCTTACGGGAGCCCGGCCCGGCCCTTCAAACCTGAACCAAAACTATGAAACAAAAGTTGAATCAAGTCGTCCGTATGGCGGCGTGCGGCATCGCGATGGCGGGATCCTCCGCTTTCGCTGCCAACTCGTTGTTCTCCGACGGCGATCTCATCATGACGTTCCAACAGGCCGGCGGCAGCCAGTCCGTGTATGTGAACCTGGGCTCCGCCACATCCTATCGTGGCGACGCAGTGGGTCCGGATGGTGCCCCGGTGGTCAACATCGTCAATGTCGCCTCGACGCTCACGAGCACCTTCGGAGCGAACTGGCAGACGCTCGACAATCTGTTCGTCGGTCTCTCGGCGGTGCGCACCAACACCCAGACGCCCACCGCGGTGGACGGTGATCCGGGGCGCACGGTTTATGTATCAAACTCGCGTTCGGCGCTCGGAAACATCTTCGAGCAGGGTTCCAGTGCGAAGAGCATCTCGGGCAATACCGCCCAGACGACAGCCTCGAGCGGAATCCTCAACATGAACACTCCGTTTCGCAACGGTTCCGACCAGACGATCGGCGTGTTCACGGCCTCCGAGTCGAACATCGACAACCAAATGCCGATCAACATCGTGAGCGGCAACCTCTTCCAAGACACCGCGTTCGGCGCGTTCCCCGGCGGCATCCAACAACAGGGATCGGCCGGCATCCTTGGCAGTACATCCTTCGCGGGCATTGGTGATGTCGAGTTCGCGCTCGATCTCTACCGCATCTATGGCGACACGTTCGGAACCGATCCGAACAGCCTCGCCGGACCGCTCCGCCAGGGCACCTTCGAAGGAACCTTCCTTCTCGGCACCGACGGAAACATCTCCTACATCCCCGAGCCCTCGTCGGCCGCGCTCCTCGGCCTCGCCGCGGGCGGCCTGCTGATCCGCCGCCGCCGCATTTCCTAAGCAGCTTCTCGAATCCAATCATATCCATCCTTCACACCAATCCACTACGAAACCACCAACACCATGAAATCCAAATTGCTTATGTTCGGCCTCAGCGCCGCCCTTGCCGCCCCGACGATGGCCGACGTGACCATCAACGTCACCGGTGCGACCGCGTTCCGCCAAGCCGCGCTTCTCGCCATCGAGGACCTCTACACCACGGTTCGCTACGCCCACGACGGCACCGCCGGCAACTTCGACAAATCCAGCGAGTGCACGTTCATCGGCACCGTTCCCGGCATCTCCGGCACGACGACGATCCGCACGGCCTTCAACGGCTCGGTGGAGGGCGTCCGCGCCGTGACCAGCAGTGTCATTGCCGACCAACCGCTGTTCATCCCGGCCGCCTCCGTTCCGGCCGGCTCTGGTGAGACCGCCATCGGCATCAACGGCAGCGAGCAGGCCTTCGCGGACTTCTCGTTCTCGGACGTGTCGGTGACCTCCACCCCGTTCGCCGCGTCTCCGGTCTATCCGGGCCCGGACAGCTCCGTGGGCGTCGTCGTGTTCTCGATGGTGACCAACGACGGCTCGCCGATCGAAAACGTGACCTCGCAGAATTTCCGCGCGCTTTTTGCCAACGGATTCCAGCAAGCCAAGCTTTTCACCGGAAACGCCGCCGACACCAGCATCGTGGTCGCCTCCGGCCGCAACGACGGTTCGGGCACCCGCACGACCTATCTCGCGGAAACCGGATACGGCATCACCGAACTGGTGAACCAATATGTCGTGGCCGCTTCCTCCGGTGATGAAAACACCGAGTGGGCCCTCACCGAAGCCGGAAGCGCCAATGCTTCGACCGTCTGGGGCCAGGACCTCGACGGCAACGGAGGTTATTCCAGCGGCAGCCTGCTGCGCTCCGTCCTCGGCCGCAAGGGAACGAACTGCGACGTCACCATCTATGGCGGCGTGCTCTTCGACAACGTCAAGGTGGACACCGTGTCCTTCCTCTCCCTGTCCGACGCTGTGAGCGCCCGTGGCACGAGCAGCAATACCGGCGCCAAGATCATCGCCTACAACGGTGTGCGTCTGAACGACGTGGCTACCTTCCCGAACAGCCTGATGAGCGCGGCCGACATCGCCAAGATCACCGAAGGTGCCTACACCGCCTGGGGCAACCAGCAGTTCTACGGACGTGACGGCATCACCGGCGACAAAGCGACCTTCTTCTCCGCGATGACCGCACCGACCGGCATCGAGTCGAACCTTGGTACGGCCGGCGTGCCCCTCGGTTCCATGAACGTCTCCCGCCCGGAGGACGGCGGCGTGGTCGCTCCGTAATCGAGCGGTTTTCCGCAGGAAAACGCGGGAAACGAAACAGATCCAGGGCCGGCACCCGTCGCAAAGGCGTGTGCCGGCCCCCTTTTGTTCTTCCTTCGAATTCATATCTCCTCTCTGTCATGAAGAAGCCCGCCATCCTTCTGGCCTCCCTCATCGGTTGTGGGGCCATGTTCATGCTCTTCCGAAAAGACGTCGCGGAAACCGATGCGCCACATGCGGTGGTCTCGACGGTGAAGCGGTCCGCCGTTCCGGAAACCCATTCGGCGGCTGCCGCGGACACGCCCCACAGGGCCGCGGTGAAGCGGGATCGCGAGGATGGGATGGAAATCGAGACGAAAGATGAGCTTCGGGCCACCGATGTCGAAAAGCCTGTTGCGACCGTCGTGACACTTCCGAACGGCCGCGAGATGCGGGTTCTCAGGCGGAACAGTGCCAATCGGACGCCGGAGGCGATGGACAACGGGGAACGACCCGCCGCCGCGGAAATGCCGCCCGCGATTCGTCTGTCAGAGGATTTCAAACTTCCCGCCGTCGTGCTGGCGCTGTCCGAAGGCGCGCTCGCCGAACGTTCGCCCCAGGTGCGGCAGGCGGCGCGGAATGTGGAAGACCTGTTCTACAGGGAGCTAGCCGAGGAACTCGCCGAGGAGGGTGGTTGGCAGGAGAAACTGCAGCCGGACCCGGAAACAGGAGAGCCCACGTTGCTCGTCGAGCAGAGCCCCGCGACGGAGCGGGTGCGGTCGCGCGCGAACGAGCGGTTCCGCCTCCTCTTCGGAGATCTCAAATACAACGCATACTCACTGAGAACGGCCGTGGAGCGGATGGAAACCGCGAAGGGCGAGAACAGTCACTGACCGCCGTTCTTTTTCGCGATCTGTGCCTTGATCAGCTCGATCCGCAATTCCCGCGCGCGGACGGCCGCTCGTTGCATATCGGTGGGGTCAACCGCTGTGCCGATCTCGATCATCCGCTTCTCGGCGGTCGGCTCGCGGTTGTCGCGGGCCAACATGGTCCACGCGAGCGCCTCGACGCGACGGGATTCGTCCTTTGAAAACGGATCGAGAAACTTGCCGAGATTCGCCTGTGCCTTGCGGTGGTCCTGAAGCGCGGCCTTGCGGTACCACGCTTCCGCTTTGCCGGCATCCGTGCGGAGTTTGCCATTGGGTTCGGGGATGCCGCGGTCGTAGAGAACTCCGAGGGTGTTCTGTGAGTTCGCGTCACCGGCCTTGGCCGCGCGCAGAAGCCATTTCTCGGCTTCCGTCCGGTCGCGAGCGAAACCATGATGTCCGTTGTAGAGATAGGCGCCGAGACTCGCCTCCGCTTCGGTCAGGCCTTGTTCCGCGGATTCCTTCAACCATCGGATTCCTTCTTCCCGATCTTTTTCATCGATCCCGGATTCGGTCCGCTTCGGCATGGCGTCGAGAGTCCCCAACAGATAGCGGGCGAAATTGAGCTGTGCTTTGGCGGACCCGAGTTCAGCGCCCTTGCGGAACCACTCGACCGCCTTAGCCGGATCCTTTGCGATCCCGGTTCCGGTCATGTAACAATACCCCACGCCGCCGGCGGCGTCGGCATGGCCCTCCCTGGCCGCCGACATCATCAGTTCAAAGACGCGTGTCTTGTCGTCCGCACCTGGTTTTCCATGCAGCAGCTTGCGGGCCTCTTCGAATCGTTCCGCAGCGTTACCGCCGGATGTTTCCGCCATCACCGCCTGGCAGACGGCGAGTCCGGCGATCGTGATCCAGATGCATGTCTTCATGATACGGGGTTGTTATGGGTCGGTTGTTTCTTCCGCATCGCCGGGCTCCTCTTCATCGTCCGCCGGACCTCCTCCACCATATCCGATGACCGTGACGGTGAAGACGGAAGGAGTCTGCTCCTCCGCTTCGAGTTGCTCGGGGGTCTCCTGCGCGCCCGTCTGTTTCGGCGCGCTGTTGGCGGCGGCAGCGGCGGTGTTCGAAGCGCTCGTGGCTGTCGACACGCTGGGTGCGGCCGGGGCGGCCACGGCGGATCCGGAGGTGGAGCCGCTCACGGAGATGTTGTTGGCGTTGAGCACCTGTTGCGCGGCGATGTTCAGGTTCCCGGTGGCGCGGATGCCGGCGTCGCCGGCGTCCACAAAGCCATTCGGAGCGATCAAGTTGACGTTGCCCGCTTCGACACCTTCGACCGAGGCGAGAACGCCGATGCCGCCACCGGTCGCGAGTCCTCCAAGGTCCGTCTCGACCGACGCGCTTGTGATATCGATGAGCACACGGGTGGGCGGAGCCGTCACGACGGTCCGCGGCGCGGAACCGGCGGCGATGTTGCCGTTGGAGGACCAGATGACGATATCGCCGCCCCGCAGTGTGAAGATCCGGGATTGTCCGATTTCCACATCGCCATCGGTGAGGATGCCGATCTCGCCGCCGTATTCGGTGACGATGCCGGGTGGGGTGAGCGGGTTTCCAAAGAGCTCCGGTGCCATCGTGACCGCGCCTCCGGCGGCCGCGGCCGTGATCGCGCCGCCGGTAACGGTCCGGATTTCCCGCGATCTCAAATCGAGGGTTCCCAGCGGGGGGGAGTCGCCGAAGAGGGTTTTGATCAACTCGAAACCACCGCTGTAGTCACCGTCTTCCGAGGCGGCCTCGCCTTCCTTGCGGAGAAGGTTGAAGAACTCCTCGAGCGCGGCGACCGCTTGATATTCCGAATCAAGGTTCTCGAAATTCCCAGCCTCGCGGATCCGTTTCAGGTAGTTCAGATCGAGTTTTTCCGGGCTCTTGATGAAGTTGGAAATGAAGGACGCGAAGTCGAGCGAGCTGTTCGACAGCCCGAGAGCGGGACTGCCGGGCGTTGCACCCGAGATTCCGCCGAGCACGATGAGGTCGGCGCCGGTGAAGTGCAGGTTGAGGTTGCGGGTGTTACCGATGCTGGTGATGCCGGTGCCGGTGCCGTCGAGGAAGTTCGCTCCGGTGCCGAGATCGATGTTCCGCCCGGCGAGGACCTCGAGGACGCCGGGCCCGTTGATCTGGATGTCTCCGGCCCGCGCGTCGGTCGAAGTGCCGGTGACCGTGGTGGAGGCGGAGTTGCTGATCAGGGTGCCGGCTTCGATGTTGTTGGCGGCGGTCCGTAGTTCCGAGCTTTCGGAGAACGGCACGATGTCGCGGCCGGCGGAAACCAGAGCCAGATCCTTCGCATCGATATTCTGCAGATAGAACGCGACATCGCTGATGTCGCGACCCGCGACGATGCGGGTTTCCTTCGGCGTGAACAGACGCAGGCCGGTGATGTCGCCGCCCAGCGCGTCGAGGGTGATCGGTTTGTCGTCACCGGAGTGAAGGATCGAATCACCGTGCCGTAGGTTCTTCCCGACCGCCGTTGCCGCGTCGCCGGTGAACGAACCGGTTTCGGAGAGGGTGTTGCCGACCACTCCGAGAATGTCCGCGGCACTGGAGACCGCGGTGGTCTGGTCGCGGCCGATGAGACTCTGATAGGCGAGCGGGTTCAGGACACTTGGAATCGAGGATGGCGAGGCGTCCGAGACATTGACCGTCGAGTAGGTCCAGATGTCGATGGAGGTTCCGTTGACGATCGACGGTCCGGTCGGATTCAGCCCGATGATGCCGCCCGCTGCGGCGAGGTTCAGCCCGCCGGTTTCGGACGGTGCGAGTGTGATGTCCCCGACGAGATGGACGGAGCCTTGGAACGACGTGGAATCGAGGTTTGGCGCGTAGAGGGTGAATGCCTCGCCGAAGGTTCCGAGCCCTGTCTCCGCGAGGCGGATCCATGGCTGGTAGTTTGAGGATTTCAGGAAGCTGCCGGCCCCGGTGTAGAGGTTCTGGCGGTCGAACCATGCGGATAGCATGGAGACGGAGCCGCCGCCGGTAGGCAGTGCGATCGCGTTGCGATGGGTGACGTCGCCGCCGTAGGCCGAGACCGTCGCTCCGGCGTCCGCGGCGAGTGTGCTGAAATAGGTCTTATACCAGTATTTGTTGTTCTGTCCCTGCGGCAGCAGGAACGGGTTGGAGACGGGCCCGAGGAGGACATCCTGTTTCGCGACGACGTCGAAGGACGACTTTCCGACAAACAAGGTTGTCGGCATCCATGCCAGGGGGGCGAGCGGGTCTTCGTTGGCGAGCATTCCGCGGGACGGCGTGCGGGCGGCGTTGGTGGTGATGCTGCCACCTGCATCCAGGGTGCCGTGGCCACGTTCGACATAGTAGATGCCGCCGTCGATGTTGCGGCCGGAGGTGACGGTGATATCGCCGCCGCCAAGCTCGACGAGATTCGCAGCGTCCGGAGCGAGCGTTAGGAATTCGGGTTGTCCCGTGGTGCCGAAGGCGGGGTTCCTGCGCTGTCCGGCCATCCGCGCGTTGGTAGGGGCGACGGCATCGGCGTTGACCATGTCGTTGCCGGCGGACATATCGATGTTCCCGCCACCGAGGGTGCCGAAGCCTTGGAAGAAGTTGCTGTAGTCGATCCACCAAGTGGTCGAAGCGGCGGGATCGGTGATGCTGAACGGGAATCCGTCGATGCCCGCGTTGTTCGAGAAACGTCCCGTGGAGCTGTCCATATATCCACGCCGGTAGAGCCAGTTCGTCGGCATCTGACGGGACGAGTCGGCTACCAGCGTACCGTTTTGCATCGTGAAACGGCCGATGTCATGTCCGGCATGGAGATCGAGGTTTCCTCCGGCCATCGACCACACGGGTTGATAGAGTTGTTGGATGGCTCCGAGGTTCAGGCCGCCGGGGCCGGATTGGCCGGGATGGAAACGCTTCGACGTGGGGATGATCGGGATTACGAAATCGTCCGCTTCGAACACGCGTGTGGGATCCGGAAGCGCGACGCCCGCGGTGTAGATGGTGGAGAACTGGTTGCGGAGCTGGATGTCTCGGCCTGCGTTCACCGAGATCGATCCGGTGCCGGTGCGGATGACCTCGAAGCGGTTTCCACGGTCCGTGCTGTTGGTGGAAATGCGGATCGTGTTCGAGGTCAGGCCGTTGAGTCCGAGTGCGGCCGAGGTTCCCGACGTGTTGCCATTTGGAACCGCGGGATAGAGCTCGCCGACGAGCACCGAGCCCTTGCCTCCGAGTTCGTCCTCCGGACGCACGGCGCGGAAGTCGCTGGCAGCGGTGTCCGCTCCGGCGGTAAGGCGGTAGGACCACGACTGGGTGTTCACCGGCAGTGAGTCCTTGATGGTCGAGAGGGTGGCGAGCCACATCGAGGAATTGCCGGCCTCGGTGGCTGTCAGCAAGAAGCCGGTCTGCACCGCATCGAATCCATCGCTGAGCGTGTTGTTGAAAACCAGGTCACCGGACGCGCGCATCGTCAGCACGCCTGGCGCGGACATCGATCCGTAACGGAAAGAGGAGAGGTCCCAGTCCGCGGTCGAGCGTGCCTCGGAGCTGGTGCTGCCGTTGATGTTCGCGAGCCCGAGCGTGAGGTCTCCGCTGGGGTTGACGATCTCGACGCCGGGTGCCAGCACGAGAATGGAGTCGAGTCCCGCGTTGTTGGCGAGAAGCCGGGAGCGCATCGCGGTTTCGTTGGCGCCGAGGGTTCCGGCGCTGCCGAGATAGCTCTTGTTGTCGTTGTTGATCTGCGAGCGCAACGAGGTGTTGAGCACGCCGTTGTTCGGTTGATACACCCTGAAACCTTCGGCGAGAATCGATGAGGCGCCGGTGATCGCGCTGTCCAACGAGGCAAGGCCGAAGTCGGTGTTTCCGGCGTCACGCGGGGCGCGGAGATGGAGCGTGCCGGTGAACCTGCCCTCGAAGGCGCTGGAGCCGGGTGTCCGGTAGTCACCCGCGACAAAGGCGTCGACCGAGAGGTCGATGGAAGAACCGGACGAGAGAGCGAGCACGGCCGATTCGTTCGCTACGCCGTCAATCTGGGTGCCGGCCTCGAGCAGGATCGAGCCGCCTTTACCCGCGCTGTCAAACTCGCTGGCCCGCACGGTGAGCGACGAGCCGCCGGCGAGCACAAGGTCGCCATGGGCGGACAGCGAGATCGAGCCGCCGGTGGTTCCGGACGCGTCGATCCGGCCGGTCACGAGGATCGATCCCGTGTCGGCTGCGAGTGAGAATTCGTGACTCGTCACCAGATGATCGATCGCCACATCTCCTTCGCGGATCCGGAAGGCGCGGCTGTTGGTGAAACCACCCTTGTCGAGTCCGGCGTTGAGCGCTGCGAGCGATCCGGGGCCGGAGTCCGTGACGGAATTCACGTCCAGCCGGAAAGATCCTTGTTGGAAGCCCTTGGTCGCCGTGCCGGAAACCTCGGCGCTGCTGCGGAACGCGCCGTTGGCGGCGGAGATGTCGATTTGTCCCGCGTTGCCTCCTCGTGCGTCGCCGGAAGCGGAAACCAATGCCCCTTCGCGCAGCAGGACGTCGCCTGTTTCGGAAACGAGATGGATCCCTCCAGCGTGGGTGAAGCGGATCGATTTGTTGAATTCCTTCGCGGTTCCGTCCACCGATAGAGAACCGCCCAGATCGAGATCGCCCCGGGTGGCTGTCAGCGTGAGATCGCCGCTGGGCAGGCTGAAGTTCGCGTCGCTGACGATCGATCCGGCGGTGAACGCAAGGCTCGCGCCGAGCGAGTCTGTCCTGGAGATTTCGCGGACATCACTGGTTAGGAACATCGTTCCCGATGCGGTGACGGACAGATCCGCGCCCGCCGCGCCGGTGATCAGCGGGGCGTTTGCGCGGAGGTTGCCCTCGATGACGAGCGAGCCGGTGCCGCTGCCTTCGAGAAGATCGCGCGCGCGGAACCCGAGCACGTCGAATCCCGTGACGGCGATGTCGTTTTCTCCAAGGGTGATTCGGTTCGCGCGGAGTGTGAGGGAGCCATCGGAAACCGCGGGCGCTGCGGACGCTGTGGACGCGAGTTTGTTGTCCAACAGGATCTCCCGGGCGCGAATCACGAAGCTGCCATCGGAGCGGTCGAGACCGCGGATCGAGCCGGCTGATAGAGTGAGGCTGGACAATCCGGAGCCGCCGATGACGCCCGAGCCGTAGAGGTCGATCGCTCCGTAGCTGCGGAGCGCGACGTGGTCCGACTGGAAGATGTTTTCGAGTGTGAGCCCTTCCAACCGCAGGCCCGGAGCGCCGGCGGCGGCCGTGGGATCCCCGGCGAAGATCGAGATCGCGCCGCTGGCGATCGAGACCGAGTCGGTGAGCAGGCGGATGTCCGGGGCGAGGGACATCGCGCTCGTCGAGTCGAGCAGGACGGCCGGGCCCTTGAGACGGGCTCCGCCGCCGATCGTCAGGGACTCTGCGACCCCCGCGGTGACGGAGCTTCGGGAGATGGTGGCGAGCGGATCGGCGCTGATTCTCGCGAACGTGCCCCCGCCTTCGAGGGCGAACGAGGTGCCTTGGAAGCCCTCCGCTCCGCGTGCGACGAGCGAGGCGCGATCCGCGATCGTGAGGGAGCCATCCGAGACGAGATTGAGGTCGATGGCTTTGAGGGCGCCGCCGCGATTGTCGACGACGATGTTGGAGGTGCGCGAGTCGATGGTCGTCGTGCCATCGGGAAGCCGGTTCCTCACACCGCCGACGAGCAGGCTTTCGACTTTCCAGTCGCTCAGCTTCGCGGCTGATAGAACGACCGTCCCCGGTGAACCGCTGGAGGACGATCCGGCGGAGATATGGATATCGGAAAAGCTGCTGACATCCGCCGAAGCTCCGCGGCCAGGTGCCTCGGTCATGAGGCGGCCGGCGAGGCGGAGGGCCGAGTTTCCCTGGAAGCGGACGGAGCCCGCGTCGTCCGGCAGGCGCTGGACTTCCGTGGAGCCGGATTCGGCGGCGATCCGGGCGAGGAACTCGTTGCCGAGGAAGCGTTGGTATTCGGCGCGGTCTTCGATGATCGGCTTCGGCGTGACTTGGAAGCGCGCGCGTGTCGCTGGATCGCTGCCGCGGGCGTCGAAACGGTTGCCCACAAAGCCGGAGACGATCTTCGATCCATCGGCGAGGGAGATGGTTCCGATCCCGTCGTTGGAAACGGGAGTGACCAGGAAGGCACCCGGCAGAAGCGCGTAGCGGCTGGGCAGCAGCGTGTACGTGCCCGCCGCGACTCCGGCTCCCTTCTCGAGGGTCACGGTGTCGCCGGCCTTGAGCGAATTGTTGACGAAGCCCGCTTCGCCGGCCAGCAGGCTGGCGTTCGCACCGGTGTTGAACTCGTTGAACGGCGAGTGGGCGAGATCGTGGTTCGGCAGGATCGCGAACGACTCCGCCACCTTGGTCCAGTATCGGCTGACGTTCGGCGTCTGGCCCGAATGACCGACGCGGGCGGACCAGGTCTGGCCTCCGAAGAGGACGAGTTCCCCCGCTTCATAGTCCCGGCCGGCGTCCCATGTTTCCGTGGCAGCCCCGAGGATGTCCGTGCTGCCGCCGTTTCCGGCGACCCAGCGGAAGGCGAGAAGATCGCCGCCGCCGCGCAGGTCCACCCGAGCTTTGGACTCCATGTTTACGTCATCGCCGGCGATGGTGATGCGTTTCTGCGGCAGGCTGTTGAGCGACACGTTGACGCCCCGCGGGTCGATCCACGAGCGTCCGTCCGGGCTGATGCCGTAGGGGACGCGGAATTTCGCGTGGTCCGCGGAAAACGTGGAGACCGAGGTGATGCTGCCGCGCGCGAGCGTCACCGAGGAAGTCACGGGAACCGTGGCGGTCGAGCCGGCGATCACGTCGAAGGGTGTGTCGAGATCGGCGTCCGAGGGATCGATGTCGGTGCCGTCCCAGCCGAGGATGATGCGTCCGCCGGGTGCCCTCAGGACGCCGGCCTGGACGATGTCCGTGGCGTAGGCCTCGAGCACGCCGCCATTGGAGAATGGGATCGGGTTCCGGCCGCCGGACTCGAAGGTGATCGACCCGGTGCCCTCGCTGTGGTCGTAGGCGAAGAGAGAGAACCGGCTGCCGCTCGTCGGATAGATCGACCCCGCGCGGAGCTTCAGGTCGCCAGCGATGTGGATCGTGCTGTTGCCGCGGATTTCTCCGTCTCCCGCGCGCAGCTCGGCGCTGCCGATGTCCTGCAATGAAAGCGTTCCGATATCGATATAGCGCGAGCGGATGTCCAGCGCGCCGGTGCCGAAGGTCGGTGCGAAGTTGAACGCTGCGCTCGGAACCGCGGGGTCCTGACGGAAGGGGAGGAACGCGTCATTCGGGTTCAACGGCGGCCGGAATCCCTGGCCGATCGCCGTGTATCCGGCCCGGATCTGGATCGATCCGTCACCGGTCACCACACCGCCCGCCGCCAGGCGCAATGCGCCGGGGACGATCAATTTGATATCTCCCTCGAAGTGGACGTTTCCACCCACCGGAACCAGGCCCGTGGGGTCGTAGTTTCCGCCGAGTTCGAGATTGGCGAATCCACCCTGGTGGAAACGGTCGAGCGCGAAGGTCCCCATGTTGCCATAGGCGTTGCCGTCCGCATCGAGCAGGCCGATGCCCACTCCGACCGCGGATGCCGGATCGATCACGTCGCCGGCCTGACGCACCACCAGGTTGGTGTCCGCGCTGGTGACGATGCCATCGAGCACCGAGTAGAACCGCTTGGAGGAAACGGACAGCGTCCCCGCTGTGGCGCTGTCGCCGCCGGCACGGCCGCGCAGGCGTGCGTCCGAAAGCATCATCTCCAATCCCGCGAGGGAGATCGTGCCGCCGTCGCTGTCGACCTTGGTCCGGACTCCCTGCGTGGCGAGCGGCGTCGTGAACAGCCCGGAAACGGGCAGCTTGTTCACCGCGGTTTCCGAGGTCACCTCGGACACCGGCAGGTCGAAGGTTTCCGATGTGCCGGAAACATCGAGGAACGCGCCCTTTTCCGCAACGATGTTGCCGGCAATCGAGATGTCGCCACCGTTGGAAATCGTTCCCGTGCGGCCGCCGAACTCATCAGGCGTCCGGAGAAAACTTCCGGCCGCGGAGATCCTCGCGGTTTCTGATAGATGCACGGTCGGCAGCGCTTGGAGCGTCGCCGCGTCCTGGTCGGATGTGAACGGGAACGAGCTGGCGCCGACGATGTTCACCGCTCCGCCGGGCGCGGTGATCGACCCGCGGACGGTGACCGTCTGGCCACGAAGCGTGACGGATGCTCCCGGATGCGTGGAAATGGAGGCGCCGCGCTCCATGACGAGGTCGCCGCGCAGGTCGTAGGAATCGATCGTGGCCGGATCGTCGATGCCGAGGGCGCGGAATTCGACGCTGACCGGATTTCGCAGGCCCTTGTCGAGAAGTTCGTGCGTCAGGCGGATGCGAGATCCGTTTTCCGGATCGATCCGCGCGACGAGCGTCTCCGCACGCGGCGCGATGGCCGCATCGCCCCCGATCACGATGGCGGGCAGATACGATTCGAACTGCCCGGCCGCAGGAGCGGCGTCCGAGCGCATGCCGAATCCGGCGATGGAATACTTCGAGAAACCGCCGGTCTGGAAGAAATCCGAGGCGAGCTGGAGGTCCGCTCCTTCGCCGCCGGAGCCCACGTGCACCGTGCCGGCCTGGATCGAGAGGCTCCCTCCCGTCGCGCCCGAGTAGCCGAGCAACCGCGCGCCGAGCGAGAGATCGCCGCCGGTGATTCCGGGATATCCCTGGTCGGTGCTTGAGATGATGGTGATCGATCCGCCGTCGCCGAAAGAGCGGGAGTTGCGGTCGCTTACGTGGATGCCGCCGGAAACGTCGATCTGAGATCCGCGTTCGAGCATTGTCCGGAACGAGCGGATGGCAACCGCTCCACCGACTGTGGAGATCGGCTCGTTGCGCGGCCCCTTGCTGCCCGGAAGATCGTTGGAAACAAGTCCGGACGCGTCGATGCGCCCGCGCGCTCCGAGGGTCAGGATGCCGCGTCCCTCCACCGGCGTCGGAAACGGCACGGTGCCCGCCGGATTGACGATGTTCGATTCCGCGGTGAACGACGGAGATATATTATAGGTTGTGAGGGAGATGGAGCCGCTGTTCGCGCGCAGGGTGCCGAGCACCGTGATGTTCGCGGCGTCGAACGAGATGGAACGCCCGGGTTGTGTTTCCACCACCACGTTCTCCGGAACGATGATGTCGCCATCGGGGTTGGACACCGAGATCGAGCCGAAGCCTTCCTCGTCCAGAAGGTCGGGATCGAGGACGACCTGTTCCAAACGCTCCAGCGGCAGCGCGCCGGGCAGGCCGCTGGCGAGTTGGAACTCGGGAACCTCCACTTGTTTCCCATGCCGTGCGAACGTGATCGTCGGCGGGGTGGGCGAGTGATCGATATGCTCGACCTCCGTGCCGCCCGGAACCGCCACGGTTGTTTCCGCGGTGAAGCTGATGTTCACCTTGCTGCCTTCCGGTGGGGCGGACCGCTGCTGGTTGCCGCGCACGGTCATGCCGCGCAGGTCGCCATCGATCGCCATGCCCGGTGCGGTGAGCGATAGAGTGCCCCCCGCGGCCCCTTCGACGTAGGATGGTTGCGTGGCCGAGGAGACCAGCGGGTTGGTGAAGGTCCGGACGACCCCCCATTTCTCGGAAACGATCTGCGATTTTCCGTTGAATACCCCGTCATAGCTGCGTTCCGGGATCGCTTGCTCGATCGGGATGAGCCGTCCGCCCGAGATCAACTTCGACGTGGCGATGTCGCCGCCTTCGTTTCGGTAGAACCCTCCCGAAACATCGATGGTGGCGTTTTCGCGGACGACGATCGAACCACCCGCGCGCATGGTGATGTCGCCGCCCTCGGCGGTGAGTTGCGCGGCGTTCCGCTGGATGAGTCCCGCGACGCCAGTGACGTCACCGAGCGGCGTTCCCTGCCAGAAGCGGCCCGAGTAGGTGCCGGTCTTGCGGAGGTCCACGGTCATCGCGACGCCGCGCACGTTCGACTCGCGTTGCAGCGGCGAGTCCGCGAGTTCGGCACCGCGCAGTTCGATGTCCAGCAGTTGGTGATCCGCCGGAACGAAGACATCCACGCTGCCGGCGACGCTGATGACGGCCGAGCGATCGACGTAGATCTGGCCCGCGTCGTAGAGGAACTTCTGGACGTCGCCGGAGAAGTGGTTTTCCAGACCTGTTTCGGCGACACCGTTCGCATCGAAGATCGTCCGGTTCGCATCGACATCCTGATAGGTCCACCTCCCCGAGCGGATCGACACCTCGGCGTTCGGCGCGAACACCCGCGATTTCCTGTCGAAGTGCAGCGCGAGCCCCGAGATGTTGATTTGTGAACGCTCCGGCAGTTCGGTGCCGGGGACGGTCTTATCGCTCAGGTAGTCGGGGAGAATGCGCGTCGTGCTTTTCTCACCGAGGCTGACCGAGCCGGAACTCTGAAAAAGGAACTGCGGTCCGCCCGATCCCGGCTCGCCGGAGTTGTCGAAGTTCGGGTTGGCGACGGCGCCGTAGTTGGCGAGCAGGTCGATGCGGCCGTTGAGCACGACCGAGGTGCTCGACTCGATGGCACCACGTTGCTCGATGTTGCTGCCGGTGAGCGTGGCGCTGCCGAGCAGTGTCTCGATGATGCCGTGGTTGACGACCGATCCGGCGTAGTCGCCGACATCGCCGACCCAGACATCGAGTCCGCGAAGCGAAGGGTCGCTGCTGACGTGTGCCGCGGTGGCCACCTGCAGGCCCGCGGCGAGGATCGTCTGGCCCGCCGGCGTGGAGATGGTGCCCGCATTGTGAACATTCGCTCCTACGAGCATCACGCGGCCGCCGTTGCCGGCGCTGTCGGATGGGGTTTCGAGGATGGAACCCTTCTTGACGATGACATCGCCGTATCCGCCGGCGGGTGCCGGACCGGGATCGAAATCTCCCGTTCCATCGCTGCCGCCGGGAACGGTCAGGCCGGAGAAAAGGAACTGCGAGTCGCGGTTGTTCAGCAGGCCTTGGGAGACCAGGTTGGTATTGATCGGCAGCGTGGACACGGTCAGCCCGCGGGCATTGACGACCGACGAGCCACCGAAGATAACCCCGTTCGGATTGATGATATAAACTTGGCCGTCCGCCTTGATGTTGCCGAGGATCTGCGTCGGGTTCGCGCCCGGATCGTGGATCTGGTTGAAGGCGATCCATTGTCCCGCGTTCTCGCCGCCCTTGGTCTGGTCGAAGCTGAGCGTGGTCTTGCGGCCGACGTTGAAGCTGTCCCAGTTGAGCAGCGCGTTCTGCTCGGTCTGTTTGATGGTGACCTTGGTGCGGCCTTTGGTCTTGGTTTGTTTCGGCAGTTTGGCGCCGACCCATTTCAACGGATCGGTCGAAGCCGCGGAGGAAACCTGAAGCGCGTTGGTACCGAGTCCGTTCGGCACGTTGGGCAGTGTGAGGCCTGGGTTGTTCGGATGTTTGCCGAGATTGTTGGCACCCTTGTTCGCCGCGTTTCGGGCCGCCTTTTGCATGGCCTTCATCGCCTGCAGCGTGCGGGTCGTTCTTGCGAGCGTGTCGCGGGCGTTGGCGCGCGCGGCATCCGCCGCCGCCGGGGTGGGGGCGTCGATGTTCGCGCCGCCGCCTTTGCCACGGCCGCCACGGGACGATGACGCACCGCCGCGGAGGATGTCACCCGCATCCGCACCCAGACCTGATAGCAGGAAGCTGAAACCGAGCGCCAGCGGCACTCCGACGCGGATCGGAGCGCCGAAGATCTGCGGCGAACGAAAGAAAAATCGGCGGGGCTTCATGAATGGGCGGTGGCGTCGGTCCTGCGTGTCACTGGTCCTTCGCGCCGAGTTTCATCAACTCGATTTCGTTCACCGCGACGGGATTCGCCTTGAGCAGTTCCGCGAGGAAATCCTCGCGCTTGGCGCGTTCGCGTTCCACCCGGAGTTTGGTGACGATGTTGTCACGCACCTCACCGAGCGTGGGGGTGCGGGCCTCGCGGATGTCGAGCACCTTGAGGATGTGCCAGCCGTCGGGAAGGCGGATCGGCCCGGACACGTCGTTGAGCTTGAGCTTGGGAAGCTGCTTGCGGATTTCCGTCTGGATCTGTTGTTCGGTGAGCCATCCGATCTCGCCGCCGTTGGCCGCGCTGGAGCTTTCCTCGCTCAATTCGCGGGCGATCTCCGCAAAGTCGGCGTCCTTGGAACCCAGTTTCCCCACCACGTTGTCGAGTTTCTGTTTCGCTTCCTTTTCCTCGGCGGTCGCCGCCCCTTCCGGCAGCGCCACGTAGATCTGCGCAAGGCGCCAAGCCTTCGGCAGGACGAGTTGCTCTTTGTTCGCCTCGTAAACCTTCTCGATATCCTCGTCCGAGGGAAACCCGTCCTCCGCTTGCGACGCGGACTCGAGGAAACTTTCCACCAACGCGGCTTCGCGCGCCTTGGCGAGCTTGGCGATGACCTCCGGCTTCTTGTCCCATTGTTCCTCTCCGGCTTTCTTCAGGACGAGGCGCTGGATCAGCAAGGCGCGGACGTATTGGTTGAGCGCGGCCGAATTGGCGGAAAGCGCGGCCGCCTGCGCCGATCCTAGACCGACGAGTTCCTCGTTGAGTTCGCGTGTGGTGATTTCGAGGTCGCCGGCGCGGCCGAGCACGGCGGGATCCGCGGCGGCGGTGGCGGCGAGAAGAAGCGAGAGATAGATCGGCTTCATGAAATCGGATGTGGAAAAAGGTGCGATCACTGGTCCTTGGCCGGAGCGGCGATCCGGTTGTCGATGACCTTGTCCTTGTAGCCCTCCACGAGGTTTTCAACCTTCACCCGGCGGCTGCCGATGAACGGCTCGCGGGCGGAGAGCGCCTTGCCGAGCGAGTAGTTCTCAAAGCGGTCGAGAATCTCCATCGCGGTGTTGAAGAGTGCGATGTTCTTGCGCTCGCGGTCGGCGATGGTGCGCTTCAATTCGATCGCCTCGGAAGCGAGCGTGGCACGTTCGTCCTCCTTGGTGCGGGCGATCTCCGCTGCCTTGTTGTAGCCGTCCTGCCATTTGAGGAGGGCCTCCTTGTATTCCTCGATCCGCTTCTCCGCGGTGGCGAGTTGGTTGTGGAGCGAACCGATGGTTTTCTCTGCCGTCACCTTGTCCTCGTTGCGATCCTTGGCGAGTTGCTCGTAGCGCTTCGCTTCGTTCGCAAGTTTCTCCTCAAGCTCCTTGTTCTTCGCCTCGGCGGCCGCCTGGAGGGCTTGGGCGTTGACGGCTTCAGTCTGATACTTGCGCAGCTCGAGCATGGTGGAGCGGAGCTGCTCGCGAAGCCTCGCGCTCGGATCCGCGTCCTGCGCGGAAAGCGGAAGGACGAGCCCAAGCAGGGAGGAAAGGAATACGAGGTGTTTCATGACAGAAGAATGATCTATGTTAGAACTTCGCGCTGAGGTCGACCTGGAGGATGTCGGAGGAAAGCGGCGGGCCGGCGATCTCGTCGGCGCTCATCCAGCGCAGTCCGGCGCGCAGCGAGTCGGTGAGGGCCATGAATCCGCCGAGGGTGAACCCCTGCACGTTGGTGCCACCCGCGCCGAAGTCGGAGTCGGTGAATGCGTCCACCACCGCGTCGGACTCGACATAGCGGTAGCCGACCCCCGCCTGCCAGTCGCCGAACTTTTCAAGCGCCGGATTTCCGACGAGAAACATCACGTTCCATGCGGTGTCTCCACCTTCGTAAGCGCCGATGCCGGTGGACGACGGGCCGCGGTTGTTGACGGCCATCGCGTTGATGGCGCTCTTGTCCCACGCGAGGTTCTTGGTGGCTTCCCCGATGAATGAGAGGCGCACCGGGTCGAAGCCGTCGTAGTCGGCGCGGCCGGTGACCGTCAGGTTCTGGAAGTCGGAAGCGAGTCCGTAGTATTGATATTGGTATTTGTTTCCGAAGTCATTCGCGGACGTGCTGTTGTCGATGTTGCGCAGCGCCATGTAGGTGTTGCCGCGCTGGGCGAAGGAAGGGCGGGTGCCGTCGGTATCTCCGGCGTCACTCGAGGTGAGCGGGATGTAGGGCGAGGAGAGCTCGCCCTGCACGCGGCTGTAGTCATACCACGCGACGGCGAATTTGGTTGTCAGGTCCTCCAGCGGTTTCCACTCGAAGCCTAGTTGCGCGCCGCCGAGGTATTTGTCGGTGCTGTCGAATTTCGACGGCTGGTTGGATGCGAAATTGAGATCCGTGTTGTAGACCGGGAAATAGCCGGCGGCGAAGAACGTGTGCAGGCAGTCGGACAATCGAACCCGTCCCTTCACCCCGATGCCGTCGAAGGCGAGGTCGTCGTCCCACATCAGGTCGGTCGAGAAGAACGGATTGTCGAAGCGGCCGATGGAGAAGACGAGTTCCTCGCCGTCGCCAGGGCCCGCGTCGTAACTGAGAAACGCCCGGTCGAGCCAGATGCCGTATTTGCTGAAATTCCCGCCGCTGCCGCCCATGGTCTGGTTGGTGGATGTCGGCGAGTTGTCATTGCCGGTGGCGAGGCGGATGCCGCCGTTCACGCCTTGGCCGAGCATGATGTCGGTTCCGAAGCGGGCGCGCAGCCGTGCCCGTTCGCGATCTTGATCGACATTGTATTGAGGCGAGAACTGAGTGCCGGATGTATCGAACGGGGCACCGGTATTGATGGCGTTGAAGTTCGGGAAGGCGCCGGTGTTGTCGTTTCCATCCGGGAACCAGATCGCCTCGTAGCGCGTGCGGATGTCGCCGAAGGGACGGAACTTCGATGTCCAATCTGGTGCCGTATTTTTTCCCCACTGCTCCTCGCGGGCCTGGGCCATCAGTTCCTGCTGGATCTGGTCGCGCATCTGGTTGCGGACGACCTCGGGGATGTAGTTGATGCTCATCTCCTCCTCGGCACTCGGCTCCGGCGGCAGCGCGGCGATCTCGGCCTCTTCCTGGGCCCGCTGTGCGGCGGCTGCATCGGCTTCCGCCTGCTGGATCATCTCCGCGGCTTCGGCTTGGGTGAGGATGCCCTTCGCCACGAGCCTGTGGATCAGGTTGATTGTAACGTTCGTCGATGGTTCGGTGGATGGAACCGCTTGTTCCGTTTCGGTGGGCTTCGGAAGATTGTCCGGCAGGGGAGTTTCAAGCACCGGATCGAGGGAATCCTTGAGGTCAGTGGTTGCGGCCGTGGTTTCCTCGTCCTGTGCGAGGGCGGGGGCCGTTAGGAAGGCGGAAAGAAACAACGCGGTGAGGCGAGGGTGTCGGAGTGATGACATGGTGAAATGCGGAAAAGCGGTGATCAGCTCTGGGGCCGGCGTGCCTGGATGCGGAGATTGATCGGCATCGGCATGCCTTCGGGTGGCCCTTGGGTGAGTTGGAGGCCGGCGAGCGCGTTGCTGCGGATCGCCTGGTCAATGGAAGGGTCGCCCGATGTGCCGACGAGCTGGACCCGGGTGATGCGTCCGGAGGAGTCCGCCCAGATGCGGACGGTGAGGCTGGAAAATCTCGCGTTGCGGGTCTTCGGGTTGCCGCGCAACGCGTCGGCGATGGTGGATTGAACCTTGGCGGCGTACCAGCCGTATTTGGATGCATTGCGGCGCGGGCCGTTGTTTCCAATGCGTCCGTTCCGGTTTCCGCTGGAAAGGCCGAGGTCCGGACCGTTTCCGCCGGTAATGCCGGTGCTGAGATCTTCGGAGGGTAGTTCGGGTGGGGCCTCGTCGGGCGGTTGTTCGTCTTCCATCACTTCCTCCTGAACCAACATCTCCTCTTCCTCCGGTGGAGCTTCTTCCTCCGGGGGCGGCGGTTCCTCCTTCGGGGGCGGGGGCGGCGGAGGAGGAGGTGGGAGGACGATGCTGACCACCTCATCCTTGGCGACGGCGCTTCGTTTCGTGCCGGAGCCCTTTGACACCGCCCAGATCCCCGCGACAAGCAGGGCGACGACGCCGGTCACGACCCATGGGACGAGACTGGCCCTGTTCTTCCGCTTCCTTTTTTTGTGAGTTTCTTCAGCCATGGTCACTTGGCGGCTTGGGTTGCGAGGCCGATCTGGTTGACGCCGACGCGGCCGAGCACGTCGAGCACGTCCATGATGAGTTGATATTGGTTCGAGCGGTCGCCGCGGACGACGACGGGCATGTCCGGGATGCTCGAATTCAGCGCGGAGAGTTTCGTCTCCAGATCGGATAGCGAGGAAATCGGTATGGCGTTGAGCTTGATGTTGCCGCTCGAGTCGATGGTGATCGCCTGGGTTTTCGGCGCCTCCATCTTCTGTGTGGCGGGCTTGCTGCTCGCGCTCGGAAGGTCCACCTTCAGACCCTGCACGCCGGCGGTGGTCATGATGATGAAGATCAGCAGGAGTACCAGATAGAGGTCCACCATCGGGGTGACGTTGATGTCGTCGAAGTTCTTGTCGTCGGCGGATGCCATGGAGAATGGATGGTGGAGTGTTGCGAAGCCGAAGATCAGGCTTCGTTCGTCGGGCGGTAGAACTCGGCCATCTTGGCGACGAACTCGTCGATGAAGACCTCCATCGAGGCGACGACGTTCTTGATGCGGCTGTTCAGGTAGCTGTAGATGAACAAGGCGGGGATCGCGACGATGAGGCCGACGACCGTGGCGAGCAGCGCGGACGCGATGCCCGGAGCGATCGAGTTGACGTTTACCTCGCCGGATTTCGCGATGATGGCGAAGGTGATCATCACGCCGACGACCGTTCCGAGCAGTCCGACGTAGGGGCCGCCGGCGATACTGATGGTGAGGTAAACGAGACCGTTGGTGAGCCGGTGGTTCTCATGGACGAGGCCGGCGTCGAGGCTGGCGCGGATGGCTTGGATCGAGCGGCCCGGCAGGCCGTCGAGCTTGTCGCTCAACTTGTCGAGGCGGTTGCGGATCTCGTCGGATCCGATATGATAGATATGGTAGAGCGGCGAGTCCTCCATGAGTTCCTGCTCCTCCTCGTCCACGGATCCGCCCATCGACTTGACGTTCGACGAGTCGTTGTGGTCGAGCGCCGTGAGATCGGTCGACATCTTCTTCCACTGGCGGAGGAACTCCGCATTGCCGCGCTCGATCTTGTTGAGGTAGAAGAATTTTTTGATCGCGACGGTCCAGCCGACGATGATCATGATGATGCAGACGCCGATGGCGATCCAGCCGTCGAACATCATGTTGTTGGCGATGTCGCCGAACAACATCACGTGCTCAAGCACATGGCTGTGGCCGCCTTCTTCCCCACCTTCGAAGGCGTCGAGCGAGATCATGCGCTGGGCGGCGTCGGTGGCTCCCTGGTTCACGGCCATGAGCTTGATCCATGCCGCGGGGCGGGCGCTGGTGGCGATGCGCAGTTCATCGAGGTCGCCGATGAAAGGTTTCAGGTTCGCGGATCCATCCGGGCCGGCGCCGAGGACGATCGGGGCCTCCGACGCCGGAAGTTGGGCCTGGAGCGTGGAGTATGCGTCGCCATTGATGAAGAGCTGGATCGAGCCGCCGGAAACCGCGACGCCGAGATGAGTCCAGGCTCCCGCTGCGACGGGAGCTCCGGCGGGGCTGCGCTGGCCGCCGATTTCGATGACGGGTGCTCCTTGGTCGAGGAGCAGCCGGAAGGAGGAACCATCTCCCTCGCGACTGAGGACCACGGTGTTGGTGTCGAGTGCGGCGGGCTTCACCCACAGCGAGAGCGAAAGGTCGCGGCCGGCGGCCCAGGCGAGGGCGGGGGAGTTGTCGATCGACACAGGAGCCGCTCCCAGCAGGCGCAGGCCGCTGCCGATGAGCGAACCTTCCGCGGTGGCGGCAGGTGATGAGGATTTGTTGGCATTGGCGGTGGAGCCGGCGGGCGACCCGCCGCGTTCCGCGAAGTGGAATACGGCGGCGAGATCCTCCGCCCAAGCGTCCGATGCTTTGTTGGCCGCGGGCATGGCGGGGTCCTGATTTCCATAGTAAATCGTGAACGGTTCCTTCGCTCCGCCCTTCACCGCCGGAATCTTGACCCACAGGTATGCCTCGTTGAGCAGGTTGTCATAACTCTCGATCTGGTGGGGAAGGACGGTCTTGCCATCGGCGGCGACGATCCGGATGTCGCTGCCGTCCTCGCGGGCCAGGGCGAACTGGAAGTTTCCGTCATAGAGCCGGACAAGCACCGTCGATTCGCCCGCGTCTCCGCCGAGGTCGCTGGTGTCGAAGTTGAGTTTCTGGCGGCTGGTCCATGATTTGTCCCACCATGCCGCGTCTTCGCCGCGGGCGATTCCGGTGCTGAGGGTGGCGGCGAGGACGCCGGCGAGGATGCGCATGCGGTTCATGTGAAGTGCTTCGGGAGATATGAGTGAGTTAGAAATCCGCCCAACCACGGAAGGTGACGCGGACATCGCCGTCATTGGCGTCGGGCTGTTCAATGAGCGGGACGGCGACATCGACGGAACCGTGGAAGTGTTCCTTCACGGTGGCACGGCTGCCGATGCCGACGCTGGAAAGACCGGTTCGTTTCTTCTGGCCGGGAAGGGGATCGTAGATTCCGACGAGCCCCGCGTCCGCGAAAGCGTGGAAGCGCCACTCGTTGGCGGGGTTGGCGCTGGTTTCCCCGCGCCCGATGAGGGTGGGAGTCCGGTATTCAAGCGTGCCGAACACGCCGTTGTCCCCCAGGGCGGTGGCTTCGAGGTATCCGCGGACGGTGCCGAGGCCGCCGCCGGAGATCTGCTCGTTGTTGATCAGCGGCTGGTTCGCGACCTGGCCCTGAATCTTGCCGAAAACCTGGGCCCCACCCTTGATGTCGTGGGTGTGCGAGGCGTCGCCGCGGAGATAGATGAAGCTTCCGGAGGCATTGTAGCGCTTGTTCGCGTAGTCGTTCTCGTCGCTGCCCATGCCGCGCAGGTGGGCGGTGAGCGAGGTGTTGAACTCGGTGAAATGATCTTCCGCCATCCAGGTGGCGTAGTAGTTCGCGCTGATCGGATAGTATTCGATGGGCGAGCTGACCGTCTGTTTGCTGACGTTGAGATCCTCGTCGAAGGACTTGTAGTCGATGCCGAGGTTGATCGACTGGTAGAACATCGGGGTTGTGGGCAGGTCGAACATCGCGCGGACGCCGATGATCTCACCCTTGCCGGCGACGGCGGCGCCACCGAGCGTGCTGATGTCGCTGTCCTGACGGGTGCCCTGGAGCATCAGGGTGAGATCTTCGGAGACGCGCGCGAGATAGGATGCGGAATAGACAAGTCCGTCATCGGTGTTTTCGGGCGCGATCTGTGCATTGAGCGAGAGGGTGTGGCCGAGTTGGAAAAGATTTCCATAGCTGAGCGCTCCGTTGATGCGCCAAGGTGTGGTGCCGGCGCTGTAGCGGTTGTTGAACTCGAAGGAACCGTGGAGAGGCAGTTTGTCCTCGACATTCAGATCAACCTCGATGCTTCCCGGTTCGGCGCCTGGACGGACTTCGGGGGTGATCCGGCGGTCCGCCATGCGGTTCACCGCCACCATTTCCCTGCCGACCCGCTCGAAGTCCGGGACCGATCCCTCGGCAATGGACGGCAGTTCGCGTTTGATCCGGCTGGGAAGGAACCACCGTGATCCGGTGACGCGGACACGCGCGACTTTTCCTTCGGTGACTTCGAGCCGGATGATGCCGCGCCGCGGATCCTGGTCCGGGACGCTTACGGAAACGGTTTGATAGCCCTTTTCCTGAAACGCCTTTTCAAGTGCCTGACGCGCTTGTTCCACGTCGTCCGGTGACCGGCCCGGACCCATGAACGGATAGACTGCGGACTCGATCTCGGTTTTCGAAAGTTTCGAGTTTCCGCTGACCTTGTAAGACCGGACGTAGAACTTCAGCAGGTCTTGCTGGGCGTCCGCGCTTTGCGTCGTGCAGACCGATGCCGTGATCGCCCATCCGCAGCACGCCGCGATGCAGCGGAATCGTGTGGGCAGGTTGGCGGAATGGACGGAGTAGGAGAGCATTCGGGACAGCCCCGGCGGGGTGCGAGCGGTCTTATTCCGCGGTGTCCTCTGTCCCTCAAGGTGGCTGTTGTGACGATCGTGTCACAATCGGCCGGGCGGATTGTTACAAAACCGTAAAACGCGTCATCGGGAGCGCTGCAGCCTGCTCGCCTTCAGCATTCCGCAGCCCGCGGCGACGTCGATCCCCCGCCGCTGGCGGAAAGTACATGGGATGCCCGCCGCGAGCAGGACGCGCTGGAACTCGTCGCCCGCGCGGCTCGACGAGCCTTCGTAGCCGGCCGTGGGGTTGAGGGGGATCAGGTTGACGTGGGCGTCGATGCCATGAAGCAGCGCGGCAAGCCGCCGGGCGGTGTCCGGGTTGTCGTTTTTCCCTTCGATGAGTGTCCACTCGAAGAAAATCCGTTTGCCGGTGAGTTCTCCGTAGCGGCGGCAGGCGGCGATCAACTCCGCGAGCGACCAGCGTTTGCTCGCGGGCACGAGGGCGGAGCGTTCCTCCTCCGTCGAACCGTGCAGGCTGACGGCCAGACGATACGGGCTGTTGGTTTCCGCGAGCCGCAGGATGCCTGGGACCACTCCGACGGTGCTGATGGCGATCTTCGACGGGCCGATGCCGATGCCGCGGACGTCCGAGATCGTGTCGAGCGAGGCGAGCACGGCGTCGCTGTTGTGGAGCGGTTCGCCCATGCCCATCATGACGAGGTTGCGCAGGCGGCGGCCCGGGTGGCTCGCCGCCAAGGCGCGGCGTGCGTGGTGCACCTGGGCGATGATCTCGCCGGGCCGCAGATGCCGGGCGAAGCCCATCTGGCCCGTGGCGCAGAACACGCAGCCCATCGCGCAGCCTGCCTGGGTGCTCACGCAGACGGTGTGGCGGTTGTCGTAGCCCATCAGCACGGTCTCGATCGTCTGCCCGTCGCGTAGCCGCAGCAGGAATTTCCGCGTCAGGCCGTCCGCGCTCGGGATCTCGTCGGCGAGCTCCGGCACATCGAGGAAATACGGTTTTCCTTCACCCACATTGAGGTCCAACCATTTGCGGAGCGGCGGGAGAAACGGTGCGTCCGCAAGGTCGGCCAGCGAAGCGCGGTGCACCGCGCGCCACAGAGCCTTGGCGTGGAAACGCGAAACGCCGTCCGACTCAAGCGCCTCCTCGACCGCGGGAAACCCGAGATCGTGCAGGGACCGGGGCTCGGCGGCGACGGACATGCGGGAATGAATCGCGCCTCCCGCCGCCGCGCAAGCCGGATCGGCGAGGGTCCGGCGGGCTTGCTTTTCGTTGCTGGTCTGCTAGGCCGGGCGCAGCATGAGCGAATGGTACTACGCAAAAGCCGGCCAGCAGATGGGTCCGGTGCCCCTGTCGAAACTCAAGGAGCTGCTCGAAAGCGGCGGGATCGATCCCCAGAAGGACCTCGTCTGGACCTCCTCGATGAAGGACTGGCTTCCCGCCGCGCAGGTCGAGGGACTCGGGAAACCCACGGCCGCGCCGGTGGCCGATCCGTCCAACCCCTACGCCGCTCCGCAGACCGGCTGGAACGAGGCAGCGGAGCTATCCACCGCTGCCGGCGAGCTCGCGGAAATCGTCCCGGGCAGCCAGCCTTTCGACGCCGCGGCCTGCATCAAGCGCGGCTGGGAGCTGACGAAACGCAACGTGGCGACCATTGTGCTCACCGGGTTGGTCTACGTCGGGATCATGATGGGGGTGGGGATGGTCATCGGAGTGATCGGGTTCCTCGTGATGGGCGGCTCCCAGTTTCAAATCGACCCCGAAACCCGACAGCTGACCCAGGAAGCGGCTCCGGCTTGGTTTCAAATCCTGAACCAACTCATCACCCAACTGGTAACCACCTTCCTGAGTCTCGGGGCGACGAGAATCGCTCTCAACATCGTCTCGGGCCGGGAGGCGACGGTCGGCATGCTGTTCGGAGAGGGGAGCAAGCTGTTGAAGGCGTTCGGAGCTTCGATTCTTTTCGGATTGATGGTCGCCATCGGGTTTCTCCTGCTGATCGTGCCGGGCGTTTATCTGGCGCTTCGATTCGGCCAATACATGAATGCCATCGTCGACAAGGACCTGGGGGTGATCGACTCGTTCAAATACAGTTCTTCGATCACCACCAACAACCGGGTGAATCTTTTCGTTCTCGCGCTCTTCGGATTCCTCCTGACGATCGCGGGTCTGCTCGCTTGCATTGTCGGAGTTTTCGTCGTCCTTCCGATCATATGGTTGGCGGCCGTGGTCGCCTACCGCTGGATGCAATACGGCAACAAGGCGGCGATGGACCATCCGGGCACCGCCATCCCGATGCTCGCGCCGCGGGCCTGAGGGTGTTCGCTTGAAATCCGTCGTTTTCCCCGACCCGCCGCTTGCCCCGGCGGGTCGCTTCTGTACGTTCGGTGGAGCCCATGTCCGACTCGTTCGTCCACCTCCACCTGCACACGGAATTCTCCCTGCTCGACGGCATGATCCGGACCAAGGATCTCGCCAAGCGGGCGGCGGAGCTCGGCATGCCCGCGGTGGCGATGACCGACCACGGCAACCTCTACGGCGCCATCGAGTTTTTCCAGAGCTGCAAGAAAGCCGGGGTGAAACCGATCTTCGGCTGCGAGATCTACCTCGCGCCGTTCTCGATGCACGACAAGAAGGACCTCGTCGGCCGCAAGCGGGCGACCCACATGACCCTGCTGGCCGAGAACAACGAGGGCTGGAACAACCTGGCGAAGCTTGTTTCCAAAGGGCACCTGGAAGGACTCTACTACGGCAAGCCGCGCGTCGATCGCGAGACACTGCGCGAGTTTTCCAAGGGCATCATCTGCCTCACCGGCTGCATCTCCGGTCCGGTGAACGAATGGTTGCTCGCCGGCGACGAGGCGAAGGCCCGTGAAACGATGGAGGAAATCGCCGAAATCTTCGGCAAGGAAAACACCTACGTCGAAGTCCACAACCACGGGCTCGAACCGCAGCAACGGGTCACTCCGGGGCTTCTGAAACTCGCCGCCGAACTCGGTCTCAAACCCGTCGCCGCCAACGACGTGCATTTCCTGAACAAGGACGACCACGAGGCGCACGACGTGATGATCTGTATCGGTACCGGCCACCTGCTCATCGACGAGAACCGCATGCGCTACACGCCCGAGGTGTATTTCAAATCCGCGGAGGAAATGCGCGCCTTGTTCGCCGACATCCCGGGCGCCTGCGATGCCACGCTGGAGATCGCCGAGCGCTGCAACGTCGAGATCAAGCTCGACTCGACGTCGTCGGAAAAATACCCGCAGTTCGGCACGCCGGACGGCAGCCCGCGCGAGGAATACCTGATGCGCGTCTGCCAGGAGGGCCTGCTGAAACGCTACGGCGCGGAGAAAGCAGCGTCCCCCGAGATCCAGGAGCGCATCCAGTATGAGGTGGACATCATCAACCAACTCGGATTCGCATCGTACTTCCTCATCACCGCCGACTTCATCCAGTGGGCGCGCGATCACGACATCCCCGTCGGTCCGGGCCGGGGGTCGGCGGCGGGTTCGCTGGTCGCCTACGCGATGGGCATCACCAACATCTGCCCGCTCCAATTCGGCCTGCTGTTCGAACGTTTCCTGAATCCCGAGCGCGTCAGCCCGCCCGACGTCGACATCGACTTCTGCCAGTCCCGCCGTCCCGAGGTGATCGACTACGTGCGTCACAAATACGGCGAGCGCAGCGTCTCCCACATCATCACCTACGGCACGATGGGCGCCAAGAGCGTTCTCCGCGACGTCGCCCGCGTGATGGGCGTGTCGTATGGTGACGCCGACCGCATCGCCAAGATGATCGAGGCGAAACCCGGCGTCACCCTCAAGGGCGAATGGGATTCGAAACCCGAGATCAAGGAGCTCATCGAGTCGTCATCCACCTACCAGGAACTGTGGGAATACGCGCTCAAGCTGGAGGGCATCAACCGCAATGTCGGCATCCACGCCGCGGGCGTCGTGATCGGCGACCGGCCGCTCGACGAACATGTCCCGCTCACCCGTGGCAACGAAGGCGAAGTCGTCACCCAATACGACATGGGTGCCATCACCGATGTCGGCCTGCTGAAGATGGACTTCCTCGGCCTGAAGAACCTCACCGTCATCCAGGAGGCGGTGGAGCACATCCGCGTGCACGATCCGGACTTCCAGATCGAGGAGGTTCCGCTCGACGACCAGCCGACCTTCGACCTGCTCAACCGCGGCGAGACGATGGGTGTGTTCCAGTTGGAATCCGGCGGCATGGTCGAGACCTGCCGCAAGTACCAGATCGAGAAGATCGACGACATCATCGACCTTCTCGCGCTCTACCGCCCCGGCGCCATGCAGTTCATCGACCAGATGATCGAGGTGAAGAAGGGCCGAAAGAGGGCGGTCTACGAGCATCCGTTGCTCGAGCGGGTCTGCGGCAACACCTACGGCGTCATGATCTATCAGGAGCAGGTGCAGAACGCCGCCAAGCTGCTCGCGGGCTACACGCTCGGCGGCGCGGACCTGCTGCGCCGCGCGATGGGCAAGAAGGACCCGAAGAAGATGGCCGAGGAGCGCGGCAAATTCGTCGCGGGTGCCGAGAAAACGAACGGCATCGGTGAGAAACTCGCCAACCAGATCTTCGAGAAGATCGAGATGTTCGCCGGCTACGGCTTCAACAAGTCACACTCGGCGTGCTACGGCCACATCTCGTATTGGACGGCGTGGCTGAAGGCGAATCATCCGGTCGAATTCATGGCGGCGCTGCTCTCGAACGAGATCCACAACACCGACAAGATCGGCGTCTTCGTTTCCGAATGCCACCGGATGGGCATCGAGATCCTGCCGCCGGACGTCAACGCGTCGAAGCTCCGCTTCAGCCCGGAAACCACGCTCAACGGAGCGAAGGGAATCCGCTACGGTCTCGCGGCCATCAAGAACTGCGGCGAGGGCGCGATGGCCGCGGCGATCGCGGACCGTGAGGCGAAGGGCCCCTTTGCGTCGCTCGACGAGTTCGCCGCCCGCCTCGACTCGAAGGTGGTCAACAAGCGTATCCTCGAAAACCTGGTGAAGGCCGGTGCGCTTGATTGGACCGGCGAAACCCGCGCCGCCATGTTTTCGCGCCTCGAGCAGGTCGTCGCCTCCGCGTCGTCCACCCAGAAGGACCGCGCGTCCGGTCAGGCTTCGATGTTCGACGCGATGGAGTTCACCGCACCGGCTCCGGTCACAGCGGTGCCCGGCGCGTCCTCATCCGTTGAGGAATGGGACAAGGACGAGCGACTTGCGCACGAAAAGGAATTGCTCGGCTTCTACGTCACCGGCCATCCGCTGGACAAGTTCCGCGGAGTGATCGATTCCGAGCGCTACCGCAGGATCGGACTGGTCGATGAGCTTGATGTTTCCAACCCCCGCGAGCGTTTTCCTTTCGCCGGCATGATCCGTTCGATCGAGGCCAAGGTCACCAAGACAGGCAAGCCGTTCGGTGTGATGATCCTCGAGGATTTCACCGGCAGCTCGGAAATCATGCTGTGGGGCGAAACCTTCGTGCCCGCGCGCGACAACGGACTGCTGGAGTCCGGCAAGATCATCAGGCTGAAGTGCGCCGTTCAGGTGGATGACCGGACGGGCGGACGCCGGCTGACCGGCTATGAGTTGTCCGAGTTGAAACCGAAACGCGGCGCTTCCGGCAAGGGCCCCGTCGAGTTGATGCTCTGGACCACGCGCCACAGCGAGCGCGATCTGGCGGAGATCCAGGAGACCCTGGCCGCGCATCCTGGAAACACTCCGGTGCTGTTGCATTTCCAGAACAGCGCCGGGCGTCGTGTGACCGTCGAAACCAACGAGGCGTTCAACGTGAAGCGCAGCGCCGCGCTCGAGACGGCCCTCGGCCGCTGGCTTGGAGATTGATCGTCAGCCGTTGATCCCGAGACCGCGGAGCTCGCGGGCGACCTCTTCGAATCTTCCGTCGTCGATGACGGGTTTCGCCCGCTCGCGCCAACCTTCCGCCGGGGCGGGAACCTGCACCCAGCTCCGGCAGCCGCCGAATTTCGGCTCGTAGGCGAACTCCCATGGCTCGGTAAGTTCCCTAACCCTCACGAGCGCCACGTGGATGCTGCCCGCGGCCATGCCCTTGCCCTCCCAGTCGAATCGGTCGCGCACGGTGCCCTCCGAGTAGATGTGCATCGGCTCGAGCGCGGACACCTGCGCCCAATCGGTGAGTGTCACCGCCCATTCGGCCTCTGCGTGATGAGTGATGCGGATCCTTTCGCCCGGTTGCCACTCGGGCATCTCGCGAACCTCGCCCTCTCGGACTTGATCGCCTTGGGCGTGGAAACGTGTCGGAAACAAAAAGAACGACTCATGGGCGAAGGAAAACCCCGCGCGGCCTTCGTGGATGCCACCTTTGCGAAGCAGGATCGGTTGGCGTCCGCTTGCGAGAGCGTCGCAGACGACCTGCCACTCCTTGAAGGCCCATGCCGTGGATTCGTTCGCCATGGGTTCAGCTCCCGAGATCCTCGGCGGTCACGGATTTCTGATCGCGGGCACCCAGCAGGTTCGCTTGCTCGATCACCCGCCGTGCGGATGTCTCAAAGCGGTAACTGTGGCAGTTCGGGCACAGCGCCGCGTTCGCACCAACGATGGAGTCGCAGCCTTCGCAGACCTTGTACGATTGCGGATTCGCAGCGATTTTGGCTGCGGTCTCCGCGCGGTTGTTGGACGGGTTCTGGGCCATGTTCGGACGATGAAAAAAGCGGTGCCGGTGGACCGGCCCGCTTGTTTTCTTTGCCTCCGGGCGAATCCGGGTCTCCCGCGGCGGGGAAATCAAGCCTTGGCGGTGAGCGCCTTGGCGGTCTTGCTCTTGATGTTGGCTGCCTTGTTCGGGTGGATCACGCGGCGCTTGGCCGCCTTGTCCACCGCGGAGGAAAGAGCGGCTCCGGCCTTCGAGGCGGCCTCGGCATCACCGGATTCGATCGCGGTGAGGGCGTTCTTGCGAAGGGTCTTGATGCGGCTCTTGATGGCGCGGTTGCGCTCGGTCCGGACGATGGTCTGGCGGGCGCGTTTGATCGAGGATTTGTGATTGGCCATGGTGGATGGTTGAAAAATAAGTGCCCGGGAGGCGGGCCGGGCAAGGTAGGGATTGCGACGGGCCTGTCAAGCTCGTCTTGCCGAACTTTCTCAGCTTCCGAATTTCGTGCGGGATCCCGCCCGTGCGACGTTCGACGAAGTGGACGAGGAGGCGCTTTGGATGGACCCGCGGATCACAAACACATCGGCGCCGTGGCCCACGCGGTTGTAGAGGTCAGCCACGTCCCTGCTGGACATTCGGATGCAGCCGTAGGAGGCCGGGTTTCCAAGCCGCCGTTCTTCCGGAGTGCCATGGATGTAGATGGCCCGGCGGTAGCTGTTGCGGTTGCGGGGCTCGGTGCCTTTGAGCCAGAGGATCCGGGTGACGACCGGATCTCGGCCCGGCGCGTTGGGGCGGATGACCTCGCCGGTGCGCCGGCGGCCCTTGAACACGGCTCCGAGCGGCGCGTTGTCGCCGATCTTGCGTGCCACCTGCATCCGTCCGGTCGGGGTGCAATTGCTGCCAGGCCGGTCGCCGAGACCGAATTTCGAAGTCGAGATCCGGTAGCTTTTCACCGGTTCTCCGTCGCGCACGAGCAGCATCTTCTGATCGCGGACGCTGACGATCATCTTGTTCCGGGTGTCCCTCCCGAACGGACTGTTGCCACATCCGGTGAATCCGAATGAGCAGAGGAGGGCGGCGGAAAAAAGCAGGAGCGGGCGTTTCAGCGGGAATCCGGTCATGTCACGGAATTCTTCGTTTCACAGGCTTCGGTTCGGGCGCTCCGGATGTGGGAAGCATCCGAACGAGCGAAGACAGCGAAGTGTAGAAAAATCCGACCGGGAAGGGAAGGAGAAGAATCGCCGAGGACCAGTTTCCTTTTCGAGCGGCCTCGGTGACGATGAGCAGGAAGAAAAACCCGAAGGCGAGCTCGATGACCGGGGTGAGCGACTTGATCGCCTTGTAGCTGCTCTTTTTCCAATCGGTCCGGCGGCCGCCGTCGATGCCGTATTTCGGGGTCCGGACGAAGGCGGTCTGATGGTTGAAGAGCGCTTCCAGCACGGCCTTGGCATTGTTGATCGACATCCCGATGCCGAGCGCGAGCAGCAGCGGCAGGTAGGGGAGTTCGCGCCACCAGGTGCCGGGGCGCAGTGCCTTCTGGGCCACGACGTAGAACACCAGGACGGAAACCGAGGAGAAGAAGAAGATCGGCACGTTGATGATGTAGTAGGTCATCCGGCCGAAGTCGGGCTGCCATTGCTGGTTCGGATAGATGAGGAAGCAGAGGCAGATCAGAAGCAGGTAGGCGAAGTTGGAGGTGAGGTGGGCGGTGGCCTCCATCTTGCATGCGAACGGCGCGTCACTGCGCCAGATCGCCGGAAGGACCTTCTTGCAGACCTGGATCGAGCCCTTCGTCCACCGGTGCTGCTGGCTCTTGAATCCGTCCATGTCCACCGGAAGCTCGGCGGGGGTCTCGACGTCGTTGAGGAAGATGAAACGCCAGCCCTTCAACTGGGCGCGGTAGCTGAGATCCATGTCCTCGGTGAGGGTGTCGTGTTCCCAGCCGCCTGCGTCCGCGATGCAGGATTTCCGCCAGATGCCGCCGGTGCCGTTGAAGGTGAAGAAGCGGCCCGACCGGTTGCGCGCGGTCTGCTCAAGCTCCAGATGACCGTCAAGGAACATCGCTTGGATGCGCGTAAGCACGTTGTAAGTCCGGTTGAGGTGACCCCAGCGGGTCTGGATCATGCCGATCCGCTCGTCGGCGAAATAGTGGATGGTCTGCTGGAGCATGTCCGGGTTCGGGACGAAATCCGCATCGAGGATGAGCAGGAAGTCGCCTTTCGCCGTGCGGGTTCCGTTTTCCAGCGCGCCCGCCTTGAAGCCGGTGCGGTCGGTGCGGTGGATGTGCTCGGCATCGAACCCCGCCTCGCGGAGCCGCGCGATCCCGGCGGCGCAGATGTCGACGGTTTCGTCCGTCGAGTCGTCCAGCAACTGGATCTGCATCTTGTCCTTCGGATAATCGAGCGCCGCCACCGCGCCGAGCAGGCGGTCCACCACGTGCATTTCGTTGAAAACGGGAAGCTGCACAGTGACCAGCGGAAGCTCGCTGAAACGCTGCGTCGGCTCGGGACGCTTGCGGGCGTGTTTCAGATACAGGAACACAATCATCAATCGATGGGATCCGTATCCGGCCAGGCCGAGGAGAACGAGGATGTACGAGGCGTACCAAATGGGCGAGGTCCAGTCCATGAAGTCGTTGGTTGTCAGGAAAAATCAGCGGATCAGAAGCGCCGGAACCGCTGCTTCGGCGGCCGGTGTTCGATGGAGATGTTATTGGATCCGGGGAATGTGGCCGCCGGTCCGTCAGCGCCCTGTTCAGGAACCCATCCTACGGATTCCCGGGGCAAATCGTTGCAAATCAACCGACCGGCGCCGAAGGCAAGCGGAATCAGTGTTCTTTGTCAAGGCGGGAGTCGGCTCCCGTCTGATCGTGGATGCCGCGGAGAAACCTTCGGAATATCAACGGGTTGTGACGAATTTGAGGGCGGGCGCACCCCGTGATTGCGCCCCGGGGATGGTTGACAGGGGAGCAAAATTGTTGGAAGCATGTCGTGAACGGTCTGATGGAAGATCGTTTCCAACCAGAAAACCAACCATGAAAGCATACGTTTGGACCTCCATTGCGCTCACATCGCTTCTATTTTCCGCCTGCGGGCCGAAGGACGAGGAAACCGTCAGCGAGAAGATGAGCTCGGGCGCCGACAAGGTGGCGGAAGGAATGAGCGAGATGGCGGATGCCGCCGGCGACAAGGCCGGTGAGATGGCCGACAAAACCAAGGCGGCCGCGGAAGACGCCGGCAACAAGATGAAGGACGCCGCCGGGAAAGCGGCCGACGCCACCCGGGACGCGATGGAAAAAGCGGGTGAATCCGCCGAAGCCGCAGGCGAAAAAGTGAAGGAAATGGCGGACGATGCCGCGCAAGCAACCGGAGATGCGGTCGAGCGCGCCAAGGACGCCGGGGCGGATGCCGTCGAGAAAGCCAATGAAGCGGTCACTCCGGAGTAGCAACCGGCGGATCGCCTTGACGACTCAATTCCAATCGGGAGTCCCGCTCAAGGGACTCCCGATTTTTTGTTGGGAAAACGAAGAGCCGGAGCAGAACCGTCACTTTGTATCCTCGTCGTCGTCGATGTTGTGCGTGAGGATGAACTGGAGATCGTCGAGCCCGAGGTTGGACGCGAAGCCCTCGTCGCCAAGCACGTTGGTGACCAACTGGGTCTTCTGGTGTTGGAGAATCCGGATTTTCTCCTCAACAGTGTCCCGGGTCAGGAGGCGGTAGGCGATCACCTTGTTCTTCTGGCCGATCCGGTGCGTGCGGTCGATGGCCTGGTTTTCCACCGCCGGGTTCCACCAGGGATCGTAGAGGATCACGTACGACGCGGATGTCAGGTTGAGGCCCGCGCCACCCGCCTTGAGCGAGAGCATGAATACTGAAGGCTCCTTGCAGGTCTGGAATTTCTCGATCTCGCCCTTCCGGTCCTTGGTTTGTCCGGTCAGGTAGTTGTAGGGGCGGTTCTCAAGTTCGAGGCGGGCCTTGATCAGGTCGAGCATCGATACGAACTGGGAGAATACGAGAACCTTGTGGCCCTCCTCGTGGAGTTGATCCAACAGATAGAACAAGGACTCCATTTTGGCGGATTCCTCCTTGAGATACTTCGGATCGATCAGACCGGGATGGCAGCAGATCTGGCGGAGCCTCATCAGGCCCTGGAGGATGGCGAAGGAGTTCTTCTTCACCGCTTCGTCGGAATCAAGGCCAAGCAGGGCTTTCTGGATCCGTTTCAACTCCGCGCGGTAGAGTTCCATCTGGATGCCCTCCATCTTCGAGTAGACCTCTTCTTCGGTCCGCGGCGGAAGATCCTGCGCGACCTGGAGTTTCGTCCGGCGCAGCAGGAACGGCCGCAGGCGCGAGGCGAGCCGCGTCTGGCTGAGCGGGTCTTTCCGCTTGTCGAAGCGTTTCTTGAAATACGCGCGTGATCCCAGCACCCCCGGCATCGCGAAGGCCATCAGCGACCACATGTCGAGAAGGCGGTTCTCGATCGGCGTGCCGGTGAGGACCAAGCGGTTTTGAGAATCGAGTTCCCGCGCGCACTTGGCCGCCTTCGAGTCCGGGTTCTTGATTTGCTGGCCCTCGTCGAGAATGACCGTGAGCCACTTGAGCTGGTTCAATTCCTCACCGCAGACGCGCAACTGGGCATAGTTGAGAACGAGGATGTCGATCTTGTTCTGGATGAAGTCGATGTCGATATCGTCGCGGTTCTTGAGGATGCGCACCGTGAGGCCGGGAGCGAATTTGTTCGCCTCGCTGGCCCACACGTCGAGAACCGACTTCGGGCAGACCACGAGCGCGGGTTTCTTCGGTCCCTTGGTCTTCTTGTGTTCGTCGAAGAGCCAAAGCAAATAGGTGAGCGACTGCAGGGTTTTGCCCAGACCCATGTCGTCGGCGAGGATGCCGCCGAAGTTGTTCACCGCCAGATACGCGAGGAATTTGAAGCCATCCACCTGATAGGGGCGCAGGGTGGCGTTGAGCTTCTTCGGAACGTCCGGGTTGACTTCGAGTTGGATATCGCCGGCGCGGTTCTTGATCCGTTCCCACGCCTTCGGATCGAAAACCTCCGCCGCCTTCGGGTCGGCAAGCTGCAGGGCGTGCATCCGGTGCGTCTCGCCGGATAGATCGAATGGGTCGAGACCCAGACGGGTGACCGCCTCGCGCTGGTCCGCGTCGAGTTTGATCTCGAGGCGCATCCACGAGCCGTCGTCCATCCGCACGTAACCGCCGCGCGCCGCCACCAACTGGCGGATTTGCGCCTTGCTGAGGTTCACCCCCTGGACGTCGATGACGATCCGCAAATCGAACCAGTCGATGTCCTGCCCAACCACTTCGAAGCGGACGGCCGCCGTGACCGGGTCGGCGAGGATCGACTTGAGACGCAGGTCGATGTCGAGATCGACGCTCTTTGGCATCGTGTCGATCCATTCCGCGAACTTCTCGGGAAACTGCTTGGTGATCCGCGCTTTGAACGACCCAAGCTTCTCGTCGTAGCTGAGCCCCATTTCGTCGAGGATCGCGGGGACTGGATAAAGGGCCTCGCGAGCGAAGCGGAGGAGCTGCTTGCCCTTCACCGGCTGTTGCTCCGCGAGTTCCCATCCTTCTTTCGTCAGCCGCTCGGTGCGACGGCCCTTGGTTTCCACCGCGGACACGTCGATGACCAGGTGCTCTGTCTCCGCCGCCGTCAGGCCGGCGACGAGCTTCATCTCGAACCGGGGTTTGAGTTCGAGATCGACAACGCGTTTCTTCAGCGACTCCGGCAGCGACGCACCGATCTTGCGGAGGAATTCGACGCCCTCGAGCGAGTCGATCACCCGCCTGGGGATCAGATAACGCGGCATGACGTCGGTATCCTCGAGCCAACGGGGAGGACCCGGGAACACCGTTTCGTCGGATTGATAGAGTTCCTTCCGGCCCGGCAGCAGGCGCACCGAGTGCGAGACGTTCTCCCCCGCCGCGGTCACGAGCTGGAGGGCGAAACTCTTGGCGTCGTATGGATCGTCCTCGCAGACCCAGCGCAGCGCCTCCTCGACCACCTTGAAGTCCCTTTCGTCCAGATTGACGATGTAGCCTTTGAGCGCCGGCTGCCGGAAAATCCGGTTCATGAAACGGCAGGATTCCTCCTGATCGAAGTCGAGGGTCGTGTCGCCGTGTTTGCGGAAGTACGCGAGGAAATGTTCCCAAAGCGTCTGGCTCGGAGCGTCCATCAGCAGGGCCCCCTCATGGTGCAGGGAAACGTATTGCTCGATCTCGTTTTTCTCGCGCAACTGGATCCAGGGACCCGGTTGTGACCGGTGCTCACGTGCCTCCAGCCGCGCCTCGTTGATCGTGGCCACCAACCGGAATTCCACGGTCACCGGCTCGTCTTGTGGCGGACGCTCGTTGACCTGTTCGATCCGGTCATACCAAGCGGCAACCTCTCGTTCCTGCTCCCAGTCCGCCATTTTCTTCTGAACGTGGCCGAGATCGGTGATCACGTTCATGAACTCCGGATAGGGGAGCTTCTTTTTGAAAAAGGCGTAGGCGATGTAGTTCCAGAACTCGAGAATGTCGCCCGGCGGCATCGGCCACAGCTCAAGAGGCTCGTAGGTTGTGATCTCCCAACGCGGGGTGATCCGCACCATGTCGTGGTCGTGAAGCTCGCCCTCGATCACATAACGCCGGTAGCGCTTTTCGATCTTCGTGACGAAGTCGGCCTCCTTGTCATCGAGTTCCCGCCCGAGCTTGTCCTCAATGATGTCCAGGATCGGCGTGTCGTCGAACTCGTTGGGGGATTCCGGCAGGTCCTCGCCCCGGTGCATCCGCTCCATCATCGTCGCATACTGGCACGCGCCGGAAACCGTCTCGTCCTCCGCCGTGCAGGAACCGAACCAACGGTTTCCCTGGAGCCTGAGGCTGGTACGGAAGGTCCCCGTCTCGTCCTCCACCCGCCCTTGGATGAATAGGTGGTTTCCGAAAATCTGGGTGACCGCTCCGTCTTTCTGGAGCATCTCGCCTCGCTTGCGCGCTTCCTCCGGAAAACTGTTGAGGAAATTCAGGGTGGCTCTGTCAGGATTCATCGTCGGCTTCGGAAATGCGATTGGCCGGCCCTTCGCCAGCTTCTCGGATCGTCCGCCGGGCAACAGGCGCTACAAAGGGTCGGGGCGGGCAGCCTAATTCACGGAAATTCCGTGAGGCAACTAAAACCTATCGCACCAGAAAACAAATAAATGGAGTCTCCTTTTATCAGGTTTTTGCTTGCGGATGATACGGCGTGCTGCTGGGATTTCCGCATGGCTCGGAAACGATGGATTGTGCCGTGGAGCGGGACGGGGAAGCCGGCGATTTACCATTGCGTTTCGCGCGTGGTTGACCGGCGCTTTGCCTTCGGGCCGGATGAAAAGGAGATGTTCCGGCAACTCATGAGACGGGTGGAGCGATATTCCGGCTGCCGGGTTCTCGCCTATTGCGCGATGAGCAACCACATCCACATTCTTCTGGAAGTGACGCCGGCGGCGGAAGGCGGGGTGGATGACGCGGAATTGCTTTGCAGAGTCGCGGCCCTATACGGGAAAGGTGGCGCAGAGATCTTCGGCCAGGAGCTGGAGGCGGCGAGACAAGCGGTGGAATCAGGAACCGGAACCCGCCGTCAGGTGGAGGAGACTCGCGCGCGCCACCTGCGCCGGATGCACGACCTGAGCGAGTTCATGAAGACGCTGCTGCAGCGTTTCACCCAATGGTTCAACCGCAGGGAGTCGAGAACCGGCAACCTGTGGGAAGACAAATTCCGGAGCGTGATCGTCGAAGATGCCGCCGCCGCCCGTGTGGTTGCGGCGTACATCGACCTGAATCCGGTGCGCGCGGGGATCGTTCCCGACCCGGGCGCATACCGATGGAGCAGCTATGGAGAGGCGACCGGGAAGGCGGGGCGAAGGGAAGTCGAGCCTGCGAGGGCGGGTTTGGCCCGAGTGATGGGATTGGGCGAAGCCCGGGTTGGCGGAGTCACGAAATGGGACAGCGAAACCTCCCGGGCCTACCGGAATCTCCTGCTGCGAGGTCACTTGCAGGGTCTGCCCCAACCGGCGGATCTCGATGAGACCTTGCGCGGCCGTGTGCGTCACTTCACTGCCGGAGGGGCGATCGGCTCGAGGGAATTCATCGAAACCGTCTTCCGCGCCAGTCGTGAGAGATTCGGGCCGAAACGGACGACCGGAGCCCGCCGGATGAGGGGGCGGGCTTCTCCACTGCGGGATGTCGTGTGGAGCGCCCGCGATCTCGGTGGCTGACGGTTCGAAGGTGGATTTCTCCGTTTGCAGCGCCGTCCGGATGTGCATCCTGAGGTCGTCATGTTTTCGGATTCATTGCTTTCTGTTCTTCGTTCCACTCTTTCGGAAATCGAAGGTGCCGGCCTCTACAAACGCGAGCGCCTGATCGATTCGCCACAAGACTCCACCGTCCGGCTCAAGGACGGCCGCACGGTGATCAACATGTGCGCGAACAACTACCTCGGTCTCGCCGATCATCCCGAGGTGGTCGCCGCGGCGCGGCAGGCCGTGGACCGCTGGGGCTTCGGCATGGCGTCCGTGCGGTTCATCTGCGGCACGCAGACGCTTCACAAGCAGCTCGAGGAAACGATCTCGCGATTCCTCGGCACGGAGGACACGATTCTCTATCCGTCGTGTTTCGATGCCAACGGCGGTTTGTTCGAGGTCTTGCTTTCAGAGGAGGACGCAGTGATTTCGGACTCGCTGAACCATGCATCCATCATCGATGGGGTGCGGCTGTGCAAAGCGAAACGATTCCGCTATGCGAACAACGACATGGCGGATCTGGAGACTAAGCTCCAGGAAGCCGACGCCGCGGGGGCGAGGTTCAAACTCATCACCACGGACGGAGTGTTTTCGATGGACGGCATCATCGCGCGGCTCGACGAAGTTCACCGCCTTGCGGAGAAATATGGAGCGGTCGTTCATTTCGACGATTGCCATTCGACCGGTTTCCTCGGAGACCGGGGACGCGGCACCCATGAACATTGCGGTCTCTTCGGGAAGATCGACCTTACGACCGGCACCCTCGGCAAGGCCCTTGGCGGTGCATCCGGAGGCTACACCTCGGGAAAGAAGGAGGTCATCGATCTCCTTCGCCAGAGGTCGCGCCCGTATCTGTTCTCCAACACGATCGCGCCCCCGATCGTTGCCGCCTCGCTGAAGGTGTTCGAAATGTTGGAGGCGTCCACTGAACTGGCGGACCGGGTGAAGGAAAACACGGAGTATTTCCGGAACGCGATGGCGCAGACCGGATTCACGATCGCAGGCAAGGATCATCCGATCTCACCTGTGATGCTGGGCGACGCCGCTCTGTCCCAGAAATTCGCCGACCGTCTGCTCGAACACGGGGTCTACGCGATCGGTTTCTTCTTTCCGGTGGTGCCGAAGGGCACCGCGCGGATCCGCACCCAGATCAGCGCGGCCCACACCCGGGAGCAACTCGACAAGGGGATCGAAGCGTTCGTGAAAACAGGTCGAGAACTGGGTGTGATCTAACGGTTTCCGCCCGTGGTCGAGGAGTGTCGTCATGCGAAAGATCTACGAAAACATCGAGTTCGCCCGGGTCGGTCATTACGAGTCGATCCTCAACTCGGCCGGCATCCCGACCTTCGTCAAGAACGTTGGTGCCGGCGCGGCCGCGGGCGAGATTCCGTTCCAGCAGGTTTTCCCGGAGTTGTGGGTGCTGGAAGACGGGGACTACGGGCGTGCGTTGGAAATCCTGAAGCCGTACCACTGCCGGGAGATTCCGGAAGGTTCACCATGGACCTGCCCGGCATGCGGTGAGGAGATCGAGGGCACCTTCGGCGAATGCTGGAACTGCCAGACCGAACGTCCGGAGGAATCCGCCGAGTGACTTCCGGGCGCGGGGGTCACTCGGCGTCCTCTTCATCATCATCCATGGACGCCTCGGCGACCAGATCCGCATAACTCTTCAGCGGCCCCTCGGGCAGCGTCGCACGCCAGGATTCGAAGCGCTCGGAATCGCGGATGAGAAACCCGTGGGTGATTTCGCGGATCGTTTCGTCCGTGAGCGTGGCGGATTTCTGCTTCACCGCCCAATCGGCTGCGGCGGCGGGGTCGGATGACGCCCATTCGCTGATCAGCTTGTTCGCGGCGGACTCCGTTTCCTTTCCGGGTTTCAGACGGTCGAGCCATGCGATCCCGGATTCGGGCGACTGGTCGGCATACATTCCCGCGATCTCAATCACGGCCGCGGCGCGTTCCGGGCCGTCGCTCAAATTGGCGAGCAGCCAGTCGCTGCTGGCGGGAAGGTCGATGGTCGCCCAGTTCGCCAGCGTGTTGGCGAACTGCTCCGGGTCCTGATGGAGGCGGCTCGACTGCAGACTGGCCCGGACGGCGTTTTCCGGATCGGTTTTCGCCCATCCGGCGAACGTCGCGTAGCGGAGGATCGAAGAAAGCTCTCCCTCTCCGGGGTGCTGCTCCATATACGCGACCGCCGCTTCGGGTTCGTTGGCGGCCCATGTGAAAAGCGTGCCTTCGAGAGCGGCGTCGCGTTCATGCGACTGCGGCCGGGAGTTGAGCCAATCCGCGGCTCCGGCTCCGTCTTGAACGGCCCACTCCTCGATGATGAGCAGGAGCGTGTTGTTCAGATCGTTGCCGCTCAGATTCGCCTCGGCCCAGATGGCCGCCGCTTTGGGATCTTGTTCGGCATATTGGCTGAGGGCGATGCCGATGACCTCGTCGCGTCGTTCGCTGCGGGGTTGTTCCCGGAGCCATTCCAAGGCATCCGCCGGATCCGCCGCGACCCATCCTTCCAGATGCTCAAGCGCGTCGCGGAACCGGTTGAGCGGATTTCCTTCCTCCGCGAGCTTCGCGCGGAACGCGGGGATGTCGGCTTTGCGGAAACCCGTCGCGGCGGGACGGGGGGAACGTTTTCCGGAGGAAGAGGAAACCGTCGTGCCGTCATCCCCGGATGGAACCGGCGACGGCGTGCCGCGCCCGATTTGATAGCCGATGAATCCGGAACCGAGTGCGATGACCAGCGCTGCGATGGTGGCGGGGAGGACTTTCATGAACGAAGCGGACACGAAGATGCCGGGACCGCTGCGGGCGGATCCCGGCACGGGTGAGGTTTTCCGTCAGAGGACGTTTTTGCGGCGGAAGGAAAGCGCGTCGCGGAATTTCCAACCACGGCGTCCGGTGAGTTCCCAAAGGTTGATTTCCGGGAATCGGCGGCGGTCGAGGAAGATCGCCCAGCCGTCACGCGCTTTCTCGAAATAATATGATCCGCCACGGAGTGGATCGAGCCCGCGGGTCATCAGGACGACGCCCTTGTCGGCACCGTAGTAGGGCATCGCCCAGAACTCGAAGCTGAGGTATCCGCTGCGGCTGCGGGACCGGTTGGTGATCCAGTCCATGCCGATCACGGACTTGTGGTAGTAGTCCGCGCCGAGACGGCGGTAGCGGCCGCTTTGTTTCACGCCGCTGCCGTAGAATTTGAATTTCGTGCCAAGCTCGTAGTAGCCGGAACCATCGAGAGTCACTTTCGTCGCGCGCGCCTCGGATGGTTGAAACACGATCAAGGCCGCCACGACGGCGACGAAGGAAGTGAGGAGGGATTTCATAGTGTGTGGATGGCGGATTTTTCGGCGCCAATGTAAACAATCGGACGGGCACCGCACGAAATTATTCAGGAAAATTGAAACTCTACGGTCACCCGCTTCCTTCACTCTCAGGAGCCGGCCGCCGGGTTTTCGGTCTCTGGAGAAAACTCCGCCGCCAGGGATTCGAGCGTGCGCGTGGTCTTGCGCCAGGTTTCCTGGCTCCACGCCAGGGGGCCGCGGAGTTTCTTGCGGCGGAATCGTTCGACCCGTTCCTCCGCGTCGTCGCGGACCCGGTGCGGCAGGGCGGCCAGCGCCTTGGCCGCTTCCTCCGCGGTGTCCGTGAGTTGGCCGATCATCGCCAGATCGTTGCCCGCCTCAATCGCCATCCGCACATCGTCGCCGCGGCGGTAACGGTTCGCGATCACGTCCGTGTCGAGATCGTCCGTGAGCACGAGATGTTTGTCGAAACCGAGTTGGCCGCGGAGAAAACCCTGGATCATCCGTTTTGAGAACGATGCGGGAAAGTCCGGATCGATCGCTGGAAACTCCGCGTGCGCCACCAGGATCGCGTCCAGTTCCGGCATCAGGGCGGTGTAGGGGATCACGTCCTCGCGCATCAGTTCCGGGATGCCGGCGTCCGACGAGGGTGGGACGCGAAGCGGATCGGCCGGCGCACGTCCTCCCGCGGGGAAATGCATCGCACAGCTCGCGACCGAACGTTTGCGCATCCAGCGGTTCCAATGTCCGGCGCGGTCGATCACCCGTTGCGGGTCGCGTCCCCACGAGTGCCCGTCCGCGGCGTCGGGGAAATGGTCGAGGTCGAGCACGGGCCCGAGGTTCATGTTGATTCCGAGCAAGCGCAGCAGGTCCGCGGTATGCATCGCGGCATCGGCGATGAGTCCCATGTCCGCGCGCCGGGCGAGCGCCGGGGCGGAGGGCGCCATTGCAGCGATGTTTCGTGTCGCTCCCTCGCGCCCGTCGATCGCGAGGATCGGCATCTCGTTGTGGAGTCCGCGCAGGTCGTCGGTGAGCTTCCGCGTTTGCTCCGGCGAGACGATGTTGCGTGTGGCCAGAATGTATCCCGCGGGCTGGATTCTCCGGAACAACGCCGCTTCGCCCGGCGTCAGGTCCGGGCCTGCGACCCCCAGCAAAAGCAACGCGCCATCCGACATGCGCGCGATCGAAGCGGAACGGGCGGGCCGTGTCGATTCCTACGCCCCGATGATCCCGAGTTTCGGATAGCTCGCGCCAAGAATCGGCTTGAGGTCCGGAGCGCGGAGCCAGTCGGCCAGAAGCGAACCATAGACGCTGCGGAAGTCCACGGTGTGCTGGATGTCGCCTTGGTGCAGGTCGGTGAGGCTCGGATACTTGCCGAAAAGGCCGCCCTTCACTCCATGACCGGCGACAAACAAACACGAGGCCTTGCCGTGGTCGGTGCCGGCGCTGGCGTTTTCCGCGACGCGGCGGCCGAACTCGGAGAAGGTCATGAGCACCACGCGCTTGTCGTTGCCCTGCTCCTTGAGGTCGGCGAAAAACGATTTCAATGCGGTGTCGAGCTGGCCGAGCAGGCGGTCGTGTGAGTTGACCTGTTGGTTGTGCGTGTCGAAGCCGCCGTGGCTCACGTAGTACACGCGCGTCGGCATGCCGCCGGCGATCATGCGGGCGACGAGGTTCAGGTTTCGCGAAACGGGGGTGCCGTCATAGCGCACCTTGGTTTTGTGTTTCGCGGCGATCTCCAGGATCTTGTCCGAGCTGACGCGCGCGTCGAGCGCCACACGTTCGAGAAACGCGAGGTTCGTTTCCCCGCTGATGCCGCCGGGTTTTCCGCCTGCCGGCATGTCGATGGAGGCTCCGTCCACCGGTTCATCGTCGTCCGGTTGGTTGAGTTTCGCGAAGAACTCCTCGGCCTGCGCCTGTTCGCCGCCGCCGTGGATCCAGCGGTAGAGTTCGGGCGAGTTGAGGCAGACGCCCGGGTTCCGGTTGGCGCCGAAGGATTCCGGCTGGGTCTTGTTGAAGCTGATCCCGACGGTCGGGTCCGCGCCCGTGCAGGCGTTGTCGAAGAAGCGCCCGAGCCATCCGGTGTTCGAGCGGTTGTTGGTGTCCGCCGTTTCCCAGATCGAGGTGGAAACGAAGTGCGAGCGGTTCGGATTCGGATAACCGACACCCTGCACGATGCCGAGGTCGCCGTCCTTGAACATCGAGCCGAGGAAAGGCATCGCGGAGTTGAGTCCCACGTAGTCGCTCAGCTGGATGAGATCCTTCTGCTTTTTCGCCAGACGCGGGCGGGCGCGGTGGTAGGCGTCGTCGGCGTAGGGGACCAGCGTGTTGAGGCCGTCGTTTCCGCCGGCGAGCTGGAGGACGACGAGGATGGTGTCGTCCTTGCCGGTGACCGGCTGGACGGCGAGGTCCTTGGCGGCGTTGTGGAGTTGGCCGAAGGTGCGCTCGACGAACATCGGCACGGTCCATGCCGCGGAGGCACCGAGGACGGTCGAACGGAGGAATTCACGACGGGTGTGCATGGCGGTGTGTCTAGCAGAGTTGGTAGTAGGGAGTGCTGAGCATCAGGTGGCAGAGCTCGGCGGTTTCCTTGTTGGTGAAGATGGCGCCTTTCTTGGAGATGGCGTATTCGATGAACGACGTGCGCGCCTTGTCCGGCACCGGACCTTGGAAGAAACGGAACACCAGCGCGTCCATGAGTTCCTCCGGGTTGTCGCGCAGCGAGCGCGGTGCGATCTGTTCGTAATCCGGGCCGTCCCAGCCGCGCGCGGCACGTTCCTTCATCCCCTTGCCGGAGAATTTCTTGGCGACCTTCGATCCGGCGCCCTTGGCAACCATCGGATTGTCGGTGCCCTTGGTGAGGAAACCCGCGAGGTTGTAACGCGTGAGCAGCGTGTTGGTGTTGATCCACGCCTGGCCCCAGTCCCAGCCGGCGACGTTGGGTGGCAGGAACAAAGTCTGCCCGAGCTGCTGCTGCGCGGTGATCGGGAAACCCGGCGGCGGGCTCTCGATTTCCAACTGCTTGAGCAGCGAAACCGTGAACTGCACCGGCGACTTGATCTGCGAGCGGATGCTTACTTCCGAGTAAAACTCCCGCGACAGGAAGATCTCGCGCAGCAGCGGCTTCACGCGGAATCCGCTTTTCTGAAACGCCCCGGCGAGCGCGTCGATCGGGCCGTCCGCCGGGTTCTCATACACGAAGAACTCCCACAGCTTGCGGGTCATGAAACGCGCCGCCTCCGGTTTCTCGAAGATGAGCGCGACGATGTCCTTCCCGTTGAATGTTCCGCTTTTCCCGAACACCGTCTTCTCCCCGTCGTCCCACTGCCGTTGGTTCAGCGAGACCTCGCCGTTGAATCGGTTGAGTTGATAGCCGGTGAACGCGCGCGCCGCCTGGCGGATGTCCTCCTCCGTGTAGTTGCCCTCGCCGAGGGTGAAGAGCTCCATGACCTCGCGGGCGAAGTTCTCGTTCGGCTTTCCTTTCTTCGAGTTCTGCGTGTCGAGGTAGAGCATCATCGCCGGGTCCTCGACGACCTCCGCGGTGAGTTCATGGAAACTCCCCAGCGCGTGTTTCCGGAACATCTCGTTCTGGCGGATCATCAGCACCGGCTGCTTCACCTTCTGGATCGAGGTGGCGAAATGGTCGTGCCAGAAAAGCGTCATCTTCTCGCTCAGCGGAGCCTTCGTCCGGAGGATGCGGCGGAACCACCAGCCCTGCGCCTCGATGCCGCGTTCGCGGCTCATCTTCTGGATGCTCTTGAACGCCTCCCTGCGTTTCTTCTCCAGTTCCTCGCTCGAGGCGTCCCGCATTTCCTGCCGGTATTTGCGGCGCATCGAGGCGAACTCGCGGGCGTCTTCCATCGCCTTCTCGGGCTCCGCCCAGTCCGGCAACGGCAGGAAATCCGCATCGTCCTTCGCATTCAGCAGGTGCTCGACCGCCTTGTGCCGTCCCATCGCATGCAGGTCGCGGATCTCGTCGGGGCTGCCGCCGAAGCCCGCGCGGTTCAGCAGGTGCGCCGCTTCGTTGAGGGTCCAGTGGTTTTCCGCTTTTGGGAGCATGGCGATGAAACCGCACTTGATTTCGGAAGTTGCAGCGCTTTTTTCCCGCCCCGGAAACGCCAATTCCCGCCTGTTCCTCGTCCGCCCCCCGTGTTTTCTTCCGCCATGCCCGCCGCGCCCCACGATCCGACTCCCGAGCTGCTTTCCCCCGCGGGAAACTGGGACTGCGCGCGCGCCGCCGTGGCCGCCGGGGCGGATGCCATCTACTTCGGACTGTCGAAATTCAACGCCCGCCTGCGCGCCGACAACTTCACCGAAGACGACCTCCCGGAGCTGATGAAATACCTGCACGACCACGGCGTGCGCGGCTTCGTCACGATGAACACGCTCGTCTTCACCAGCGAACTCGCCGCCGCCGAAGAGCAGCTCCGCCGCATCGCCGCCGCCGGCGTGGACGCGCTCATCATCCAGGACCTCGGCCTCGCCAAGCTCGCCCGCACCGTCGCGCCGGATGTCGAGTTGCACGCCTCCACCCAGATGACCATCACCTCGCCGGAAGGTCTCGCGTTCGTCGAGTCGCTCTTCCCGCTCGAACGCGCCGTGCTCGCCCGCGAGCTGTCCGTTCGGGAAATCGAGCGCTTCGAATCCTTCCGCGGAAACGGCGCGCCGCTCGAAGTCTTCGTCCACGGCGCGCTCTGCGTCGCCTACTCCGGCCAGTGCCTCACCAGCGAGTCTCTCGGCCAGCGCAGCGCCAACCGCGGCGAATGCGCCCAGGCCTGCCGCATGCCCTACGAAATCGTCGTCGACGGAGAAACCCGCGACCTCGGCGAAGTCCGCTACCTGCTCAGCCCGCAGGACCTCGCCGCCGTCGACCTGATCCCGGACCTCCTCCGCGCCGGCGTGAAATCCTTCAAAATCGAAGGCCGCCTCAAGTCGCCGGAGTACGTCACCGCCGTCACCCGCGTCTATCGCAAGGCTCTCGACGCCTGCCTATCTTCATCCACCATCCCCGATCCACCATCCCCGATCACGAATGCCGACCGCTACTCGCTTGAGATGACCTTCTCCCGCGGCCTCTCCACCGGCTGGCTCGCGGGAACGAACCATCCCTATCTCACCCACGGCCGCTTCGGGAAGAAACGCGGACCTTTGTTAGGCGAGGTCTCGGAAACCGGCAACGGCTGGGTGAAACTCTCGCGCCGCAGCGCCACCCCCATCGCCGCCGGCGACGGCGTCGTTTTCGATGCCGGCGAAAACCGCGACCACGAACAAGGCGCCCGCATCTGGAAACTCGAGGGTGACCGCCTCGTCTTCCACCGAACCCACAGCGGGCTCGATTTCTCCCGCATCCAGCCCGGCCAGACACTCTACAAAACCTCCGACCCCAAACTCGACTCCGAGCTCCGCCGCTTCTGGAAAACCGCCCGCCCCGCCGCGAAAAAAACGCCCCTCCACCTCACCATCACCGGCAAACCCGGAGAGCCGATCCTCCTGAAATCTGACACCGTGTCCGTCCGCAGCGGGATCCCTCTTCAGGACGCCTCCACCCGCCCCCTCGACACCGCCACCCTCCGCGCCCAGCTCGGCCGCCTTGGCGACACCCGCTTCGAGCTCGCCTCCCTCGACAACCGCCTCGAAGGCTCCTGCCACATCGCCCTCTCCGCCCTCAACCAGCTCCGCCGCGACCTCGTCGCCGCTCTCGACAGTGGCGGCGGTTTCCAACCGCCAAGCCCCATCTCCGCCACCCACCACGACCTTCTCCCACTTCCCACTTCTCACGCGGCACCCGGCACTCCGCCGCAGGCGGTCCTCTCCGTCCTCTGCCGCAACCTCGACCAACTCCGCGCCGCCACCGCCCTTGGCATCGACACCGTCTACTGCGACTTCGAAGACCCCCGCCGCTACAAAGACGCCGTCGCGGATTTCAGATCTCAAATTTCAAATCCCACATCCACCATCCACCTCGCCACCCCGCGCATCCTCAAACCCGGCGAAACAGGATATCTCAAACTCATCGAACGCGCCGCCCCCGACGGCGTCCTCCTGCGCAACCTCGCCTCCCTCCATCACTACCGCGACCACACCGGCTTCCGCAAAACCGGCGACTTCTCGCTCAACGTCGCCAACCCCATCACCGCCGCCCTGCTCAAGGACCACCTCGACCTCCTCACCGTCTCCTACGACCTCAACATCTCCCAGGTCCTCGATCTGCTGGGCGGCGCGCCGCCCGCCTGGTTCGAGCTCACCCTCCACCAGCACATGCCCATGTTTCACATGGAGCACTGCGTCTTCTGCACCTTCCTCAGCGAAGGCACCACCTACAAGGACTGCGGCCGGCCCTGCGAGAAACACGTCGTCCACCTGCGCGATCGCGTCGGCCAGCTCCACCGCCTGCACGCCGATGTCGGCTGCCGCAACACCCTCTTCAACGGCCGCGCCCAGACCGGCGCCCGCTTCTTCCCCGCCCTCCTCGCCGCCGGCCTCCGCCGCTTCCGCATCGAACTCCTCGACGAGGACGATGCCGCCGCCCGCGCCACCATCCGCGCCTATCAAAAACTCATCTCCGGCGCCGAGTCCCCCGACGGCATCCTCCGCCGCGTCTCCGCCCAGGAGAAACTCGGCGTCACCGAGGGGACGCTGGTATAGGCACGATGGTTTCGCCCGCCTGCCAGGTTGGAGCTGATCAAACCACGGATGACAGGGAATGCACGGATGGACCCGGATTCGGAAATCCGTGGCATCCGTGAAATCCCGGCCCGGGGTCGAC